>NZ_ML133509.1:0-16952 GCF_003934165.1 Borborobacter arsenicus | reverse complement strand
CTTCCACCTCGTATCCAAGCTCTACGAGCGCACCAGCGTCATCATCACCACCAACCTCTCATTCGGCGAATGGCCCAGCGTCTTCGGCGATGCCAAGATGACCACAGCGCTGCTCGATCGGCTCACCCATCACTGCGAGATCGTCGAGACCGGAAACGAATCCTGGCGCTTCAAGAGCCGCTCTCAAAGCTAAGCCGAAAAGCCAATCAGCCGCGCCCGATCAGGCTGTGCAACCCCGACCAGCTTCGCCTGATCGGGCGCTCACCGCCGTGCCCTTCATCAACCCAAGCAGGGGGTCCCTTTTACGCGAAAATACGGGGTCCCGATTCCATGGTCATTGACATGCGGCCCCAATTCGAAAGACCCACCCAGCGAGAAACCATAGCGGAAGGCATAGGGCTCCCAGGCGAGCAGACGGTAGTCGACGATAGGTCCAGCCTGCAATTCCAGCCGCCCGAAGCGTCTGGCCAGCGAAAGGCTGGTGGATAGCGAGAGTTCGTCGAACCCGCTTCCGCTGTAATTCTTGAGATCGACGGAGCCTGCCCATGTCAGCCGGCTCTGCTTGTCGAGATAAAAGCTGCGATAGGCATTGCCGCCCGCACCGAAACCGACGCCGCTTTGCTTGCGGCCCTCCTCGTCGATCTCGAAATCCATGTCTCCCACCTTGACCACGGCGTGGCCGGAGCCCCTGTTGACATTGGTCGAGGGAAGGACACTCAGATAACCGGAAAAGCCATAGGGCCGCTGGTCTTTCACGCTCTCGCCGAAGGAACGCGCCTGGCGGCGGATTTCGGGATCGTTCGAGCCTAGTTCGATAATTTGCAATTGGTGCAGCGCTGCATCCGAATCACCCAAATCGGTCAAAGCGCTGGACAATTCGATTCGGGCGGGGGTGAAATTCGGCTCTCGCGAAAGGATAAATCGGAAGACCTCCACGGCCTCGCGATTTCTTCCCTGCTGGCGCAGGATCAGCCCTTCAAGCTGCGCAAGGTGCAGCGGAGCGTCGGGACGTCCCGAAACCGCCTGGCGCAGCACGGAGCGCGCTGTCTCATAGTCCCCCTGCCCGACAAGCTGGATAGCATGCGTCGCCTGCTCGCCGACAGTCGCGGCCGCTGCCACGGACGGCAGCCCGGCGCCAAGCCACAGCGCGCCGGCGAGAACGAAAATCAACCGAAAATGCACTGATTCGACACCGTAATCGGGGGTACTTCCAAAAGAGGGAGCCAAACGCGACTGGCGCGTTTGGCTCCCGGAATGGCTGTCCTTCAGACCACCCGTTACTGCTTTTCACCCGCAAAGAACCCGGCTCCGACGAACTTGCCGCCTTCGCTGATGCCCTTCGCAGAGATCACGCCACCGACCTGCTCCGCATTCGGACCATAGAAGCGGCCTGAATAGGTGCTGCCGTTCAGATTGCCGTCGATCGCGGTATTGGCAGCTGCGTTACCGACGACACCACCGCCGGTGAAGCCATTGGCGCTGATCTTGGATTCGGTCAGCGAGATTGCCGCACCATTCACAGGCATCCAGCCAGTCCACTTGTTGCCGGTATCCACGTTGCGCTGGCGAGCCTCGATGTTGTCGATCGAACCGGAAACCGAGCCCTGATCGAATTTTGCGGCAAGGGTCAGGTCGCCACGCACACCAACGCGGTCCGTTATATCGGCCTCCTGACGGGTATCGACACGCGCCCGGCCCTTATAGGTGGCGTTGGCCTCAGCCTTCACCGTCTCCGGAGCAGTCTCCGCACCGACCACCGCATAGCCAATCGTTCCAACGCCGTTCTTGTCGCTGTCATACTGCCAGACCTGCAGATATCTCTCGTCGGTCCCGTCAAGAATACTCGCCGTGTCCGAGGTGTGGGATGAGAGAAAGCCGCGGGCATTTTCCCATTCGTAGGATTTGCCGTCGGGCTCGACGAATTTGTCACCATCCGCGAAACTCACCGTCTCGCCATTGACAGTCATGTCCATGCCGCCCTGGGCATTTTTCTTGACCGAAAATGCTGCTGGATCCACGGCTTTTGCAGTGCGGGCGCCATAGGCCAACTCGATTGTTGCCGAATTGCTGGCTGCGGCGGTCAGGGTCTTGCCATCTTTCACAGCGGCCGCAGCCGTATCCGTCGCCTTGGTCGCGATGTAGTCACCCGCCACGAGCCCCCCGCCCGGTCCACCAGGGCCGCCGGGGCCACCAGGCCCTTCTGCTGAATCATCATTGTGCTTGCAGCCGGCCAATGCCAACGCCAGCGGAATGATCGAAACGGCGATCATGGTCTTCTTTGAAAGCATAAGTATCCCCTACTGCCTGAATATTAAAACCGACAGTAGGGATATCGCTCGATGGCCGGGCCTCGAAACTCCCATATGGGAGTGGTGGATCATCAATCACATCAGCCGCTTGAGCAAAGCCACCAGTTCGCTTTGCCTGTTCGTGCCGGTTTTCTGAAAAATGGTCTTCAATCGCTGGCGCGCCGTCTCATGTGTCACGGAAAGCGTATCTGCCGCTTCCTTGAGCGTATAATTTTGCGCAAGCACGCTGCACAGCCGTATTTCCGACGGCGTCAGGCCAAAGGCCGATCCGAACTCCATCACCGATTGATCATCGCTCGACGCCGAAAGCGTGCGGATTGTCACCAGAAACTGCCGACGCCAGGAGATCGGCAGGGAACTGATGCTTCTCGGCAACAGGCCAACCACAATCTGATGGACGTCCTTTCCATGACGGAAAATTCTCGACGTCGAATCGAGAGGAACATCGCTGGCCAGACAATGAAGGGTTCGCCGCAGCCACGAATCGATGTCGGGGATCAAAACAGAAACCACATTCAGCCTGGACGAGATCAGATGGCGTGAACGAAAATGTACCTCAGCCATCTCGCTTGCCGCGTCGAGACACCTCTCCTCGTCAATCACGAATGCGATGTCGTCAGACCGCGCGAGAAGGGCGGATACGGATCGCTCCTGGCCAAGGATGCGTTCGAATGTCCGGGCCATCTCGACCGAACGCTTGAGTTGGCCGCGAACGCGCAAGAGCACTTCCGATGTCGATCGATCAAATATTTCCGCTCCACCCAACGGATAGTGCATTGTCAGGACAATAATATCCGTCGCTGATGCTTCCAGCATGATCGCGGACGCCGCTTCCACATTCTTTTGTGGGATCAGCCAGTCATTGTAGAATTCAGTGTGGGCAAAATCCCGTGCGGGGAAATCACGCTCCGAGATGATTATACTGCCGGGCCCTACCTTGGCAAAGCAATCGAGCCAGGGATTGACTTGCATATAATAGTCCCGGAATGACCGGATAAAATCCGGATCGAATCCTTCGATACAGTCAAATCGCAACGTCCTCGCGGCAGGGTCGACGTTCTTAAGCGCAACCGCAGATCCAGGAAAAGATCCGGAGAGAATGTCGACTGCCTCGCTCCATCCAGACGAGTCAAAAGGCGCGCGATCAAACGCCTCGCCAACAATGTTCGATGTGTCGGAAATAAACTTCCGGTCTATCAGCTTATGGCTGACATAGCCCGCCATGCGTCAAATCCCCCGCTCCCAGGGCTTTCTCGCATATTCGTTCAGGCAATAAAAGCTCCCCGGGTGGGGACTGGTCACAACAAAGAGCCGCCGGCTAACCCGGCGGCTCTTTTGTCAGAAGTTTTGCAGACGGCGGGTATTCTAACAATACATCACCACCTAAGCCTTTACTGTGCGGCGTTGACCATGTCGGTCAGCATCGGCTCGGCGACTTCCGCTCCGGACGCCTTGCGGCGCTCGTCGAGGATCAGTTCGTCGCGCGAGGTGGCGATGCGCCGGATTGCACTCATCTGGCCGCCGGTGCCAGCCGGGATCAGGCGGCCGACGATGACGTTTTCCTTCAGGCCCTGCAGCATGTCGGTCTTGCCGGCCACAGCCGCCTCGGTCAGCACGCGGGTCGTCTCCTGGAAGGAAGCGGCCGAAATGAAGGACGGCGTCTGCAGCGAGGCCTTGGTGATGCCGAGCAGCACCGGCTGACCTTCCGCAGGCTTCTTGCCGTCCTCGACCAGACGCTCGTTGACCTCGTCCAGTTCGATCACATCGACATGATCGCCCGGAATATAGGTCGAATCGCCCTGCGTGGTGATCTCGACCTTCTGCAGCATCTGGCGAACGATCACCTCGATGTGCTTGTCGTTAATCAACACGCCCTGCAACCGGTAGACTTCCTGGATCTCGTTGACGAGATAGGAGGCAAGTGCCTCCACGCCCTTGATGGCCAGGATGTCGTGCGGCGCCGGGTTACCGTCGAGGATGTAGTCGCCCTTCTCGATCGCGTCACCGTCCTGAAGATGGAACGGCTTGCCCTTCGGGATCAGGTATTCGACCGGCTCCAGCGTGGAGTCATGCGGCTCGATGACGATACGGCGCTTGTTCTTGTAGTCGCGGCCGAAGCGGATCGTGCCGTCGATCTCGGCGATGATGGCATGGTCCTTCGGGCGGCGAGCCTCGAACAGTTCGGCCACACGCGGCAGACCACCGGTGATGTCCTTGGTCTTGGCGCTTTCCATCGGAATACGGGCAATGACGTCGCCGGGCCGAACCTTTGCACCCGGCTCGACCGACAGAACGGCCTCCACCGACAGCTGGAAGCGGGCATCGCCGCCCTTGGCCAGCTTGCCGACCTTGCCCTTGGCATCGAGGATGGTGATCGCCGGCTTGAGGTCCGAGCCACGTGGCGTGGACCGCCAGTCGATAACCTCGCGCTTGGTGATACCGGTCGATTCGTCCGCCGTTTCCTGCACGGAGATACCGTCGACCAGGTCCTCGAACGCCACCGTACCCTCGATTTCCGTAAGGATCGGACGGGTATAGGGGTCCCACTCGGCGATACGCTGGCCGCGTTTCACCTTATCGCCATCATCCACGAAGATGCGCGATCCGTAGGTCAGGCGATGCGCGGCGCGTTCCTTGCCGGCTTCGTCGAGGATCAGAACCGCCATGTTGCGGCCCATGACCATCAACTGGCCATCGGAGTTGCGCACCACGTTGCGGTTGCGGATCGAGACCGTACCCTCATAGGAAGCTTCGAGGAACGAGCTATCCACCACCTGCGCCGTACCGCCCATGTGGAAAGTACGCATGGTGAGCTGGGTTCCCGGCTCGCCGATCGACTGGGCGGCGATGACACCGACCGCTTCGCCCTGGTTGACAGGGGTTCCGCGGGCAAGGTCGCGCCCATAGCAGACCGCACAGACGCCGGTCCTGACCTCACAGGTCAGCGCCGAGCGGATGCGGACGGACTGGATGCCGGCCTTCTCGATCTGCTCGATGTCGCGCTCGTCCATCAGCGTCCCGGCCTTGACGATCAGATCGCCAGTGACTGGATGGTTAATGTCATCGAGCGCCGTGCGTCCGAGAATGCGCTGGCCTAGCGACGCAACCACCTGGCCGGCATCGACGATCGGCTGCATGGTCAGGCCCTTTTCGGTGCCGCAGTCGAGCGAATTGACGATGCAATCCTGCGCGACGTCGACCAGACGACGCGTCAGGTAGCCGGAGTTCGCCGTTTTCAACGCCGTGTCCGCCAGGCCCTTGCGGGCGCCGTGGGTGGAGTTGAAATATTCAAGAACGGTCAGGCCTTCCTTGAAGTTGGAAATGATCGGCGTCTCGATGATCTCGCCCGACGGCTTCGCCATCAGGCCGCGCATGCCGGCAAGCTGGCGCATCTGGGTCGGCGAACCACGCGCACCGGAGTGCGACATCATGTAGATCGAGTTCATCGGCTTCTGACGGCCACTGTCCTCGAACTCGACGGCCTTGATGCGCGCCATCATCTCGTCGGCAACCTTTTCGGAGCACTTGGCCCAGGCGTCGACGACCTTGTTGTACTTCTCGCCCTGCGTGATCAGGCCGTCATTGTACTGCTGCTCATATTCCTTGGCCAAGGCCTCGGTGTCCGCCACCAGCTTGGCCTTGGTGTCCGGAATAACCATGTCGTCCTTGCCGAACGAAATGCCGGCACGGCAGGCATGGGCAAAGCCGAGCGCCATGATGCGGTCGCAGAAAATGACCGTCTCCTTCTGGCCGCAGTGGCGGTAGACCGTGTCGATCATCTTGGAGATGTTCTTCTTGGTCATCTCCTGGTTGGCGGTCTCGAACGGCACGTTGACGTTCTTCGGCAGCAGTTCGCCGATGATCATGCGGCCTGGCGTCGTTTCGTAGATCTTCGAAACGACATTGCCCTGCGCATCCACCGAGCGGAACCGACCCTTGATCTTGGAGTGAAGGGTAACGGCCTTGGTTTCAAGCGCGTGCTGGAGTTCGCCCATGTCGGAGAACACCATGCCCTCGCCCGGCTCGTTCTGGTTGACGATCGAGAGATAGTAGAGGCCAAGCACCATGTCCTGCGACGGCACGATGATCGGCGCACCCGAAGCCGGATGCAGAATGTTGTTGGTCGACATCATCAACACGCGCGCTTCGAGCTGCGCTTCGAGCGACAGCGGAACGTGCACGGCCATCTGGTCGCCATCGAAGTCGGCGTTGAAAGCGGTGCAGACCAGCGGATGAAGCTGGATCGCCTTGCCCTCGATCAGAGTGGGCTCGAAGGCCTGGATGCCGAGGCGGTGCAGCGTCGGTGCGCGGTTGAGCAGCACCGGATGCTCGCGGATGACCTCGTCGAGGATATCCCAGACTTCCGGCTTTTCCTTCTCGACCAGCTTCTTGGCCTGCTTGACGGTCGAGGAGTAGCCCTTGGCGTCAAGGCGCGCATAGATGAACGGCTTGAACAGTTCGAGCGCCATCTTCTTGGGCAGGCCGCATTGGTGCAGCTTGAGCTCCGGACCGGTCACGATGACCGAGCGGCCGGAATAGTCGACGCGCTTGCCGAGCAGGTTTTGGCGGAACCGGCCCTGCTTGCCCTTCAGCATATCCGACAGCGACTTCAGCGGGCGCTTGTTGGCGCCGGTGATGACACGACCGCGGCGGCCATTGTCGAACAGGGCGTCGACCGCCTCCTGCAGCATGCGCTTTTCATTGCGGATGATGATGCCCGGCGCCCGCAGTTCGATCAGCCGCTTCAAACGGTTGTTGCGGTTGATGACGCGGCGATAAAGATCGTTGAGGTCGGACGTGGCGAAGCGGCCGCCATCCAGCGGCACCAGCGGACGCAGATCCGGCGGGATAACCGGCACGACCTTCATGATCATCCATTCCGGACGGTTGCCGGACTCGATGAAGTTTTCGACGACCTTGAGACGCTTGAGCAGCTTCTTCTGCTTGAGTTCCGACGTGGTCGAGGCAAGCTCCGAGCGCAGATCGCCCGCGATCTTCTCCAGTTCCATACCGGCCAGCAGGTCGTGGATGGCCTCCGCGCCAATCATGGCGGTGAACTGGTCTTCGCCATATTCGTCGACCGCGATGGTGTATTCTTCTTCCGACAGAAGCTGATTTTCCTTCAGCGCCGTCAGGCCAGGCTCGGTGACGATGTAGTTTTCGAAGTAAAGGACACGTTCGATGTCCTTGAGCGTCATGTCGAGCAGCGTGCCGATGCGGCTAGGCAGCGACTTCAGGAACCAGATATGGGCAACCGGGGCAGCCAGCTCGATATGGCCCATGCGCTCGCGGCGCACGCGCGACAGCGTGACTTCAACACCGCACTTCTCGCAGATGACGCCCTTGTACTTCATGCGCTTGTACTTGCCGCACAGGCACTCATAGTCCTTGATCGGACCGAAGATGCGCGCGCAGAACAGACCGTCGCGCTCCGGCTTGAAGGTACGATAGTTGATGGTTTCCGGCTTCTTGATCTCGCCGAACGACCAGGACAGGATCTTCTCCGGGCTGGCGAGCGAAATCCGGATGGAATCAAACACCTGCGCCGGAGCGTTGGTGTTGAAGAGATTCATGACCTCTTGGTTCATGCCGTTCTCCTTATCGGGACCGAAGGTCCCTTTCGAACACTGGTGGGCGCTCTCGCCCCTTGGTGATCCGCTCTAACGCCGCCGCTTCGCTGGCATCACCGGATCCGTACAATCGGCCGCGCCGGGCGACCGTCAATCTGAACAGCGTCGCCGCGGAGCATATTTCAGCTCCGCGGCACGCCATTTTTCGGCTTATTCGGCCGCGTCAGGCAGATGCGTCGGCACTTCGTCGACCCGGGTGTTTTCCAGTTCGACATTGAGCCCGAGCGAGCGCATTTCCTTGACCAGCACGTTGAAGCTCTCGGGAATGCCGGCTTCAAACGTGTCGTCACCGCGCACGATCGCCTCATAGACCTTGGTGCGGCCGGCCACGTCGTCCGACTTCACCGTCAGCATCTCCTGCAACGTGTAGGCGGCGCCGTAGGCTTCGAGCGCCCAGACCTCCATCTCACCGAAGCGCTGGCCACCGAACTGCGCCTTGCCACCCAGCGGCTGCTGGGTGACGAGCGAGTAAGGTCCGATCGAACGCGCGTGGATCTTGTCGTCCACCAGGTGATGAAGCTTGAGCATATAGATATAGCCCATCGTCACCTTGCGATCGAACGGCTCGCCCGTGCGCCCGTCATAGAGCTGCGACTGACCGCTGCTGTGCAGGCCCGCCTGTTCCAGCATCTCGTTGATGTTGGCTTCATGCGCGCCGTCAAAGACCGGGGTCGCGATGGAGACACCGCGCCGCATCTGCTCGCCAAGGCGAATGATGGACTCGTCGTCATAGTCGCGCACCGGCTCGTTGCGGTCGTTGGCCGGGATGACCTGCTCGATGGTATGGCGCAGCGGCTCGATATCGCCACCTGCCTTATATGCATCGATCAGTTCGCCGATCTTCTTGCCCATGCCTGCACAGGCCCAGCCAAGATGCGTCTCTAGGATCTGGCCGACATTCATGCGCGATGGCACGCCCAACGGGTTGAGCACGATGTCGGCATGCGTGCCGTCCTCGAGGAACGGCATGTCCTCGACCGGAACGATGCGCGAAACCACGCCCTTGTTGCCGTGACGGCCGGCCATCTTGTCGCCGGGCTGCATCTTGCGCTTCACAGCCACGAAGACCTTGACCATCTTCATGACGCCGGGCGGCATCTCGTCGCCGCGCTGCACCTTCTCGACCTTGTCCATGAAGCGCTGCTCGAGCGCCTTCTTGGAGTCGTCATACTGGCCGCGCAAGGCTTCGAGTTCGCTCTGGAGCTTCTCGTCCTCGACGGCAAACTGCCACCACTGCGAGCGCGGATAATCGTCGAGCGTCTCCTTGGCGAGCGTGGAGCCCTTCTTGAAGCCTTTCGGCCCGGCAATCGCATCCTTGCCGATCAGCATGTCTGACAGGCGCGAATAGACGTTGCGGTCCAAAATGGCCTGCTCGTCGTCGCGGTCCTTGGCAAGGCGTTCGATTTCCTCGCGCTCGATCGCCATTGCGCGTTCGTCCTTTTCGACGCCGTGACGGTTGAACACGCGAACCTCGACCACGGTTCCATAGGTCCCGGGCGGCATGCGCATGGAGGTGTCACGCACGTCGGAAGCCTTTTCGCCGAAGATGGCGCGCAGGAGCTTTTCTTCCGGCGTCATCGGGCTTTCGCCCTTCGGCGTGATCTTGCCGACCAGGATGTCACCCGGCAACACTTCCGCGCCGATATAGACGATGCCTGCCTCGTCGAGGTTCTTCAGCGCTTCTTCCGACACGTTCGGAATATCGCGGGTGATCTCCTCAGGCCCGAGCTTGGTGTCGCGCGCCATGACCTCGAATTCCTCGATATGGATCGAGGTGAAGACGTCATCGGCAACGATACGCTCCGACAGCAGGATGGAGTCCTCGTAGTTGTAGCCGTTCCAGGGCATGAAGGCCACGAGCACGTTGCGGCCGAGCGCCAGATCGCCCAGATCGGTCGACGGGCCGTCGGCGATGATGTCGCCCTTGTTGACCCGGTCGCCCATCTTCACCAGCGGGCGCTGGTTGATGCAGGTGTTCTGGTTCGAACGCTGGAACTTCATCAGCCGATAGATATCGACGCCGGACTTGCCCGGATCGAGATCTTCGGTCGCGCGGATAACGATACGCGTCGCATCGACCTGGTCGACGATGCCGCCACGGCGTGCGCCGATGGCCGCGCCCGAGTCGCGCGCAACGATCGGCTCCATGCCGGTGCCGACGAACGGCGCTTCGGCGCGCACCAGCGGCACGGCCTGACGCTGCATGTTCGAGCCCATGAGAGCGCGGTTGGCGTCGTCGTTTTCCAGGAACGGGATCAGAGCCGCAGCAACCGAAACGAGCTGCTTGGGCGACACGTCCATCAGGTCGACATTCTCGCGCGGCGCCATCATCACTTCGCCGCTATGACGGCAAATGACGAACTCATCGACGAAGCGCCCCTCGCTGTCGAGATCGGCGTTGGCCTGCGCAACATAATGCTTGGCCTCTTCCATTGCCGACAGATAGGTGACGTCCAGCGTCACCTTGCCATCGACGATCTTGCGATAGGGCGTCTCGATGAAGCCGTATTTGTTGACGCGCGCAAAGGTCGCCAGCGAGTTGATCAGGCCGATATTCGGGCCTTCCGGCGTCTCGATCGGGCAGATGCGGCCATAATGCGTCGGGTGCACGTCGCGCACCTCGAAGCCGGCACGCTCGCGGGTCAGACCACCAGGTCCAAGGGCGGAAAGACGGCGCTTATGCGTGATCTCCGACAACGGGTTGGTCTGGTCCATGAACTGCGACAGCTGCGAGGAACCGAAGAACTCGCGCACGGCAGCGGCCGCCGGCTTGGCGTTGATCAGGTCCTGCGGCATGACCGTGTCGATCTCGATCGAGGACATGCGCTCCTTGATCGCGCGCTCCATGCGCAGCAGGCCGACGCGGTACTGGTTTTCCATCAGTTCGCCGACCGAACGCACACGGCGGTTGCCGAGATTGTCGATGTCGTCGATCTCGCCCTTGCCGTCGCGCAGTTCGACCAGGGTCTTGACCACGGCCAGGATGTCCTCCTTGCGCAGCACGCGCACGGTGTCCGGGCAGTCGAGGTCAAGACGCATGTTCATCTTGACGCGACCGACGGCCGACAGGTCGTAGCGGTCGGCATCGAAGAACAGCGAATTGAACATCGCCTCGGCGGTCTCGAGCGTCGGCGGCTCGCCCGGGCGCATGACGCGGTAAATGTCGAACAGTGCGTCCTGCCGGCTCTCGTTCTTGTCGACAGCCAAAGTGTTGCGGATATAGCCGCCGACATTGATGTGGTCGATGTCGAGAACGGTGAACTCTTCCGCCCCCGTCGAGAGCAGGACCTTCAGCGTCTTTTCGTCGATCTCGTCGCCGGCCTCGAGGAAGATCTCGCCGGTCGCGTAGTCGACGATGTCTTCGGCCAGATAGCTGCCATAGAGATCGTCCTGGGTGGCCTTGATCGCCTTCAGACCCTTGTCGGCAAGCTGCTTGGCCTGACGGGCGGTGATCTTCTTGCCGCCTTCAACGACGATCTCGCCGGTGTCGGCATCAACCAGGTCATCCACCGCCTTCAGGCCGCGGAAGCGCTCGACGGTGTAGGGAATGCGCCAATGGTCGCCCGAGCGCTTGTACTCGATCTTGTTGTAGAAGGTGGACAGGATTTCCTCGCCGTCCATGCCGAGCGCCATCAGCAGCGACGTCACCGGAATCTTGCGGCGACGGTCGATGCGTGCATGCACGACATCCTTCGAATCGAACTCGATATCGAGCCAGGATCCGCGATAGGGAATGACGCGCGCGGCAAACAAAAGCTTACCCGACGAATGCGACTTGCCCTTGTCGTGGTCGAAGAAGACGCCCGGGGACCGGTGCATCTGCGAGACGATGACGCGCTCCGTGCCATTGACGATGAAGGTGCCGTTCGACGTCATCAGCGGCATGTCGCCCATATAGACGTCCTGCTCCTTGATGTCCTTGATCGACTTGGCGCCGGTATCCTCGTCAATATCGAACACGATGAGGCGCAGCGTCACCTTCAGCGGCGCGGCAAAGGTCAGGTCGCGCTGACGGCATTCGTCAACGTCGAATTTCGGCGCTTCGAACTCGTATTTGACGAATTCCAGCATCGAGGCGCCGGAAAAATCGGAAATCGGGAAGACCGACTTGAAAACAGCCTGCAACCCCTCATCCGGGCGGCCGCCTTCGGGCTCGTCCACCATGAGGAACTGGTCATATGATGCCTTTTGAACCTCGATCAGGTTCGGCATCTCCGCAACTTCCGGGATATTTCCGAAAAACTTGCGTACGCGCCTGCGGCCATTGAAAGTCTGGGTCTGGGCCATCGTCGCTCCTTAGCTCGCTCTCTTGGGGCGCAGCCTCGGCCGGCGCGCCTTGCAATGCTTGACCGTCCTCGCCGACGGTCCATCCGAAACGGGTGAAAACCCGTTTCCTGAAGGCCGCCGCTGGCCCTCAGGAAAGAGGTTTTCCAAACACTTGTCCCGCCACAAGGGACCGGCGGGCAGCAAAGCCACCCGCCGAAACCACAATACTTACTTCAGTTCGACCTTGGCGCCGGCTGCTTCGAGCTGGGCCTTGATCTTCTCGGCGTCGGCCTTGGCCACCGCTTCCTTGACCGGCTTGGGAGCAGCTTCGACCAGGTCCTTGGCTTCCTTGAGGCCGAGGCCGGTGATCGCGCGCACTTCCTTGATCACGTTGATCTTCTGGGCGCCGGCATCGGCGAGAATGACGTCGAATTCGGTCTTCTCTTCCACAGCCTCAGCCGGGGCAGCAGCGCCGCCAGCAGCAGCAACTGCAACAGGAGCAGCAGCCGAAACGCCCCACTTCTCTTCCAGCAGCTTCGACAGTTCAGCCGCCTCAAGGACGGTCAGGGCCGAGAGGTCTTCAACGATCTTGGTCAGATCAGCCATTTTTCAATTCCTTTAAAAGTTCGAACACATGTTGTTGATGCAGGTTGAGGAACAGCCTTATGCCGCCTCGTCCTTCCGGGCATAGGCGCCGAAAACGCGGGCAAGATTTCCTGCCGGTGCGTTGACGACTGCCGCGATCCTGGTTGCCGGCGTCTGAATCATGCCGACGATCTTGGCCCTGAGCTCATCAAGCGACGGCATGGTGGCAAGAGCCTTCACACCATCGGCATCGAGCGTGGTTGCGCCCATCGCGCCACCGAGAATGACAAGCTTGTCATTTCCCTTGGCGAAATCGGCAGCAACCTTGGGTGCCGCGACCGGATCATCCGCGTAGGCGATCAGGGTCTGTCCCTTGAACAGATCCTTCATGCCTTCGGCTTCCGTGCCCTGAAGAGCGATTATGGCAAGGCGGTTCTTCGCGACTTTGACGGTGCCGCCGGCTGCGCGCATTTTCGACCGAAGGTCGGTCATGTTCGCAACTGTAAGCCCGGCATAGTGGGCCACGACGACTGAACCGGTGGCTGAAAACACCTCGTTCAGGCCCGTGACGAATTCGCGCTTTTCCGCTCTATCCACTGCCTATCTCCAGTTGACAGCCATTTCATGACGAAATGCCTGCCGGGTTGCCTTTTGCCGGCCGGGCTATCCAGAATTCCGGATCACCCGAACGACGCTCGAGGATCCTGCCCCCTTTCGCCACACCAGCACGCCGGTGCGCAGACAAAAGGCAAACACGGTTCGAACCTTCCATCGGAGCATGGCTCCTTTGTCTGGTCTTCACCCGTCTCATGCAGGCCCATGCGAATTAAGGTCGGGACCGCCTGCAATCTCGGACAGGATGTCCGGAAGCATTTCCGCTTCCGGTATCCGGGTCCCGTAAGACCCGGAATTCTTCATGAGGATCAGACCGACGACACGACCTGATCCGGCCTCACATCACGCCACAGGCGCGATGCTTGCAAGATCGACCTTCAGGCCAGGACCCATCGTCGAGGTGATCGACACCTTCTTGAGATAGACGCCCTTGGCACCGGCGGGCTTGGCCTTGTTGACCGCATCGGCAAAGGCGCGGACATTCTCTTCCAGCGCCTTGGTGTCGAAGGAGAGCTTGCCGACGCCGCCATGCACGATGCCGGCTTTCTCGACGCGGAACTCAACCGCACCGCCCTTCGAAGCCTTGACGGCCGCAGCGATATCGGTGGTCACGGTGCCGACCTTGGGGTTCGGCATCATGCCACGCGGGCCGAGGACCTTACCCAGACGACCAACCAGCGGCATCATGTCGGGCGTGGCAATGCAGCGGTCGAAATTGATCTCGCCCTTCTGCACGATCTCGACCAGATCTTCCGCACCGACGACATCTGCACCGGCGGCGCGGGCTTCGTCAGCCTTGGCGTCCCTGGCGAAAACAGCGACGCGGACGGTACGGCCGGTACCATTCGGCAGATTGACCACGCCGCGGACCATCTGGTCGGCATGGCGCGGGTCGACGCCGAGATTCATGGCGATTTCAATCGTCTCGTCGAACTTGACCTTCGAGCGATCCTTCAGAAGTTCGATCGCCTCGTTAAGGCCATAGGCCTTGTTGACGTCGATGCCCTCGCGGGACGTGGCTACGCGCTTTGCAATCTTTGCCATGATCTCAGCCCACCACTTCCAGGCCCATCGAACGGGCGGAACCCTCGACCATGCGCATGGCCGATTCCACGTCGTTGGCGTTGAGGTCCTTCATCTTGGCTTCAGCGATCTCGCGCACCTTGTCGCGGCTGATCTGCCCGGCCTTCGTCTTGCCCGGCTCCTTCGAGCCCGACTTGAGGTTCGCAGCCTTCTTGAGGAAGTAGGCCACCGGCGGCGTCTTCATGACGAAGGTGAACGACTTGTCCTGGTAATAGGTGATCACGACCGGAATCGGCGAACCCTTTTCCAACTCCTGGCTCTGCGCGTTGAACGCCTTGCAGAACTCCATGATATTGATGCCACGCTGACCAAGCGCAGGGCCGATCGGGGGCGACGGCGTCGCTGAACCCGCTGGAACCTGAAGCTTGAGCTGGCCTGCGATTTTCTTAGCCATCTCTTGTCTGCCTTGTCTTCATGCCGGAAACTTCCGACGGTTGCAGTTTGGTGGTGCGGAAGATGCCGGTTGGCAAGAGCCGCATCGTCCTTCCACCCCTATGGCGACCGGCTTGCGCCCCTCGCCTGCCGTGAACGCCATGACGCACACGGACTTCCGGATCAGCCCTTTTCGACCTGTCCGAATTCGAGATCGACAGGCACGGCGCGCCCGAAGATCGAAACCTCCACCTTGAGGCGCGCACGCTCCTCATCGACTTCCTGGACCGAGCCATTGAACGACGCAAAGGGCCCATCCGATACGCGAACCTGCTCACCGATCTCGAAGGTCACCGAAGGCTTCGGCCGCTCGACGCCTTCCTGGACCTGATGGAGAATGCGCTCGGCTTCCTTGTCAGTGATCGGCACCGGCTTGGAATCACCAAGAAAACCAGTCACTTTCGGCGTATTCTTGATAAGGCTGAAAACCGCGTCGGTCAGCGTTGCGCGCACCAGCACGTAACCCGGGAAGAACTTGCGCTCGGCATCGACCTTGCGGCCGCGACGCACCTCAACGACCTTTTCGGTCGGCACGATGATCTGCTCGATGAGATCACCAAGACCCTTTTGCTTGGCCTTGTTCTCAATATCCTCAGCGACCTTCTTCTCGAAATTCGAGTAGGCGTGGACGATGTACCACCGCGCAGTCATCTTCAAAATTCTCCGTATTCGCCGGGTATCAGCGGCCGATGCCGAGGATCAATTCGACCGCGAAAGCCATCAACTGATCGGCAGCGAAGAAAAAGATCATCGTCATCACCGCGAAGATGAGCACCATGATCGTGGAAATCACCGTCTCGCGCCGTGACGGCCACGTCACCTTCGCAGTCTCGGATCGCACCTGCTGGAGGAAGACGAAAGGATTGGTGGTTTTCGAAGCCATACGCCGCTCTGTTTTAAAAGACCCGCACGCGGGCCCCTTGGATGTCCCCGCTGGCCGGGAATTGCCTCTGCATGGTAGCAAAACCCAGCGCGAATCACGCTTTTTGTTCCGCCCATGCATTTCGGACGCGTAAAGCCGGCTACCCAGCTCCACGCGCCGCGTGTCTGTTGTACCTACATAAAACCGATTCCGGACACATGCAAGTGCCTAATCCGTCTTACTTGCCGAACACCCTTTTCAAGACCATCCAATCGTCCCGCAAAAGGCTATTTTGAAAACCGGGTCAGCATCCCGGAAATGGCAGGGGCAGCAGGGCTCGAACCCGCGACCTGCGGTTTTGGAGACCGCCGCTCTACCAACTGAGCTATACCCCTATGGTGGGTGCGTTCTTTCACAAACGAGGCGGCGATTCAAGAGCCGACTGCGTTATTCGAACGCTGCAAAAACTACCGGGAAGCAAAACCTCCCGGCAGGCAGGCAGACTTACTCGGTGATCGACACGACGACGCCGGCGCCGACCGTGCGGCCGCCTTCGCGGATGGCGAAGCGCAGCTTCTCTTCCATGGCGATCGGCACGATCAGTTCCACGTCCACCGTCACATTGTCGCCCGGCATCACCATCTCGGTGCCCTCGGCCAGATGCACGATGCCGGTCACGTCGGTGGTGCGGAAGTAGAACTGCGGACGGTAGTTGGTGAAGAACGGCGTGTGGCGGCCGCCCTCGTCCTTGGTCAGGATATAGGCCTCGGCCTTGAACTTGGTGTGCGGGGTGACCGAACCCGGCTTGGCCAGAACCTGGCCGCGCTCGACGCCCTCGCGGTCAACGCCGCGCAAAAGCGCACCGATGTTGTCGCCCGCCTGGCCCTGGTCGAGCAGCTTGCGGAACATCTCAACGCCCGTGCAGGTCGTCTTCGAGGTCGGGCGGATGCCGACGATCTCAAGCTCGTCGCCAACCTTGACAATGCCGCGCTCGACGCGACCCGTCACCACCGTGCCGCGGCCCGAGATCGAGAACACGTCCTCGATCGGCATCAGGAACGGCTGGTCGACCGGACGCTCCGGCGTCGGGATGTAAGAATCCACCGCCGCCATCAGCTCGCGGATCGCATCCTCGCCAAGCTTCTTGTCCGAATCCTCAAGCGCCGCCAG
>NZ_ML133508.1 GCF_003934165.1 Borborobacter arsenicus | reverse complement strand
CTGTGCAACCCCGACCAGCTTCGCCTGATCGGGCGCTCACCGCCGTGCCCTTCATCAACCCAAGCAGGGGGTCCCTTTTACGCGAAAATACGGGGTCCCGATTCCATGGTCATTGACATCGGAACGTATTTCTGGCCTTCTACCCAAGCCTCCACGAGGTTCGCCCATTCCTGCATCATATGGCGGCGCTGGTGCTCGTATTCAGCCTTGTTGTAGATGCCACGGGACGAGCGCCCGTCCTCGTGCGCCAAGCACTTTTCGATCCAGTCACTATTGAAGCCCAGCTCGTTCAGGAGCGTGGAGCCTGTCCGGCGCAGATCGTGAACCGTGAAAGGTTCGAGCAGCAAGCCCTCCTTCTTCGCTCGCACCACGACAGCGGTGGTGATGCGGTTGAAGGTCGCTCGCGACATGGGAGCATCCGCGTCGTAGCGCGATGGCAGCAGATATTTTGAATTGCCGGCGCAGGTCTTGAGCGCAATGAGAATGTCGATTGCTTGCTGCGCAAGATAGACGTTGTGCGCTTTGGATCGCTTCATCCGCTCCTTGGGAATCGACCAGACAGCATTCTCGAAATCGACCTCATCCCAAGTCGCATCCTGTAGCTCACTCTTTCGGACCATGGTGAGCAGGAACAGCTTCATTCCGAGCCGGATCGTGGGCAGCGTGGGCACATGCTCAAGCTGGCCAAGCATGACCCGGATTTCGGGGGGCGATAGCGAACGGTCTTTGGGCACAAAGGTCGCGATGGAGGCAGGCCCAACCTCATCGGCCGGGTTCGGCACCTTTTCCCCGTGAAGGATCGCGAAGGCATAAACGAGCTTCACAATGTCGCGGACGTGGACGGCCGTGGCCGGGGCTCCCCGTGCCTTCACCTTGGCGCACATGGCGCGGAGATCGTCGGGGTTGATTTCGGCCAGCAGCCGATTCCGAAAGGTCGGAAGAATGTCCCGCTCATAGATCGAGCGGCGCATGGCGCGGGTGCTGTCGGCCATCTTTGCCTCCAGCAACCAGCGTTCGCCAAACTCGCCGAAGCTCTTTGCCTCTTTGATACGGCGCTTCTCGCGTTGCTTCTCTCGCGCGGGCGACCGCCCTTCAAGTATGGCACGCTTGGCGTCGATCAGTTTCTCGCGCGCCCGCGCCAGCGACAGGTCGGAAGCGCCGTAGCGGCCCAGCGTCAAAGTCTCCCGACGCCCGTTGAGGCGGTAGTCATACCGGAACACCACCGCGCCCGAGGGATTGACCACGACATACATACCGTCACGGTCCACGACCTTATACAATTTGTCCTTTGGTTTCAGTGCTTTGATACCAGCATCAGTCAGCATTTTGAGCCTCCGAGATCGTTCAAAAACGCCTGAGAGCCACCCAATATACCGTCAGACCAAAAATGGCCTATCTGAACGGCAAATTTATTATTATTATCAAAGGGATAATGTCGCAAAATATACCGTCAGAAGCTCTCTTGCCCCTGACGGTATATTTGTTTTGGCGATGCGACAAGAGTCGCCATACCGTCAGCTATACCGTCTATCGCGAGGTTTACCCCGCGATAGACCGCGATAGACGGTAGAAGATTTATGTAATAATTTCAGTTATTTATGTGCGGAGATCGGCGGTCATCGGCGGCGTTCGGATAGGCCCGAATTATTCCCACTCAATGGTGCCGGGCGGCTTGGAGGTCACGTCATAGACGACACGGTTGATGCCGCGCACCTCGTTGATGATGCGTGTGGCAGCGCGGCCAAGGAAGTTCATGTCGTAGGGATAGAAGTCGGCCGTCATGCCGTCGACCGAGGTCACCGCGCGCAGAGCGCAGACGAACTCATAGGTGCGCCCGTCGCCCATGACGCCGACCGTCTGCACCGGCAGCAGCACGGCGAAGGCCTGCCAGATCGCGTCGTAAAGCCCGGCCTTGCGGATTTCGTCAAGATAGACGGCATCCGCCTCGCGCAGGATCTCCAGCTTTTCGCGGGTGACCCCGCCCGGACAGCGTATGGCGAGGCCCGGCCCGGGGAAGGGATGCCGACCAATGAAATGGTCCGGCAGGCCGAGTTCCTTGCCGAGCGCCCTCACCTCATCCTTGAACAGTTCGCGCAGCGGCTCCACCAGCTTCATATTCATGCGCTCGGGCAGGCCGCCGACATTGTGGTGCGACTTGATGGTGACCGAGGGACCGCCGGTGAAGGACACGCTTTCGATCACGTCCGGATAGAGTGTGCCCTGCGCCAGGAAATCGGCGCCGCCCAGCTTCCTGGCTTCTTCCTCGAACACCTCGATGAACAGCCGGCCGATCGTCTTTCGCTTCTTTTCCGGATCGACTTCGCCTTCGAGTGCATCGATGAAGCGATCGGAGGCATTCACCAGGATCAGCGACAGATTGTAGTGTTCGCGGAACATGGCAACCACATCGGCCGCCTCGTTCTTGCGCATCAGGCCATGGTCAACGAGGATACAGGTCAGCCGGTCGCCGATCGCCTCATGGATCAGCAATGCCGCCACCGAGGAATCGACGCCGCCCGACAGGGCGCAGATCACCTTGCCGTCACCGACCTGCTCACGGATCGCCGCAACCGCCTTGTCGCGGTAGGCGGCCATGCTCCAGTCGCCCTTCAGCCCGGCAATATTGTGCACAAAGTTTGCCAGCAACCTGGCGCCGTCCGGCGTGTGGACAACCTCGGGATGGAACTGCACAGCGTAGAACTTGCGCGCTTCGTCGGCGATGGCCGCGAAAGGAGCACCGGCCGATGTGCCTATGACCCGAAAACCTTCAGGGATATCGGTGACGCGGTCGCCATGGCTCATCCAGACCTGGTGCCTGGTGCCTTTTGCCCACACGCCATCGAACAGCGCGCTGTCTTCCTCGATCTTCAGGAAGGCGCGGCCGAACTCGCGGTGATGTCCGCCCTCGACCTTGCCGCCGAGTTGGGCGCACATGGTCTGTTCGCCATAGCAAATGCCAAGCACCGGCACGCCGGCCTGGAATATGAGGTCGGGCGCGCGCGGGCTGCCTATATCGACCGTCGAATGGGGGCTGCCCGACAGAATGACCGCCTTCGGTCCGATGCTTTCGAAGGCGGCTTCGGCAGACTGGAACGGAACGATCTCACAATAGACGCCGGTCTCGCGGACGCGACGCGCGATAAGCTGCGTCACCTGGCTGCCGAAGTCGATGATGAGGACTGTATCGGGGTGATGGGTGGTTTTCATGGCGGGCATTTAGAGAAAAGCACGAGGCGGCGCAATGGTCTGCCGACGATGTCGTAAAACGGATCGCATTTCTTCACATTCCACATCAGCCTTGCCATGCAATTGCTCGCTGCCGCCTGCGGCATTATGCCATAAGCATCGCATAGCATCGCTCAAGATGGAGAAAACCACCATGGCAATCAACTGGGAAGAACTTGGCGAGGAGGAGCGGACCGCGCTGAAGCGCATGAATCGTGGGCCCTACCCCGCTTTGTCCGAGGCGCTGGCGGAACGGTTGATTTCGCTCGGATTGGCGGAACGGCGGGCTTCAGGCGTCGGCATCAACCGGGAGGGCCGGCAACTGGTGATCGACACGCTACTGGCCGCCCGGGAACAATAGACGCCCTCCCCTTCCGGGATAAATGCAATATTCCTGCTTTAAACTAGCATTTAATTCCGTTTGCCTTCTCCTTTCGTGTGCCACAGAACTTGACCGAGGACGTCCGGAATTCGTCCGGCAACCTGCTTGAATCGCCCGGTCCCGGCTTGCGTCCGTCAAATTTGACGTCTCGTCTGGAGGGCGCAATGACCGACACTGACGATAGTCTGCCGTTCGCTGGCGAATATGCCTCCCCGCCCTGCTTCATGCATGAGTTGGAAACGGGCGAAGGCGCGCAATTGCGGCATCCCGATCCGAAGCTGTGGAATGACGTCACGCGTTGGCGCAAGGCCGAGCGGGAGCGCCTGATAGCGGCGCGACTGGCCGTTTCTCCGGAGGAGCGCATCGTCCGCTCCAACCGGATCGCCGAAAAGCTGACAGTCGCGATCGGACGCGTGAAAGATCAACTGATCGGCGTCTACTGGCCCATTCGCGGCGAGCCGGACCTGCGCAAATGGATGACCGACATCGTCGGCGCCGGAGGCAGGATCGCCTTGCCGGTGGTCATCAAGAAGGGCTGGCCGCTCGAATTCCGCAGATGGGCACCGGGCGACCCGATGGAACGCGGCATCTGGAACATCCTCGTTCCCTCGCACGGCCCCTCGGTCCAGCCGGGCGTCGTCATCGCCCCGCTCGTCGGCTTCGATTCCGCCCGATATCGCCTGGGTTATGGCGGCGGCTTTTTCGACCGGACTCTTGCAGCGATGCCGGCAAGGCCGCTGGTGATCGGCGTAGGCTACGCCACGAGCAAGCTCGGCTCGATCTACCCGCAACCGCACGACATTCCAATGGACGTGATCCTCACCGACGAGTGAGGCGGTCCGGCCGTTGGCCGGGACGGCCAAGGGCAGTCGTGAGTGGCGATCGGGCTTCGCATGATTCGGCGGCACGGCAGGTCGTGCCAGCAGGCCGAATGCGGCGAAGGATTTTACTACCTTCCCGAAGGGGAAGAACATTTTGAGGTCAGCAGGAAGAGAAATGCCACACGACGTAATCGTTCATGAAAGTCACAAGCCCCGCTTTTTTGCCCGTTGGTTCTTGTCGACCAATCATAAGGACATCGGCACGCTTTATCTGCTGTTCTCGATCCTGTCGGGCGTGCTGGGCACATTCCTGTCGGTAGCGATCCGCATGGAACTGCAGGAGCCGGGCTTGCAGATCTTCAACGACCCTGGCCTCTACAATGTCTTCGTCACCTCCCACGGTCTGGTGATGATCTTCTTCGTCATCATGCCGGCGATGATCGGCGGCTTCGGCAACTGGTTCGTCCCCATCATGATCGGCGCGCCGGACATGGCGTTCCCGCGCATGAACAACATTTCCTTCTGGCTGCTGGTCGCCTCGCTCATCCTCTTCATCATGTCGATGTTCGTTCCAGGCGCACCGGGAACCCTTGGCCATGGCGGCGGCTGGACCATGTATCCGCCGTTCTCCGCTTCGGGCCAGCCCGGCCCGGCGGTCGATCTCGTCATATTGTCGATGCATCTTTCGGGCGCATCGTCGGTGCTGGGTGCGATCAACTTCATCACCACCATCTTCAATATGCGCGCGCCGGGCATGACGCTGCACAAGATGCCGCTCTTTGCCTGGGCAATGCTAGTCACCGCCTTCATGCTGCTCCTGGCGCTGCCGGTGCTGGCCGGCGCAATCACGATGGTTCTCACGGACCGCAATTTCGGCACGTCCTTCTTCGTTCCGGAGAACGGCGGCGATCCGATCCTCTACCAGCATCTGTTCTGGTTCTTCGGCCATCCTGAGGTCTACATCATGATCCTGCCGGGCTTCGGCATCATCAGCCATGTCATTTCGACCTTCTCCAAGAAGCCGATCTTCGGCTATCTCGGCATGGCCTATGCCATGGTGGCAATCGGCGTGATCGGCTTTGTGGTGTGGGCCCACCACATGTTCACCGTCGGCATGTCGGTGGATTCACAGCGCTATTTCGCCTTCGCCTCAATGGTGATCGCCGTTCCGACCGGTGTGAAGGTGTTCTCGTGGCTGGCGACGATGTGGGGCGGCTCGATCACTTTCAAGACGCCGATGCTGTGGGCGGCCGGCTTCGTCCTGCTCTTCACTATCGGCGGCGTCACCGGTGTCGTGGTCGCCAATCCCGGCGTCGACCGGATGCTTCACGACACCTACTATGTCGTGGCGCATTTCCACTATGTGCTCTCGCTAGGTGCCGCATTCGCGATCTTCGCCGGGTTCTACTACTGGTTCCCGAAAATGTCCGGCTACATGTACAACGAGACCCTCGGCAAGTTGCATTTCTGGCTGATGTTCGTGGGCGTGAACCTGGTGTTCTTCCCCCAGCATTTCCTCGGCCTTGCCGGCATGCCTCGCCGCTATGCAGACTACCCGGATGCCTTCGCCGGCTGGAATTACATCTCCTCGATCGGCTCCTACATCTCGACGGTCGGCCTGGTGGTCTTTTTCATCGCCGTGGCAGAGGCTTTCATCAAGAAGCGGCGGGTCGGCAACAACCCGTGGGGTGCCGGCGCGACGACACTGGAATGGACACTGTCGTCACCTCCCCCCTTCCACCAGTTCGAAAAACTTCCGCACATCCGATAAGCGCCAGACGAGGGGCAGTTCCGAAAGGGCTGCCCCTTTACGCAGGAACAGGGTCATGAACGAAACGGCCAATCTGGAGATCTACCTCCCTTATATCGTCCTTGTGATCTACTATCTGGTCGCGTTTCGCTTGTGGCTGCCAACCCAACCAAAAGATCCGCTGGCAGAAAACGAAAAACCCGACAACAAGCTTGCCCCGCCATTGCCGGATCCAGCGTATCGACAAGCACTGCAAGAGCCGTCCGCAATCCATAAAGCTCCGACCTTGAACGGGGACGCCCTTGCCGCAGTCCGGGCGCTCGATAGCCAATTCGACGAAAAGGCGTTCCTCGACGGCGCCGTCCGGGCCTTCGAAATCATCCTCACCGCCTATGCGAAGGGCGACCGCCCGGTGCTGGAAAGTCTCCTCGACATAGGACCGCTTTCCGTCTTCAACGCCACCATCATGCAGCGTCAGCACAAGCACCAGACGCTTGCGCTGTTCCTGGTGGGAGTGGGCCAAGCGCAGATTGTCGATTGCAAGATCAACGGCAGCCTGGCCACGATTACCGTTCGCTTCGTCAGTGACATGATTGTCTCAACTCATGCCGAAGACGGGACCGTTATTGACGGCGACCCCGAGCAGATCGCTCGCATGACGGACAGATGGACATTCCGGCGGGACCTGAGCTCAAGCAATCCCAATTGGAAGCTTGCCGCAACGAGGCCTGACGATAGCTGCAATGCTGCCCGGCGGGCCGGACATGCGAAAGACGCCATTTCGCTCTGACGCGATTGGCAACAGACCATCGGGAACCTTTCCGGCAAAGCTGCATCGAATGGTTCGAGCCCGCCACATAATGTGGCTGCGTTCGCCTAAGGAGATGTTCGATGAAACTTATTCCCACCGCACTGGCAATATTGCTTGCCGGCTCATTCTCTGCCTTCGCCCATGACGTACCGGCGGAAATTGCCAAGGCCCCGCCAGCCGGCGCCTTCAAGGCGGTCAGCAGCCTGGTGAAGCTGCCGGATTTCCTTCCCGGCATGGGCCAGCTTTTCGTTGATCCGGCAAGCCTTCCGGCAGGACCGTTCCTTGCCTATGATCATGACGGCAAGCTGGTAAGCACGATCTACATGCTGCCGGTCAAGGACCTCAACCCGGACAAGAGCTTCAACGATCTCGCAGCCCCCGGCGGCAATGTCGACCATGTTGATGTCTACTACAATGCCGGCCACCCCGGCGTCGAGGAACCGCATGTCCACGTCGTCCTGTGGCACGTCTCGGCCGCCGACGAAGCGCTGGTCGCCAAATGATCCTGACGCGCAGACGCGTGATGAAGGTCGGTGGGGGTTTCCTCGCCGCCCTTGTCACCAGACCGGCATTTGTCTGGGCTGACGACATCATCGAGGTCGTCATGCAGGGCAAGGCCGACGGCTCGCATGTGTGGTACGATCCGGTCGGCATTCATGTCAAACCGGGCCAGACGATCCGCTGGACCAATCGCGACCCCGGTAACTCGCATACGGTCACGGCCTATCACCCCGAAATATTCGACCGGCCGCGGCGCATCCCGGCTGCAGCCAAACCGTGGGATTCCGACTATCTGCTTCCCAACGAATCCTTTTCGGTGACACTCACCGTTGAGGGCGTCTACGACTATTACTGCGTCCCGCACGAGCACGCCGGAATGGTGGGCCGGATCGTGGTCGGCAACCCATCTTCGAATGAAACCGCTGGCGCAGCAGACGCCGACCTGACACCATTGCCCGAGGTCGCGCTGAACGGCTTTCCGTCAGTAGATGAAATAGTCGCCAAGGGCATTGTTCATAGCGTCTGAACAGGCTGGAGCGGCAGAAAGGCAGGCTCTCATGCGATTGGCACTCGTACAAGAACAGGGCACGCTCAATGGATATAGCGATGAAAAGCTTGTCGAGCTTGCCCGACAGGGAAGAGAGAACGCCGTTCGGGCGCTCATCAAACACAACAACCAAAGGCTGTTTCGGGTCGCCCGCTCGATCGTGCGCAATGACGACGAGGCCGAAGACGTCGTGCAGGAAACCTATGTCAAGGCATTCACCAAGCTCGACTCCTTCCACGGCGATTCCCTGTTCTCGACGTGGATCACGCGAATTGCGCTCAATGAGGCACTCGGGCGGATGCGGCGGCGGCGGCCTACTGCCGAACTCTCGGAAATCGACATGGCGGTCGGCGCCAACAAGGGTTGCGTGATCATGTTTCCAACCTCACTCATGCCGCCTGGTGCGGATAGCGAGTTAGCCCGCAAGGAAGTACGCGCCTTCCTCGAACATGCCGTCGATGAGCTTCCCGATACCTTCAGGCTCGTCTTCATTCTTCGCGACATCGAAGAAATGAGCACGGAGGAAACCGCAACCCAGTTGGGCCTGAAGCCGGAGACGGTCAAGACACGTCTTTATCGGGCCCGCCGCCTGATGAAGGCGACGATCGAAAAGCACCTGTCGGCACAGTTTTCCGAGCTGTTCCCGTTCGACGGCGCGCGCTGCGAACACATGGCTGACCGAGTGATCGCCAGGCTTCGCGATATCCGCAACTGAGCAAACCCATGCCACCGATCGGCAAAGACCGCCCCCTTTGCCGGTCGCTCCAAGTGAATCCACTTGGCTGCAACATGCTCTATGGCTGATGCAATGGCAGGCGAACGATGAACTCGGCCCCGCCGATTTTGGCATCGGAAAGACCAAGTTCGCCGCCGAACCGTTCGACGATCTGACGGCTGATCGGCAGTCCCAGCCCGACGCCGCGATGGCGCGTCTGCTGCCCCCGATAGAATTTCTGGAAGATCTGGTCGCGGTCCCGCTCAGGGATGCCCTGCCCGTTGTCTGCTATGCGCAGTTCATAGACGGTTTTGCGCGTGCCGCCTGAAATGGCGATCTCCGGTTCGGCGTTGGAATTGTGCTTGATCGAATTGGAGATCAGATTGATGAAGACCTGCGCAAGCTGATCGCGGCTGCCCATGATGCGGGCGTTGCGGGCACGGCGGCGGCGAATGATCGAGGCGCCCGCCGCTCGAGCCAGGGGCTCGCAGGTGGCGATTGCCTGATCCAGCGCGTCTTCCGGGTCGAAGCTTGTCGCCTCCCAGGGCTGCATGCCCGGCTCCATCAGGTTCATATCGAGGATGCCGTCGAGCAGGCGGGTCAGGCGGAAGCTCTCGGACTGGATGATGCCGAGGAAATGGAGCTTCCGCGTTTCGTCCAGGTCGCGATTGTTGAGCAATATCTCGCTGAAGGAGCGGATCGAGGTCATCGGGGTGCGAACCTCATGGCTGACTTGGCTGAGGAATTCGTCCTTGCGCACATCGATCTCGCGCAGCCTTTCATTGGCTTCGGCAAGTTCGGCCGCCGTTGCCTCTATCTGGCGCGATTTGCGCTCAAGCTCGGCGGAATAGGCGCGGATCTGCTCGGCCTCGCCGGCAAGGCGCTTCAATTCATCGACGCTGATGGTTTCGTCGGTGACGACCCGCGACACCAGCGAACGCGCCGATGCCGCGCCGACATTGGCGGCCAGCCGCTGCTCGACCTGTGAAATCAGCTCATCGCTGGCAATCACCGCTTTCTCCGCGGCCGCGCCATGTTCGAAAAGCTGTACTGCTTCCGAAGGCCCCAATATCCGATCGGCGATCTGTCGCAGATCCGAAACCCGAGCCGTGCGGCGGATGACCCCCAGCTCGCTCTCGGTCTGGCGGCGGAAGATATCGATGAAAAGAGTCGCCTGAAACCGCGTGAGCGGTGTTGGTTCCCGCAGCAGCGATACACCGATGAGCAAGGCGGAATTGACAGCCATGCTCCAGAACAGCGCGTGAACCAGCGGGTCGAAGGCCTCCAGTCCGAACAAGGCGTGCGGCCGCAGCCAACTCCAGCCGAACAGTCCATGCTCGATGACATCCGATGACAGCACGAAGGCGCCTTCGAAGCTCGGCAGGAAAAGCGTGTAGCACCAGATGAGGAACCCGGCACCGAGACCGGCTATGGCGCCGCCATGGGTAGCGCGACGCCAATAGAGGCCGGCGACAAGGGCGGGGAGCGGCTGGATAAGGCCGCAAAACGAGATGAGGCCGATCGAGGCCAATGCATCCGATGTCCGGCTTATCCAGAAATAGACGAAGCCGAGAAAGACGATGAAAATGATGCTCAGGCGCCGGGTGACGAGGATAAAGCTGCGCACGTTCTGGCTGCTGCCGGTCGGCACCATCGAAAAGCGCATCGCGATCGGCATGATGATGTGGTTGGAGATCATCGTCGAAAGCGCGATCGAGGAAACGATCACCATGGAGGTTGCCGAGGAAAAGCCGCCGAGGAACGCGAGCAACCCCAACGAGCCCTGCCCCTCGGCCATCGGCAATGCCAGAACGAACAGATCGGGGTCCGTGCCCTCGGGCAGGAAGTTCAATCCGGCCATGGCAATCGGGATCACGAACAGATTGATCAGGAATAGATAGAGCGGAAACATCCATGAGGCGGTGCGAAGCTGCTCCTCGCTGGAATTTTCCACAACCGTGACCTGGAACTGGCGCGGCAGGCAGATGACCGCCGCGCCAGAAAGGAAGCACAGAGCCACCCAGCGCTCGCCGAAGCTTTGCTGCGGGTTGAGCAGGCTTACCGGCGCGTTGCGGAACATCTCTTCCGGCGTGCCTGAAAGAGCAAGGTAGACCCAGAGCCCGACCACCAGAAACGCTACCAGCTTGACCAGCGCCTCAAGCGCGATGGCGGCGATAACGCCGTGATGGCGCTCATTGACGTCGATATTGCGCACGCCGAAGATGATGGAGAACACGCACAGGCCGGCGGCGAGCCAGAAAGCGATGGCAAAATCCGGCTCCAGACTGCCTGCGGCGGCCGCCACCGCCCCGGCGGGGAATGTGATGACCTGGAAACTGGCGCTGATCGCCTTCAGTTGCAGGGCGATGTAAGGGGTGATCGCCACCAGCGCCAGAACGGTTATCATAGCGCCCAGGGCCGGATTCTTGCCGAAACGGGCGGAGATCAGGTCGGCGATCGAGGTGGTGTGGTAGGTGCGGCCGATGGTGACGAGCTTCCGCAGGAAAATCCACCACCCCACGAAAACGATTGTCGGGCCGAGATAGATGGTTGCGAATTCAAGCCCGTTCTTGGCCGCCGAGCCGACCGATCCGAAGAACGTCCAGGACGTGCAGTAGATGGAAATCGACAGCGTATAGACGAGCGGCGAAGACAGCCAGCCGGCCGGGTTCTTCCTGGCGCGCCGGTCGCCGACGAAAGCGACCACGAACAGCACCGCCACATAGGCCAGACAGACCAGGACAACGAGATTGGCCGGCAGCATCAGGGGCCACCGTCGCGGCGCTGCGGATCATGATCCGTGAGCCTGCCAATACGCCGCGCCAGCAAGAATGCCGCCAGAATGATCACCGCCCAGATGCCAAAAATGTAAATGACGATCAGCGGAACGCGCCCGGGCTCGGTCGGTCCGGCAAAAATCCAGATGAGCGGTGGTGCCAGAAGTGCGGCGGCGGCAAACGGCAGGATGGTCGCCGCGTCGCGCAGACCCTGCCGGTCCGGCTCCTCGGAGGCCAAGGCTCTAGCCTCCCGTCAGTTCGCTGACGCGCTGGACGATCTCGGCATTCGAAAATGGCTTGGTGATGAAGGCGGTTGCACCGATTGCCTCGGCAGCCTGCCTGTCTGCCGCCTGCCCCTTGGCAGTCAGCACGATCACCGGCATGTCTTTCAATTCCCCATCCGAGCGCACTGATCTCAAGACATCAAAACCGTTGATGCCGGGCAGCATCAGATCGAGAATGAGGGCAGAGTATACTTGGCGGCGCAGCCGCTGCAGGGCCTCCGCCCCGTCGACAGCCGTCTCTATGTCGAAGCCCGCCCGCCCGAGGATGAAGCTCAGGGACTCGACGATATTCGGCTCATCCTCGACAATCAGCACGCGCGCTTTCGACAATTGCCGGCTTCCCTCCCATTCACCGAATTCTTTCCATTCTACACATTTCTCGAAAACCCAGCATAGTTCTTTGTGATTACCGGGTCAGATGACCAGGGCCGCCTCCTGCCGATGGCCGCAGTTTTCGCGCGGGCACAGGCGGCATGTCGTGCCGACGGGAACGGTGGTTTGCGGGTTGGACTGGTCTATGCCGTCGGCATAGACCACACGCCCGGCTTCGGGAGCCGGACAGGCAAGCATGATCGACAGAAGATGGCGGGGGAAGGTAACCGCTTGCGGTCCCTTCTCTACCGCCCTTGCAAAAAACAGGAAACGGTCTCCCGAAGGCAGCGCGCCGAAGGCCCGCGCCGTCGCCCCGGCATTCTGGAAGGCGGAATAGATCACCCAAAGCGGGCAGGCATTGCTGTAGCGGGGCAATGGAAGCCGCGGCAGTGAAAGACGTTTGGTGACATAACCCGATGGGTCGGAGCGCATGAAAGCGAAATGCACGCCCTCCGCACCCGGCCGGCGCAAGGTCGCGAGGCGATGGGCGGCCTGCTCATAGGAGACGTCGAACTGGCTGGAGAGCGCGTCAAGATCATAACGCCAGCGCTCGGCGGCGGCGAGGAACGGCTCGTAGGGCATCAGAACCGCGGCAGCGGCATAGGCATGGAGCGCCGAGGTCGCCAGCGTGCGCGCAGCCTCCGAAGCAAGCGACGGGCTGGCATGGACAAGTCGTGAGACCTTGTCGCCGGCAAGCGTCGCCGACATGGCCTTCAGGATGCGAAAGCGCCTCGACCGGGCGGTTTCCGGCGTGGCTCCCGGAACACCGGCTGCCGGTGACGGCGCCGCCTTTTCGTGATCGGCGACCATCATCTCTATGAGAGCGTGATGGGAGGCACCGCTTCGCGCATTGCGCCTCAGAAAGCCCTCGCCCAGTTGCTCCAGTTCGGCAAAGTGGTTGTTCGATTCGAATATGAAGGTGTCGACATGTTCCATCGCGGTGCCGGAGCGCACGCGCATGTCGGCATTGTCGAAGAACTCGGCCAGGGATCTTGCAGCCGTGGAGAGCCGCTCGCTGTCGGCTGCGACGATAGACAGAAAGCGCCGGCGCTGCGCGTCGCTCAGGTCGTCGTTCTTCTCCAGGATTTCCGACGCCGACCGTATCGCCGTCACATTGGTCAGGATGCGATGGACGCTCTCGCCCAGGAAAGGGTCGCGGCTTAGCCTGTCGGCAAGCGCTAGCACCGCCTGATTGCGGTCGATGAAGGCACGGTAGAGCTTCAGCACCAGATCGGCCCATTCGGGATTCCGCCCGACAAAATCCGCAACGGTTCGGGAGTGTTCGGACGACCCGGCAATCTCGGGGTCGGCGATCAGTTCGTTCAGGGCATCAACGATGCGCCACTCGGACGTATCGTCGAGTTCGGTGCGCGAAATGCCGAGGGCGACAGCAATGCGATCCAGCAGGCCACCGGCGATCGGCCGCTTATTGGCTTCGATAAGGTTCAGATAGGACGGCGAAATGCCGACCCGGCTGGCCAATTGTCCCTGTGTCAGGCTGGCTGCCCGACGGTGCGTTCTTATTTTGCGTCCCGTCAGATTGCGATCCATCCCGGCCTCCTGCTCACAATTTGTAAATTATTGACAAGAACGAGCGATTGCAATCACAAAATAACACAAAATAATTCAATTAAACCAAAGACTTATTGTTTTCATTACACGAAGGCGCAGTATGTGCTGCGAGGTGTACGAGCGCCTCCGTCAGCCGGCAACACTAGCCGGCGAGGAATTCGTTCAAACGGGAGGATCCGGAATGAGTTTTAAGGTAATCGACAGGCGCGTGTTCTTGAGGAACACGGCCATTCTCGGCGCAGGCCTTGCCGCACCGATGCATTTTGTACGCGGTGCCTATGCAGAAGATGTTTCCTGCAACATGCCCAAGGGCGATACCGTCACCTTTGGCTGGAGCGTACCGCTGACCGGCCCCTATGCCGACGAAGGCGCAGATGAGCTGAAGGCATTCCAGCTTGCCGTCAAGCACCTGAATGGTGAAGGCGACGGCGGCATGATACCGACGATGAAGCCGGGTGCGCTGAAGGGCAACGGCGTGCTGGGCAAAAAGGTCGCGCAGGTCCACGGCGATTCGCAGACCAAGACCGACGCGGCCCGCGACAACTCCAAGCGTATGATCGAGCGCGACGGCGCGATCATGATTTCGGGCGGGTCGTCCTCGGCCGAAGCAGTGGCCGTGCAGAGCCTGTGCCAGGACATGGGCGTCATCCACATGTCCGGCCTCACCCACTCCAACGACACCACCGGCAAGGACAAGAAGCGCTACGGCTTCCGTCACTTCTTCAACGCCTACCAGTCGGGCGTTGCGCTCGGCCCGGTCATCGGCGAGGCCTATGGCAAGGACCGCAAGGCCTATCACCTGACGGCCGACTACACCTGGGGCTGGACGCAGGAAGAATCGATGAAGGCCGCCACCGAGGCGATGGGCTGGCAGACGGTCGCGGCCGTACGCACGCCGCTCGGCTCGGCCGACTTCTCGCAATACATCACGCCGGTCCTCAATTCCGGCGCCGACGTGCTGATCCTCAACCACTACGGCAAGGACATGGTCAATTCGTTGACCCAGTCGGTCCAGTTCGGCCTGCGCGACAAGGAAGTGAACGGCAAGAAGTTCGAGATCGTCGTGCCGTTGTTCTCCGAACTGATGGCGCAGGGCGCGGGCGATGCCGTCAAGGGCATCTACGGCACCAGCAACTGGGACTGGAAGCTCGACGACGAAGCCACCAAGGCCTTCACCAAGTCGTTCGGCCAGGAATATGGCGCGCCGCCCTCGCAGGCCGCACATACCTGCTACGTCCAGGCGCTGCTCTATGCCGATGCCTGCGAACGCGCCGGAACCTTCTTCGCGCCTGCGGTGATCAAGGCCCTGGAAGGCTTCGAATTCGATGGCCTGGGCAACGGCTCCACGCTCTATCGCGCCGAAGACCATCAGTGTATGAAGTCGTGCCTGGTCGTTCGCGGCAAGGAAACCCCGAAGGACAAGTACGACCTCATGGAAATCGTCAAGGTCGTCCCGCGCGAGGTGACCACCTACGATCCGTCGATCTTCGGCGGCGAGCTTGGACCATCCGACGCCAAGCAGTGCTGACCCACTGACCTTTGCCCGGCTGCCTCGGCGGCCGGGCTTTCCATCGTCATCAGTGACGGAACCGCAATCGGGATCAAGCGGGTATGGACGCGATTCTTCTGCAAATACTGAACGGGCTCGACAAGGGCGGTGCCTATGCGCTGATTGCGCTGGGGCTTACCCTGGTATTCGGCACGCTCGGCGTCGTCAATTTCGCGCATGGCGCGCTGTTCATGCTCGGCGCCTTCTGTGCCGTAACCTTCAACAAGCTTCTCAATCTGGAAAGCGTCGTCATCGATCCGACCCAGACGACAGCCTGGGGGTCGCCGCTCGAGGTGCGCACACCCTATGTCGAAGCCTTGCTTGGCGATTTCGGCAATTATTTGCACGACTATTCGGTTCCGGCTTCCATCGTGCTTGCCATACCTGTCATGCTGATATTCGGCATCGCCATGGAACGCGGCCTGATCCGCTATTTCTACAAGCGTCCGCATGCCGAGCAGATCCTGGTGACCTTTGGCCTTGCCATCGTCATTCAGGAAGTCATCAAGCATTTCTTCGGCGCCAATCCGATCCCCCAGCCCGCGCCCTCCGCCTTCGGCGGCACGGCCTATGTCGGGCAGATCCTCGGAATGGGACAAACGCTCGCCTATCCGTGGTGGCGCATCATCTATCTTCTGTTTTCGCTTGGCGTGATCGGCGCTGTGTTTGTCTTCCTGCAATTCACCACCTACGGAATGGTGGTGCGGGCCGGCATGCATGATCGCCAGACGGTTGGCTTCCTCGGCATCAACATCGAACGCCGGTTCACCGTCGTGTTCGGCATCGCAGCCGTGGTCGCCGGTCTCGCGGGCGTCATGTACACCCCGATCCTGCCACCCGACTATCATATGGGCATGGAATTCCTGGTGCTGTCATTTGTTGTCGTCGTGGTCGGCGGCATGGGCTCGCTGGGCGGCGCCGTCGCGGCCGGCTTCCTGCTCGGAATCTTGCAATCATTCGCCTCCATGAACGAGGTGAAGGCCATAATCCCCGGCATCGATCAGATCATCATCTATCTGGTCGCGGTGGTCATCCTTCTGACCCTGCCGCGCGGATTGATGGGCCGCCGTGGCGTGATGGAGGACTAAACCATGTTCAAAGGCCTATCACGCAACGATTGGCTCCTGCTCGCAGGCTTTTCGGCCTTCGTGCTCTTGATGCCGATCATTCTCCAGCCCATCGGGGCTGCCTATCCGGCGCTGATGCAGAAAATCTGCATCTTCGGCATCTTCGCCATCGGCTTCAACATCCTCTTCGGCCTGACCGGCTATCTTTCCTTCGGCCATGCCGCATTCCTGGGCGTCGGCTCCTATGCCGCCGTATGGTCGTTCAAGCTCTTCACCATGAACATCATCCCGGCACTGCTGATGGCGCTGGTGTTCACCACGATTTTCGCGGTCGCCATCGGCTATATCAGCCTCCGGCGTTCGGGCATCTATTTCTCGATCCTCACGCTGGCATTCGCGCAGATGTGCTACAATCTGGCCTATTCGGTGCTGACGCCGCTGACCAATGGCGAGACCGGCCTGCAATTGACGCTGAAGGACCCGCGCTGGATCGACGCGATGTTCCACGAGCCGGGCGCCGGCCTGCCGCGTGCCACGCTGTTTGGCATCGACACCAGCGGCGGCGGTCTCGGCGGGTTCTACCTTTGCGCGATCGCGCTGATCGTCTGCTTCTTCTTCTCGGTGCGCATCTTCCGTTCGCCTTTCGGCATGATGCTGAGGGCCATCAAGTCGAACCAGACCCGCATGCGCTATACGGGGTTCAATACCCGCCCCTATTTGCTCGCGGCCTTCGTCATCTCCGGCGCCTATGCGGGGCTGGCTGGCGGGCTGATGGCCGCAACCGATCCGCTCGCAGGTGCCGAACGCATGCAGTGGACGGCGTCCGGCGAGGTGGTGCTCATGACCATTCTCGGCGGCGTCGGCACGCTGGTCGGGCCGGTCATCGGCGCTGGCGTCATCAAATATTTCGAGAATATCTTCTCATCCTTCGGCGACAACACCCTGCACGGCGTGTTCGGCTTCCTGCCCGACATCATCGAGCAGCCGCTTGTGTCCTTCCTGTCGCTGTTCGTCGGGGAAGGATGGAACCTCACCCTCGGAGTGGTCTTCATGCTCATCGTGATCTTCCTGCCCGGCGGCATCATGGAGGGGCTGCGCCGCATCTGGAGCCGGCTCAATCGCCGCCATGACGGCGGCGAGAAGATCGCCGTCGCCCAACCCCAGCCGGCGGAGTAAGCCCATGTCGATGTCCAATGTCGTTCTCCATGTCGCCGACGTCCACAAGAGCTTCGGGGGCCTCAAGGCCCTCTCCGATGTCGATCTCCAGGTCATGGAAGGCACGACCCATGCCATCATCGGGCCTAACGGTGCCGGCAAGTCGACGCTTCTCAATGTCTGCATCGGCCGCATCCCGCCCGACACCGGCGCCGTGGTCTTCGATGGCGAGGTCATCACCGGCAAGCAGCCGCACGAGATCAACCAGATGGGCGTGGTCCGCGTTTTCCAGACGCCGGAGATATTCCCGGATTTGACCCTGCTGCAGAATGTCATGGTTCCTGCCTTCGCCAAGCGCGACGGTGCCTTCAGGCTCAATGCCATCCAGACCGTGTCCAACCAGCACGACATCCGTGACGAGGCCGAGCACTGGCTGGAGGATGTCGGCCTCAAGGACCAGAAGGATATGACCGCGGCAAGCCTGTCGCGCGGCGACAAGCGCCGGCTGGAACTCGCCATGGGCCTCATCCAGCGCCCTCGCCTGCTGCTTCTTGACGAGCCGACCGCCGGCATGTCGCGCCACGACACCAACTCGACGATCGACCTTCTGCGCAAGATCAAGGCGCGCGGAATGACCAAGATCATCATCGAGCACGACATGCATGTCGTCTTTTCGCTGGCCGATCGCATCAGCGTGCTGGCGCAAGGCCAGATCATTGCCGACGGGACGCCCGACGAGGTGAAGGGAAATCCGAAAGTACAGGAAGCCTATCTGGGAGGGCCGCGCCAATGAACGCGATGACAATGCCGGATGCCAAAGCCATCGAACAGGCGGTGACCCCCGCAGGGGCAGGCTATTTCAGCGTCCGCGACATTCACGCCTACTATGGCGAGAGCTACATCGTCCAGGGCGTGTCCTTCGATGTCAATGAAGGCGATATCGTCGCCCTCCTCGGCCGCAACGGCGCCGGCAAGACTTCCACACTGCGCACACTGGCAAGGGCTACCGACCCCGAATTGAAAAAAGGCGAAATCTATCTCGGCGGCAGCGCCATCCACACGCTGCGCGATTTCCAGGCGGCGCAGAAAGGCATCCAGCTCGTCCAGGAGGATCGCCGCATCATCCCCGGACTGTCGGTGGAGGAGAACCTGGTCCTCGCCCAGATCGCCGAGCCGAAAGGCTGGCCGCTGGAGAAAATCTACGAACATTTCCCCCGGCTTGCCGAAAGGCGCAAGCAGGATGGTGTCACACTCTCGGGGGGCGAGCAGCAGATGCTTGCCGTGGCGCGCGCGCTGGCACGCGACATCAAGCTTCTGCTGCTCGACGAACCCTATGAAGGGCTTGCACCGGTGATCGTGCAGGAGATCGAGCGCATCGTCCAGCAGATCAAAAGCCTCGGCATCACCACCATCATCGTCGAGCAGAATGCCGTGGCAGCGCTGGAACTTGCCAATCGCGCCCTGATCCTCGACATGGGCCAGATCGTCTTCGACGGATCGGCCAAGGAAGTGCTCGACAATGTCGAACTGCGGAACAAATATCTCGCAGTCTGAATTGTCCTGACTGCCAAGGGGACGGTTCGAGTAGAGCCGTCCCCCCTTCAAAGATGTGAGGTGACCGACCTCATTGGGCGGCTTATTGGCCAGCATGGCGTTTTCACGTCATGCTTGACTTCCTCACGCGACTAAGGGACAGTTCCTGCATGAACGCCCTGGTCGACATTCGCAGCAGTTTTTTTCGGGTTTGCCCCATCGCGGGAGTGTAGCCCCCGGCTCGGCTTTCATGCGCCCCCGAGCTTCGGGGGAGAGTACGTTAAACACCACATGACATTCTACGCAGCAATGAGCTCCCTACCGGCTGCATAGGCGCATTCCAGGACAATTTCTCAACCAGAGCAGCCGCCGCCCGGCGCAGGTCTGCCGGATTCAACACATATGAGTGCTCAAATGCAGGAAAAGACAAAGGCGCGGCGCAAGCCGAATATCAAGATCTCCGCAACCGACCATGCAAGGCTGTCGACGCTGGCCAACACGACTGCGGAGCGCAACGCCGAAGTGGCGGACGAACTCTTTGCCGAACTCGACCGCGCACGGGTCACGCCGGACAGTTCGATGAGCGACGATATCGTGCAGATGGGCTCGACCGTGGAATTCAAGCCGGATACCGGCGAATCAAAGACGGTCACCCTCGTTTTCCCGGGCGATGCCGACATTTCCGCCGGCAAGGTTTCCATCCTCACGCCGATCGGAACGGCGCTGCTTGGCCTTGCGCCGGGACAATCCATACAGTGGACCGCGCGCGACGGGCGCACGCATGAACTCAACGTCATCAAGGTCTATCGGTCTGCCGACAGCGAGCCGGCATAAATAGCTGACCGACCGGCAATCACCTGAACGCCTGCCTTGCAAGGGAAGGCCCCCGAGACCTTAGACGACCAAGGCACCTTCAAGGATCGACTTCCTCAGCAGGCCGATTGCGGCCGCCAGTTTTTCATCGATGATCTCCAGATATCTGGTCCAATCGTCGATGTGATTCAGATTGGACGCCCCATCCGATATGCCGCGCAGACCGACGAGCGGAACGTCGAAGATTTGGCAGGCGCGCAGAATGGCGAAGGTTTCCATATCGACCATATCGGCGCCGATGGCATCATAGCCGGCGCCTGAAATGATCGAAGCCCCAGTGGAGAGGCGTGCGGCCTCGATGCCGGGTATCCGCAATTCTATCGGAATGGTGGCCGGGAGATCGAGGAATGGGGTGATCCCCTTCTCAAACCCAAGCACGGAAGCGTCCATATCGCGGTAGGATATGGACGCAACCTGATAGATTTCGGCTTGCTGCAAGGTGCGGCTGCCCGCCGACCCCAATGACACGACGAGATCGGGCAGGTTGTCCTCGCTCCTCAGCCGGGCGAGTTCGGCACCCAACATGACACCTGCTTCCACAGGCCCCACCCCGGTCATGAAGGGCGTGATGAGTTCCCGCAGACGGGGTCCGAATTCCGCTTCGAGCGCCATCACGAACAAGAGCTTCTTGCCGCCCACGACCATGAAACGCGTCGTATCGGGCACCAGGCCGGGCACCGATTTTGCCGATACTTGCCGGGTCGGCATTTCAGCCTTCGATATCGCCGCGGCCGAGGACGGTCATCAGCGTCCCGGTCATTGTAGCGATCAGCTTTGCCTCACCATCGGCGGCGAAAGCATAGGCCTGTCCGTCTGCGACGATGATGGTGCGGCCTGGTTTGGTGACCGAGCCACGGAACAAAAACCGCTCGCCGCGGCCGGGCGCCAGCAGATTGACCTTGAACTCGATGGTGAGCACGGCTGCATTTTCCGGCATCAAGGAATAGGCGGCATAACCGCAGGCCGAATCCAGCGCGGTCGAGATGATCCCTGCGTGAAGGAAGCCGTGCTGCTGGGTCAGCGCCTGCGAATAGGGCATCTCGATTTCCACCGTGCCCGGCGTAACGACCGTCAATGTCGCACCGATAGTGGACATTGCCTGCTGGCGGGCAAAGGAAGCCCGTACCCGCTCTTCTGAATTCGCCGAGGCTACGATGGTGGCTGCCATTGATCGCGTCCGTCTTGAGATCGTCGTTTATCGCAAAGTCATCTCTCATGGGCAATTGGCAATATTGCACCGCAATATTGCTAGAGCATTTTGCAGCCAAACGAATCGTCTGGCGTTGCGCAAATTGCGTTCGTCAGAACGCCCCCTGCTCCAGGCATCAAAAATTGCGGCGCAGCTTTGCGATAAAAAAGCCGTCGGTCCCGCTGCGTGCCGGGGTCAGCGAAACTCCCCTCTCCCCGTCGATGCGCGCTTTCTCGGCCGGAAAGCGCTCCTCCCAGAGTGCATGGTGGTCCACCGGGGCAAATTCAGTCTCGCGGGCCAGGAATGCATCGATCTGGTCGCGGTTCTCCTCGTCAAAGACCGAGCAGGTGACATAGACCAGATGCCCGCCGGGCTTCACATAGGCGCTTGCGGCCTCCAGAATTGCCGCCTGTTCGGCCTTGCGGACATCGAGTTGGCGCTGGGTGAGCCGCCATTTGGCATCCGGACGCCGGCGCCAGGTGCCACTGCCGGTGCAAGGCGCATCGACCAGAACGCAATCCATCCGTCCCCTCAAATCCGCCAATTCGGCCGATTTCGACGCAACCTGAATATTGCGGCTACCGGAGCGCTGAATGCGCTCGAAGATCGGCGCCAGCCGTCCTTTTTCCGAATCATGCGCGAAAATCTGGCCGTGATTTTCCAACGCCGCCGACAGTGCCAGGGTCTTCCCACCTGCCCCCGCGCAATAGTCCAGCACCTGCATGCCGGGCCTGGCTCCGACCAATTCGGCCGCGGCTTGCGAGCCTTCGTCCTGAACTTCGAACCAACCCTGGCGGAATGCCGGGTCTGATTGAACGTTCGGATGCCTCCCCGCCCCGTCGACGGGCGCGATACGCAGACCATTGGGCGCAAGCCTTGTCGGCACCGCGCCAGTTTCTGCCAATTCGGCCAGCATCTTGGCGCGATCCGCCTTCAGCGTGTTTACCCGCAGATCCAATGGCGGCCGTTCTGCAAGACCGGAAGCCTCGTTCACCCATTCATCCCCGAATGCCCGCTGCAGCAGGGGCGCGCACCAGTCGGCACAGTCGGCGCGGACAGGGTCCGGAGCGGCTTCAGGATCACGCGCGGCAATCGCCTGCAACTCATCCAGATTGAGCGGAGGGGGAGCGAACTTGTCGCCTTCGAGAGCTTCGTTGAGCGATTGTACCGTCTCGCGCCATTCCAGCAGGAGCACACCGAAGCCGATCGCACGGGGCGTATCATCCCCCAGAAGCCAGCCGGCCGAGCGCTTGCGGCGCAGGCCATCATAGACGATGTTGCCGATGGCAGCCCTGTCGCCGGCTCCGGCGAAGCGATGCGAGACACCCCAGTCCTTCAGCGCATCCGCGGCCGGCCGCTGCTGCTTGTCGATGTCTTCAAGAATCTCGATGGCCGCAGCCAGTCGTCCGCCAAGTCGCATATGGTGATCCCTATTTCGGCAACCCGAGAGGAGTCCTGCCTAACCCATAAGGCGGGAAATCGGAAATCGATTTTGTCGGGGGAAGACGCCCGAAGCAAAGCAGGCGCGGATTGCTCCGCGCCTGCCTGCAATCGTCGAGGAAACCGTGATTACTCGGCGGCTTCCTGGGGCGTGTTTTCCGTGATCGAGATAGCCCGACGCTCCCGCCCGTCCGCAGCGCTCAGCGCGCGACGCACGCCATTGCCGTAATCCGGGTGGATCTTGTCGAAATGGGCAAGCTGCCGCTCTTCGATATGCTGCGGAATACCGCCCATGGCAGCCGCGATGTTGGAGAAGAGACGGTTCTTCTGGCCCTCGTCGAACAGATTGAACAGGGCACGCGGCTGGCCGTAGTCGTCATTGCCGATGCGATGATTGTAGCGGTCGGCATCGCCGGAAATACGCAGCGGCGGCTCCTTGGCTGCCGGCTGCTCGACCGGGCCGCCGAAGGAATTCGGCTCGTAGTAAGCATCCGGATTGCCGGTCTTGATACCGCCATAGACGTTCATCTGTCCGTCGCGATGGTAGTGATGGACCGGGCATTTCGGCTGGTTGACCGGAATGCTCTCATAATGCGTGCCGAGGCGGTGACGATGGGCGTCCGCATAGGAGAAGATGCGCGCCTGCAGCATCTTGTCGGGCGAGAAACCGATGCCGGGAACGATGTTGGATGGCGAGAACGCCGCGTTCTCGATCTCGGCAAAATAGTTCTCCGGATTGCGGTTGAGCTCCATCACGCCGATGTCGATGGGTGGATAGTCGGCATGCGGCCAGACCTTGGTGAGGTCGAACGGATTGTAGGGCGTCTTTTCCGCATCCAGTTCGGGCATGATCTGGACCTGGACCTTCCACTTGGGGAATTCGCCGCGCTCGAGCGCGTTGTAGAGGTCTTCCTGGGTCGACTCGCGGGTCTTGCCGATGACCTTCTCGGCTTCCTCATTCGTCCAGTGCCTGTGGCCCTGCATGGTCTTGAAGTGGAATTTGACCCAATAGCGCTCGCCGGCGTCGTTCCACAGCGAATAGGTGTGCGAGCCGTAGCCATTGATGTGGCGGACGTCGGTCGGCAAGCCGCGATCCGACATCAGGATGGTGATCTGATGCAGGGCCTCCGGCGACAGCGACCAGAAGTCCCACATCGCGGTGGCGGAACGCAGATTGGTCTTGGGATGGCGCTTCTGGGTGTGGATGAAGTCCGGGAACTTGACCGGGTCACGCACGAAGAAGACCGGCGTGTTGTTGCCGACCAGGTCCCAGTTGCCTTCCTCGGTGTAGAACTTGATGGCAAAGCCGCGCACGTCGCGCTCGGCATCGGCTGCACCCATTTCGCCGGCAACAGTGGAGAAGCGCAGGATCAGCGGCGTCTCCGTACCCGGCTGGAGAACCTTTGCCTTGGTGTATTTCGAAATATCGCCGGTGATCTTGAGGGTGCCATGCGCACCCCAGCCCTTGGCGTGGACGGCGCGCTCGGGAATGCGCTCACGGTTCTGGTGGGCCAGCTTTTCGATGAGCTGGTAGTCCTGCAGAAGGACCGGGCCGCGCTCGCCGGCGGTAATGGAATTCTGGTTGTCCGGAACGGGGGCTCCGGCGGAGGTGGTCAAAGTCGTCTTGGTCATGGCTTTCGCCTCCTTATCAACGGGTTGAAATGTTGAAGGGCTTCACTGGAGACCGAGCCGGCCCAGTCTTGAATGGTTCTAATCTAGGCATTTTGCCGATAAAAACAAATTGCCTTTTCTGCTTACATTGATAATTTTTTCCGATGATACGCTTGACTGTCCGACAAATGCTGTATTTCCACGCGCTGGCGCAGACGCTGCATTTCGGCCGGGCGGCGGAACTTGTCGGCGTCACCCAGCCGGCGCTGTCAGCACAGATGGCGGAGATGGAAGAACGACTCGGATGCCTGTTGTTCGAGCGAGGCGGAAAATCCGTCACCATGACGCCGGAGGCACATGAACTCCTGCCACGCATCGAAAACATCCTGTCCGACATACGGGACGTGGAAACTTTGGCAAGGCGCGGCCGCTCGGCCATGGAAGGGAAATTCCGGCTGGGGATCATTCCCACCGTCGCGCCCTATCTTCTGCCGCTATTGCTGCCGGAACTGAAAACCCGCTTTCCGGCACTGGTGCTGGAGTTGCGGGAAGCGGTGACGGATACGCTGATCGAGGAAACCGCAGCCGGACGGATCGATGGGTTTGTCGCGGCGATGCCGCTCGACTATCCGGGGCTGGTCGAGGAGGAATTGTTCGAGGACCGGTTCTTTCTGGCAGTGGCTGAAAACGATCCGGGCTTTACCGCACCACCGGTGGCGCCGGACAGCCCGGCGCTGGAACGCCTGATGCTGCTGGAAGAAGGGCACTGCCTGCGCGAGCAGGCGCTAGCAGTCTGTGGGGATGTGAAGCCGGTGGCGATGGCAAGCTATGGCGCAACCAGCCTGACCACCCTGCTGCAGATGGTGGCGCATGGGCTCGGTGTCACGCTCATCCCCGAAATGGCGGCCAAGGCAGCGGGCACTGTGCGGAACCTGAAGATCGTGCCCTTCACCGAGCCGATGCCCTCGCGCCGCATCTGCCTTGCCTGGCGGCGTCACAGCATCCGCGACGAGGAATGCGTGGAACTCGCCAAGACCTTGCGCGGCCTGCGCGACCGGCTGCTACCGCAGACTGCGTGAAACTGCAGTAACGATCGCCTCCAGCGCCTTTTCATCGACCGGATCGCGCGGCTTTTTCGCGGTGACCAGGCAGGCCTGCGAACGCAGGATGACGCCATCCTGAAGGATCTTCAGGTGGTTGGCGCGCAGCGTCGAGCCGGTCGAGGTGATGTCGACAATGACATCGGCCGAGCCCGCCGCCGGAGCGCCTTCGGTCGCGCCCAGGCTTTCGACGATGCGATAGACCTGGATGCCATGCTTTTGCGAAAAGAACTGCTGGGTCAGCCGCCAATATTTGGTGGCGATGCGCAGGCGGCGGCCGTGACGCTGGCGGAATTCGGCCGCCACATCGTCAAGGTCGGCCATGGTGTCGACATCGAGCCAGATTTCGGGCGCGGCCACCACGACATCGGCATGGCCGAAGCCCAGCCGCGCCGAAATCTCGGCTTTCGTCTCCCAATCCGGCACAGTCTCGCGCAACAGGTCCTCACCGGTGATGCCGAGATCGACGGCGCCCTTGCCGATCTCTCCGGCGATTTCGGATGCCGACAGGAACGCCACCTCGACATCCGCCAGGGTTTCGATACGGGCACGATAGGCACGATCGTCATCGGGCAGGCTGACGGAAAGCCCTGCCTTGGCCAACACATCAAGCGTCTGCTCTTTCAGGCGACCCTTGGAGGGAATGGCGAGCGTGATCGTCATTTGCCGCTCTCCCGAAGCCCCTCGATGCGGTCGAGCCAGACCGAGAAACCGACACCGCGAATGGAACTTTTGGCGCCAAGCAGGGTCAGCAGGCGATCATAGCGCCCGCCACCGGCGAGCACCCGCTCGTCATCCGCCAATATCTCGAACACCAGGCCGGTATAATAATCGAGCGGACGGCCGAAGCCGGCGTCATAGCGGATGGAGCCGAGCGGCAAGCCATGTTCGGCGATGGCATCCATGCGCGCTTCGAAACCGTCAAGCGCAGCACCGAGAGACAAGGCGGCACCGCCGGCAAAATCGCGCAACGCGCCGGCCGCTTCGGCAAGCGGAACATCAATCTCCAAGAAAGTCTTCAGCGCCGCGAGCGCTTCGCCAGACAGCCGCACGCTGCGCAATTCGGCCTTTTCGATCAGCCGGCGGGCAATCTCGGCCGGGGTGCGGCCAGCCGAAGGGGAAAGCCCGATTGCCGCCATGCCCTCGGCAAGGTGGTTCGCCAGCGTCTCGGCATCGCCATCAGCCACCAGCGAGGCGGCCGGTTCGGGCAATGCGCCGTTGCGCGGCGGGGTCGCCAGATCGTCGAGTGCGGCTGCAAGCTTCTCCGCCGTGCCGAAGGCGCGGGCAAGCCGCATGCGCCAGCCGCGCGGCAGGCCGAGGGCTGCCAGCACCGCCTCGAAAACCGACTGGTCGCCAAGCATGACCTTCAATTCCGTGCCGGGCAACACCAGTTGCAGCAGTGCGTGGGCATCGGCGATGGAGCGCGCATCGGCGCGGGCCGTGTCCTGGTCGCCAAGGTCCTCGATGCCGGCCTGGAAAAACTCGTTGCCGCCCTCGCGGCGCTGGCGGAACACCTCGCCAAGATAGGAATAGCGGCGCGGCGTGCCCGATTGCGTGCGGATATGGTCGAGGCAGACCGGAATGGTGAATTCCGGACGCAGGCACAGCGTCTCGCCGGTCTCGCTCTCGGTCAGGAAAATGCGGCGGCGCAAATCCTCGCCGGCCATGTCGAGGAACGGATCGGCCGGCTGGATGATCGCCACATCGACCGGATCGGCTCCGCGCGCGGCGAAGAGCTTGACGATGTCTGGCGCGATGGCGGGGTAGCGGGGGGTCATGACCGGCACCTCGCAGCCGACGTCAGATGCTGCCCCTCACCCTTACCCTCTCCCCGTAAACGGGGCGAGGGGGGCGTCGGCGTCGCAGCCACCCCCCTTCTCCCCGTGATACGGGGAGAAGGTCCCGCCAGGGGGATGAGGGGCAGCGCCGACCGCCGAAAGGGGATACACTCACTTTCCACGGCTGCGCTCTTCCGCCTGCGCGGCCAGAATCTTCTTCACCGCCGCGACCAGTTCGTCTTCCTTCACCGTAACCTGCGCGGGGCGGGCGGCGCGCCATTCGGCATTGTCGGCGATTTCCTCCGACAGGCGCTTGCCCTCGATCAGGTCCTTGATCTGCACCTCGCCGCGCTCGCGCTCGTCGCCGCCCTGGATGACGGCGCAAGGACTGCCGCGCCGGTCGGCATATTTGAGCTGCGCCTTCATGCCGGCGCCGCCAAGATAAAGCTCGGCGCGGATGCCGGCCTTACGCAGTTCCGCCACCATCTTCTGATAGCGGCCGAGGCTTTCCGTGTCCTTGTCCATCACCAGCACGACGACCGGGGCGACGACATCGGACATGTCGAGCTTGCCGAGATTCTTCAGCGCCGTCATCAGCCGCGACACGCCGATGGAAAAGCCCGTCGCCGGCACCGGTTCGCCGCGGAAGCGCGAGACCAGCCCGTCATAGCGGCCGCCGCCGCCGACCGAGCCGAAGCGCACGATCTGGCCGTCCTCATTGGGGATTTCGGCCAGAAGCTCGGCCTCATAGACCGGGCCGGTGTAATATTCGAGGCCGCGCACGACGGAGGGGTCGATCTTGATGCGGCCGTCATCATAGCCGGCTGCTGCGCAAAGCGATTTGATCTGCGCCAATTCCTCGACGCCTTCATTGGCCTCGATCTCGCCGGTCTCGATATAGGCGAGCACCTTGGCGATTTCGGCCTCGCCCAACCCCGCGCCCTTGGTGAAATCGCCCTCGCCTTCCTTGCCGCCGTCCCAGCGGCCGGGGCCGAGCAGAAGGCGCACGCCCTCCGGGCCGAACTTGTCGAGCTTGTCAATGGCGCGCAGCACGGTGAGGCGGCGACCGGCATTTTCGTCGCCGCCAAGGCCGATCGCCTCCAGCACGCCGTCGAGCACCTTGCGATTGTTGACGCGGATGACATAGTCGCCGCGGGCGATGCCGAGCGCTTCCATGACATCGGCCATCATCATCGCCATTTCGGCATCGGCCGCCACGCCCGGCGTGCCGACGGTATCGGCGTCGAACTGCATGAACTGGCGGAAGCGGCCCGGCCCCGGCTTCTCGTTGCGAAATACCCAGCCCGCGCGGTAGCTGCGATAGGGCTTGGGCAGGCGCTCGTAATTTTCGGCGACATAGCGGGCAAGCGGCGCGGTGAGATCGTAGCGCAGCGACAGCCACTGTTCGTCATCGTCCTGGAAGGAAAAGACACCCTCATTGGGCCGGTCCTGGTCGGGCAGGAACTTACCGAGCGCGTCGGTATATTCGACCATCGGCTGGTCGACCGGCTCGAAACCGTAAAGCTCGTAGACTTCGCGGATCGTCGCCATCATCTTGTCGACGGCGCGAATGTCCTCGGCCGACCGATCGGCAAAACCGCGCGGCTGCCGCGCCTTCATTTTCTCCGATTTTTCGGCCATGGCGTCGTCACTCTCATAATGCTTGTGCCGCGATTTCCGGCAGCGTCGGTGTCCTAACTTATGCGCCGGGGAGCGGCAAGGGTTGTGACCGCGCTTTGGCTTTGTTCTGTAGGTGGAGAAGGTTCCTCGCCCCTCTGGGGAGAGGTGGCGAGCGCAGTGAGCCGGAGAGGGGTTTTTGCGACAGAGCGCAATCGCCCTCGTCATGCGTCTCGTGCCGAAGCCCCCCCTCTCCGGTTTGCTTCGCAAACCACCTCTCCCCAGAGGGGCGAGGAACCCAGGTCCTGAAAGGTCTTAGCCACAGTTTTCCATTGCCACGCCCGCAAATGCGTCTGGCCATTGTCAAAGAACATGGGAAGCGGGGCGCGAGGGCCTTGCCGTCCTAAGTTATGTTATGTGGCGCGACCTTCGCGCCCCGCCGGTGTTCTTGCCTTGAGTGCGGGATGCCGGCTCCTGCCGGCAAAGCCGCCCTCCAAGGCCCGGACCTGAGGGCTCATCACCCAGCAACGCCACCATCGCGTCACCGATCCGGCACCGTCCCCTCCACGCTCATCCGGTTCATGACCCGTGTTCCCGCGAGGGCGATGCCAAGATTATGAGGGCACAAGCGCAAGGTGGGGATGAGAAAGTGCCGCGTGGGTGGGCAAAGGCAGGTGTGGCAAGGGCTTGCGGGCGAAGGTGGATGGATTCTGTCCACGCTTTCGGGGCAGAAACCCTGCCCTCCGCTATGGCTCCGGGCATTCGTCGCTTCAATCGACAAATCCTTGTCGATTGATCGGCTACGCCGACCGCTTCGCACCCCCCTCTCCGCCTCGCTGCGCTCGGCACCTCTCCCCAGAGGGGCGAGGAACCCAGGTTCGGAAAAGGCGGGAACCCAAGCTTATGGCCGCTTGAAGGCGGCGCGTTCACGTTCGATTTCGGCGCGGCACACGCAGCCCTCGATATGGTCGTTGACCATCCCCATCGCCTGCATGAAGGCATAGACCGTGGTAGGGCCGACAAAGCTCCAGCCGCGCTTTTTCAATTCCTTCGACATGCGGGTGGAGGTCGGCGTGGTGGGATTGGCGATCAGCGTGGCATAGTCGAAGCGTTGCGGGCGCTCGTCTGCGCCGGGCTCGAACTTCCAGAACCAGGCGGCGAGCGAGCCGGCTTCCTCGGCAAGATCGCGGGCGCGACGCGCATTGTTGATGGTCGAGACGATCTTGCCGCGATGACGCACAATGCCGGCATCGCCAAGCAGGCGCTCGACATCGGCATCGGTGAATTCGGCGACGCGCTCGAAGTCGAACCCGGCGAAAGCGCGGCGGAAATTCTCGCGCTTGCGCAGGATGGTGAGCCAGGACAGGCCGGACTGGAAGCCCTCCAGGCAGATCTTTTCGAACAGGCGCTTGTCATCGGCGACAGGCCGGCCCCATTCGTGATCGTGATAGTGAAGATAATCCGGCAGGTTGCCGTGCCAGGCACAGCGCACGATGCCATCTTCGCCTTCCAGCAAGCCGGTCTTTTCGGTTTCCATTGCAATTCCCGGTTGTTAACGCTCGCAATCGCGGCTTTACCCGGCCTTTACCAGATTCCTGAACCGGCCGGTAACCACACAAAAAGGTTTAGGCAAAGAATCGCATTTTACGCATTCCGATTCACGTTTCAGTGGTGCCCGACCGGACAGGATCAACGCGGGGCGTGGGGTTGGCCCGCGCTTGTTGACGATCGCGTTTAAGAGTGCGTCCATGAAACAGATTCTCCTGCTGGGGGCAGCAGCCCTCATCGCCGGTCTTGCCGTGCCGGCGCAAGCAAACGACCGCTATATGGAACGACCGCCTGTGGTGGTGAGCCCCGACCTTGCAGCGCCGTGGGTGATGCAGCTTGGCCACCAGCCCGGCAAAGTGGTGCGCCGGCAGGTACGCCAGCAAATGGAAACCAGCAGGCGCGTCGTTCAGCCCTATGCGGCCGAGCCGCGCTTCGACAGGCGCTATGAGCCCAAAGTGCGGCAGCAGGCGCAGCCGGACTTGCAGCGCACGGCGGCAGTCCCCGCGCGGCCGGCAAAGCGCGAGATGCGCCCGCAGATCGACCCGATCTATCTGCCGCAGACGGTTGCCTATGACGGGCCGCACAAGCCCGGCACCATAATCATCGATACCAAGGAGAATTTCCTCTATCTGGTGGAGGGCAACGGCCAGGCGCGGCGCTATGGCGTCGGCACCGGCAAGCCGGGCTTCGAATGGGCAGGCACCCACAAGGTCACTCAGAAGCGCGAATGGCCCGACTGGCGCCCGCCGGCCGAGATGATCAAGCGCGAGCGCGCCAAGGGCCGCGAACTGCCGGTGCATATGGCCGGCGGCCCGGCCAATCCGCTCGGGGCGCGGGCGCTCTATCTCGGCTCGACGCTCTATCGCATCCACGGCACCAACCAGCCCTGGACGATCGGCGGGGCGGTGTCTTCCGGCTGCATCCGCATGCGCAACGAGGACGTCATCGACCTTTACGAGCGGGTGAAGGTGGGGACGCAGGTGATCGTGAGTTAGATTCAGGCCAGGGCGGCCTGCAAATGACGATTTTCTGCGCTTCCGGTGCTCACGTACTTCAGTACGCTCCGCTCCGGTTCTCGAAACTCATCATTTTCGGCTCGCCCTGATCTGAATCGTTAGTCCGGGGGACGGACCGGAGCGGCATCGGACGATGCCGAAGAAAGGGCGGCGCGGTTGCCATCGTGCCGCCCTTTCCTGCTTTCAGCCGATTTGCGACCCGCCCTTTCGTTTTGTCGCACTGCCAGATCCGCTGCGACGGGCTATAAAGTCCCGAAAAATAGGGTTTGCGTTATATTTTCCTAATGTGAAACTATTATTCTTTATGGTATGTGTCGGTGGGCCGCGCCGGAGAGACGGGCGGTTGCCGGCCTGCCTGACTTGAACCGATTAGTCTGCCGCTGCCGAAGGAGACCTGAAAATGCCTCTTGACGACAATCGCTATCTAAAGGGCGCACCGGTCGCCGCCCGCATCATGGACGAAGTGCGCGCCGCCGCCGAGAAGGCAACGGGGGAAGGTTTCAAGCCGCGCCTCGTCTCCATCACCGTGGGCGATGTCGCAGCGGTGGATGTCTATGTCCGCAACCAGCGCGCCAAGGCCGAGAAGGTCGGCATCGATTTCGAGGAACGCCCCTTTCCGGCTGAAATCACCGCCGAGGAACTGGAAGCGGCGATCCACGGCATGAATGCCGACCCGCGCGTGACCGGCATCATCATCCAGCGGCCGGTGCCCTCGCATATCCCGATCAAGGCGATCCAGGGCGCGATCCACCCGTTGAAGGATGTGGAGGGCATGCATCCCTCCTCCATCGGCAACATCGTCTATAACGACCTCGACCTTGCGCCTTGCACGGCCGCGGCCTCGGTGGAATTGCTGAAGGCGACCGGACTCGACCTCAAGGGGCTGGAAGTGGTGATCGTCGGCCACTCCGAGATTGTCGGCAAGCCGATCGCCTTCCTGCTGATGAGCGAGGGGGCGACGGTGACGGTGTGCCACCACATGACGCGCTCGGTGGCGGCCCATGCAAGACGTGCCGATGCGCTATTCGTGGCCGTCGGCAAGGCGCGGCTGATCAAGGCCGACATGGTGAAGCCGGGCGCAGCGGTCATCGATATCGGCATCAATTCGGAGGTCGGCCCGGACGGCAACAGCCGGCTGGTCGGCGACGTCGACACCGAGAGCGTGAAGGAAGTGGCATCCTGGATCACGCCGGTGCCGGGCGGCGTCGGGCCGGTGACGGTGGCGATCCTGCTGCGAAATACGATGGTGGCGCTCTCGCGCCAGCGCGCGCTCTACCAGTCGACCTACGCGACGGAAAGCAAGGTGGCGGCGGAGTAAGGCGGCTCAGCCTTCAGCAAGTGCCTCGGGCTTCTTCCCGCCATAGGCCCAGTCGAGCAACTGCACCGTGTGCAGGATCGGCAGACGGGCGGCGGAGGCGATCTGGGTGATGCAGCCGATATTGCCGGTGGCGACGAGGTCGGCGCCGGTCGCTTCTATATTGCCGACCTTGCGGTCGCGCAGGCGGACCGAGATTTCCGGCTGCAGGATGTTGTAGGTGCCGGCCGAGCCGCAGCACAGATGCCCTTCGCGCGGCTCCTTCACCACAAAACCAGCGCGCGCCAGAAGGTCCTTGGGCTGGCGCGTTATCTTCTGGCCATGCTGCATGGAACAGGCCGAGTGATAGGCCACGGTCAGGCCGGGTCTGAACGCCGGTTCGGGCAGGTCGAGCGTGGCGAGATATTCGGTGACGTCCTTGGCGAGCGCCGAAACAAGCGCCGCCCTCTCGGCATAGGCAGGATCGAGCCGCAGCATGAAGCCGTAATCCTTGATGGTGGTGCCGCAGCCCGACGCGGTGATGATGATGGCGTCGAGCCCGCCATTTTCGATCTCCCGCGTCCAGACATCGACATTGCGGCGGGCAAAATCCAGCGCATCCCCTTCCCGACCCATATGGTGGACCAGCGCGCCGCAGCAACCTTCGCCTTTGGGCACCACCACCTCGATGCCGAGGCGGGTCAACAGACTGATAGTCGCCGCATTGATGGCGGGATCGAGCACGGGCTGGGCACAGCCGGTGAGGATGGCGACACGGCCCAGGCGCTGGCCCTTCGCGGCATGGTTGCCGGGCAAGGCCAAGGGCGAAGCAGGCGGCACGGAGCCTGGCGCCAGCTTCAGCATCGCACCGAGCGGATGCAATGCCGGGATTGCATCGAAGGCTTTGGCAAAAGGCTTGCCGAGCTTTGCCAGTCCGAGCGCGAAGCGGAACCGCGACGGATAGGGCAGCACGGCGGCGAGCACGGCGCGGATCAGCCGGTCGGCCAGCGGGCGCTTGTAGGTCTGTTCGATATGGGCACGGGCGTGGTCGACCAGATGCATGTAATTGACGCCGGACGGACAGGTGGTCATGCAGGCGAGGCAGGACAGGCAGCGGTCGATATGGGTGACGATCTCCTTGTCTGCCGGCCTCCCGCCTTCCAGCATGTCCTTGATGAGATAGATGCGGCCGCGCGGACTATCCAACTCGTTGCCGAGCGTCACATAGGTCGGGCAGGTCGCCGTGCAGAAGCCGCAATGCACGCATTTGCGCAGGATCTTTTCCGATTCCGCCACATGCGGATCGGCAAGCTGGGCAAGGGTGAAATTGGTCTGCACGGCGAGATTCCTGTAGTCAGATAAGCCAGCTTTGCGGGTTCCTGACCGGCTCGCCGCGCCCGACCGCCTGCAGGCCGACGATGCAGCGGGCGATGAACCACACGGCAACCGCAAACAGCAGGAACATGCCGATGAAGACCAGCAGCAGCACGCAGGAGATCAGCGCATAGAGCAGGCCGATCCAGAATGTGCGGATGATGTAAGTGTAATGCGTCTCGATCCAGGCCTCGGACTTGCCGCGATTGATATAGGCAAGCACGATGCCGACCAGCCCGCTGATGCCGATGACCAGCCCGGCGAGATAAAGGACATAGATGACCTGCACATTGGTCTTGCCCGGCTCCAGCCAGCGGTCGGTCTGGCGCGGGGCGGTCGGTTGGTTGCCGGTATCGCTCATGATGTCGCCTCCTCTGTGTGGACGGGCGGCAGACTAGCAGAGCCGGCAGCAGGGACCATACGGCCGGGATTGAGAATGCCCTTCGGATCGAATTGCTGTTTCAGCCGGGCGGCAAGGGCTGCAAGCGCTGGCGGCTGCGGCTCGAATACCGGCAAAGCGGCCCGCAGCGCATGGCTGGCCCGCACCAGCGTGGCGTGGCCGCCGCCGGATTTCTTCACCAGATGGCGCAACACCTCGGCTTCCGGATCGGCCTCCATGCGCAGCCAGACCAGGCCACCCTGCCAATCGTAGAAGGCGTCGCAAGCCGCCTGCATACGCAATGCCATGACCATGCGATGCGCCTCGTTGGGCGCCATGGAAACGCGCCAGACCGGACGCTCGCTGCCATCGGCGAAGGGAACGCAATCGCTAATGTCGCGCCAGACTGTTCTGGAAAGATCGGCCGCCAATGTGTCGATCGTGCCGGCGTTTTTCAGCAGATCGGTCAGGGTTCGCAGCCGGTAGTCGACGGACGGGCCGAAGCCTTCAACCCGCAGCAGCGTTGCGGCGTCGCTGCCAAGTGCGCCATCGGCGATGCGGGTCACTGCGGGATAAGGAACATGGGCAGCACTCGACACTTCGGCGCTGGAGCCGAGTGCCAGCGACATGGCGGTCGCGGCATCCTCGTCAAGCAGACCGCGAACAGCGAGCGTGGTTTCGGTCTCGGCCGCCGGCAGCACCTTGAAGGTGACGTCGGTTACGGCGGCGAGCGTGCCCCAGGAGCCGGCCATGGCCTTGGAGAGATCGTAGCCGGTGACGTTCTTGACCACGCGGCCGCCGGACTTGAAGGCCTCGCCACGGCCGGAAACGGCGCTGATGCCCAGGATATGGTCGCGCGCCGCGCCCGCCTTGAGCCGGCGCGGACCGGACAGATTGGCGGCAAGCACGCCGCCGATGGTGCCCCTGCCCTCCTGCGTGCCCAGCAAAGGCGCATAATCCATCGGTTCGAAGGCAAGCTGCTGTCCGTGTTCGGCTAACAGCGTCTCGATCTCGGCCAGCGGCGTGCCTGCACGCGCCGACAGCACCAGTTCTTCCGGCTCGTAGAGCATGACGCCGGACAGCTTCGACAGGTCGAGCGTGTGTTCGGTCTGGATCGGGCGACCAAGTGCGCGCTTGGAGCCATGGCCGATGATTTCAAGCGGCGCTTCATTGGCCAGCGCCCATTGAATGACGGAGAGCGTCTCGGCGGCGGAGGTGGGAGTGAAGGTGGTCATGAGCATGCAGACGCGCAAAGCGCCCCCTCTCCGCCTCGCTGCGCTCGGCACCTCTCCCCCATTTTCATGGGGGCGAGGAACCCAAGTTCTGAAAAGCCGCGACCTTGGTGGGTGCCGGTTCCTCGCCCCTGCGAAGCGGGGGAGAGGTGCCGAACGCAGCGAGGCGGAGAGGGGGAGATCATCAGACACCTCCCTCTGTCGTTTCGGGCGTTCGGGCTAGAATGAACCTCAGGTCCGGGGCAACCGTATCTTCGTTGAGTCGCCCGTCGAGCACGGCCAGAATAGTTTCGCAAACGCTGGGCGTCTGCTTTACGACGTCCGAGCTCCAGAAGCGCAACACCGAAAAGCCTTCAGTGCGCATGAGCGCATCACGCCGTCGATCGTATTCGCTGTCGGCATGCTGGCTGCCATCCAACTCGACAACCAGCCTGGCCTTTCGGCAGGCAAAATCCGCGAAATACGGCCCTATCGGCATCTGCCGCACGAATTTATAGCCGCCCAGCCCTTTTGCCTTCAGTTCGTTCCACAGCATTGCCTCGGCCATATTGTCGCCTTGGCGGAGCTGGCGGGCGCGCTCGATATTTTCCGAAGAGCGTCTGCTCGGCTGTTCGAGAGCCCCCCTCTCCGTCTCGGGCTGCGCCCGAGCCACCTCTCCCCCGCTTCGCGGGGGCGAGGAACCTTTATCCTGAGCCATCCCAGCCATCCTCAAAACCTCGGAATGTCCGGGAAAGGCAGCTTGCCGCCGGAAATATGCATGCGGCCGAGTTCGGCGCAGCGGCGAAGTTGCGGGAAGACCTTGCCCGGATTGAGCAGGTGCTGCGGATCGAAGGCGCATTTGACCCGCATCTGCTGGTCGAGATCGATTTCGGTGAACATTTCCGGCATCAGGTCGCGCTTTTCCACGCCGACGCCATGCTCGCCGGTGAGCACGCCGCCGACCTTGACGCACAAGCGCAGAATGTCGGCGCCGAAATCCTCGGCCTTGTCCAGTTCGCCTGGGATATTGGCATCGTAGAGGATCAGCGGATGCAGATTGCCGTCGCCCGCATGGAAGACATTGGCGACCCGCAAGCCGTATTTTTCCGAAAGCGCGCGCATGCCGGCCAGAACCCTCGGCAGTTCCTTGCGCGGAATGGTGCCGTCCATGCAGTAATAGTCCGGCGAGATGCGGCCGACCGCCGGGAACGCCGCCTTGCGCCCAGCCCAGAAGGCGAGCCGCTCGTCCTCCGACTGCGAGATGCGGCAGGTGGTCGAGCCATTGGCGAGCGCGATCGCCTCCACCTTGTCGATGAGGTGGTCGACCTCCACGCCCGGCCCGTCAAGTTCGACGATCAGTAGCGCCTCGCATTCGAGCGGATAGCCGGCATTGACGAAATCTTCCGCAGCATGGATGGCCGGGCGGTCCATCATCTCCATGCCGCCTGGGATGATGCCGGCGCCGATGATGTCGGCCACGCATTGCCCACCCTGCTCGCTGGTGGGAAAGCCGATCAGCAGCGCCCGAGCCGTTTCCGGCTTCTTCAATATACGCACCGTAACCTCGGTGACGACGCCAAGCAGGCCTTCCGAACCAGTCATGAGGCCGAGCAGATCGTAGCCCTCGCTATCCAGATGCTTGCCGCCAAGGCGCACCACCTCGCCATTCATCAGCACCATCTCGATGCCGAGCACATTGTTGGCGGTCAGCCCATATTTGAGGCAATGAACACCGCCGGAATTTTCCGCGACATTGCCGCCGATAGAGCAGGCGATCTGGGAGGATGGATCGGGGGCGTAGTAGAAGCCCTCCTGCTCGACAGCATGGGTGATACCGAGATTAGTGACGCCGGGTTGGGCGGTGACGGTGCGGTTGGGATAGTCGATCTCGAGGATGCGGTTGAAGCGGCTCATGACCAGAAGCACGGCATCTTCCAGCGGCAATGCGCCGCCGGAAAGCGAAGTGCCGGACCCGCGCGGCACGACGCGGATTGCGCGTTCGTCGCAATATTTCAGGATTTTCGCGACTTGCAGCACTGTTTCCGGCAGGACCACCACCAGCGGCAACTGCCGGTAAGCGGTCAGCCCGTCGCTTTCGAAGGCGCGCATCTCGTTGACGGTATCGACCACGCCCTCGCCCGGCACGATGATGCGCATATCCGCCACGATCTCGGCGCGGCGGCGCATCGTCTCTGTATCCGGCGTCGGCATGACCAGACCGGTCATCGGCGTCTCCTCCTCACTTCCCGTCAAAGCATGATCCTTCCAACCGGTCGTCCATTTTGCAGGATCATGCACTACTGGTAAAAAGCTTTTACCAGTGATTTTTCCTGCCTGCAAACACGACAAAGGTGGCAGACGGGACAAGGCGCGCGCAGGGATGCGTCGTCGCGTCAATCTGCCGCTTGGCAGGATTGCAAGGACGTTGCGCGCTTACTCGCCCGCCGGCGGGGTCTTGGCGCCATCGTCATGCGAGTGGCGGATGCGCCGCACGGTCCACCAGACCAGCAGGATAGCGACCGGAACGGCTGCGGCCGTGACCAATTCCGGCTTTACCACAGTGCCGAACAGCGACGTTGCCTTGGCGAGATAGCCGACGAGGCCGACCACGTAATAGGAAATGGCGGCGACCGACAGGCCCTCGACGGTCTGCTGCAGGCGCAGTTGCAGGCGGGCGCGGTTGTTCATCGAGGCGAGCAGGTCGCGGTTCTGGCGTTCGACCTCGACATCGACCCAGGTGCGCAGCAACTGGGTGGCGCGGGTGAGCTTGCGCGACAGATTGGCCTGGCGCTCCTCGACCGAACGGCAGGTGCGCATGGCCGGCGCGACGCGGCGCTGCAGGAAGCCGAGCCAGGTTTCGTAGCCGGGTACCGCCTCTTCCGCCAATGCGTGAAGGCGCTCCTCGACAATGCCGTTATAGGCGCGGCTGGCACCGAAGCGATACAAGCTGGCGGCGGCATCGGCCTCCAACTCGGCGGCAAGCTCGGTGAGATCGGCCAACAGGGCCTCGCTGTCGCGCGTTTCAGGAACCTTCATCTCGCGTGTGATCTCGGCCAGGCGATCCTCGATACGGCGCACGCGTGCCGAGAGCGACTGCGCCATGGGCAGGCCGAGCATGGCCAGCGTGCGGTAATTCTCGATGTCGATCAGGCGCTGCGACAGCGCGCCGATGCGTGAGGGCGACATGCCGCGGTCGAGCACCAGAATGCGGGTCAGCCCGTCTCCGTCCTGATGGAAATCGGTGGCGATGCCGGCCTTGCCGTTCTCGACCAGCGAATAGGACAGGCTCGCCGGATCGAAAGCCGCAATCAGCTTTTCGTTTTCAGGCGTCCATTTGCGGATCTCCAGCCTGATGCCGGAAATGACGGTGCCGGGCGGGGAAAAACCGTTGCCGAAGGGCGAATCGACAGGTCCCTGCTCCAGCGGGCCCTCCCAGAGATAGGTCGAAAATTCGGTATGGCGCTCCCAGCGCAGCGCGCCCTGCCCCCATTTCAAGGCATGGTGGCGGGCCTGGCGCTCGGGCGCGGCGATGCCGAGCCGGCGCGACAATTCGGCGAGCACGGCATGATCGACGCTGGAACCGCCCTCGGTCATGAAGGCAAGCTGGATCAGCACGCGCGGCGCCTCGATCGGCGGCCGCGGCCGCGCATGCACCTCGCCGATCGCTTCCGGGCGGCCTTCATGCGCGGGAAAACCCATCACGCTGCCGGTCGTGCGGGGGGTGAAATCGAGCTTTGATCGGTCGGCCGGCATTGTCGCCCCTGGCTGCCTGTGGCTGAAATGCGCAGCAAATATGCCCTATCGGATGGCGAAGCAAAGGGCAAATTCGCCCGCATCCGCCGCATCCTCCTGTTGGCAGAAGTCGCGGCAGCCCTAAATGGATAAATAAATTGACCACTTTGCCACGCAGCGTCTATCCTGGGCAAAAATGCCCGTATCAGGGCAGTCCTAGCCCATTCCTGTTGGACAGACCGATTGAGCGACATCTTCTCCCGGATCGAACATTCGCGCACCGCCGACGAGGTGGTGCAGCAGATCGAGAGCCTGATCCTCGAGGGCGTGCTGCGCGTTGCCGACCGGCTGCCGGGCGAACGTGAACTGGCGCGGCAGTTCGAAGTGTCGCGGCCGATCCTGCGCGAGGCGCTGAAGGTCTTGGAAATGCGCGGGCTGCTGGTAACGCGCCATGGCGGCGGCACCTTTGTCGCTGATGTGATCGGCCAGGTGTTCAGCAAGCCGGTGGTGGATCTGATCGCGACCCACCGCAAGGCGACCGCCGACTATCTGGAATATCGCCGCGAGATCGAAGGAGTGGCGGCCGAATATGCCGCCCGCCGCGCCACGGCGGACGATCTGGCGCTGCTTCAGCGCATCATGGTGCGCATGGAAGAGGCGCATGAGCGCGCCGATTTCGAGGACGAAGCCGAGATCGACGTGGAGTTCCACCACGCCATCGGCGAATGCGCGCACAACATCATCCTGCTGCACACTCTGCGCTCCTGCTACCGGCTGCTTTCCGACGACGTGTTTCAGAACCGGCTGGTGATCTTCGGCCTGGCGGGCGCACGCGAGGCGCTGCTTGAGCAACACCGGCAAATCCATGCGGCGGTGGCCGGCGGCGACCCGCTAGCTGCGCGCAAGGCGGCGATGGACCATATCACCTATGTCGAACGCTCGATGCAGGACGCCGAACGGACCGGCGACTGGCAACGGGTGTCGAAATTGCGGCTGCGCCAGCGGATCGGCGCGGCCGGACAGAAAAACGCAAAATAAGCAGACACGGAAACGGGCATCATGAACGGCATCGTCGAAATCAACGATTTGAAGGAACTGGCGCGGCGGCGCGTGCCGAAGATGTTTTTCGACTATGCCGATTCGGGCTCGTGGACGCAGAGCACCTACCGTGCAAACGAGGAGGACTTCGCCAAGATCAAGCTGCGGCAGCGGGTGCTGGTGGACATGACCAACCGCACGCTTGAATCGACCATGATCGGCCAGAAGGTGTCGATGCCGGTGGCGCTGGCACCGACCGGGCTGACGGGCATGCAGCATGCCGACGGCGAAATCCTGGCGGCACAGGCGGCCGAGGCCTTCGGCGTGCCCTTCACGCTCTCCACCATGAGCGTGTGCTCGATCGAGGACATCGCCGAATCGACCACGGCGCCCTTCTGGTTCCAGCTTTATGTGATGCGCGACCGCGATTTCGTCGGAAGGCTGATCGACAGGGCAAAAGCCGCCAAATGCTCGGCCTTGGTGCTGACGCTCGACCTGCAGATCCTCGGCCAGCGCCACAAGGACATCAGGAACGGGCTGTCAACGCCGCCGAAATTCACGCCCAAGCACATCTACCAGATGGTGACGCGGCCACGCTGGTGCCTCGGCATGATGGGCACCAAGCGGCGAACCTTCCGTAACATCGCCGGCCATGCCAAGGGGGTGACGGACCTGTCGTCGCTCTCGACCTGGACGGCCGAGCAATTCGATCCGCAACTGTCCTGGAAGGATGTCGCCTGGATCAAGGAACGCTGGGGCGGCAAGCTGATCCTGAAGGGTATCCTCGACAAGGAAGATGCCTTGATGGCGGCCCAAACCGGGGCCGACGCCATCATCGTTTCCAACCATGGCGGCCGCCAGCTCGACGGCGCGCCGTCATCGATCTCGGTGCTGGCGGAAATCGCGGACGCGGTGGGCGACAGGATCGAAGTGCATTTCGACGGCGGCATCCGCTCCGGCCAGGACGTGCTGAAGGCGCTGTGCCTGGGCGCCAAGGGCACATATATCGGCCGGTCGTTCCTCTATGGGCTGGGGGCGCTGGGCAAGGATGGCGTGACGCTGGCGCTGGAGATCATCCGCAAGGAGCTTGACACGACAATGGCGCTGTGCGGCAAGCGCGACATCAAGGATGTCGGGCCAGAGCTGCTTTATCAGCCTCGAAACGCCGGATAGGCGCGGAGAAAACCGGAAAAACTGATCGAGGCCTGCCGGCTGACAGGTCTCTGCCGGCTCAGTAGCGAGCCGCGCTGATGCCGTAGCCGTCGCTGACCATGTGGTCGCCTGCCGCATCGGCGCTGTAGATGCCCACACCCCACATGACAATGGCGCTGAACATGGCGAGGGACAGGAGCGTGGCTTTCAAGGCGGTCATCTCGGTGGAAACTTTTCTATTTCAACATGAACTTGTTACGAATACGTTGCAGCTCACTGAAAGTTCCCGCCCCTCACCCTCGGGGTCTTCCATGACGGCGGCGCCCTTCTAGGCCTTCGCGCACGCATCCACCAGCAGTCCGGGCATGCCGCAACGCACAATTTCATGCGCGTGCTATTTCTGCCACGTACGAAAGAAGTAGGTCTTCAGGAGACCGGCTGGATGGCGGCGACCCAGGCGCGGGCGAGCGCCAGGCCGGCGGCATCGGCGCGGATTGCATGGTACGCCTCTTCGCTCTCGAAACGGTCGAACCAGCCGGGCTGATTGCGCGAGATCGTGTCGGCGAAGGTGACGTTCCATTGCCGCACCAGCTCCTGGTCGGCTTCGAAATGAAACTGGAAGCCGTAGGCGGCGCGGCCGACCCGGAAGGCCTGGTGGCGGGTCGCCGCGTTGGTGGCCAGATGCACCGCGCCTTCAGGCAGGGTGAAAGTGTCGTCATGCCACTGGAAGCTGGTGAATTGCCGCGGCAGTGCAGCGAAAACCGGATCATCGCTGGCCTCGTCGCGCAATTCGATCTGGTGCCAGCCGAATTCCGGCGAAGTGCCGATCAGGTTTTCCGCGCCGTAGGCGCGCGCCAGAAGCTGGCTGCCGAGGCAGATGCCGAGCACCGCCCGGTCGCGCGCCTCGAAATCGCGCATCAGCCCCAGCAGCGATGGGATATAGGGATACTCATCGTCGGCAAGCGCGTTCTGGCCGCCGCCAAGCACGACGATGGCATCGTAACGGCCGGCGTCGGCTGGTAGTTCATCGCCGAGATGGGCATTGCGGATATCGATGCGCGCGCCGGCCTCGCGCAGTGCCTTACCGACCTGGCCAAGGCCGGTGCCCTCAAAATTCTGCACAACCAAGACATGCATCGGCAACGCCCCCGCCTGACAGATGACGGCGAGAGCGATAGCATGGGCTTGCGGGCAGCATAAAGAGGAAGCCGATATGCCACTGCAAAACCGCGTCGATCCGTTCGGGGACATCCACGCGGTCGATGCGCGCGGCATGTTCACGGGAAACCGCGGCGTCATCCATGATCCGACGACGCGCCGGCTGCTCAAGAGGCGTTGGAGCACCAATGCCTGGATCATCTGCGAATGCGAATTTCGTGGCCGCAAGCGCGAAGTGATGGGCCGGAATGCACCGGGCGGCGGTGCCGGCTGGACCGAGCTTTTCTTCCTTGACGAAGTGACCGCACTTTCGGCCGGGCACCGGCCCTGCTTCTATTGCCGGCGCGAGCGGGCGAGGGAATTTGCCGCGCGCATCGGCGAGGCCTTCGAAACCGCGCCGCCGAGGGCGCCGGAAATCGACGCCAGGCTGCATCGCGAGCGCCTAGCCTCGGGCGGGCCGCCGGTCGCCATCGACCGCAGCGAACTGGAGGAGCTGCCGGACGGGGCGATGGTGTTCCAGAACGGGAGCTGCTTTGCCAAGCGGGAAAGCCGGCTATGGGCCTGGACCTTTCGCGGCTATGGCGATGCCTGGCACTATGCCGAGCTCGCCGCGCTCGATATCTGGCTTGCCACTCCCGCCACGACCATCGCGGCGCTGAAGGCCGGTTATAAGCCGGTCTGGCATGAAAGTGCGGGCGGAGTGAAGGCTTGACCGCGCAGGCGCGCTCACGCATTCCTGCGCCATGCGCGCAAACTATAAAATGCAACGGCTTTACGTGCCGCAAGACCTTGCCGCCCTGGCAGCGATCGAGGCGAGCCCCGAGCAGAGCCACTATCTCAGCCATGTGCTGCGGCTCAACGAGGGGGCGGAACTGCTTTTGTTCAACGGCCGCGACGGCGAATGGCTGGCGCGCATCGACGCAAGGACGAAGAAATCGGTGCGGCTGCTTGTGGTGGAGGAAACACGCAAGCAGCCCGCGCATCCCGATCTCATCTATTGTTTCGCACCGCTGAAACAGGGCCGGCTCGACTATCTGGTGCAAAAGGCGGTGGAGATGGGAGCCGGCATGCTACAGCCGGTCATCACCCAGCACACTCAGATCGCCAAGCCGGGCATCGAGCGGCTGCGCGCCAATGTGGTGGAGGCGGCCGAACAATGCGGCATCCTGGCCCTGCCGGAAGTTCGCGAGGCGCAGAAATTCACAACCCTGCTGGCCGGCTGGGACAAGGAGCGGCGACTGATCTTCTGCGACGAAAGTGCGCAGACGAACAATCCACTGCCTACCCTGCAAGAAATAGCAGAGCGCAGGCTTGGCCTGCTGGTCGGGCCGGAAGGCGGATTTTCTGAAGACGAGCGGCGGCAACTCCATGCCCTGCCCTTCGTGACCTCTATTCCGCTCGGACCGCGCATATTGCGCGCCGATACGGCAGCGGTGGCCGCGCTTGCGGTAATCCAGGCGACAATCGGCGATTGGTGAGTTCGAGGCAAAGTTCGCGCTCAAGGCGGTCACCCGCTACTGAAGGATGGATTACAATCAAATCCTGTTGACGGTAGCGTCAGGTTTTTTCGCTTGATCGGCCAGATGTTTGTCGCCATCAAGCGCGCACGATTTTTGCGGTGCCGCGCTTGCGGCCTCAGGCGCCGGAATTCATGCGGCCGAAAGGATGAAGAATGGCGCGCGACACTACTGATTTCCAGCCGATCGAGGGCATGGACGAGCTTGTCGCCTATCTGGCGCAGGGCTGCAAGCCGCGCGAGAAGTGGCGCATCGGCACCGAGCATGAGAAATTTCCCTTCTATGTCGACGGCAACGGCCCGGTGCCCTATGGCAGCGAGCGTGGCATCCGCACGCTGCTGGAGGGCATGCAGAAGACACTGGGCTGGGACCCGATCCTCGACGCCGGCCGGGTGATCGGGCTGGTGGAGCCGACCGGACAGGGCGCGATCAGCCTGGAACCGGGCGGGCAGTTCGAGCTTTCGGGCGCCCCGCTGCAAACGATCCACCAGACCTGCCGCGAGGGCAACGCGCATCTGGCGCAACTGCGCGAGATCGCCGAGCCGCTCGGCATCCGCTTCCTCGGCCTCGGCGGCAGCCCGAAATGGACGCTTGCCGAGACGCCGAAAATGCCCAAGTCGCGCTATGAGATCATGACGCGCTACATGCCCAAGGTCGGTGCATACGGCCTCGACATGATGTATCGCACCTGCACGATCCAGGTGAACCTCGACTTCGAGAGCGAGGCGGATATGCGCCGCAAGATGCAGGTTTCGCTGAAGCTGCAGCCGCTTTCGACCGCGCTTTTCGCCAATTCGCCCTTTACCGATGGCCGGCCGAACGGCCTGCAAAGCTGGCGCGGCGAAATCTGGACCGACACCGACAACCAGCGCGCCGGCCTGCTCGATTTCTGCTTCTCGCCGGATTTCGGCTTTGCCGACTATGTCGACTGGGCGCTCGACGTGCCGATGTATTTCGTCATCCGCGACGGGCGCTACCACGACATGACGCATATGACGTTCCGCCAATTCATGGATGGGGCCGCACGCAACGAGATTACCGACGGCATGCCCACCATGGGCGACTGGGCAAACCATCTATCGACGCTGTTTCCGGATGTGCGGCTGAAGCGGTTCCTGGAAATGCGCGGCGCCGATGGCGGGCCTTGGCGGCGCATCTGCGCGCTGCCGGCCTTCTGGGTCGGCCTGCTCTATGACAGCCAAGCGCTGGATGCGGCCGAGGCGCTGACCGCCGACTGGACCTACGAGGATGTGCGCGCTATGCGCGAGGCAGTGCCGGCGCAGGGCATCGGCACGACGTTCCGCGGCGCCACGTTGCGCGAACTGGCGCGCGAGGTGCTCGACATTTCCCGCATGGGATTGAAGAACCGCAACCGCACCAATCGCGACGGGTTTGACGAAACCACCTTCCTGTCCACGCTGGACGAGGTGGTGGCGCGCGGCACGACCAGCGCGCAGGAAATGCTCAACGCCTATCACACGCGCTGGGGCGATTCGATCGAGCCGGTGTTTCTGGAATACGCCTACTAGATCGCAGTGCATCCTATCGGACGCATGGTCGCGATCTATCTTTGTTCAAGCATCGGATTTACCCGAAAGCCGGTGACCACCTTTCGGTCCGATGCTCCAATATTGCGGTAGGCGGGTCGGAGCGATTGGGTTAGGCTGCTCTTCGGCGTGATGTTCCGAGGAGATCCGAGATGCTTCCCTTGTTCGACATGCTGGCAAATGCGCAGCAAGGCAATGGCATGGAGGCGCTGGCGCGCCAGTTCGGCCTGTCGCAGCAGCAGGCGCAGGCGGCCGTGGAGGCGCTGCTTCCCGCCTTTTCGCAAGGGCTGAAGCAGAACACGGCCGACCCCTATGGCATCGGCGCCTTCATGACGGCGATGGCCAGCGGCCAGCACGCCAAATATTTCGACAACCCGGCCAATGCCTTCTCGCCCTCAGGCATCAAGGAGGGCAACGGCATATTGGGCCATCTGTTCGGCTCGAAAGATCTGTCGCGCGCCGTCGCCGACCAGGCGGCGCAGGCGACCGGAATTGGCCAGGAGGTGCTGAAGCAGATGCTGCCGGTGATCGCCTCGATGATCATGGGCGGGCTGGCCAAGCAATCGAACAGCCAGTTGCAGGCCGGCGGCTTCGGCAGCGGCAGCAATCCGCTCGGCGAGATCATCGAGCAGATGATGCGGCAGGGCGGAGGAATGGGCACCGGCGGCGGGCAGCCGCAATCACCGAACCCGATGGACAATCCGCTCGGCCGGATTCTCGAGGGCATGTTCGGCGGCGAAGCGCAACCGGCCCCGCAGCCGCGTGGGCGCACGCAGGAGCAGGCGCAAAGCCCTTATGGCGACAATCCGCTCGGCAAGATATTCGAGGAGATGCTGGGCGGTGGCCAAGGCCAGAGGCAACCGGAGCCGCAGGCGGACACGGGGCCGGCCGGCCGGCCCCAGAACCCCTATGACGATCTCTTCGGCAAGATGTTCGAGACCGGAGCCAAGCAGCGCGACGACTACCAGAAGAGCGTGGAGTCGATCTTCGAGCAGTTCACCCGGGGCATGGACCGACACCGGTAGCCAGCCGCCAAATAAAAATGCCCGGTCCTCGCGGACCGGGCAGTGTGCAGGCTAAGCCGGGGGGATAACCGGTGGGAGTGTGGGAGCCTGCAGAAACGAAATCAGTGGGCCCGGCGCGCCATATCCTCTACGGAAAGCTCGGTGCGGGCTCGCACGATAGAATTCAGATGCGTGGTCGGATCGACGCCAAAAGGCAGATCGACGACGAAATGAAGGTCGGAGCGCACCAGGCCTATATCGGCAAGCTCGGCATCCGACATTTCACCAAGCCGATAGAATTGGCGGCGATTTTTCCACGTGCGGTAGAGGTTGGACAGAGCACCAATGACGCGCGCCGCGAATGCCGGACGCGTCTCGATGCGCATCGTTTCATGGGCTTCATCGCATATGGTCATGGCCGTTCTCCTCAAAAGCCACGCAGGCGGATGGCGCTGGCGTCATGTCGCATCGGGAATGCGGCCTGGCGGCAAATCAACGTCGATCCTGTGTGGACGCTTGCGAATATGGCAGCGACTTATTGATTAATCCAACGAATGTTTTTAATCTTTAGCATCAGGATTTATGATGGATGACACTTATGGCTGCACCACTCGATCTCGATCAACTGCAGACCTTCGTCATGATCTGCGACACCGGCAGCTTCACGCGGGCCGCCGACGAGGTGCATCGCACGCAGTCGGCCGTTTCCATGCAGATGCGCCGGCTGGAGGAGCGGATCGGCAAGTCGCTCTTCGAAAAGGACGGCCGCAGCAACCGGCTGACCGAGGAGGGCGAAAGGCTGCTTTCCTATGCCAGGCGCCTGCTGCATCTCAACCGTGAAACGCTGGCCGCCTTCGACGATCGCAGCCTTGAAGGCCAGATCCGCATCGGCACGCCGGACGACTATGCCGACCGCTTCCTGCCAGAGATCATGGCGCGGTTTGCCCGCTCCAATCCGCGCGTCGAACTGACCGTGATCTGCGAGCCGACGCCAGGGCTGGTGGAGCATATCAAGCGCGGCAATCTCGACCTGGCGCTGGTGACCCATAATGATGCGCGGCAATCCGAAGTGGTGCGGCGCGAGCCGCTGCTGTGGGTGACTTCCGCAAACCACGCGACCCATGAGCGCGAAATATTGCCGATGGCCTTCGGCCGGCCGAATTGCGTGTGGCGGCGCTCGGCCTGCGACGTGCTCGACCGGATGCACCGCGACTATCGCGTGCTGTTCACCAGCTTTTCTGCAACCGTGATTGCGGCGGCCGTGCTTTCCGGCCTGGCGCTTTCAGTGCTGCCGGAATGCGCGCTGCGGCCGGGCATGCGGGTGCTGGGCGAAAGCGACGGCTTCGGGCTTCTGCCGGACTGCAAGATCGGCATCATGCGCGGCCACACCGCCAATAGCGAAATCGTCGAAGCGCTGGCCCGGCACATCGCCGAAAGCCTGGACAATATCTCGGTGCCTAGCGCCGAAGAGGCCCCGGCCTTCGATCTGGCAGCACTGTCGGCGATGCGCGGCAGGCGGCACAAGCCTGCAAACCTGATGCCGGGCTGGTGACGGTCGACAAGGCCGGTACAAATGCCGATTGCGTGCATAGCCGCCCCTTGACCCGGCAGGGCGGAAGGGTGCCAATCGCGCCATGAGCGATCTCTTGAGCGAATCGAAGACCAACGCCGCCGAATATACGGTGAGCGAGATTTCCGGCGCGCTGAAGCGTACCGTCGAGGACGCCTTCGGCAATGTGCGCGTGCGTGGCGAAATCTCCGGCTATCGCGGCCCGCATTCCTCCGGCCATGCCTATTTCAGCCTGAAGGACGACCGTGCCCGGCTGGAGGCCGTGGTGTGGAAGGGCACGATGAGCCGGCTGAAATTCCGCCCCGAGGAAGGGATGGAGGTGATCGCCACCGGCAGGCTGACGACCTATCCCGGCTCGTCCAAATACCAGATCGTCATCGACAATCTGGAGCCGGCGGGTGCCGGGGCGCTGATGGCGCTTCTGGAAGAGCGCAAGCGAAAGCTGGCAGCCGAAGGGTTGTTCGAGACCGAGCGCAAGCGGCCGCTGCCCTTCCTGCCAAAGGTGATCGGCGTGGTGACTTCGCCCACCGGCGCGGTGATCCGCGATATCCTCCACCGCATCACCGACCGCTTTCCGCTGCATGTGGTGGTGTGGCCGGTCAGGGTGCAGGGCGAGACCTGCGGTGCGGAAGTGACGGCAGCCGTGCAGGGCTTCAACGCGCTGCCGCCGGACGGACCGATCAGGCGGCCGGACCTGTTGATCGTGGCACGCGGCGGCGGCAGCCTGGAAGACCTCTGGGGCTTCAATGACGAAGCCTTGGCGCGCGCAGTAGCAGCTTCGGACATCCCGGTGATTTCGGCTGTCGGGCATGAGACCGACTGGACGCTGATCGATCTCGTCGCCGACATGCGTGCGCCGACGCCGACGGGTGCAGCCGAGTTGGCGGTGCCGGTGAAGGCGGAGCTGGAAGCGAACCTTGCCAGCCTGGCGGCGCGGCTTGCCGCTTGCACAACACGCAATTTCGACCGCAAGCGGCAGGCACTGCGGGCGGCCGCCCGCGCCCTGCCCTTGCCCGATCAGTTGCTGGCATTGCCGCGCCGCCGATTCGACGAGGCGACCAGCCGCCTTTCGCGCGCACTCGAAGTCAGCACCGAACGCAAGCGGGCGCGGCTGAGCGGAGCACGGCTGACAATTTCCATGCTGGCGCGGCGCGCGGCCGAAGCGCGCCGCCATCTTGACCGGGTGGCGGCCCAACTGCCCAGATGCATCGACGCCGATCTGCGCGACAAGCGCCGCCGGCTGGAAATGGTACAAGCACGGATATCGCCCGAACCGCTGACCCGCCGCCATGCGGGCTTCCGCGAGGCGATGACCGGCCTGCAGCGGCGCCTGGACCATGCCGCCACGATACGCCTGCAAAGGATGCGCTTTCGATTGACGCAAGCCGACCGGCTGCTGACGACATTGTCGCATCAATCGGTGCTGGAGCGCGGCTTCGTGCTGGTGACGGACGAGGCCGGCGCATTGGTGAAACGCGCCGGCGAAGTGGTGCCGGATGCGGCCCTTTCGCTGACCTTTGCCGATGGCAAGGTGGGCGTGACTGCGCACGAAGGCGGCGCACGGCCACCAAAGCCGCAGCCAAGACCCGCCTCACGCCCCAAGGACCCCGGAGCGCAAGGCAGCCTGTTTTGACCTCTCCGCGGTGCATCAGGCGTAGCCGGAAGCCGGTTTACCCCCCATTCGGGGGGTTGCGACGCACGACCGATCACCTATAGATCAGCGCACCAATCGAAAACGACAGGCAGCCTAACCCAGTTCGGCAAACGGACGAGGCAAGCGGCCGGGCGAAAACGGATTTTCTCATGGACTGGTATCAGGCCTCTGGCATCAGAAACCTGGTCGAGGGCATTCTCTTTTGCGCCGGCATTGTCATCCTCTTGTGGTGGACAGTGTTCTATTGAGAACGCAGGAAAATCGGGGAGGCGCCAGTGCATGTCCAAGGCCATAAGCCCAAAGACTGTCGCGGTCCCTCACATGAGACTTCTCAACTCCCCGATCTCTTGCATATCGGCTGCCCGCGCGGATCGGGTCGATCAGGAAAAAGCTGCGCAGGTTTCAATCTGATCCAGACGGGACCGGAGGGAAAATGATCGGCGAAAGAGCAAAGTTGATCGCGCAAACGGCCTGGGTGCAGTGGCTTTTCGTGTTGGCCATTGCCGGGGTGGATATTGCGATCTGGTACCACGCCGCACGCACAAACTACTGAACCTGCCGGTCCTCCCAGCGTCGTCGGACGACGCACTTCCGTCACTCTGCCAGCCGCCGGCTCATTTCGGGTCAGGCGGCTGTTTCATCTTCGTGCCAACTCCGGACAGGCTTGCACGACCGAGACGTGAATCTGCCCGATTTCGGGACGGATTTTTCTGGCACGGCCCTTGCATTGTGGAGAGTGCCGGCAAACCGCCGGCCTTGATGCCGTAACGGGCATCAGGGGCATGAGGCTCGTCGAGGTAAGGGGCAAGGGGTTGTCCCTCGGCGAGCTGATTGTCAGGTCCTGATCTTGATCAGGGGCAAGAGGCTCGTCGAGGCAAGGGGCAAGGGGTTGTCCCTCGGCGAGCTGATTGTCGGCTCGCACGGGGCCCGGTATGCCGGTTATTGAAAGTGCTATGGCAAGTCGTAACTGGTGACGAGTGGAAGAAAGCCGTAGCGTGCTCTGGTTACCGCTCCTTCCAGCGCCCGCTGCCTTGCATCCAGAGAATGCGTGGAGACGAGTTCGCGAAAGGTCTCCGATATCTGGAAATGGCCGCAATGCGAGCAATGGATATCGAGATAACCGTCATAGGCTCTTGTCTGCCTTGCCCGCCTCTCACAAATCGGGCAGCTGATTACAGGGTGCTTTGCCATTTTTAACCCCCTATCTGCATCCGATAGCTAACCACCAAAGGGCCCCAACGACAAGGTTCCTCACGCACGAGCCGGGCCGGGCGATTGCAGTCAGGTGCGGCGGTCGCGCTCTTACGGACGCTGTACCCAGCCAAAGGGCCCACATCCTGCGGACACCTGAACCGGCCCCTCACCCCTACCCTCTCCCTGCAAGCGGGGGTGAAGGCGTCAGCGTTGCGGCGGTCCTCCTTCTTCCGGTCCAAGGAGAGGAAGTCCCGTCAGGACGCCCCCTCTGAACACGAATCGCTATAAAATGCAGCGGGCGGCGATTCGAGGAGGCGTGCGATGCCGGGACTTTCCGCAGGTGCAAAATATCTGTTCATTTCGCTGCTGCGTGCTGCGTCAATATTCGGGCTCTTCGTCGGCAGCCTGGCCGTCGCCTATATGATCGGCTCCATCCTGGTCGGTATCGGCATGATCCCTTGTTCCGATGCCAAGTCGTGCGCCATGGTGCCGGCCTTCATGTTCATGCCGCTGGGCGGACTGGCGCTTTATTTCCTCTCGCTCGTCACCTGGTCGCTTCTGGTACGCCAGCGAAAGAACGACACATAGCAACCGCCTTCAGCTTGTGAGGCAGGCCTGGGCGGCTGGCGCAGAGCCGCCCAGTTGCGGGTAAATCCTCGGTCGTTTTCTCTCGACCCTCCCCTGGCGTTTCCCTTTGCGGAAGAACTCCAGAGCGATTCACTGCCGCGCAAGGTACATGCGCACTTTTGCTTCCAGGTCCTCGATCGGCTCGCCCGAAATATCGACCAGCGACCGCTTGATACTGCCTGTGAAGGCGAAGGGTGGTTTGTAATCCTCAGCCAGCATTACGGGCGAACCAGTGTCGGCCCCCATCACAAGGCCGCCTCCCAGCCCCAGCGAAATCGGGATGGTCACCGGCAGGTTGCCTTCGCCAACAACCTTGCCATCAACGAACAACTTGACGTTCGCCGGTACTCCCTTGCCTTTTGGGATGTCGGGCTTGCCGGTTGGCGCGAACTCGAACGTGAAGACATGGTCGCCTTCAGGAATGCCGCCGTTTTTCGCCTCTATCTTGAAGCGCTGGTCGGCCACATAGTTGTAGCCATAGGTCAGCTTGCCGCCATTGATATAGAAAACAAAGCCCCCGTCATTGCCTCCCATGCAGAACAGCACACCCTCGGCACCACCTTTCGGGATACTGGCGTGGACCGATACCGTATGCGGAACGTTTGTGAGGCGCGGCGCGGCGTTGCTTGGAATCACCTGGGTTCCGGGGTAGAAGATGTATTTTTTGCGATCGACCGCAATCTGTGGCCGCGGATCCGCCAAGCGCAGCGTGCCACGGCTGTCGATAGGCAGGACGTTGTATTTGCCTGCCTCCGCATACCACAAGCCGACCATCGCGATCAGCCTGTCACGCTCCTTGTCGGCGAGGTTATCGGTCTCGGCAAAGTCGTCGTTCAGATTGTAAAGCTCCCAGCCCTTCGCATCGAGTTCCGTGAGCTTCTTGCCGTCCATCGGCGCCCCGAACCCCAGACCTGATTCGCTAAAAGACGTGCCCGGCCACGGACAGACGGCGCGCCAGCCCTCATGATAGAGCGAACGATGACCGAACATTTCGAAATATTGGGTCTTGTGCAGGGACTCGGCCTTGGCGTTGTCGAACGATGACCTGAGGCTGAAGCCCTGGATGGGCGACTGCGTCACACCACGGATCTGCACCGGCGCTTCGATGCCGAGGCAATCGAGCACAGTCGGCACCATGTCGATAGCGTGGCAGTACTGCGTGCGAACCTCGCCCTTCGCCTTGATACCCTTCGGCCAGCAGACGATAAACGGGTCCGAAACGCCGCCGCGATAGGTCTCGCGCTTCCAGCGGCGGAATGGCGTGTTGCCCGCGTGCGTCCAGCCCCATGGATAATGGTTGAAGTATTTCGGACCGCCGATATCGTCGATGGCGGCGAGGTTCTGCTGCAGATTGTCGGGGACGTTGTTGAAGAACTTGTTCTCGTTGACCGATCCGGTCGGTCCGCCCTCAGCGCTGGCGCCATTGTCGGAGATCAACATGATCAGCGTGTTCTCGTACTCGCCCAGTTCTTTCAGGAAGGCGATTAGTTCACCGATGTAATGGTCGGTGTGTTCGAGGAATCCGGCGAACACTTCCATCATGCGCGCAAACAGCTTCCGCTCATCGGCGGTCAGCCTGTCCCAGTCCTGCACATCCGGATCATGGCGCGAGAGCTTGGTTGCCTTCGCGATGATCCCAAGCTCCTTCTGCTTTTCGAACACCTGTTTGCGATAGGCATCCCAGCCCTTGTCGAACTTGCCGCTATATTTGTCCGCCCATTCCTTGGGCACATGGTGCGGCGCGTGACATGCGCCGGGCGCGAAATACAAAAAGAACGGCTTGTTGGGCGCGACCTGCTTGGCGTCGGCGATCATGGCCTTGGCCCTGTCCACCAGGTCCGACGTGAGATGATAGCCTTCTTCCGGCGTCTTCTCCGCCTCGGTCTGCGAGTTGTCGCGGACGAGCTCCGGATAATACTGGTGAGTGTCGCCGCCGAGGAAACCGTAATAGCGCTCGAACCCCCGACCCAGCGGCCAGCGGTCATACGGCCCGGCCGCGGACGTCTGCTCCGACGGCGTCAGGTGCCACTTGCCGAGGCAATATGTATTATAGCCGTGTTGTAGCAGGATTTCCGAAAGGAAACCGTTCTCGAACGGAATGTAGCCGTTGCCGCCGGGATAGCCTACCGAGCCTTCGGTGATGCACGACATGCCGTTCGAGTGGTGGTTTCGCCCCGTGATGAAGCAGGAGCGCGAGGGAGAGCACAGGGCGGTCGTGTGCATGTTGTTGTAGCGCAGCCCGTCCTTTGCAAGCCCATCGATGTTGGGTGTGTTGATCGGACTGCCGTAGCAGCCAAGATGGCCAAAGCCGGTATCATCCAGCACGATGAACAGCACATTCGGCGCGCCGTCCTTCGCGCGATTCGGCGCCGGCCATGCCGGCTGCGAGACGTCGAATGTTCTGCCAATTACACCAGGGAAACTCTGACCAGTCTTATATTCCTTGAGCGACATTTCTTCGTCTCCTCTCTGGGTCAAGTTACTTTCCAAATTGATTTCATTCAGTGGATCGACGGCATTCATCGCCCGTGCCACGACGGTGCTGTATCTTGAGTGTCTTGTTGCCGAGCTTGCTGAGCGCGTCGGCCAGACCACGGAAACCTGGGCTGCCGCATTGCGCGCCCGTCGGTTTCGTCCGGCGCGGTGGCCGGCAAGAGTGCCAACGCGGAGCTTCTGAACATGCGCATAGACCGGCCCGGGGAAAATATCCCATAAGTGGAGCAGGCGACAAAAATTGGAGGCGACATCCCGATACCTCCCTTGCCACCCCGCGCAGCTGTCGATAGCCGGTCACAGGCGACCGATGAAAGCAAGTACGTTACAGTTAACGAGAGCCTTGCCGGCGCCGTCGCGCGCGTGATCCCGGCCCGTCAGTCTTATGTGGCCCAGGGTGTGCGTTTGCGGCATAAAATGCCGCAGCAACGCAGGCCGAAAGATGTCAAATGGCTGATTTTATTGCTGAAAGAGGTGGTACGGTTGGCTGGGCTCGAACCAGCGACCTCCGGATCCACAATCCGGCGCTCTAACCAACTGAGCTACAACCGCGAACCATGCGGGCGCCATTGACGCGCGCAGCGCTCCAATACGGACTATCGACGGACATTTCAAGACATTTGGCGGCGGCGCGGCATTCATTTTGGCCGCAGGTGCCGCAGGTGAGACAAAGTGTGCCCCAAAAAGAAAAAGACCGGCGGGAGGAGCCGGTCTTTTCCTTATGTGTGGCCGGTGGGAGGAGTTACCGGCCATAACCCGAAGTCAGGTGGGAGGAGGAACCGTGCTTCGGGTATTCCTGGTTCGGCCCCATGCCTGGCCGAAGAATGTCTTAGGCGACCTTGAGTTCCTTCAAGGCCTTCTCGAACACGCCCTTGATCGGCTTGGCCACGTCTTCGGCGGCCTTGCTGGAGGCGGCCTGGATTTCCTTGGCCTGCTCGACAGCGGTCTCCACGCCCTTGCGCAGGAAAGCGGTCTGGAGCTCGATCAGCTCAGACACCGACTTGACGCCGACAAGCGCCTCAAGATGCGCGAAGCTGGCCTCGGCATTCGCGCGCAGGGCGGAAATGGTCTTGAGCGACAGGTCGCTGGACGCGACGCGGGCGGTCTCGAAGGTCGATTCGAGGGCCTTCTGGGTGTCTTCGGCGCCAGTCTTCAGCTTGGCATAGGTTTCCTTGGTCTGCTCGACGCCTTTTTCGGCGAAGGCACGAAACTGGTCGGTGGCCTTGGAAGCGTCGAAGCTCGGAAACTCGACGTTTTCGGCAAATTCGGACGTCTTGGTTGCAGTCTTGGACATATTTACATCCTTTCAGGAGGACAGGCTTTGCGGAAGGCTGCCTCGTTCATGCTTGAGCGTGGTATAGCGCGGCTTATGCTGCATTGCAACATATTTATTGCGATGCACCAAAATTAGCGGCCGGAATTAACCACATCGCCGCTTTTCGGCTGGCAAAACGCGCTGTTTTCTGGACCTTCGGGCCGCCAGCTTTTATTAACGATCGGTTAATTGCAGGATGCCGGCCCTGCGCGGAGATGCATTCGATCCATGGCGTCAGCTTCGTATTCGTTCATTGATGTGGCCGTCCTCGACGACGTGCGCGAGCGGTTCGCGCGCGGCGAGGCGCTGGCCATACTCTCGACGGATCTGGAGCAGGTGATCTGGGCCAACGGGCCGGGCGCCACCCTGCTTGGCTATCCGCATATCGAAGCCATCATCGGCGAATCGCCGCTGCTGGGTTCGGTCGCCCGGCGCCAGATCATGGCCACGAGCGGCTTTCCCAATATCGGACGTGACCGCAGCATATTGGTACGCCTGACGATCGGCATGGAAAGCCGGGCGGTGAATTTCACCATGGGCGAGATTTTGCTGCCCGACAGCGAAAAGGCGATCCTGCTTGCCGCACCGGCCGGGCGGATTGGTACTTTCGGTGACGAGGAGATCATGGAGCGCGCCATTGGCGGGTTGAGCGAGCCTGGCCAATTCGCCGCCTTCGTGGATGCGAAGGGCGAAATCCAGGTCGCCTCGGCGGGATTTTCGCAGCTCGGCATCGCAACACAGGTGCTGGCCGATCTGGCCGGCGAAGCAGCCGACGAGCGCGACCGCCTGGTGAAAAAGATGATCAAGGGCGCGAGCGGCCAGTTTCCCGCCGGAATGGCACGCCTGACCGACGAGCCGGCGCTCCATCTGCTGGTGGTGGTGGCCGAACGGCAGGAAGCCGCCAATGCGGGCACGGATGGCACTGCCAGCCAGCACGACTATTGGTATTTCAGCAGCGGGCAGACGGACATGCCCACGCCACCGGCACAAGATGAAGGCGCAACCACAGGCGTGGCAGTGGACCGCGACGCGGCGCCGGTGCGGTTTGTCTGGCGCACCGATGCGCATGGCCGGTTCAGCGCCATTTCCCATGAATTCGCCAATGCGGTGGGAGAACTGGCCGCCGATGTCGTTGGGCGGCGCTTCCGCGACGTTGCCAACACTTTCGGGCTCGACCCTTCCGGCGAGATTTCCGGGCTGCTGGAGCGACGCGATACATGGTCGGGCCGGTCGGTGCTGTGGCCGGTGGCCGGGACGGACGTGAAGATCCCGGTCGATCTAGCGGCCTTGCCGGTCTATAGCCGCAGCCGGGATTTCGAGGGCTTTCGCGGCTTCGGTGTCGCTCGCGCGGGCGATGCAGTGAAGGACCCGGAAGCGCTCGGTCTGGTGCTGGTGGCACCTGCCCGCCCGGCGGAAGACGTGCCCGCCCCCGAAACGGCGCATGTCGAGGCCCCTGCCCCCGACGCAGAAGCCGATGAGACGCAAGAGGAAGCGCCGGAGGCCGCGGACCCGTTCCACGGCGAGGTGCCGGCGCTGGCGATCGTACCCAAGCCGGACCGCCGCTTCTCCGACAAGGTGATTCGACTTGCCGAACATCGCCCGCAGGCAGCGCCGGAGAAGGGCCTGTCGAGCGTCGAGCGCAGCGCCTTTCGCGAAATCGGCGAAAGGCTGAAAAAGGATGGCGACGCCGCCGCCAAGGCGCTGAAAGACACGCAGGCGACAAAGGATCGGGACACCGCTGCCGGAGCGGACGAAAACGCCGGCAAGCCGACCGAAGCGGTGCTGGAAGACCGTGACGGGGTATTGCCGACGGAAACCGAGACGGCGCAGGCGCAGGACGAAGCGGAGGAGAACCGGGAAGGCGTTCTGATTCCCGATCGTGCCGACGATATAATGGAAGCACCCGGGGAGGCGGAGGGCAAGCCCGCCGATTTGGGCGAGTCGGCGCAGGAAGAAAAACCTGAGGAACAGCAATCCTTACCGACCGCAGATGAGCCCCAGGCCGAGTCGGTGGAACAAGACAGTGCCACCAGCCAGGCCGCGCATGAGGCAGACGAGGACACAGCACCGGAAACCGCGCCGGCCCGCCATGCCAACAGCAACAGGTCTGGCGCAGCACCCTCGCCCGAATCGGCCGAGGACGGCAGCGAGCGCCCGGCGAGGGCCACCGACACGTCTATACTGGAAAAGCTGCCGGTGCCGGTGCTGATCCATTCCGGCGATGTGCTGCATTATGCCAATGAGGAGTTCCTGACGCTTACGGCCTATGCGTCAGTCGCGAAACTTGAGGCGGCCGGCGGGCTCGATGCGCTGTTTGCCGAAACTTATGACGAGGTCCACGAGGCGGAGGCGCCGCATCAGGAATTGCGGATGCGAACCGGCGACGGGCTGGAATTTCCCATCGAGGCGCTGTTGCGTTCGGTGCCGTGGAACGGCGGCAAGGCGCTGATGCTGGTGGTGCGGCGAACCGGAGACGAGGAAGAGACTGCGCCGCCACCCGCGCAGGGCGCCAGCGAAGCGGAATTGCGGGCGCGCGTGGCCGAGATGCGCACCATCATCGACACGGCGACGGACGGGGTGGTGCTGATTGCTAATGACGGCACGATCCGCTCGATCAGCCGGCCGGCCGAAGCGCTGTTCGGCTTCGACAGCGACGAGGTGGTGGGCAAGCCCTTCACCTCACTGTTTGCCATGGAAAGCCAGCGCGCGGCCGGCGACTATCTCAGTGGCCTGACCGAACATGGCGTCGCCAGCGTGCTCAATGACGGGCGCGAGGTGATCGGACGCGAGGCCCAGGGCGGGTTCATTCCGCTGTTCATGACCATCGGCAGGCTGCCGAATGAAAGCGGCTTCTGCGCGGTGCTGCGCGACATCACCCAGTGGAAGCGGGCCGAGGAAGACCTGACGCAGGCACGCGCCATGGCCGAGCGCGCCTCCTCGCAGAAGACCGACTTCCTGGCGCGGGTCAGCCACGAGATCCGCACACCGCTCAACGCTATTATCGGATTCTCCGAACTGATGGTCGACGAGAAGTTCGGCCCGATCGCCAATGACCGCTATCGCGACTATCTGCGCGACATCAACCGCTCGGGCAACCATGTGCTCGACCTGGTCAACGACCTGCTCGACATTTCCAAGATCGAGGCGGGCCAGCAGGAAATGGCGCATGAGGCCGTTTCGCTCAACGACGCGCTGGCCGAAACAGTTGCCATGATGCAGCCGCAGGCCAATCGCGAACGGGTCATCATCCGCTCCAGCTTTGCCTCAAAGCTGCCCGACGTGGTGGCGGACCGGCGCAGCATCCGCCAGATCGCGCTCAACATTTTGTCTAATGCGGTGCGCTATACGCAGGCCGGCGGGCAGGTGATCGTTTCCACCGCCTATGAGATGAGCGGCGACGTGGTGATGCGGGTGCGCGATACCGGCGTGGGCATGACACAGGCCGAGATCGAACAGGCGCTGAAGCCCTTCAAGCAGATCAATGCGCTGAAGCGCGCGCGCGGCGACGGCACCGGTCTCGGCCTGCCGCTGACCAAGGCGATGGTGGAGGCCAACCGCGCCAAATTCTCCATCAATTCCACACCCGGCGAAGGAACCCTGGTCGAGGTGACCTTCCCTACGACCAGGGTGCTGGCCGACTGACAAGACGGGAAATTGCAACGCGGAAATGCGTTCGCGCCAAGCGCAAATAAACATTACGACCCAGACGATGGCGAAATGCGCTGGACATGGCCGTTGAGAAAACCGCGCCACCGTCGCGAATCATGCCTCAAACCGTTGAAAAGCTGCGTAAAATTCTCCAGTTTAGAACAATTCTAAACTATTGAAATCATTAGCCTTTGTATTGACGTCCCTGGCTATTTGTCCCAATAGATCAGCGGTGGCTGGCGGAGCTGCCAGCCGACACATCCCTGGGGCCTTGAACCCCATTGGTCAGGAGACAGACATGCCTTCCAAGAACCCTCGCTGCAGCATTGCCGGATATGCCGCATTTGCCCTTGCCACACTGTTTGCCGGCACGGCGCTGGCCGACGGCACGGTCAATGTCTACACCTACCGCCAGCCTGAACTGATCCAGCCGGTGCTCGACGCCTTCACGGCCGAGACCGGCATCAAGACCGAGGTTCTGTTCCTCGACAAGGGTCTTGAGGAGCGCATCCTTGCCGAAGGCCAGAATTCGCCCGCCGACGTGATCATGACCGTCGATGTCGCGCGCTTGACCACCGCCAAGGAAAAGGGCGTGACGCAGGCGCTGGACGACGCCACGATCAATGAAAACATCGATGCCGAATATCGCGACCCGGAAGGCCACTGGTTCGGCCTGACCAAGCGCGCGCGCGTCGTCTACGCCTCCAAGGAGCGCGTCAAGGACACGGCAATCACCTATGCCGACCTGGCCGACCCGAAGTGGAAGGGCAAGATCTGCATGCGCTCGGGCCAGCATGACTATAATCTCGCTCTCTTCGGTGCCGCAATCGCGCACTGGGGCCCCGAAAAGACCGAGGAATGGATGAAGGGCCTGAAGGAAAATCTGGCACGCAAGCCGGAAGGCGGTGACCGGCCCCAGGCCAAGGCGATCGCCGCCGGCGAATGCGACATCGCCATCGGCAACACCTATTATGTCGGCCTGATGCGCACCAATGAGAAGGACCCGCAGGAGAAGGAATGGGGCAACGGCATCAATGTGCTGTTTCCGACCTTCGAGAACGGCCTGACCCATGTGAACATTTCAGGCGCGGCGCTCGCCAAATATGCGCCGAACCGCGACAATGGCGTGAAGCTGATCCAGTTCCTGTCGAACCACGAAGCCCAGCAGATCTATGCCGAGAAGAACTTCGAATATCCGGTCGAGCCGGGTCTGGAGCCTTCGCCGGTGGTCAAGGAATTCGGTGAACTGAAGGCCGATACACTGCCGCTGGTCGAGATCGCCAAGAACCGCAAGGCCGCCTCCGAGATGGTGGACCGCGTCGGCCTCGACGATGGCCCGGCCAGTTGAGCCGTCTGAACCACAGTCGAAAAGCCGGGCCCTTGCAGGTCCGGCTTTTCCGTATTTGATGTGAGCGATCCGTGTCGGGAATCCAACGCATCGATAAGGCCCATCTGGAGAGTTTGGCGCGAAGCAGGCAGCCGCGCGTCAAGGGCAACCGGCATCTGTCGGCACATCTCACGGCATTGGCTGCCTGTGCCGTCGTGCTGCTGCCGATCCTGTCGCTCGGCTTTGTCGCGCTGTCGGGAAGTGGCGACACCTGGCCGCATCTGATCGAAAATGTGCTGCCCGGATCGAGCCTGACCACCATTTACCTGCTGTCACTGGTGGCGGTGGCCACCACCATCATCGGGGTTGCCGGCGCCTGGCTGGTGGTTGGCTTCGATTTTCCCTTGCGCAAGATGCTGGCCTGGGCGCTGGTGCTGCCGCTGGCAGTGCCGCCCTATCTGGCAGCCTACGCCTTCGGCGAGTTCTTCCACTATACAGGCCCGGTGCAGGGGCTGGTGCGCGAAATCTTCGGCTTCCAGACCATACGCGACTACTGGTTTCCAGATATACGCTCGACGCCGGGTGCGGCCTTCGTCTTGTCCTGCGTGCTTTATCCCTATGTCTACCTGACCACCCGCATCATCTTCCTGATGCAGGGACGCAACATTGCCGATGTGGCGCGCACGCTCGGCGCCAGGCAGGCAAAGGTGTTCTGGCGGGTGTTGCTGCCGGTGGCGCGGCCGGCGATCGTTGCCGGCGTGGCGCTGGTGCTGATGGAGACGATCAACGATATAGGTGCAGCCGAATATCTGGGCGTGCGCACACTGACATTCTCGGTCTATGCGACCTGGCTGAATCGCGGCAGCCTGGAAGGCGGCGCGCAGATCGCGCTTTTGATGCTGCTCTTGGTCGTCATGCTGCTTGCGGCCGAACAATGGGCACGCCGCAGCCAGCGCTTCCATACCGGGCGGGCCACCCATATGCGCGCGCGCCCTCCCCGCGTCAGACTGCGCGGCTTCCATGCCTGGCTGGCGGTGCTGGCGACCGGACTGCCGGTGCTGGCCGGCTTCGGCATCCCCCTGTTCGTCTTCGGCCAATATGCCTCGCGACGGCTGGAACAGTTCAGTTCGCCTGAGGTCGCTTCTGCCTTCGCCAACAGCATCGTGACCGCGGCGATCACCGCGCTGATAGCGGTGATGCTGGCGCTGTTCCTGATCAACGCAGTGCGGCTTTGCCGGTCGCGCACCATCACGGCGTCGGTGCGGCTCGCTTCAGTCGGCTATGCGCTGCCGGGCGGCATTCTCGGACTCGGGCTGTTGTTTGCGCTGGCACGCTTCGACAACGGCATCGATATGCTGGCGCGGCAATATTGGGGTTTTTCGACCGGGCTGCTTCTGACCGGTTCGGCCGCGGCGGTGATCATAGCCTGTTCCATCCGGTTCCTGGCGCTGGCCGAAGGCGCCATCCGCTCCGGAATCGAAAAACTGCCCGCCAATCTCGATGAAGCCGCGCGCAGCCTCGGCTATACGCCGCGCCGCAGCGCCAGCCGGGTGCTGCTGCCGCTGCTCAAACCCGCAATCTTAACCGCGATCGTGCTGGTGTTCGTCGATACGATCAAGGAACTGTCGGCGACCATCCTGTTGCGGCCCTTCGGCTTCAATACGCTGGCAACCTATGTCTATGAAAACGCCTCGCGCGGCGTACCGGAAGAAGGCGCGGTGGCGGCGATCCTGATCATCTTGACGGCATTGGTGCCGGTGATCCTGCTTTCGAGGGCATTGGCGCGCGACCGCGAAGCCTTGATGTGATCAAAAAAGGCGTTCCGGAGGGGAACGCCTGAGTTTTGATTTAGATCACAACGGGGACTTGATCGAAACGGATTCCCCGAAAGACGGGGAAGGGATTTCTCCCTCAAGTTAACGAGGAATATCGCGGCCAACCCTTAATAAACCCTTACCGGAATGAAGATGAATTTACGAAAGTGTACCACTCATGAAATCTCGGTAAATTTCGCGGTTACGCTTGGTTAAGCATGTTTCGCTTAGAGCCTTTCATGGTTATACGAAAGCAGTTCTGTTTGTCCGATGGCGAGGCGATCCGCCAGGAGGGCGGCGCCGGCCGATGTGGACCATCGGCCAAGTCCGGCCGACGCCGCGGGCGCCCGCCAGCGGCAAACCCTGCGGGCCGGGTGAATTCGGGCCAAATCCTTCGGGCTTCGGACTTGGCCGTACCCCGGTACGCCCGGCGCCGAAGCCCTCGACCTTGTTCCCGAATTCCCTCCGGCAAAACGCTTCCGTATGACCATGAAAGGCTCTAGGCGGCGGCGATCACGGCCGACCGTTTCCCGTCATCCCGGAATGCTGCGCAGCGCAGCAAGCAGCGTATCCGGGACCCATTCCGATAACCGTTGCCGTCGAGGAATGGGTCCCGGCTCGCGGTCGTTTCACTCCCTTGGCCGGGATGACGACGGGAGCGTTGGCCGCCGCCCCGGAAGACGGTATGACAGCTCCGGCCCTCAGCTTTGCAGTGCCGGCAAGTCCCGGTAGAGCTCGAGCGCTTCGGGATTGGCGAGCGCTTCCATGTTCTTGACGGCGCGGCCATGGACGATATCGCGCACCGCAAGCTCGGTGATCTTGCCCGACTTGGTGCGCGGAATGTCGGTGACGGCGACGATCCTGGCCGGCACATGGCGCGGGCTGGCGCCGGTGCGGATTTTCGTGCGGATCGCTTTCTCCAGCGCCTCGCCCAGCACCGCCCCTTCGGCAAGGCGCACGAACAGCACGACACGCACATCGCCTTCCCAATCCTGGCCGATGCACAGCGCCTCGGCGATCTCGGGCATCTTCTCGACCTGGTTGTAGATCTCCGCCGTGCCGATGCGCACCCCGCCGGGGTTCAGCGTCGCATCCGAGCGGCCATGAATGACGATGCCGCCATGCGCCGTCCATTCGGCGAAATCGCCATGGCACCAGACATTGCCGAAGCGCTCGAAATAGGCGGCGCGATATTTGGCGCCGTCGGGATCGTTCCAGAAGCCGATCGGCATAGCCGGGAAGGCGCGCGTGCAGACCAGTTCGCCCTTCTCCCCGCGCACCGGGTGGCCTGCATCGTCCCAGACATCGACCGCCATGCCGAGCCCAGCCGCCTGGATCTCGCCCTCCCAGACCGGCTCGGTCGGCACGCCAAGCACGAAGCAGGAGACGATGTCGGTGCCACCCGAGATCGACGCCAGGTGCACGTCTTTCCTGATGCCGTCATAGACGAAGCGGAAATCCTCCGGCGACAGCGGCGAACCGGTGGAGGAGATGGTGCGCACGCTGGAGAGGTCATGGCTATCCATCGGCCTGAGGCCCGCCTTGCGCACCGAATCGATGAACTTCGCCGAGGTGCCGAAATAGGTCATCTTTTCCGCATCGGCGAAATCGAACAGCACATTGCCGTCCGGATAGAAGGGCGAGCCGTCGTAGAGCAGCAGCGTGGCGCCGACGGCAAGGCCGGAGACCAGCCAGTTCCACATCATCCAGCCGCAGGTGGTGAAATAGAAGAAGCGGTCGCCCTCGCCGACACCGGCATGCAGGCGCAGTTCCTTGACATGCTGGATCAACGTGCCGCCGGCCGAATGGACGATGCATTTGGGAATGCCGGTGGTGCCCGACGAAAACAGAATATAGAGCGGATGCGAGAAAGGCAGGCGCTCGAAGGTAACCTTGCCGGGGGTAAAGGGCGCAATTGCTGCCTCCAGCGCCTCGGCATTGCCAATGCCGGATGCCGCCTCACCCGCCCGGCCGAGATAATCCACCACCAGCACCTTGCGCAGGCCAGGCAGCCTTTCGGCCACCGCCGCGACCTTGGCCGAGACGTCGATCTCCTTGCCATTATAGTAATAGCCGTCGGGTGCGATGAAGACGACCGGCTCGATCTGGCCGAAGCGGTCGAGCACTCCCTGCTCGCCAAAATCGGGCGAGCAGGATGACCACACCGCGCCGATCGAGGTGGCCGCCAGCATGGCGGCGACCGTCTCGGGCATGTTGGGCATCATCGCGGCGATGCGCTCGCCCGGCTTGACGCCGAGCGACAGGAACACTTGCTGCAGGCGCGACACCAGCGCATGAAGATCGTCCCAGGACAGCCGGCGCGCAACCTTGTCCTCGCCCCGGAAGACGATGGCATCCTCAGGTCCGGTGCGGCGCAGGAGGTTCTCGGCAAAGTTCAGCCTCGCCTCGGGAAAGAAGGCCGCGCCCGGCATCTTGTCGCCATCGGCCAGCACCTTCTCGCCGGGCTCGCCGACGACGCCGCAGAACTGCCACACCAGGCGCCAGAACGCCTCGCGCTCCTCGATCGACCAGCGATGCAGCTCGGCATAGGTGGTAAATTCGGTGCCCGCTCTGGCCGAGGCCGCTGCCCTAAAACGGGTAAGTGCCGCATCGGCAACACGCTGAGCAGAAGGCTTCCATAGCGGAGACAAAGCGGTCATCAATCCATCCTTTCAACAGCGCTGTCGTTATGCATGCTGCACTGCGGTCGCGCAAGATAATGTCGCGGTTGCAGCCCCTGCTTGTGCGCAAATGTCGTGAGACGGCGACAAAGGGTTGAAATGCGGTCGATGTCCGCTAAAGCTGCGGCAACCGATTTGCAGCAGATAGCTGAGATCGGGCAGCACTGATATGATTGAAATGGCGCTTGAAACAGCGTGAACGAGGCACAATGCCGTCTCCTCTGATTCGACGCAGCATCTGGGCGATAAGCGCGGCGGCACTGGTCGTTGCCCTGATCATCGCAGCCCTGCCTTTGCTCGCCTCGACACGGATTGTACGCGACCGCATCGCCTATGAAATGAGCTCGTGGAGCGGCTATCGCGTGACGATCGGCACGGCCCCCGAGATCGAGGTGTGGCCGAGCTTTCGCGCAATCCTGACCAATGTGACGCTGGCAAAGTGGGGGCAAGCCGACACCACGTCGGTGATTTCGGCCGAACGCGTCGAGGTGAAGCTGTCGGCGCTCGCGGCCCTTCGCGGCGAGGTGGTGTTTTCGACTGCCAGTTTCGTTCGGCCCACGCTGCGTGTCGAACGGGCCGAAGACGGAAGCTATGCGCTGGCGCTTCCAGGGGGCGGGCGTATCGCGCGCTCCGTCAACGCCACGCGCGAAGCGGTTTCGGCCAATGCGGAAGCGCCCGCGACCGCACACATCTCGTCAAAGCCTTTCGGGACGGTCGAGGTCACCGATGGACGCGTCACTGTCCTTGCGGATGGAAAGGATAGCGAAATCCTGACTGGCATTACCGGCAAGATGAGCTGGCCAGCATTGCAAAAGGCGGCCAGCGTCGCCGGCCACGGTATCTGGCGCGGCGAGACGGTGACGCTCGAGGCTTCCTCCACCCAGCCGCTGCGGCTTTTTGCCGGCGAGGAGGCCCCCTTTACGATTGCCGTGACTTCGGCACCGGTCACCGCCTCTTTCGATGGCGTGGTGAAGACCAACGACAACCCGTATTTCAACGGCAAGGCGAAGTTCACTGCTCCTTCGCTGCGCCGCATGCTGGAATGGTCACGCCCGGAAGGAACGCCTGGCACCACCGCCATAGGCGCCGTCTCGGTTGCCGGCCAGGTGGCAGGCGATGCAAAGCGGATCAAATTCGAGAATGCCGAAGTCAATCTCGACGGCAATCCGGCAACCGGCATCCTCGATCTTGCCCTGGGCGAAAATGTACCGATCCTGTCGGGCACGCTGGCCTTCGAGACGCTGGACCTCAAATCCTTCGTACCGGCCTTCACACCGCTGACGCCGGGCGCCGATGAAGGGCCGGCGAAGATCGACGAGGCGTTTTCGGACCGGATCAATCTGGATTTGCGCCTTTCGGCGGCACAGGCCACCGCCGGTACAATCAAGCTCGCTGAAGTCGCGGCGACCGTCCAGATCAAGAGCGGGCTGTCGGTGTTCGACATTTCCGATGCCGCCGCCTTCGGCGGCAATGTCCAGACCAGCATAAGGTTCGACCGCAAGCCGGAAGGCACGCAGGTTGAAATGCGCCTGCTGGCCGCCGATATCGATGGCGGTGCCTTCGGCACCGCGGCCGGCATGACGCGCTTCGTGCCGATCGGCCGCGGCACGATTTCGGTCATCCTCAAGGGGCCGGGCCGAGCCTGGAATTCGATATTGGAGAATGCGCAGGGCTCCATATCGGCAAGCTTCGGCGAAGGCGCGCTGTCGGATTTCGATCTGGCGAGCTTTCTCAAACGCAGCGCCGAGGGCGGCTTTTTCGCGCTTGCCGATGTTGCCAAGGCACCACTGCCCATGCAGGGCCTTGAACTCAAGGCCAGTATCTCGCGCGGCGTGGTCCGGCTCGAAAAGGCCGAGGCGCGCACCACGCAGGGCAAGCTGTGGCTGAGCGGTATCGTGCCCTATGTCGGACGCGGCCTGGCGCTTTCAGGCGGATTGCTGACGCCTGAACAGGCAGCCAAGCTGAATGGCGCCACGCCGCCGGTGACGTTTTTCGTCGGCGGATCGTGGAATGCGCCCTTCATCTCGCCGGTAACCGTACAGCCGCCTGCAGTAGCCCCCCCGGCGCCGGAAGAATAGGCCGAAGCTAATCAAGCACCACGTTGCGCCATCTGCTCGTCGCGCAGGCGCTGGATCTCACGCCGCTTGTTGACCAGCGAAGCGGCGATGACACCCAGCGCGACCACGGCGATGAGGATGGTGCAGGCAGCATTGATCTCCGGCGTGACGCCCAGCCGGACCTGGCTGTAGATCTTCATCGGCAAGGTGGTGGCGCCCGGTCCGGAGGTGAAGCTGGCGATCACCAGATCGTCGAGCGAGAGCGTGAAGGCCAGCATCCAGCCCGAAATGATCGCCGGCAGGATGACCGGCAGGGTGACCTGGAAGAAGGTCTTTACCGGCGGCGCACCGAGATCCATCGCCGCCTCCTCCAGCGAACGGTCGAAGGTGAGCAGGCGCGACTGGACCACCACGGCGACGAAGCACATGGAGAAGGTGATATGCGCCAACGTCACCGTCAGGAAGCCGCGATCGAGCCCGATTGCAACAAAGAGCAGCAGCAACGACAGGCCGGTGATGACTTCCGGCATGACCAGCGGCGCAAACACCATGCCGGAGAACAGGACGCGCCCGCGAAAGCGCGTGTAGCGCGTCAGCGTGATGGCAGCCAGCGTGCCCAGAACAGTTGCGATCGAGGCAGAGATCAGGGCGACGCGCAGCGTGACCCAGGCCGCATCGATCAGGCCGCGATTGGAAAACAGCGAGACATACCATTTGGTCGAGAAACCCGCCCAAACGGTCACCAGCCGCGATTCATTGAAGGAGAAGATGATGAGGATGACGATCGGCAGGTACAGGAAGGCCAGGCCGAGCGTGACCGAGGCAACGTTGAAGGGGCTCCACCTGGCGTTCATGGGCTGATCCTATCGGTCCTGCTCGATCGCGCGGGCCTGAGACTGCTGGAAGATCACGATCGGCACCACCAGAAGCAAGAGCAGGATGACCGCCACGGCCGACGAAACCGGCCAGTCGCGATTGGCAAAGAATTCGTTCCACAAGGTCTTGCCGATCATCAGCGTCTGCGAGCCGCCAAGGAGGTCGGGAATGACGAATTCGCCCACTGCCGGGATGAAGACAAGCAGGCAGCCGGCGACGATGCCGGGAAACGACAGCGGGAAGGTGATCTTCCAGAAGGCGCTGATCGGCGGGCAGCCAAGATCCTTGGCCGCCTCGATCAGCGAATAGTCCATCTTCTCGAGCGCGGAATAGAGCGGCAGGACCATGAAAGGCAGATAGGAATAGACGATGCCGATGAAGATCGCCGCATTGGTGTTCAAGATGATCAACGGCTCGTTGATGAGCCCTATCCCCTGGAGGAACTGGTTGAGCAGGCCTTCCGGCTTGAGGATGCCGATCCAGGCGTAGACGCGGATCAGGAAACTGGTCCAGAACGGCAGGATGACCAGCATCAAGAGCGTGGGGCGCCAGGATTCGGGCGCACGCGCCATTCCGTAGGCGACCGGATAGCCGACCAGCAAGGTCAGGACAGTGGAGACGGCTGCAATGACGACGCTGGAGACATAAGCGTTGAAATAGAGTGCGTCCTCGGTGAGCCAGAGATAGTTGTCGATGCTGAGCTGCCTTAGCTGATCCAGCAGCCCGCCAAAGCCGTCGGTGAGGCTGAACACCGGCGCGTAAGGCGGCATGGCGATCTGCGTCTGCGACAGCGAGATCTTGAAGACGATGGCAAACGGGACCAGGAAGAAGACCAGCAGCCACAGATAGGGGATGATGATGACCAGCCGGCCGTACATGGCCTGGAAGGTGCGGCTGAGCACCGAAGGGCGTGAGGCAACTGGCCGGGCGGCAGCGAGGACAGTGTCGGACATGGCTCTATCTCGTCAGGACGACGCCCGCATCGGGCCGGAAGGAGATGAAGGCCCGGTCATTCCAGGTCAGCGGGTCATCGGTGATGCGCGAGGCATTCAAGGCGCTGGCCTTGACCACCTGCCCGTCGGCCAGCTTGACGTGATAGACGGTCATGTCGCCGAGATAAGCGATGTCGTAGATTTCGCCCTCAACTACATTGACGCCGGGATCGTCCGGTTTGCGCGACGAGACCTTGATCTTCTCGGGGCGGATGGCGAAGGCCACTGCGCTGCCTGCGGCCGCGTCCCCGATATTTTCGGCCTTGATCGTCAGGCCGTTGCCGTCGGAAATGCGCGCGACGCCATTCTCGCGCCCGGACACCGTTCCCTCGATCATGTTGACGTTGCCGACGAAGCCGGCGACGAAGCGCGAACTCGGCGCCTCATAGACCTCGGCCGGGGTCGCCACCTGCATCACTTCGCCCTTGTCCATGATGGCGATGCGGTCGGCCATGGTCATCGCCTCTTCCTGGTCATGGGTGACGACGACGAAGGTGAGGCCGAGTTCCTGTTGCTGGTCCATCAGTTCGAACTGCGTTTCCTCGCGCAGCTTCTTGTCCAGAGCGCCAAGCGGCTCGTCCAGCAGCAACACCTTGGGGCGCTTGGCGACCGAGCGCGCCAAGGCGACACGCTGGCGCTGGCCGCCCGACAATTGGTGCGGCTTGCGCTTGGCGAAGCGCTCCAGCTTGACCAGCTTGAGCATCTCGGCCACGCGCTTTTCGATGTCGGCCTTGGCCATACCCTCCTGCTTGAGGCCGAAGGCGATGTTGGCCTCCACCGTCATATGCGGAAACAGCGCATAGGACTGGAACATCATGTTGACCGGCCGGCGATAGGGCGGGATGCCGCGCAGGTCCTGCCCGTCGAGCAGGATGCGGCCCGCCGTAGGCTCGTCAAAACCGGCCAGCATGCGCAGCAGCGTGGACTTGCCGCAGCCCGACGCACCGAGCAGTGCGAAGAACTCGCGCTCGTAGATTTTCAGCGATAGATTGTTGACGGCGGTGAAATCGCCAAAACGCTTGGTGACGTTTTCAAAGACGATATAGGGCTTCGCATCGGGATCATTCCACGGCGCGAAGCTCCTGCGAATGCTTCCAAGCGATTTCATGCACCTCTCCGCCTCATTCGCTCGTCGCCTGCGACAGGGCCCTACAGATGCTGCAGGGCCCTCGCCGATGTCTACTGCCCGGTTACGATCTTGGTCCAAGCGCGGGTGAACACACGCTGCGTCTTCGAATCAAGCGTGGTGTTCACGAACAGCTTGGCCAGCACGTCCTCACTGGGGTAGACTGCCGGGTCGTCACGGACCTCCGGATCGAGGAATTCCTGCGACGCCTTGTTGCCGTTGGCGTAGAAGACATAGTTGGAGGACTTGGCGATGACCTCCGGCTTCATCATGTAGTTCAGGAATTCATGCGCCTCGGCCACATGCGGCGCATCGGCGGGAATGGCCATCTGGTCGAACCACATCTGGGTGCCTTCCTTCGGGATGACATAGGAAAGCTCGACGCCCTGATCGGCTTCGTCGGCACGGTCACGCGCCTGGAAGACGTCGCCCGACCAGCCGACCGCGATGCAGATGTCGCCATTGGCCAGGCCGTTGATGAATTCGGAGGAATGGAACTTGCGCACGAAGGGGCGGATCTTCAGGAACGCCTCTTCCGCCTTGGCGATATCGTCCGGCTCGTGGCTGTCGGGATTGAGGCCGAGATAGGCAAGCATGACCGGGATCATGTCAGTCGGCGAATCGAGGAAGTTGATGCCGCAATCCTTGAGCTTGGCGGCATTCTCGGGATCGAAGACCGCGCTCCAGCTGTCGATCTTGTCAGTGCCGAGCGCTTCCTGGATCTTGGCCTTGTTGTAGCCGATGCCGACCGTACCCCACATATAATTGATGGAGTATTCGTTGCCCGGATCGAAGATCTTCGTGCGGTCGGTGACCACATCCCACATGTTCTGCAGATTTGGCAGCTTGGACTTGTCGAGCTTCTGGTAGACGCCAGCCTGGATCTGGCGCTGCAGGAAGCTCGCCGTCGGCACGACCACATCATAGCCGCTGCCGCCAGCCAGCATCTTGGTCTCAAGAATCTCGTTGGAATCATAGACGTCATAGACGACCTTGATGCCGGTTTCTTTGGTGAAATCGTCGATGATCGAACTGTCGATATAGTCAGACCAGTTGAAGACGTTGACGACGCGCTCCTGGGCGCTGGCCGACACGACGAACAATGCTGCCAGAGCCGATGACGCGGACAGCAAGAGCGCCTTGTGAAGCATTCTGGGATCTCCCTTTCAGTGTTCCATTTTCCCGGTTTACGGACCATCCATCCGGGATATTCAGAATTTAGCCTATTGGTGTTCGCCGATTGCGACAAGCATGAAACAGCGCGCGCCGATCAAAGGTATGTGGTGCGCTCCAGCTGGGTGATTTCCGCCCAGAAGGCGAGGATTTCCGCGCGTTTCAGGTCCTGATAGACCTTGGCCATGAGCGGCCCCAATGCGCGTTCCACAAACGAGCTGCGGGCCATGAGCTGGAGCGCCTCGTCCATGTCGTCGGGGAGGAACAGTCCGCCATCGTCATAGGCATTGCCGACAACCGGCGGAGGCGGAACCTCCTTGTTCTCGATGCCCTCGACAATGCCTTGGATGAGAGCCGCCATGACCAGATAGGGATTGGCGTCGGCACCGGCGATGCGGTGCTCCAGCCGCCGGTTCTCTTCGGATGAAACCGGGATACGCAGGGCGACCGAGCGGTTGTTCTCGCCCCAGACCGCGCGCGTGGGCGCATAGGAGCCCGGCGTGATGCGGCGGAAGCCGTTCCAGGTGTTGATAAACAAAAGCAGCGATTCCGGCATGGTCTTGAGCAGGCCGCCGATGGCTGATTCGAGCCGCTTGCGCCCCGCATCGCCGCTGAAGATGTTGTTGCCGTCACGGTCGAGCACGGAAGCATGCACATGCATGCCGTTGCCGGCATATTCCAGGAACGGCTTGGCCATGAAGGTTGCCGTGAGGCCATGGGCGCGGGCGCAGCCCATGACGATGCGCTCCAGCATGATGACATCGTCGGCAGCCCGCAGCGGATCGGCGCGGTGCTTGAGATTGACCTCGAACTGGCCGGGTGCCGCTTCCTTGATAATGGTGTCGATCGGCAGGTTCTGGGCGGCTGCCGCATCGCGGATCATGTCGAACAGCTCGGCATGCTCGGCAAGGTCGTCGAGTCCATACATGCGCAGGCGGTCCGGGCCGGCGGTGGCGCCGACCGGGGCCGGCATGCCGTCATCCCATTCGACCTCCGGGTCGAGCAGATAGAATTCGAGTTCGAAGGCGACGACCGGGAAATAGCCCCTCTCGTTGACCTCGGCGACCTTGCGCTTCAGCACCTGGCGCGGGTCGGCCATGAAGGGTTCGCCTTCGGGCGTGAAGGTCTGCAGCAGCACCTGCGCGGTCTTGCGCTTGGCCCAGGGCACGATGGAGAGCGAACCGCGGGTGGCGCGGCAATAGCCATCCTTGTCGCCGGTTTCGATATGCAGGCCGGTTTCGCTGACCTCGCGGCCCCAGACGTCGAGCCCGTGCAGCGACATGGGGAAGTTAACGCCGTCCTGGAATGCCTTCTTGAGCGCATCGCCGGGCGCCCATTTGCCGCGCAGCATGCCGTTGGGGTCGACGATGAGGAACTCGACCGCCTCAATATCGGGATGCGCTTCGACAAAGGCCCGGTATTCGGCCTCGTGTTCGGCAGAAATGAAAGGGGATTTGCTGGCTGTTTCGGCCGGGGGAATTTCTGGCAGTCGCTTTTTTCCGACGGTATTCGGTGAGGAGAAGGATGTACCGCCGATGGGAAGAGTCTTGGTTCCGGTTTGTGCGCTTCCGGCTAGTGATTCTCGCAAGATGTACCTGTTGAGCAGTTGCAGATCACATAACCTGCCTACACTGTAACAGTTCTGTCAATGGGGCGACGGCACGCCGGTGACGCCGGGCTTGGCGGGCCGCGACTGGCGCTTGAACTCCAGCCCGATATGGACGAGCAGCGCGATAAAAACGACCGCCCCGCCGACAATCGTGCGGGTGCTCGGCACCTCGCCATGGCTGAGCCAGACCCAGATCGGTCCCAGGATCGGCTCAAAAGTGCCCAGCAGTGCGGCAACCGCAGCCGGCACCATTCGCGCGCCGGTAGCGAAGAAGGCGAGGCCAACGCCCAGATTGAGCACGCCGAAAGCGAACAGGAAGCCCATGTCGCGCGGCGACACCGCCAATGCCTCGGCCTGGCTGTACGCAAACAGCGCGGCAAAGATGGTGCCGAGGCAGGTCGCCGGCGTCATGCGTACATGGGCGAAGCGCCGCGTGATCACGGTGGCGATTGAAAACATCACGGCAATCAGCAGCGCCAATCCATCGCCGATCGGCGAAACATTGCCGCCAAGCGATTCCGAAACCATGATGGCGACGCCGAAAATGACAGCCGCGATCGCAATCCAGGTCGGCCCCGACACACGCTCGCGAAACAGCACCCAGGCCAGCAGCGCTGCAAAGAGCGGCACGCCGGCCTGCATGAGCAGGATATTGGCAACGGTGGTGTAGGAAAGCGCGACCACGAAGGCGGTGGAGGCGCTGGCAAAGCAGAGCGCCACCGCCAGGCCCGGAAGGCCCATGCTGGCAAACAGCCTGAGCGTGCCGCGCCCGCCATCACGCCACAGCATGAAGCCAATGAGGAAGGCTGCCGCCCAGGCGGAGCGCCAGAAGATGACGGCCCAGCTGTCCTGCATCTCCACGAAACGGGCGATGGCGCCGCCGAAGCTCCAGCACAGCGCCGAAAGGAAGACCAGCAGTGCTCCAAGCCGCTCGGCATTGGGCGAGACCTGGGGTGTGGCGGAAGGTTGGGAAATGGCAGTCTGGGTCATGGCTCGACTATCGTCTCTGCAAAACAGCGGCGCATGTCGTTAAGCGACCGTAGCGTTGCCAATCGCGTAGCCCAAAGGAAAGGAAGCGGCCTGATCCAACGGCCGCTTATGGTTGTGTCACCCGTTCGAATCCATCGTTGCCTTAGCCAAGGTCTTACGACCGCTCCGTAAGCAACTCCTGCCAAAGGCGGTGACCTTCCGTGACAAGCAGAATATGAACGGCTCTCGCCGCATCATCGATGTCGTATGCAAGAATATAGTTGCCGAAGACCAGATAATGAAAGGAACCATACTGGCGCCCAGTCCTTGGGAAATCAGCCAGCAATTTCACGGCCCGGCGCTGCAAATCATCAACAAAGGACAACGCACGACCGGGATTGTCGGCGGCAATAAAATCTATGATCGACTGGAAATCGTCTTGCGCAGATCGGGTGAAATAGACCCGATGAACCATCAGCGGGATTTGCCGCCCGCGCTCCGGCGAATCCGTCGCCTGGCCTCCTCGAAGAATTGCGGGGTTGCCTCGGCTATATCGCCTGCCTGCACGTCAGCCCGTGCCCTTGCAATGCGTGTTTGAATATCCCGTTCGGCCTTCTCGCGAAGATGGCCGCGCAGCGCCTCCCGGACGACCTCGCTCGCAGAGGAGTAATGCCCCGAGCGGACTTGCGCGGCGACGTATTCCTCAAGTTCCTTCGTCAGCGAGATGTTCATGGTGAAAACGTAGGATTGATAACAATCTTTGTCAATTTTTGTTATCGATACCCTTACTGAAAATCAAAGGCGGAGAGCCCGGTCACCATTTCGTCCAAGCCGAGCGGGCGGGTCAGCGGCGGTTCGGCGCGAGCAAGGCAGCCGGTGCGTTCGCACAGACGGCAGGCGGGGCCCACCGGCGTTGCCGCAACCTGTCCGGATTTTCCCGGCGCGCCGGCAAGGGCGGCGCCATAGACGATCTCCTCGCGAAAGGCGATGTCGCAGCCCAGCAGGATCGCGGTGCGGCGCGGGCGTTCGTTGAACGCGCCTTGCGGCCCTTCCAGCGTGCGGGCGATGCAGAGGAATTCGGCACCGTCGGGCATTTCCACCGCCTCGACGATGATCTGGCTCGGCTGGGCAAATGCGGCATGGACCGGCAGCTTCGGGCATCCTCCCCCGAAGCGACTTTGCGGAAAGCCCTGCGCGCCGGCCTTGCGGAAGCGGTTTCCGGCATTGTCCACCTCAAGCATGAAGAAGGGCACGCCGGCGCTGCCCTGCCGCTGCAGCATGGTCAGCCGGTTTGCCGCCTGTTCAAAGGAGACGCCGAAACGCGATTTCAGCACGTCGATGTCGTAGCGGGCGCGCAAGGCCGCCGCCTGGAAGGCCTGATAGGGCATCATCAGCGCATGGGCGGCATAGCGGCCAAGCTCGAAGCGCGCTAGGCGGCGCGCCTCGTCGGAAGAGAGTTTCAGCGCCTGGATCTCGGCCGCGACCGCCACCGACATGCGGATCAGCGATGCCTCCATCGCCACTTCGCGCAACTGATCGAATGGCGACAGCCGCTCGGAGAGAAACAGGCGCTGCGAATGACGATCGTAGCGGCGCCGCCAATTGGGCATGGTGGCGACCGGCAGTACCTTGACGACGATGCCATATTCGCGCTTCAGCCATGCCTTGAGCGCACCGAACAGGTCGTCACCGGGATCAAGAAGCGCGGTGAAGGCCTCCGCCTCTTCCTCAAGCGCCGGAAAATGGTTCGGCCGGCGCTCGAACACCTCATGCACCTCGTCGATCGGCAGGCGCGCACCAGAAAGGGCTGTCGTGCGCCCTTCCCGCGCCAGCAATTCCGACAGATCGGACAGGCGGGTGGCCTGCTCGCGATAGGCGCGATAGAGTTTGACAACGGCGGCAGCCGCATTGGGTGCTGCTTCCGCGATCTCGATCAACTCCTGGTCGCCGGGCAGTTCGCCGGCCATCAACGGGTCGCCGAACACTTCCTTAAGGGCAGAAATCGACCCGCGCGCCTCGCCCTGCAACTCGTCCGGCTCGACCTTGTAGACCGAGGCAAGCTTGAGAATGAGCTGGACTGTCAGTGGGCGCTGATTGCGCTCGATGAGGTTGAGATAGGACGGCGAGATGCCGAGCCCCTCGGCCATCGCCGTCTGCGTCAGGCCCTTGGCATTGCGGATGCGGCGGATACGCGGACCGGCAAAGATCTTCTGTTCAGCCACCGGAAAGCTCCGCAAACCAGGCCGATCGACATAGAACCATCACAGGTGATTTACACAATATTGACACGAATTTTTTGCCCTGGTGTCGAAATCTGCCTTTTACATCTTTTACAGATTTACAACGCCACACTGTCAAACACAATACAGGTTTTCCTCAATTTTCAACGAGAAATCCCGATTTTCCTCGCCTATATCGCAGCGCAATGTAAATTCAGTAACACGTTAGCGACTTGAGAATTTGCCTCGCAGCGTAGTGTTCATGATTGCAGGGAGATCACAGTGACCGATTTTTACAATCTCGTTCCATCCGCCCCGGAAGGTCGTTTCGACGGCATCGAGCGCCCCTATTCGCCGGAAGACGTGAAGCGGCTGCGCGGCTCTGTGCAGATCAAGTACAGCCTGGCCGAAAACGGCGCCAACCGGCTGTGGAAGCTCATCCACGAGGAAGACTTCGTCAACGCTCTCGGCGCCCTTTCCGGCAATCAGGCCATGCAGATGGTTCGCGCCGGGCTGAAGGCGATCTATCTTTCGGGCTGGCAGGTTGCCGCCGATGCCAACACCGCGTCAGCAATGTATCCGGACCAGTCGCTCTATCCGGCAAATGCCGCGCCTGAGCTTGCCAAGCGTATCAACCGCACGCTGCAGCGCGCCGACCAGATCGAGACGGCGGAAGGCAATGGCCTGTCGGTCGACACCTGGTTCGCCCCGATCGTGGCGGATGCGGAAGCCGGCTTCGGCGGCCCGCTCAACGCCTTCGAGATCATGAAGGCCTTCATCGAGGCGGGTGCTGCCGGCGTCCACTTCGAGGATCAGCTTGCGTCGGAAAAGAAGTGCGGCCATCTCGGCGGCAAGGTTCTGATCCCGACCGCTGCGCACATCCGCAATCTTAACGCGGCGCGGCTTGCCGCCGACGTCATGGGCGTGCCGACGCTGATCGTCGCCCGCACGGATGCCGAAGCGGCGAAGCTTCTGACCTCGGACATCGACGAGCGCGACCAGCCCTTTGTCGACCATGAGGCCGGGCGCACCGCCGAAGGTTTCTATCAGGTGAAGAACGGCATCGAGCCCTGCATCGCGCGCGCCATCGCCTATGCGCCGCATTGCGACCTGATATGGATGGAGACCTCCAAGCCGGATCTCGGACAGGCAAGGAAGTTTGCCGAAGCCGTGCACAAGGCGCATCCGGGCAAGCTGCTTGCCTATAATTGCTCGCCGTCGTTCAATTGGAAGAAGAACCTCGACGATGCGACGATTGCCAAGTTCCAGCGCGAGTTGGGCGCGATGGGCTACAAGTTCCAGTTCATCACGCTTGCCGGGTTCCACCAATTGAACCATGGTATGTTCGAACTGGCACGTGGCTACAAGGATCGGCAGATGGCGGCCTACTCGGAGCTCCAGGAAGCCGAATTCGCCTCCGAGGCCAATGGCTATACGGCGACCAAGCACCAGCGCGAAGTCGGCACCGGCTATTTCGACGCCGTGTCCATGGCGATCACCGGCGGACAGTCGTCGACAACAGCGATGAAGGAATCGACCGAGCACGCCCAGTTCCGCCCGGCTGCCGAATAGGCCGGCGATCAAGACGAGGCACGAACACAGTGGGAGAATTAGAAATGCCTCCAAAGACTCGCGTCAAGGAACGCGCCGAGGAACAATCGTCAGCCATGAGCGCCGACCAGCAGGCGGTCATCCGCATCGTGGCCAATGACCTTCATCGCCTTAATCAGTCGGTGATGAAGGCGGTCGAGGCCGGGGTTTCGGTCGAGCTGGTGCGCTCGGCCAGGCACCATGGCGGTAACGGCAATTGGGGCGACCTGCTGATCCCGGTTATCGTGACCCAATCGAGCGGTAATTGATGTTATCCGCAAGATAAATCGCAGAAACCTGCATATCGCCTGCATGTTTTCATGCAGGCGATATTTCTTGAATGGCATTACCTACTTAACGTACTGTAAAGGCAAATTTTTCGGCCTCTCCCGCTTCTTCTTTTGCGCTTGACATCCATGTCGGCGTTAAGCTTATCTGCGGCCGCCCTCAACTATAAATTGAGCGTCGGGTGCGGCAGAAATGATCCAATCACGTCTCAATGCGATGCGCGGCACGATGTCCGGTTTGCCGGACAATGATCAGCAGGCAGCGCCGCCGGAAATCGACGTGCATAGGGCCCTAGTGGTCGGCAGATCACCGATCAACCGGGTCGTGGTGTCCAAGATTGTCGAGCGGTCGGGCCTCAAGCCAATAGCAGAGACCCCGGAAGCGGCCATGGAAACGCTTCGGAGGATCGTGCCGGGGACCGTAATTCTCGACGGCGGCGCCAGCAACAAGGACTGCGACGGGCTGATGGCGCAGCTTGCCACACTTCGCCGGATGAGCGGTGGAAAGATGCCTTGCGTCATTTTGCTTTCAACCCGTGTAGGCTGTGGGAAGGTGCTGCAAGCAACCGCAACGATCGACGCCGTCGTCGCAAAGCCAATTACCCCGGAGCAATTGCAGCCTGTCGTGGAGCGGCTATTGGAGAGCCAAGGAGGGTGCTCCGGAACGACTTGAGGCAGTAGAGCAAGCCCAACCTTGCAAGTTCATCTTGCTTTCGCGCCCCCTTCCCTTCTGTCGCGCGACCCGGCTATAGTTGATATTCCGAAATCAAATCTGGTGATTGATGCCTGCCTCTAAGAAGGAAGTCCGCCCCTCGAAAGCCGGGAGGCGCGCGCGGACGCCTGCATTCGTAAAAAACCTCCGTGGTGTCAAGAACTGGAAAGAAGTCAGCGAATGGCTCGAATGGCGCGGCATCGAGGACATCGAATGCATCACGCCTGACCAGGCCGGCGTGGCGCGTGGCAAGATGATGCCGTCGAGCAAATTCACTTCCAACACATCGCTAGCGCTGCCTTCGGCAGTATTCATGATGACGATCTCCGGCGATTATCCGGAGGACGGCAACGGATTCTCCTACCCGGAGGATGATGGTGACCTCAAGCTGATGCCCGACCTGTCGACGCTGACCGCAGTGCCATGGGAGGACGATCCGACCGCACAGGTGATCTGCGACCTCGTCCACCAGGACGGCCATGCGGTCGAGTTCACGCCGCGCAACGTGCTCAAGCGGGTGATGGCGGCCTATGACAGGCGTGGCCTGAAGCCGGTGGTGGCGCCGGAGATCGAATTCTACCTGGTGCGTAAGAACCCCGACCCCGACTATCCGCTGGCACCGCCGGTGGGACGCTCCGGCCGGGCGATCGGCGGCGGCGCCGGTTACTCCATTGCGGGCGTCAACGAGTTCGACGAACTAATCGACGACATCTACCACTTCTCCGAAAGCCAGGGGCTGGAGATCGATACGCTGATCCACGAGGAAGGCGCGGGGCAGCTGGAAATCAACCTGCGCCATGGCGACCCGATCGAACTGGCCGACCAGGTGTTTCTGTTCAAGCGCACGATCCGCGAGGCCGCGCTCAAGCATGATACCTACGCCACTTTCATGGCCAAGCCGATTCAGGGCCAGCCAGGATCGGCCATGCATATCCACCAGTCGATCCTCGACAAGAAGACCGGCAGGAACATCTTCTCCGACGAGAATGGCGGCGAGACCGAGACCTTCTTCAACTTCATCGGCGGCATGCAGCGCCATGTTCCCAACGCGCTGGTGATGTTTGCGCCCTATGTGAATTCCTATCGGCGGCTGACGCAGGGCGCCTCCGCACCGGTCAACACCAAATGGGGCTATGACAACCGCACCGTCGCCTTCCGCGTGCCGCGCTCCGACCCGGCGGCAAGGCGGCTGGAAAACCGCATCCCCTCTTCCGACGCCAATCCCTATCTGGCGGTTGCGGCGTCGCTTGCCTGTGGACTGATCGGCATGAAGAACAAGCTGAAGCCCGACGCGCCTGTCGGCACTACCGCCAATGAGGACGAGATCGACCTGCCGCGCGGGCTGCTCGAAGCAGTCGACCTGTTCGAACAGGACACCGAATTGCGCGAGGTGCTGGGCGAACCCTTCGCGACCACCTATGCGGCGATCAAGCGGGCGGAGTTTGAGACCTTCATGGAAGTGATCAGCCCGTGGGAGCGGGAGTTTTTGTTGCTGAATGTGTGAGGGGCAGTCGGCAGTATGGGCAATCGGCAGTCGGATACATGCCATGCCCGACGTGTTTCCTGTCCGGAGCGTTGAGCGATAGTGAATTTTCCGACTGCCGACTGCCGACTGCCCTGTTGCCAACTCCCGACCTCAACTGATTGACGTACAACACATGTCCCACCACTCCCTCACATCCCCCGGCCACTCCTGGTACGAAGCCACCGCCGGTGAACGGCCGACCTATCCGGCGCTGGACGGCGACAGGAATGCCGATGTGGTGATCGTCGGCGGCGGATTTACCGGCCTGTCGGCGGCAGCGCATCTGGCCAAGGCCGGCGTAAATGTCGTGCTGATCGAGGCGTTACGCTTCGGCGACGGCGCATCCGGGCGCAATGGTGGGCAGATGGGGACGGGCCAGCGCGCCTGGGCCGAGGAGACGGAAGCGGAACTGGGCCTGACCCGCGCCAAGGCGCTGTTCGATCTTGCTGAGGAGGCCAAGGCGCATCTGCTTGACTTCGCGGCAGCCCATGCAATCGACATCGACTTCATGCCAGGCCAATTGTCGGTGGCGCACAAGAAGCGCTATGTCGACGCCTACAGGGCGCATGCCGACATCATGGCAAGCCGCTTCGGTTATGAACATATCTCGTTCATGGATGCGAAGGAGACAGCAGAGCGGCTCGGCTCCCCAGCCTATTATGGCGGCATCCGCGACACCGGCACCGGCCACATCCATCCGCTGAAACTGGTGATCGGCACGGTGCGTGTGGCCGCCGAGGCCGAGGCGCAACTGTTCGAACAGACGCCATCGACCGGCATCGTCTCAGCCGGCGGCAAGGTCAGGGTGACGACGCCGACCGGCACGATCACCGCCGACAAATGCCTGGTCGCGGTGAATGCCTATGGCGGTGGGTTGGAGCCGACGACTGCAGCCCATATCATGCCGATCGGCTCCTTCATCGGCGCGACCGTGCCGTTGGGCACCGGCAGCCCGGTCATTCCGGGCGGCGAGGCAGTGGACGATTCCCGCTTTGTCGTGCGCTATTTCCGCAAATCGAAAGACGGGCGGCTACTGTTCGGGGGGCGCGAGATCTATGCGGTCGACGACCCCAAGGACATCCATATCCAGATCCGCCGGCAGATCGCCGAAATCTATCCCGACCTTAAGGATATCGAGATCACCCATGGCTGGGGCGGCTATGTCGGTATCACCCTGCCGCGCACGCCTTTTGTGCGCGAAGTGATGCCTAATGTGATTTCAGCCGGTGGCTATTCGGGCCACGGGGTGATGCTGTCGAATTTCGTCGGCAAGCTCTATGCCGAGACGGTGGCGGGAAACCGCGACCGCCTCAAGCTTCTGGAAGACCTTAAAATTCCACGCTTTCCGGGCGGCACCATGCTGCGCGCGCCGCTGCTGTTCCTGGCGCTCAACTGGTACGCACTGCGCGACCGGATATAGTCTACCTCAATCCACCCCCGGCCGGTCCTCCGCCAGGATCAGCGCACCAATGGCATCGGCATCCTCGGGTTTGGCGGCCCCATAGGACAATGCGGGAACCGGAGGATTGGCCACCGAAGCGATCTCGGTCTCGACCTGCGGCTGCGGCGCGCGGCGGCGGCTGCGTTTCTCATAGAAGGAGTTGCCGCCGGCCGTCAGCACATAATGCATGTTCTTGTAGGGGAATTTGAGCCCCGCCTGATGGAAGAACATCGCCTTGCCAACCGCGGGATGGCGCTCGCCTTTCAACACCGCGGTGGCCGCGCTCTGGACATCGGGCAGCGCCTTGGAATTCATGCGGCGCGACAAGACACCAGGAGCGAACTGGCCCTTCTGGCCGACCACCCCGCAAATCGTATCGGGATACTGGTCGGAACGCAGCCGGTTCATCACCACGGTGCCAACCGCGACCAGCCCGGCACGGCTCGACCGATTGGATTCAAAGAACATCGCCCGGGCAAGGCACTCCTTGTCCCTTGCCGTATAGGCATAGGCCTTGCCGGATGCCTTGCCGATGGATGATGTCTTGATGTCGTCGGTCTTCCCCTGGGTCGTACAGCCGGCAACAAGACAAACGGATACAACAGCACCGAACGCCGAAACGGCGCGCCACCTCTCCTGGATCACGAAGCGTCCCCATCCTTATGTCAGCCGCTCCGCCCGGCAGACAGAATGAGGAATTTTCCGGCTAAATAATGGCGACGCCGGAAAGCCCGGCTTCAGATGCAGCGGCCGCCATCGACCTCGAGCGCGACACCGGTAATGAACTCGGCTTCGTCGGAGGCAAGCCAGAGCGCGGCATTGGCGATGTCGAGCGGCGTGGACAGCCGACCGAGCGGGATCGAGGCACGGAATTTCGCCCGCAATTCAGGCGTATCCTCGCCCATGAACTGCGCCAGCATGCCGGTTTCACCGGCGACCGGGCACAGGCAGTTGACGCGGATATTCTTGGGCGCCAGTTCGACCGCCATCGACTTGGTGGCGGTGATCGCCCAGCCTTTGGAGGCATTGTACCAGGTGAGACCGGGACGCGGGCGCAGGCCGGCGGTCGAGGCGGTGGTGATGATGGAGCCGCCGCCCTGGCTTTCCATGATCGGCACCACGGCGCGGGCGGCGTGGTAGATCGCCTTCATGTTGACCGCGGTAATGAGGTCGAAGACCTCTTCCTCCACCGCCAGCATGTCGCCATTGCGGTGGGTGTAGCCGGCATTGTTGACCATGATGTCGATGCGGCCGAAGCCGCTCATGGCTGCATCAACCATCTCGTCGAACTCGGCGCGCTGCGACACGTCCGTCTGCACCGCAATCGCCGCCTCGCCGATTTCGCTCGCAACCCGCTCGGCACCCTTGGCATTGAGATCGGCCACCACCACCCTGGCGCCCTCCTCGGCAAAGCGCCTGGCCATGCCTTCGCCGAAGCCCGACGCCGCACCGGTGATGATTGCGACCTTGTCTCTCAAGCGTGCCATCGACTCTAGTTCCTTGCTTTTCCGTCCATGCTGCCCCTCACCTGCCTGCCGGCATCCTCTCCCCCGCAGCGGGGCGAGGAGGGCTAAACGCCAACCTCTCCGCGTTCCCCTTCTCCCCGCTTGCAGGGAGAAGGTCCCGGCAGGGGGATGAGGGGCGGCGCTGACCTAGCCGTGATTAAAAACAACGGTCTTGGTGGCGGACATGTCGTAGAGCGCCTCAAAGCCTTTCTCGCGGCCATGGCCGGATTTCTTGAAGCCGCCGAAGGGCAGTTCGACACCGCCGCCGGCGCCATAGCCGTTGACGAAGACCTGGCCGGCGCGCACCCGCTTGGCGACCCGGTGCTGGCGCCCGCCATCGCTTGTCCATACACCTGCGACGAGGCCGAAATCGGTGCCATTGGCAAGCCTTATCGCCTCTTCCTCGCCTTCGAAGGCAAACAGGGTAAGCACCGGGCCGAAGATCTCGTCGCGGGCGATTACCGCCTGTGGATCGACCGAGCCGAACAGCACCGGCACCTGATAGTAACCGCCGGCCGGCGCGCTGGCGTGGATCGAGCCTTCAGCCAAGACCGGAATGCCGGCCTCCTTTGCCGCTACGACCATGCCGGCGACCTGGTTCTTCTGCTTCTGATTGATCAGGGGGCCAAGGTCGAGATCGGCATCATGCGGGCCGGCGACCAATTTTGAGAAGCGCTCGGCAAGAGCTGCCGCCAGTTGCTCATAGATCGGCTTTTCGATCAGTACGCGGCTGCCGGCCGAGCAGGTCTGGCCGCCATTCTGGATGATGGCATTGACCAAAACCGGCAGGGCGGCATCCAGATCGGCATCGGCAAAGACGATCTGCGGCGACTTGCCGCCAAGCTCCATGGTGACGCCGCGATTGTTGATCGCCGCAGCCTGCTGGATGGCAGTGCCGGTAAGCGGAGAACCGGTGAAAGTGACGTAATCGACCAGGGGATGGGACGACAGCGCTGCCCCGGCATCCCGACCATAGCCGGTGACGACGTTGAAGACGCCGGCCGGAATGCCGGCCGCCCGCGCCAGTTCGGCAATGCGGATCGAAGTGAGCGAGGCATCTTCCGCCGGCTTGACGACCAGCGTGTTGCCCATGGCAAGGGCGGCGCCGGCAAGCCGGCCCAATATCTGCATGGGATAGTTCCAGGGGATGATGCCCGCCACCACGCCATGCGGCTCGCGCAGGGTGAGCGCAGTATAGCCCTCAAGGAAGGGGATGGTATCACCATGCACCTTGTCGCAGGCGCCGCCATAGAACTCGAAATAGCGCACGGTGCCGGCGACATCGGCCTTGCCCTGACGGATCGGCTTGCCGGTGTCGCGCGATTCGAGCGCGGCCAGTTCCTCGCCATGTTTTTCGATCAGCAGCGACAGGCGGGTGAGGCAGCGGCCGCGCTCGACGGCCGGCATGCGGCTCCAGGGGCCGTCATCGAAGGCCTGGCGCGCCGACTTCACCGCACGATCCACATCGGTCTTGCCGGCAGCCGGAATGGAGGCGAAGACCTTGCCGTCCGACGGACAGAGCACGTCGATCCGTTCGCCCGACAGGGCATCGACCAGCTTGCCGTCGATGAATTGCATGAAGGCCTGTCCTTCGGCAACGGTTCGGGAAAGATGCGTGCCCATGGTCAATCTCCTTTGGAATTGGCTGGCTGTGGCTCTATGTCTTACTGACGCAAAGCAGCGCAGGCTTCCATCGACCAAGCACAAGGCGCTCATGGACCAGTGTCAAGGTCGAAGTTACGACGCCATGGCACTGGTAAATTTAAATCGATTATATTATACGCAACCTGCTCGTGCGCACCGCAGAACGGAACTCAGATGACCAGCCAGATCATTCCCGTCGACCCCTTCGATTTCATCATTTTCGGCGGCACCGGGGATCTTGCCGAGCGCAAATTGCTGCCAGCACTGTTCCAACGACAGCAGGCCGGCCAGTTCTGCGATCCGACGTGCATTATCGGCGCCTCGCGCGCCAAGATGACGGATGGAGACTATCGCAGCTTCGCACGCAAGGCGATTTCCGACCATGTGAAGGCCGAGGAAATCGACGCCAAGCAACTCGATCGCTTCGTCGAACGGCTATCCTATGTCGCGGTTGATGCCATTTCGGGCGATGGCTTTGCGAATCTCAAGAAGGCAATCGGCGATAGCCAGTCCATACGCGCTTTCTATCTTGCCGTCGCACCGGCGCTGTTCGGCGATATCTCTGCCCATCTTAAAGAACAAAAGCTGGTGACGCCGAATTCGCGCATCGTGATGGAAAAGCCGATCGGACGCGATCTTGTCTCGGCGCGGGCGCTGAACGACCAGATCGGCAAGGTGTTTTCCGAGCAACAGATCTTCCGTATCGACCATTACCTGGGCAAGGAAACGGTGCAGAACCTGATGGCGCTGCGCTTTGCCAATGCGCTTTACGAACCGCTGTGGAACTCGGCGCATATTGACCACGTGCAGATCACGGTGGCCGAAACCGTCGGGTTGGAAGACCGCCTGACCTATTACGACAAGGCCGGTGCGCTGCGCGACATGATGCAGAACCACATGCTGCAACTGCTGTGCCTGGTGGCGATGGAAGCGCCCGCCTCGATGGAGGCGGATGCGGTGCGCGACGAGAAGCTGAAGGTGCTGCGCTCGCTCAGGCGCATCAACGGCAATGAGGCGCCGAAAGTGACGGTGCGCGGCCAGTATCGCGCCGGTGCTTCAGCCAATGGGCCGGTGAAGGGCTACGCCGAAGAACTTGGTGACAGCGGCACCACCACCGAAACCTTCGTCGCGCTCAAAGCGGAGATCGGCAATTGGCGCTGGGCTGGCGTGCCCTTCTACCTGCGCACTGGCAAGCGGCTGGCGACGCGGGTTTCGGAAATCGTTATCGAATTCAAGCCGATCCCGCATTCGATCTTCGAGGAAAGTGCGGGCAATATCAGCGCCAACCAGCTCGTCATCCGCCTGCAACCCGACGAAGGTGTCAAGCAATGGCTGATGATCAAGGACCCCGGCCCCGGCGGCATGCGGCTTCGCCATGTGCCACTCGACATGAGCTTTGCCGAGAGCTTCCGCGAACGCAATCCGGACGCCTATGAGCGGCTGATCATGGATGTCATTCGCGGCAACCAGACGCTGTTCATGCGCCGCGACGAGGTCGAGGCGGCATGGGCCTGGATCGACCCGATCCACAATGCCTGGGATGACAGCCGGCAGGAGGTGCAAGGCTATACCTCCGGCACATGGGGGCCTTCGGCCTCGATCGCGCTGATCGAACGCGACGGCCGCACCTGGCACGAAAGCTGACGGGATGGGTGTGGTGCAGGGCGATTGGCATGAATTCGCCGCAAGCGGCGAATTGGCGGCAGCACTTGCCGGCAGGGTCGCCGAGGTGCTGCGCGAGGCGATCGGCAAGCGCGGCACCGCAACGCTTGCCGTTTCCGGCGGCACGACGCCCGGCCTGTTCTTCCGCGCCCTGTCGCATGAAAGGCTCGACTGGGCGAAGGTGACGATGACGCTGGTGGATGAGCGCTTTGTGGAGCCGACCTCGCCGCGCTCCAATGCAGGGCTGGTGGCCGCCAATCTGCTGCAGAATGAGGCAGCGGCGGCCAGGTTTGTCGGGCTCTATCACCGGGCTGATACCGTGGAGGAAGCCGCAAGGCTGGCGGATAAGGAAGTGGCCCGGCTGCTGCCGCTCGATGCCGTTGTGCTCGGCATGGGCACTGACGGCCACACCGCTTCGTTTTTTCCGGATGCCGACACCTTGCCCGCCCTGCTTAATCCCGCAGCGAAGGCAAATGTGCTGCCGGCGCATACGCAAAGCGGCATCGAGCCACGGCTGACGTTGACCCTTGCCCGCATCGTCGAGGCGGGCTTCGTCGCTCTGCATATCGAGGGCCAGGAAAAGCGCGCGGTGCTGGAGGCGGCATTGGGGGTGCAAAAGCATCTGCCGGTGCGGGCGGTATTCGACCACGCCAAGACGCCGATAGGAATCTACTGGACACCGTAACTTCATCCGGTTGTGCTGGAGCGCCGGCCGGATTGCATATGATTGCAAGGAGCGACCACCATGGGCGCGAGAAAAGACATCGAGGCCATCACCGAGCGCATTCGCGAGCGCTCAAAACCATCGCGCGACATCTATCTGGAGCGGATCGAAGGCGCTGCCGGAAAAACGGTCCATCGCAGTGTGCTTTCCTGCGGCAACCTCGCCCATGGCTTCGCTGCCTGTGCGCCGGGCGAGAAAGAGGCACTGAGCGGTGACCGAGTGCCCAATCTCGGCATCGTCACCGCCTATAATGACATGCTTTCGGCCCACCAGCCCTTCGAAACCTATCCGCAACTGATCAAGCAGGCAGCACACGAGGCGGGCGGTATCGCGCAGGTGGCGGGCGGCGTGCCAGCGATGTGCGATGGCGTGACCCAGGGCCAACCCGGCATGGAACTATCGCTGTTTTCGCGCGACGTGATCGCCATGGCGGCGGCAATCGGCCTGTCGCACAATATGTTCGATGCAGCGGTGTTCCTGGGCGTCTGCGACAAGATCGTGCCCGGTCTGTTGATCGCCGCACTTTCCTTCGGCCATCTGCCAGCGGTGTTCATTCCGGCCGGGCCGATGACGTCCGGCCTGCCCAATGACGAGAAGGCGAAGGTGCGCCAGCTCTTTGCCGAAGGCAAGGTCGGCCGTGCCGAACTGCTGGAGGCGGAATCGAAGTCCTATCACGGGCCCGGCACCTGCACCTTCTACGGCACAGCGAACTCCAACCAGATGCTGATGGAGATCATGGGCCTGCACACGCCCGGCGCCTCCTTCGTCAATCCAGGAACAAAGCTGCGCGACGCGCTGACCAAAGAAGCGACGAAGCGGGCGCTGGCAATCACCGCGCTCGGCAATGCCTTTACGCCGGTCGGCCGCATGATCGACGAGCGCTCCATCGTCAACGGCGTGGTCGGCCTGCATGCAACCGGCGGCTCGACCAACCACACCATCCACCTGATCGCCATGGCGGCAGCGGCCGGGATCAGGCTGACCTGGCAGGATATTTCCGACCTTTCGGATGCCACACCGCTACTGGCGCGGGTCTATCCCAACGGGCTTGCCGATGTGAACCATTTCCAGGCTGCCGGCGGCATGGGTTTCCTGATCCGCGAACTGCTCGATGCCGGCCTGCTGCATGAGGACGTGCAGACGGTGTGGGGCGAAGGGCTGCGGCCCTATGCGGTGGAGGCGAAGCTTGCCAAGGACGGCGGCGTGAGCCGCGAGCCCGCACCTGCGGCAAGCGGTGACGAGGAGGTTCTGGCGCCGTTTGCCAAGGCCTTCCAGCCCAGCGGCGGGCTCAAGGTGCTTTCGGGCAATCTCGGCCATGCCATCATCAAGACCTCGGCGGTCAAGCCCGAACGGCGGGTGATCGAGGCACCGGCCGTGGTGCTGGACAGCCAGCAGGCGCTGAACGATGCCTTCAAGGCGGGCGAACTCGACCGCGATTTCGTCGCCGTCGTCCGCTTCCAGGGACCGCGCGCCAATGGCATGCCGGAATTGCACAGGCTGACAACCATTCTCGGCGTGCTGCAGGACCGTGGGCACAAGGTGGCACTGGTGACCGACGGGCGCATGTCGGGTGCGTCCGGCAAGGTTCCGGCAGCAATCCATGTCACGCCCGAAGCGTTGGAGAACGGGCCGATCGGCAAGATCCGTACCGGCGACATTGTGCGGCTAGACGCCGAGAAAGGCACGCTGGAGGTGCTGGTGAGCGAAGCCGAACTCCAGGAGCGCAAGGTGCTGCTGATCGACCTTAGCGAAAACGAATATGGCTGCGGCCGCGAATTGTTCGCGGTGTTCCGGCAGGTGGCTGGGCGGGCGGATCAAGGGGCAAGTGCGTTCGGTAATTGATTCACCCCACCCCGATCCACTACGTGGATCGACCCTCCCCATCAAGGGGAGCGCCTCAATAGGTCGTGCGGCGCTCTTCGGAGGGCGGGCGGCCGAATTGCAGCCGGTAGCTTTGCGCGAAATAGGAATGCGAGGTGAAGCCGGTGGCGATGGCGATGTCGAGGATCGGCATATTGGTCTGGCGCAAAAGCTCACGAGCCCGCTCGAGGCGAAGCCGCATATAATAGCGGCCTGGCGTCACATTGAGATGGCGCAGGAACAGGCGCTCCACCTGTCGCACCGACAAGCCGGCCGAGCGGGCGAGTTCGACGGCTGAGAATGGCTCGTCGAGATTGTCGGCCATCAGTTCGACGATCTTGCGCAGCTTTTCGGACTTGCCGGTAAGGTCGCGCTCGGGCCCGACCCGCTGGCGGTCGCCGGCGGAGCGGATGCGCTCATGCTGGAACTGGTTGGCGACGCCATTGGCGATGTTGGAGCCGAAATCGGTACGTACGATCTCCAGCATCAGATCAATCGAGGTGGTGCCACCAGCGCAGGTGTAGCGCTTGCGGTCGATCTCGAACACATTGCCAGTGCACTCGATGTCGGGAAAGCGCTCGGTGAATCCGGCGCGGTTTTCCCAATGGATGGTGCAGCGATGGCCTTCGAGTTGGCCTGCCTCGGCCAGAAGATAGGAGCCGACCGAAAGCGCGCCGAGCGTGCCGCCGCGCCGACCCCAATTGCGCAGTGCGCCGAGCACCTTGCTCTTGCCGGGAAATTCGGTGGTGAGCCCGACGCAAACAAAGAGGATGTCGACCGGCGGGATGTCGGCGACGCTGTAGTCGATCTTCAGCGGCAGGCCGTTCGAGGCCATCACCGAATCGCCATCGGCCGAAACCGTGGTCCAGCCATAATAGTCGTGACCAAGCAGCCGGTTGGCGGATCGAACCGTGTCGATTGCCGCCGCCAGCGAAAACATGGAGAATTTGTCGACCAGCAGGAACGCGAACTGCCGGCCGCCCTGCACGAGATCGGACATGAGCGGCATTTCTACCCGAACGGGAAGAACAGGCAAGCCCGACCTATGGTTGGCTGCTTGCCTGCCTGTCGGCTAACACGCCCGGATCAGAAGGACGGACGCTCCACGCCTGCGGCCCGGCTGGCCGAAACCAGCGTATTGGCCATCAGAAGCGCAATCGTCATCGGGCCGACACCGCCCGGAACCGGCGTAATAGCACCGGCTGCTTTTTCGGCCCCCGCAAAATCGACGTCGCCGACCAGGCGAGACTTGCCCTCGCCTTTTTCAGGCGCAGGAATGCGGTTGATGCCGACATCGATGACTGTGGCACCCGGCTTGACCCAATCGCACTTGATCATTTCCGGCCGGCCGACGGCGGCGACCAGAATGTCGGCGGTGCGGCAGAGCCCCGGCAGATCCTTGGTGCGGCTATGGGCAATGGTGACGGTGCAATTGGCGGCAAGCAGCAGATTAGCCATCGGCTTGCCGACAATGTTGGAACGGCCGACCACCACCGCGTTGAGCCCCGACAGGTCCTTGCCGCGCACGCGCTCGATCAGAAGCATCGAGCCGGCAGGCGTGCAAGGAACGAAGGCGGTGTCGAGTTCGCCGGTGCCGAGCTTGCCCACATTGATGAAATGGAAGCCGTCGACGTCCTTTTCGGGCGCGATCGCCTGGATGATCTTGCCGGCGTCGATATGGTCGGGCAGCGGCAGCTGAACGAGAATACCGTGGACGGAAGAATCGGCGTTGAGATCGCCAATGAGCTTGAGCAGCGTCTCTTCGCTGGTGGAGGCATCTAGCGTGTGCTGGAAGGAATTAAAGCCGCATTCCTTGGCCTTCTTGCCCTTGGAGGAGACATAGACCTGGCTTGCGGGATCCTCGCCGACAATCACCACCGCCAGACCCGGCGTTACGCCATGCCGGCTTGTCAATTCGGCCGTGAGTTGCTTGACCTTTTCCACAACGCTTTCGGCAACCACCTTCCCGTCAATGAGCTCAGCCAAACTTTCCTCCAATGAATTATTTTTCGCTCATATGCATAGTCGGAAAATGCCCGCGACGCAATCCCAGCCGCGTCCAAGCCTGCCGCTACAGCGACAATACCGGAGGTTCAAGGGGTCAGAAATAACGACGGCGGGTGCGCGACTGTGCAAGCTCCTCAACGTCGCGACGAAAATCGCGCAGGCTGGCGCGAATTTCCTCGATCGGCGCCTGTGAGGAATCAAGGTCGGGCCGATAGCTGGACGGATCGGAACGTTCCACTCTTCCGACGATATGACCGGTGACCGAAACCGGCTCACGGAACGGGTAAGGGTCCTCGACTGGCCGGCCAGGATTGGCCGGCTGGTTTTCTCGATGCCTATCCGCAGCCCTGCTCCGGCCGGTCCTGCCCAAGCGGCGGCGGCGCTCGTTGGCGGTATCGCGCAAGCTTTCATAGGCGCCACGCATCCCACCCAGGCCGATGCCCGCAAACAAGCCCAGCATCAGCCCGGTCAACGCCATGGTGCTGCGTGACGGCCCGTTGGGCCGAAGCGGCGGATAGGCGACGGAAATGACGCTCATATTGGCGGTGTTGAGGTCCTTTTGCTGGCCGGTCTCGCGGGCGCGCAACAGGAACGCCTCATAGACTGCCCGCTGGGAGGCGGCGTTGCGCTCCAGTTCGCGCAAGGTCACAAGCTCGTTGCTGACATCACCCTGACGGACCTTGAGCTGGGCAAGGCGCGAGGCGAGTTCCTGTTCGAGCTGGACAGCGCGTTTCAGTTCGGTCTGCACCGAGGCGATGATGCGGCGCAGTTCGTTGCTGAGCTGGGTACGCGCGCCGGCAAGCTGCGCCTCCACCGCCTGAAGCTGCGGATGGCGAGGGCCGAGCCGCACAGCCAGCCGGTCGGCCTCGCTTTTAAGCGCGGCATATTGCGTGCGCAGTTCGGTCATGGTCGATGACGACACCTCCTCGGGCAGCGCACCGCCGAGAACGGAATCCACATCTATGTCCTTCGTCGATGCCGCCTTGGCGTTCAATTCCAGCGTATGGGCGCGGGCCACCGAAAGCTGCTCGTTGAGCTTCAGGATCTGGTCGTCGGTAATGAGGCGGCCCTGCGCATCGATGATGTCGTTTTCGGCCTTGAAGTTCTCCACCTTGCGCTCGGCCGCCTCGACGCCTGCGCGCAACTCGTCCAGCCGCGAGGTCAGTTCCTCGGTTGCGCGCCCGGCGGTATCCGACTGGAGTTCGCCATAGGTCTTGAGGAAGACATCGGCCATGGTGTTGGCGATCAAAGCGGACTTTTCGCCGTCCTGCGTCGTCACGCCGATGACGACGACGAAGGTCTTGCCGCCGCGCGCGACGCTGAGGTTTTCGGCAAGATGGGTGATGGCGATGGCACGGCGACGCCCCGGATCGTCGCCAGCCGCGCTACGCGACAAGAGCGAACGGATATCGGGAAAAAGACCGCCCCCGCCGGTGCCGTTGAATTCCGGGTCCTCATCAAGCTTGAGTTCCTCGACCACCTTGTTGAGAACCGTGCCCGAAGTGATGACGCGAACCTGGTTCTCGACGATGGCGAGCGTGGCCTCGTTGGAGAAACCGGCCTGGGTGAGATCACGCTCGACGATCTTGAGATCGCGCGGGTCGATCAGCAATTCGGTGGAGGCCTCGTATTTCTTCGGGGTCGAAAGTGCAATCGCAACACCGATCAAGGCGCCAAGCAGCGTGGTTGCCACGATCAGCAGCTTGGAGCGGGCGATGCCGCCAAAGACCTTCATCGGGTCGATCAGCGGCTTCCATTGCTGGTCGTCTTCCGGCCCTGTCGCGTCATCGCGGGCGGCTGAGGGCACGAGTGGCGCCTCTTCAGCAACTGCGGGACCTTCCCACATGTTATCATGCGCCATCGGCGCGGGGTGGTCTGCCGCCGGGCGTCTCACCCAATTTCCCAAAATATCCGGCAAGCGGCGAACAAGCGCGGACAAGCCGCTGTCCTTGCGGTTTTTTTCAGGTGGCTCGGCAAGCACCTCGCGCCTGCTCCGATAAACCGAAACCGCCGGCTCCTGTCGTTGCGGGCGTTCGGCAACATCTTCCTGTCCGCCCATCGCAAGGAGCGAGGCGGAAGAAGGCTTTTGCGCGCGCGCGTCGCCCGTGCTGCCGAACGCCAGCAGCGAGGGCTTTTGGTCATCGCGGTTCTCAGGGTCAAACATCTGGCTGCCGAACTTCCAAACGGGCGCGCGACCGGGGCGCCGATCGTTAAGTCACGCTAAACAGGCATGGAAAACAAAAGGTTAATTTTGCCTGTTATACTCGCGCAATAGCGAGAGCCAAGCTGACGAACGGCGCATTAAGCTTTCACCGCTAGTTTTTGCGCCGATGACCGAGACCAGCAATATCGGACCCGCACGGCTTGGCGCGCGCCTCGTCGCCTTCCTGACGGAACGGCGCGGGCTGGTGCGCGACTATTTTTCGGCGATCAGCGGTTCGGGCGGAAGGCTGGTGTTTTCGCTGATCTATTTCGTGGCGCTGGCCAATACGCTGTCGCTTGCCGATTTCGGGCTTTTCGCCACCGCTTCGGCCGCCGGCGTGATGCTGTCGCGGCTGCTTGCCTTCGGCTTCATTTCCGCACTCTACCGCACCGCAACAATCCGGCGGAACCTGATCGGCACCTTCACCGCCGGCTTCATCCTGCTTTCGGTGCTTTCGCTGCCGCTGCTGGCGGCGGCATCCTACGGTGTCTATCTGCTGTTTTTTGCCGGCGATCTCGCCCTTTCGGTCTTCGCCGCGGTCGTCTTTGCCGAAGCGCTGTTGTGGCGGCCGGTGGAGGTGGCGCTGATCGTAAATAACGGCCTGGGGCGCTTCGGTCGCGCCGCCGTCATGTCGATCCTTGGAACACTGATCCGCGCCCTGCTGGCGATGATGTTCATGTTCTGGCCGGCGCAAGGCATAGCGGAATGGTCGCTGTTCTACATTGCGGCCAATGCACTGTCGGCGGCGATCGCCTTCGGCTTCTTCTATCCGCGCCAGAGGCTGCGCCTGCATATACCGCTCTATAGGCGGCGGCTAGCGGATTCTATCTATGTCGCTGGCGCGGAAGTGCTGTTTTATCTGCAGATGGAGTTCGACAAGCTGCTGGTGCTTGCCATGGGCGGCCCGCATCTTGCCGGTCTCTATGCCATCATCATGCGGCTGGTGGACCTGACCGCGATCCCCATCCGCACCTTCTCGATGATGCTGGTGCAGAAGATGATGCGTGCGCCGGAACTGCTGGCGCGGCTGCGCATACGCGCTGGCATCGAGCTTGGCGTGTTCCTGGTATCGACGCTGGCGCTGATCGGCCTCGCGGTGATCCTGCATTTCTTCCCCAAAGCGCTCGGCAGCAATGTCGCCGAGGCAGCGCCGTTGGTGGCGCTGGCCATCTGCGTGCCGGGCCTGCGCAATCTGGTCGAATATGAGGCCGAACTGCTGTTTGCGCGCGGCCAGACGCTGATCCGGGCAATCAACCTCGCCCTGCTGGCCGGGCTGAAGGCGCTGCTGCTGGCATGGGTGCTTATGCGCGGTTATGAGCCGGCGGAACTTGTATGGTCGCTCAACGCGGTCTTCGCGCTGCTCTATCTGGCTTCCGCGCTGCTGACCTATTCGGCGCTGCGGCTGCCAGCAAAAGCGATCTGATCAAGCGTCTGCCAGTCGCCTTATCTGGGCGAGATCGGTGCCGATGAAGGATTGCATGCCGATGGCGACCTGCCCCGGCATCATGTCCGCCACGAAAGCTGCAAATTGGGCATCGGACAAAGGCTGGCCGGTCCAGTGGACGCGGCAAAATTCTTGGCCCCCGTGGAAATGGCCGCGCCCGCCGATCACCTCGTCGACAAAGCGGCCGTAAAGCATGCATTCGGAGAATCGGCGGTCCGCGCCGATCACCTCGATCCAGTGCCGGCCATGGGTAGCTTCAATATGTGCGCACATGTCGAGCACGCTTTGCCGGCGCCAGGCGATCAGCGTGGAGATATAGTCATGTGGCGAGGTCGCTGGGCTGGCGATGCCGAGCGCCCTCGCCGCGTTTCTGGACCATGCAAGATGGGTGTCATGGCCGCCGGCCAGAAGCGCGTCGTCGCGCCGGAACAATCGGACCTTGTTGCCCTGCCGGAAAGCGGCGCAATCGAACGGCTTGAGGAACACCACATCGGAATCGCAGAACACCAGAATATCCTCGCCGGCATGCCCTGCGATGGCGATGCGGCGCAATTGCTGCACATGCCAACCGCGCAGCGGCATCGTCTTGGAACTGAGCCAGATGCGGCGCCGAAACAGGCTGAGCGGGTCATCGAATGCATGCAGCCATTTCGGCAGCAGGTCGCGCTCATCGATCACGCTGCGGTTGGAGGTTTCGAGCTGGCGGAAGAGAGCGACGTCGCGGTGCTCGACCAGAATGTAATGATGCCCCATGCCGGTGACATGGCGATCGACCGTTTCGCACAACAGCTGGCAGCGCTCGAAATCCGGCGCATAGCTCGCCGTCACCATTGCCGCAGTCAAGGTTGGCGAGGATGCATTCGCCTGTGGATCGTGTGAAGGGCTGTTCAAGAAACGGCCTTCGAGCCGCGAAGCTTCTGGCGCAGTGCACGCGCGAGAAACAGCGGATTGCCGACGATGTAGCGGTGCCAGAGCCGCCGTGGCTCGATCAGCAGCCGGAACACCCATTCCAGCCGCAGCCGGCGCATCCAGGCCGGGGCGCGGGGTACTGCCCCGCTCAGGAAATCGAGCAGAGCCCCCACCGCAATGGGAAGGGTGCAATGGCGCTCGGTCATGTTGCGGGCGATCCACAGTTCCTGCCGGGGCACGCCCATGGCTACCAGAAGCACGTCTGGGCGCAGCGCCTCGATGCGCGCGACGATCTCCGGCTCCTGTTCGGGCGAGAAATAGCCGTCATGGATGACGGCGAAGCTGTGCTGGGGAGCAAGCGCGGAGAGCTTGCGGGCGGCCCCATCGGCATTGCGCCGGGATGCACCGAGAAGCCCCACCGTCAGCGGCCGGGTGGTAGCACGCAGGAAACCGGGCACGAAGTCCGTACCGTTCAGATTGGAGGGAAATGGCGCGCCATAGAGGAGCCTTGCAGCAATATCGACGCCAATGCCGTCGGGCAGGATCAGGAAATCATCCAACGCCTTGGCGAATTCCCGGTCGGCGCAAGCGATATTGGCGTTGTGGGCGTTGAGAAAGCTGACCTTGGTGAATCTACGCTCGGCCAGGCTGGTCTTGAGAAGGGCGATGGCCTCGCCCCAATCGATGCTGGCGACAGCGATGCCGAGGATATTCTTCGAGGCGGCGACACCGGGAATGGAACGTGCGGTGGCATGCATGTTCATGCAGCGATCTCATGGCGTGAGTGGCCGAGCGTTTCCAGGCCCCGCGCTATCCGTGCGTCGAGCGCCGAAAGCTGGCGGCGATGGAATGCGGAACCGTCGATGGCATCGCTCCTGGCGTCGGCGGCCTGTTCCAGCGCCCTGGCAAAGGCGACGGGATCGTCGCAGACCACGCAATTTTTCGGCAAATGATCGATACCACGAAGCGCATTGCGCGTGGCCACGGAAGGCAACCCGAATTCGAATGTCTCGATGGTCTTCAACTGGACGCCGGTGCCCGCACGGCTGATCAGCGGCACCACCGCAGCGCTGCGGATGAACGCTTCCGCGTCCGGCACGCGGCCGACGAATTCGACCCCCGGATGCAACGAAGCCAGATCGGCCGGGCGGCTACCGGCTATCCTGATGCGGAAATCCTTGCGCAGATGCGGCACGACCTCGCCAAGAAACCAGTCCAGACCGATCCGGTTCGGCTGCCAGGTCCAGGTGCCGATCAGCGCGGCATCGCAATCGATCCGGCGACCGACAGCCAGACGCGGCGCCTTGGCGCGTGTGACCAGCGGCAGGGCGGCCGATCTTTCATCAGATTCTACACCGAGCGCGGCACGATCCTCCTCCGCCAGAGTGAAGACAAAGCGGGCCTTGGCGCAAAGACGCTCTTCCAGCCTCTTCAACAGCCGAGCCTCGCGCCGGTAGAGAAAGCGCTGCAGGAGGCCAGTCGCGGCGGCGGCGTTTTCCAGCGCCGACTGGTGCTCGACATTATGGGCCACGAAGATGGATGGCAGGTTCTCGAAGAGATTTTCGAAAGCGCCGGCGAATTGCACCGAATTCAGGACATAGCCGTCGAAGGGGCCTGCCTTTTTGATCGCCTGCCTGATCTGATCGGCCGGAACGGCCCGCAGCTTGACGGAGGAGAAGGTCAGGCCTGAAAGCGTCGCCTTGGCGAGCCAGCCAAACTTCTGCCCAGCGCTTGCAGTGTCGGTGCGGACATCGAGCTGACCGAGCACGACAGTGTTCTGCGGATCGGAAGGCTGCTTGCCGGGCCAGCAGAAGCCGAGCACCGTGACCCTGGCGCCGGATCGGCGCAATGCGTCGATGATCGCCGCATTGGCGATCTCGTAACCCGATCCAAGCGCGCCGTCGGGCACGATCGACGTTGCAAATAGAAGATGCATCATGGCTGTCCTATGCTGCACTCGCTAGCAGAGCGCAGTGAACCGTTGATTAAGCTTCCGGGCGAGATTGACTCGATCCTTGCCGGCCGCAGTTGATCCGCGAAAGGTGTTTAACGGATCGTTATCGCCGTCAGTGTTAGCTGTGGACTTAGAGCCCGTGCGTCCAACCAGACGCACAAAGGACGCTCTAACACTTTGACTGAGCATCGGATTATTCCGAATAACCGGCTTCCACTTTTCGGTCCGATGCTCTGGTTTCGAGATGTGTGACGTATGACACTTATGCCATCAGACGGCGCCATATCGATTGCCGGCAAGACACCCGGATTGGATTGCGACGCGATCGAAGCGGTGGTGACCGTGCCGACATTCAAGCGGCCGCAGCAACTGCTTGCGACGCTGGAATCGCTGCGTGCACAGCAGACACAGCGGCGCTTTGCCGTAATTGTCATGGAAAACGAGGCGGAGGCATGTGCAGGCGCGCAGGCAGCGGTGCCGCTGTTCGACAGCAGGCATTTCAGCGGCATGGTGATCATCGCGCATCAACGCGGCAATTGCAGCGCCTACAATGCTGGCTGGCAAACGGCAATCCGCTATTTTCCGGCTTTCCGTCACCTGCTGGTGATCGACGATGACGAGGTCGCCGACGAAAACTGGCTGGAACGCATGTGCCTGACGGCCGAGACGCTGGAAGCCGACATCGTCGGCGGGCCGCAGGTGCCGGTATTCGCCGAGGCGGCGCATCAGAAATGGGCGCGCCATCCGGTGTTTGCTCCTCCCTATACGCAGAGCGGGCGTGTGCGCGCGCTTTACTCATCCGGCAATCTTCTGGTTTCGCGCGTCGTTCTGGCGGCCATGGGTCCGCCCTTCCTCGACCTGAAGTTCAATTTCATGGGTGGCGGGGATTCGGACTTCCTGAGCAGGGCAGCGCAGCGCGGCTTCAAGCTTTGCTGGTGCGCCGAGGCTCCCGTCTACGAAACCATACCTGCACGGCGCGTGGAGGCCGACTGGATCCGCAAGCGCAGCCTGCGCAACGGCGTCATCTCGACGCTGGTGGAAAAGAAGAAGCGGGCCGGCACGCCTTTTGCCAATACCAAAGTGTTCCTGAAAAGCCTGGCCCTGCTCGGCCTGTCGCCGCTTCGCGGAGCCTCATGGGCGGCAAAATCCGGCTGGCCCGCCGTCGGGCTCTATCCGATCTATGTGGCGCTCGGGCGGGTGATGGCGGAGTTCGGATATGCCAATGAGCAGTACCGGCAGCCTGAAAAGAACTGAGCACGCCACCATAGCGGACGCGTTCCCGCGCGATCGTATCGCGACGGCAATTGCGGCGATCCTGCTGACGATGGTGATGGTGTCGTTCCGGCCATTCCAGCCGAGCGGCGCGGAACTGACGACCACTGGCGGCGATGTCGTCAACCAGCTTGGCTATGGCGGGCTTGGCGGGTTTGCCGTCTTTTCGCTGTTGACCTTTGCCGAGCGACGGGTGCTGCCGGCCCTGTTCGGCCCCTCCTTTCTGCTGGTGATCGGGTTTTTCCTGCTGTCGGCGTTCAATGCGACCAGTCCCGACGAGGCCCTGCGTGCCGCCTCCTTCACGCTGATCGGCATTCTGGTGATGGCTGCCGTGCTGGCGATCCCACGCGATGCCGAAGCCTTCTCCACCGTCATCGCCTTTACTGGACTGACCGTTCTTGCCCTGTGCTATGTCGGACTGGTGATATTCCCCAACGAGGCGAAGCATCTGGCGGATTCCGCCGAACCGCAGCATGCCGGCCTGTGGCGCGGCGTGTTCACGCACAAGAACATCGCCGGGCCGGTGATGGCCTGTCTGAGCTTTGGCGGGCTCTATCTGTTCCGGCGCGGCTGGAAGGGCGTTGGCGGGGTCGTTCTCGCCGGCGCCATGATCTTCATGCTGAACACCGGTTCCAAGACCACGGCGGGGCTGGTACCTTTCTCGATCCTGATGGTGGCGCTGCCGGGCATGATCGGCATGCGCGTCCTGACGCCGATCCTGTTTCTCTTCGCCATCATCGTAACGGCATTGGGCACGCTCGGCATCGTCTTCATAGATCCGCTCAAGCAACTCGCCTACCAGATCGTGCCGGACCTGACCTATACCGGCCGCACGACGCTGTGGGAATTCGGCGGCGAAATGATCGCGCAACGCCCTTGGCTAGGTTATGGCTATGAAAGCTTCTGGGGCACGCCTTTCCTGACCAATACCGACCAACCCTTCGACCGCGCCTGGGACATCCGCACCATGGTGCACGGCCATAATGGCTATCTCGATATCGCGGTGACCATGGGCATTCCGGCGCTGATTGCGGCATGCTGGGCCTTCTTCGTCGCGCCGACACGGGACTATTTGCGCATCCCGCTGCGCAAGGAAAATATCTATCTCGGCGACTTCTTCATGATGACGCTGCTGTTTACGGCGCTGAATTCCTTTCTGGAGAGCTTCTTCTTCCGCCGCGCCGACCCGGTCTGGCTGCTTTTTGTCTTCAGCATCATCGGGCTGAGGCTGGTGGCACGTTTTCCGGTACGAAGCGGCCACGCCGGCTGACGGGTCTTTCCTGCCTCTGCGAGAGGGGATAAGGAGAACCGATCTGGAGGATCGAAATGACCGTGAAAGTCGTGCTCGCCGGTTGCGGCAATATGGGATACGCCATGCTCGCCGGCTGGCTGAAATCGGGCCGGCTGCAGCCGGCGGAAACCTTTGTCATCGAGCCCAATGAAGAGTTGCGTGCGCGCGCGCAGAAGCTCGGCAGCGCCGTCGGTGGCGATGCGTCCGACATTCCGGCCGGCACCACGCCGAAGCTGGTGGTGCTGGCGGTGAAGCCGCAGGTGATCCGTGACGTAACGGCCGCCTACAAAAATCTCGGCGACGGCGAAACCACCTTTGTCAGCGTCGCGGCCGGCACGCCGATCGCGACATTCGAGGAGATATTGGGGAGCAAGACCCCGATCATCCGCGTGATGCCGAACACACCGGCGGCGATCGGCAAGGGCATGATGGTGTCATGCGCCAACGGCAATGTCAGCACCGAAACCAGCGCCTTCGTTGAAAAGCTGCTGGCGGCAAGCGGTGCGGTGGCGACGGTGGACGACGAAAGGCAGATGGATGCGGTGACTGCCGTTTCGGGTTCCGGGCCAGCCTATATTTTCCACTTCATCGAGTGCCTGACGGCAGCCGCGGAACAGGCGGGACTGCCCAAGGAGACGGCCAAGCTGCTTGCCATGCAGACGGTCTATGGCGCGGCAAGCCTCGCCGCCGAAAGCGACGAAGAACCAGGCACACTGCGCCAGCAAGTGACCAGCCCCAAGGGCACGACGGCGGCGGCCCTTGCAGTACTGATGGGCAATGACCGGCTGAAGACGCTGGTGGGCGAGGCAGTTGAAGCCGCGCGGCGGCGCTCGATCGAACTGGGGAAGTAGTTTCGTAGTAAGTTGCCTGCAGGGCGTCACGCCCTGCCGTAGAGCATCTCGTCCTGCCTGCGGCGCAACTCGTAAAGGCGCGTGGTGGGATCGGGCGCGGCGTTGTCGGCGGTAAGCAATTCGCCCTTCTTCACCGGCTTCAGCACCTTGCCGCCTTCCAGCAGGCCGACCGGCACCGCATGGCCGGCGCGCGCCTCCTCCACCGTCATCGTCCAGGAGCGGTAGCAGGTCTCGCCGATGGCATCCAGGGTTTCGCCGGCGGCAAGATCACGCTTGGCGACGGCGCAGACCTCGGCCACCGGGCGCGGCAGCGGCACCATGTCGGGCCGGCCGTAGAGCATGATGCGGGCGGCCGTCAGCGGCACTTCGAGGCTGGTCAGGTGATAGGGCCGGAAGAAGCTGTAATAGGGCCCCTTGCCGATATTGAGGTCGTCCATGCGCTCGATGATGCGCGGATGGGTCGCTTCCACGATGACGAACACGCCGGGCGCAACGCCCTTGCCGATGGTGTAATCGACAACGCCCTTTTTCGACAGCAGCCCGCCATCTTCGCGCGGGATCAGCACCTTGGCCAATTCGTCGCGATTGGCCGCCGGCCCGTGCATGCCCGGCCTGTCCGGCACCAGGCCGGTGGCGTTGGCGATGGCGCACATCTCGACCATGGTCTTGGAACCATCCACGAACTCGACCAGCATGCGCGGGTTCATGTTACGGCGCTCAGCTTCCTCACGATAGTCGTCGGGAACGGCATCATGATTGAGCGGGTTGTTCTTGCCCTTGCCGGCCGAGACGATGGTGTAGCCAAGCGCGGTCGCAAACTCGATCAGTTCCATGCAGCTCGAAGGCTCGTCGCCGGCGCCAACCGAATAGACGACGCCGAGCTTGTCGGCCTGTTTCTTCAGATAGGCGCCGATGGTGACGTCGGCCTCGACATTCATCATGACCAGATGCTTGCCGTGCTCCATGGCCATCAGGTCGAAATCGGCGGCGACACCGGGCTTGCCGGTGGCGTCGATGACGACGTCGATTAGCGGATTGGTGACCAGCATCTCATTGGAGGTGATCACGATCTTTCCGGCTTCAATGCCCGATGTGACCTTCGACTGGGTATCAGCCTCGGCGGCCTTGGCGTCGTCGCCATAGGCGATACCGATTGCAGCACGAGCCGTATGCGGGCGGCGCGTTGAAACTGCGCAGACCTCGACGCCGGGCATCAGCATCGCCTGTGTCACCAGGTCAGTGCCCATCTCGCCGGACCCGATGACCCCGATGCGGATCGGACGGCCCTCCTCTTCTCGCTTGGCAAGATCACGGGCAAGCCCGGTAAGGGCGATATTGGTCATGACAGGTCCGATACGTGACAAGATCAGGGAGATATGTGGAAGCACGGCCCTCTTGCCAAGGAAACCGCCGCCCGTCCAGTCACACTCTACCACCTGGCCGGCGCCTGCAAGCTGAAGCGTCGATTTGTGCTGAGCCCTAACGGCTTTGCTGATAGGGTTCGGCAACCGCAAATCGACCGAGGGCACGCAGCAATGGCACTGTTCCGCTTCCGCACCAGAAATCCGGAGCGCGACCGTGAGGCCGATGAAAGCCGGCAGCGGCGGCTGCACCAGTTTCTGGACGAATTGCGTTCGGAAATCCTGCGCGAGCGCGATGGGCTGAAGGAGCGCTACGAGAAGATCACCGCCGACGCAGCCTTCTCGCAGCAGGCGCTCGAAGACAATCGCGCTGCCACAGCAACGTCAGCGAAGATAGACGAGATGACCGAATCGATGATCGGCTACACCAAACGTATAGGCTTGCTCGAGCAGCAGATCAGCTTCATGAACCAAATGCTGGGCCAGGCTGAGCTTTTCTCCCCGGCGAAAATCGGCGACGAATCGTCTTAACAGGGTTGGGAGATTTACGCTCACGGGGCTGCAAACGCCATATTGTGGTCATTCCGTTGCGCCACGTCTGCTCCCACGAGACAGGGATACCGGATCGTGCAAGCCAGTCTGGTGGAACAAAACCACGGGTCGGGTGTTCTTGAAATCGTCGGCAGGACGCGATTTCACGCGTCGAGCCTCTTTAAAAGTAAAAGCTTGCCGGCCAGTCGATCGCTGGGCGGGTAATTCTGGAATTGGGCGGGTCGCCAAAATTGCAGAACAGGGATGGTGTGATGAAACAAGTGAAGAAGGCGGTGATCCCGGTGGCGGGGTTGGGAACGCGTTTCCTGCCGGCGACCAAGGCGATGCCGAAGGAGATGCTGACGGTGGTCGATCGGCCGGTGGTGCAATATGCGGTCGATGAGGCGCTGGAGGCCGGCATCGAGCACATCGTCTTCGTCACCGGCCGCAACAAGCATGTCATCGAGGACTATTTCGACATCCAGCCCGAGCTGCTCGACACGCTGACGCGCACGAACAAGGTCGGCCAGATCACCGCCCTGCAGGCGCTGCAGCTGCCGGCCGGCGCGGTCTCGTTCACCCGCCAGCAGGTGCCGCACGGGCTTGGCCATGCGGTGTGGTGCGCGCGCGACATCATCGGCGACGAGCCGTTTGCGCTGCTGTTGCCCGACATGGTGTCGTTCGGGGCCCGCGGCTGCCTGGCCGGGGCGATGGAGCTTTACGAGCGCACCGGCGGCAATGTGATCGCGGTCGAGCAATGCGGCCCGACCGAGACCAACAAATACGGCATTGTCGGCAAGGGCGGCGAGGTCGGCTCGGGCTTTGTCGTGACCGAAATGGTGGAAAAGCCGGACCCGGCGCAGGCGCCCTCCAACTACTACATCAACGGCCGCTACATATTGCAGCCGGAGGTGTTCGAGCTGCTCGGCACGCAGGAGCGCGGCGCCGGCAACGAGATCCAGCTCACCGATGCGATGAAGCGCCTTGCCGACAGCCAGGCCTTCCACGCCCATCCCTATGCCGGCCGCACCTTCGACTGCGGCTCCAAGGAGGGCTTCATCCAGGCCAATGTCGCCTTCGCGCTGGCACGCGCCGACATCCGCGACCTCGTCTTCGGCCCCATCGCCGAGATGATCGCGGGACAGGAGCGGCGCAACAAGGCGGCATAAAGGTCAAGCCAGGCCCATCTGCCGGAAGCTGTAGAAGGGCACGAACTCGCCTGTATCGAGAGAACCACGCGATGCAGGCAGTTCCGCCAGCCCGTCAGCCATGACCAGCGGCAGGAGCCGCGCCGAGCCGCCCTTTCCAAGCATCTCCACAAGCGGGATTCCGTCCGCGTCGGGACCGACGATGCGGACGGGAACGAACTCTGTCTTGCGTGGAACGTGGTGGAACTCGCCTGCGGTCTTTGCGATTGCCGGTCGATTGTGCGGGTCGAGACCGGCCTGCATGCGCACAAGCGGCAGCATGAACAGAAAACCCGTCACCAATGCCGCCATCGGATTTCCCGGCAAATGCAGTGTGCGGCAAGCCCCCAGCGAACCGAACGCTATAGGCTTGCCCGGCCGTAGCGCCAATGCGCAGACCGAAGTGTTGCCGCCAGCGGCAGACACTGCGGCTGTGACGAGATCGGCGTCGCTGCCTGCAACACCTCCCGACGTCACGATCAAGTCGAGACCCCGATTATTGGCAAAGGCGCCGGCAAGCGAATCGAGATCATCCGGGACGATGCCGAGATCGGTCACGACCGCGCCGGTCAATCTCAGCATCGACAGGAGGAAGAACCGGTTGATCTCGACGATCCGCCCGTTTCCGGCTTCGTTTCCCGGCTCCAACAGTTCGTTTCCAGTCGACATCACTCCCACACGCGGCGCGCGGCGCACAACGACCCGGCCAACCCCGGCCACCGCAAGCAGCGCCAGATGCCGGGCAGTCAGAAGCGAGCCTGCCGGAACGATTGTGGTGCCGAGTTGAACATCCTCGCCGGTGCGGCGGATATTCTTGCCGGCAGTGACGGTGCGATGGATGGTGACCGCGCCATCGGCCACCTCGGCCCCCTCGTCGAGCACCACCGCCGCAGCGCCGTCCGGCACCATGGCGCCGGTCATGATACGAATCGCATGGCCGGGCCGAAGAGTGGTGTCCGGCCGCTCACCGGCTCGCAACTCAGCCTGGAGACGGAGCCGAAACGGCAACGCACCGCCAAGATCGTCGGCATGGACGCAAAAGCCGTCCATTGCGGAATTGTCGAAGGCCGGAAGCCTGACCGACGATGTAATATCCTCCGAAGCGATCCTGCCCAGCGCTTCGCCGAGCGGAACCCGTTCGATCGAGCCGATGGCCGAGACGCCGGAAAGGATATTTGTCAGCGCTGCATCGGGCGTCATGTTTCAGTTTCGACCTTGCACTAGAGCATTTTGCAGTCAGACAGAATCGTCTGACGTTGCACAAATGCGGCTAAAGAAACCAACTGGAGCAGCAGGGCACGCGTTCGTCAGAACGCCCGCTGCTCTAGGACGGGCATCATCAGATGCCTTTCGCGCCTTATCAATGTCATTGCCGCTAAACAGATGGATATTCAGGAGTTTTCCCCCATCCCATCATCCCGGGAAACCACAGGCTGCGCCAGCGGGGGCAAACATATATGATGGCTGATACCTTCCAGCGGGTTCCCGCTTTCTCCCACACAAAATGTGACCGGCCCATTGATCAGGCTTGTTAGTTGAGTATAAAAGTCAAGAAATAACCTCAGGAAGCGTACCGTGATCAAAATTGTCGCCGCCTTGCTGTTTGCGGCATCATTGCTGATGAGCCCCGCGATCGGGACAGCACAGGATATCCAGCCGCAAGCGCCCACCCAGGCCGACTCCACATCAGTGCCGGCCGTGCAAGCCCCGGACAGCGGCAATGCCCAGCCGGAGCCTGCGGGCGCGCAGCCGGAAGCCGTCGAACCGGCCATCCAGGCACCGGCAGAGGACGCCACACAGCCTGCGGCCGACATGGTCCTGCCGCACGACCTGTCGCCCTGGGGCATGTTTATGGGCGCCGATATCGTCGTCAAGGCGGTCATGATCGGCCTCGCCTTCGCCTCACTGGTGACCTGGACAGTATGGCTTGCCAAATCGCTGGAACTCGCCGCGGCCAAATTGAGGGCGCAGCGCGCGCTTCGCCGCATCGTGGAGGCCCGCAGCCTGGTGGAACTCGTGCCTGGCATGTCGAGCCAGAGCGATCCGGCCGCACTTATGGTGCAGGCCGCCCGCCATGAGGTCGAACTTTCAACCGAAGCGCTAGACCATGCAAAGGGCGACGGGCTGAAGGAGCGGGTGACGTCGCATCTGTCGCGCATCGAGGCGCAGGCGGGACGACGCATGGCGCGCAGCACCGGTGTATTGGCAACGATCGGCTCGACGGCCCCTTTCGTGGGCCTGTTCGGCACGGTGTGGGGGATCATGAACGCCTTCATCGGCATTTCGGAAGCGCAGACCACCAATCTGGCCGTGGTGGCGCCGGGCATCGCCGAGGCATTGCTGGCTACGGCGCTCGGGCTTGTCGCGGCGATACCGGCAGTGGTGATCTACAACGTCTTTGCCCGTTCGATCGCCGGCTACCGGCAGGTGCTGGCCGACGCCAGCGCCGGCGTGGAACGGCTGGTGAGCCGTGACCTCGATTTCCGCGCCTTGCCGCGCAGAGCCATGGCGGCTGAATAAGGACACGGGCCATGGCAGGCAGAATCAGGGAACGTGCGGGCGATGATCTGGAGGAAACCCACGAGATCAATGTGACGCCGTTCATCGACGTCATTCTTGTTCTCTTGATCATCTTCATGGTGGCGGCACCGCTGGCCACGGTGGACGTTAATGTCGATCTGCCCGGCTCGACGGCCCAGGCAGCACCACGACCGGAAAAGCCGATCTTCCTGACGCTGAAGCAGGACCTCGCACTCGCCATCGGCAATGAGGAGATCGCGCGCGATACATTCGGCACAACCCTCGACAGCCGCACCGGCGGCGACAAGGAAACACGCATCCTGCTGCGCGCGGACAAGGCAGTGGCCTATGGCGACCTGATGGAGGTGATGAACCTTCTGCGTGCCAGCGGCTATCTCAAGGTGGCGCTGGTCGGCCTCGAAATGGTGCCGGGCGCCGAGGCCTCGGCGGCAAGCCAATGAGAAGGGCACCGGGCATCCTGTCGCTGCGCGAGGCGGCACTGTGGGGCAGCGCAGCACTTTTCATGCTGGGAGCACATGGGCTGGCAGCCTATGCGCTTCATACCTCGCAAGCCGAGCTGCCCATCGATGCGGCCGAGCAGGCGCTTGAAATCGACCTCACCCCGCTTCCCATGACGCTGCCGGATGCGGTGGCATCCGATGCGACGCCACAGGAGACTGTCGAGGATACAATCGAGCCGGTCGAGGAAGTTGCGGAGGCAGCCGAGGAGGTGGTCGAGCCGACAGAAAGCGCTGAAGCAGAGATGGTAGAACCGCAGGAAGAGCCGCTGGAGACGGCTGCACTGCAACCCGATACGATCGAGCCGGTCGAGGACGTGCAGCCAGAGGAAGTCGACCCGCAAACCGTTGAACCTCTGGTCGACGAGATAGAAGTTCCGGATGTGGTGACACCCGAAGTGGTGGCGACGCTGCCGCAGAAGCGGCCGGTCATCGAAGACAAGCCGAAGGAAAAGCCTGCGCCCAGGAAGCCCAGGCAGGTGGAGAAAAAGCCGGAACGCAAGGAACCGACACCAAGAACGGCGGAGGCCAAACCCACGCCTTCCGAGCAGAACTCGCGCAGCAGCAAGGCCTCCAAGGCGCCTTCAGTCAGCCCGGCGCGCTGGCAGTCGCGCGTGCTGGCGTGGATCAACCGCCACAAGCGCTATCCGCGCGGAGCAAAATCGCGCGGCGAAGAAGGGATGGTGCAGGTGAGCTTTGCCATCAACGCGTCGGGCTCGGTCGTCTCGGCCCGGATCGCTAGCTCGTCGGGCAATGCGGAACTGGACAAGGCCGCGCTTGAAATGGTGAACCGGGCCTCGCCGGTGCCTCCCCCGCCACCGGAGATCGCCTCCAGCCGGATGAAGCTTTCGCTGCCCGTCCAGTTCAATCTGCGCTAGCGGCAGCGCTCCCATCACAATAATGCACCGGTTTTGCAAGAAATCTGGCGAAACCGGTTCGGCTGGTGCAGATTACGACACCGCGCCCAACTGGACGCGCAAGGTTCTGGGACCACGCGACAGCTCTTATGCCATGGCGCGCGCCCGCAGATGTCGCCCGGTTCATCCCAAGGATGGGCCATCAATGGAGGATTCGATGAAACTATCCCACTATGCCGGCCCACTGGCTGCAGCCATTCTGGCGCTTGCGCTCGGAACGGCATTTGCGCAAGACGCCACCAAGCTCAAAATCGGCACGGAAGGCGCCTATCCGCCCTTCAACAGCCTGACCGCCGACGGCAAGCTGGTCGGCTTCGACGTCGACATAGCCGAGGCGCTGTGCAAGCAGATGAAAGTTGAATGCGAACTTGTGACACAGGATTGGGACGGGATCATTCCTGCGCTGCAAGCCGGCAAGTTCGACGCCATCGTCGCTTCGATGACGATCACCGATGAACGCAAGAAGCAGGTCGACTTCACCAACAAATATTACGTGACGCCGCTGGCGCTTGTCGCAGCCAAGGATTCCGACCTGACCTCGACCGAACCGGCCGCCCTTGCCGGCAAGACGGTCGGTGCCCAGGCCTCGACCACGCAGAGCATCTATGCAGACGATTTCTATGCAAAGGCCGGCGCGGACGTGAAGCAATACCCGACGCAGGAAGAAGCCATGGCCGACCTGACCAATGGCCGCATCGACGCCGTGGTCGCCGACAAGTTCGTTCTGGTCGACTGGATGAAGACCAACGGTCAGGATTGCTGCAAGATGATCGGCGACATCAAGGGCACCGACTCCGAAACCGGCATAGCGGTGCGCAAGGGCGACGACAAGCTGCGGGAAAATCTGAACGCGGCCATCGACGCGATCGTTGCCGACGGCACCTATGGCAAGATCGTCGCCAAATATTTCGACTTCGACATCTACGGCGATTGAGAACTGTTCCTGCAGCCGGCCTGCGCCAAGACGTGCAGGCCGGGATTTCCCCGGACCAGGCAAGGCGATGCGGCAAGCCAAGCGGCGAAGCCGGACAGGCGTGTTTTCTGCAGGATCGTGGGGGGCGACCTGGTGCTGCGAGAGAGGATTGAACTCTCGACCTCTCCCTTACCAAGGGAGAACTTGGAGGTTGCTACGCCTTATACTGCAACGGTTTCAAAAGTGGAGTCGAAAAAGTGTGTTTTATTTTGCACATCCACCCGCTTGCTACCGCACGACCCACAATCCGTAACGCGCAAAGGAATAGCGACAGCCACCACGCAAGCGAAGCCCGTAGCCCGCCGTGTGCGGGCTTTTCTTTTGCCTGCCGTTACCGTATATCCGCGCTATAAGCGGAGACATAAACATGGCAGTCGACGACATAACGAAACTGCGCCCGGAACTGCTGGAGAAGAGTCCTGCGGAGCTAAGGCGGCAGCGGGACGAGATTGACATGGCGCTAGCCGAACTGGAACGCGAAGCCGAAGTTAAGGCCAAGGCCGCGCTGGCCGACGAGGCTAACCGCCACATCGAGGCGATGCTCGCTAGCGCGAAGTTCCTGCACGACAACGGTATCCTGCCGCCCCGGCTGGTCGACGCGCTGTCGCGTAACGACGGACAGTTCAACCCGGCGACGTTCCTGCGCACAGTCAGCGCGGAGCAACTTGTGCCGCGTGCCGCTAGACCTACCGGCGAGAAGAAGAGGCGGCGTGTGCGGGATGCTAGTGGGAATTTGGTGCCGAGCAAGGCGTCACAAAAATAAAGGGCGCCGAAGCGCCCTAATGTAAAGCCTTTCGTCTATGCTCGATTGCGGCGTGCCGCAACCCGGCAGCGCTGGCGCTATGATGGACCGCTGCCTGTTTGGCCCGCTCGCGAATGTCCGCCGCTATGCGCGGTTCGTCCTTAGCAATAGCCATGCAGCCTCTGTAGTTCTTATCGTGCCATTGGGCGGCAAGCTCGTAGGCGGCGGCGAGGTCAATAGTGCCCGGCATCGCGATCAGCCTTCCGTGTCGGAGGTCCATACTTTTCGAACAGCACAGAATCGCCCGTCGGGTATTTCTTGTACAGCAGCGCGCCGTTCATATAGATCAGCACCTCTCCGCTGGCCGCGGTCTCTTTATAGATCATGCCGCCACCTCACGCATCACCCAGTCGAGGTTTTCACGCAGTCTGTCTATGCCGTGGTGGTTGCCGATCATCGCATCCGCCTCCCAATCCACGCTCTCCGAAGCATGGCCACCGGCCAAGCCCCCTCGCCCCGCCAGCCGGACAACAACACCGCCCAGCTTGCGCACCGCATCGGCCTCGTTGGCGAAGCGGCAGTCGTCGCAGACGACGCGCCCGCCTTCGTCCAGCACCTCAAGTGCGGCCCGCTCCCACAGGCCGACCCAGAAGTGTGGGCCGATGCAGTCCCTGCCGAACTCTGTTCCAAGGCGCTGCATGAACTGGCGCGGCGACTTGCCTTGTAACCAGTCCAGCGGGCGCTCTTTCAGGTCACCCTCGATGTGTTCGTCTGAAAGGCCAACGGCGCGGCACATGGCCTTAAGCGGGCCGGCGAACTTGATGCGTGTGTAACCCTTGCTGGTGAGGTAGTCCGCAGCGGTGGACTTGCCGCTACCAGCGACGCCGGTAAAGGCAACCACACGCGGGAGATTATCATTCGCAGCAAGCGGCTGGCGACCCCATGGTGACCAGGCAGCGGTGTTGGTGGGGGTCATGACTGTTGCTCCGCAAGGGCTGCGTCTATCATGGTTTCCCATGTGAACTTGTCGCTCTCGAAAGGACCGGATTCGAACCTCTCATCGGAAATGATGGCGTTATCTGCCGACCTCAACATGAACATCGTCGGCTCCCGCATTGCCTCGATGGCGGCGCGGGCGTTGTCGCAGTAGTTGCCCTGCATGGCTGGCGACAGCTTTGCCCAAACATCGTTGTCGCCAAGGAAGTCGCTGGCGCAAATAGCCCTCGCCACCTTCTCAATCATGCTTTCAGCCATCACGCCCTCCTCTCATTCGACAGAAACAGCGACGTGCGCTTGAACGCATCAATGCCAACTTCCTTGATTGCTGCCACGACGGCAGCCATCAAGGCTTCTCGTGTTTGGGTGGCCATCAATACGCCTTTCCGCCCGTAGCAGCGCGGGCTTCCGCCTTATGGTCGGCGCGCACATCGTTGTAGGCATCCTTTTCCATGGTTGCGCCGCCAAGGTCCAGGCCAAGGAAACCGGCCATATCGAAAATGCGAATGAGCGCATCGCCAAGTTCCACCTCGATCATCTTGCGGTGGGGCAGTTTGTCGTCCATCAGGTTCTTGCGGTGACCCTCCATCGCCTCTGAAAGCTCGCTAACCGCCAGCATCAATTTGCACGGCACGACAAACGGATTGGCGCGATCGGACTCGGACCACCAGCCATTCGCGGCTGACTTGCCGTGGAAGTAGCGCACCAGGTCGTTGATGGCTATTGCGCGCACTTTCGCCGGCACTTCTAGATTGGGCTTGTTGTCGTTGTCGTAGAGAATGGCGCCAAGAGCATCGGCGTCCACGGACACCTTCTCTGTCAAGCGTGTCTTGTGGAAACTGTGCTTCAAGTTGGCTATTGCGTCGTCTCTATCCATCACACCACCTCCTTCTCACGTTTCGGCGCCTTCTCTGGCGGCAACGGCTCGTCCCGAACCGGCCCTTCTGGGGCATCAATCTTATAGTCGGGGTCCGTGGCAATGCGTCGGAACAACGCGATAGGATCCTTCACCAGCGGACGAAAGCGGCGGGCGGCATAAGGAGCATCGGGAACGCCCCACGCCTCGCCAAACTTGCTGTCGACGCCTTCAAGCTTGACGCCAAGGTAGTCGCCAAAGACGTAGTGCGACGCCATGCCTACCCAACGGAGTCGGTACGTCTCCCCCTCTGTGATGTTCGCATCCTTAACCACACCGCCTCCAGCCAGAGGCACATTGTCATCGATGCAAACTACGTCCATCCCAGCATGGAAGTTGTATGTCATGCCGCAGCCCTCCCATGATTTGCGTGATACCCGTATTGCCTTTCCGCATCCTCTCTGGCGAGACACGCATGCTCGAATGACTTGAAAAGTCCCAAGGCTATCCTCTTTCCACGCACATTTATGTACGCTTGCCAGCAGTCTCCCCAGTGGTCTGTTCGATGCAACCTCGACACACCGACTCTCCCCGATGTGTTGTCGTTGGGACGGGCGGCATTTCTCATGTTCTCCGCCTGCGACACGTCTCTTAGGTTATCAATGCGATTGTTGAGGCCATCACCGTCAATATGATCGATTACATCTGGCCAGCAGCCTTTCTCAAGAAACCAGATAATGCGGTGAATCTTCATGGGGCGCCCAAATACCTCGCAGACACGATATCCTTGCCTGATGCTGCCAGCTTCCTTGCCTGCCCACCTTGTGTTCCACGTTCGGCGCTTCGCATCATCGGATTGGAACTCTGGTCCACGCTCTTTCCAGTACAATTTCCCCGCTTCCCGGTCGTAGCGGAACAGTTTACGCGCAGTGTCTAGATTCACCATCACGCCGCACTCCTCTTCCCTTCGCCACGAAGCCCCAGCACTTCGTCCATCGTCACCATGACGATCGGCTTGCCGGCCTCTTCGAAGCATTCGATTTCGTAAGTCAGCCCCACGCTGTCTTGCCAGCCATCAAGCTTGAGCACCACCAGCGACGAAGCTGCGTCGATGTACGGCTGGCACTGCCTCTTCCAGAACTCCCACTCGGCCGGCAGGTCACCCCAACACGCGATGCTATGTCCGTGCGGGATTGGCGCATAAACAACCAGCCCAATCTCCATCAGGCGGGCCGCAGCCATTGCGGCTTCGCGAGCAGCACGATGCAGACCGTGTTTGTAGAGGCTGTATGGTGAGCCGAGGTAGGTTATGCCGAGGGGTAAGCACTTAAGCCGGAAGCCTACCGTGCTGCGCCACTTCTCGTCGTCCCGTGCCTGTTGCCGGGCAACCGGCAGGTTGTCGTTGACCGCAACGATGTGCCGCGTCCCGTCAGCATCAACCTCCACGTCTGCTGTAGCCACAATTTCCCCAAACATCTCCATGTGCTCCGTGTCGTGCTCAACGTAGCTGCGGGCAACCGAGTCCCAGTGGAGTTTGGGCACATTGCGCGGATGGTCGTAGAGCGTGCCGCCGTTGACGGGCGGCGTGCCGGTATAGCCGCCTCCGGGATAGGTTCTCATATTCATCTCCTCTTCGTGGTGTTCGCCGCCCGGTTAGACGGCAACGACAAGCGCAGGATCAAAATCCGGGTTCTCGCCGGGATAGCCGTGCGGATTGCACAGCACTCTGGTTTCTCCGACCTGATAATCGAAACAGGTATGAACGTGGCCATGCACCCATAGCGCCGGCCTCCATGCTTCAATCTCCGCGTCCAGGGCGGAAAAGTAAGCATGGTTCAAAAGCTGCCCGGCATACTTCGGCGCGACCGATCGCTCGGACGGCGCGTGATGCGTCACCACCACGTCGCCGGGCCTCACGTTGACGTCCAGATACCGAACCGAAGCCTGATGCATCTTGGTCGCATGCGACGGCAGGAATCGCTGATATGGTTCCTTCGTCCACTTGATATAGCGATGGTCGTTCATGCTGCGGCGCGCAGTTTCTGCCGCCAGCGGGTTGTAGCCGTAATCGGTCCATAGCGTTGCGCCGTGGAACCGGATGCCGCCGATGGTGGCTGTGTCGTTGTCCAGCACCGTGACGCCGGGCAATGCCCGCAGGACGGCAAGCCGCTCCGCATAGGCGTAGCCATAGAACTCGTGGTTGCCGGGCACGAAGACCACAGGCAGTTGCCGGGCGAGCGCAACCAGAAAGTCGTCGTTCTGGATGTCGCCCGCCGCAATTGCCACGTCGGCGCTGGCGGGCGGCTCAAGATTGAACCGCCCGTGGTCCATGTGCGTGTCGGAGAAGATCCAGAGGTTCATGCGGCGACCGTCCGCGGCCCGTTATCATTCGCCGCCTGCATCTTGCTTGCGCCAAGCACCATTTCAGGCCGCAACGTCGACCGCCCGACTTCGCCGAAATCCTTGCTGTAGGTGATGCGCTTGGCCGACCTACCGGACAGCCACCCGCCGCCAGCAGAATGCGCGTCTGGTGCGGCAAGCGTCTGGTGGCGCTCCACGATCATTAGTGGTGTCTCAATCACTTGGTCGCTATGGCGATGCCCGCCGTGGCCGTAGTTGTAGCGGCAGCGCCCAAACATCTCGCGGAAGATGCCGGCGAATACGCGGTCGATGTCCTTCACGTCACGCTTGTGCATGTGGTGATAATAAAGTCCGGTTTGCCCCCACTGGAAAGCGTAATAGAGGCTTGGCGAATTATCGACGGTAATCCGCGGCTCAAGCTCGTACATCGCGGCCAGCATCTCGCGCAGCCATGCAGACGATGCCGGGTCGTGATTGCCCGAAGCCATGACGACATGCACGCGCTGGTGAGACTGCAGAAGCATGTCGATAATGCGCCGGATGGTTTTGATGACGACGCGAATTACCTTCTGCAACCGACTATCAGCGTCCAGCACATGCTTGTGTGCAGGAGTCACCGATTCCAGTGCGTCATGGTGCATCAGGTCTCCGAGTTGCGCTAGGATCGCCGTGTCGCCGTGCGGGGCCTGTGAAACGGCTGCGGAAAACCAATCAAGCAGAAGATGCTCGGCAATCCGCAAATCATAGTCTGCGCCGGTCTCTTCGCGCCATGACAGCATCCCGAAGTGGTTGTCTGTAACAGTGAACTGATTGGCGATCTCGGCTATGCTACCCCGAGGCGCCCGCATGATGTTGACGCGCGGTATCTCTTCCTTGAACGCATCCACCATGGCCCGCAGGGCGTCAGCCTGCGCCTCCGCACTCGCCCTCTCCATGATGTGCTGCGTGATGATGCGGCCTTCCGCATCAACTAGCGTCGTTTTGCCCTTCACCGGCAGCGTCGGCGTGTATTCCTCACCGTGTTCCTTGCGCTGCTTTATAAACGTGCCGTTCGGCGTCTCGGTCAGAGACTCGATGCGATACCCGGGCATCGTCTCTCTGCCAGGCGCGACAAGCCCGCGCTCCGCGGCGCGCTTCATTCGATTTTGAAACGTCGAGCGAGCAATGCCTAGCCGGGTTGCGGCTTCGCTGTCGCTGTCGCAAGCCGCGCGCATGATTGCCGCCTCAAGCGCGAGGTCGTTTGAAATTTGTGGCTTCAAGTGGTGGGCTCCTTAACAATGCGGTAGGCGAGCGCCGGAACTGCCGCCATCTTGCTGCGCAAGAATGCGGCACGAAGAATCGGGCGGCGCTCCTCCTCGGTCATTTCGCCAATGGTCTTGTTTGTGCCGTCAGCGCGCTTGGGCCAGTCGGTCATGCTGGCTCCACCCAATGCGTTCCAGCGCCGTAATCATTGTTCATCTGGCGCGCCAAGCGAGAAGCTCGGCGCTTGGTCATTGGGCGACAGCCCTTGAACTGTCGCGTGCTTCCGGTGTACGGCGTGTCGCGTCCGCTATCCCAACTCCAGGCAACCTCGTAGCGGTTGATGCCCAATAAGTCGCGCAGCCAGTTCATGATTGCGCCCCCTTCTTCGCCGGGTCGTCGAGATAGTTCATAAGCCCCGCAAACGACGCAAGCGACAGCGCGCCCAACAACCCGCCGCCTATCAGGCCAAAATAGTGAAATCCGAGGACTATAGCGGCAATTATGCCAATGCCTACAGCGACAAGGATTAGCGTCCCGAAGAACGCCACAAAGAACCGTTCCATAGTGATCTCCCCAAACGAAAAATGCGGGTGCCCCGAAGGACACCCGCTTGATTATGCGCGCCCAAGCACGCGGCAGATTTCAGTCGAAGGCACCATGTACGTGTAAGCGAACGTACCGCGCGTGGTGACCATGCCGGACACAAGAATGCCGCGCACAGTGTAACCATTGCCGTCATAAACTGGTCCGCCGCTGACGCCGGGTGCAGCCGTAGCGTCCAGAGTTACAAGCACACGCCACTGACCGTTACCATCGAGGTTTTCAAAACAGGTCTTGCCGAAAGCGCTAACCTTGCCCCACGTAACGGCGAACTCTACCGCGCTTGGGTTGCCCTCGATGCGGATGGCGTCGCCAATGCTCGTCGGTGCGCAAGAAAGAGCTGCCGCCTTGGCTTCTAGGCTCGTCACATGCACGAGCGACACATCGCTGGCATGGTTGTACCAAAGAACCTCGCCGTCGCGCTCCTTGCCGTCCTGCGTGCGAACAGTAACGGTCCTGTAGCCTTCGGTAACGTGGCCGGCCGTAATGACGAAGCCGTTGCCAATATGAACGCCGGAACCATGGCCGCTCGCCATAAGAACCTTGACCGTTGGCGATGCTTGTGCTGGAGCCGCCGGTGCATTGTAGGCGGCAAGCGGAAAACCGATAGCCGCAGCAACGGCAACAAGCGCCGCTGTATTGCGTAGCCATTTCATGAGGATGTCTCCTCTTGCGCCCTACGACTATTGCCGCTAGCGCCTGCGCTACTGGTGTAGCGCCGTGTGGTGGTGCAGCCGCTTGGCGACTGGTGGTGCGGTTGGTGAGGCCGCACATGGCCGACTCGCTAGGCCACGATCTATTTGTATGTAGCGTCAAACGCGGCTGCAACAAAAATTATTCGGCGTCAAGGATGTTTTTAGGAACAGCGCGTAGAGTCAGGAGCGCGAGCGTGGTGTGCGCTCAAACGCCCTGTCCAGCCGCTCGCTGATACCGTCGATCCGGTTGCCGATACCCTCGATAGCCTTCATAATCTGCGCCGTCTGCTCGGACATACCGGCCTTGGTCACATAGGACTCGGCAACATGCAGCTTATGCGCGGCCAGATCGTCGCGCACCTTGCCTATCGAACCACTCCACCACTTGTACTGTCCGAACAGCGCGCCGGCCAGCATGACCAGAAAGCCAATGGCACCCATCAGTTCTACGGTCATTTGCGGCTAGCCCGCCAGCCGTCAACAGCAGCCTTGGCGGTATGCCCGCCCATGTAGAGGCCGGTGTAGGTGATAAACAGCGTTACGAACGTCGGAATGTCCAGCACCAGCACCAACGGGCTTGTCAAAAGGGCGTTCAACAGCGGCACCACAACGCCGTAGTGCGCGGTCAGAGCGAGAAACAGCCACATGCCGAACGGGCGCCAGGCCCAAGTCCACGTCGGGCCACCTTTGTCGCGCTCTCCGGCAATGGTTTCATTCATGAGCCGCTGCGACTCGACATACTGCGCCAGCAGGTCCGCGGCGATTGGGTCCGCGGCAACCAGTGCTTCTTGCACTTTCTCGGGCGGCTGGTCTTGGATTTTGGCCGCGGGCACGCCAAGCTTGCCGGCCACGACGTCGACCACTTCACCGGCAAGCTTGCCGCCATCGCCGAACTTGTCGGCGAAAATGCTCTTAATGACTGGCACGGCAACACTGCCGGCCAGATCCAGTAGAATGGCTGGAATCATTTTACGTCTTTCTGTGTGCGGCCGAACCAGCGCTGAAACCATGCGGCTAGCAGCGCCCAAAGGTTGGGCTTGGTGTGTGGCGTTGTAGGCAAAGTGGCTGGCGCGCCTACAACGCCATATCCCAGCGCCTTCAGGCTCGCGTCGTAATCGCGCGCGATAGCGGCGATCGACGCCGCCTTGTCCGTGCCGTTGATGATGCGGCGGGCACTGGTGAAGTCGGATTTCTGGAGCGTGATGTACCTGCCCAGTGAATGGCGGCCAGCCTTGTCTCCGGCAAACCAGCCGTCCTTCATGCCGGCAACCAGAATCGGTGCGGCATATTCGGGCTTTAACAGTAGGCGCGGATTGGCGACGAAATCCACGCCAAGCTTCTTGCCGACCTTCTCGTAATTCTCGCGCCAGGTCAGTTGAACGTAGCCCATACCCACGTATGGCCAATATTTCTTGCCCTTGAGATACTTTTCCCCGCCATATTCGCGCACCGGCTTCATGGTGCGGGCCGTCTCCCAATATGCCGTCGCCAGCACATAGGCGGCCTGATTGCGCAGCAAGCCGCGCTGCGCACACTCGGCAATGATCAGCCGAGTGTCACCAAGGTCTAGATTCATGGGTGGTTCCTTAATTTGCGCACCCTTTGGCTTGCCGCCGTCCCGCGCCTGTTCCATCGCGCAAGCTCGTCGGCGCAGTGGTTCGGACTTGTGAACCAGCCAACCAAGCGGCAGAATCGGCATTGCGTGCCGCGCTCCACCGCTATGCGGGCGCACAGGGTTTGGCCGGGCTTGCCTCCCAAGGCGCGATTCAAGACACGGGACAGGCGGCCAAGGATGCGCAGCATCGCCGCGCCGGTGGGCACGGTTCTGTCCATGGTGATTGTCCTTTTATCGGAGGGGGCGGCCTTGTCAGCGCCGGGGGGGGTGGGTTGAAAATCCACCGGATTGGTGCGAAGGCTGCCCGGTTATCGGGGGATCGGCAGAATGCAGCACATCTACGGCTTCAACGCTCTTCGCGCGTTTTCTGTTCTGCTTGTCATCCTGTCGCACGTTGGAATTGTGCAACAGGTGCAAAGCCCATTCTGGAAACAGTTCTTCACCGTATTCAACGCCAATTACGGCGTGAAAACATTCTTCGTCTTGTCGGGTTTTCTCATCACCATCCTACTGATCAAGGAGTACGAGAAAACCGGCGGGATTAATGTCTTGCATTTCATGGCCCGACGCGCTCTTCGCATCCTGCCGCTTTACTTCCTTGTATTGGCACTGCTGTCCGTTTTTATCTGGGCTGGGATTGCGCAACCAGCATGGGCTGCAATGTGGTACAGTGCGCTTTACGTCTTCAATTTCATCCCCAAGGCAGACACGGTAAACTATCTGAGCCACCTGTGGAGCCTGGCAGTTGAAGAACAGTATTACCTGATCTGGCCTTTCGTGTTCGCCTTGCTTTCGCCCCGAAGGGGTTTTCTGGTGGCGGGCTGCGTTGCGTTCATAACAATCTGCTACTTTTCATGGACCGCGCCTTGGCCACAGTTCTCCGATACACATTACACCAATAGGTGGACGATACCGGCTATCTACCCGATCCTGTTCGGCTCGCTGATGGCAATCGTCAACGCGCCTCTATTTTTCATATGGCGCAGCCCGGTCGCGCTGGCGATCTCGCTAGCGGCGATTTCCTTGCCCCTGTTTCTACCCCTCACAGCAGCAATTGAGTTCGCCGGGACGGCCGGAATTGCTGGCGTGATCGGTTGGGTCTTTCTCAACCAGCACCGCCGTGCGGTTCACCTGATGGATTGGGGCCCGATTGGCTACATAGGCGTAATCAGCTATGGCCTGTACATGTGGCAGGGCATCCTGACCGGGAACGGCCCCTATCGCGTTACAGCAGGATGGCCACCTGAACCGCTGATAGGGGCGGCACTAACCTTCATTGTGGCGCCGCTATCCTTCCACCTGTTCGAGCGACCAATATCGAACATGAGACGATATTTTCGCTCATCCCGCCCAGTGTTGCGGGAGATGCCTACCAGCAATTGAAGCTTGTCATTACCCTCAGCCCGCGCTTAGACATCCTGTATTCCTGCCGTCCAGTGCATCGATACAACGTCACCCGCAGTAAACGCGGCTGGCGCGACAATGGCAGGACGAATGTATGTGCTGCTCAATTCATAGATTTTTGGCGATGCTGGCTGACCGGCCGTCAAGCCGCTTGATGTACCCGCCGCCAAGGAGACGCCTGCAGTAGCGGACGGCATCTTTGAATATTTATAACGGAAGTTCTGCGCCGGGGCTGCGTTCACCTGGTTGGCCTGGGTAGTGAAGTCCACCTTGCCGCGCTGCGTCATCTCGCGTGTCGGGACGCCCGCCAACGATGACTGGCTCAGAAGCAACGCTGTTCCAGACGGTGCGAATACATGGTCTACCACGATTCCGTTGGATGCCATCGGCGTCGTTACGGTATCCCTGATCCATGCAACCGTTTGAAGCGCTGTTGCGCGATGGACAACCACACCATCGATTATAATCGTCGCCTTCTTGGCATTGCCGCGATGGTCATAATGAAACAATTTCGAGTTGACGCCGCCCGCTACATCAAAGGTGTTGTTGTTTGCAACCAGTAGCAGATCATCGCGAAGGCCCTGCAGGCCTGTTGGTGTGTTTCCAGGTCCGTACGCGACCATATGGAAGTACGCGTTTGCGGCGCCGTCGCCGTCAGAGATAATCGTGTTGTCGCTAAAGGTGTATGTACCGCCGACGATCTCAGTGCCGAACATACCTATGCCGCTGGCTGTCTTGTCGCCCCGAATCGTACAGCCGAGCCATGACGTATTGCGCCCGCCAAGCGCGCCCTGATTTCGGAACGTGCATCCTTGGTAGGTGACGCAATCGCAGTTTCCATGCGCATCTCCGGCCCCGATATCGACCGCATTGGACAAGATCGCATTGTGTATCCTGGCCTCACGCGTTGGAACACAATTGACTTCATCGAAGCCGCCGAGAGCTACCGCGTGGCGCGTGGCGTTGATGGCGGGACCGCTGATGCGGAGATTCTGCGAGTTCGCAATCGAAATGCCGTATTCATCGCTGACGACCGGAGAATTATTGAGAACGGAAGGATCATCGATCACCACATCATAGCAGCGCTTGATTTGGATTAAGGCATAAGCACCTTTGGAGCCCTTTATCCTTCCGATGCGAACGCCGTCACCGTAGTCGATCTGGATCGGCGCCTTACTTGCGGTCGCGCTTGGGATGACCGTGATTTCATCGATATCGACAGAGACACCATCGACCCGATACACTTGCATGTTGGCGGCGGTGTACGGATCATACGTCTGACCATAGATCGTGACCGTGTTCCCGCTGATCGAATGGACCCGGCAAAACTCACCCTCGCGATACGATGCGCGATGTCCTGACCATGAATAATCGGTAGGATTGTAGAGACAGAGGAGATCGAACTCCTCGATACCATCAACGGAGGTAAAGGACAGCGTACGGCTACCTTTGGCTACGTTGGCAGAAAGATCTCCAACCCTTGTTGCAATTCCAGAGGTGGCCAGTTGCCCAGTGCCGGCCGAGAAATCGAGCGTGCCCACCCCCCTGACCTTCAGGTCGTGATTGCACGTCAGATCGCCGTCGAGCTTATAGATGCCGCGCGGGAGATAGATTTCTGTCGCGCCGTGGTCGAGCATAGCCTGGAATGCGGCGGTCTGGTCGAAGGCGCTGTTACGATTGACGCCGAACATCAGCGGATTGACCACTTCCTCAGCAATCTCATACCAGACCACAGTCACAGCATCAGACAGCGTGATCGAGAACTTGCCCGCATGTGTCGGTTCAACTGCGACCTTCTTATAGAGAGCGCCGCCACCATCACCCGCAAACGTGTATCCGGCCAGATTAATGAAATCCGGCGCCACGGCCGGCGCATAGGCTTCTGCCGCTGCCTTGGTGGCGAAGATGTTCGGAACGACCGACGACATGGCCGCCTGCGCGGCCGCAACCGCCGCCTGCGCATCAAGCACCGCTTGCTCGACCAGCGCCAGCATCGCTGCCGTAGCCGCTTCACTCAGCAGCCGGAAATCCGAGCCGACCTTAAAGCCTGCAATCTGCATTCCAGCCGTCAGATAGCCGGCCTGCATCGCATTGCCGGACGAACTGATGATGTTGAGCGCAGGCCCGCCGTTGAACGATACCGTCGCCGGCCCGGTGTTGTCGGCCGACACATTGACCGTGACCAGCGCGCCGCCGTCTGCAGTTGGAACCGGGATGCTCGTCGTGGCAACAATGGCATTGGCCGTGCCGGCGCCTGCATTGGTGGCCTTGATGAAGCTATACGGCAGGTCGAGCAGGCGCACCCACGAGCCGGCTCCTGAGGCACCCTGCTTCTGATAGATGCCGCTCAAATTCGGGTCCGGATCGATGACCCAGGCCATCGTGAGCGACGGATAGTTGAGCAGCGTCGGCAGATTGGCGGCGCCTTGAACGATCGTACCGCCGCCCGAGACAAAAGCGTTGATGATCGTCTCGTAGCCGGTCAGAAGTTCGCGCACTTCCGCCTTTTTCGGCTTATTCGCGCCGCTGGACGCAACACCATCGGTGACAAAATCGCGGAACACGTTTTCGGCGGTCTGCGCCATATGGATTCTCCAAGTCTAGAGACCCCACCGAAACGGCAGGGCGGAAATGCTGTGCTGGTTGGCTAGGTCAGGGGACGGAGTCGGCTATGACGACGGTGCTTGCGGACCAGTCACCAGCCCGGCCTTTTTCCGTCACGTAGCGGAGCTGGAACTCGTATTCTTCGTCTTCGACGAGCGTTGAGCTGTCGGCGGTAGTGGTGCCTTCCTCGATCGGAATGCTGTTCCATGTGCCGCTGGACGTGATCTTGTAGCGCGCCTCGATCGACAGGATTGCGCTGGGCGATGGGCTGAAGGACAGATGCGCTATCGGCCCAGCGAGGATATCGACGGTCGGTGCGTCTGGAACCGGGACCGTATTGTCTACCTCGGTTTCGTCATAGACCGGCGCATCGCCTTCCTCCTGCGCCGCATTCCAGTCATAGGCGGCCGATGGCATCGATTGCACCTGCAGCGTGACGCCCTGCAGGATACCGCCCTCGCCAATGTTGAAGCGGAAGTCTTGCACCTCGAACACCGAATTGATCCCGAACTTCGGAAACGAAATCCGCACGAAGCGCTCACCGAAGGCAGCAAGTCCACCGAGATTGCACTGGAACTGGCCGACCCAACTCGGATTTGCCCGGAATGCGGCAAGTTTCATCAGACGCCGCGCCTGGCTGTGAGACGGCGCCATGATGAATTCCATGTCGGTGGCAATCTCGCCGCGGTCGCCCACATCTGCGGCATCTACCCATGGATCCGCATCCGCGCCCTGATAGTCCTGCGCAGGATCCAGATATTTGGCCCGGATCGTGTTGGCGGAGGTGAGCACGTCGCGCCCGCGACCGACCTCGGAGAAACCAACGATGGTGCTTTCATCGATCGTGACGGTCGGCTCCTGCCATTCGCCGATGTCCAGCGTCAGGCCGCCGTCCGGTGTCGGAACCAGCCTGCCGTCGCACGATGCCATCATGCGGCCCAGCACGTCGGCTGGCCGCTCCTCAAGGCTATACGAGCCCCACAGCCGATAACGCGGCTCACTGCCCGCTTTGGTGGCAATATTCGTGGCGGCACGGTTATAGGCGGTCACCCACCCGGCCTGCGCCAGCGGCGTAGAAACAATGCTTTCCGGAAGGCGCATGCCGTCCTTGTGAACGACATAATCGCGGATCACGGCAGCGGCGTTGTCGTTCCATTCGGTTGCGGAGGTGACCGGGTTCTTGACCTGGGCGCTACGGATCACGAGCCGGTAGTTCGTATTTACGCCGCTTGGAAAGCGCGACAGATAAAACTCCTGCCCGGAGGCGAACTGCTTGGCGTAGAGGCTGGCGACACCATCGCCCCGATGGTCCGATGTCCATTCCGGGAACACGGATGCCAGTTCGCTGTAGTGCGTTTCCGTAGCTGCCCCGAGCCGCGATTTGATCTGGACGACAGACCCGATGGGCGTCCCTGTCGATGCCCACGGCTCCTCGACGACACCACCATCGACATTCAGCGTCACCTTTGTGTCGTCGAGCCAGTATTCTTCGACCGCATCGATCGGTCCCTGGCCGATTGCCAGGACCTTGTAGAAGTCCCCGCCCTTCGCCTCGGCAAATGTCCATGGACCGGACACCTTGACCCGCCCATAATGGCGCATCCTTGGCGAAATCGGGTTCTTGACCGACTGCTGCACATCCTCCGGCTTTGGCGCTTTCGGAGCGAATATCGAACTGGCGAGATAGGAAAGGCCGATCGACAAACCGATGGACACAGCGCCCGTTATGGCCGCAATGGCGAATGCCGAGCCGGCAAGAGTTGAGCCGGTGGCAACCAGCGTTGAAAACACAATGCCTTCGATGAAGCCGAAGGTCTTATAGAGCTGCGGATTGCGAAGGGCAGTCGTGTCTTCGAGGAAATTGTTGAATCCTCGCAGATGCTGCCGCCTCAACTGCAACGAATTGTTCATATGGCCCACGCCTTCCAGACATTTTCGAGCGGCGCGCCGATTAGTCCGTCCTCGTGACGCGAGAACCAGATCGAGCCGGTGTGAATGGCGATGCACAGGCGCTTGCCGAAGATCACCAACCCAAGGTCGCCGGTCCTCGGCTCCTTGGTCCTACTGAAGCCAGCGGCGCGCATGACCCGATTGAAGGGAACGGCAATGCCGCCTGTTTCACCAAGCCACGCCTGTGCCTCCTCGCGGCTTTGATGGTGGCGGCCATATCGGCCCATGGGCGAGAAACCGCGCACATGCTGGACCCACCGGTCAGCTGTCGAAGCGCAATCGGTTTCGCCCCACGCGAAAGGCTTCCGCGCCTCTGCGGCGACAAACTCATCGACTGTCAAATGTTGGGCTCCGGCCGGCTCTTAGTAGTCCGGGTAGGTGAAGCTTTTGAACAGCAGCGACGGCGTGAACTGGAAGAACTTGTCACCCGGCGAGCGCTTCTGCTGGTCGCGGTCGGTATAGCGGCCATAGGGAGGCCGGGAGCGGTTGAAGAAAGCGTTCTCGGCCTGCATCGAGATTGACTGGATTGCACCTTCGGTGCCTTGCATCGGCGTGCGCGTTATCCGCGGCGGCTGCATGAAGCCCCACCAGATACCGATAGGTGCGCCCGCCGCCTGCCAGTCGGCATCGAACAGTTGCAAATAGACCGTGACGAGCCGTTGCGCGGAGTCCTGGTTATCTTCCAGCGCCATCCTGAGAAGATCGGTTGCCTGATCCGGAAGGCCGTTAAGCTGGAACGTCACCGCCTCTGCCGCCGTGCCCGTAGGTGCCGATAGCCCGTCGATCACGCCCGCGCCATGCATCGGCTTCCATGTCTGGCCGCCGGTCATCAGATCGGTGTTGCCATTCCACAGGTATGAGGTGCCGGACTTGAACTCCATTTTCGTCAGGAAATCGACGCGCACCGTCGATGCTGACAGCGCGGCAATCTGATCGGACGTGAAGAAGGCCATTCACAGATCCTCGATAAAATTGACGGTCGGGCTGCCGAACCGGCGCAGCGCCAGATCAAGGTTCATGGCGTCGTCGGTCGCCAGCTTCATGCGCACCACCGGGTCGTCGAACTCCAGATTGGTGCCAGCCGGAACAGCCTCGCGCAGCGGCGGCCGGAAGGTGATTGCACCGGTATCGGCATTGAAGGACCGTACTCGGTAGAGCCGCTCACCAACGCTAAAATGCTGACCGGGCTCGATCGTCCCGGCGTAGTTCACCGACACTGTGCCAGACACCGCGCGCAGCGCCATCGACCCAACCGTCACCACATCGATGACACGACCGGCATAGCCGGTGTCATCATCGAAGAAGGCGTCGTCGGAATGCGGAACTTGATCATAGAGCGGCTCGGAGCCTGCCGGCACCGGCTGATAGCCGCGGCACAGTGGAACCAGAATAGAGTTCAATCTCCCCTCAAGCAGGTTCGCAATGGCACGAAAGGCAAGAACGCGGTCGCGGCGATTGATTACAATGCCGCCAAGCTTCGCCTTCCAAATGCCTGCGTCCGACGAGACAACTTGCGTCGCGCCGGACACAGATGACGGTGCCGCAAGGTTTCGCGGCGCGATGTCGAACGACACGTCGCGGGCAGGCAAGACGTGAATGGGCCAACGAATGGTCATGTTACATCTGCCTCGCCTGTGTATTGGCGATCTTGCCGCCGAGCGTCGAGTTCAATTGCCGGTCGTATTGGCTAAGACCGGCGCTCACGCCTTGACGCACAAGGCTGATGACATGATCATCGCCATTGGCGCCCTCAACGTTGACGTTGATGTTGACTTTCTGCGGCACCGATGGAGCGCCCGCCTTCGCGCCCTTCGGGATCACCACTTCACCGCGCTGGAGGATTGCGGGCACTTCTCCCGGCATAAGGCCTGCAATACCGCCCTTGTGGTAACGTCGCGCGCCGGCGAATGCCGAAGGTGACACCGCGCGGCCATGACCATATCCGTCCCGGCCTGCTACGCCACCGCTATGCAAAATGCCGGGAATGATCGCCCCACCAAACAGGCCGCCACCACCACCAAACAGGCCGCCACCGCTAAACATGCTATTCAGTGCCATATCCAGCAGCTTGTCGGCTACCTTGCCCAAGGCGTTGGCAAGGGCTTCTGATGCGGACTTGCCTGCTTTCAGGTCGCTGATAAAACCGCCCAGAACATCCTTACCGAGTTCGCGCATGTCATCTGCTGCCTGCCGGGCACGGTCTTGGCTTTCAGCAAGTTTTTCTGCTTCAACACTCGCATTGGCATAACCAGTTGCAAGCTCGTCGATCTTCGCAGCAAGTTCCGGCGTAACCGCGATGCCCGCCTTCTTGGCCGCAGTAAGTAAGTCCTGTTTGGCGCGCGCCTTTTCCAGCGCAAAGCCATAATCATCGATAAGCGGGTTAATTCCCGCCATCGCGGCGGTTTCTGCTTGCAGGGCAGCGGTGCGTTCTTTGATTTGCTCGATCTCGCGGGCGAACTCGTCTTGTTTGGAGCGGCCACCGCCTTTTTTCTTCTTGCCCCCACCGTCACCCGCGCCAGCGATACCTTTGCCAAAGCCGGCAGTGTTTTCACCTAGGCCGGCTAGCGCGTTGCCGCGGCTTGTTTCACGCTCCAGTTCTCTGCGGGCGTTAGCAACCTCGTTGGCCTTAGCAACGATGGCGTCTACAGCGCCATTAGTGGCATCCGTGATGCCCTTTCCGGCCATGCCAAGATAGTCGACGGTCTCGCGGTTTATTGCGTCGTTCCAAGCACCCGCAGCGGCCTTTGCCGCCCCGGCATAGGAGTTTTCAATACGGCCCAACTGTTGTGTGGACAGTTCGCCTATGGGCGCAATGCCCGCAAAACCACTAAGGCTATTAATGGAACGAATAGCTGCGTTTACAGCTTGAATTACCTTGTTGATGCCGGCCTCAACGCCCGCAATCATCGTATTCATAGCTGTGACGACTGCGCTTCCGACCGCATTAGGGACCGCCGCGAAGGCAGCCTGTATCAAGTCCGCCATACGGGCAAAGGCGTCGATGATCGAATTGACGCCTGACTTAACCATCTCCCACAGGCCGGACAGGGACGTCCCAACGCCAGACAAAGCACTATTGATGCCGTCGACGATCGTGTTGAACGCCTCCACAACCGTCTGCTGAACTGCGGAAGCCCCGTCGCCCAAGACCTGCCACAACGCCGATGCGTAGTCGCCGAGCGTAGCTAGGCTGCCCTGAAGCGGAACTATTTCGTCCCACAACTGACTAATCGCATAAGCAGCGGCACCAACTGCAGCAGCAAGCGCGACAAAAGGGTTGGCTAGCGCGCCCACTGCGGCTAGCGCTGCGCCCCGGCCAAACGTTGCCGCGAGTACTACGCCTGCCGCAGCGGCAGCGTTTGCGACAGAGTCGATATTGCCGGCAAGCGCGCCGAGGATTGTGTTCAGCGTCTCCGTTAGGCCAGACGCCTCAGCCATCGTCCCGATGTATTCGGTAAGGTTGTTTTTGACCTTGAGAAACCCATCACCGATGGTCTTGTTCGTTGCATCGAACTGCTTCTGGATGTCGGGCAGCGCGGCCAAGATAGCCTTAAATACGCGATCAGAGGTAAGCTCCCCGTCCGCACCGAGTTTCTTTAGCCCCGCAATAGTCGTATCGAACTCTTTGGCAATAGCCGCCGCGATAACGGGGGCGTTCTCTCGGATTGATCGAAGCTCGTCACCCTGCAGGAAGCCAGACCCAAGCGCCTGACCAATCTGGATAAGGCCAGCCTCCATCTCCTGCGCGGATGCCCCGCCTGCCTTGAACGCCTTGGCAATAGCGTTCGTTACGTTAGCAACCTCTTGCTCAGACTTTGCTACGCCGGCAGACGATCGGATAATGCGCGCATACAGGTCGGAATACATCGCCAGCGATGCGCGGGCGTCGTTTGCGTCCTTTGTCAGATCTTGAAGCGAGCGAGACTGAACGCCCGCAGCAGTCGCGGACGCGCGGATCTTGTTCCTCGCTTCCGTCCATGCGTCAGCGTACTGCGCGATTTCGCGCACGCCGAGACCGCCACCGACCAGAGCCGTGGTGTTCCGAAGCGTGTTCGCTAGTGACGCGGAAACGTTCTTCGACATTCTGTCAAACCGCTTCTCCATATCTCTGGATTTACGGTTAGTGATGCCGAGCGCCCTATTCAGGGCGTTCTCATACTTTTTGACATCCGCGCTAAGCTGGACTACAAGACGCTCTATGTCAGTGGCCATCTATACTTCCCGAATTGTTCTTGTAGCGCCCCTGCTTGCGCCAAGTGCGGCGCTTGCCCAGGACCCGTACACAGCAGCGAAAGAGATGTTTGACGCCAACGTTGAAACCCTGGCGTCATTCCGCATGTGCGCGGAAACAATCGGGCTACCCGCACTCTACGAAACGTACAGGCACGTCGCTATCAACGATCTGACAATGGCTGGTAAGTCCCGGAGCGAAGCAATACTTCTAGTCGACGACATCGATAGGAATCTCCAAGGCGCGCAAAGGATAACAGATCGCGACGCCTGCCAGGTTGTAACGACAGACGCCACAAAGAGGCTTGAACTCGCTCGCGCCCGTTTCAAGGTTGCCGTCGGTCTGGATTAGGCCGACTCGCTAAGAGTTTATCCAGTCCCAAAGCTCGTCCACTTCGGAGGCGCTTAGTCCTTCCTCGCCACTGTTCGCCTTGAAGTGCCCCTCCGCCGCAGCCATAAACTGCCACATTGACATGGCGTCAACTTGCTGTGGCGTGAAGCCCATCACGGCGCCGTTGCCGTAGAGCGACGAGAACCTTATTTTCCCGCGCGGCAAGTCGTCTAGTTTGTCACCGTTTGACTTGCCGCATCGGCTTCCCCCACCGTTTCGTCCTTCGCGCCCATCAGCCCTGCGCCAAGCACCTTGGCGGCAACCTCTAGGTTCGCGTCTGGTGGCATCGCCTCCACGTAAAGGCTGACAAGTTTTTTAGCCTCATCAGCCGGTTTTCCGCCACCGATAAGGCCCCACCGGATGACCTCGCGGATATATTCGATCCGCATGCCTTTGGCGGCAGACGGGTCGAGCAACATACGTGCAGACGCAAGGAACTGGCCATAGATGTAGTATGGGCCAGCGTCTACCGCCTCTTGAAGCTTGATTATCTCTTTCCAGCCAAGGCGGAAGGTGTAGTCACCATCCGCCCAAGCCAGTTCAATAGAGCCGTCCCTCGACATTCATTACACCGTCGGCGCGCTAGTGCGGACCATTTCGCCGTCAGACTGCATAGAAACCGAAATCGTAGCCCGCTCTCCGTTGTTGGCACCGACCTCCAGCGATTCCACCTGCATCTTGCCTGTGTACGTGTAGGTTGTCGCCGGGAACTCTATCTCAATTTTCACGTCGACCGAGTCGATGCTTTCGCCTGCATCCAACCAAGCCTCAATGGACTCGGAAGCAAGAACGCCCTCACCGCTGATGGACATAGACAAGGATGCAGCATCGCGGCCGACCCAATCGACCTTGTCCGGATCAAGGCAGTCCGGAATAGTGACTTCGTTCAAATTCTTGCTAAGCGTGAGGCTGCGCTGCGTCAGGCCGCACGGTGCGGCGTAGACGGCGGGCGAACCGCCATCAGAAAGCATAACGCGGATTTTCCCGCCCTTGATCGTCGTGGCTTGGGCCATTCAATTCTCCATATGAAAAAAGGCCGCTCACTGGCGGCTATTTGGTGATGTGTGGTGCGCGGTTACGGCTCTTCGATTATGGCCGTGTAGCGGATTGACGCCTGCCGTATCTGCTCATCTTCGATGTAGTCGGTGCGCCAATGGTCGAACGTCACAACTGCATTAGTTGCAAGCGATGGTTCCCAGCCGCGTAGCGCGGAACGCACTGCGCCAGCGACAAGCCTGACTTCTGACAGAACGCTGGCGTCAGACCAGCAATCTACCTGTATCATCGCCTCGCCGCCGTAAACGCAGTCCACGTCTTCGGTGACATAATTTCCGGGGCCGATGCTGATGTACGGCATCGTCGCGCCAACAGGTGGTGTGTCGTATATCTTCTGGCCAACCAGCGCCGTAACGCCCGCCTGCGACTTCAGCCGCGACAGTATGGCGGCCTGTAGTTCAAGAACTGGATCCATTTAACCGCCGCCCCCGCCACCCGCCGCCACCTGTTTTGCTGATTTTGTAATGGCGCGCGTTATGCGCGACTTGGTGCGGCGTCGTAAGGCGCGCCAGGACACGAAGAAGAATGGCTGCGCCTTTGTGCCGGGGTGCATACTGCCCGCGAACTTGCCGCCATTGACGTGTGCGCGAGTCGAAAATTCTACAAGGTGGGCGTAGCGCACCTTATTGTTGCCGGCGAAGATCGTAAGTGCCAGCTTGCCATCGCGCGCTTTGATGGACGCTATGCGCTGGCTATATTTCGGTGCCTCGCCCCACGTCCACCCGATGCTATCGCGTAGGTCGCCACTATCAACAGCAACCAGCGACTTCATCATGGCGACGATTTCGTTAGCGCCTTGCTCCATCGCCTCCTTAACAGCCATCTCGGCCGCCTTTGGTAGCTTCTTAAGCTTCGCGTTAAGGCGCTTCAGCCCGATTATCTTCGTGGCCACTACGTCACCGTTTCCGTAACCAGCAACTCTAGCCATGCTCCCCGCCCATCCGGGTCCGCAATAGCCTTGATGTCGAACATCCGCGCCGTGTTGCGCGCGTCCTGCAACTTATGGGCTGGCGTGATGGCTCTTGTTTGGGTTGACGAGCGCAGCGTGACCACGAACGGTTGCGCGCCCGCCAACCGCGAAGCCATGACGGCCTCACCGCCCCTATTCGGATGGAAGTGAGCGGCGACGGTGGCGATCGTGCCGAACACCTGCTTCGTTCCGCCGTAGCCGTCTGGCTCTTCCGTCCAGCCTTGTATGTTCACTCGCTCGCGCAAAGCCCCGGCACGCCTATTATTCTGCGGCATCGGTCAGCTCCTCTGGCGGGCTGTCGCGGCTTGTTTTGCGCATCCGCACCGCCTTGCCGGCAGCCACAGCAAGCGTGGCGCAACGTGCCGTAACGTTCTGCGTCATGCCGGCTTTGTAAGCCACGGTGACGCCGTGGCGGGGCGACCAGTCCATGTCGCTCTCAAATCGAACCCATGCCATGGTCGCACTCCTTCTTTGTTACAAGCTCACGCCCGGGAACTGAATCCCAAGCGCCAGAACGCTCGTGGACTTCGCCAAACCCAGCAGACAGACGTATTCACCCGCGCCAATGTCGGCCACAGGGCAAATCCCGCCCGGCGTGTCCGATAGGTAATATGCCGTTCCAGCCGTAAGCACGGCGCCAAGCGTTATGTCACCATTCTTGGCGACCGTAACCGGCTGATTCAAAGCCGCACCATTCAGCGCAATGCCCGTCGCCTTGCGCGCCTCTGCGGTCGCACTGTTCGAATCCGCAAGCATCCACTTGTTGGTGGTCGAACTGCGGTAAACAGCCTGACCGGCCGTGATAGCCTCACCCGCCGTGCCGCTATCGCGCGTAACGTTGCTGGCGGCAACTACCGAAGTCGCCGTAATGGTAATGTCTACCAATATCGTCTCCTAACTGTAAAATCTGTAGTTCGACAGCAGCGCATCGAACGTTGTCCACGGCAACTGCTCGCCAGTCTCGCGATTCTCATACGCGCTATCAATCCAAAGCAGCATGGCGTGACGCACGGCAGGCGGGCATGTTTCGAAGCCCACAGTAGCAGTTACCGTTATCAGGCTGCCGCGCTGCCTTGCTGGCCAAGTCTGGCTGAACTTCAGAATTATGCCGTCGCCGCGCAACTCGTAGACGGTGTCCGGCAGCGTTACGGTTGCGCCATCGCTGTCAACATAGGCGATAGCTGTAATACCGCTCACCGGAAGCACGGGCAGCCGAGCCAGGTCCGACCATGCGTCGGCCTCAATCTCAATATCGCGCGAAGCAAAGGCCGCGCCGCAATACTTCTCAACGTGATCGCGAGCGGCTGAAATCAATTCACCGATATAACCGTCGTGATCGTCGTGGAAGACGTTAAGCTGCTTTTTCGCCGCAGCAACGTCAATCGGCTCGGTCGGCGGAGTCACCACCTTCGGCGTGTACCACATGCTTGCCGCCTCGCTTGCGCTTCTCAAAAACCGGCGCCGCTACGGCCCGCTCAATCTTTTGCCCCGCAACGGGGACAGCAAAACCCGCATCGACAAGGCGAACAGCCTCGGCCTGCGGGAAGTCGCGCTCATCGCCCGGCCCAAGACTGTAGGCCGGGCCGGACAGCCCGACCAACATGCGAACAAGCATTACGCGCTCGCTACGATGCCAACGCCCTTGAGCGCGGCAATAATCGCCACGATGGCAGCACGCGCCTCGGCGTCGGTTGTGGCGCCGCCAGTCGGATCAGCAATAGTTGCAGCCTGCGTGCCGTTGTTCGTAATCTTACCGCCAGGAGCGACAACGAGTTCATCGCCGCCGACCTTGTGGTAAACTTTTGTACTGTAGCTCATTGGCCACCTCCAGAAAGTGGGCGGGCGCTTGGCCCGCCCGTTATGGATTACGGCTGCAGCAAGTGCTTGACCGCCGCGGTATCGCCAAGCTCGCCGTCGAGGAAGATGTAGCCGGCAATTCCGAGGTCGGGCCAATACGACTCACGCTTCACGCCAATGACCGGAGAACCGACCTTGCGAACGAAGTATTTGCCGAAATCGCCAAACAAAATGGACTTCTTGCCGGTGGCAATGCCGTCCATAGCCTGGTTGACACTATAGCGGTAGCCCAGGATCGAGCCGGGGACACCGTTCTGCACGTCGCCGTGCGTCCAGATGTAGTTACCCGCGCCGTCCTTCAGCTTGCGCAACGCAGCAAGCGACAGGTCATTGAACATGAAGCGGACCTTCGGCGACTGGCGGTAAGCCGGGTCGACCGAGTGCACCAGGTCAATGAGTTCGTCGTAGGTCACGCCCGTCGCAACGGCAGCAGTCTTACCGAGCGAAGATGCCGTCACAATGCCGTTCGGGTCGCCAACGCCATCGCCAGTCGTAAGCTGCAGGTTGGCAATGCGCCCAAGACGCTCGCCCAGCAGGCCGCCCAGCAGGCTCTCCATGTTGAAGATGGAATCGCGCGCCAGTTCGAGCGAGAACTTGACCCATTCGGTGTCGTAGCCGTAGGCTTCCAACGACTTCTGGCCGAAAGTGACGTCCTTGCCGCCATCATCGGTCATCGCCGTACCTTCGGCGTGAGCGCCTGCGGTAACGGCGGTGTCGTCAACGGTCGGGATCTTGATCGTCACGCCGGTCGACGTGGAGATAACAGTGCAGACGTCCTCGTCGTACATCGGACCCCAAGCCTTCATGGACTTGATGATCTGATTGGAAAGCTCCACCGGGACCGTATAGCCGCCAGCCGTGGTCGAAGTACCCTGCGTCGAAACCTGCACGCGCTTTTCAGCGTCCTGCTGAACGCCGGCACGAAGAACGTCACGCTCAACAGCGGTCAGCTCATCGAGGCTCGCACCGCGCGACAGGTACTTATAGAACACCTCGCGGTATTCTGGCGAAACGTCGCCCTCGTCCTGGCCGCGCTGCGTGGTGTCGGATCCAACCGGGCGCTTAGCCTTGCGCTCTTCCTCGGCCGCTTTGGCAAGCCGAGCCTCGGCATCAGCAACGCGCTGCTCGCGCTCAATAAGCTTTTCGACCTTATCGAACTCGGCCATAATGTCGTCGTGGCGCTTTTCGAGTTCAGCCGATCGGGCTTCGTCGGTGTTCTTGGTGATTTCGTCGAGCGCCTCGCGGGCGTCCGCGACAAGCTTGTTGCGCTTGTCGTTAAGCTCTTTCAAGCTCATGTGTGTAGTCTCCATATGGAAGTGGCCGCACATAGCGGCATTTGGGAATGAATGGCGGCAGGACCGCCCTCCGGCTGCGCCGGGTTGCTACGGGGTGGCGTCCTGCCGGATACCCCGAATCCTTTGCTCTGTGGTCGCTCTGCGCTCCGCAATGCGGCGCTTGGCGGCCAGGTCGTTTTCCTTCTTGCGCTGCGCCGCCTCGCGGGCTTTCTCGGCCTCTGCGCGCGCAGACTCTAGCGAACGAAGACCAATGCTAGTCCCGTCATACGCGGGCGTAGTCACAATTGATACGTCGTATAGAGACGCCTTCTTTATGGTGCGTAACGGCGGGTCTTGTGCGTCATCCCACTCCTGCACATCAGCGCGAAACGCAAAGGACATCTTATCCAGGTCGCCGCGCTTCATTTTACCTACAATTGACTTGACGTCAGGGTCTTCCGGGTCAAGCACAGTCTCCATGTGAAGGCCGTGCTCATCTTCCGACAGACGCAACGTGCCAGAGCGTGTGCGCGCAAGCGGAAGACCGTCGTGGTTGATTACAAATACGACATCGTCCCTGCCGATAGCCTCAACAAAGGCACCCCGTTCAATAACTTCGCGGAAGTACCCGCCAATGTCCGTGATTTCACCAAACACCGCGGCGTAGCCCGAGACCTTGATGCCATCTTCGTCTGCGCGGATTTCGGCAGGAATGCCGCCGCGGCGCTCAATATCTGTCATGCGGCTACTGCCTCATCCTGATGGTTATCGTTGTCGGCAGCGCACGACTGGCCGAATTTTTCTGGAAAGTTTAAGTAGCAGTTGCCGCCATATGCGGCGTATGCTTCAGAATCGTAGGCTATTGCGGCCTTCTCTGCGGTATCGTAAAGACCCAGGTACCGCTGTGTTCCGTCTATACTGATTCCAGATTCCCACCTGCCGGACTTGTGAAGGTGCACGCCCTTAAAGCCAGACCTTGGCGGCCTTAGCCTAAGCGCTGCCGTCATTCTTTCGCGCGTCTTTTGGCTCTTCTTCACGCCTCTGTGCGCTGCGCCAATCTTTGCGCGAGCCTCTACGCTCATGTTTCGGCTGGCTTCACTAAGCTTGGCGCGGTGTTCGACGGATAGCGGCCGTCCCAGATTTGCGGCTAGCAACCTCTCGTGAACTTCGGGCGGGCGCGGCTTGCCTCGTTTTGATGCAGCCACCTTCTCTCGATACTCTGGGACATTCATTGGATTGTTCTTGCCGCGGCGGGCCTCACTAAGCTTGGCGCGAGTTTCATCCGAAATAACTGCCCCGCTTGGGCCATCTCCGCCATCGGTAAGATTGGCAAGGATGCCAGTTCCCTTGTCTCGTCGACCGAGGAGCCCTATATATGCCACCTCAAGCCGAAAGGCGTCTTCTTCACACAGGCCATCCTGCCATCTAGCAACGAATGGCTCGCTGCCATTGCGGCGGATTTTAGCGACAATCCGCTTAAAAATAGGATTGCGACCTCGTTCGCTTGTGTCCCTTTCGCCTGCACCCTTACCTACATAGAAAGGACGTCCGCCAGGGTAACACCACGCATATACGTAAAAGCGGTACGGATTATTGTCGTTATCGGCAATTCTCGCCATGCAAGTATCCCTCTTGCGCATCCAAGTGGTGCCGCGGCAGGCGCTGGATGGGCGCTTTTCGACTGGCCGGTCTAGCCACGGCAAGAGGCGATACCAAACGTCAGGCTTCGCCCGCCTCGTTGTCTTCGTTGTCGTTGTCAGGCACCCACTTGGCGCCCTTCTTGAGGTTATCCGTCTTCCACAGCGGCTGCAGGTTAGTTAGTGACCAAGCGTCCTTAAAGTCCGCGTCATCTGGAGTGTCATAACTGAATGATGACAGTGGCCTGATATGGTCAATATGCCATTCGCCGTAATTCTCCCACGTCATACCGGGGAGGAATTGCCGCCCCAGATGGTCCTTAAGCTCATCGATTGTGTATCCGAGTAAGCTGAACGTACTACGTTGTGCCTTACTGCCCTTTGTGATGCCGGTCCATATCCGACAACGAATTGAGCTTTCAATGCGAAAGCGCACACACTCGCGGCGACGGCGGCCATACTCCGCATGCTTTGTGGGGTTCTGCTGGTACCACCCGCGGTTATACTCTAGCTTATGGGTCGCATTCTCTGCAGCCCACTCAGCGTAACTCTCCAAGAGCGCTTCTTTATTTTCTTTGTAGTAAGCCTTATTGTATTCTGATACGCGATCTGGATTTTCCAACTTCCACTGCTTGCCGCGCGCAATGGATGCTTCGTGATTTTCGTAGTGCCACTTCAGTGCGCGATCCCTATGGGGCTGCGGGTTTTTCGCGTACCTTGCTCGTGCTTTTTCTAAAAGGCTATCACGATTTTCATAGTGATGTGACAGCGAAGCATTGCGAGCGCACTGCTTGCACCACGGCCGCAGACCGCTCACCACAGTCTTGAGTGGTGAGAAGTCAGATATCGGCTTGACGCATAGACATTTGGTGCACTCCTTGAAGACGCCACCATCTCCCGCACAGATGAGTTCACTCTTCATCCGCCGTACCATCCTTATCGTCTGCTGCGGGCTTGGCGGCGCCCCCGTCCGGCCCATACGTCTGCGTCCCAAGTGGGGCGGTAGCACCCTGAAGGTACAGAACGTCGCCGTGCTCCATGGCGGGCCTATTCTCTAGTGCGCGCGCCTCATTTGGAGTTAGCAGTGCGTTTTGGATCGCCTTGGTGAGTCCATCCATCCTCGTGGCAAAATCGCCGCGAAGTAACCCATCCAGATTATGCTCTACGTACCGATTGCCGCGACCGCGACCGAACAGCTTCAGGTTAAGTTCACCTTCAAGCGCCTTGGCCCACTGGCCGATGTTGTGCTGAACAAGCAACAAATTCTGCTGTTCTGTGTTGCTAAACGTACCGTGGCTCAAGTCCTGCAGGAACACAGGCGGCAACTGAAACGCCCGCGCGATTTCCTCGACCTGATACCGTCTTGCCTCGACCATTTGGCTTTTGGCGGGATCAAGGCCAACCGGCTTTAACTCGAAGCCAGCGGGGATTGACACAATCGGCTTATCCGATTTGCGCGCGGCGTCTACCGCACGGTGAATGTCGTCGTTAGCTCGTTTAATCGCCTCCGGGCCAGCCGGAAGTGGGCCAACAAGCGCCAGCGGAGGAACACCGCCACCCGCGAAGAATTTCGAGCCGTACTCATTCATCGCCAAGGCGAGTTGAATCGCCTTTGATGCCAATACGATCGGCCCGTGATGCTGCAGCCCGTCCGCCTTCAGCATGAACGGGACGTCAATCACGTCTGCGGCCGGGTATTCCTTCTTTTCGAAGGTGTAAGTCACCTTGCCGCCGCGCCGCATCACCGACGTTGCGGTCGGATCCATCGGCCATAGCGCCTCGACGCCCTGCGGCGCTCGCTCAATCCACGCCAGTCCGCGGCCACCAGTAAAGACCTGTTGCCAAAACCACTGGCGGAATTTGAACGAATCCATCCCGTCGTTAGGCGCGTCGTGGACAACCGTGCCCAACTTACCGCCGAGCCGCTCTGCCCCACTCTTTCCGTCACGATATGCATGCAGCGGCAAGGCCGCCATTGTGCGCGAAAGAAATGCAACCGCCGCGGCAACAGCCGGAACGGTTAGCGCCTCATCGATCGTGACGTTCGGCAGATTTACGCCGTTTAGGCCGAAAAATGCCAGAAAATCAGGGCTTGATACGGGAATTGTAGACGTATCCGGCGCAATATCGCGCGTCTCCGCCTTCTGGCGGGTAAATGGCCACATCAGAAGGCTCCTAATTGGGACAAGGAAAAGTTCGGGTCGTCCCAAGGGGAGGTGGCGCTGGCTATCGGCTCGCTTTCGCGCGCCTTCAAACCAAGAGCCATTGCCGTTGAGACCGCTCCATCGATGCGGAATCGCGTCTTGCTTTTGTCCAGTTTGCGATTCCCACTTGCGTCAGTCGTTACGATCGCATTGGCGAAGCAGAAACCAAGCACCGGATTGCCGTCGTGCTTAAGGCGACGGTGGATAACCGATGCTTCCAGCGCCTCAACAGCCGGCGACATGTCTCGGTAGCCCTGCCCCCACGGGATAAGCCGCAGCGCACCATCGTAGGGCTTATCCTTGCCCTCTACGTAAGCGTCTATGCCTGCGCGCTGAAATTCAACCAGCAGAAGCTCTATGCGCCAGCGGTCGTACGCTAGGCCGCGCACCTTGTATGTGTCACGTATTTCAGCAATACGATGCACGACATACGAATAGTCGATCGCACGCCCAGGCGGCGCCTCCAGCCATTTGTCTTTAAACCAAACGTCATACGGCGCACGGTCGCGGTGCGCATGATCGTGTAGCCACTCCTGCGGCTTCCAGTGCCACGCCTTTATGCGATCTTCCTTCGGGTCGGCATTTACGCCAACAAGCGCGGTAAGGTCATTCACGCCAGAGAGATCGAGTGCGAGATAAATTTCCTCGCCATCAATCAGCGTGTCACCCGTCTGACACGCCTTCCATTCCGAGCGCGGGATAAGCGGCGAGGTTTGGTCAACGCGCTGGTTGAGATAAAGATTGCGGAATGACGCCTCCATAGTCCGCATGCGCCCAGCCTGCACGGCCAGCGCGCGTAAGTCGTCTACGGAGCGAAAGTCACCGAGTGCTGGATTTGCGGCAGCCCAAGCGTCCTCATCATCAATGTCCGCCTCGTCATCGGCGCAGTACAGATGCACCAACACAGTGCGGTCGTTCGCAACAAGGCCATCGTCAATCAACTTCGAAAGTGGGTGTTCCGGGTCCGGCGATTGCGTCGAAATCACAATACCAAGCGGCTCTTTACGCGCGCCCTGCGAAGTATTCAGAACCTCATAGAGTTCCTGATCTCGCGCCTGCGCCAGCTCGTCATAAATCCAAACCGATGGATTCAGCCCGTGTTTGGTGCCAGCCTCTGCGGAAAGCGCCCTATAGAAACTGCCGTTCGGCTTGTGCACCAGCGTCTTTGTCGACGGCACCACCGTGATAGGCAATTCGCCAGACGGACCAAATTCCGGCTCCGCTTCAACCAACTGCCGCGCAAATTTGAAGACCTGGCCCGCCTGTTCACGGTCGGTCGCTGCCGAGTAGATCTCACCGTTCGGAATAGCCTCTGGACCAACAAGGTGCGCTAGCACCAACGCAGCAATGAGCATTGTCTTGCCGTTTTTGCGGGCAACCGACAAAATGGCCCGCCGCACGCGGCGGCTTCCATCCATATGAGGCGCGTACAGGTCACGAACAAACTGCCGTTGCCATTCACGTAGGCGGATGAACCCGCCCTGCCCCTCGCCGCTCGGCACGCGAAGCAACTCGATAAAATCGATAACCCGTTGTGCGCGGTCCAGCCCGTTTTGGTCTACGCCTTCTTCGCGCTTTGCCCAATCAGGCCGCTGAACTTGGATTTCGGTTTCTCCTCTGGCAATGCCAGCGCAGCCCGCGCTTTCGGATCCATGCCAAGGCGGTCGCCCATGGACATCATGATGCGCGCCGCATCGTTCTTGATTTTGAACCAGGGGTTGACAGTAAGGTTGCCCGTCGAGCCCGGAACCAATGCGGGCTCCGTCTTTAGCGCCTCCGTCGCGCGCTTGTGGTCTGACCATGCCGCCGCATAAACCGCGATGCCACCAGTGTCCGTTGCGGCATATGTGCCGGGCGGCATAGACGCGACAATCATTTCAAAGCACTGGCGCGCGTCCTCATCCAGATAGTTTGGAATGTAGACGTCGCCATCCGGCTTTACAGACGGCGGGCGCTTCTTGCGCTTGCCGGGGTTGCCCTTAAGCGCCTGCATTTCCGGCGTCTCAGGGCGCGGTCCTCTTGCGCCCATTTATTTCGGCCCTCGTAAAAATAAAACTCAAAACCTGCGGCGTCGCGCGTTCTTGGCCAGCGACGGTCCGCGCAAATCGATCTTTTTAGACTTTGAGGCTACCCCCCGTCACAACGGCCACCCATCGTCACCGAATGCAACCACAGTCTTGCCGCGGTCTTCTGCATCTCCGAACAGGTCATGACAGGCTTTGCAAAGCGCCTCGAATGGCCCGCTCCAGAACTTATCCTCGTCACCCTTGTGCCCGCCGTCCTTATGGTGCACGACCGTAGCCGGCTCCACTATCTCCATCGCCAGGCACATGGCGCATAGCGGATGCTCGGTAAGCACGGCTTCGCGGACGCGCTGCCAACGTGCGGTCTTGTACAATCTACGGTATGCGGTAGCCTCGGCGCTGCGGTAGTCGGGCTTACCCAAGTCCGCCCCAACCTTCGCGGGTCATTCGACTAGCGCCTTGGTTGCGTCGCTGACATTACGAGCGATGCGCCTTACCTTGGCGCCCGTATAAGTCTCTGTGCGGTCCACATCGATAGGTAGGGCATCCGCAACCGCGGCAACAGGTAACGTGGCCACATCGAACGCGGTCGACAGCGTGCGCGATATGAAGTCGAACATGTATCCTCCAGAATAAACGCAGCCCGCCACAACGGACGGGCTGGACCACCGGCTAAGCGGGTGGTGGGTATGGTGTGGAGCGCGGGCGTGATGGCGAAGGTGGCTGGAATCGAACCAACTCAGGCGCGGTTTTGGAGACCGCCGCTCTACCATTGAGCTACACCAACGTGAATCTGTAGCGGCGGGGAGGCACACCCTTTATCGTTGGGCACCTCAACCCGCCGCAGATACGCCCAAGGCAGCAGGAGGAGGCTGCGCCAAGGGCGGATGCTGTTGTTGCTTAGGCAACAACGAATGCGCCGCATACACTTGGCATGGGCGGCAATAGTACAAAGACGGCAACCCCAATCGAGCAGTCAGGTTGCTTCGCGTGCCGACTACTCGCTTACGGCACATCGCCAGACACGTCACCGGCTGGCAGGCGTCTTTGTGTAGTTACCCGGCCCGAAAGCCGGGGCGGCGTTTGTAACCGCAAGAGGTTTGGGGCGTTGTAGCCCCTCACCTATTGGTGACTTGAATGCGCGTTAGCGACGCTCAAGCATATTTCTTGTGATCTATCAAATAGTTATCGTTTGCCGCAACGTATTTTTTAGTGTGTAGAAATGGCGAGACAGCGTCAATCGCCTGCATTACTAGCGCCTTCCCAGATATTTCTGCCGTTCTCCCCGCATAGCCCGCCCTCACTCCGATACTCCCCAGCGTCTGCCCGCCCAACGCAGCATCCTCAAACGGATCCACGAGTGGACCTAGTGCTGAACGAATGCGCATGAGGATGGGAAACCGGTCTATGCGGTCAAGCAATACGTCTTCCGTAACTTTGATATGCAGGCTTGCGGTTCGGCCAGTGCGTGCCTCGCAATTGTCGTCATACTCAATGGCGGCCTTTCGCCTTGCTGGTATGTTGTAAGCGCCCTTGGAGCGCCGTGGCTTGACATACTCAATCTCCCCGCCGGGGACTGCGGCGTCTCTCCATCCGCCCTTCTTTGCCGCGTCAACCTCGGCCACGCCGTCGCGCAATATACTCTCAAATTCAACGGACATACCTGTTGCTTCGCGATTCGAATAAGACATGCCCTTAAGCGGCTCAGCCGCGCACAGCGCCACCAGACGACGGTATTCAAGAACAACGCGAATGGCATCCTCGTTACGGTCCCGCCGCAAGACAGCAAGGAGCGGGAAGTCCTCGTCGCGCGACTGCTCGCAGGATGGGTCACCGATGCGTTGGCGCTTATTGATGCGGCGACGCTCCCTTGCCATGGCCTTTTTCTCCTCCGCCGCTCTGATGTCTGCCCGGTCCTCTGCGGCAGAGCGCGCTACCACCACGATGTTTGTACGTCGCTCCGCAACGGTTGGGACAAACATGCCGTCGTCGCCCCTAACAAGCCTACCATCAGCATTGCGCTGAAACTTGGTTGTGGTTCGGTATGGATGATCTCCGCGCAGCCTTGGCTTGTGCATCACGCCGCATCCTCGTAATCATCGTCGTAGACGTCATCATAATCGCAAACGACATATGCAGATTGCGCACGCTCTAAAGCGCTGTAGGCCTCACTCTTGTAGCGATACAACTCGACGCGCCATTCTTCCGCGTAACAATTATCGCCACTCTCTGGAATTACTGCCGCCCATGCTTGTCGCCCCGAATGATCAAAGAACTTGATTGCAGTTCCTCCTGCCTGCAGTCGTGTATCCTCGCTGATTGGATATTCCGGCTGCGCTCGACCGAACTTCAGGTCATACTCAATGAACTCCGCCAAATCATATGCGGGGAACCAAACCCCTTCGTGCCTGAGATGCCCCGTCACGTTAATCTGCTGGGGCTTATTATCGTTTGCTGCCTGTATGGCCAAACCGGCCTCCCGTAAAAGCTGTTATGCTATGCGGCCATGCCGCCTGTGGAATCACAAGATACAGTATGTAGCGCCAAAACCAACGTCAACATGTTGTGTCGGGCGATGTCTCGTGTTGGCGTGGCTAGTTGTGCGCGCCGGTAGCTAAACGCGCGCTGGTGGGCTTGTGTGTGGCTGTGTGGGGCTACAGCGGCCAATCTTTCGGCCTGTAACCCTCGTCGTAAGCAGTCATAAGCCGCGCAAGATGATCGGGCACTGGACGCGGGTTGGTTTCGCGCTCGAATTCCGACACCCGCATCGGCGAACCGTAGCCTAAGAAAGCGGCAAGCTCCGCTTGGGTAAACCCAAGGCGGAGCCGGACGTTTCGGAATTCATGATTGGTCATGCAAGAACAGCGTATACGCCGGTCCTACCCGTGCGGCTGTCCAACTGTGAGTGCGCGTCTGCGCTAAACTGGCTTTTGGTTGTTGCCTCGATCCCGCAGAAATCGGGGAACTTGCGTATGGCTTCCAAAGCATCTGCGGCATCAACCGTGTGCTGCGTCTCGACGAGTGGAACAACATCGCCGTGGATGCGGGCGCGGTATTCTTTCTTGCTCATGGGCTGGTAGGTGGTGACGGTGAAAGCGGTCATGTTTCAAGCCTCCATTTCTTCGATGATGCGGCTTGCTTCGGCCTTTGTGAGACGCCCGCCGGAAAGAATGTTGAAGTCGTTTTGAGCAACGGCCATGGAAACGATGTAGTCAATCTGCTGCTGGGTTGCGCCGAACTGCTGTGCGGTACGTGCGGCGACGTTCAACTCTGCGCGGAGGCTTTCTGCGGTTTTTGCCTCGGGCTTTTCGACCTGCGCCCACAAAGGTGCGGTGCGGAAATTCGTGTGTGAGAATTCATAATCGTCGCGATACCATTCGCGCTTTTCGCCGAAGGTCTGCGCGGCAAAATCCTCTGCCGTCCACGTGCCGCCCTCTATTGTGCGTGCGAACTCCTCGCGGGCCGCCTGGCAGGCTCCCTTGAACTTGGCGGTGTCGATGCGAAGGGCGGTCATGTCGGTTGCTCCTTGTTTCTGACAACCAATATAGCGCATATTCGTTATAGCGCAATAGCGTTATGCGGATTTCTGCAATTTATTTTCGCCATCGTTAGCCGCCAACCACCCGCGCACCAGCGCAACGGCTTGTGCGGCTGCGTCATCCGGTGACGTTGCGCGCACCACCGTAACGGTATGGCCCAGCCGCGCCAGCGCAGCGTGCCGCTCTACCTGTGCATGAGACAGCCGGCCACGGCCGACTTTGTTCTCGATAAGCCTAAGCCAACCGCCGGCCATGTAGATGCGCAGGTCCGGGTCGCCTGCCGCCATGCCGGTAGCCAGCGCTATGGCCTGCGCACGCGGGCCGCGCTTAGCGGCATTCTGATCGCCGGCAAGCAAGAACTGGCGCCCATACTCCGGCATGGCCTTGAGCGCGCGAACCTGTGCAGCCTGGCAGTCGGACTCCAACGGCAGCGCCGGTGTGGCAGTCACCTTACCGTTTTTGGTGACGAGCCGAACGCGGGCGCCGTTGATGCGGATGGTCTGGGTGGTGGTGCGGTTAGTGGTGCGCGGCATAAAAAACCTCCTACTATCAGGGGAAATCGTTCCCGACGTTTCCCCCTACGTAGTAGGGGTGCATTTCCGGGAACGGAAATCCCTTTGTTTTCAACAACTTATCCATTTCTGAAAATTCCGGGAACGCCGGGAATGGAAATGCTAAGTTGTTGATTTCATTCAATAACACGTTCCCACGTTCCCGGAAACGTTTCCATTTCCAATATTAGTGGGAACGCATGTACGGCTATGCGGAGCGCTTCATTCCGGCTCTGAATTCACCAAGTCCGGCTGCGAACGGGCCAGTCGGAACGTCGAGCCACTTAGGTGTTTTTTCACCGCGCGCCTTCGTTTTTACGATATGTCCGCGCTCCAGTGCGTCATCAATCATGGCGTGCAAACGCCCCTTAGAAAGCGATCGCAGTTCATCCGGAAGCTGTTCACGCAACTCGAACATTCCGCCCGCGCCCGTCTTCGTGTATGGCGCTCCTGCGTTAGCGGCGCTTTCAATGGCGATAACGAGGATGGTCGACAAATCGTCCTGCGACGTAAAACCACCGTCATTGTTGGACGCTGTGATGTCCTCCAGCAGCCCGAACTCATTTCGATGGTACGTCGACAAGATGCGCCTGGCCGCGCCATTCGCCTTCACCACACCACCATACGCGACGGAATTGTGGAGGTAGGGCTTGCCTATCGTTTTGCATATTTTCTTCGCCTTATCCTCCTCGGCCGGCCACAGTGCATAGGCAAGGCGCAGGCCATCCACCAATGCAGTGGAGCCTCGGATAGCGTCACGCGCCTCTGACAGCTTTTCTACGGGCTTCGCGGTTTTCTTCATGTGGTGCGCTACCATAACGGTTGCACCCGTCTCCGTGGCTACCCGGCTTAATGACGTACACACGAACTGACCAGCGGCCGGATCCTCGTTAATCTGTAAGTGCGCAAAACTAGCCAGCGGGTCGATTGCCACAAACAGTAAGTCTTTAATCGTCAGCAATTGGTCGACAAACTGCCGAAACTCCGGCGTTTCCTCCAGTGCTCGATCCTTTGACTGCCGCCAGAATGGCATCGCTCCGCCGGCACTTGGGAGCGGGATAACCATCAATTTTTCGGATACCGTCTTGTATCTATCCTCGCGCATATCAAGTGCAGCAAGTCGACGGTGCACTTCGCCCTCATCATCTTCGGACGTAATCATGACTGCCGTGCCGTTCCGCCTTACGTGGCCACCAAGAATAGGATTGGCGAATGCGCCCTCGCCAAATGCCACGCGCCTGGCAGTCTCCATCATGACGAACGATTTACCAGTGTCGCCCATTGCCGCGATCATAGCAGGCACACCGAGCGGCACGATACCATCAATAAGATAATCGACCGATGGAGGCTCGCCCACGAAACGCGACGCCTTCCAGTCAAAGATATTCAGGCGCTTTTGCGGTTTATCGTCGTTTGCTGCTTCGGGGGGCTGCTTGTCGGAATTAAGATTAAGGCTCACGCCAAGCTGAGGTTGGTTCCACCCCATGGATTCAGGATCGGCGCTAACACGCTCGCATAGCCAAAATGCAGCATCCTTCGGCGTCGCGGCACCACCATACTCAATAACGAGTTGAATCGGCGTCGACGGCTTTTCCTCGCCAAAGTCGCGCACACCATCTGGGTGGATGGAAATGTCCTCCTCCAGGTTGCGGCCGAGTTCCTTGCTGCTAACGCGCCATGCTCCCGTGCCGGCCTCCTTGTGGGCACCAGAAAACAGTGATGGCACCCACTGGTCGGCATTTGACAGCGCGGCGGTATTGACGCGCTGCCAAAAGGTTTCGCCGCCCTGTGACGCCTGTGTTGACGACTTGTCGTGCTTTTTCTCGGGCTGGCCAACCGCGGCCATCCGCGATTCCGCTTCGGCAAGAAATCTGTCCAGATCGTCGGGTACAATTACGGGCAGGTCAGCGAAACGCACGTCCAGCGGCGAGTCGCCAATCCACTCATAATCGCGGCCCGTCTCTGGGTGCAGCCCAAATGCAACGAATTGCTGGCCGCGGCCAAGAACCTCTATTTGGCACTTATGACCGCCAACCAGGTAGACAGGCGTCGTCGCTTTGCTGCGCGGCTCTATGGCACGGAAGACGTATAGACATTTTGGCGCGCGGCCCACACGGCATAGTGCCTTTTGGCCGTCTGGCAGTGCACGTACCAGACCGCCAAGCTCCGCCGCTAACTCATGGTCCAGAACATCAACGTCGATCGCCACAACGTCGCCGGCCAGGATACCAGTGTTCTTGTGGTCAGCGTGGCCGCGGTCCCATGAATCGATGGTTGCCTCAGTCGCGCGAATAGACGACCACCCCGCGATGCGCGGACGCTTGCCGTTGACTGGAATAGGGAAGTAGCCGTTGCCAAGGAGCTTTTTGCGGATGTCTGATTGCTCCATTATGCGGCCCTCCTGCAGAGGTTATTGTTATCTGGCGTCCACTGGACGACGTTGCCCGCCTCGCGCCATGCAAGAGCGGCGTCGACGGACGGGGAAAGCGCCTCGTCATATTCTTCGAATGTTATTCCGCAACCTATTGGCATTCTGCCGTCTATAAACCCGATCGGAAAAAACCGTTCGGACACCGTCAATGGCGTGTCGCCAAGCAAGCACACCAGGTTGCTGCGCCGGTATGGCAGCGCTTTGCGGTATTCGTGGAATGGCCACGGTTCAAGAACCTCAAGTTCCAATTGCCGCAAGATGAAGGTAGATAAATCCGCAGGCTTTACCTCGCATAGAACCGGCCCAACCTTGGTGCGCAGTCGGAAATCCGGCGCCCATCCTTCCAGGTCGAACGGCTCATAGTCCCACTTCCACCCGCACAGATCGAAGAAAGCCGCCCAACGCGCTTCAAGGCGTGAGCGGAAGTTAACTCCAGCGTATGTCGTTGGAATTGCTTTGATGTTGTATTGCATTCTTATTCCTTTCCCGCCGCTGCATAAGACAGCGCGAGCGAAAGCATGGCGTCGGTGGTGGGGATGGTCTGAGCATGTGTGGCTGCCATTTTGTGCAAATTCCTTATTGACAGTTAGGACCATTGGCCCTAGCGTAAAATCAAGAAGCAAGGAGGTTCCGATGATTGTTCTTGAAGGTCCGCGTGAAGAGCGCACCAATGCACAAGCCCGCGCACGCATCCCGATGAACGCGGCGCAAGTCCGCAGCGTCATCGACGAGATGGAGTTGCACACGAAGCAGAAGGCAGCGCGCGTTTCGCTGGCGCAGTCCGCCATTCGCGTCGGCAACATCACGGACGAAGGAAAGGCGGTTTATCGCGAGTACCTTCGGCAGGTTGGCGCGTGACGCCCGCTGATTTGGAACGCCGCGCATCCGCGCTATACGGGCGCGAATGGCAGACTGCGCTTTCGCGGCGCATCCGCGTCGAATCCCGCACCGTTCGCCGATGGAAGGCTGGTGATCGCGCGATTCCAGAATGGCTGTCTGTGATGATGGCCATTCTGGAGAAGGTTGACGCAGACTAAGCTGCTGCACGGGCGGTGTCCTTGTTGTCGTTGGCTGCAAGTGGAGGCATATGTGCGTCTATGCGCTTGCCGAGCCACGCAAAGAGCGGCACGGCCCATGAGTTGCCGAGCGCCTTGTAGCGTGGGCCATCGGGGCTGGTATGCTTCCCGCGCCATGGGATCGCGGTATAATTGTCAGGAAATCCCATGAGGCGCTCGCACTCGACGGGTGTTAGGCGGCGGACGGCTGATGTAACTACTGGCGGAACCTGCGTTAGCGTGCCACCCTCGCTAGCGGACAGTGTTGGGTAAGTTTCGGGTGCGTACAACACATGCGGCTTATCCCCGCCGCCTTGGCTCGCGCGCAAGGCGGTAGCTATAGGGCCGCCAAGCTCGGCAGTTGCGCCGCCCTCACGGCCACGTATGGCGACTGTTACAGCGGGCATCACACCAGCATTCGCGTGGCTGCCGCTATGCCCTCCCGCGCGCAATGTTGGCGACAGGTTAACCTGCGCATCGCCGCCGTAGTCTTTGGCGGTGAAGGCGATGACGTTTTCGCCGCCGCTGTTCCGACCCAGCGCAAATGCCGTGCTCTCGCTGGTGCATGGGTCTTGCGTTCCATGCACACAAACAATCGGCGTCCCGCGCCCCGTGCCGTCCTCGCTAGCGTCCGCGCCTTCGGCCTTCAGTGTGTGGGCGATGTCTCCGGTAACACCGACCGCAACCATTGTCGTGGATTCATAGTCCCGCGACGAGCCTTCGCGCGTTGCGTCGCAACGCGCTATTTCGGGGGCAAATACCAGCATGTTCTCAGCCATCATGTCCTGGCCCGATTGCTCGCCGTAAGTGGCGGTAAGTGTGGCGGCCACCAATTTTTCCGACCCGCCACCATTGTCACCACCAGCGGCGCGGACCGCGCCGCTTACTTCTGCATCGCGGTAGCATCCAATGCTGCTCGCAGAGTATGTGGAAGTTCCTTTCCCCGCTTCTCGGCTCGGCGGAGAATACCGGCACACGCCTTCTGGCTCAAAAAGAACCGCTGCGGGATCGGCCCCGTTTCCAAAGTCTGCGACAACGATGACACGGCGGCGTCGTTGGGCCAGGCCGAAATATTGAGCGTCGAGAATGCGCCACGCCGCCCTTCCTTCGGGTCCAGCAACCATACCCGCGTCCGGCCACCGTCCGCGTTTAAGTGGGCTAATGAGTGGGGCGTCCGCTCCCACAAGTCCCGCGAGGAAACACCCGAAGGCGTTGTCTGGCGTGTTGAGCCACCCGGGGACATTTTCAACAATGGCATTTCGAGGCTTAATTGCATGGAGTGCCCTCATGTATGAAAGAGAGAGATTGCCGCGCGCATCCTGCAAGGAGTTGCGCAGTCCTGCGACTGAAAACGCTTGGCAGGGCGGCCCGCCACAAACGATGTCAGCCTTGCCGTGGTATTGCGACCAATCGTGTGCAGTCATATCCCCGACATTCGGAACATCAGGGTAGTGATGGGCCAAAACAGCCGATGGAAACTTTTCGATTTCAGCAAAGGCGATGGCATTCCATTGCGGGAATGCCTGACTGGCTGCCTCTATGCCGCTGAACATGGAAATGAAGGTGCGCGGGCGATTATCGTTGGCTGCTGCTAAGTTGACCTGGCCGCCAGCGGCATTGCTTGCCGTAGGCTCTTCGGCGCGGGCTTCCACCGCCTTGTCTGAATAAGCTATGGCTTGCACCTTATTACGTGCCTCCAATGTAAAAGCAATGTCGGCCTGCCAGCCTTTGCCTTGCGGCCCAGCGTCTGGATTTACGCTAACGGCTCGCTCCTGTATGGCGTAGGTGGTCATTACAAACCTCACCAGTATCCCCGCGCAAACCCATAGCAATCTTCGCAATGCGCTGCGCTACAACGATGCCATTGGCGCCCTGCTCTTTGTGGTTCATTGAAAGAATTTCCCGCACCGCACCCTCCAACTCATCAATCCGGTCAGCGGCTGCACGGAGTGCATCGCCAACCGGTGCGCCGGCGCGACTATCAAGGTCGGCAATCTCGCGCATTCTTTTTGTGTCAGTCACGCCCGACTCCTAGAATGGTGCATCATTGCTCCTTATGGCTCCCCGCAACGCATTGCCGTAGCCCTGCACGACTGTCTTCCAGAGCATCCGGCGCGTGAGATCGTCCATAGCCGCCATGTCCGTGCCGTGCTCCGCGGCGAAGTCGCCGGCAATGTCGTCGACTTTGTCGAGCGCACGATGCTCGTAAGCGTCCATGCGTTTTATCTTGCGGATGTCATCGATGAGCATGGAGCAGTCGACGCACAGCCACCTTAACGGCTTGTCGAAGCCCAAGCCGCAATCGCGGGCCACGCCGCAAACGTGGCAGACGTGATCGTCGGTCATGCTGCCACCTCGTCGAAGAGCGAGGCGGTGGGCATGTTGTCGTTGGCAGGTTTCGGTTTGAACATCGACGGCGACCCCATTGCGCGCTCGATGGCGCGGCAAGCGGTGTCAAAATAGCCGGGATCTAGTTCAACGCCGACAAATGCCCGTCCGAGGCGCGCGCACGCAATGCCGGTGCTTCCGCCCCCCATGAACGGATCGAAAACCACGCCGTCAGTCCACAGCACGACCTGCTCCATCAGTTCCACCGGCTTCTGTGTCGGGTGATCGTCGTTGCCCGTCCGAGGCGCGCGCACGACGTCACTCGGACGTCCATTGGGAAAGAAGTGCTCCGGGCCAGGGTAGAATAGCGCCACCTCGGTCTGTCGCCCGTGCTCGTGCTTCAGATCGCCCATCGACCAGTTGTTCTTCACCCAAGTAATCAGGCTCTTGGGCTTGGGAACGCCGGCTATGTTGTCCCACCGGCAGAAGATGTATTTGCTATGGGTGGCCGGAAGCCTGCAGGTCCATTGGAGCATCCCAACATCACCGTCGTTTGCAATGGCGTCATGGCGCACTGTGCGGTAGTTTGACCTAAATGCCATACCATACGGCGGGTCAGTGATGATTGCGCTGTAGGCCGCCTCCACGTCCCGGCAATCGGCGTTGTAGAGCGTGATGTTGTCGAAGGTTTCGGTTCTCATGCCACACTCCCAGCCGCACCTGCTTGCGCGGGAGCGTTGTCGTTATCAAACAGCCCCGCCGCCTTCACCTTCTTGGGCCGCTCCACGAACATATCGCCCTGCGCGTAAGCCTTCGCGATGCGCTCGCACGCGATATCGAAATAGCGCTCATCCAGTTCGATACCGCTGAACTTCCGCCCCATGCGCGCACATGCAACGCCAGTTGTGCCGCTACCCATGAAGGGGTCAAGGATCGTTTCGCCTGGCCACGTAGAATTGCCGATGTACGTGCCCATAAGTTCTGTGGGCTTTTCTGTCGGGTGTGGAGACTCGTCTTTCTGAAACAAACTGACAAGGTTCTTTGAACCGGGGTTCCTGATCGTGAAGGCCTTGCCCTTCCGCATAAACAGCGTGAATTCTGTGACGTTCTGGTAGTATTTATTCGGAAGGGCGGCACGCTTATCCCAGACTAGAATGGTGTGAAGGTCGAACCCAGCATCTTCCGCCGCTGTCCATGCAGCCTTCAGATTCTTTCCGTTCGACATGAAGTAAGCCTGCTTGTCGTCTTTCAACGCGGCGAAGGCGAGCGGCAGCCAGTCTGACCATTCGATACTGCACTCAACAATATCACCGCCGTTCCCATAGTCTTTCATCCATCCGCCGAACCCACCCTCAAGTTGAAGGTTGGCCGCGAATCCGCCGCTTGATACGCGGTATGGAGCGTCGGTTACAATACAATCGACCGGCTCCAGCCCCGCCATAACCTCAAGGCAGTCGCCGTTATACAGCGTTGCATCGCCTATGCGTTCAATTCGCATCCTCATACTCCACAAACCAATCTTCATAAGCGGCGACGTCGGCCATTGCATTTTCCAGCGATTCCAAGTCGCGCCAGTACAAGTCGTAATCCGGCTCGTATTCGTGTGGGGCCATTAGCCAGGCGCAGGTCATTCGTAGTACTCCCGCTCTTGCTGCTCACGGAAACGCCAGCGCTCCTCGCGCCACTCCGGTTTGTCATTCGGCCAGAACAACACGGCATCTTCGTAGAGGACAGGAACTTCTGACGGGTTGTCGTTGAAGCGACGTCCGCCCCTTGCGCCAATGCAGATGCCTAGCGCGTCGTCTCGTGTGTAGCGCCCCGCCCATTCAATATCGGTGTTGTAGCCAGCGCGGTTTGGCCCCCCACCACGCCTTGTGCTCATTCGACCAGACAAGGTAATCCATCACGCCACCTTCACGCTTATCGTCTCGCCCGCCTCGCCCATACGCGCGCCAGGCACGTTCTGGTTGGCGGCAAGCAGTTCCTTGATTTTCGTCTTGTCGGGGCTGGTTGAAACGCGTACGCAGTCGGCAGGCAGCAACGCTTCATCGACGATCTCAACTCTGGCCGGCGTAGCACGCAACGACAGCGTGGCTTCGGGCAGTGTTGCCCTGCGCTCCCCGATGGCTTTAAGCACCTTGAACATAAGCGCGCGCATGGCGTCCGACTTGCGCTCATACCGTGCTTTGCGAGCCTGCAGTTCGGTAATGCGGCCAGCCGTAGCTTTGGTCAGCGTCTCGGCGTCAAGGGCTTGGTTGACTAGCCGCTGCAATACATCGTAAGCTGCTGTGCTGCCTTCCAGCATGTCGCGGCGCAGGTCTTCGTCGTCTGCCAGTTCGGGGTATGCGGTAAGCAGTGCGTCGATGTCGGCAAGGACGTTTGCAACGTCGGCTTGGAGGTAATTGGCGGTCATTATGCTGGCTCCTTAAAGGACGGGCAAAGTTCCTTGACGTCTCCGTGGCGGTACTCGGCCCACGGGTCAGTGCGGTACGCTGTGAACTCGTAATCGCGGCTTGTTTCGTCGTCTTCGTCGTATCGCTTGACTAGCGTGTACTCTACGCCGTCACGCAAGACGTGGTAGTTTGGCGTCATCAATCGCGCCGCCTCCACCTCATCCATCAGTGCAATGAAACGGCGTTGCCAGTCGTGCGGCATCGCCTCCATCGCGAGCCGCGGCATAACAAAGTACGCGCTATAGGACAGTCCGAACCATTCATGCAGCGGCGGCGGACAAAGCACGCCGTTCTCATCCTTTTCATACGCCATAACTGTCTCCTCTAATCGCGGCCGGTTGTGCCCCGCACAACTAGCCGCCGTGGTGGTGGTGTGTCTGTCGTGGTATATAGCGCCAAGCCGCTACGCAACTTTGCGCGGCGCCCCATTATCGTTATCATTCACCGCCGCGATCTGCGCCAGCCGTATGGCGTCCTTAACGACGACGATGTAGCCCGCGCGCCGTAGCGTCTCTATAATGCCGGTTGCCTGTAGCGGCCCGTACTCGGCCGCAAGTGCTGTGTGTGGGGTCATGATGCTGTGTCCTGGAATAAGTCCGGTGAGTTGTCGTTGTCTGGCTTGTGTTCCCGCTTGCGCGTCGCGGCAGGCGGGTTGTCTATGCGTTCGCGAGCCATGGCTGCGTAATCTGGATTAAGTTCTAGTAGGATGGCGTTGCGTCCGTGTTGCTTGGCAACAAGGCCAGTCGTACCAGCGCCGCCGAACGGGTCGAGGACTGTGCCTTCGGGTGGGCAACCAGCGAGAATGCACGGCTCGATTAGGTCGGGCGGGAATGTAGCGAAGTGAGCGCCTTTGAACGGCTTGGTTGAGACGGTCCACACGGAGCGGCGATTGCGCTTCTCTCCAACTCCGCATGAGTTCGCCCCGCGCCCTGAACTAACATCAAAACCCTGCTTACTTGAATTTACGCGCGTAGTACCGCACGGCCATCTAGCCTTACTGCTTTCGGCAGCGGTCTCTTTGATCGACACCGCATCAAAGTAATACCGCGCCGACTTCGATAGCATGAAGATATACTCATGCGCCTTCGTACAGCGGTCGCGCACAGACTCCGGCATCGGGTTTGGTTTGTGCCAAATGATGTCCTGCCGCAGATACCATCCGTCAGCCTGAAGTGCGAAGACTACGCGCCACGGAATGCCGATCAGGTCTTTGGGCTTAAGGCCATCCGGCACATGCGAGCCACCTAATTTTCCTTGAGCGCCAGAGTGCTTCGGCCCACCCTTGGTTGACGCAACTTGATATGTGCGATTCGCCGCATAACTATCCCCCAAGTTCAGCCACAGCGTACCATCATCACGCAGCACGCGCCGCACCTCGCGGAACACAGCAACCATGCCCGCTACGTATTCGTCAGGCGTCTGCTCAAGTCCCATCTGCCCTTCCATGCCGTAGTCACGCAGCCCGAAGTACGGCGGGCTAGTGACGGCACAATGCACAGACTTGTCGTTCATTGCGGCTAGCAATGTGCGACAGTCGCCAATCCTTATGTCAACGTCGGTCACTTCCTACTCCTTTCCTCAAAATGGAATTTCATCTGCCATCTCTTCCCAAGAAGCGAATCCAATGCGGTTGTCGTTGTCTGCCTCCGTCTTGGCTGCCTCTGCCTTGGCCACCTCGATCTTGGCTGGCGGCGCGTGCTCCTCCCCGTTGTCGTTCGCCGCAGCCGGTCTATAGTCAGTCACACTCCAGTAGCGCCCATCCGGCTTGGTCGCGATTTCCGCAGTGTCGGCTAGTTCGCCTTGGCGCTCGACGAACTCCAGCGCCGTCTTGGGCATCGGGCGCAAACCACCGTGCTTAACCCACCAGCGATCCGTCTTGCTCTTGAAGTAACCAGTGTGTGCCGGCCCCAGCCAATCATTAACGGCAGTCATGCCGCATATATAGGCGACCTTCACGCTGTCTGGCTTGCCGGGCTTCTGGTGCACGTACAGGCGGCGGGACGTGACTGGGCGCCATGTGGCCTCGCCTTTTGACAGGATGGGGACATCTGCGGCGTGCGCGTGGATCTTGGGCGTATCGTCGATCGGAAACTCAAAGCCGCAGTCCGGGCATTCTCTGGCTGAAGCGTGGACCAGCGATCCGCAGCCCCCCTCCTCGGCTGGACAACACTTCACAGGAGCCTCGCCCGTGCCGGTGCGGGCATTCGGCGGGATAACTGCATCTATAGGCCCGTGCCGCCTCACACACCCAGCGAAATCAAGGAACAGGCAATTTTCCTTAGCCGGATGGAGACGCAGGCCCCTGCCCGCCATTTGCACAAACAATCCTGCTGATGCTGTTGGCCTACAAAATGCCACCAGATCGATGATTGGCAGATTCGTTCCTGTGGTCAGAACCGAGTTGTTTGTCAGCGCGCGAAGACGGCCGGCATTGAAATCCTCCAATATCTTGTCACGCTCGCCGGTCGGCGTTTCGCCTGTGATGGTTTCGCACGTAATAGGCACGCCATTGATAGACCGGCTGCGAATTTCGTCGCGCATATGGTAAGCGTGCTCAACGCCGGAACAGAAGGCGAGCCACGCTTTGCGGTCCTGCCCATACAATACGATCTCGTCGACCACGGCGCGCGTTAGGTCGTCCTTGTCCACTGCGGCCTGTAGCGCATTCTGCTTGTAGTCGCCGCCAAGCTTGCCGACACCCGATACGTCATAGGTAGTGGCCATGCCCTTCGATATTGGCCGCACCAGATAACCGCCGTCGATCATGGCGGTTATTGGCTGCTCAAAGCAAATGTCGTCGAACAGCGCGCCTTCACCTTCGTGCAGGCAGCCTTCACCGAGGCGAAATGGGGTTGCGGTTAGCCCAACCAGCTTAAGGTCGGGATTGATTGCGCGCAGGCCGGCAAGCAACTTGCCGTATTGCGTCTCCGACTTGCGAGGCATCAGGTGCGCCTCGTCGACCATAACAAGGTCTATGTGGCCAATGCGTGCCGTCTTGCTGGCGATGGTTTGCACGCCGCCAAAGATAATCTGCGAGTCGGCGTCCCTTCGCCCTACCCCAGCGCTAAAAATGCCTGCTGGGGCAAACGGCCAGATGTTAAGCAGTTCGCGAAAATTCGACAGGATAAGCTCGCGGACATGAGTGCAAATCAAGATGCGCATGTCCGGGTAGTTTTCGATAAGCTCCTTGCAAACCGTGGCCAGCACCAAGCTCTTCCCGGAATTGTGATGAACCGTGAAATCGTCGGTAAGGTACAGATGATCGCCGTCAAGCTCGAAGCCGTAAAATTCTCCCTCGCCGACTGGTTCGACGGAAAAACCCGTAACCAGCGGGTTTTTGATCTGCCTGCGTGGCGACGCCTTCTGGCGCTCAACGCGATTGGGAATCATGACCGTATCGCCGGAAATGGACACGCGCCAATACGTGCCGCCACCACCAGTCTGGCAAAACTTGTCGCAAGCCTTGATATAGGCCGCCAAGCCCAGACTGCGCGCTACGAATGCGACATCGCGCGACAGCGTTTCAGACTTTGAAATGAAGTCAAAATGGTTCGATCTTGACAGATGACCATCCGTATCTAACAGGCCAGCAAGGACCTCAAGCCGCGTCTGCCTGCTTCCGGTTTTATATGGAGCGGGGATAGACTTCTGGTCGCAAATCATGCCCCACACGCCGGCATCTTCCAGCCTGGCGACTAGGCGGTTGCGATGGGATCTATCCGACTCGGTGTCCGGAAAAGAGATTTGCAGCGCGCGATTGTTCGGCTTCTGCGTCACTCTCAACCCCACGCCAACGGATTCAGCGTAGCCACAAACTTCGTCGATAACCTCTTTGTCCATATTGGTTAGCGTCGGCGTGTAGTTGAGACTGCCATCGCCTAGCATCGCGCCAACCACGTATGCTGGCACCGGCAGATTGTCGTTCGCGGGGCATTCGAAATCAACGCCCACGCGCCACAGTTTACGCAGGTGCTTCCAGCTTCTGGATTTTTGAAGATAATCCCTGACTGAAATGTTTTCGACCTCGCCCGCCCGGCGATGTGAATTAGGGTGGCGGTCGGCCTTCTTACCTTCGTTGGTCGTCTTCAGCGAAAGAATGTGGTTCTCGTTGACGACGAAGGGCTCGCCCTTTTTGGGCGTGATGCGATACATAGGTTCGCGCCCGGCGATCGTCCGTAGCACCCGGCGCGGCTTACTGTCCGGCCCCATAATATTGTCGTTGGCCGCGACTCGCTCGACGGGCTTTGTGCTACCGTCGTACATAAGAATGCGCGTACCGGCTGCGTGGCATCCCGTGGGCAACACGATAAGCGGCGATCCGGCTTTGTCTTGCCAGTAAGCGTAGAGCGAGTCGATGGCTTCGCGTTGATAGGGTCGCAAGGTTAGCAATGTGGTCTCCTTTATGCTGCGGTGTCGGTGTTATCATTCGCCGCCGCCCCATCGCGCCACACCGTGCCGTTGCGCATGCGGTACTCGATCCACTCTTCTTCTTCCGAACAATCGATCTGCTCGCCGTCGATAAGATGCGGCAAGTAAAGATGCGCAGGACAAGCGGCCTTCTGCTCGTCAATCGCTAGCGGTTTCGCCCAGCGGGAGCACGACCAGGCCGCATCGCCCCCGCGCTCCGGGCTTGCGTGAATGCAAGAGCGGCACGTCACTCGCGGCATAGCGCCGCCATGGCAAACGTCACGGTGTTTGCAGAACCTGCACTTGAAGAACTCCGGGTCTTCGCTTAGCCGCGCTGGCGGCGCGTCGTTGAATATTATGCGTTCGCAGCGGGCAATCTGACGAATGCACCATTCGGCATCGTACTCGATGCGTTCTGCATAGCGCGCGTCGTCGTTCTTATTCACAACGAGGTACAGGCAGCGCGTTAGGCCGAAGTAGTGCATTCCCATCTGGCACTGGCCGTAGTGCGTTGGACGCGCCTCTTTGCAGCGCTGCTTGACGATCTCCTTGAAGCCCTTGTCGTTGCTGGACTTGAATTCACATAAATGAATGGTACGCGGTGCCTCGACCACACCCATGGCCTTGCCGTCGCACTTGCCGCGGATATGGCCGTCCGCCAGTCGAATGCGGTCCTGCTGGCCGAACACTTCAACGCCGATGCGCTCCAGGTCTGAAACAAGCACCTCCTCCCACCTGTCACCCGTCCGGAAGATCGACAGCTTGCGGCCATCGATCTCTTCCGGTTCCGACACCCACCGCAGGTTATAGTAGAGCGCGCGGTCGCACTCGTTGCCGATCTCGCCAACGCTTATGCCAAGGCTGTCGTAGTGTTCATTCGCAGCCTCATAGGCGCGGTAGATGGCCTGAACAGTGGAGGCGCGGGGCTGGGGGATGGGTGCCATTAGCGAAGCCGAGCCGTGATAGAACAGAGGATCGAGCGAATGTCGTCAATCGTCTTGGCGTCTCGGATTTCCGTATCCAAGTCCTGCAACTCAATGGTACGCTTGGCCTCATACAGGCCAAGCCCTGCCGACCGGAGTTCGCGGATGCGCTCCACTTTGTCTTTCATCTTCCCATCACCTCCTTGTATGCCGCCTCGCAATCCGACACGTCTTCCCACTGCGGCAGGAACTCGCGTTCCAGTGTCGTGACGGCGTCGGTGTAGTCACCACGGCGGATTTGATTAATGGCTTCAATGGCGGCAGTCTTGCCGCGCAGCTCTTCCTCGAAGCCGAATTCATCCTCGAAAATGAACATCAGCTTACCCTCTGCGGCATGCACACCACTACGCATCCCGGCGCGGCATCGCTAGTGAACACGACCGGCCCCATGCAATCGTTAACGGCCATGCGGACTTCGCCAGCCGGCAGGCTGCCAAGCACTTCGGCTAGGTAGCGCGCGTTGAAGCCAACTGCCTGCTCCGGGCCATCGTAGGCGCACGACACAACGTCGTTAGCTTCGCCGCTACCGCGTGCCGTTAGTGTGATTTCCTCCGCGGTCAGGTCTAGGCGCACGGACGGTGTTTTGTCCTGCGAAACGATCGCAACGCGGTCGGCCGCAGCCTTCATTGTTGCGTTGTCGAACACGGCAACGTTTTCGCGGGTTGTAGGAACGACGCGGCGATAATCGGGGAAACTACCGTCGACCAACTTGCTGGTCAGCGTCACGTCGTCGGTCACGAACTGGATCATGCGCTCGGACAGCCGGATTTTGGCGGTGCCCTTTGGCGCAAGGTGCACGGTTTCTGCCGGTACAATCACGCCCGCGCCTATGCTGGGGTCGAACTCCGGCAACACCTGCGCAATGGTGATGAGCTTGTGGCCGTTGGTTGCCGTAACGGCAGTCGGCTCTAGATATGCGCCGCAGAGATAGAATCGGGTCTGCTCGTCCGACATTGCGAACGCAACAGGCGCAAGCAACGCAGCCGGGTCTGCTTCAAACTCGGTCGCGAACTTACCCGCCTCCATGGTCGGAAAGTCGTCGACGGGGAGCGCGGGAAGCTTCGTGCGCGACCGGCCAGACTTGACGACAATGTTGCCCGGCTCGGCTTCAATCGTCAGGTCTTCGCTTGAAGCCTTGCCAACCGCGGCGCTAAGCAGCTTCGCGTCTACGCAGGCCTCCAGTGGCTCGGGCGTGTCGGCCTCGATGCTGCCGGAAATCTCAAGGTCCAGGTTCGTTGCGGTTGCGGTCAGTTTTTGCCCGTCAGCAACAAGCCGCACAGTGGCAAGTACCGGGATGGTGTTGCGGCTCGAAACCGCCTTTGTGACGCTGCCCAGAAGGCGAGCGAGGTCGTGGCGTGCACAGCGCATTAGTGTCTCCTCAATGTGGTGGTTCGTGTGGTGTGGCGGTGGCTACTGGCGGGTTGCGCCAGTAGCGGTGTGGTGTGTTAGGCGTAGTCGTCGGGGTAAAGCTCGGCGTAGAGTTCGTCGTAGGCTTCATCCTCACCAACGCATTCGTCCTGCGTGTCCCAATCCTGATCTTCGAACGCCTCGATGATTGGCCGGTAGATCCTCTTCCGGTCCTCCTTGTTGGCTACGACCGGCTTTACCGCTTCGATAATCCGGCTGAACGTGCTGCTGCCTGATGACCAGCCCATCACGCAGCCTCCGGATCGCACATCAACGCATAGCTTGCACCGCTCCAAGCGTGATCGGCAAGAAAACCCTTGATACCACCCTTGTGCTCTGTCGCGATTGCGAAGAGTTCTGATATCCAAGTTATGGGAATTTCGGCGTCGTGTACGATGACGCAGGAATGGCCGACGCGCACGTTTGCCTTTCCGTGTTCGTAATGCGGGCTGTCGATTTCAAAGAACGAACCGCCCCGTGCGCCGTCTCCGCCAAAGCGATTTTCGCACTTGTGCTTAGCCATCATTCTCCCCTTCTTTGGCGGCCAGTTGCGCCTAGCAACCAGCCGCCGTTGTTTCTGTTTAAGCCGCCTTGCTTCCCCACGGTCTTTTACCAGCCGCCGCGGGTGCTGCGGCCTTGGCTGCCGGTGCCTGGCGGTTGTCGTTGGCGGCGGCGGGCTTGGTGGCAGGCTGGCTGGCGTCGATCGCGGGCTCCGGTACGTTGCCCTGGTCCGGGAAGTAGTAAGCCTTGATTTCGGCGCGAGCCGGATACTGGCCGTCCTTCGACGGCTTGCCCAGGCCGATCTTGGCTGTGAACGCCTTAAAGTGTAAGTCCTCGGAATCTTCCACGCTATCGATTCCGATGGCGCGGCACAGACTGGCGAACTGGCGCTGTCCGATCTCCTGCGCCTGCGCGTTTGGATTCTCCAGGTTATAGTTGTTGAACAACTTGCGCTTTGCGTAGTCCTCCGGGCGCAAGACAACCATGGTTGTCTTCAGAATGGTTCCGCGCCCGTCCTTGGTCGGCGTGACGTCGGAAGCCTCGACTTCCAACTCATAGATGCCGTTAGGCAGTTCCTCGTAATCGCGCTGCTCGGTGTCGTGAGCGGTCGCGTCAAAGCGTGTGGCTAGTTGAGCCATATGTGTAGTCTCCTAGTGGTGGTGTGGTGGTTATAATGCCCGCCAAGGCGGGGTCGTTATGCGCTATGACAGCGACAAGTCGCCGTAAGAGCCTGTGTGTATTTCAATGCAATCAACGTCCATCACCCATCCGCGACGGATAAGCGCCGGAATGAACCTGTCGTCGGCGCCGTATTCGTAGCAACCCCAATCGTCCTTCTTGCCGTTTGCTTCGGCTTCCACCTCGCGGAACATTTCTGGCGTGATTTCTACCAGCGCCAGAAAGTGCCCTTCATAGCCGTAGTTGCTATATTCGCCCCGCGAGAGGCAAAATAGCTTGCCGGCTGGGACGTGGAGGCGTTGCACCTTTTCCATCAAGCCGCCTCCTTCTGCCCGTTATCGTTGGCGGCAGGCCAGAACTTCGCGAGTTCCGTAAAGCCCTGCCCTTTACGATAGGTGATGGAGTCCGGCATGCCGAACCGGTTCTTCGCGACGAAGCCGGCGCCTTCGTTCAGGTGGATCTGGCGCTCCTTGCCGCCCTCTGCGTGCGCAATCTTTGTCTGCCGCGCCACCTCCTTCTCTTTGATGCTGATCCTATAGTTGAGAAAGCCAACCACGTCGGCCCGCTCTCGCAGAAGCGCAGCGGCACGCTTGTGCATCTTGATGCCGTAGCGCGAATACGGGTCCGTAATGGGCGAGTCGAAACGTACGATTTCGGGGTGCGCAAGTTGCACCACGTAGATGCCGGCCTGCGACAATGCCGCCACGCCGCCAAGGAAGTCGTTCCATTCCGTGTCGGCCTCGACATACCCGCGGCCGTAACCCGGTTCCTCAATGCTGTTAACGCCAAGCCTGGCGCACGTCGCGCGCCACACAAGCGGCTCCAAGCCGTCAAGGCTATCAATGACGATAGACTTGAAGTCGTGCTTCGATTCAAGCAGTTCGCCAAACACGTTAAACAGGTCGTCCAGCGAGCCGATCGTTCCCGGTGTTGCCATCTCAACGTCGGACGGCGGTCGTTCGCCTTCGGTCGGCAGATAGAGCGGGTCTGGCCACTCCGCAGCCAGACTGGTTTTACCGATGCCATCCACGCCGTAAAGCAGTGTAATGGGCGGGTTAGTGCTCTTCGAAGAGCGAAGCGATGATAGTGAGATTGCCATTAGCTGCGCGCTCCAGTTGCGTCGCGCACGGCATCAAGCAGTTTGAGCCCCGCGATAATGTCGCGCGCCAACGCATCGTTAATAACTGCGGTCAGCTTAGTTTCGCCACCGCCGTCCTCGCGTGTAATGACCTGCATAACGCGCGAGCCGAACTCGTCGTGGAGTTCCGCCACCTTGTCACCAACCAGTCGCATCTTAAGTCGCATGTTATCTCTCCTTCTGTTAAACCGGCGTCGTCGCCAGCATGTGCAGCCCGTAGGCTGCGGTGAGTACGGCCAGCGCAAGCCAGCAGAACCACCAGGGGTCTTCGGGGCAGGTCATGGCGTCACCGTTGCCGCCAATACGCCCGCCGCGAACCAGGCGCCGTAGGCTGCCGCTAGTGCTGCCGCGACTAGCAGCAACGTGTACGCCAACAGCAAGCCGCGCTGCGCGGGTGGCGCCTGCAGATCGCCATGCCGCAGGTTATCATCCGGCGCATAGTCCAGCGGTGCGCCGGCAAGCACGTCGGTTAGGCCGTCGACAACGGGCTTCATAGCGATGCCTCCAGTTCGTCAAGGCGCTTGTGGGCTTCGTCGATCGACATGCGGCGCTTGCGGTTAGCGCGGCCCGCAATGGTGAAGAAACCGACGAAGGCCCCGATCCACTGCATTGCGGTGCTATCGAGGTAGACGCCTATCCCAATAAGCGCGAGGAACAGAATGAATGTGCTGGTATCGACAAGGTACGACTGCAGCACGGTTTCATGCACGATGATGATTTCGGTTTTGGGTTTGTCGCTCACGGCAGCACCCCAAAGCTATAGAGCAGCCCTACGGTCGGCAGGATGACGAACCAGGCCAGCGCCGACGCGAGGATCAGCGCTACGGTCCAGCCCGCAAAGAAGTCAGTCCAGAACTGCGGCCAGTTGCTCATGCCGTTTCCCCAAGCGCTAAAACCTGGTTGAAAATCGCGAGCGTTACGAGGAATGTACCCTCGGTATAGTCGTCCATAATCGGGCCAACTACCGCCGCCGTGACAAGGCATACGATCGCCATTATCCTGTTGAATGTTTGCATAAAGCCCTCCATTGCTGTTGCGCCATGCGCAACAGCCTGGTTGTGGTTTGTGGTGGTGTGGCTTGCTGCTACCGCAGCAAGGTTAGGCGGCGCGCATAAGGAACTGATCGACCCCGGCCTTAGCCGCAGCGAGGTCGATACCAGCTAGCCCGCGCAACTCTTTAATGGCGGCAATCTTCTGGCCGCTTACAGCCAGCCGCTGCCATTCATGCTCGTAGACCGGCTCGACCTTGGCGGTGCGCTTGTACTCGTAAACCGCAAAAGCTTTGCCGGGATGCTTCTTGGCGAGGCGGGCTGCTTCGCCGCTGGCCGCGTCAGCGTTGGCGTGAACGAACGGGCGTGTGGCCGGAAGCGGCTGGCCGTCTTCGAGGAGGCAGACGATGGCGGGGATGGTGGTGGCTAGTTCGATTTGGCTCGGCCGCGCAATCTGACCGATAGTCCCGTCAGTCTCGTGGTTCAGGTTAATGTCGACGAAGGATGCACCGCCGTCATAATCCTTGGTGACCACTCCACGGTCACCGGCCTTTGTCCCGAACCGAAAGCCCGATGGGTCAATGACTCGGATCGGGTCACCCACCTTGAACCGCGGCTCCGCAACCGGCGGCTCGTTGTCGTTGCTGGCCGTGGTGTCTGCGGTGTCAGTGGGCCATTCGGCGATGAGGTCGAGGTAATCCCAATTAAGGAGATGCTTGCCGCCACACGCTCGCCACAAACGACTGGTCCCATCCACCTCCGCCCCAAATACGGGCTCGCCAGTGTCGTATGCCGTCCCACTTTCCTCCACCGGCCCCACCTTGCGCCCGTCGCGCGTCTTGTAGAAGGCGCCTGCGCGGATGGTGAGTTGCTGCGCGGCAACCGCAACGGGCTGGAAGCCACCAGTAGGCACCCACCACAATTCGCCCGCCCATGAACCCGTCTCAAATTTGACATAAGCGTTGCCCGCCGCGTCGATAGTGTCGATCGCGCCAACGTCGCCCTTGCTACCGAATCCAGAATTGTATTTTGTGAGCCGCACCCTATCGCCCACCTTGAACGTGCCGGCTGCTTCCGCAACGGGCACGAAACTATTTGTAAAGCCTCTTGTCCCATCTTCAAAAACGGCCCAACTGCCGCCATCCTCAAATGATGCAACCACAGCCTCATGTCCGATTGGGCTGCCCTCGTTGTGGCCGCATACACGTCTAGCCCTATCTCCAACCTTCAATGCCATCACGCTGCTCCTCCTGTCTTGCTGGTTTTCGTCAGTTTCGTGCGCTTAGTGAAATCCACCTGCACGACGTTGCTGTCCGCGGCACGCATTGCCGCCGCTACTGCGGGAGGCAATGGCACGAACTCAAGCTCCTCAACCTCGAACCATTCAACGTCGATGGAGCCCTGCAGGCGAACTGCGTAGCGTCCGCCCCAGTCTTCTTCGCTTACGACTTGTCCGGCGATTTCCGGTGTTGCGCGCAGGCGCACGACGTCGCCCTTGGCGAATGCGTAGTCCGTGTCGCTCATGCCGCCGCTCCTTCGTGATAAGGCCCGTCGATTAGCGCAATGCGCGGCAAGCTTACGGGCTGGTGGTAACAAGTCGCGCTGCCCGCAGCACCGATAACAGGCTGCATGTGCACAACGCTGCGCTCCGTATCGTTGACGCCGAACGCGGTGTCGCAGACGCGCCGTATGGCTGAGACGTTGACGCCGAACTGCCGCGCCAGGTCTACGATGCGTGCGCCATAGCCGCGCCGAACGCGGATCCTGCGCTTGTCTTCTTCGGTGAGGTCGACTTTCTGCCAGCGCTTACGGCGCGGCTGGTTGTTGTTGACCGCGACATGCAGTCGGGCAACGGATGACGTCATTGTTTAGCTCCTCATACGTGGCATTGACTTGTGCGGGCCAAACGCGGTATAGGAGCGTTAGCCTGCTGTGGTGGCGGGTAGTCGGAAAGTCTGCGGGGTCTCCTCTACAGACAATTACGCAAGACGGGGCCGTGTTCAGGTGGTGCTGGCACAATGGCCCCGTTTGTTTTTTGTACTCTGTTTAGCGTCAAGTTTGATTGCAAGGGCTATTTGGGTGGCATCTCCTCTTGCCACCGAAAGCGCCGGCTCGCGGCCCCTCGAAATCAACCTTTTGGAGTAACGACTCGGTAGGCTTAATTCGAAAGGTTAACCGTATGTATGCGAGTCGCACAACAAAAGTCAATGCACATCGCACAAATTTTATGTGCTATATGCGCAAGCATGAGAAAGAATTTTAAAATCGACAAATTCGAAGTTGGGAAGCGCTTAGAAAAGGCGCGGGTATCTGCCGGCTTTGAAAGGCCGTCACACGCCGCCAGGGCTCTCGGCGTTGGCGAGAGCACGTACACGAATGCGGAAACGGCCAAGCGACCCGCATCCCCGAGCCGGCTCGCATATTATGCGTTTAAGTTTGGCGTGACGCTGGATTGGCTTCTTACCGGAAAGGGACGCGGCCCAGCCAACAACGGGCAGGACCGCGTTGCACAGATTTTCGAGATCCTTGAGGATTTTGACCAGTGGTCCGAGGACCACCAGCGTCAGGCGATTGATTTATTGCTTGTGGTTGAGAAAGCTCGGCGCAAAACGGTAACTGTGCCTACCTCGTAATTAATTGCGCTTAGCCACTCACTGCCTTGCAATCTTTTTAGCGCATCGACGAGCGCCGCAAGGGCGGCCTCCACCTCGTCTTCAGGGCTGGTTTTTCTTATAGCAACAGGCGCCCCCACGCCCAACGCAGCCAATGCTGTGCCCGTCAAAACCCCACGACGGGTAATCTGTTGCCTTTTCAATCTTACCTCCAAGCCGTATCGCCATACCGGAACAATATAGGAACATTTTCCTGCATTGAGTCAAGCGGCGCGAGTGCGGCCACGTTTTTGCTCCACTGGGTTGTGCGCTAAAAGCTTGCGCAAATGGGTTTCCTTTATGCCTCGGTCTTTGCCGAGATTAGCATTAGCACTCGACGACTACGCTGGTGTCGAGCCGGGGGTTGAGAACGTCCCCGGAAGAGACGCCGATGGTTTTTAGCTTACGCCTGGACAGCACACATCGCCCCCGGCCGTATGGCCAGGTTTGATGCGAAGCCGCCAAGCTACCGCATCCGTTCGGCTTGCGGTGATACGCGCCGCACCTATTCCGAGTCCGGGTTCTCACGCCCGAATCAAAGCCTATATGGCGTCATGTTTTAGTCAATAACGCTTTGTATCGGCGCGCTACAAATTGATATATCGCACACTCATTTTGTGCGATTTGCATAAACTTGTTGACTTGATTGTGTGACTCGCATAATGATTGCGACATCCACCACATGAGGAGAGTCGCCATGTCGACGTTTCAGCAGCCCGCACTACCCGCCACCCGCCACCACGAGCCACGTCACCGCAGCCAGCATGACAAGGCGCAGACGCGCTATCTGGAGCAGCGCCGCCGCGCGCTGCTTGCAGAGCTTCGCCGCGTGAATGCGGAGCTGCGCCACCGCGAAAAGCCGGTGCGTGCGCATGAAGGCCGCGCGTATGAAGACGGCGCGTATGAAGAGGAGTGCGGGCTGTGAGTGGGGCCGTGAAGGGCGCACCTGCTTGCGCGGGGCGCAATGTGGCGCATGAACTGTCGCTGCCGTTCGAACTGATCGAAGGCGACGAACACCACGGCCCCTACATTGTCAATAATTATGGGGCGGACGTTTGCGACTTCTACGCCATGAGCAACCCGTCGTCGCCGTCGGTGCGTAATGGCGGCGATAGCAAGCCTGTGTGGTTCACCGATGCGGCAGCCAATGCGGCATTCATGCTGCGTGCGGCAAATTGCCATGAGGAGTTGCTGGCGGCGCTGAAAAGCGCGGAGGGCATCCTTTCTCGTGCTGGTTACGCGGAATGGCCGGGCTGGTCGCTTACAGAAATCCGCGCCGCCATCGCCAAGGCGGAGGGCCGCACCAATGCGTAACGCCCGCTTCTACACCGCCCTCGCCGTCTACACTGGCAGTATCCTGCTAGGCGGTGCCATGCTGGCCAAGGCCGACACCATAGAAACCGCCGCGCTCTACGCCGCGCAAGAATACGCTTGCGAGTGGCCCGATTACGACCGCAGCGAGGCTTTGCTGGCCTTGGCCGTAAAGGAAGGCATGCCGGAAGACATAGCCGTCGAGATTATCGCGGACTTGGCTTGGCAGATTGTTGAGACCAGCACGTCGGAGTGGCTGTGCGGGTCGGTTGTGGCGGAGGTAAGGTGATGTTCGTTATCTTTGATCTGGACGGCACGATAGCCAATATCAATCACCGCACGCACTTCGTCCGTGGCGGCGAGCGGGGTTGGGATTCGTTCTTTCGTGAATGCGTCAACGACCTGCCTGTGCCGCACGTCATAGAGACGCTTCACGCGCATCTGTCGGCAGGCCATAAGGTTCGCATCTGGTCGGCGCGCAGCGACGTTGTCCGCGCCAAGACGGAACAGTGGCTTGCCGAGAACGGCATAGATCCGTGTTTCCTGCAGCACATGCGCGCCAACGGCGACAGCACCCCGGACGTGGAACTTAAGCGCCATTGGCTCAATCAGGAATATGAGCGGCCCGACCTTGTTTATGACGACCGGCAGCGCGTCGTAGATATGTGGCGCGCAGAAGGCATACCGTGCTTTCAGGTTACCGCAAATTGGGAAGACGGCGGGCGCGTCATCCCGCCCGTTGACCTTGGCGCTGCACTTCTGACCCTTATGGTGGGGCCAAGCGGTGCCGGTAAGACGAATTATGCAAAGGGCCTGCCTGGATACATCTCAAGCGACGAACTCCGCGCCGAATACACCGGCTCGCAGCAAGACCAGTCGCGCAACGATGACGTGTTCACTGCGCTGCACCGCATAGCCAAGGCGAGGCTCGATAGCGGTCTGCCGGTTTGCGTTGATGCCACGAACTTGCGCCGTCGCGATAGACTGGCGTGCGTGGCGTTGGCACAGATAGGCGCTCGCATCTCCTACATCGTCATCGACCGACCGCTTGCCATGAAGAAAGCTACGGCGGGTTGGCGCGCTGACGTTATGGTCAAAGGCAAGCCGCTTGTCGAGTTTCACCACGAACGCTTCCAGTCAGCGCTGCGCGACATCCTGGCTGGCGATGGCCTGCCGAACGTCAATGTTGTGGACCTGCGTTCGTACGCGAGTGGTGGGTTCGTGGTCGGCGAGGAACAGTACACTGTGGGAGAAGCCGCATGACACATTTCCACATCTCCCACATCAACGACGTCCTGCCCTACGTGGAAGGTCGCAAGGACTTCGTTGTGGCCGATAAGGGTGACTACACCGTCATCGATTATGTGTTCGCAGGCGAAGACACATTCGAGCATCCGGCGCGAGTCGAATGCCGCGGAATCAAGTTTGCGCCAGACGGGGCCGTTCTGGCGCGCCCGCTGCACAAATTCATGAATATAGGCCAGACGCCCGACACGCAGCCCGACAAGATTGACTTCAGCCAGCCGCACACCATTACCGAAAAACTGGACGGATCCATGATCCATCCCGCTATCGTGAATGGCGAAGTCGTGTTTATGACGCGGATGGGCAGGACTGACGTTGCGATGAAGGCTGAGCGGCATTTGACGCCGCTTCTGTCTCACGGATTACAGGTAATGTGCCGCAATGCTGTTACGCCGATCTTCGAATGGACGGCACCGGACAACCGCATCGTCATACGCTATGAAGAGTCAGCATTAACCCTGCTGGCGGTGCGCGACAACACGACCGGCAAATATGTTGCGCCTGAACCATACGCCAGGCTTTTGGACTTGCCGGCCGTTCGCACGTTCGCCTCAACGCACACCAACGCCTCTGACTTCCTCGCCTATGCACGCGCGATTCAAGGAACAGAAGGCTTTGTCGTGCGCTTCGACAATGGACTATGGGTCAAGGCCAAGGGCGAAGATTACGTCCTGAAGCACAAAGCCAAAGATAGTATCTTGCAGGAGAAGAACATCCTGGCGCTGGTTCTAAGCGGCGGCCTTGACGACGTTCTGCCGCTACTCGACGAGCCAGACGCTAAGGCCGCGCGAGAGTATGCCGAAAACGTCGAGTGCGGTATTGCCGTGACCGCCAACTGGCTATGGGAGCGAGTCGCCAATACCGAAGATATGACGCAGAAGGACTTCGCTCTGAATGTCGTTCCTTCGCTGGAACCGGTTTTTCGCCCAGCAGCGTTTCAGGTCCGCAGCGGCCAAAATCCGAGCGAGGTCATTCGCGCACGCGTAGCGGCCAATACCAACAGCCAATCGCAAGTTGACGCCAACCGCGCTCTGCACGGCGCACGCTGGTCTATTTAACTACCACCACCACCACAAGGAGACACGTCATGCCAACCACCATTACGATCGATGGCTACAACCACGCTGTACTAACCGCAGACGAATTTATTGCGCAGGGCACCGCGCCCGGAGCCATCATGTCGATTGCGGAGCATCTTTCCGCAAGCGGACACGACCACGTACCGCAGCCGTTGCTAGCCGCAGAAGTGCGTAGCGTAGCGCGGGAAGTCGCTTACCGCACCGGCCAGTCGCTGCAGGTGCCAGGCTCTGCGGTTAACGCGCGCCAGTTCGCGAGCTACAAGCGGCGGCATGCTATGAAGGGGGCTAATGATAACCGGTCGGCTAAAGCGCACGGTAAGCCGCGCAATAGGAGGGCTGCGTGATGGACCACATAGAAGCCATAGACATGGCGGAGGCCGACGCGAATGCCGCAGACGCCCCGACTGTTGCCGCGCAACAGTGCGGGCTGGATGATGGCGAATTGAAGTGCGTAAACGCTCATGACCGCTGCTACGGCGGTGCGGGAGGACCTTGCCCATACTGTGAACGTGCCACCCTCGCCCCAGCCGACAATGGGCTGGTGGAGCGGTTGCTCCGAGAGTACGCCGACTTTGGACAACGCCCTCGCGGATACATAAATCCAGACGGGCCGGAAGCCGCCGATACCATCACAGCGCAAGCAGCCGAGAACGAACGGCTCAAGGCGCTGCTGGATAAGGCGGTGTGGCAGCCGATGGATACGGCTCCGAAGGATGGAACACCAGTCCTGCTGTGGGCTCCTGACTACCGGGAGTTTGCGTCGGTCGGAACATGGTGCGATCGTGTCGCCGCGTGGGACGCAGATGCGGGAATGATGGAAGAAGGCCCCGCTCTGTTTGACGACGCGTGCGACGGCCCCACCCACTGGATGCCTCTCCCTGCTGCTCCAACCGCAATCCAGGAGGCTCGCCAGTGATGCTCGGCTCACAGGAACATTACGACATCATAGACGCCTTTGAGCGCGACCATCGAACCTATCGCCTCGACAAAGAGCCGAAGGGTCTCTGGCCTAAAGGTCACGTCTACCAGAACAGCGAAACCAACAATCTATTCCTAGCCTACCGAGCCGGCTGCGCATTCGGGAAGGCCTACTATCGGGAGGCTCGCCATGCAGGTAACTGACAAGATGGTCGAGGCGTTGCTGCCGTGCCCGTTCTGCGGAGGAAAGGCCACACACCGGGCACATTGGAGCGATGACCATTGCGTCGAGTGCGATGTATGCGCCGGTCACACAACAGCCTTTAGCGGCGCATCGGAAGCCATAGAAGCTTGGAACCGCCGCGCAGCCCTCGCTCACCGCGAGGCAGAGGCGGTGGCTGTGAAGCCGCTGGAGTGGCGCAAGGGTTACTGCGACGACAAGGTGATTATCCATCAGGCGGGCGGCGGCTGGCTGTATCAAGGCCGCGTCCTCAATGGCGTTATTTGGCTGGATTGGCCCGATAAGCCAGCTACCGAGTTCGCCGATGAAGAAACCGCCAAAGCCGCCGCCCAAGCCGATTACGAACACCGCATCCGCTCCGCCCTGGTAGCCCCGCCCGCTCAAGAGCCTGTGGCTTGGAAGGACGCAACTGGCAAAGAGTTGCACAAGATCATCCTAGACTACCAGAAACAGGACATGATCGTCTCCGGTGGACGCCCGTGTGAGCGAGCTTTCAATTATAGCATCCCCCTTTACGCCGCCCCGCCTGCCGTGCCTTCGGGCATGGTGCTGGTGCCGGTCGAGCCGACCGCTGCCTGGGTCTCATGGACGGCAGAAATCCGCCAAGGCGAAAGCGAAACGCCTCGTTGCGAGCCACCGTCCGAGTTCGACAAGCAGGTAGCCCGCGAGTGGATTAAGCGCATCCTCCGAGCCGCCTCTTTTCTCACCGCCGCGCAGGAGGGCAGATGATGGACGGACTGGCTATATATCTGATCTTCATGATTTGCTTCTGCGTGCTCTCTCCGAAAAGTGTTGGACGCTGGGCTGCGGACGTTCACAAAGCCTATCGGACCCGCCGCGCAGCCCTCGGAGGCCAATCCGATGGCTGACACCGCCAGAGACGTGATAGCGCGGGCGCTGTTTGAGACGGCGCTGGAGTATCCCGGAATCGCCCCATGGGATCAGCAATATGAAGGCGTGAAAGAAGGCTGGCGCGAACGGGCCGACCGTCTTATCGCCGCCGGCTACCGCATCCTTCCCGGCGAACTGGACGGGGAGAGCCTGGAGGCTGCGGCGAAGGTTGCGGATAAGGCTGCCAAGAACTGCAATTGGACCGACGGCGTAATCGAGGCCAGGAACATCGCCGCCGCCACCCGCTCGCTGAAAGGAGGCCGCAATGCGTGAGCGTATTGTGTCAGCAGCCATCCAGTACCAAGGCGTAACCATCAGCCTGCCCCTGCCCGCACGGCATGCGCAAGTGCTTCACTGCGCAGAGCAGTTTTTGCCCGAGCAAGCGCTGCCGACAGTTTGCCAAGGCTTCCTGACCAGCGAAGGGCGCTTCGTCAATCGAGTGCAGGCAAGACAAATTGCTTTTGTCGCTGGTCAGGAGCCGAAAACGACAGGCAATGAACGTGACCTTTTCTCGGAGGATTTGTGGTGACGAGTGACCTTATCGCCAAGCTCGAAAAGCTCGACGGGCCGAGCCGGGAGGTGGATGCGGAGATCGCGACCTGTGTCGATCGGTATGTCACCCGACCAAACAAGGGCTGGCCAGACAAGATCGACTATGGTCGCTTGGAAGCGGATGGGCTCGTAACGTGGCCGGGTCACGGCTTCGACCAATTGGTTCCCGCCTATACCGCCCGCCTCGACGCCGCTCTCGCGCTGGTAGAGCGGGTGCTGCCGAGAATGTGGCGCTCAATCGAATGGGCCGGCACAAGCAAACCGCCAAGCGAATGGCCGGTCGTAGAATTCGGCATTGGAGATTTCAAAGGCAAGGCGCAGGCAAAAACGGCACCCATCGCCCTGCTCATCGCCCTTCTCAAGGCAAAGGAGGCGCAGGATGGCTAACCGGGCGCGAGCATCGCAACTGCCATGGCGTGACGGTGACGGTTATTCGTGGGGCGGTGAGGCGGTACTAACCATCGGCACGCGGTCGATAATGATTGGCGCCGGCAAAGAGTCCCTTGCTCTGGCCCAAGAGATCGCGCGTCGGTGGAACGCCGACTACAACGATACGCCCGCCGCTCTCACAGAGGGAGAGCAGAAGTGAAGGCGGATAATGATAACACCAATTTGGCAAGCCTGGAGCGCGTCTACACGCTAGAGGAAGCCGCCGAGGCAATGCGCATGACGACGCGCGGTGTTGCCAAAGTCGGGAAAAAACACGGTTGCTGCATGGTGGCAGGCAGGCGAATAACGTTCACGGCTAGCCAATTGGCAAGATTGCAGGAGGCACTGACATGGGACTCAAACTCCTCAAGCGCGGAAAGACGTATTACCTCCGCGGAACCGTCGCCGGACACCGCGTTTACGAGACTACTGGCACGGGCGACAAAGACCTCGCCGAAGCGATCCGCATCCGGAAAGAAGGCCGCCTAGCCAATGAGGCTGCGCACGGGCTCAAGGCAGTTGCCACATTCGACGAGGCTGCCGATTCATACACCGCAACTGGCGCACCAACGCGGTTCATTGCGGACGTCCGCAAAACGGACGGCGTTGCGTCCGGCTTGGCCGTCTACTTTCGAGGGCGGAAGCTATCTGACATAAAGCAAGCAGACCTGGATAAGGCCGCGCGGGAGCTTTACCCTTCGGCCAGCCGCGAGACACTTATACGGCAGGTCTATACGCCATTCATTGCCGTGTGGAATCACGCGGCGCGCAAGGAAATGTGCGACGTGCGCGTATGGGAGCGTCCACGCAAGGCTAAGGGCACCAATGTCATAGTGCTAAAAAGCGAACGTAGCGGAACCGCGCCGGTTGAGTACGACTACGCGGCGCGCTTCGTGGCCGCCCTGTCGCCGGATCCAGCTATGTTGATGACGTTCTTGTTCTACACCGGCCTTCGTCCGATCGAGGCATTCGCGCTACGCGCCGAGGACGTGTCGATAGACAAACGCTGGTTCGTTGTGCGCTCGTCCAAGACCGGACAGCCGCGCGGCGTACCGCTGCATAGTTTTCTGTGTGGGTGGCTGCCAGCCTTGGTTGATCGAGGCGGCGCATTATTCCGAACGCCGCGGGGTGAGCCGTATGGGATCGTGCAGGATGGCGGCGGTGGGCTGAAGACGGCAATCAAGGGAGCTCGGAAGCGGAGCGGGATTCGCGACATAAGCCCATACACGGCCCGCCACACCGTATCGACGCAGCTGGTCGTTGCTGGCGTGCACCCGCACATCAAAGACCAGATTCTTGGCCACGCCGCAGATGACATGAGCCGTCACTACACCAACGTGCCGCAAGCACCCTTGATTGAGGCGATAGACAAGCTGCCAGTGGGAGACTTTGCAAAGCTGCCGTGGGTTAGTTCGCCGGGCGATTGGTTCGGCAAGCTGGCTGAGGGGACTGGGAGGCGGACGGATTTGGAGAGGAATCGTGCAGGTAATAACTGAATCGGCATTCAATGAACGCATCCGAGATATGCTACTTGGCATTGACGACGGCATTGCAACGGCATGGCTTTCCGTGGGGAGCGTTACTGGTCCGGGGCGCAGCGGAGCCGTGGCAGCGGTTTACGCGAGTCACATTTTGCGTGTGCCGTTCATCCCCTACGGCTCGAAGGCTCCGACGCATCTGGGGCGATTGATGATAATCGACACCGCAATGGAGAGTGGGGCCACCATCAGGAAGGCCGTCAGAAGGTATAAAGACGCAAATCCGGTTTCGCTTGTCTGCTACCACGAGCCGCCCAGGGTTATGTTTTGGTACGAGTCCGGCAAGCCGCAGCGGTATCGGCATGAGAACGACAACGCCGATTCGCAGGCGAACGCAGCATGAACAAATCTGCACGCATTCTGCACGTTTGGGCGTGCAATTCGCTGTTTGTTCCGCGCACTTCATACAAGCGCATGAAGCCGCACCAAGCAGCGCAATTCCTAAGCCGTTGATTTCATTCTGAAAACTGGTGCTGCGAGGGAGGATTGAACTCCCGACCTCTCCCTTACCAAGGGAGTGCTCTACCACTGAGCTACCGCAGCTTCCGGATGCGGCGGACTTCTGCCATATCAATCCGGCAAGCGCAAGCTATGTATGTGCTTAATACGGAACGTATTCACACGGACATGGCACGGCCATAATCATTGTGTTTTTCCTGCAGGCAACTGGATCGAATGAGAGGCGGTTCGGGCATTCCAATGAGTTCGAAAAAAAAAGCCGATATTTCCGCGCAACAGGATGCGCGCAAGGCACGTCTGGCCGAGCAATTGCGGGCCAATCTGCAACGACGCAAGGTGCAGGCACGAGCCCGCAGGACAGGTGAAGCCGACGACCGGCCGGAGGGAATCGCGGCTGCGAAGGAAGAGGACCGCCGCTGATTCGCTGCGCGGCAAGCAGTGGCAAAGGCGCCGCAGCGCGCGGCAGTCAAATGGGCTGTCCCCAGAAATCCATTCCGATTTCCGGACTTATGCGCTAGACGGGCGGCAAAGATAGGCGACGAAGCCGGACAATCTCCGGAGAAAAGAATTTCATGGACCGCATCAGAATTGTCGGCGGCAATCATCTCGAGGGCCGCATCCCGATCTCCGGCGCGAAAAACGCCGCCCTGCCGCTGATGATCGCATCGCTTCTGACCGACGAGACGCTGACGCTCGAAAATGTTCCGCATCTGGCCGATGTGGAGCAGTTGACGCGCATCCTCGGCAATCACGGCGTCGACTATTCCGTCAACGGACGGCGCCCGAGCCAGCATGAGGGCTATTCGCGCACCATTAATTTCTCCGCCCGCAATATCGTCGATACCACGGCTCCCTATGAACTGGTGTCCAAGATGCGCGCCAGCTTCTGGGTGATCGGGCCGCTGCTCGCCCGCATGGGCGAGGCCAAGGTGTCGCTGCCTGGCGGCTGCGCTATCGGCACGCGCCCGGTAGATCTGTTCATCGAAGGCCTGCAGGCGCTGGGCGCCGAGATCGACGTCGATAGCGGTTATATATTGGCCAGCGCCAGGAACCGCCTCACCGGCAATCGCTATGTATTTCCGAAGGTTTCGGTCGGCGCGACCCATGTGCTGATGATGGCCGCAGCACTGGCCAGGGGCGAGACGGTGCTGGAAAACGCCGCGCGCGAGCCTGAAGTCGTCAACCTGGCCGAATGCCTTGTCGCCATGGGCGCCCGCATCGAAGGCGCGGGCACCTCGACCATCACCATAGAAGGAGTCGATTCGCTGTCGGGAGCCTGCCACAAGGTGATCCCGGACCGGATCGAAACCGGCACCTATGCCATGGCGGTTGCCATGACCGGCGGCGACGTCGTGCTGGAAGGTGCCCGGCCCGACCTGCTGCAAGGCGCGCTCGACGTGATCGCGCAGACGGGCGCGGAAATCATTCCGGTCAATTCCGGCATCCGCGTGCGGCGCAACGGCGCCGGCATCGCCCCCGTCGATGTGGTGACCGAGCCCTTCCCCGGCTTTCCGACCGATCTTCAGGCGCAATTCATGGGGCTGATGACCAAGGCGAGCGGCAAATCGAAGATCACCGAGACGATCTTCGAAAACCGCTTCATGCATGTGCAGGAACTCGCCCGTCTAGGGGCTCATATCACGCTTGCCGGCCAGACGGCGATCGTCGAGGGCGTGTCGAAACTGAAGGGCGCACAGGTGATGGCAACCGATCTGCGCGCCTCGGTATCGCTGGTCATTGCCGGGCTGGCAGCCGAGGGCGAAACCGTGGTCAACCGCGTCTACCATCTCGACCGCGGCTTCGAACGGCTGGAGGAAAAACTCTCCGGCTGCGGCGCACAGATCGAGCGGCTGGCGTCCTGACACCCGGTCGCTGCCGGAAACCCCTGGCGCTGTCGAGCGTTGCGGTTGCGTGCCGCGCCAAGAGCGCATAACACAGGATAAAACCTTGTGCAGGCGCTGACAACGACATGGACCAGCTAAAACTTGTCGCTCTCGACGAACAGGACCTGAAAATCGTCTCCGCGCATGTTCAGGACGCCGTGATGAAGATCGGCGACCTCGATTTTTCCGCGACTTCCAAGCGTTTCGTCATGTCGATGAACCGTTTTGCCTGGGAAAGCGAAACGGGCCTGTTGCGCCGCCACCACCAGCGCCGCAAAAGCGTTCTCGATTTCAACCGCGTGCTGGGTGTCAAAACCAGCGGGATCGATCGTGAAAAGCGCGAGGACGTGTTGTCCCTGCTGGCGATACGCTTTCATGAGCGCGAGGCACCCGCCGGCGCCATAGAACTGGTGTTTTCGGGCGGCGGCACCATCGCCCTGCAGGTCGAATGCATCGAGGCCCGGCTTGCCGATCTCGGCGGGGCCTGGGAGGCAACATCCCGCCCCGTTCACAAAGCCTGATTATTTCGAGTAGCACGCATAAATGGCCATCACGCTAAACCATTCCGACGCCGATTTTGAAGCACGCTTTGCCGCCTTCCTGACCACCAAGCGCGAAGCGTCGGCCGATGTCGATGCAGCCGTGCGAGATATCGTTGCCGAGGTGCGCGCCCGGGGCGATGCAGCCTTGATCGACTATACGGGCCGGTTCGACCGCGCCGATCTCGACATGCTCGGCATTGCGGTGTCGGCCGACGACATCGCCAAGGCCTATCGCGACGCTGATCCGGCGACCGTGGAGGCACTCAAATTCGCCCGCGACCGCATCCATGCCCATCACCAGCGCCAGCGCCCGCAGGACGATCGCTATGTCGATGCCGTCGGCGTCGAGCTTGGCTCGCGCTGGACGGCAATCGAAGCCGTGGGCCTTTATGTGCCGGGCGGCACCGCAAGCTATCCGAGCTCCGTGCTGATGAATGCGATCCCCGCGCTGGTTGCCGGTGTCGGGCGTATCGTCATGGTGGTTCCGGCCTCGGCCGGCATCATCAATCCGCTGGTGCTGGTGGCGGCGGATCTGGCCGGCATCTCCGAAATCTACCGGGTCGGCGGCGCACAGGCTGTGGCCGCCCTTGCCTATGGCACGCAAACGATCCGGCCAGTGGCCAAGATCGTCGGGCCGGGCAATGCCTATGTGGCGGCTGCCAAGCGGCAGGTGTTCGGCACGGTGGGCATCGACATGATCGCCGGTCCCTCGGAAGTTCTGGTCATTGCCGACGCCGATAACGATCCCGACTGGATTGCCGCCGATCTTCTGGCGCAGGCCGAACATGACGCTTCCGCGCAATCAATCCTGATCACCGACAGCGCAACCTTTGCGGCGGATGTGGAAAAGGCCGTGCAGCGCCAGTTGCAGACCCTGCCACGGGGAGAAACGGCTTCGGCAAGCTGGCGCGATTTCGGTGCGATGATCCTTGTGGATCACCTCGACGCCGCCGTTCCGCTGGCCAACCGCATTGCCGCCGAACATCTGGAACTGGCGGTCGCTGATCCGGAGGCGCTGCTTTCAGGCATAAGCAATGCCGGCTCGGTGTTCCTCGGTCGCCACACGCCGGAGGTCATCGGCGACTATGTCGGCGGGCCGAACCACGTGCTGCCGACGGCCCGCTCTGCACGGTTTTCATCCGGCCTGTCGGTGTTGGATTTCATGAAGCGCAGTTCGATCCTCAAGCTCGGGCCCGACCAGTTGCGGAAGCTGGGACCCGCAGCCATCGCCCTTGCCAAAGCGGAGGGCCTTGATGCGCATGCACGATCGATTGCCATACGATTAAATCTATAGAGCCGGGGAATGGACGACGTCACGCGCCAGCGTTCGAAACTGATCGATGTGGAGCTCGACGAGTCGATCGGCCGTTCGACGCCCGACATCGAGCATGAACGGGCGGTGGCGATCTTCGACCTGATCGAGGAAAACAGCTTCCAGCCCGTCAATGACGACGGCAACGGGCCCTATAAGCTGAAGCTGTCACTGGTCGACTCAAGGCTGGTCTTCGCCGTCTCGCGCGAGGATGGCACCGAGGTGGTGACCCACATATTGTCGCTGACGCCGTTTCGCCGCATCGTGAAAGACTATTTCATGATCTGCGAAAGCTATTACGAGGCAATCCGCACTTCCTCGCCGAGCCAGATCGAGGCCATCGACATGGGCCGCCGCGGCCTGCACAATGAAGGCTCGCAGACGCTGATGGACCGGCTGGCGGGCAAGCTGGACGTGGATTTCGACACGGCGCGGCGCATCTTCACGCTTGTCTGCGTATTGCACTGGCGGGGGTGACCCTGACGGACCGCAACTCCCCTCCCCGCTCGATACTGTTCATGTGCGGCATGAATTCGGTGCGCTCGCCAATGGCCGAACTGCTTGCCCGCAAGATACTGCCGGCCGCCACCTTCATTGCCTCCGCCGGCGTTCGCACCGGCGAGCGCGACCCCTTCGTCGATGTCGTGCTGGCCGAGGAAGGGCTCTCGCTTGCCGAGCGTTTGCCCAAGACCCTTGAGGAATTGGAGGACGACTATTTCGACCTCATCGTGACGCTGGCGCCCGAGGCGCATCACGCAGCCCTGGAACTGACGCGATCGATGGCGGTGGAAGTGGAATATTGGCCGACGGCCGACCCGACCACGGTGACCGGCACGCGCGAACAGATCCTGGCGGCCTATCGAGACGTGCGCGAAAGGTTGAAGGCACGGATCGACCAGAGGTTCGGACACAAGTCGGCGGATTAAGCATTTTGCAGCCACGCGGAATCAACTGGCGTCGCACAAATGCGGCAAAAACAAACGGATGGATGGGCAGCCCGGATTTATCAGGACGTCCGCCGCTCTAAGCGTGTTCACAAAGTGCGCATAATCATATAGGTTCCGCCCAAATTCCGGCCGCAGCGCCGAAATGCAATCCAGACCAAAGGTAAAGAATGCCGAAGGAAGAAGTCCTCGAGTTTCCGGGTACTGTCACGGAACTGCTCCCGAATGCGATGTTTCGGGTCAAGCTCGAAAATGAACATGAAATAGTGGCACATACGGCGGGGCGCATGCGCAAGAACCGCATTCGTGTGCTGACCGGTGACAAGGTGCTGGTCGAAATGACGCCCTATGACCTGACCAAGGGCCGCATCACCTATCGCTTCAAATAGCCGCCTTATAGATGAGCGCTTTCCAAAAGCTGGTGCTCGCCTCGGGCTCGCCGCGCCGCATCGAGCTTCTGCAGCAGGCGGGCATCGAGCCTGACCGCGTGCTGCCGACGGATGTCGATGAAACGCCGCTCAAGGCCGAGCATCCGCGCTCGCTCGCCAAAAGGCTGTCGAAAGCCAAGGCCGAAAAAGCCCTGGCCTCGCTGAAGTCTGAGCCCGATTTCACTAGCGCCTTCATCCTGGCTGCCGATACGGTGGTGGCGGTGGGCCGGCGCATATTGCCCAAGGCCGAACTGATCGACGAAGCCTCCAACTGCCTGCGGCTGCTCTCGGGCCGCTCGCATCGCGTCTATTCGGGCGTCTGCCTGATCACGGCCGACGGCAAGCTGCGCCAGCGGCTGGTGGAGACACGGGTACGGTTCAAGCGCCTGGGGCGCGAGGAACTGGAAAGCTACCTGGCCTCGGGTGAATGGCGGGGCAAGGCCGGCGGCTATGCCGTCCAGGGGCTTGCAGGCACATTCGTCGTCAAGCTGGTGGGCTCCTATACCAATGTCGTCGGCTTGCCGCTTCATGAAACCGTTGGGCTTCTGACGGCGGAAGGATTTCCGGTTCACTTCAAATGGCTGTCGGGACGACAGGCATGAGCGGGGAAGAGACAGACAAGGTCACGCCGCTGCGGCCCAAGCGCCCCTGCCCCGAATGCGGCCGGCCTTCTGCGCGCGAAACCTACCCTTTCTGCTCCACCCGCTGTAAGCAGGTCGATCTCAACCGTTGGCTTTCGGGAAGCTACGCCATCCCCGTGCGCGACGACGAGGAAGACGATGGCGAGGAGCCGTCGCAGTAATCTCGCGGCTCACCAAAACCGTCCGGTCTTTTTCTTTGTGACAATGCGCTGGATGCGCTGGACAGCCGCGAATCTCATGCTATAACCCACCCGCTTTCGTGGGTTGGCAAAGCCACGGCAGCGGCGGGATTTCACATCAAGCCGTGCTCTCGCGATAGGCCCAGATAGCTCAGTTGGTAGAGCAGCGGACTGAAAATCCGCGTGTCGGTGGTTCGAATCCGCCTCTGGGCACCATTTTTCTATTTATTCCTGTGAAATCTATAACATTGCCCGTGCGGGTTTCGTGATCTCCGCATTTGTCCCCTTTTGTTTTCCGTTAAACCTGCGCGGTACAAATGAACCGGGCGCTATTCCCGAACCCCTCCCCGTAAATCTGGATTCGGTAATAGGGACGGCTGCTCCCCACCGTTGCTGTCCTTCCAAAAAGCAAAAGGCTCGCGCATCTGCGAGAGGACATGCGGGCCGATTAATGGGGGCAGCATTGGCATGGTGCTGGGCGGCGCTATGCCGCAAGGCATTTGGAGCCACCCGCTAGCATATATCAGTTGAAACCTTGTTTTTCTGAAGGGTGAATCGGATGTTCTCAATCTCTCCAGGCATGGCTACCGCGGTGGTTCTATTGTTGCTGGCAGCTTTTCTAAGCGCTGGTGTGGTTTTTGGCTTCATACAGATTCTTCTCATTCTCGCACTTGCCGCCACGGCGGCTATGCATTTCGCGTTCTTAGCCGTTGCCTGGTCCAAAGACGGCGATTGACTGAAGCCGGCGGCGGGTACGTCGCCGATCCTGCCATCTTCTTACCGAAGGCCCCAGCACGTCACCTCGCCGCGAGTCCCTGGAGCCATGTGGCCAATCCGAGCCCTGAGGAGTGCCAGGGGAACCTCTGACAACGACGAGCCCAGCCTATTGCAGAATTCTGTTTGTCATCAGCCATTTCACCGAGCGGGGCCACGCATAGTTCGGGCCCATGCGAAGATCGGTAAAACCCTCCGAAACAGGTTTGCCGGTTTCAGCGTCAAGTATGCGGATGAACATGGTGTGCTCCGTTCTGTTGATACGGGTTACGACGCCTAGCAAGGCAAGAGCCGCGCCGTGGCCCTTGGCAATCTGGCCTTCGCAGCCGCCGCAGTTGCGCAGCCCGTGCGGCGCGCCCGGCTGCGCATCGCTCACCGGCACATTTATGACTGTAAAACGCCCCGACCGGGAGAGCATGTCCTTCGCAACTTGTGCGGACTCGGCCAGATAGCGCCTGTCGTGTTCATCCGGGGGAATTATTCCCGCCCCAGCGCTCTTGTCCTCCAATTCGAAAGGAAACACCTCGATCGACATCGGCTTTGTCTGCTGAGACTGCGCAAATGCGCAGGTGCCTAAAAGCAGAGACATCAGGACGGTCAATATGCGAACACGCATGGTAGTCCTCCCGTCAATTTGACGATCATTGTACACTGCCTGGGCACCGACATAAGCGCCTCTCCGGTCGACGGCCTCCCCACTCCTCGCGTCGGCGAACCATCTCGGCGATCCAGATCGATGCGCTTGGGGTCGTCGCACGCAGCGAGTTTCCGCATGATGTCCCTGATCGGCGTGCCCGGCGACATGCCGCTCCTCCTCCCACAGGTTCCTCGCAAGAACTGTTACGTCGCATAGGTCACGGGCCAAAATCTGTCGCATTTTGCAGGGACGCTCAGCCTAACCGAAGCCCGGAAGGCTACGAACAACAAGAGGAACTGGGACGCGAGCGCCGACGATTGAAATCGACGTGCTCCTGATAGGCTGACATATTTACAGTGAACGGACGGCATCATGGATGAACGATGGCCCGATATCCCCTATCCGTCGTGGCGAGACACTTGCACTGCGCTCCATCTCTATGTCCAGATCGTGGGTAAATATCGGCTGGCCAGGACGCCATGGATCAATCATGCATGGCAGGCTACTTTTTATCCGAATGCCCGCGGCTTTACGACCGGACTTGTTCCTGACGGTGCTGGCGGGATCGAGTTAGGTTTTGACCTTATCGGCCACCAGCTTGTCGGCACGTCCACCGATGGACGGACTGCATATCTGCCGCTTGGGCCAATGTCGGTTGCCTCATTTCACTCCAGCTTCCTCCAACTGATATGCGATCTTGGTGGAACGCCCAAATTGCATGGCCGACCGAACGAAGTTCCCGAACCGATCCGATTTAGCGAGGACATGGTCGAAAGGCCCTATGACGCCGACGCGGTCAGCCGCTTCTTCGGAGCTTTCGTGTCGGCGTCGCTGGCGCTCCAAAAATTCCGAACTTCTTTTCTCGGCAAGGTAAGCCCGGTTCATTTCTTCTGGGGAAGTTTTGATCTTGCCGTGACGCGATTTTCAAGCCGGCCAGCGCCGCTTCATCCCGGAGGCATTCCGGCATTGCCCGATGAGATTACCCGCGAGGCTTACAGCCACGAGGTCTCGTCTGCCGGATTCTGGCCCGGCGGCGGGGGTGTCGATTTCCCTGCATTCTATTCCTATGCGTATCCAAGTCCCGCAGGCTATGCGGACGCGCAGATAGAACCGAGGGAGGCCTATTTCGACGAGACGCTGGGCGAGTTCTTGCTGCCCTACGATAAGGTAAGGCAAGCGCCCGATCCCGAAGCAGCGCTGATGGCGTTCCTGGAGAGCACATACCGTGCTGCCGCCGATCTCGCGGCATGGGACGTCAAATCTCTGGAGTGTGCCACCGGTGAACCCAGACGGCCCCGTCGATTGGGTTAGCCACTGCCGACAGAAAAACCCAAAAGCGGACAGCAAGAGGGAAACAAGGTCGAAATCCCGGCTTCAAAGCGAAAGGAACGCGCAATGTCGAAGAACACGATCTGCCTCTGGTACGACAAGGATGCCGAGGCCGCCGCCCGCTTCTACGCCAAAACCTTTTCCGACAGCGAGGTGCACGCCGTGCATCGTGCACCAAGCGACTACCCGTCCGGCAAGGAGGGCGATGTGCTCACGGTCGAATTCACGGTTTTCGGTGTCCCCTGTCTCGGCCTCAATGGCGGGCCGGCGTTCAAGCATAACGAAGCCTTCTCGTTCCAGATCGCCACCGACGATCAGGAGGAGACCGATCGCTACTGGAATGCGATCGTCGGCAATGGCGGCCAGGAGAGCGCCTGCGGCTGGTGCAAGGACAGATGGGGCATTTCCTGGCAGATCACCCCGCGCGTACTGACTGACGCCTTGGCGGTTGGCGGCGATGAGGCAAAGCGCGCGTTTGAAGCCATGATGGATATGAAGAAAATCGACGTCGCCGTAATCGAAGCGGCGCGGCGCGGCTGATGGCGTTCAAAGAAGCGATATCCGAGGCGGACCAACTGCTCAGGGAACAGATAGAGCCTCAGTTCAGAAAAATCGCCATCGCTCAGCGCAGAGCAGCTTTTGAGAGGCGTTCATCCGCGCTTTCCCTGGGTTTGGCGCTGAATCCACCGGCGCGCCGGGGGCGGCTGCGCGTGGTGGACTTTCCGCGCGGCTGACCGACCAGCCGGCTTGGAAGGACACGCGGCCTGGCTCAACCGTCGAGCTCATCGGCGGCCGCAACAACTTCGGACACGATTGCCCGCACGTCATCGCCAGTCGTCCGGTGATTGACGAAACAGGCGCGCAGTGCGAATTGGCCGTGGATCGTCGCATTGGAGAGAAACACATGCCCGCGCGCGATCACACGCTTCAATAGAGCGTGATTGTCCCTCGCCCGGTGGCGGAAGCACACGGCGCTGAGCGAAACCGGCGCAAGCAGCTCCAGATCGGGATGCGCGCTGACCATGTCGGCCAGCAACCTTGCGTGGCGCAAGTCCCGGACTATTGCCTCGCGAAAGGCCATGCGCCCGTGATACTGCAGCGATAGCCAAAGCTTAAGCGCCCGAAAACGTCGCGAAAGTTCGACCGACTCTTCGAAAAAGGCAAATGCCTCTGTGGGCTCGTCGCTCAAAATCCGGACGTAATCGTCGGTATGCGAAAAGGTCGCGCGCGCAACCTGCGGATCGCGATACAGAAGACAGCCGCAATCGATCGGCTGATAGAGCCATTTATGCGGGTCGACCGACAGGGAGTTGGCATGTGCCAATCCGCTGAGCTTCTGCGGCTCCGCCAGTGCAGCCAAGCCACCATAGGAGCCGTCGACATGCAGCCACAGCCCCTCGTTTCTCGCGGTATCGGCAATGGCGCCAAGCGGGTCGATCGCACCGGACACGACGGTGCCGGCCGTCGCGACGATGGCAATGGGCGTGTTTCCGGCCTGGCGATCGGCGCTGATGGCTGCCTGTAGCGCATCCGGCCGCAGCCGGAACGCATTGTCGACAGGCAGCAGGCGAAGGTTCTGCCTGCCTATGCCCAGCAGGGCCACGGCCTTCGGAACAGACATATGTACCTGTTCGGACGCATAGACGACACAGCGACTGGCCCCAGTTTCATTCGCCGGCAATTTCGCTTCGCGCGCCATCGCCAGCCCCATCAGGTTCGCGGTTGATCCACCCCCGCAGAGACTGCCGGTGAAGCCTCGGCAGCCGACTGCTTCCGCCAGCCATCCGACAACGGCCCGTTCGATCGTTGTAGCAGCCGGCGCCGACCGCCATGCCCCCACATTCTGGTTGAGCACAGACGCAAGCAGATCGCCCAGCGCTCCTATCGGCTCCCCCGATCCGGCGACATAGCCGAAGAATCTGCCGGTGGAAGGGCGGGCGTGCTCCGTAATCAGCTTGAAGTCCTGCAGGACGCTTCCGCCAAGCCCCTCCTCCGCCCATGGACGCGAGAAAAGCGCGGCCGTCTGCTCACCGCTGGTTGTCGGATAGGAAGGACGGTGGTCTAGAGACGCCCAGTAGGCCTTGGCGAGGTCAATTGCTTCATCCGCCAGCTGCGACAATTCCTGATTGGAGATTTCCAGTTCCATCAACCTGCGCTCACCTGGAGAGATTTCCGATAATCAATTGGCCGGCGCTGTTGGGCGTCCGAACCGCGTCGCGACCTTACTCCCGACGACAACCCGCGCGCTATGTCAAACGTAAGCGGACTATCACAAGCTGCGTATTCCGCTTTTGCTGGCCTCCATGTCATTGCTGGAGAAAATGCTTTCAAAGGGACCGCAGCTCTCTGGCGCTCCCATGTTTGGAGGATAGACATTGTTCGGCTTGAACATATTTGTTTCAAAGAGGGGTTGTCTCCGTCGGCCGCACCTGTCCTGAGGAGCTTCGATGCAAAAGGCAATTGTCAGGGTGATCTGCGCCATCGGACGATCCGGTCAGATGGGACTCGACGGGCGTTTGCCTTGGGAAGGGAACCGGTCACCCGACTATAAGGCGGACGTCGCCCGTTTCTTCGACATCACCAGGGGTCACGTGCTGGCCGCCGGACCCCGAACCATCGCCAGCGTTCCAGATTTTGCCCGCGCAGATCGGGAATTGTTCGTGCTGCGCTCCAGCATGGATCCTGAAGCGACGCTTGCGCGCTTTTCCGGCCGCGTCGTGTTTATCGGCGGTGGTCCACCGGTCTGGGACGCCTATGCACGCTTCGTCAGCCATTGGGACATAACGCGGCTGCCCTATGACGGCCCTGCCGACCGCTGGTTCGATCCGAGATGGCTTCAGGCAGGTGGCTCGCGAAGCTAAGAGTGGCAGCTTGAACGCTATGTCCAAGCGGAACCCGCTTCGAGCGTTACCGGGCAGTCACCTCAAACCCTGTCAGGATGTGCCTGCTCGGCCTCTTTGCCGGCGCGCCTTGCAAACATCGGCGTGACGCCCGCCGCTTCCTCGCAGACGCCCACATGCTTTGCCAGAGCTTCATTCGACAAGACCGCGCTGATGGTGGTGATGTCACGCCCGGCATATCTGGGCATCTGCTGGACTTCCTTCAGCCTTTCGAGAAGTGCGAGTCGGGTCACGATATCCCTCCCTTGCTGATTGAGGAACTGTCATTCAAAGCATCGGACCCAACCGAGGGTTTTGGTGAAAATGGAAGCCTGGCTGGACCGTTTGATGCTCATTCAAAGTGTCGGATCGCTCCTTGTGCAGCCTCAATGTCGTGCAGCGATCCGCCGTGCGGCGGCCGTCAGGCCGCCTTCTTGCCTGCGTCGAACGGGATCTCGATGTCGACGGCGAGCGTCGAAACCTGGGCGCCGCGCTCCATCTTGACGCTGACCTTCTCGTCATCGATCTGCATATGCTTGGAGATGACGCGCAGGATTTCGTCACGCAGTTTGGTGACCAGGTCCGAATCGCCGGCCGAAGCACGCTCATGGGCGAGCAACACCTGCAAGCGCTCGCGCGCGGCGGGGGCTGACTGGGGACGGGAAAAGAGCCGAAGAAAATTCATGCCGCTTTCCTTCCGAAAATCTTGCCGAAGAAGCCCCGCTTTTCGCCTGGAACGGTGACCGGCAGGCTTTCGCCCTTGAGCCGCCGCGCCGCATCGAAATAGGCGATTGCCGGCGCGCTGCGATCATCCGCCAGGGTGACGGGCGAGCCGACATTGGAGGCGCGCAACACGTCCATGCTTTCCGGTATGATGCCGAGCAGCGGGATCGACAGGATTTCGAGGACGTCGTCGACCTTCAGCATGTCGCCACGTTCGGCACGAGCCGGGTCGTAGCGGGTGAGAAGCAGATGTTTTTCCATCTGTTCGCCATTCTCGGCCTTGAGTGTCTTGGAGTCGAGCAGGCCGATGATGCGGTCGGAATCGCGCACCGAAGAGACTTCCGGATTGGTCACGACGATGGCCACGTCCGCATGGCGCATGGCAAGCGTTGCGCCGCGCTCGATACCGGCAGGGCTGTCGCAGATAACCCAATCGAAGGCATTCTTCAGCGCGGCGATGACCTTCTCGACACCCTCGGGCGTGAGATTGTCCTTGTCGCGGGTCTGTGAGGCCGGCAGCAGATAGAGCGTTTCCAGCCGCTTGTCCCGGATCAGTGCCTGGGTCAGCTTGGCCTCCCCCTTGATCACGTTGACGAGGTCGTAGACCACCCGTCTTTCAGCGCCCATGATAAGGTCGAGATTGCGCAGTCCGACATCGAAATCCACGACCGCGACCTTGTCACCATTTTGCGCGAGGGCAGCGCCCAGTGCGGCGGAAGACGTCGTCTTGCCGACGCCGCCTTTGCCCGATGTGACCACGATTACCTTGCCCATTGGCCTCTCCTGTTCTTATGCCACGCCTTCGGCTCAGCCGAGCGTTTCGGCCTTGATAGCTTCGCCTTCGAGCCAGATCTGGACTGCTTTCCCGCGCAGGTTGGGCTCCATGTCCTCCGCGGTCTTGTAGAAGCCGTCTATGGCGATCAGCTCAGCCTCGAGCTTGCGGCAGAAGATGCGCGCCATGGCGTTGCCCGTCGTACCGGCCATCGCCCTGCCCCGCAGCGTGCCATAGATGTGGATCGATCCGCCGGCGACGACCTCCGCGCCCGATGCGACCGACCCGACCACCGTTATGTCGCCTTCGGGAAAGAAGAGCGACTGTCCCGAGCGCACAGGCTGGGTGACGATGATCGAAGGCGTGGCCTTGACCGGCAGAGGGTCGGAAGGCACGGTGCTTTCGGTGGTAGCGGATCCGTTGTCCTCATCATCGGCGACCGGCGCTTCGAAGTCAGAAGCCGGGCGCCCATCGGTCATCGCGGGCGGCAGATCCGAGCCGAGCAATGAGGGGCGCGCGCCTTCGATTCCCATGATGCGCACATTGCGTGCGCCCAACTGGTTGACGAGCGCCCGAAGCTCCGAACGGTCGATGTCCAATCCGTCGACATCGAGCACTACGGGCCGGCGCAGGAAAAACCCGGCGGAACGGGCCGCCAGATCGTCGAGCCGCGCCAGCCAGTCCTCGAAGGGGAGTTCCGGGGTCAGAGCGAGGGCAAGGAAGGATCGTCCCTTGAGGCGGATGGGCCGGGGTTGAGTTAACACGTGATTCATCTTGGTTAATTTTCGGTTGCTTCGATGTATCGAGGAAATGGTTAACAAATAGTTAATTTCCGAAGTGAGCGGACAGGAATCCGCGCCCATGAAATCTAGAAACTCATGGAAAAACCATTTTCTATCAAATAGTTGGCCTTCAATCTCTGGAGAAGCCAAAAAATCCGTGAGTTGAACCCGGGCAATATCCAGGCAACGCCGCAAGCGGCCTGCGCAGGCGCGAAGCATGCGTGGCTCCCGTGCCTCAAAACGGCTGAAGACAAACAGATTTTCTACGGGAAACCGGCTTTCGGGGCGATTGCGACCCCACGACGACGTGGCCGGCCGAGCAGGCACGTCTCACCTACCGCCTTTCTGATCCAGCCGGTGATTCGTTTGCGCTTACCGCCGCCGAAAGTACCTCCGCCTCAACTCTCCCGCGCCGTGGCTATGGCTGCTTCCAGCGCCTTCCTGTCCATCGCGCCGTGATATATCCGGATGCCTATGATGAAAGCAGGCGTGCCACCGAAACCGAAGGCGTTTGCCTGATCCATGTTACGGGCGAGAATTCCATCGATACGGGCCTGATCGCTTTTGAAGGCGGCCAAAAGCCCGGATGGGTCGAGCCCGCTTTCGCTCAAGACACTATCCACTTCCTCCTTGCCCAGTCGTCCCGGCGTCGCCATCAGAGCATTGAGTGCCTTTTCATAACTCTCGCCAGACGCCAGCACCAAGCTCGAAGCATGGACGGACACAGCGCCGAAAATCGGCCAGTCCTTCATCACCAGGCGCACATTGCCGTCAGCGCGGACGATCTCCATCAACTCCTTGTGCCCGCGCTTGCAGAAGGGGCATTGGTAGTCGAAATACTCCGCCACGGTGATATCGCCATCGGGATTGCCGATAACGGGGATGGCGGGATCGAACAGGACCTCCTCGACGGTCGGGAAGGATTGGGCAAGCGTCGGGACGGGCAGCGCAGCAATTGCCGATCCGGCAGCCACGGCCTTCAGTATCCCTCTTCGGTTCATCATCTCATGTGCTCCTTCAATGGTTGGCAGTTGGCGCCCGCAAGCGAGACACTGTTCATGTCAGTATCCGTCCAGCTGCGACGCCGACCGCGTCAGGGAGCCGACTGTCACGTCGCCGACGAGACGGGTTCCGGCGGCTTCGCGTGCGTTTGCGTCGAAGAACAGCATGGTCGGCGGACCCGCCACACGAAGCTGGGTCATCAGCGCGGCATTGTCCTGGTCGAAATCGGTCAGGTCGGCTTTGATGAGTTGGAACCCGGCGAGCCCCCGGCGCACCGAGTCATCGCGTAGGACCGAGCGCTCGATCGTATGGCAAGTGACGCACCAGTCGGCGGTAAAATAGACGAGCGTCGCTTTGCCATTCGCCGAGGCCAGCTTCGCTTTCAGGTCCGGCGCCGATTCGACCTCCGCGAAGTCGAGTTGTTTCGCGCCGGAAACAGCCGGCCCCCGATCGGCGAGCGTGGCAAGCGGCTTCAGCGGATCCGTCGCGCCTGAGGCGGCTCCGACCATGAGGATCGCGCCATAGATCAGCGCAACGCCGCCAACAGCGCGGCCGGTCGCCAGCGCCGTGCCGCTGCGCCATTTGACCGTGAATGCAAAGCTTGCCGCAGCAATCAGCAGGACAGCCCATAAGAACAGATCGAGCCGCGCCGGCAGCAAGGGCGTCGCCATCCAGATGGCGGTTGCAAGAAAGCCAAAGCCGAAAACACGCTTCACGCCTTCCATCCACGCGCCGGCACGCGGCAAGGCGCTACCGCCCAGCGTTCCCAGAACGATCAAGGGAAGCCCCTTTCCAATACCCAGCCCGAACAGAGCTGCAGCCCCGAGCACGACGTCGCCGGTCTGGGCGATGTAGAGAAGCGCGCCCGCGAGCGGTGCCGTGACGCAGGGACCGACGATCAGGACCGAAGAAAATCCGAGCAGCGCTGCCGAACGTTTCGAACCGCCCATGCCCCCGGTTCGCGTGGTAACCCAACTGGTCCACGCCGCCGGCAGCTGCAGTTCGAACAGGCCGAACATGGACAAAGCCAAGACAACGAAGACGATGGCGAGGATTCCGGCCGTGAGTGGCGACTGCAACACCATTTGCAGGTTCTGACCTGACCAGCCGGCGGCTGCACCCAATAGAGCGAAGGCCAATGCGAGCGCCGTGACATAGATAGCGGAGAGAATGAAGCCACGGCCCGCCGTCAGCCGGTCGCCCTCGCGGGCCAACGCACCCGCAAGGATCGGGTACATCGGAAAGACGCATGGCGTAAAGGCCAGCAACAGCCCGAAAAGAGGGAACATGGCAAGGACGAGGAGCGGCCCACCTTCAACGCGAAGCGACTGGATGAGGCCGGCGTCCGCGGCCAGTTCGAAGCCCTCGGTACCCGTTGCCTGTTCTATGCCTGGCTCGACTGGCGAAGCCGAAACACCTTCCGTTTCCCAGTTCACCACAGGAGGCGGTCGCAGCGGCACCGGGTCCGAAACCGTCAGCGTGGCAGGATCGACGAGGCGGGTTTCGGGAGCATAGCAGATGCCGTTTTCCTGGCAGCCTTGATAGGTGAGTTCGATGGGCGCGGACCCGGCATTGGAAAGGACCGCCTCCGCGCGCCGGTAATAGATTTCCGAGGGCCCGAAGTTGGGATCGTCCTTGACGAGGCCCGGCGGCGTCTCGACCGTCAGTGCAGCTCCTTTCGGGACCCGCGCGGCGATGCGGTCCCGATAAAGATAATAGCCCTCGGCGATTTTCCATTCCACCGACAGCGATCCGCCTGCACCTTGCGACGCCGAGATCGCGAACGCCCGGTCCACCGGAAGAGGTTCGCCGGAGGATGCGACAGCCGGCGCAAAAAGCTGAATGACAAGCATTCCAAGGATGCCAAGAGCAGCTTTTTTCATCGCCTTTTCCCGTCCACGCTGGAGATTGACCTCGTTCTTCAGCCGGGTGCGCGACCTTGCTTAAGGCAGCCTTAAGGTAGGGGAGGTTTCGCAGGGCCATCGAAACCAGCAGAGATACGGCAAAATGACGGGCAACTTCGAAATCAAGACGGCGAGAGCGGGGACAGCGGTGCAGGGCGTCAATCTCGGACGGCGGTCCTTCGTGCTGGGGCTGACCACGATGGCGGTATCGGGTTGCATGGCGACGCCACGACAGGTGCCGACCGAGCCCTCAATGACCAAGGCGCCGGCTCCGAAGCACGTCGTACCCCCAATGTACTACGCGCTGCCCAATGAGAGGTTTCCGATCCCGGCCGTCGACATCGCAAAGCTCGACCGCCGCTTCTGGCGCACCGATGTCGATTATCCGACCAACGAGGTTCCTGGGACCCTGATCGTGGATACACCTGCCAAATATCTCTATCATGTGAAGCCCAATGGCCGCGCAACACGCTACGGCATCGGTGTCGGGCGCGATGGATTTTCCTGGGCGGGGCGCGCGATCGTCGCCTACAAGCGCGAATGGCCGCGCTGGACGCCGCCGGATTCCATGGTCGCGCGCCAGCCTTCGCTTGAACCTTACAGCATAGCCAATGGCGGCATGGACCCCGGGCTGAAGAATCCCCTTGGCGCGCGGTCCCTCTACATCCATAAGGACGGGAAGGATACACTTTACCGCGTCCACGGAACCCCTGAGGCCGGGAGCATCGGCAAGGCGGTATCCTCCGGCTGCATCCGGCTCGTCAATCAGGATGTCGTGCACCTCCATGGCGAGGTCCGCGACGGAAGCCGCATCGTTGTCATCCCCGACCCGGCAATGGAGCATCTGCTCGTCGGATGACGGCGCCGGCGAAAATGGCAGGCCGAAATGACAGGATTAGAGCCATCCCGGCGGAGATTAAAGCATGCGGATTCTCATAGTCGAAGACGATCCGATGCTGTTCGACGGCCTGTCGGTGGGTCTTGGGCTGGCGGGCTTCACCGTAGATGCGGTCGCCACCTGCGAGGAGGCGTTCGCCGCGCTGGAGACGCAATCCTACGACGCGGCCGTGCTCGACCTGATGCTGCCTGATGGTTCCGGCCTCGATATCCTCGCTTCCCTGCGGCGGAGGAAAGACGCGACGCCGGTGATCCTGCTCACCGCCCGCGACCAGGTATCGGATCGCATCGCCGGGCTCGACGCCGGCGCGGACGACTATGTCGGCAAGCCTTTCGACCTCGACGAACTGGCCGCGCGAGTGCGGGCGGCAGCGCGCCGTGGCGGGGGACGGGCCACCGCGATGCTGGAATGGCGGGGGGTTGTCCTCGATCCAGCCCGGCAGGTCGTCAGTCTTGACGGCAATCCGCTGGTGCTGACGAGGCGGGAGTTCGGCGTGCTTCGGGCGCTCATGGAGCATCCAGGATCGACCGTTTCCAAATCGACCCTGGAAGAGACGCTCTACGGCTGGCAGGAAGAAGTCGAAAGCAATGCGGTGGAAGTCCATGTCCATCACCTGCGCTCCAAGCTTGGGGCCGGCTTCATCAAGACGGTGCGCGGGTTAGGCTACAGGCTGGCGGAGGAGTGCCCATGAACTCCATCCGGACAAGGCTTCTTACCGTCCTTCTCGGCTCGACAGGGCTGGTTTGGCTGCTGGCCGTGGCGTGGATCTATCTCGGCACACAGGCCGAACTCGAGCGCGTGCTGGACGCCCGGCTCATGGAAGCGGCGCGGATGGTGAACTCGCTTCTGACGGACGATCGCGTCGAGCTGGCGCTTGCCGGCAGGGACGGAAGGGGGGCTGCTGCCGCTTTCGAACTTGGACAACAGCCTTATGAGCGTCAGCTCTCCTGTCAGATATGGTCGCTGGACGGCGCCCTCGTCGGCCGTTCCGAGCACGCCCCGGAGCAGCGCTTGACCGATTTGCCAAGCGGCTTTTCAAAAACCGAGGTGGACGGCGAAACCTGGCGCGTCTACGCCATAGAGAATGCCGATCTCGGAGTCCGCGTCATGGTCGGCGACAGCATCGACATGCGCGACCGCCTCGTCGGCGAGGTCATCAAGGGGCTGGTCCTTCCAGCAGGGCTCATCCTGCCATTTCTGGCCGGAACCATCTGGCTGAGTGTGAGACGGGGTATGTCTCCCTTGAATGACATGGCACGCACGCTCTCTTCGCGCGCCGCCACCGACCTGCGCCCCCTCCCCGACGAGAGGCTGCCCAGGGAGATTGCTCCGGCCGTCCACGCGCTCAACGGCTTGTTTCGGCGCGTCGCCGATGCGCGCGAACGCGAAAAGAGCTTTACCGCCTTCGCCGCCCATGAACTGAAGACGCCGCTCGCCGGGCTCAAGACACAGGCGCAGATCGCGCTTGCCAGTAGCGACGGCGACGTCCATGCCAACGCGCTCCGGCAGATTTCAGCGGGCGTCGACCGGACCTCGCGGCTCGTTCGGCAGTTGCTCGACCTGGCCATGATCGAGGCAAGCGACAACACACCCGCACTCGCAACAGGCTGCCCGATCGAAGTCGTCAAGCGGGTCATAGCCGAGATGCCACCAGCAGGCGACCCCACCGTAGCGCTCGAAAAGGGTAGCGGCGACACGGACATCGAAGCCTGCTTCGAACCCACCTTCCTCATGTTGGCCCTGCGAAACCTGATCGAGAACGCTCTCAACCATTCTCCCGCCAGCGGCAAGGTCCTGGTTCGGGTTAGCAAGGACGAAGGCGGCGTCAACATCATCATCGAGGATGACGGGCCTGGCATTGCGGCGAGCGAGCTGCCGCGAATTACCGAGCGGTTCTTTCGCGGCCGCGACAGGTCGCCGGCAGGCAGCGGCCTGGGCCTCTCTATCGCCGAGGAAGCGGCAGCACGGATGGGCGGCTCGCTGCGGTTGCAGAACCGCGATCCGCACGGCCTGACGGCGACATTGTCGCTTCCGGTTGGAGCGGACGGGTCGTGATCTCGCGGCGGCAATTCCTGGCGGCGGCGGTTGCGGCGGGCGCATCCGGCAGCGCTGGCGCACGCGAACTTCCCCCGGTTTCCGAGATATTGTTCGATCCGGCTCTCCCGGTGCTCGGCAATCCCCACGGAGACGTTACGATCGCCGAATTCTTCGACTATGCATGTCCCTACTGCAAGGTCGTCCACCCGCATCTGAAAGACATCGTCCAGGAAGATGGGAACATCCGGCTGGTGATGAAAGACTGGCCGATAAATGGCGAACTGGCGGCATACGCCTCGCGCATGGTTTTAGCGGCCGACCGTCTCGGCGTCTATGCACCTGCTCACGCCGCTGTCATGGAAATCGAGGGCGGGCTGACGATACGCGGGATCTCCGGCGCCATGCGCGGCAAGGGCATCGATGTCGGCGCGATCCGCGACGCGCTTGATGTCCATCTGACGGAAATCGACGCGCTCCTTGTCCGCAACCAGCAGCAGGCTCGTGGCCTGTCGCTTCCCGGGACGCCCGCCTTCATCGTCGGGTCGAACCTCTATCGGCAGCCACTGAGTCCAGAAGAAATCCGCAGAGCAATCGCCCGGGCGCGCAGCAACAGGTAGCTCCGGCAGCGCGGCACGTTGAGGCGTCGACGCCTGCCGATCATCTGCCGGCGCGACCAAGCAACAATCATGTCCATTGGAATTACAAGGCAGCGCCGCTCCCCGTGAGCGGCGCTGCCTTGCGCGTAGTGTCCCGGTTTGGACAAGCCCTGCCGGCGTCAGAACCTCTTTATGACGCCGAGCTTTGCCCCGACCGATTGCGCGCCTTCATCGGCCAGATTGAACAACAGGCCTGCATCGATCGCCCAGGCGTTCGACCCGCGGCGGGCCGGGCTGAAGATCGTGCTGGGCCTGCAGGAAAGGCCGGATGGTCGTCTGCAAAGGCGATCACGATTATTCATCCTCCAGGGTGTCCCTTTTCACGATCTCGCGATCAGGCCCCTAACGGCTTGTTGGCTGGCCGACACGCCCCTAGTCTGTGAGACCTGCGCCTCGACAGACATGCCCGGCGCCCGTCGCCACAGGCGCAAATGCGATAGCCAGCTCAAAACAAGGAGAGCAAGCCATGGTCGCTTTCACCCTCAATGGCGAAGCGCGCACGCTCGACGTCGACCCGGATATGCCGCTGCTTTGGGCGATCCGTGACGTCATCGGGCTGACGGGAACCAAATTCGGCTGCGGCATGGCGCAATGCGGCGCCTGCACCGTTCACATCGACGGGGTGGCGACACGCTCATGCCAGACTGCCATCAGCGATGTCGAAGGCGCGTCGATCACCACGATCGAGGGCATTTCCGGCAAGGTCAGCGAAACGATCCAGGCAGTCTGGGCCGAGATGGACGTGCCGCAATGCGGCTATTGCCAGTCCGGCCAGATCATGTCGGCGGCCGCCCTGTTGGCCGAAACGCCCAAGCCCACCGACGAGGACATCGATTCGGCCATGAGCGGCAACCTTTGCCGCTGCGCCACCTATCAACGCATCCGCGCGGCCATTCATGAAGCTGCGCATCGTCTGGAGGCCTGAGCCATGTTGCAATTTCGCCTGAAACAGGGCGCGGTGCAGCCCACGCGTCGACAGTTCCTCATAGGCACGGCTGCCACCGCCGGACTGGCGGTCGGATACCGACTGATCGCGGCCAGTCCGGCCGCAGCACAGGCAGCACCGGCTGAAGCCCAGGCAAATCCCTTCCAGGCCTATGTCGAGATCACCCCCGAAAACCGGATCCTCATCCACTCCTCGCAATTCGAGATGGGGCAAGGCTCCTATTTCGGCATCGCCACACTGGTCATGGAAGAGCTGGAAGGCGACTGGGCCCAGGTCGATGTGATCGGCGCCGCCGGCAATACCGGGCTTTACGGCAACCTTGCCTGGGGCGGAGCGATGCAGGGGACCGGCGGCTCCACCTCCATGACCTCGTCATGGGAGCGCTATCGCAAGGCCGGAGCGGCCGCCCGCTCGATGCTGGTGGCGGCGGCAGCGAAAGAATGGAACGTACCGGCCGGCGAGATAGAGGTCGCATCAGGCGTCGTCTCGCACGCATCCGGCAAGCGCGCAAATTTCGGCGAACTGGCCACGGCTGCCGCCGAAATGCCAATCCCGAACGACGTAGAACTGAAACCGCGGGACAGATGGACACAGATCGGCGCCGAAAACCTCAAGCGCTACGACTCCCGCAGCAAGGTTGACGGCACGCAGACCTATACGATCGACCTGAAGATGGACGGTCTGGCGACCGCCGTCATGATCCATCCGCCCAAATTCGGGGCTGAGGTCGCCAGCTTCGACCCCGCCAAGGCCAAGGCGCTCGACGGCATTGTCGACGTCATCCAGACGCCGCGCGGGATCGCGGTGGTCGGCACCAATATGTGGACCGCACTCAAGGGCCGCGACCTGGTGGAGGTGAAGTGGGACGAAGCCAAGGCCGAAAAGCGCGGCTCGGCCCAGATCATGACCGAATATAACAAGCTGGCCGATGGTCCGGGTGCTGCCACCGCGCGCAATGACGGCGACGCAGCTTCAGCATTGACCGGTGCGGCCAAGGTCGTCGAAGGGCGCTATGAGTTCCCCTATCTCGCCCATGCCTCGATCGAGCCGCTCAATGCGGCCGCCCGCTTCAACGAAGACGGCACCATCGATGTCTGGGGCGGGCACCAGATGCCCGACCTTTACCAGATGATCGCCGCGCAGATCGGCGGAACGACGCCGGACAAGGTGAAGCTTCATGTGATGAAGACTGGCGGCAGCTTCGGCCGTCGTGCCGTGGCTGATGCGGACCTCATCGTGGAAGCCGTGGCCACGGCGCGCGCGCTTGGCCCCGGAAAGCCGGTGAGAGTGCAATGGACGCGCGAGAACGACATGCGCGGCGGCCGCTACCGGCCCGCCTATGTGCATGCCGTGAAGGCCGGGCTCGACAAGGATGGCAAGATCGTCGCCCTTCACGACCATATTATCGGCCAGTCCATCATGGGCGGCTCGCCGATGGCGGCAATGATCAAGGATGGGATCGACCCGACTTCGGTGGAGGGTGCGGTCAACCTGCCCTATGCCATCCCCAATCTGAAGGTCGAGCTGACGACCACGGATGTGAAGGTTCCCGTGCTGTGGTGGCGGTCGGTGGGGTCCACCCACACCGCCTATGTGATGGAAACCTTCATTGACGAGCTTGCCGCCGCCGCAAATCGCGATCCTGTCGAATTCCGCCTGTCGATGCTGGACGAGCATCCGCGCCATGCCGCCGTCTTGAAACTGGCGGCCGAAAAGGCCGGCTGGGGCACACCTCTGCCGGAGGGGCGGTTCCGTGGCGTCGCGCTGCATGAAAGCTTCTCGACCTATGTCGCCGAAGTGGTCGAAATCACCTTCAAGGGCGGCAGCGACTTCACGGTCGACCGCGTCGTCTGTGCGGTCGATTGTGGCATCGCCATCAATCCCGACCAGATCCGGGCGCAGATGGAAGGTGGCATCGGCTTCGGCCTTGGCGCGATCCTGCAGGAAGAGCTGACGCTGACTGAAGGCGTGGTGGATCAGGAGAATTACGACACCTACACGCCGCTGCGCATCAACCAGATGCCGTCCGTCGAAGTGCATATCGTGGCATCCGACGAGCCGCCGACCGGTGTCGGCGAGCCGGGCGTGCCGCCGATCGGCCCGGCTGTCGGCAATGCCCTGCGGGCTGCAACCGGCAAGACCATCCGCAAGCCGCCACTGATCAAGAGCCTGTCGGCATAAGTGGAGGACGGCGAGCCGGTCGCGATATCCATCGCGGCCGTCTTCATCCTCTGGCCAGAAGTTCTCAGCACCGATGGTCCCGCACCAGGTTTCAGCGCAGGCCCTTATATGCCTTGAACCAGCCGACAAAGTCGGCGATCCCGTCGGCGAGCAGCGTTCTGGGTCTGAAACCGAGGTCTCGACCGGCGAGGGCGATATCGGCACAGGTTCTGACCACATCACCGGCAGGCTTGGGCCGCATGTCCATGATCGCGCGGCAGCCGGCGGCTTTTTCGATCGCGGCAATGAAATCCAGCAGCATGATGGGAGAATTATGGCCGAGATTGTAGATCGGTTCCGTCCCGGCAGGCTTTTCCAGAATCCGCTTTGCGGCCGCCACCACGCCATCGACGATATCATCCACATGCGTGAAATCGCGCAGCATCTCGCCATTGTTGAAAACCGGAATCGGTCGGCCGTTCAAAATGGCGTCGGTGAACAGCCATGGCGCCATGTCCGGCCGGCCATAGCGGCCATAGACTGTGAACAGCCGCAATCCCGTGGAACGGATGCCGTGCAGGTCCGCATAGGCATGGGCGAGCAATTCCCCAGCACGCTTAGTCGCGGCATAGATGGAAACCGGCCGGTCGGCGCGGGCGGTCTCGGTGAATGGAACTGCTTCATCCGCCCCATAGACCGACGATGAACTGGCGTAGACCACCGGCGGACACCTGGCCAGCCTGGCTGCTACTTCGAAGACCGCAACCTGCCCGGTGACGTTGGAGTCCACATAGGCAAAGGGGTTCTGGACCGAATAGCGGACGCCGGCCTGAGCTGCGAAATGAAGAATGATGTCGACATCGGCAGCATAGGCTTCGATCGCTTCCACTGAACGATGGCCGGCAATATTCAACTGCCTGAACTGGAACCGCTCTTGCGCCTCGAGCAAGCGCAGGCGCTCGCGCTTGAGCGCAACGGAATAATAGTCGTTCAGATCGTCGAGGCCGAGGACATGTTCTCCCTGGGCGAGGAAGCGCTGCGCGACATGAAAGCCGATGAAACCCGCCGCGCCGGTCAACAGAACTTTCATGGTCTCACCGCATCATCACGTACCGACCATCCGAAGCGGCGCTGCAAAGCTATTCGCACCACCCAAAAGATGGGATAGAATTGAGCACTGTTTTTGGCAATGATCAACTTAGCTTCGGACGAGCATTCCCGGATTTGAAAGACCTGCGAACAGCATTTTTCGAAGGGGATACAGATGAAAGCCACTGTCTTTGGGACGGGCTATGTCGGTCTGGTCACCGCAGCCTGCCTGGCCGATGTCGGCCATGATATCGTGTGCATCGATGTCGATGAAGAACGAATAGAAACCCTGAGACGGGGCAAGGTCCCGATCTTCGAGCCCGGACTGCAGGAACTTGTGGCCAGTAATGCGCAGGCCGGACGCCTGCGCTTTTCGACCAATACGCCGATCGGCGTGCGTTTTGCCGACCTGTTTTTCATCGCGGTCGGAACGCCGCCGCGCGAGGACGGATCGGCGGACCTGACCAACATCTTCAGCGTCGCCAGGACCATCGGCGAGCATATCGACTGCTACAAGATCGTCGTCGACAAATCGACCGTCCCGGTCGGCACCGCAAGTCTCGTCGAGGGGACGATCCAGCAGGCCATGCGCGCAAGGGGCGCCGATCACAGGTTCGATGTCTGTTCGAACCCCGAATTCCTGAAGGAAGGCAGTGCCATTGAGGATTTCACCAAGCCGGCCCGGATCATCGTCGGAACCGACTCCGAAACCGTGCGCAAGACATTGCAGGATTGCTATGCGCCATACAACCGCAACCACGACAAGCTGATCAGCATGGATGTCCGTTCGGCCGAGCTGACGAAATATGCGGCAAACGCCATGCTGGCCACCAAGATCAGCTTCATGAACGAGCTGGCCAACATTGCCGAGAGGCTGGGCGCGGATATCGAGGATGTGCGCAAGGGCATCGGGTCCGACCCCCGCATCGGCTATCAGTTCATCTATCCCGGCTGCGGCTATGGCGGCTCATGCCTGCCCAAGGACATGCGGGCCCTGGCCCATGCCGCGAGAGACGCAGGCTTCACGGCAGAGCTTCTGGAAACGGTCGAGCGCGTCAACAATGCGCAAAAGCACACGCTCTTCCACAAGCTGGAACAGGCATTCGACGGCGATCTGCGTGGCCGCAGGATCGCCCTGTGGGGGCTGGCCTTCAAGCCCAATACCGACGACATGCGCGAGGCGCCGAGCCGTGTCCTGATGGAAGAGCTATGGGAGGCAGGCGCAAATGTCGCCGCATTCGATCCGGAGGCGATGGGCGAGGCCCACCGGCACTATGGCAACCGACCCATGCTGATATTTGCCTCCAGCCCTCAGGAAGCAGCCAAGGGCGCAGATGCGCTTGCGGTCTGCACGGAGTGGAAGCAGTTCAGGATCGCAGATTTCGGCTGGCTCAAGGCCAATCTTCGTAACCCGGTCATTGTTGACGGCCGCAATCTGTACGATCCCGCTCAGGTGCGCCGGCACGGCCTGCTCTATTACGCAATCGGACGCGGCGAACCCGCCCACCCGATCAGTGCCTCGACAGCAATGCCGGGGCGCGAGGTAGCTTAAAATCTATCGGTAGGGGTCGGCGGCATCGCGCAATCCGTCGCCAAGGAAATTGAACGCCAGAATGACGAGGATGACGGGAACCATCGGGAACAGCAGCCACGGATAGAATGCGATCACGCTGACGCTGCGCGCTTCGGTGAGCAGGATGCCCCAACTGGTGATCGGCGGCCTCAGGCCCAGTCCGAGGAAGCTCAGCGCCGTTTCGCCGAGGATCATTCCGGGAATGGAGATTGTCGCCGTGGCGATGAGATGCGACATGAAACCGGGAATCAGGTGCCGCCCGATGATACGGCTGGAATTGGCGCCCATCAGTTGCGCTGCCAGGACATAATCTTCCTCTCTCAGCGCAAGCAGCTTGGAGCGCACGGCCCGCGCCAGACCGGTCCAATCGAGCAGTCCAAGAATGATGGTGATGCCGAAATAGATCACCAGCGGGCTCCAGGTGACCGGCATGATCGCCGCCAGCGCCATCCACAGCGGAATGCTCGGCAGCGACTGGATCACCTCGATGATCCGTTGGACGATGAGGTCGAATACACCGCCGTGATATCCGGCCAGCCCGCCGATGACGATGCCGAGCAGGAAGCTGACGCTGATGCCGACGAGCCCTATCGTGAGCGAGATGCGTGCGCCGTAGATGATGCGCGACAGCACGTCGCGCCCCAGCCGGTCCGTTCCCAGAAGAAACATCTCGCCACCTTCGGCCGGACACACCAGATGAATGTCGGTGGCGATGACGTCCCAGAATTTATAGGCGTCCCCCCTGCAGAAGAAACGAAGTCGCTGGATATCGGTCCTGTCGTCGGCATATTCGCGTTTGAGGGTCTCCATATCGAGGGTCATGGTCCGCCCATAGACGAACGGCCCGACGAATTGCCCTTCATGAAACAGGCGGACGCGCTGTGGCGGCGAATAGATGAAATCCATGTTGCGCGTGTGGAGATTGTAAGGCGCCAGGAACTCGCAGATCAGGATCATCAGGTAGAATGCGGCAAGCAGGACGGCCGATGCCACGGCCAGCCGATGCTGCCTGAATTTCCACCACATCAGCCTAAGTTGTGACGCCTGGTAGACGCGCTTCAGTTCTGCGCTCGCCGCCTCCACCGACATCGGATCGAACGGTGCTGCGGACACATAATGTTCCAGCGGCGCGCCTGGAGGGGGGAGCGGCGTCATTTGGTGCTACCGCCCTGAAGCCGAATCCGCGGATCTAGGATCGCCAGCGCCAGATCGGAGATCAGCACGCCGATCACCGTCAGGAAGGCAAGGAACATCAGGAACGCACCAGCCAGATACATATCCTGGCTGCGTAGCGCCTTGATGAGCATCGGCCCGGTTGTTTCCAGCGACAGCACGATGGCCGTGATCTCGGCGCCGGAAATGATCGCCGGAAGGATGGAGCCGATATCGGAGACGAAGAAATTAAGGGACATGCGCAGCGGATATTTGACCAGCGTGCGGAACGGGTGCAGCCCCTTGGCGCGGGCCGTCATGACATATTGCTTCTGGAGTTCGTCCAGGAGATTGGCGCGCAGGCGGCGGATCATGCCGGCGGTGCCGGCCGTGCCGATGATGATGACGGGAATCCACAGATGCTCGACGATAGACTTCGCCTTGTCCCAACTCATGGGTTCGCCGAGATATCTCTGGTCCATGAGATGGCCGATCGAGGTGCCGAACCAGATATTGGCGAAATACATCAGGATGAGTGCCAGCATGAAATTCGGGATCGCGATGCCGATCAGGCCCAGGAAGGTGAGGCCGTAGTCTCCCCAGCTATATTGATGAGTGGCCGAATACATCCCGATGGGGAATGCGATGACCCAGGTGAAGACGATGGTGACGAAGGAAACCAGGACGGTCAGCCACATCCTGTTACCGATCACATCGCTGACGGGCACCTGATATTCGAAGGAATAGCCGAAATCGCCCTGCAGCATGCCGGCGACCCAGTAGAAATAGCGAATGACCACGGGCTGGTCGAAGCCGTATTCCGCCCGCAGCGCCTCGAGTTGCCCCATATCCACGCCTTCGCCCTGCGCCCGCAATTCGGCGGCGTAGCTCTCGAAATAATCGCCCGGAGGCAATTCGATGATGGTGAAGACCAGCGCAGAGATGATCAGCAGAGTGGGGACCATTGCGGCGATGCGCCAGCCGACATAGCGAAGCATCTTCAGTCCTCCTCCAGCCAGAACGTATCGGGCATGTAGACGCCCAGATAGGAGGTCGGATCGAAGCCATAGAGGCCGGTCGACGGCAGGTTTCGCAAACGGGTGGACGCCAATACCGGCTGCAGCGTGGCGTTGACAATGCCGATGGAAAACACCTGGTCGGTGTAGAGGGAAAGCATGGCATCCCAGATACGCACGCGCTCTTGATGCTCGCCTGCCCTGCGCCATCTTGTGAGCAGGGAAACGAGCTCGACTGCTTCGGGCAGATCAGGCTGCTCGCCAACCTGGCCGTCCGAAGCATAATGGGACCCCCAAAGCGGCCACTGAAGCTGATCCTCGACTGTCGGCGCAAGCTGGTGCGGGCTCATCTCTGCCGTCGGCACGCCATTGTCGATGCCTGACCACAGAGACATCATGATCTGGCCGCCCAGAGCCCTGCTCTGGAAGACATCGCGCTGCGAGGTACGGATGAACAGCGGGATACCGATCGCGCGCCAATGGTCGGTCACAAGCTCGAGCACATCGGTATCGAGGCTGCTTTCTCCGGCCGTTTCGACGGTGATCTGGGCCGTGCGTCCGTCAGGCAGCATCCTGAACCCATCCTCGTCGCGCGCGGCCAGACCAGCTTCGTCAAGCAGGGCATTGGCTTTGTCGGGGTCGTGTGCGGCCCAGGCCTCTGCGAACTCCCTGCGGAAGAGCGGACTTTCGGGCAGCACCGTGTCGGCGCTTTCCTTCGCCAGGCCGTAAAAGACGGCCATGTTTATCTCGCGCCGATCAATCGCCAGCGAAAGCGCCCTGCGCACACGCGCGTCCCGAAGCACCGCCCGCCAGGTCGTATCGGCCGCATTGAGATTGGGAAGCAACGCAAGCCGTGACCCCTGCGTACGCTTCCAGAGATGAACCTTGAGCGGATAGCGCTTCTCGCTGTCCTTCAGGAAAGAGTAGTCGGCGAAATCGATCCCGTTCATCTGGAGATCGCTTTCTCCGGACCCGGCCTTGGCAGCGATGATCGCCGAGGAACTGACATTGAGGATGAAGCGGTCGATATAGGGCAATTGCTGGCCGTTCTTGTCGACGCGGTGAAAGAACGGATTGCGCTCGAAAACGAACCGTTCGGCCGGCGGCTCGGTCCGGTTGATCCATGGCTCCAGCGCCGGGAGTGCCGGGTTTTCCGGCCGATACTGGCGTGACATGATCAGGTGAAGCGCGGTCCATTTGCGGGCCCGGTACTTTTTGACCAATGCCTGCAGCTGGTCCGGCTCCTGATATTTTTCGTGGAACTGCTTCAGATAGGTCGCAGGCAGCACCAGGCTCAGCGGCTGCGGCGCGGCCAGGCTCGGCAGGAAGTCGGGATTGGGCGCATCCCAAGTGTAGCGAACGGTCAGCGGATCGACAACTTCGAAGACCGGCATCTTTCCGTCAACGAGGAAGGCGCGCGGCAGCCCTTCCGACTTCAACTGCTTGTTCAGCCACACGTCTTCCCAGCAATAGCGAAAGTCCTCCGCCGTCAGCAAACTTCCATCGGACCATTTGTGTCCTTCACGAATCCTGAAGGTGAAGATGCGGCTGCCGACATCTTCAAAGCTCTCCAGGATGTCGGCGTGCATATTCAAGCTTTCGTCATAGCCGACCAAGCGTGCATAGCCGTAGATCGTCATGAACCGGATGTCTTTCTGGCTGCCGATCAACGTCCGCACTGTCCCACCGGGACGGCCCGGCAGCCTTCCCATGGCGGAGACATCGATAACCCGCGGCGTCTTCGGCAGCCTGTCGGCAAGATCGGGCAGCCCGGTCTCAGGCGAAGGAAGCGCAGACTTTGGCTCTGCAGCGCGCAGCCTACCCGGAATGATCGCCGAAGCGATAGCACCGAGGGCTGTGCGACGGGTCAGCACGGAAGCAACTCCTTTGCATCGGCGCTGCGCCGGGCCAGCAGGAAATGGCCATCGCCGATATCTGTGTGGGCAAGAACTCCCTCCTCGCCATCGTCACGAAACTGAGGACCCCATGTCGCGGTGTCGGAGGCACCGTTTTTTCGCAACATGCCCAGGTCGAGTGGCCGGTCGAGGTCGGGAAACGGTATGGCTGCCAGCAGCGCGCGGGTGTAGGGATGGATGGGATTGCCCATCAAGGCCTCGCGCGGCGCCAGTTCCACGATGCGACCGCCGCACATCACGGCGATCCGGTCGGCCATGTAGTCGACCACGGCGAGGTTGTGGGAGATGAACAGGTAGGTGAGCCCGAGTTCCTTCTGCAGGTCCTTCAAAAGGTTCAATATCTGCGCCTGGACCGAGACGTCGAGCGCCGATACCGGTTCGTCGCAAATCAGCAGATCGGGGCCTAACGCCAATGCGCGGGCAATGCCGATGCGCTGACGCTGACCACCAGAAAAGCTGTGCGGGTAACGATTGACGAAATGCTGATCGAGGCCGATGGCGCGCATCAGGGCACTGACCGAAGCAAGTCTTGTCTGGGCATCGCCCCGCCCATGGATTTCCAGCGGTTCGCTCAATATGTTCTGGACCGTCATGCGCGGCGACAGCGAGGAAACCGGGTCCTGGAACACCATCTGGATTTTCGTGCGTAGCTTGCGCAGGGCGCTGCCCGTCGCCGATAGGACGTCGATCGGGCTATCGCTGTCATTGAAGACGACCGATCCCTGGTCGGGCGTGACCGCGCGCATGAGAAGCTTGCTGACGGTGGTCTTGCCGGAACCGCTTTCGCCCACCAGCCCCAGGCATTCGCCACGCCTTATATCAAAGCTGACGCAATCGACCGCGCGAACGGTGGCGACCTCGCCAAAGGACCAATCCGATTGGCGGATCGAAAAGGACTTGGTCAGGTTCCTGACCGAAAGCAGGACATCCGTACCTTTTTTCGGCTTCTTCTTCCCCAGCAGGTTTTCGACGTTTACCGGCACTTCGCGCAGGGCCTTCAGCCTCTCGCCCGGCTTCATGTCGAAATGCGGAACGGCCGCCATCAGGCCCTTCAGATAAGGATGGGTAGGCCGGCGAAATATCGCATCGACCGGACCCGCTTCCATGATCTCGCCGTGATAGATGACCACCACCTCATCGGCGACATTGGCCACGACGCCAAGATCGTGCGTGATCAGCAGCATGGCCATGTTGAGATTGGCCTGCAGTTCGCGCAGCAGCAGCAGGATCTGTGCCTGGATAGTCACGTCGAGCGCCGTTGTCGGCTCGTCGGCGATCAGCAGTGCCGGGTGGCAGATCAACGCCATGGCGATCATCGCGCGCTGGCGCAGGCCGCCCGACAGCTCGAACGGATACATATCATAGGCCCGCCTCGGATTGGGAAAGCCGACAAGCGCAAGCATGCCTTCAGTGCGCTCCCGGCATTCTTCAGCCGATAGCGTCGTGTGGATTTTCAGGACCTCGCCAACCTGGTTTCCAATCGTGTGCAGCGGCGACAGCGACGTCATTGGCTCCTGGAAAATCTTGCCGATGCGCCTTCCCCGGATCCCCCTGATTTCGCGCCCGTCGGGCGGCATCTGCAAAATATCGGCTGTTTCGCCGGGGCTTTCCGGGTCAGAAAAGAGAATCCGGCCCCGTGCCCGCGCACTGCGGGGCAATATCCCCATGATCGCCTGGCCGATAACCGATTTTCCGGAGCCGGATTCGCCGACCAGCGCGGTCACCTTGCCGGGCAGGATGCGCAAATTCGCCCGCTTCACGGCATGGATCGCGCCACCCATGATCGCAAACGAGATGGCAAGATCCTCGACCCGTAAGAGATCAGCGCTTGCAACCATCGCCTCACGCCCCTGCGCACCTTGCCGGTACGGGTGCAGACTACCGCAGGGCCGATTGGCTGCCTAGCATTTCTCGCAAGTCAGCATGTGCAAGCAGCTCTACCCACGGTCGTTTTTCATTTCAGAACGTCACAAATTTCGTCATTAAGGACATCCGTACAGCGCGAGGACCGCCGGAAATCGTCGTAATAGAGTGCCCATTCGCCGGGATGGGCGGCCCGGTAGGGGCCGAATTTGAAATACTGGTTCTGGCCGAGCCCCTTGTCGGCATGGCCGATGCGGCCGGTGACGGTCACGATCGGCTTGCCGTTGGCAAACAGTTCGATATGGCCGGAGCCGTCCGGGCCGGGCTTGGTGAAAACCGCAAAGTCGATCCAGCCCGATCCCGGTTCCGGCAGCGCATTGCCATGGGTCTTGACGGTGATCGCGGCGGTGCATGTGTCGAAGAGGCCGCTATCGGCAGGCGTCCATGTGGCATCGGCGGCAATGAGCGCGCGCATCTGGTTCGTATCCGGCCGCAGCCATACCGGTGCCTCGCCTGCCCGGCACGCACCATCGACGGGCGTGTCTTCGACTATGGGCAGAAGATTGGTCTCGACGGTGGCAAACAGCTTGCCCTTGTCGAGCCGCAGGGCGAGGAACGGGCTGAAATCGCCCTCGGCGCCCGGCTCGATCTCGCGCTTCCATTGGGCAATCAGATAGCGATGGTCGTCGCGCGGTATGGGGTCGGCAAATTTGACCGCAAACCCGTACCACACCCCCTCCGTGTAGGGGACGCGCAGCGCGGTCTTCTCCCAGATTTCAGCACGCTCGCTGCAATCATCATCGACCGGAGGACAGATCGGACGCACCGACAGCCTGAGCGCTCCACCGCCTGTGCGCGTCACCTTGTTCTGGAATTCGACGCGGCCGGCGCTTTGCTCGAAGTTCTCGCGATAATAGAGCCCGCCTGTTTCAGAGAAATCCCGCCCTTCGAAGCCGTCCACCAGCGCCCGCGTCGCCGGCTGTGCCTTTGCGCTGCTGCAAAAGCACAGCATGGCTGCCGCAATTATCCGGAGCGCCGGGGCCTTCACAGAAGTTCCTGTTGGCCGGCAACCGGCAAATGGAGGCGGTCGCGGTCACGGTGAAGGATCATGACCTGCTCGGCATCGGACATCCGGTCATGGGCCTCCCCTGCCCCGACATCATCATCGACCACGGCGGCATCGGTCAGGTCCGGGGAAAGCACGGTCAGCTTCTGCCTGACGCCCGCCAGCCTTTCCCTCCCCAGCGTCAGCCAACCATCGCCGCCGCAATAGTTGGCGAACTCCTTGCTGGCGACCAATTGATACGGATATTTCTTGGTCAGAAGCTGGAGCCGCTGGACTTCGTTGACCGCCGAGCCGAAGGCCGAAAAAGTCAGGCGATCGGAAAGCCCGACATTGCCGAACATCACATTTCCGACGTGCAGGCCGATGCCATATCTGATCTCGCCTGCGCCATGCTGCTGCCTTTTGCGGTTGAGTTCGGCCACCCGGGCATTTGCCTTCAGCGCCGCTGAAAGTGCCGCCTGGCAGGCTATTGCCGAAGGCGCGCGATGCCTTTCGCACGGATAGACGGCAAGGAAGCCGTCGCCGAGAAAGCTCAATATCTGACCGCCGAAGCGATTGAACGGGGCTGCGACCGCATCGAAAAACTGGTTGAGCACATCGATATAGCCCTCGCGGCCGGCGGTTTCGGCCAGCCTGGTGGAGCCGCGCATGTCACCCATGACCAGGGCTGCCCGGATAGTGTCGCCCTCGCCCCGCTTGATCTGGCCGTTCAGCACGCGCTTGCCGGCGTCGGAACCCAGATAGGTCGTCAGCATGTTGTCGGCGAGCTTGTTGAGAACGGCCATCTTGGTGGCGACGGCGAGATGGTTCTGGATGCGCAGCAGCGCCGCGATCATGCTTTCGCTGAAACCGGTGGCGCGGTCGGTCGACCACGATCCGATCATGCCCTGGCTGGTCCCACCGCCGAACGGATGGACGAAGGCCATATAGTCGGTAACGCCCATGAGCTTGAGATCGTCGAAGATCGGAAACTCCGAGGGCACGGCAGGGTCGATGCGCCGGCGCAAATGTTCCAGCTTGTGATTGAGCAGATGATAATATGGGCTGCGCAGGAAGCGTTCGGAAGGAAGGCCGTCCTTTTTGCGCAAACCTTCCACCTCGATGCCGCGCCCGCGTTCCCAGGTAAAGCCGAGCGCGTCGTAAAGCGGATGCAGCATGGAGAAACTGAGATGAACGCGAGCGAGCGGAAGACCGGCGGCCGCAAGACGCTCGCAAAAGCCACGAACCATCGTTTCGAGGTCGTCGCCGGCAAGCGAGGATTTGGTCAACCAATCGGCAACCTGATCCAGGAGGATTTCGGAAATCTCATCATGCATCGAAGCCATGACGCGTTACCATTTCCAATGCAGTGCACTTCAAGAATGCGACACCCGCTACCTGTGAACTTAGCGAAACTCGACCCGCGAGAAAAGCCGGCTCACATCGTCGGATTGACTTGCAGAACTCTCGGTAAATAGATTTTGTCGATGGAAATCGCCTTCTACGCACCGATGAAGCCGCCAGGCCATCCCATTCCCTCGGGCGAGCGGCAAATGGCACGGCTGCTGGTCAAGGCGCTCACGCTTGCCGGACATCGCGTGGACATAGTCTCCGAAATGCGCAGCTATGTCGCCCAGCCCCATGCCGAATGGCTTGCCGCCACCATGCGCGAGGCCGAGAATGAAATCGCCCGGTTGTCAGAACGCTGGGCAAAAGGCAGCAGGCCCGACCTCTGGTTCTGCTACCACCCCTACTACAAGGCTCCCGATCTGATCGGCCCGAGACTGGCCGCCGCGTTCGCGATCCCCTACGTCACCGCGGAAGCCTCCTATTCCTTCCGCCGCAATATCGGTGTCTGGGCCGAGGCACAGAGGCTGGTCGCAGAGGCCGTAAAGCGGGCGGCGCTCAATATCTGCTTCACAAGGCGCGATCGTGACGGGCTGCTGGCGATCGCACCGCAAGCGACCCTGGAGATGCTGCCGCCCTTTATCGACAGAGAGTCCGATACAGCCGTGAGACCTAGGGGTGGCGGCAAAGGCGCGCGCCTCATCGCCGTTGCCATGATGCGCCGGGGCGACAAGCTGGACAGCTACGTGATGCTGGCACAGGCGCTCGGGCGTATCACGCATCTGCCATGGACGATGTCGATCGTCGGTGACGGACCGTGTCGAACTGAAGTAGAGACTGCATTTGCGGGGCTGCCTCGCGAACGCATCGACTGGCTTGGCGTGCTCGATCCGGAGAGCGTACCTGCAGCACTGCGCGAAGCGGATATCTATGTCTGGCCGGGCTGCGGCGAAGCCTATGGCCTTGCCTATCTCGAGGCCCAGGCGGCGGGGCTGCCGGTGGTCGCGCAGAATACTGCCGGCGTGCCGGAAGTTGTGCGCGATAGCCTCACCGGGATTCTGACGCCTGCCGGCAATGTCGCCGCCTTCGCCGCAGCCATTGAAAGGCTGCTGACCGACGAGGCCGAGCGGCAACGGATGGCCGATGCGGCACATCGTTTCGTCGCGGATGATTGCTCACTGGAGGCTGCCGCCGCGCGCCTTGCGGCGATTCTGCCGAAGGTGACGGCCTGATGCCCCATGAACAAATCTGGCAGCCGCTTGCCGAAGAACTCAACCGGTGGAACCACGCCGGACGTACTGCGACCTTCTGGCTAAGAGACGACGATGCGGTCGAGCCGACCGCACAGCTTGACCGGCTGCTTCGGCTTACCGGAACATTCGCAATACCGACTGTGCTTGCGGTGATCCCAGCGTGCACTGACGAGGCCCTTGCCGATCGGCTGATCACCGAGCCGCATATATCGGTCGCGGTTCATGGCTGGTCGCATGAGAACCATGCGCCGGCAGACGAGAAGAAGCAGGAATTGGGGCCTCACCGCTTGCGCCAGATCATCCTGACCGAACTGGCCACTGCTTTAGCCCGAATGCAACAATTGCACGGGCAGCGCCTGATACCGATGCTGGTTCCGCCCTGGAACCGGATCGATTCCGGGCTGCTGCCCGATCTGGGTGCGCTCGGATTCGAAACGCTGTCCGTCTACGGGCCAGCCACGCCGTCACCGATCCGCATGCTCAACAGCACTATCGACCTGATGGATTGGCACGGTACAAGCGGGTGTCACGACCATTCCCTGCTGGTGCACGGCATCGTCGTGCAACTCCAACAGGCTTTTGAGGATGGCGGCGATGGAGTGGGTCTTCTCACTCACCATCTCGTGCATGACGAAAGGGCATGGACCTTTCTGGAGCGCCTGTTCGAGACGACGTTGCGGCACGCGGCCTGCAAATGGCGATCAGCCGGCGATATCATGGCTGGCAGTGCGGCGTGAGAATTTAATGATCTGGCCGTCACGTGCGGCGAAAGCGCCGGCGAAGGCCCGTTTCGCCTGCCGTTCGATCTCGGCAAGCTCGGTGTCCGTTCGTCCCGGGTCGTGATGAAAGATCGCGAGCCCGCGGGCACCGGCCGCCTCGCACAGTTTCACACCCTGCTGCCAGGTGGAGTGGCCGAAGCCCTTGCGCAGCGGCATTTCCTCTTCGGTGTAGTTGCAATCGTAGATCACCAGATCGGCATCCGCGATGAGCCCGACAATGGCTGGTTCAAGCTCGCCAGGGATATGTTCCGTGTCGGTGACGAGCGCCACCGCGCGGCCGCCCCATTCGACGCGATATCCGATGCAGCCGCCCGGATGGAGCAGGCTGGCGGTTCGAATGGTCACGCCGCTGCGCGGGCGCAGCACGTCGCCGGAGACGAAATCCCGGCAGGTGAGGTTTGCCTTGCATACATCGAGCTTGGCCGGGAACCATGGCGGGCGCATGAATTTCTCGATCATCTGCAGGGTCGTCATTTCCCCCGCAAGATGTCCTGACCAGACCGACAGTCTGACATGCGGATCGTAAAGACGGGCAAAAAACGGGAAGCCAATGATGTGGTCATAGTGGCAATGAGTAAAAAACAGGTCGATGTCCCTGGCGCCCGGCACGAGCGCCCTGCCCGCTGGGCGAATACCCGAGCCGGCATCGAACAGGAGGATGTGTCGGCCGCATCTCATTTCAACGCAGGCAGTATTGCCGCCATAGAGCGACGTCTCCGGCCCGGAAACAGGTATGCTGCCGCGCACGCCCCAGAACCTGACCTGAAAGACGAGGTCTTCCATTCTACCTCCGCCGGGGCGGGTGTTTCGCGATCATCGTTCCAAACTGACTCGGTCAGGCGCGACATGCAATCCCGCCTTTGGAATGTATGGGACCTCCGCCCGCTCAAATAGACATATAGGGTTCGGTGGCCGGTTGGGCTCGTTTGGGGTCAGTTGCGCCTGCTTCGGGCATCGATCAGGTCCGCCGTGGTGTGGCTGAGCCGATCAGCCAGCACGCGCAGGATTTCGACAGTCATTTCCGGAAACTCCTTCAACAGCCGCAAGAAATCCTCCTTACGGATGCGCAACGTTTCAAGTTGGCCGGCCGCCCGTACGGTCGCCGTGCGCGAGACATCACACAATATGGCTATCTCACCCACAATCGAATTGGGCTCGGCTTCGGCAACCTTTATCGGCCCGGCAGCCGAGTCGACCAATATATCGGCCGTACCGGACAGGATCACGTAAGCGGCATCGCCCTCGTCGCCCTGATTGAAGAGGGTCTGGCCGGCAGTGTAGCTTACCCTGTCCGACGTGAAGGCCAGCAGTTTCAACTTAGAAGGGTCTACACCCGCAAATAGCGGTACGCGCCGCAGCATTCCCACTTCGTCCTTGAGCAGCATGGTCCCAAGCCTCGCTGTTTTGCCCGGCCGACTACGATACCATCGACCGGAAAATATCGTTTGCCTCATGCAGCGTCTCATAGGTCCCATCGGCCACCAGTTGGCCGGCATCGAACGCCATGACACGATCGAACATCGCCGCCATCGAGGGGTTGCCGAGGACCCACATCACCGCCGGTTCACGGCCTCCCCGCCGCACCTCCTCCAGGACATTGCGCAGAACCTGATCCTGCGCCCGCTGGTCGAGAGCCAATAGTGGACGATTGAAAATGAGATAGTCGGCGCGCTTGAGCAGAGCTCTCGCCATGTCCAGCTTTTGGCGCTGTGCACCGGTCAGGCGCTTGCCGCCGACGCCGACATTGAAATCAAGCCCGACATCCAGAACCTCGTCATGCAGGCCAAGCTCGTCGAGCATGCCGAAAATGATTGCCCGGATGCGCTCGGGACCCTCGGGGTGATTGTGCCTGATGCGCCCGAACAGGACATTGTCCATGACGGTGGCAGCGATGATATAGCGCGTCGGTTCATAGGGCTCGATTGCGTCTTTCAATGTTGCCGGAAGACCGGCGTAGAAGCGGTTCCTGGCCTCCACGATCTTGGTCATCAGATCGTCGGTCAGAAAGCCGAAACGGTGGCGCGGCTCGATATAGGCGAAGCTGAGCGCCGTCATGGCCGCCCGATCCGCCTCCGATACGGTATCATAGGATCGCCCGTTCAATCTCTGCAGCAATGCCTGGTAAGTGGGGATTTCCTCGGCGCCCATGAAGGCGAGCTGCTGGAAGAAGGGATGGTCGGGCGGCAGGTCGCTGAACAGTTCTATTGTCTGATCGGCTATCCCCATGCCCATCTCGTAAAGCGTGCGGTCCAGGCCGGTTTGCTTGAGCACGGCAGCGAAATATGGGTTGGCGGCAAGCGCCCTGTCGGCCAGTTCCGGGCCTCGAGCGGCACCAAACAACAGGTTTTCACCAATATTGGCTTCCTTGTTGTAGGTTCCGGGTTCGAAAGGAACGACCAGATCGCTCAGATCCTCGGCTTCCAATCGTCCGCGCAGTGCCAGTCGCAATTCGACAATGCGCTCGACCAGCGCCTTGTGGCGCTCCGGGTCGACCGGCGATCGTAAACCCAGATCGAGAATATCCTGTGACAGGAAGACGGCCTCGAGAACATGACGGATTTGTGCGAACAGGTCCTGGGGACCGGTTGCACCCGCTGCGGCGTAGTCAACCCAGTCGCTACGAAGATCAAAATCGGGATTGCCCGCCTTGCGAGCTTCCTCGACCGCCCAGCGGCGGTGATCGGCCTCCACGCCTTCATAGCTGACGCGCGTTAGCGGCGCGTGCTTCAGGCCGTAGAGCAGGTTATCGCGAAGGCTGCCATGGACAAGGAAAACATCCGACGAGGCGTAGGATATGCGCCGTCCTGTCACCGATTCAGGCAATTCAAGCAGATCGACACTGCCGGCAACGATTTTGCCGCTTTCGGGCCAGTTCAGCCGCGCGAAGGCTTGGGCAACCGCTTCAGCTCCTCCGGTTCCGGTGCTGACGATCGCAATGGTTTCGCCGGGTTTGATCTCGAAGGAAACCCGGTCAAGGAAGGTGGCGCCGCTGTCGTCGCTCAGCGAGAGATTGGCTGCCGCAAGCGGGTCGCTCAGGGGGGCCACCGGATCGACGGTCACCGCCTGGATATGCGGCTCGACCAGATTATCGACGCTGAATTGCTCGACGACCTGAGTGTATTTGATCTGAACGTCCTGACGGATCTGGTCCCAGTCGATCAGCTCCTTCAACGGACCGGGCAGGTCCTTGTAGGCGGCGATCACCGCCACCAGCTGGCCGATATCGAGCCTGCCATGCAAGGTCAGGTAGCCGCCGATCAGATAGAAAAGGAACGGGGTGATCTGAGCGAGGAAATTGTTGATGAACTTTACCAGGAACTTCCACTGATACAGGTCATAGCGGATCTTGAAAATCCGGCCGAGCCGCGCGGCGATATCCGCGCGCTCATAGTTGGAAGTGTCGTGGACATGGATCGTGTCGATTCCGTCAACGATCTCGCCGACCCGGCCGGAGAGTGCGCGTGCGGTCAGTTGCCTTTCCCGGCCAAGTATTAACAGCCTGCGGCGCATTCGCGGAATGAGGACAATCTGGATGCAGACAATCGCAGCCGCGATCATGCCGAGCCAGAAATTCTGGATCATGATAAAGACCATGGCTGTCAGCGCCTGGCCGCCGAGCAGCGCCGGCTGCACGAATGCGTCGCCGATGAAGCCACCCAGCGGCTCCACCTCGTCCTTGACCATGGTCGCGATCTCGGCCTGTTTCACGCGCTTGAAGTGGTGCGGCGGAAACCGCAGGACGCGATCGACAAGGTAGAAGCGGATGCGCCGCAACATCCGCTCGCCAAGACGCCCCTTGTAGGTGTTGATGTAGAATTTGAAGAGGCCGTTCACCACGACCAGGAACAGGAACACCAGGCTGAGCGCAAAGAGCGTTTCCTGCCGGTTGAGCTGGAACCCTTCGAACAACGTCACCTGGCCCAACATCGGCAGGGTGAAATCGATATTCATGAAAAGCCGTGTGGCGCCCGGCGTCTCGAACCCCTCCCCTTGAATCGGCCCGTTGACGATCAGCTTGGGCAGGTCGAAGGACAGGAAATAAGGGACCATCGACACGGCGACAATCGCAAGTATCCAGAGTTGCTGCCTCCAGGTGTGTGACCAGATATAGCGAGCAAGACTCTTTTCCATCGGTGGCCGAAGGCTGTTCAGGGGACAGGGTGCAGGACGTAAAAAAGCCTCTTGGCAAATGGCGAACCGGCGATCTCCGCGTCATCGAGCACAAATTCGAAACGGCAATGAACCCTGACATTCGGCCGGCCAAGGATGGCTGGAACCTGCGATGACGCTCGCTCCAGCTCAGGGGCATAGTCGAGCACCACGGCTTGGGCATTGTCAATCAGCGAATAGAACAGCCGGCCAAGCGGTTCGCGGCTGCCGAATGGCTTCAGCGAATATCCAAGCAGAACCAGCCCATAGCTTCGCGGCGCGTAGTCGTAGTCGATCTCCTGAAACTTCCGGGGAATATGGCGAACCCGGCAAGGATGGCCGTTGAGTTGCTCGGACTCGAAAGCGGGTGTCTTCGGATCGACGGAAAGCACAGATGACGGCCGGTGCGTGAGATAAGGCGTTATCGGCCTGACATGGCCGCCGATCTCTATCACGTGCTCACAATCACGAAGGAAATGGGCGGCTATGACCTGACGGATGATCGCGGCCGGCCCCGACAGATGCGGAAGATCGTCCCCAGTGCCGATCAATGGCGAAACGGCTTCCAACATACTTCAATCCATGAAGGTGCGCTGCAGAAGAACAGCGTGTTGTGTCGCCCAATATCTCAACATACAACAGGCATATGATGGACGCTACCCAGCCGGGCGGTCCCGGCATCGACTGGCGTGAATGCGCGTTCGACCTTACGCGCGGGATTGCCGCCTATATCGGTAACCCACTGGTCGGCAGGCTGGCGCGCGTCATCGCCGAGCACCCCGATGCCAATATTTCCACGGCGTTCAACCACAAGCAGGTCGCCTGCAAGATGTGGGCCCGCGACAGGCTGTTGGATCACTGCGGCGCCCGTCTCGGGCGCGTCTGGATCGTCGGCGGCTGGTATGGCGTTCTGGCGGCGATGCTGTTCGACGATGCAAGGTTCGACATCGCCGCCATCGACAGCATCGACATCGATGCCGGTGTGGCCCCGGTCGCACGTACCCTCAACGCGCCCGCCGGAAACCGGTTCACCGCAATGACTGCCGACATGTATGGGCTCGATTATGCTGGCGCGCGGCCCGATCTGGTGATCAATACGAGTTGCGAGCACATTGCCGATCTTCCGGGCTGGCTTGCCCTTATCCCGAAAGGTACGCGCGTGCTGCTGCAATCCAACGACTATTTCAGCGAGCCTACCCATATCAATTGCGTGGCCTCGGCCGCGGCCTTCGAGGAGATGGCTGGACTGACGGAAGTGCGGTTTTCCGGTGCGCTCCCGCTCAAGAACTACATGCGCTTCATGCTGATCGGGACAGTGTAGTCCTTTCGCGCAACAGCTTGGCAGAGCGCGACGCACCTTCCAGATCGAGGCTGTGGGCCGGCGGGCGTGGCGCAGACAGGACGCTCGTAATGGCCGCCGCCAGCCTGTCGGGCGTGAGGTCTTTTTCGCTCAGCACACCGGCAAATCCCAGCCTTTCCAGCCGTGTTGCACGAAATGTTTGTTCGGTCTCACCACCGGCTGCGAAGGGAATGAGCAGCGAGCGGCAGCCACCACGCAAGATATCGCAAACGGTGTTGTAGCCGGCCTGGGAAACCGACAGGCGCGCGCCAGCCAGCAGGCTGGCGAAATCCTCGCGGAACCTGAATATGGACAGGCCCGAGGGCGCCTCTTGCGTGGCCGCATCGAATTCGGACTGCGACAGGTTGGGGCCGGTGATCAGCGCCCAGTTGCCGGCGCCTGACACCATCCGCGCCGCGGCAACCGCAGCTTTCACCAAGTCGCGGCCGGCCGCACCGCCTCCGGCAGAAATCAGGACGTCGTAATGCTGAGAGGGCGACGGTGGGACCGGCGCGGCCACCAGACCGGTATAGGCCACTTCGCAATTGATGGACGATGCCAGCGGGAAGGTTTCATCGAGCGTTGCGAATTTCGGGTCGGCGTGAACCATCACGAGGTCGAAATAGCGGTTGAGGAGTTCGACCGTCTCCTCATTTCGCCCCGGCTTGGCGTGCTCCTGCAGAATATCGCGCACGGACGTCACCAGAAGCGGCTTCGGCACAATTGCTTCGATCGCCTCAAGCAGCGGCAGCAGTTCGAAGCGCATCTGGCGGCGGCCGAAGGGGAAAGCTTCCACGATGACGATATCGGGGCGGCACTCTCTGTATGCTGCAAGCAGCAGGTCCCGCCGCCTTTGCCGGAAGGCGTCGTCGATCGCATTGCCTTGCAAATCCGCCAGCGCCGAAAAGCCCTCGCCTGCCACGACCGCAGGCAGTGCCACAGACCGAACGGTGGGACCGGGGAAACCCCTGATCGGCACCCCGCCCGTCACCACGGTGACGTCGAAACCATCCTCGACCAGCGCGGCCGCGATCCGGCTGGCGCGCGCGAGGTGGCCGATGCCCAAAAGGTGCTGCACGTAAAAGAACACACGCGGCCCGTTCATTGCGCTGCCTGCCATTCCTGCTCGAACAAGGTCTTCAACTGATCGACGCTCGACCGATAGTCGAAATGCGCGCGCACCCGGTGCTCGGCCGCGTCGCCCAGACGCATGCGCAAAGCCGGATCGCGGATCAACCGCTCCAGCGCCGTAGCCAGGGCCGGCGCATCCTCGGGCGGAAGCACGAGACCGGTTTCTTCATGCGTCAGCAGTTCAGGCACGCCAGAGACCTGCGTCGACACACAAGCAAGCCGCTGGCTGGCGGCTTCGACAAGCACGTTGGGAAGGCCGTCGCGATCGCCATCACCGGCAATGCGGCATGCCAAGGCGAAGATGTCGGCATGGCGGTAATGCGCCAGCACATCCTCCTGCGCGAGCGCACCGTTCCAGGAAACGCGCCCGGAAATGCCGAGCTTTTGCGCCAACGCCTTGAGCCATTCTAGCTGCTCGCCGCCGCCTATATGCTCGAACCGCCAGTGCAGGCCGGCAGGCAGGAGCGCCAGCGCCTGCAGCAAGACGTCAAAGCCCTTCTTTTCCACCGCACGGCCGACGCTGAGGATGGCGACCGCGTTTTCGGCGGAGGAGCCGTCGCGTGCGGGCCGTGCCGCTTCGAACCGTCCGAAACGGGCAAGGTCGAGCCCATGATAGCTGAGATGCACGGACGAACTGCCATTGGCCAGCTTGCGCAGATGCTCGAAGCCGGTGCGCGTGCAGGTCACCGTCCAGCGCGCCGAGGAAAGCTTTCCGGCGAGGTCCCAGTCCGGTGACGTCCAGATGTCCTTTGCATGGGCCGAACAGGTCCAGGGCAGGCCGCGCAACATGCTGGTGTAGCGCGTCACCGAGGCCGGCGTATGCGCGAAATGGGCGTGAAGCCACTGCCCGCCGCTGGGCCATTCATTTGCCAGCACCAGCGCCTGGCCGAAGCGGCGGACGCGATTGCGGGTGCAGTCGCGGCGAAGATCGGCGAGCAACGCACCGAATGCGCGCCGGAATCCGGCGCGCGGCAGACAGGCGATGAGCGAACGTATCACCCGCACCGGTTCCTGATGCAGATATTCCGGCAGGTAATGGACCGGGGCCTCGATCTCGGCATGGATCGGGTGGCGCTTGGCATCCGTCGGCTTCCTGAGGGCAACGATGACGAGATCCAGGCCAGCGCGCTCCAAGCCGAGCAGTTCTTGCGCGATGAAGGTTTCCGACAGGCGCGGATAGCCCTTCAAAACCACCACGACCTTGCGGTTGCCCACGGTTCAACTCATGTTTTCAACGACGGTGAATTGATGGCGGTGGCGCTGGTCGAGCCAATCTCCAACGATCTCCGAAATATGGACCAGCCCTTCGAGCCGCAAATCGGGATTGCTCTGCGACGGGCGCGGCCGGTTGGGCAGCGCCTTCAATGCCGCCGCAAAACGCAAGGCATCTTCGGCTTCCTCCGGCAGCAGCATCTCGATCAATCCCAGTTCGGCCGCCCGGCGCGCGCGGATAAGCTGCTCTTCGCGCGGCCGCATCCGCGGCACGATCAGCGCGGGCTTGTCGAAGGACAATATCTCGCAATAGGTGTTGTAGCCTCCCATCGCCACCACCGCCCTGGCGCCCGCGATCAGGTCCTCCATCCGGCTGTCGAACTCGATCATTTCGATATAGGGAATGCCTGCCGCCTTGCGGATCAACTTGCGCCGCTTCCTCGCCGGCATATAGGGGCCGAGCACGACCAGCGCCTTGTGCGTCAGTTCCGGGTCCTGCTGGTAGGAGTGGATGACGGCATGGATCAAATCGGCGCCATCACCGCCGCCGCCGGTGGTAACCAGAATATATTCGCCCTCCGGCCGGTGGCCGGGCAGTCCTTCCGGCAACAAGCTGCGCTGCAGAAAGCCTACGAATTTCATCTTCGCCCTGATTGCAGGCGGCACTTCCAGCCCGGTCAGCGGGTCGTAGAAATCGGGCGGCCCATAGGCCCAGATCATGTCGTAGAACAGCCCGATCTTGCGCATAACGTCATGCTGGCGCCACTCGGCATTGAGCAGCGCCGGCGCATCCATGACCTCGCGCAGCCCGAGCACCAGCGTGGTGCCACGCGTCTTCAGATAGGACAGCGTCTCCTCGATCTCTCCGCGCAGGCCAAGCGGCTCCTTGTCGACGATGAAGAAATCCGGCTGGAAGCTCTCGGCGGTATGACGGATGATCGCCTGCCGCATCTTCATGGTTTCCCTGAGGTCGATGTGACGCTCGAGCGACGTGTACTCGCCACTGCGCAGCTTGATCACGCTGGGGATTTTCACGAAGTCGACGCGTGCCCGGTAATCGAACGCGCCTGCAATCTGGGCGCCAGAAATAAGCAGGATATGCAGGCCATGATAGTCGGCGACAAGCGAATGCGCGATTGTTCGGCATCGGCGCAAATGGCCGAGACCGAAAGTATCGTGGCTATACATCAGGATCCGAGCGTGTTCGAAGCGCCGCACCATGACCGCACCACCTTACCCTGGCCCCCCTTGTGGGCCATTAGCGTCGACTTCTCCCCCGTCCCCTTCGAAATCCGCACTCGAACAGAAACTACATCACTGTCGCCGTTTCAATGCAAGGCACCAAAAGGCGCTGAGTTCATCTCAGCCATGCGCCGAATAGCGTAGGGGCCCGCCTACCGGCCTGTCTGGGCAGAAAATACCGCCGGAGCGTATTTTTCGACGACGGTCGGGATGTTATATTTCAGCCTTCGCGGGAGCGGGGTGCGCGGCTACCGGCGAAGGAATAGCGTGGATGGACCGGGCAATTGAAGCCGCCAGACCACCCAGACGCCTATTGGCAGCGCTGTCGCTGCTTTGCCCGGAAGTTGCACAAGACATCGAAAGGCATTGGGACGAGCCGGTCACCAGCTATGCCGGCCATCTGTGGCGTGCTACCAGCGCGCCAGCTTCCCGATTGGCGAACGAGGCACGCGCGATACTACGCCAGATGCTGGGCAAGCATCTCAGCACAATCATGATCCCTCAGGACGCCGCGGCCGGGCTCAGGGAGTTCGACCGCGCGGCGGCGATCCAGACCGGACTTCACTGCCAGCTTCTGCTCGACCGGACGACCTTCGACGCCTTTGTGCTGAGTTGGCTCGGCGCGGCCGAAAACCGGCTACCCGCTTTCCTCGTCTTCTCGGGAACGACGATGACGATGGAGACGATCGGCCGCGAGGGACCCGGATGGCTCGACACCGGTACGGACAAAGTCAATCTGTTCGGTATGGGACGCCACAAGCTGTCACGGCGCAGCGTCTGCGCGACAGGGCCGGTGTCCATCAACAGGCAGGCGCTGGAAGCAGTCTCGCAGACGATGCCCGGCACCCAGCTTGCAGACGTATTGCTCAAACGGGCCGACGAGATGTTTGCCACTGCCGCCGACGCAATAACCGCCCTCAATGCCGATCTGGCGTGCGAATGGGATCGCCTGCCGCTGGCCAAGCCCATATTCATCGATGACCGCTTCGCCGCAATGGTCCTGGCCCGCCATCTTGAAGATAAGGACAGCATCCCCTCAAAGCTGCTGGCGGACCCTCAGCGGCGCCGCCGCCTCGAACATGCTTTGCAACTCGCATCCAACGGCCCTTTCGGTGGTTTCCTGCCGGGCGGGACCCTTCACTTCTGGGGCGTCCGCGACCGACGCGTGCGCAAGCTGGTCGTTGAACAGGATAGATTGGTCGAGCCGGAGCGACCGCACGGCCTGTCGATCCCACTCGATCGCCCGCGTCTGCGCCAAGCCTTGCTGGACGGGGAACTGCTGCCAAATCTGCTCCTGGTGTTTCTGGTGCTGGCAATATTGCCGAGGGTGAGAGCCATGGGCGGGCCGCGTCAGATCGGCTATGTCCCGCTCTTCCAATCGGTGCTGCAGGCTGCCCTGGACAACAATTCGCGCGACGAACGCGAACTGGCGGCTGAATTGGCGCAGCGGGAAAGTGGATGGGGCATGCGAGTCATCGACGAACAGCTGCCTGTTCTTGACCAACTCGCCGGACTGCCGGCAACGGATATCCTGCCGCAACTATATCGCCACTACCGGCAGCGAACGCTTGGCGATGTCACCCGCAATCTCATTGTGATCGACGATAACGCAAGATGGCGAAGGCTCGCAGCGCAATTGCCGTAATTGAGGCATGATCTCGTCCGAAAAGTCTGCAACTTTTCCGGATCATGCCCTAGAACCGCAAGCGCGCCATCGTCAGCAGGTCGTGGTATTTCCCATCGCTGAATCCTGCCTTTATATGCCGACCCTCCACTTCAAAACCGCGGCTTTCATAGAGCCGGATTGCCGGTTCGTTGTCGGCATAGACGGTCAGTTCCACCCGTTTGAGCCCACGCCAATTGTCGGCCACATCGAGCAGTGCCGACAGGATCGCGGTGCCGATCCCGCGACCTACGAAATCGTCGGCAACCCCCATGACGATCTCACCTATATGAGCCCGGCGTGGGGTAGAGCGCACCACGAGATTGCCGTGGCCGACGATTTTTCCGTCGACTTCGGCAACGATCCAGCTGTCGCCCGCGCCAGCCTTGGCGATCCGTTTTTCCCAGGATTCCACCGTTTCAAACGGCATGCGTAGCGTGCCGCGGCGAAATCCGGGCATATTGGCCATCGCGCAGAGCGCTTCCGCATCACTGGGCCGGATCGCCCGCAGGGTCGGTTCGAGTTTTTCGCGGGTGGAAGACGAAGGCATGTTCATGTCATCACCAGAAGCCCGATCACGGCCATGAGGCACCCTGCCGGCCCTATCGTCAATGGATGAGAAATGTCTGCATCCTGCCGACGCCTCGCAGGTCGACCGCATTGCGTGGTTCAAAGTGCCAGGGCGACCTCAGTGCCTGCCTGGTCGCAGCCGAGATTTGCACACGGCCGGGAATGCCCTGCGACTCCAGCCGACTTGCAATGTTCACCGTCTCACCCCAGACGTCATAGACGAACCTTCGCCGGCCGATCAGTCCGGCAACGACAGGTCCGGTGTGGACACCGATGCGGATGCGGAACTCCCCATCCGCCGGCCCCTGCTCGCCCAGCGATTCCAGCATGGCTTTGCCCAGCGCCACGATCCTGTCCGCATGATCGGCTGCCGGTTCCGGGATACCGCAGGCGGCCATATAGGCGTCGCCTATGGTCTTGATCTTCTCCACACGATGTTTCTCCGCCAGCAGATCAAAGGTACTGAACAGCCGGTCGAGACGCTTGATGAGGTCCGATGGCGCCAGCCTTGCGGCAATGGGAGAAAAGCCGACGATATCGGCGAACAGGATCGTCACTTCATCGAAGCGGTCGGCAATGATCGCCTCGCCGGCTTGCAGTCGCGCCACGATCTGGCCCGGCAGAACCGCATGGAGCAGCGCATCCGCGCGCTGCTTCTCGGCTTCGATGCGCTGGAGATATTGGTGCTCGCGATCCAGCCAGCGCTTTTTCTCAAGAGTGGAACTGATACGGGCACGCAGCAGCGTGGGATTGAACGGCTTGGGCAGGTAGTCGTCTGCGCCGGCTTCGATGCAGCGCGCCACCGCGTCCACCTCGTGCAGGCCCGAAATCATGATGACCGGAATGTGCCGCCACCGCGGCTCGGCCTTCAGCCTTGAAAGCACCTCCACGCCGTTCATGTCCGGCATCAATATGTCCAGCAGGACCAGATCGAAGTCGTCTCCTTCAAGGCAGGCAAGTGCTGCGGGTCCGGATTTGGCTGTGACCACCTCATGGCCGTCATGTTGCAGGCGGCGCGAGACGAGATCGCGGTTGCTGGCGATATCGTCCACCACGAGTATCCTGCCGCCTGCGACAGTCGACACATCCTCCTCGGTCCTGCTCAGTGCCCTTTCGAGCCCCGCCGCGTCGAACGCCATCTCCTGCAGTGTGTTCGACCCCGCAGTATTGCCCGCACGTGACAGACCCACGATCGCGTCGACATGCGCGAGCAGTTCGGCCGCCGCCGCTAGCAGCGTCGTGACGTCCCCTTCCAGGCGGACCTCGCCCAATTCCCGTACTTCATCGAGGATCATTTCGGAATAGCCGACAATTGCGGTGAGCGGCGTTCGCAGGTCGTGGCGCAGTTTCGCCTCGAGCCCGAAATCGCCTTGTTCGGGCAGTTCGCCCTTGCCGGCGATCAAATCGTCTATGAGGCCGTTCAATTGCCGCGCGGCAATGCCTATCCTCTCGATATCCGGCGTCATCTGCACCAGACCGAGCCCGCGCGCCTGTTCGATCAGCAGATCCTGGAATCCCTGTATTGCCCGCGCGGAGCCGACGAGTTGCTGCGCAACGTGGGCCGCGACGGCGCGCCGCTGGAATTCATTTTCTGCCGTCATGTTCCCAGTCGGCCAGCCGGCGGCTTTTGCGAGGCATCAAGCAGCTGCTCGATCTTCTGGATGAGCCGGGCCAGATCCACCGGCTTGCTGTCATAATCGTCGCAACCCGCCTGAAGCGCCATATCCCGGTCGCTCGCCATTGCATGCGCCGTCAGAGCAATGACAGGTATGGCCGAGGTCGACGGATCAGCCTTGATGCGCCTTGTTGCCTCCCATCCATCCATAACCGGCAGGCTCATATCCATCAGCACCAGGTCGGGCCTCTGCGAAACCGTCAGTTCCACCCCTGCCTGTCCGTTTTCGGCAAGAAGCACCTCAAAGCCGCGCCGCGACAGCCGCCGCGAAAGCATGTCACGGTTCATTTCGTTGTCTTCCACCAGAAGGATCCTCATCATGCGTGGCTTCCTCCAGACATGTGGCGTTCAACTGCCGGCAACGTCCGCTCCGGCGGGTTCGCGCGGCGCAATCTGGCGCTCCAGCGCCTTGACCAGTTGCGACCTGCTGTTTGCGCCCTTGGTCACCACCGCTACCGCACGGTCGCGCAGCCATTTCAGTTCCATCGACGACAAATCCTTCGAGGTGATGACCACCACGGGAATGTTGCGCAGTTCGGGTATCTGCTGCATCTCGTTCAGGGTCTGGAACCCGTCCATCTCCGGCATCAGCAGGTCGAGCAGGACCAGGCGGGGCCGCAGGCGCTTCATCAGTTCGAGGCCACGCAAGCCGTCATTTGCCTCATGGACCCGCCAATTCTTCCTGACCAGGATACGGCGCAGGAAATCACGCGAGGCCAGATCGTCGTCGATCACCAGCACATCGCGATTGCCGCCGCCGCACGCCTCTATGGTGCGGATCAGCTTGTCGGTGTCGATCGGCTTGGTCAGATACTCGACCGCACCCAGCGAAAGGCCGAGTTCGCGATCGGCAAGGATCGTGGCCAGGATCACCGGAATTTCGCACAGCTCCTTATCGCTCTTGAGCGACCGCAGGACCGACCAGCCATCCTGATGCGGCATGATGATGTCCAGGATGATGGCGGCAGGCCGATGCATGCGTGCCGCTTCTATACCTTCGGCGCCGCTTGCAGCTTCGATGGGCGAAAGCCCCGCTTCCGAAAGCGCCTTGGCGATGATGGTGCGGGCTGCAGGTTCGTCATCGATGATGAGGACGGCCTTGTTCGACGGTATCGGCGACGGGGCCGCGGCGGGCTGTTCCACAGCAGTCTCCGCAGTCGCCTCGGCCGGAACCTCCATGGTGAAGGTCGAGCCTTGTCCCTTCTCGCTGCGGACGGTGACGACGCCGCCGATCATGCGGCAGAAGCTACGGGTGATGCTGAGACCCAGACCCGTCCCGCCATAGTTGCGGGTGGTGGAAGCGTCGGCCTGCGTGAAGGCGCTGAAAAGGCGCTCCTGCTGTTGCGGCGTCATGCCGATCCCGGTGTCCGACACCTGAAATACCAGCCAGTCGCCATCCGGCCGCTTGTCGCGGTAAACAGAGAGCGTGACCCGCCCATTTTCGGTGAATTTGGCGGCATTGCTGAGCAGATTGAACAGATTCTGGCGCAATTTGGTCTGATCGGAATACATTTTCCCGAGATTTCCGTCGATCTCAGGCACGAATTCGTTCCGATTCTTGGCCATCAGCGGCACGACCGTCGCCTGGACATCACGCAGCAGACCATCGACGTCGAAGGTCTCGAGATAGATCTCCATCTTGTTGGCTTCGATCTTCGACAGGTCGAGGATGTCGTTGATCAACGACAGCAGGTGGCGCCCAGCGGCTGCGATCTTTTCCAGTACCGCAACTGACTCCTCCAAATCCTGCTCGTCGCCTTCTTCAATCAGCATCTCGCTATAGCCGATGATCGCATTGAGCGGCGTGCGCAGTTCGTGGCTCATGGAAGCCAGGAAGCGGCTCTTGGCCTCGTTCGCCGTTTCGGCGCGGCTCTTGGCGCGTTCGAGTTCGCCCTGTCGCTCCTTCAGTTCGGTGATGTCGGTGTAGACCGCGACCGTACCGCCATTCGGCGTCTTTCTCTTGGTGATGCGCACCCAGCGCTGGCCGAACCGTCCCTCATGGATCGAACCGGCCGGGTTCTTGTGAACCCGCAGCCTGTCGGCGATCCACTCCTCCGGCGGCGTGCCCCGGAGATTGATCTGGCCGCTTGCCAGGCGCCGTCTCAGAATTTCCTCGATGCTTCGGCCGGGAAGGTCCGATTGCTCGTAATCAGGGAATATCTCGCAATATTTGCTGTTGGCCAGCAGGATCCGGTCCTGCGAATCGAACAGGACGAACCCGTCGGAGATCGCCTCCAAGGCTGTCGCGATCGTCCGCCGCTGCCCCTCGGCCTCCTCCTCCAGCCGCTGCCTCTCCATCGCGCTCGACCGGAACAGCCGAAGCGTGCGCGCCATCGAGCCGAGTTCGTCGCCTCCCTCCTCCGGAACCTCGACGTCATAATGTCCGGCGGTCAGTTCCGCGATGACCTTGTTCAGACGGCGCAACGGGCCAATGATGGAACGCAGCACAAGCGCGGTCAGGACCGAGCCTATCAGCAGGACTATGGCCACCAGGATGGCGGCGGTCCTGGCGGTGTCTCGTGCCTGTCCCACCGCTTCATTGCGGGCGCTTTCGGCGGCCGCACTCGCCTGATCGACAAGCCGGTTGAGCGCTGCATCGACATTTGAACTATGCGTGCGCGCTTCCGCCAGCAGCGCGTTGCCGATGATGCGGTTGTCCTGCGTGTAGCTGTCGGCGGCTTCCAGCGCCGTTTTCACATAGGCGTCGATCTCGGTACGCAGGGCCGCGACCACTTCGGGCGAAGTCCCCGCAAGGCTGTCCAGATGCTCGCCCAGCCGTTCGCGCGCCTGCTCGGCATTGCGCTGCGAATTCATCAGCAGGCTGACGGAGAGGTCGGTGAGCCAATATCGCAATTCGCCGAAGGTGACGTGGGCGGCAGCGGCTGTCGCCGCATGGTCGAACAGCGCCTTGGTTTCGGCCGTGCGATCTGCGCTGCGGTAAAGCGCCTGGGTCAGGAAGATCGAAGACAGGATGAGGCTGATCAGCCCTGCCGCCGTCAGCGCCGCCACACGGGCGGAAATCGGCAAATTGGCGATGCGATAGGTCAGGCCGCGGCGAGGCTGGGGCGCTTGTGCACCAGTGTCCCGCGGCGGAGCGGGATCGATCGCGGATTGGGCTCCAGAAGCGCTCATTTGAACAGGACGATACTGATTGCGCCTCCCAGATCACCCGCCTTGCCGCCTTCCTTGGGATAACCGGTAACGTCGATCTCGCCCTTCGGGGCGCCGTGGCAGGTCAGGCAGGACTCGGTATAATATTCCGGCAAGAGCATGCGGAATGCCGGACGTCCATCCGCCTCGGCAACTTCGGTATAGACCTCACCCTTGGTCCGCTTCGGATCTGAAAGAACATCGTTTATGATCCGGGCCTCCCAATCGTCCGGGAGCGATTTGCGATTGCGCACCAGATATTCAGGCGCGGTCACCCGTACCCTGGCGTCCTCACCGACCTTGGCGATGAATTTTTCATTCACCAGCCGCGCAAACACCGCCGGCACGAAGCCCTTGAAGCCTATCCCCTCACGATTGATGTCGGCCTGCTGTTCGTCCAGCACCTCGCGCATCGCCTCGATCTGGGCGTTGAGCAGGCGCTTGTCGCGCTGCGACAATTCACCGGAAAGAGGATCGTGGCCGGTGCGTTTGGAATAAAGCGCGATCGCTTCCTTGGTGAATCGATCGCTGGTCAGTTGCTTGTCGCCACGGGCGGGATCGTTGATAAGCTCCTGGTAGTTGGAGACGATGTTGCGGCCCGCGCGCAGCAGTTCGGCCAGTCTGGTCCCGGTTATGAGATCGTCGGCGTCGTCCGCACCGGACGTAACGGGCAGCATCGAGCCGTAGCCAACGACCGCTGCGACAATGGCGCTGCGCACCCAGGCTGAGAGGGCCAGCATTGCCTTTCCCTTCAAAGGAAGCCCCGCACGGCAACATAGCATGAGAACGCCGGCCTGCGTAACGGCAAAGTTGCCGGCATGGCCGCGGTGGTCGTCGCGATAACGGCACGGCGTTGCTAGCGGCCGATCCCGGACACGGTTTGTGAATGGGGGCGTCGAAATCTGACCGTCGGGTCCGTTGAGGCGCAGAGCGCCGTCGGCTAAGCAGGCAATATGACGATGATCGAGGACATCGCCCGCCCGCTTGCCCTGACTGCCCGTCTTCTTGTCCGCTTCTGGCCGCAACTTCTCCTGCTCGGCGCCATCGGCTACATTACGCGCACCCTTCTGCTCAGCGCGGCAGTCACAGTCGGGCTGGAAAACCCGCTTGGCGGCATGGTAGTGCTGTCACTCGTGGTGCTGACAAAGCTTGTGGTCGTCGTGGCGATGTTCGCCGCCCTGCGGCCAGGATTGCCGGCTTTGGCATCTCTGCGCCAAGCGGCCTCCGATACAAGCCGGCAGACGGCGTCCACAAAGGAGAGCTCCGAACATATGTTGGCGGTCACCGCCGCCGTGATCCTGCCCTTTTTCGCCTATTACGCCGCCTGGGGTTTTCTTGGCGACACGGTTCGGGAATATTCCCGACTCGCACTGGCACGGGTGCCGTTTGGCGAAAAACTCGAAATCTTCGAACTGCTGCAGTCTCGCGGCCTCATCCTGTCCATCGTCGCCTGCTGGGTCGTGCGTTGGTTTGCCAAACGCATGAACCGGCACGCCCGCTCGCCCTATTGGCGGCTCCTGATCGTGGCGGCGGATGCAAGCTGGATATTCATCGGCCTTTACGCGCTCAGCATCTGGAAGAATGAATTCATCGCCTGGATCGGCGCTGGCGCGATACTCGATCAATTCAGCATGGGCCTGCAGCAGCTCGTGCCCAGCATGGCCGCCTTTGCGGCCGAGGGCTTCACGCCCGTCGAGTTCCGCCAACCGGAATTTTGGGAGCAAGCGCAGGGCCTGTTCTTCTACGCGCTGCTGCCGATTGTCTGGCTGGTAATGGCGGCGATCATCAATGGCTATGATTTGTCGGCAGCGCCCGCCGCTGCACCCGCCCAGCCCTCTCGCGCCACGACCGGGCGAAAGTGGCTGCATGATTTCGTGGCACATTTCCTCGGCGGCTACCGCACGCGCTACCGGCCTGTCTGGGCCTGCCTGAAGATGACCTTGGGCACGGGGATTGCAACATTGCTGAGCTTCATGATCGTCTATCGCCTGCTCGGCTGGCTCAGTGCGTGGGCCTGGCTTTGGATGACACGCACGCTTGATGTTCCCAATCTCGACGCCTGGCAGATCGCCTTTTCCGTCGCTGCCGCGTTCATCGGGAGCCCGAGTGATCTCAATGGCGGCATTCTTCTGGACGCGGTGCGGATCGCCCTTCTGGCTGCGGTCCTGGAATATGCGGTTGCCTCGCAACGCAGCGAACGATTGCCTGTACCCTCAGCTACTTGAGCAACATATAGTCCGGCAAGGCGCCGAATACGGTAACCGAAAGCGCTAAATTCTCCGCGGCAGTCGGCACCGTAAAGGTCTCGGCCATTGTGATCCTGCTCCCCTTGCTGGAGCCTTCGAAGGCAAAATTGCTGCATCCCTGCTTTTCAGCCGCTTCCGGGTGCAATTCGCGCACGATGGGTTCGGTCAGGAAGACGGGCTTCCATATGCGGCCCTGCTCGTCGGTCAGCGCGACCTCGCAGGGGCTTTTCGACAGGATGGCGGGATCGTCCACCGCCGCCTCGAACTCGACGAGCACTACCGATTCTTCAGGCATTCCGCCGGGAAGGCGCGTCAACTCCGACAGCTTCCAGTCGGCACCGGCATAACGCTGGGCTGCCTGTCTCTCGACCGAGATCTGAATGCGATAGTGGTTGGCGCGCCACTGCATGAGGCTGTCCCAGCTGCTCGCCAGGACGGTGGCCGGCAATATGACGACAAGCGCCGCCAGGCTGAGCCAATAGTGGCGCCTTTCGCGTGGTGCGACGTCCCCCATCATTCAGTCTCCAGAATCCAGGGGAGGCCGACGGTGCTTCGCTTCAGGGTGATCGCGGCATGAATAGCGTTGGTGTCGATATTCGTCACCGGCATCCGTATCTCTTCGTCGAGTGGTGTCATGTAATTGCGGGGAACCAGCAGGGTCGCGCCGGAGACTTCGCTTTCGGGCACCTCGAAAGCCAACAGAACCGGTTTCGGCAAACCCGGCTCCAGCCTCTGATTCGGCAGCAGGCCGGGCAGAATCGAAAATCGCTGGCTGAGCGCATAGCTGATACCGCTTGGCCCGAGCCAATTCGCGGTCGTAAGCGTCAGGCTCTCCCGTTTCGCCTCTGCCGCCCCTTCGATTAACACCCAGACGCCCGATGTGGTAAAATCTTGGGTGCGGCCAAAGCTTTCGGTTCTGACCATCCGTGCGAGGTGGACATTGACCACTGCAAACGCAAAGGCCCGCGCGTCGATCCGCTTACCCTGCTCGCCATAAGCTGGCACCAGAGATGTGATTTCACTGTAGAGGGGCGTGGTGCGCTGCATTCCATAGAGGATCGCCGCAACGAGAAAAACCGCCGCTATTTCCCTGAACCTACTCATCATCTCGCGCCGTCCCGCGAAACCGGCAGTTCGACGACCGCAATCGGATCACGGTCGAACCAGCTGGAGGCGCCGTAAAGATTGTCACGCCGCTTGTAGATCTGGCTGCCTACCGTCAGGCGCAACGTTTCCGGCAATGCCAACGCCTGCGGCCACTCCCAAACAGCAATCATCCGCTCAGGCATACTGGGGTTGAGACCACTGGCAATCCACTTGTCACGCGCAAGATAAAAGACAGGGGCCGGCAGGTTCGGGACTGGTGGATCGACGGTAAAAAGCGTCGGCGAGACAAAGCCGGTCGCCGCCGAAAGATTGGTTGCGTCAAACTCGACCAGGACGAATTTCTTGGACTCGGACGGCTCGACGCCTGTCGGCGGCACCGGGCCGCTGTGGGCTGCCTGAAACGTGATGTTCCAGCGGCCGGTATCGATAGGCTCGCCGGCTGGAACGACGGGAACTGCCCGCGGGTGGGCCGCTTCGTAGACAGTTACCCCGAAGGAAATGGCTGCGGCCGCCGTCGCACCGACACCGGTAACAAGGATCGCGATCAGACGCTGCCGCAATGTCGATCGTTGTTGCACGGACGGTTTCCTTCCGCGCACACGATTGTCCGGCGACAATGTGATTTCAACCCACAGATGTGCCGGCCGCGGTCACATTGTGACACAGACCGAAACAGGCATCCCGGAGGATCATTCCCTCATACAGGTCGCGGTTCATCGCGATGATGGGCCTGTGGTGTCGCCTCCTGCCCTATTCCCAACGCCGACGACTGCTGCTATCAGGCGCTGCCCAATCTCGGGCGGATCATATTATGACTTTGAAATTAAACTATTTATTGGCTGCATCCATGGCTGCCTGCGTTGCATCCGTTTCTGTGGCGAAGGCCGATAATCTAGTATTCACGCTGAAGAACGGCACGAATTCGGTTTTGACTGAATTCTATGCGTCGCCCGCCAATGTAGAGCAGTGGGAAGAGGACATTCTGGGCCGCGACGTTCTCAATCCGGGCGAGACTGCCCAAGTCACGATCGCCGATGGCCGCCGGGTCTGCAAATACGACTTGCGCTTCGAATTCAGCGAAGATTCGGATCTCGACACGACGACCGACACGCAAAACCTTTGCGAGATGGAATCCTATACGATCGAGGAATAGGACCAGTTCGCGGCCCCGCCCGCATCAGCAGTGGGGCCGCACCCTGTTGCGCCGATGTTCAGGCGACTTACGCCTGTTCCAGCCAGACCTTCTGCAAATCCATCTGGAAGGTCTGGTGTACGCCGTAATCCTTCACCGCCGGAACCATATGGCAGTAGAGCGACTGCCAGAACGGCTGGATGATGACGCCGGAATCCTGCAGGATCTGCTCGATATCCTTCATCACCTCGCGGCGCTTGTCCGGATCGCTGATCGCCAGCGCCTCTTCGAGCTTGGCGTCGAATTCCGGGTTGGAATAGGCGCTCTCATTCCACGCCTCGCCGGTGCGGTAACCCAGCGCCAGCACCTGGACGCCGAGCGGGCGCATATACCAGATGGTCATGGAATAGGGATATTTCGTCCAGTCGTTCCAGAAGGTCGAGCCCGGCAGGACCGTGCGCTTGACCTTGATGCCGGCCTCGCGCAGCTGGGCGGCGATGGCGTCACCGGTGTTCTTCTGCCAGTCATCCTCGACCGTGATCAAATCGTGCTCGAAGTCGAGCTGGCCGGCTTCCTCCAGGAGTTTCTTCGCCCCTTCGATGTCGCGGGTCTTTTTCGGCAGCTCGTAATACTCGGGGTGGATCGGGCTGACATGGTGGTTCTCGCCCACCGTACCGCGTCCGCCATAGCCGAGCTGGAGAACGGCGTTGTTGTCGACCGCCATCTGCAAGGCATTGCGCACGCGCTGGTCTTCATAGGGCTTGTGGCCGACATTGGTGCGCGCAACCAGCGTGGTAGCCGTTGCCACCTCCGACTTGACCAGATCCATGCCGTCGAGAATGTCGACGAAATCGGCCGGCGTCTCCAGATTGACGTCGAGTTCGCCGGACTCGAAAGCGCTGATCATGGCCGATGGGTCGCTGCCGTAATCGATGAATTCCACGCCATCGAGATAGGCTTCGCCGCCCCACCAGGCACCGCTTTCGCGCCGCTTGACCACCGCGCGCGAGCCGACCTCATAGGACACCAGCTCGAAGGCGCCGGTTCCGATGGGCGCCTTGGTCGGATCGGCGCCATCTGCCTCGAAATTGCGATGCACCACCAGCGCCGGATAATCGGTCAGGTTGGGGATGATGGAGATGTCGGACGCATTCAGCTTGAGCTTGACGGTGTGGTCATCGACCTTGGTGATGGCGCCTTCCTTAGCCTTGCCGGTGGCCTCGTCGATGAGGTTGCCGACACGCGCGGCCATGGAATTGCCGGTCGCGCCCTTGTCGCACCAGCGGTTGAAATTGACGACCACATCGTCGGCGTTGAACTCGTCGCCATTGTTCCAGGTCACGCCCTTGCGGATGTGAAGCACATATTCGGTGGCGTCGTCATTGACTTCCCAGCTTTCCAGCAGCACCGGCTCGAAGGTGAATTCGCGCGTATAGGTGACCAGCGGTTCCAGGAAGGTGCGGGTGATATTGGCAAGTTCGACCCAGTCATAGGAACGCGGGTCCTTTTGCGCCTTCACCGCCATGGCGACCCTGAGCGTGCCGCCCTTGGCGGGCTCCTGCGCTAATGCCCGGCTGGGAACGGCCGCACCGATCATGCCATAGGCAAGGGCTGTGGTCGCGCCCATGGCGCTGGCGAGCGCCAGGAATTCGCGCCGGTCCATGCGGCCCGCGCGCGTTTCCTCGGCCATTTTGTGGATGACCTGCGGGACGCGGTCACCATTGCTCCTGAAAAATGTCATGTCTTTCTCCCCTAGCGGTTTGTTGTTCTTGGTTGCGCTCAGAAGCGCAGGGCGTAGCGGATGCCGTCATAGATCGCGGCATGGATGTTGCGCGAAGCGATCGCATCGCCGATGCGCAGAAGCGTGAAGCAGCCGTTCTGGTTGCGGCGCGCAAAGATGTCGCCGCCGGAAACCAGCGCCTCATAGTTCACCGCCCCGCCATTGGCGGAGAGCGGCTTCAGCGCGTGGTAGAGTTCGTCATTGGCGGCCGTGCCGTGCTCGACGACGACCTGGTCGACGCGCCGCTCTTCGCTCCAGCCGCTCGCGAAGTCCGAGGCCAGCGTCGCCACCAGCTTGTTGCCCTCGCGCGCCACCTTCTTCAGGCGGGTGTTGATCGTCACCCTGACGCCATGCTCATGGAAGGCGCGCATATAAGGCACATGATTCATGCCGCCCATCTCCGGCGCAAAGAAGCGCTCGGGCGAAACCAGTTCCAGCGCAGAACCAGAGGTGGCGATCATCTCGGCCGCACTCATGCCCTGGTGCCCGCCATTGTCGTCATAAAGCAGGACCGTTTCGGCCGGCTTGGCAGCACCTGAAACGATGTCCCAGCTCGACGTGACCAGCTCATCGCCAGCCTCCAGTCCGGGGTTCTGCGGCAGGCCGCCGGTGGCGATGACGACCACTTCCGGGTCAAGCGCCAGCACGTCATCGGGCTCGGCCCAGATATCGTAGCGGACCGTCACGCCAAGATGCTCGAGTTCGGCAAGCCGCCAATCGACGATGCCGATCAGTTCCTTGCGACGGGCATTTTGCGCGGCCAGTCGCACTTGGCCGCCAGCCTGGCTTGCGGCTTCCAGCACGGTCACGCTGTGGCCGCGCTCGGCAGCGACGCGCGCAGCCTCCAGCCCCGCCGGCCCTGCCCCCACCACCACGATTTTGCGCAGCGGGCCATCGCTGCGCGAAATGACATGCGGGACAGTGGCTTCACGGCCGGTGGCGGCATTGTGGATGCACAACGCCTCGCCACCTTCATAGATGCGGTCGAGACAGTAGGTGGCGCCAACGCAAGGCCGGATGCGATGCTCCTCGCTCGCCGCGACCTTGTTGGCGATATAGGGGTCGGCCATATGCGGCCGGGTCAGGCCGACCATGTCGAGCTTGCCCTCGGCAATGGCATGGCGGGCGGTCGCCACATCGCTAATGCGGGCGGCATGGAAAACCGGGAACTTCGTCGCCGCCCGAACCTCGCCGGCAAAATCCAGATGCGGCGCCGAAGCCATGCCGGTGATCGGAATGACCTTCGTCAGCGCAGCATCGGTCTCGATGGTGCCGCGGATGATGTTGAGGAAATCGACCTTGCCCGATGCCTTCAGGCGCTGGGCGATCTCGATGCCGGTTTCGCGCGCCAGGCCGTTTTGCTTGTCCTCATCCAGCACCAGTCGCATGCCGACGATGAATTGCGATCCGACCGCCGCCCGCACCGCGTCGAGCACCTGCCAGGTGAAGCGCAGGCGGTTGTCGAGCGAGCCGCCGAAAGCATCCTCGCGCCGATTGGTCAGAGGCGACCAGAAACCGTCCATCAGATGGCCATAGGCTTCGAATTCGATGCCGTCGAGCCCGGCCGCCTGCATGCGCTGGGCGGCAGACGCATAGTCGGCAACGATGCGCTCAATGTCCCAGTCCTCGGCCTCCTTTGGGAAGGCGCGATGGGCCGGCTCGCGCACCGGCGAGGCCGAGAGCACCGGCAGCCAGTCGGCCTTGTTCCAGCCGGTGCGGCGGCCAAGATGGGTGAGTTGGATCATCACCGCGCAGCCATGCTCGTGACAGGCATCGGCAAGCTCGGAAAGCCACGGAACGATGGCATCGTCATAGGCGTGGAGGTTGCCGAAGGCGGGCGGGCTGTCGCGCGAGACAATCGCAGAGCCGGCCGTCATGGTCAGCGCAATGCCACCCTTGGCTTTTTCGGCGTGATAGAGCCGGTAGCGCTCCTTCGGCATGCCGTCTTCGGAATAGGCCGGCTCATGCGCCGTCGACATCAGCCGGTTCTTCAGGCGCAAATGCTTCAGGTCATAGGGCTGGAGCAAGGGGTCGTTGCGAAGAGGAACGTTCACCTGGGCATCCTCAATACCATGCATCCTCCATCGAGGCCTTCTTGCGGGCGATAAAGTCTTGCAGTTCCTCATCAATGCCCATGTCCAGCGGCGGCGCTTCATATTCCAGAAGCGCCTTCTTCCATTTGCGATTGGCGCGCCTTGCGGCATCCTCGCCGCCGGCAGCTTCCCATTTCTCGAAGGGCTCGTTGTCGGCGATCTCCGAATCCCAGAAGGCGGTCTGGTAATTGGCCATGGTGTGCGCACAGCCGAAGAAGTGATTTCCGGGGCCGACCTCCTGAAAGGCATCGAGCGCAAGCTGGTTGTCGTCGATCTGCACGCCGTCGAGATAGGTGTGCAGGGCGCCGCAAAAATCCGCGTCCATGACGAACTTCTCATAGGACATGGACAGGAGGCCATCGAGAAAACCGGCCGCATGCAGGATGAAATTGGCGCCGCAATGCACCGCCGCCAGCATCGACATCGTGCCCTCGTTCATCGCATGGGCGTCCGGCAGCTTGGAGGTGGTGAAATTGCCCGAACAGCGCAGCGGCAGGTTGAGCCTGCGCGCGAGCTGCCCCACCACCATCGAGCCGATGGCCGGCTCCGGCGTGCCGAAAGTGGGCGAGCCCGAACGCAGCGACATGGATGACAGGAAATTGCCGAAGATCACCGGCGCGCCCGGCCGCTCAAGCTGCGTCAGCGCGCAGCCGGCCATGGTTTCGGCCAGCGACTGCGCAATCGCGCCGGCATTGGTGACCGGCCCCATCGCACCGCCGAGGATGAAGGGCACCACCACAGCCGCCTGGTTGGCGCGCGCATAGGCGCGCAGTGCCGTGGTCATGGTCGCATCCCACACCAGCGGCGAGTTGACATTGACATTGCCGAGGATGACGCAGTTTTCCTCGACGAAGTCGCGGCCGAACAGGATACGGGCCATGTCGATGGAGTCTTCCGCCCGGCTTTCCGATGTCACCGAGCCCATGAAGGCGCGATCCGAATAGCGGATATGGGCATAGATCATGTCGAGATGGCGCTTGTTGACCGGCACGTCGACCGGCTCGCAGATGGTGCCGCCGGAATGATGCAGCCAAGGCGAGGACTGCGCCAGCTTCACGAAATTGCGGAAGTCCTCGATGGTGCCGTAGCGGCGGCCCTTGTCGAGATCCATGACAAAGGGCGAGCCATAGGCGGGCGAGAACACGACATTCTTGCCGCCTATCCGCACCGACCTTTCCCGGTTGCGCGCATGCTGGGTGAATTCGGCAGGTGCCGTCTTCAGGATTTCGCGCAGCATGCCCGGTTCGAACTTGACCAGCTCGCCATCGACATTGGCGCCCGCCCGTTTCCAGTGATCGAGCGCCACCGGATCGTCGCGAAACTCGATGCCGATTTCGGCAAGGATGCGATCCGCCGCCGCCTCGATGCGCAGGAGGTTCTCTTCCGACAGAATGTCATAGCTGGGGATGTTGCGGGTGATATAGGGCCGGCCCAGCCCTTGCGGCCCATGCGAGCGCTGCTCGCGCCTTGCGCTGCGCCCTCCCCGCTCGCGCCTCGATGTACCGTCAGCGACTACCGCTTGAGCGACGCTCATGATGCCTCCCATGAATGCCGATTGGTCCGGGAGAAGATTATCAAGTCCGCCGGCGTTGTGACGCTGGAAAAGATTCATCAATTCGATAAACTGAACTTATGGCAAACCTTCGACATCTGCTGCCCTCGGGCGGCGGCCTGATCGTGTTCGAGGCGGCGGGCAGGCTGGCAAGCTTCACCGCCGCCGCGCGCGAACTGGGCATGACGCAGGCAGCCGTCTCCTATGCCATCAGCCGGCTGGAGCGGCAGATGGGAGCCGCGCTGTTCCACCGCGAGCATCGGCGGGTGAGGCTTACCGATGCCGGCGCGCGTTTCTTCGCCGATGTCTCGCTCGGCCTGTCCTATATCCATCGCTCGGCGCTGGAACTGCGCTCGGCGTCGAACGGGCCGCATGTCACGCTTTCGGCCTCGACCGCCTTCGTGTCCTTCTGGATGGTGCCGCGGCTGCAGAAATTCCGCGAGGACCTGCCCGATATCGACCTGCGCCTTCAAACGGCCGACCGCGACCTCGATCTGGTTGCGGAGGGCTTTCCGCTCGGGATCAGGGGCGGCGATGCTGGTGACTGGCCGCAATATGATCTTCTCGCGCTGGCGCCGGAGGAGGTCCAGGCCGTGTGCGGCCCGGCCTATCGCGATCGCCACGGCATTCCCGATACGGTCGAAGGCCTGCTGTCCCATCGGCTGCTGCATCTGGAGGAGCCGCACCGGCCGGCCGCGACTTGGGCCGAATGGCTGGAATCGGCCGGGATAGACGGCAGGCGCACGCCCTCTGGGCTGCGCATCAATGATTACGTGCCGCTGATCCAGTTGGTGATCGAAGGCCAGGGCATCGCCCTCGGATGGCGCCATCTGACCGACGGCATGGTCAAAAGCGGGCAGTTGGTGCGGGTCACCGATCACATATTGTCGACGGGCAAGTCCTTCCATGTCGCATCGGTCAAGAACCGCCCGCTGACCGAGCCCGCGCGCCGCGTGCGCGACTGGCTGGTCGCCCAGCGCCAATAGCTCCCCAGACTCATTTCGATTGACACAGATTTATGGGAAGTCATTCTTGACGGCACTCACGCCGGAGAGTGCCGATGGATCGCCCGACATTCAAGCATCTCTTCACGCCGGCCATGCTGCGCGGCAAGACCTTGCGCAATCGCATCGTGTTCGGCGCGCATACCGCCAATATGGCGGTGGAGGGCCTGCCGACCGAACGCCATGTCGCCTATTATGCCGAGCGGGCGATCGGCGGTGCGGCGATGGTGGTGGTCGAGCCGATGCCCGTCCATGCCGCCGCGGTGCTGACGCGCGGCAATTTCCGCCATGGCGACGATGCCGTGATCCCACACTTCCGCAAGGTGACGGAGGCCATTCGCGGTAATGGGGCGGTGGCGATCCAGCAGCTCTACCATGTCGGCCAGCATGGTGACGCCGACAATTCCTTCCATGCCGGCTGGTCGCCCTCGGGCCTGCCGAGCTATCATGATTCCGACGGCTCGCACCGTATGAACGAGCGGGAGATCGAGGAAACCATTGATGGTTTCGTGCAGGCGGCACGCCGCTGCCGGGAGGCGGGCTTCGACGGCGTCGAGGTCTGGGCGGCCTATCACGGACTGCTCGACCAGTTCTGGACGCCATGGTCCAACCGGCGCGACGACTGCTGGGGCGGCAGCCTGGAAAACCGGACACGGTTCAGCCGCGAGGTGATGGCGCGGATACGCAAGGCCTGCGGCGAGGATTTCATCGTCGGGCTGGCGGTCAATGACGAGCCGGATGTGGAGGTAGCGCTGGGGCGCGAAGCACTGGCGGAGATCGTCGCCCGCCATGAAAGCGAGGATTTGCTCGATTACGTCACCTGCGGCTCCGGCAGCTATTTCGATTTCTACAAGCTGATGCCGACCTTTCTCTATCCCGAAAAGCTGGGTGCGGACCTTGCCGCCACGCTCAAAGGCGCGTTGAAACACACGCTGGTCACCGCCGAAAGCCATATCCGCACCCCGGAAAACGCCGAAAGCGTGCTCAGCGAAGGGCGCGCGGACCTTGTCTCGATCGTTCGCGGCCAGATCGCCGATCCGCATCTTGCCACCAAGGCGCGCGAGGGACGCCCGGAAGATATTCGCGGCTGCCTGTCTTGCAACCAGATGTGCTGGGGCCGCCGCTCGCGCGACTACTGGATCAGTTGCCTCGTCAACCCGTCCGCCGGCCGTGAGTGGGAATGGGGCGGTGACCGTTTCGTGGCCACATCTCGCAAAAAGAGGATACTGGTGGTCGGCGGTGGGCCGGCCGGGCTGGAGGCCGCGCGCGTGGCGACCGAGCGCGGCCATAAGGTCACGCTGGCGGAAGCCTCCAGCCGGCTCGGCGGCCAGTTCCGTCTTGCCGGGATGCAGCCGCGCCGGGCGCAGATACTCGACCTCATCGACTGGTATGAGCGGCAATTGACGAAACTCGGCGTGGAAATCCGCTACAACAGCTACATGAGCGCCGAAGACATCGAGGTCGAGCGGGCCGACGAGATCATATTGGCCACGGGATCGCTGCCGCCCGAGACCGGCTTCCAGAAGGCGCTGCCGCAATTCGACACGCTGCCCGGCATCGAGCACGGCAATGTGTTTTCGGCCGAAGCCGTCATGGCGCGGGAAGCGAGGCCGGGAAAGCGCGTGATCGTGCTGGACGAGGGCGGCAACTGGAAGGGCTGCGGCACAGCCTGGAAACTGGCCGAGGACGGCCATCAGGTGACGCTGGTCACGCCGGACGCACTGGTCGGCAAGGAGCTGCAGCGCACGACCGCCGATTTCCCCTTGCGCCGCGCCTTGGCGAGACTCGGCGTGCGCTTCATGACCGAAAGCGTGATCACGCAATGGAGCGGCCACGCGGCGACCATCGTCTCGCTGCTCGATGACGGCAGCAGTGAGATCGAGGCCGACACGCTGGTTTTCGCCACGGCCAATATGGCGGAGGACACACTGGCGGGCGAACTCGCCGAACGCGGCATCGCCTTCACGGCGATTGGCGATTGCGTGGCCGCAAGGCAGGCGCCCTATGCCATCCATGAAGGCCGCAAGATTGCGCTCGGGCTCTGACATAACGGCCGAAACCATCACCATCCAGCTTGATGCGCTGGAAGAGATTTGCGTTGCGGCGGCGCTTCGCTGCGGTGCGGACGCCGAAGCGGCACATGCAGTCGCACGGGCAAGCGTCGATGCCGAGGCCTCCGGCCAGAAGACGGTGGGGCTGGCGCATTTTCTCGACTATCTCGACAGCTGGCGAGCGGGCAGGATCAAGGCGGGAGCCCGGCCGGTGCTGACCCGGCCCCTGCCGGCAATCATCCATTCGGATGCCGGCGGGGGTGTCGCGCATCTCGGTTTCGACACCGCCTTCGAAGAGCTGGTCGAAACGGGGCGCACGCTCGGTGTCGGAATATTCGCGCAGGCCAATGCCTATACTTGCGGCTCGCTCGGCTATTTCACGGCACGATTGGCCAGGCGCGGCCTGCTTGCCCTTGCCGCCACCAACGGGCCGGCCCTGCTGGCCGGATCGGGAGCGACCAAGCCGACTTTCTGCACCAATCCGCTGGCCTTTGCGGCGCCGCGCGCCGACGGGCCGCCGCTTCTGATCGACCAGGCCTCGAGTGCGGCAGCCTTTGTCAGCATCCGTCGTGCTGCCGAAGAAGGAAAGCCGATCCCGGAAGGCTGGGCGCTCGACAAATCCGGCAAGCCGACCACCGATCCACGCGAGGCGATGCGCGGCGCGCTGCTCGCATTCGGCGGCGCGCGCGGCGCCAATATCGCGCTGATGGTGGAGGTGCTTTCAGCCGGACTGGCGGGCGCCAACTGGTCGCTCGACGCCCCCTCCTTTAGCGAAGGTTCGCAAAGCCCCGGCGCCGGCCTGTTCGTGCTGGCGATTGATGCGCAAGCCATCGCGCCAGGTTTTGCAGAGCGGCTGGACCGGCAATTGCAGCGGCTTGGCCGGGACTATTGCGTGCATATCCCCGGGCTGAGCAAGAACGCTGCACGGCAATCGAGCGAGATCAGCGGGCTTGCGGTGCAGCGGGTACTGCTCGACCGGATAGCCGAGGCTGGCCGGTAGACCCTATCCAGCCTTGCGCAGCGCCTGCTCGATATCCTCCAGCAGATCGTCGATATCCTCCACACCCATGGACAGGCGCAGCGTGCCATCGCCGATGCCGAGTTCGGCACGTGCTTCCGGCGTCAGGTTCTTGTGCGTGGTGGTTGCCGGATGGGTAATTAGGCTCTTGGAATCGCCGAGATTGTTGGTGATCAGGAAAATGTCGAGTGCGTTCTGGAAGGCGAAGGCCGCCTTCTTGCCGCCCTTGACATCCAGGCATATCAGCGTCGATCCGCCCGACATCTGCCTGGCGACTATATCAGCCTGCGGATGGTCGGCGCGGCCGGGATAGATCACCCGCGCGATCTCCGGGCGCCCGGCAAGGAAATCCGCCACCCTGGCAGCGTTTTCCGTCTGCTGACGCACCCTCAGCGACAGCGTTTCCAGCCCCTTCAGCAGCGTCCAGGCATTGAACGGCGACAGGCTTGGCCCAGTGTGACGGAAATAATCATGCAGGTTTTCGTCGATCCATTCCTTGCTCGACAGCACGATGCCGCCAAGACAGCGCCCCTGCCCGTCAATATGCTTTGTCGCCGAATAGACGACGACATGCGCGCCAAGTTCCAGCGGCTTTTGCTGCAAGGGCGTGGCGAACACATTGTCGACCACCACCTTGGCACCAATCGAATTGGCGAGAGCCGCAACGGCTGCGATGTCCACCACTTCAAGCGTCGGATTGGTCGGGCTTTCCAGGAAGAACAGCTTGGTGTTGGGCCGCACCGCTTTTTCCCAGCTCTCCGCCTTGGTGCCGTCCACCAGCGTCGCTTCGATGCCGTAGCGCGGCGCCAGCGTCTCGACCACCCAACGGCAGGAGCCGAACAGAGCGCGCGCCGCAACGATGTGGTCGCCGGCTTTCAGGCTGCACAACACTGCGGCAGCCACTGCCGCCATACCGGATGCCATGGCACGGGCGTCTTCCGCGCCTTCGAGCGCGCACATGCGCTTTTCGAACATGTCGACGGTCGGATTGGCATAGCGCGAATAGATGAATCCGGGTTCCTCGCCCTTGAAGCGGGCCTCGGCGGCCTCCGCGCTGTCATAGACATAGCCCTGCGTGAGATAGATCGCCTCGGAGGTCTCACCAAAACCGGAACGCATTGTTCCGGAGTGGACAAGTTGGGTTGCGGGCTTCCAATTACGCTTCTTTTCGATGGTCATCGCTTTGATCCAGACACAAAAAAACCGGCCGCAAAAAGTCGCGTGCCGGTCCAAAGGCGGCCCTTTAGCGACTTGTTTAACGTGGCTGCAAGCCGACCGGCAAATCACCACGGGATAAAATGCCTTTAGACCCGGTGCCGGCTTGCGTCAATGACGCGTATCATTAAACGTCGATGGGTTATTTCAGGAGTTGATCGTTGCAGAAGTCGGGTATCCTTCCGGACCAGGAGATCGCAGCCCTGTTCACGTCCGGCGCGCTTGTCGCCCCACGCCCGCTAGACCGCGACCAGGTCCAGCCGGCGAGCCTCGATCTGCGACTTGGCGAGAAGGCATGGCGGGTACGCGCAAGCTTCCTGCCTGGGCCAGGATGCCGGGTCGATGAAAAACTCGACCGGCTGAAGCTGCACGAGATCGACCTCACCGAGGGCGCGGTGCTCGAAACCGGCTGCGTCTATATCGTGCCCTTGCTGGAGAGGCTTGACTTGCCGGCGGAGGTCTCGGCCTCAACCAATCCGAAAAGCTCGACCGGCCGGCTCGATATCTTCACCCGTGTCATGACCGACCACGGCCAGGAGTTCGACAAGATTCCAGCCGGGTACAGCGGCCCTCTTTATCTGGAAGTCAGCCCCCGCACCTTTCCGATCATCGTGCGCACCGGCTCGCGCCTGTCGCAGATCCGCTTCCGCATCGGCAATGCATTACTGAGTGAAGCAGAGCTTCATGCGTTGCACGAGGCCGAACAGTTGGTCGCTTCCGACAGGCCGAATATTTCCGGCGGCGGTATCGCGCTCTCGATCGACCTCCACGGCAATGCGGACGGCCTGATTGGCTATCGCGGCAAGCATCACACCGGGCTGGTCGATGTCGACAAGCGCGCGGCGCAGGATGTAGTGGATTTTTGGGAGCCGCTTTACCGGCGTGGCGAGGGCGAACTCGTGCTCGACCCCGATGAATTCTACATATTGGTTTCACGCGAGGCGGTGCATGTTCCGCCTGAATATGCGGCAGAGATGACGCCCTTCGATCCGCTGGTCGGCGAGTTCCGGGTGCATTATGCCGGCTTCTTCGATCCGGGCTTCGGCCATTCCAAGGCCGGCGGCACGGGCAGTCGCGCCGTTCTGGAAGTGCGCAGCCATGAAGTGCCCTTCATCCTCGAACATGGCCAGATCGTCGGCCGCCTCGTCTATGAGCGCATGGCGGCGCGCCCGAAGGCGCTTTACGGCAGCGATCTTGGTTCGAACTACCAGGCACAGGGCCTGAAACTTTCCAAGCATTTTCGCGCCGGCTGAATCCGGCGCCGCGCCCTTCAACGGATCGACTATTTGAGTTCCAGGGCCTCGGGCGACGGGATCAGATCCGGCGGCGTAGTTTCCTTGCGATATTCGGGGACCACATGCGACAGGAGTTCGATGGCTCTTTCCGCTTCCTCCCGCTCGACGACAGCCTCTAGGCTGGTGAAGGTCTTGAGAAGCAATGTCTTGTCGATGATGCGTGGCGCGGCCACGACATAGCCCTCATCCGTACGCGTATCCTGAACCTCGGAGGGATCGAAAAGCTCCTCATAGAGCTTTTCTCCCGGCCGCAGCCCGACAAAGGCGATTTCGATATCGACATGCGGCTCGTAACCGGCAAGCTGGATCATCCGCTCGGCCAGATCGACGATCCGGACCGGCTTGCCCATGTCGAGCACCATGATCTTGCCACGCTCGGTCATGTGCAGCAGCGCGTGCGAGGAGGCATGCAGGACAAGCTGCACCGCTTCTGGAATGGTCATGAAGAAGCGTACGATATTGGGGTGCGTGACCGTGACCGGCCCGCCGGCAGCGATCTGTTCCTGGAAGCGCGGCACCACCGACCCGTTGGAGCCCAGCACATTGCCGAAGCGAACGGTCTTGAAGCGCGTCGTCTTCGAATTGACGTCCAGCGACTGGCAATAGGCTTCGGCGGCGCGCTTGGTGGCACCCATGATGTTGGTGGGATTGACCGCCTTGTCGGTCGAAATCATGACGAAGGTGTTGGCTTCATTGGCAAGGGCGGCGTCCGCCACATTGCGCGTACCAAGCACATTGGTCTTGATGCCCTCGACCGGATTGTCCTCGACCAAGGGGACATGCTTGAGCGCTGCCGCGTGGAAAACCACTTCGGGCCTATAGGTCCGGAACATATCGTTGACCCTGGCACGGTCACGCACATCGACGATGCGCGTGACGATGGGCAGATCAGGGTGATTCTCGCGCAGCTCTTTGTCGAGCAGATAGATGTGAAATTCCGAACAGTCGGTGATGATGAGTTGGCGCGGATTGAAGGTTGCGATCTGCCGACACAATTCCGACCCGATCGAGCCGCCGGCGCCGGTTGCCAGCACAGTGCGACCATTGATCAGATGGGCAATACCGTCAAGATCGGCGGTGACTTCCGGCCGGCCCAGGAGATCTTCGAGTTCGATCGGCTTGGGCTTGAGCAGCAGGTGGCTGGTGATCGAGGAAGTGACCGTGATATCGGGAATTCTGGTCACCTTCAGACCGACCGTTGCCGCCACCGCGAGGATCTCGGTCAGTCTCTGGCGGCTCGGCTTGTTCTCCGTCACTATCAATTCGGTGGGGCGGATGCCGCGCCGGGCCAGGCGCTCCATGTGCTTTCTGATGTCGCCGAGCGCACCGACCACCTTCACGCCATGAATCAGCCGCGAATATTTGGCCGGATTGTCATCGAAGACCCCGACGATCGTGATGCCGCTATCGAAATTTCTGCGGGCACTACGGATAAAGCTTTCCGCGGCGTTCGAAACCCCAAACAGCAGCACCTTTCGCTCCGGCGGGGCCTTTGTCTTCCACCCGATCCCTTTCCAAGTGCCATCCATGGCCAGGCGATAGGCAAGCCTGACGGCCGAGAGCCCGCCGATCAGGAACAGGGTAGAAAAAACCGGGACGCTGCGCGGCACATTCTGGCCGCGCGAGATCAGGAACGCTCCAACGGTGTATATGCCGATGGCGACGACCGCAGCCTTGATAACAGCAAGCAGTTCGGAGATCGAAACGTAGCGCCAGGACCCTTTATTGACGCCGAAGGCCACGAAGCAGACGGCGCATATCAGGGTGTAGGTAGCGGTCTTCTCCTCCAGCCCCGGCACCCATTTCAGCCGATCGAATCCATAGACCGAGCCATAGGCAGCCACGAACGATCCAGCCGCAATCGCCAGATCGAGCGCTACACTGCCGATCCGCAAGATATTGATTCGACCTGTCCCGAGAAACTTCAACACTATGCTGCAACCGCCAATTTTGACTGACGCGGACACTTAAAGATACCGCCCTGTTATCACAGTTAAACCCCAAGGCGCCATAAAGAAGACGATTGGAGTGCGCCGCACGCCGGAGACGACACGTCACCAGTGTTCAGGAAATGCAACACCAGGACACAGTTCGTCATTCGCCCCCATCAGGTAATACGCATGGCTCACCGGCGAATCACGAAACGCGCCCGTTAGATACATCAATATTCACAGAATGGAGCGGGTAGCGGGAATCGAACCCGCGCGATCAGCTTGGGAAGCTGACAAGCTACCATTACATCATACCCGCGACAGGGGTTAGATATCACGGTCGCGACGTGATCGGCAACTTCAAAACCATCGGTGATTGCACTGGGATGGCCACCATCGGCTTGAAGCGGATCGCATAAATTCGTATGTGCGCGCAGCGCTGCATGATGGCTTTTGCGCCTGAATCGATGTTTGGCATGCGGCACAGGGGTTGCGCCTTGCATCTCCGTCGGACGCTTATCGCCAGGGACCGGCTTGCGGGAGAATACCATGTCAGGACTTACACGCTTTCTCGGCGACAGCCCGCTGCGGGTACTCCTCAAACTGATCATCGTGTCGTTTCTGGTCGGCGTCGTCATGAATTTCTTCGGCTGGTCGCCCTACGACGTGCTGTACCGGGTTCGGGACTTCGTTCTCGACATATGGAATATGGGCTTTGCGGCGATCGATCGCTTCGTCGGCTATTTCCTGCTTGGCGCGGCAATCGTGGTGCCGGCCTTCCTTATCCTGCGGCTGTTCAGCTACCGGCGTTGACAGAACTGCTCAATCGAGCGGTTGGGCGGCCCAGTGATCGAGCCGCGTATCGCGGATCGCGCGCAGGCTCGACAAGCCCTGGCTGTCGAGAAACCGTGTCAGCCCGCTGACAATGCGCCCCGGCAAGGCCGGCCCCGCATAGATCATGCCGGTATAGAGCTGGACCAGATCGGCGCCGGCGCGGATTTTTTCCAGCACGGTCTCGGTCGAATCCACGCCGCCAACGCCGACAATGGCATGGTCAGGCCCAAGCAGCTTACGCATTTTCGCTAGCGCGACGGTCGAGCGCTGGAATAGCGGCTTGCCTGAAAGGCCACCGGTTTCTGCCGTGTTCACGGCACTTTTGAGAGCGGGGCGTGAAATCGTCGTGTTCGAAACGATGACGCCTTCGATGGCCTTATCCTGGATCTCGGCGGCAATGTCCTCAAGGTCGGTTTGGTGCAGGTCCGGCGCTATTTTGAGGAACAGCGGCGGTTTCCGGCCGGGTCCGGTCACCGCTTCGTCGCGAGCGGCGACGACGCGCGAAAGGAGTTCCGCCAGATTGGCACGTGCCTGCATGTCGCGCAGGCCGGGCGTGTTGGGCGAAGAAATATTCACCGTGAGATAAGAAGCGTAGCGCGAGAAGCGCTTCACACCCAGCTCGTAGTCGCCGATTCGGTCGGCACTGTCCTTGTTGGCGCCGATATTGATGCCGACGATACCCGGACGGCCCAAGCGCGAGGCAAGCCGCTGTTCGCAACGTGCATGCCCCTCATTGTTGAAGCCAAGACGATTGATCACGGCTTCATCTGCCGTCAGGCGGAAAATGCGCGGCTTCGGGTTTCCCAGCTGGGGAAGAGGCGTGACCGTGCCAACTTCCGCGAACCCGAAGCCAAGAGCCAGCAGCGCGTCCGGCACTTCGGCATTCTTGTCGTAGCCGGCTGCCATGCCGAGAGGGTTGGGAAAATCGAGGCCGCAGAGCCGCACCTGCAAACGCTGGTCCGGATGCGCCTTGCGCGTCTGTGCAAGACCGCATTTCAACGCCCTGATGGATACCCCATGCGCGGTTTCCGGATCGAGCGCAAAAAGCAGGTTGCGGCCAAGATGGTCAAGCAGCGTCATTAGGCATCCAGTGGCGGGAAGTCATCATTGCCCTCGGCATCGAGCGGAAGCGGCTTGACCCAAAGCACGGTAGCCGGATCAAGCGTGCCGTAAAGATGGGGAAACAGAGCCCCGCCGCGCGAAACCTCGTATTTCAGCGAAGGGCCAAGTCTCGCCGCGTCGACAGCCACCAGCACCAGATCGTCCTGGCCGGCAAAGTGCTTGGCCGCCGTTTCCCGGACCTGATCGGCGGTCGAGAAGTGGATGAACCCGTCGGCAATGTCTACCGGAGCACCGGTAAAGACACCCAGGCTTTGGGCCTCGCGCCACAAGGTTCGCGTGCATATCTTGTAGATGGTCTGTCGCATGCCTGCGCTATAGTCCGAAAGCCCGCGAAGGGTAAAGGGATGCGAGCGCTGTCCTTCCCTATTTCGGGCGCAAAGGAAAGCCATGCTCTCGCGAACTGCCGAAGGAGGAAGCCATGCGTCTCATCACGACAGTCATCCCGATGGCTCTGACCATGCTCGCCTCGACCAACACCAATGCCGCCGAGACGGAGCGCTACCGGCTGGAAAAAACGGATACGGGTTATGTCCGCATGGACACGCAGACGGGTGAAATGTCCATTTGCGAGGAACGCGACGGCCAGTTGATCTGCAAGCTTGCCACCGATATGCGCACGGCCTTCGAAGGTGAAGTCGAGCGGCTGCAGGACGCCGTGACCGCCTTGGAGGAAAGGATTGCCAAGCTGGAAGCAGCATTGCCGGCCAAACCGCAATCGGCTCTGCCCACCGAGGAGGAGTTTGAAAAGACCATGGGCTATATGGAGCGCTTCCTGCGCCGCTTCATGGGTATCGCCAAGGATATGGAGGAAGAGTCCAAGACGCCCGGCACACAGCAGGCTCCGGAACCCAACAAGACGTGATGCCCGCGCTTTTCCTGTATTTTTTGTGCGCATAGGCACGTTCGGGCGGATTGATTGCTGGCTTCGCGCTTGAAAAGCCGCCATATGACCGCATAATCGATGAAACTCGGGCCCGCTCCAGACAAGAACGACAAGCGGCGCGGGGTTTTCGGGGTGGGTATTTCGGGAGGCATATGTGCCGTCAGGCTACAAGTTCGTGATCGTGGACGATCACCCGCTTTTTCGTGGCGCGCTCAAGCAGGCGTTGTCAGGCATAGACGGTGTCGGCACTATTCTTGAAGCCGGCGACTTCGAGACGGCCAAAACGGTCATCACCGCGAATGAGGATGCCGATCTGGTGCTGCTGGACCTGTCGATGCCGGGAGCCAGCGGACTGTCCGGATTGATCTCGCTGCGCGCCATTCATTCCGCTATCCCGATGGTGGTCGTATCGGCGCATGACGACCCCGAAACCATTCGCCGCGCGCTCGAACTCGGCGCCTCTGGCTTCATCTCCAAATCCGCCAGCATGGAAGACATCCGCAGCGCCGTCCGCACGGTGCTTTCGGGCGGCATCGCAGCACCTGCCGGCGTCGATCTCGGTGTCGAGCGGGACCCCGAGATTTCAGACCTGATCAAGCGATTGCAATCGTTGACGCCGCAGCAGACCCGGGTGCTCGGCATGCTTGCGGAAGGGCTGCTCAACAAGCAGATCGCCTATGAACTCTCGGTATCCGAGGCGACGATCAAGGCACATGTGTCTGCCGTGCTGCAGAAGCTCGGGGTCGATAGCCGCACACAGGCGGTTATCATGCTGTCGAGGATCGGCAGCGATCCGCTGCCGGTTGCATAGAAAACAGAGACTATCGTTGCCGTCTATTCCGCAGCGGGCGTCATCTGACGCAGGCGCGTCATCATCGAACGCAGGGCGGCGGGCTTGACCGGTTTGTTGAGCACCGGCACGTCAAGCCGATCGGCCGCGGCCCGGACTTCGTTGGAGCGGTCTGCTGTCAGAAGCATGGCGGGGATTTGGGCCGCAAACATCGCGCGCAGCCTGACGATGACGTCGAGACCGCTTTCGTTATCCAGATGGTAATCGGCCAGGATAATATCCGGAGCTGCTTTCGGCCAACCGACATTGAATGCGGCTGAGCCGGAATAGGCCTGTACCTCGCATCCCCATCCCTGCAACAGCAGGCGCATACCTTCCAGAATCCGGGTGTCATTGTCGATGCACAGTACCCGCAATCCATTCAGCGCACCGATCACCGGAAGGCGCCGCCGGACTTCTGCGACCGGACCTTGTTTCTGCGCCTTGGCGATGGGCAGCAGGACGGAAAACCGCGTCCCTTTCCCCCGGCCGGATTCTATCTGGATTTCCAGGCGCAGCACCCGGGCGATGCGATCGACTATGGAAAGGCCCAGCCCCAGGCCATGCGCCTCGCGCGCGCCTTCGTCGAGACGGGTGAATTCACGAAACACCATCTCGAGCTTGTCGACGGGTATCCCTATGCCGGTATCGAAGACCTGGATTTCGGCCAGATTGCCACGCCGTCTGACCCCGACCAGCACACGGCCATTGCGGGTGAACTTGACGGCGTTGGAAACCAGATTTTGCACCAGTCGGCGCAGCAGGTTGCGATCCGTGTTCACTGACAGCGATGACGGGACGACGATCAGCTCGAGGCGCTTTTCTGCCGCCAGCGGCTGAAAGTCGGTGGCGATGCGCCGCAGGATTTCGTCCAGCCGAAAAACCGTCGCGACAGGCTTCATGGCGCCGGCGTCGAGCCTGGAAATGTCGAGAACCGCGCCCAATATCGCCTCCACCGATTCCAGCGAGGAATCGATATTGGCGGCAGCATTGCTGAATTCGTTCTTCTTGCCGGTCTTTTCGATCAGCGAAGAGCAATAGAGCCGGGCAGCGTTCAGCGGTTGCAGGATGTCATGGCCGACGGCGGCAAGGAAGCGCGTCTTGCTCTGATTGGCTTCCTCGGCCAGCATCTGCGCCTGCGCCAGTTCCTCATTCACGCGCGTCAGTTCTGCAGTACGGCTTTCCACGCGCTGTTCCAGCGATTCATTGGCGCGCTTGAGCGCGAGATCCGCCGCCACACGCGCCGAAATATCGGTATAGGTCGCGACAATGCCGCCATCGGGCATGAGGTTCGAGCGCAGTTCAATGATGCGACCGCTGGTTTTCAGTTCCATCTGCCATGGGCTTCCGAAACTGGTCAGCCGGTCGAGCGCAGCCACCCGCGCCTCGGCAACGATATCGCCGCGCGCCACGAGATGACGCAATATCTTGTCGAGTGAAACGCCGACCTGGCCCATGTCGTCGGGAAGATCGAACAGCGAGCGATACTGCCGGTTCCAGCAGGTCAGCCGGAAATCCTTGTCGAAGACGGTGATCCCCTGCTCCATCTGGTCAAGCGCGATCTGCAGCAGATCGCGATTGTGCTGCAGGGCTTCGGTGGCGTCGTCGAGCAGGCGGAACGTATCTTTTGACGTCCCGTCATTGCGCCTGAACAAGAGCGACAGGATCAGGCGGGCCGAGGACGATCCGACCGCGCTGGCCAGAAGCTGCTCGGAAAAGCGCACCACGGCGATGCTGGCCTGTTCGTTGCCATTGAGTTTTACGCCACCGGTGTTCTCGAAGGTCTGGAATGAGCGCTCGGTGCGCTCCACGCCCAGATAGCGCGAGATCGTGTCCTTCAGGTCGTTGACGGTAATGGCGGTGCGGAAGCGGCGCAGGCTTGGCATCGGGTTGGTATCACGCGGGACGAAGATCGAGGCCTGGATGCGTTCCAGCGGCGTGGAGGCACGCGAGAGCGACCCCAAAATCAGGCAGATCGTGTTGACCGTCAGGCTCCAGAAGACGCCGTGGTTGAGCGGCTCGGCGACGAGGCCGAACAGCGCTTGCGGCCGCAGTGCCTCGATCCCGAACGGGCCTTCGGCAAGGATGGCGCTGTCCGGTGCGACAAGGGTCGGCAGCAGCAGCGTATAGGTCCAGACGCCGAAACCTCCCGCCATGGCAAGGCCCGCCCCCCTGGCATTGGCGCCGCGCCAGATCAGGCCGCCGAAGAAGGCCGGGGCAAACTGAGCGATGGCAGCAAAGGACATCAGGCCGATCGAGGCCAGCCGCGTGCTGTTGGTGCCTTCGCGATAATAGAGGAAGGCGGCAAACAGGATCAGGAAGATGGAGGCGCGCCTGATGTTCAGAATCAGTGTCGACCAGTCCTCGTTCTCTCCGGCCTCGGATTTGACCAGGCGGCGCCGGACGAAGAGCGGAATGACGAGATCGTTGGAGATCATGATCGAGAGGGCAACGCTGGCGACGATCACCATCGCGGTCGCTGCCGAAAGGCCACCGATGAAGGCCGCTATGGCCATGATGTTCTGGCCGCCGAAGAGCGGCACCGACAGCACATAGAGGTCGCTGCTGGTACGCGAACCGACCATGACCAGCCCGGCAAAGGCGATGGGCAGCACGAACAGGTTGATGACCACCAGATAGAGCGGGAACACCCAGCTTGCCGTGCGCAATTCGGCTTCGCTGCGGTTCTCCACGATCATGACGTAGAACTGCCGGGGCAGCATGATGATGGCAAAGCCGCTGATGGTGGTAAGCACGAGCCAGGTGCCGAGCGAGGTCTGGTAGTCCATCGCCTGCTGGACCTCGGCATTGGCCGACAATATTTCCATCATGCCGCTTGGCCCGTCGAAGACGATGAAGGTGACTGCAAGACCAACGGCGAGGAAAGCCGCAAGCTTGACCACCGATTCGACCGCCACGGCCAACACGAGGCCGTTCTGATGCTCGGTGGCGTCGGCATGGCGGGTGCCGAACAGGACCGCAAACAGCGCAAGCAGCATGGCCACGATCAGCGAAATATCGCTGACGAAGGGATCGAAGGACGGCCGCGAGCCGCTATAGTGCTCGATCATCAGGCTGACCGAACTCGAAATCGCCTTCAACTGCAGGGCGATATAGGGGAGCGTGCCGATCGTCGCGATCAAGGTGGCGAGCGAAGCGACCGCAAAGCTCTTGCCGTAGCGCGCGCCAAGGAAGTCGGCGATCGAGGTGATGTTTTCGGCCTTGGCCAATTTGACGATGCGCCTGAGCAGCGGAAAGCAGAAGACGAAGACCAGAACCGGGCCAATATAGATGGCGAGGAATTCCATGCCGCGCTCGGAGGCAAGGCCCACCGAGCCGAAGAAGGTCCAGGACGTGCAATAAATGGCGAGGCTGAGCGCATAGATATAGGGTCTTGGCCAGCTTGCGCTCCGCATCGCCCCACGACGGTCACCCAGACTGGCGATCGCAAACAGCAGCGTCACATAGGCGATAGCGATGATGACGATCACCCAGCCTTGCACGCTTCGCCACCTCCATGTCCGACTTGTCCGGAACGCTTGCGCACAGAGGCAATCACAGCCGGAAAGCCTTGTCCATCGGATTGGTGGCGCGGGGACTGCCGGGTTGTATCTGCGGATACTAATTTAGCGATTTTCGATGAAAATCCGCCTCTATTTTGGTCGTTTTGCAATCTGAAGTTTTTGTTATGATGACTTTACCGGCCGGCATCACAAGCGGCGGGCGATATGGTCGCGCGGTCGTCAGCTTAAGGAGGACACAGTGTTAAAGGAATTCCAGGAATTCATTTCCAAGGGCAATGTGATGGATCTGGCGGTTGCCGTCATTATCGGCGCCGCCTTCGGCAAAATTGTCGAATCACTGGTCAACGACATCATCATGCCGATCGTCGGCGCGATTTTCGGCGGACTCGATTTCAACAACTACTTCTTTCCCTTGTCGTCAGCCGTCACCGCAACATCGCTCGATGCCGCCAAGGCGCAAGGCGCGGTTTTCGCCTATGGTAGTTTCGCCACCGTCGTCCTGAACTTCCTTATCCTCGCCTTCATCATTTTCCTGATGGTGCGGACCGTCAACAATATGCGGCGCCGCCTTATCGCCGAAAAGCCGGCCACACCGGAGGCACCGCCTGCCGATATCGCCTTGCTGACGGAAATTCGCGACCTCCTGGCCAAGCGATAGTTTTCGCCGACCGATCCTGCGGTTGCAGGGTCGCGGCAATTGCCAACCATAGCCAGCCCTGGCCCATAAAAAGGCCGGGGCTTTTCAGTTCCGACGAGCGGCGAAAGCGTGTAGCACTCTGACACGACCATTCAGTGAGGCCGCCATGACCCTCGTCGAACATCTGCGCACCGAAGCTCGGCTCGCTCCCGAAAGCGGCATTGTCGCCCTTGCCAATTACGGCCGCGGTCGCGACGGCTTGATCCCGCTATGGGTCGGCGAAGGCGATTTGCCAACCCCGGCCTTCATCGCAGACGCCGCCACAAAGGCGCTAAATGCCGGTGAGACCTTCTACACCTGGCAACGCGGCATCCCTGAATTGCGGCAGGCGCTCGCCCGTTACCACGCCCGTCATTTCGGACGGCACTTTGCCGACCAGGAATTTCTGGTGACCGGCGGCGGCATGCAGGCAATCCAGCTTGCGCTTCAGGCGACGGCGGGTGCCGGCGACGAGGTCATCTACCTGACCCCGGCCTGGCCGAATTTTGCCGGTGCAGCCGGCATCGCCGGCGCGCGCCCGGTCGGCGTGCAACTCGATCACTCCGACAATGGCTGGATGTGCGATGTCGGCAAGATCGAGGCGGCTATCACGCCGCGCACCAAGGCGATATTCCTCAACAGCCCCTCTAACCCGACCGGCTGGACAGCCGATATCGACACGCTGAAGGCCGTCCTCAAGCTTGCTCGGCGGCACGGGCTCTGGATCATCGCTGACGAAATCTATGCCCTGTTTTACTTCGACGGGGCACGCGCTCCCTCCTTCATGGACATCATGGAGGACGAAGACCGTATCCTGTTCGTCAACACCTTCTCCAAGAACTGGGCGATGACCGGCTGGCGCATGGGCTGGCTGCGCGTGCATCCCTCGCTGCAACAGACATTCGAAAACCTCATCCAGTATTCGACGTCAGGCGTTGCTCCGTTCATGCAGCGCGGCGGCGTGGCGGCCCTTGAGCTTGGCGACGACTTCCTTGCCTCGCAGATCGAGAGGGCGAAGCAGGCGCGCGATCTGATCTGCGGCATATTGGGTGAAACCGGACGAGTGCGCCTCAGCGTTCCGCAGGGCGCCTTCTACCTGTTCTTTGCGGTGGATGGGGTCGCCAACTCCCGCAGCGCGGCCTTCGAGATCGTCGACAAGGCCAATGTCGGGCTGGCGCCCGGAACGGCATTCGGTGACGGCGGCGAAGCCTTCTTCAGGCTGTGCTTCAATCGAAGGCTGGATCAGCTCGAAGAGGCTGCAACGAGGCTCGCCGGCTGGATTCGCACGATCTGATTTCTATGGGTGTCGGCCGCCAGTGGCGGCCAGGACGGACGATCTTTTCAGCCGCCCGACTTGGGCACCAGCAGCGAAACGATCCGCTCGCTTTCGGCAACCGAGGTCTGGCCCTCGGTACGATAGGGAATACCCAGCGCGTTCCAGGTCTCGACCAGCGCATCCTTGAGCACATCGATCAGGGCATCGTTGTGGAAAGGCGTGGGCGTGATGCGCAGACGCTCGGTGCCGCGCGGCACCGTCGGGTAGTTGATCGGCTGGATATAGATGCCGTGGACGCCAAGCAGGCGATCGGTCGCCATTTTGCAAAGCTCGGGGTCGCCCACCAGGATCGGTACGATATGGGTGGCCGAAGGCATGACCGGCAGGCCCACCGAAGCAAGCACCTCCTTGGTTCGTGCTGCCTGGCGCTGTTGCGCATCACGCTCGGCTTGCGAATTCTTGAGGTGCCGGATCGACGTGGTGGCAGCCGCAGCGATTGCCGGCGGCAAGGCGGTGGTGAAGATGAAGCCCGGCGCATAGGAGCGCACCGCATCGATGATGGCGGTCTTTCCGGTGATGTAGCCGCCGAGCGTGCCGAAGGCCTTCGCCAGCGTTCCCTCGATGATGTCGATGCGGTGGGCCAGGCCTTCGCGGTCGGTGATGCCGCCGCCGCGCGGGCCATACATGCCCACGGCATGGACCTCATCTATATAGGTCATCGCGTTATATTTTTCGGCGAGATCGGCAATCTCCTTGATGGGGGCGATGTCGCCATCCATCGAATAGACGGACTCGAACACGATCAGCTTGGCGCGCTCACGCCCGGCCGCCTGCAACAGGCTTTCCAGATGCGCGACGTCGTTGTGACGGAAAATCTTCTTTTCCGCACCGGAGCGGCGCACGCCCTCGATCATCGAGGCGTGGTTGAGCTCGTCGGAAAGAATGAGGCAGTTGGGCAGCAAGCGAGCGATCGTGGAGATCGACGCTTCATTGGAGATGAAGCCCGAGGTGAACACCAGCCCGGATTCCTTGCCGTGGAGATCGGCAAGCTCGTGCTCCAGCTCGACCAGCGGATGGTTGTTGCCGGAAATATTGCGTGTGCCGCCAGCGCCGGACCCCATCTTGCCGGCTGCCTCCTGGAAGGCTCTGATGACGTCTTCATGCTGACCCATGCCGAGATAGTCGTTGGAGCACCAGACGGTGATCTCCCGCTTCTCGCCATTGTTGCGCCATATGGCCTGTGGGAAGGAACCGACGATTCGTTCAAGATCTGCGAAAACACGATAGCGCCGTTCGGCATGAATCTGGTCTATCGCTTCTTCGAAAAAACGCTGATAGTTCATCTCGGCTTCCCAATTTTGGCTGGGATCATAAACGCAAGCTCGTCATTTCGTCTATTACCGCATGACGGTCAAATTGCCACGCTGCACTTTGGTGTAAGTGCGGGCACGAAATGCCGCCCGTGGTTGTGCTGTTCAGAGCTGCGGGAGCACTTTCGCGATTGTCCCGATAATTGTAGATATTGCCGCAAAATGGAGGCTCATATGACCGTATTGGTGACCGGCGGCGCCGGCTATATCGGCAGCCATATGGTGTGGGAACTGATCGACGCCGGCGAAGAAGTCGTCGTCATCGACCGCCTCTCCACGGGATTCGACTGGGCTGTCGCGCCCGAGGCAACGCTTGTGGTCGGCGACGTGGCCGACAGTGAGCTTGTTACTTCGATCATTCGGGAATACTCCGTCGACGCCATCATCCATTTTGCCGGCTCGATCATCGTCCCGGAATCGGTTGCCGATCCGCTCGCCTATTACGAGAACAATACCTGCAAGACCCGCTCGCTGATCGAAACCGCCGTGCGCGAGAAGGTGGGCCACTTCATCTTTTCATCGACGGCGGCGGTCTATGGCACTGCCGGGCTGGAGCCAGTTCGCGAGGACGCCCGCCTGGCACCGGAATCACCCTACGGCACCTCCAAGCTGATGAGCGAATGGATGCTGCGCGACGCGGCGATGGCGCATGATTTGCGCTATACCGCGCTGCGCTATTTCAATGTCGCCGGGGCCGATCCGAAGGGCCGCACCGGGCAGTCGACGCCGGGCGCCACCCATCTCATCAAGGTCGCCTGCGAGACGGCGCTGGGCAAGCGGGCATCCATGCAGGTGTTCGGCAGCGACTATCCGACGCCCGACGGCACCTGCATGCGCGACTATATCCATGTCAGCGATCTGGCGGCCGCGCATCGGCTTGCGCTGCAGCGGCTGCGCGATGGCGGCGACAGCCTGGTCGCCAATTGCGGCTACAGCCATGGCTATTCGGTGCTGGAGGTGATCGAAAGCGTGCGCCGCGTCTTCGGCAAGGATTTCGAGGTGACGACCGGACCCCGCCGCGCCGGCGACCCAGCCGCGATCGTTGCCAATTCCGATCTTGCCCGCCGCGAATTCGGCTGGAAGCCGGAGCATGACGATCTTGACGGCATTGTCGGCGATGCGCTTTCGTGGGAAAGAATACTGACCGGCAAGAACACGCGATAGCATTCGGCCGGACCCCGTCCGGTCCGGCCATGGCGTGGCCGAGGGAATTTGAGGGGCTTGATGAAAATCCTGGTTCTGGGCGCAGGCGTCGTCGGCACTGCGGCCGCATACTATCTAGCGCGTGACGGCCACGAGGTCACGGTGATCGAGCGTCACGATGGGCCGGCGCAAGGCACGAGCTACAGCAATGCCGGACTGGTTTCGCCCGGAGACGCCTATGCCTGGGGCTCCCCTTCCGCGCTCAGGACCTTCATTAAATCGCTCTACACGCCCGATCTCGGCATAAAGCTGAGGTTGCGCGATCCCTATCTGCTTGCCTGGACATGGCGTTTCCTGCGCCAGTGCACACAAACGCGTGCTAACGCCAATACCGAAGTGAAGCTGCGGCTTGCGCTTCATGCCCGTGACTGCATCAATGAGATCACTGCCGATACGGGCATCGATTTTGACGAGCGCCGCAAGGGCATCGTCTATTTCTACCGTACCCAGCAGGGCCTCGATACAGGCGCTGAGCACTTCCGCTATATCGGCGAGCGCGGCCTTGAAATGGAAGTGGTGGACCGCAAGCGGTTGTTCGAAATCGAACCCGGCCTGGCGGACTCAGGCGACCGGATTGCCGGCGGCATCTATTCGCCGATGGACCAGACCGGCGATTCCCTCCTGTTCACCACGCGGTTGGCACAATGGGCAACAGATCGGCTCGGCGTGACTTTCCTTTATAACAACGAGGTCAAGGGCCTCGATATCGCCGATGGGCGCGTGCGCACGGTTCGGGCGGCCAATGGTGCGATCGCATGCGACGCCGTCGTCCTTTCCATGGGCCCGGAAAGCGGCGTTTTCGCACGACGCCATGGCATCGACCTGCCAATCTATCCGATCAAGGGCTATACGGCGACCATCCCACTGGAGGACCCCGCCAAGGGGCCGACGATGGGCGGCGTCGACGAGGACCGCTACGTCGCCTATTCGCGCATCGGCAATCGCCTGCGGCTGGCCTCGACGGCGGAATTCGCGAGCTTCGACAGAAGCCACCGGCCGAGCGATTTTACCCGGATGTTCCGATCGGCGCATGAACTGTTCCCGGGCGCCGTGGACGACAGGAAGGCCCAATGCTGGGCGGGGCTGCGGCCGATGATGCCGAGTTCGGTGCCGGTGATCGGGCCGACGCGCCGCTATGCAAACTTCTATCTCGACACCGGCCACGGCCATGTCGGCTGGACAATGGCTGCCGGTTCGGGAAAATTCCTGGCCGACGTCGTGGCCGGCCGCAAGCCTGACATCGACCCGCAAGGCCTGGTGCCGGTGAACTGAGGCTCGGGCAATGGGACCGCAGATCGCCATCGACCTTGGCTGCATAGAGCGCAATGCAAGGACCGTTGTCGATTTGTGCAATCGCTCGGGCATCAAGGTGTTTGGGGTCACCAAGGGCACCTGCGGCATGCCGCAGGTGGCGCGCGCTATGTTGCGCGGGGGCGTTGCCGGCATAGCCGAATCCCGGTTCGAAAACATCCGCCGCCTGCGCGACAGCGGCATTTCCTGCCCGATCATGCTTTTGCGCAGTCCGCCAATGGCCCGCGTCGAGGAAGTGGTGCGCACCGTCGACATCAGCCTTCAATCAGAACTGGCGACGATCCGCGAAATTGCGCGCGTGGCCGAGCGCATGGGCCGCATCCACGACATCATCGTGATGGTCGATCTCGGCGACCTCCGGGAAGGCATCTGGCCCAACGACCTCTTGCCAACTGTGGAGAAAATCCTGGAACTTCGTGGCGTGCGCATCGCTGGCCTCGGCACCAACCTCACCTGCTTCGGCGCCATCGTACCGACGGAGGAAAATCTTGGCCAGCTCGTCGCCCATGCCTACAAGATCGAACGGCTTACCGGCGTCGGGCTGGACTGGGTTTCCGGCGGCAATTCATCCTCGCTGCCTTTGCTGAAAGCGGGACGCATGCCCGCCGGGATCAACAACCTTCGGATCGGCGAGGCGATCCTGCAAGGCGGCGTGGACGCTTTCCGCGCCGACCCGTGGCCGGAACTTGAGACCGATGCCTTTCGTCTGACGGGAGAACTGATCGAGGTCAAACTCAAGCCGTCGCTGCCGATCGGCGAAGCGGGCTTCGACGCCTTCGGCAAGAGGCCGCTCTTTGTCGACGAAGGCGACCGGCTGCGTGCCATCGCCAATATCGGGCGCGAGGACACGATCGTTGAGGGTCTGACCCCGATCCAGAAAGGCGTGAGGGTTCTCGGCGCATCGAGCGACCATCTCGTTTTGGATGTGACCGATGCCGACCCTGCGCTTGCGGTCGGAGACAGCGTCAGCTTCCGCATGGACTATGGCGCTCTGCTGACGGCGATGACCTCGGAATATGTAGAAAAAACACCGATACAGGACACCGAAACCATTGCCCCGCCCAAGGTGGTCGTGATCGACGCAGAGCCTGCAGCCTCGCAATTGCTGGTACGCTACGCCATCGACGCTCGCTTGCAAGCCATGGACTATGACGTTGCAATGACCGGGGACGGAGAGGCCATGTCGGATACGTCCCTCCGGCTTTCCGCAGGCGAGGACAGGCGGGTCGCTTTGCGCGCCGTGGCCGCCTCGGCACGCAACGCCGACGCACTCGGGCTGATCTGGATCGACTCGATTGCCGCACTCATGCCGCCAAACACAACACCGGATCTGCGACCAGATTTCTCGGCGCTTACGCGCCTGCTCGGCCTAGACGGAAGACTGGGGGCCGCCCAGCCGCAGCTTTCGCCGGAAAACGTCGTCCTTGTCGGGCTGCGCCATGCCGACCCGGCCGAAGCCCGCCTGCTGAAAAGCTCCCGCATTTCGGTCTTCACCATGGCGGAGATAGACGCTTCGGGCATGCGCGACGTGATGCGCGAGGCGCTGAAGGTCGCTTCATCGGGCACGCGCGGTTTTCACGTCAGCTATTCGCCGAGCGCAACCGAGATGCATGGCTGGAGCAAGGGGGCCGGCGGGATCACCGTTCGCGAGACCCATCAGGCGATGGAAACAATAGCCTTGAATGGCGGCATGATCTCGATGAATGTTTCAGGCCTGACCCGCGACCTCGACGAGCATATCGCCTCCGAAGCGGTGAATTTCGTCATGTCCGCATTCGGTAAGCGCATCCTTTAGACGAGATAATAACTTGATCCATCTCTCCATTGGAGCATGATCCTTCCCGAAAGCCGGTTCCCGCTTTCGGCATCATACTCCAGGATCAACACCACAATGGATTCTTTCCGCTTCAACACGACGTCGTCCATCATCTTCGAGGCAGGGGCGGCCGGCCGCCTCGGCAGGCTTGCCGGGCCCGGCCTCGGCGGCCGGGTGCTGTTGGTCACCGATCCGGGCCTGCGCAAGCTGGGGCTGTGCGATCATGCGCTGCGCTCGCTGGAGGATGAGGGCATTGCGGTCACGGTCTTCGATGCGGTCGAGGCCGATCCGTCGCTGGCAACGCTCAACAAGGCGGTCGAGGCCGGGCGGGCGGCCTCGGTGGCCGGTGTCGTCGGCTTTGGCGGCGGCTCCTCGCTCGATGTCGCCAAGCTTGCCGCCCTGCTGATCGGTTCGGGCGAGGTTCTGGACGAAGCCTGGGGCGTGGGCAATGCCAAGGGCCCGCGCCTGCCCTTGGTGCTGGTGCCGACCACCGCGGGCACCGGCTCGGAAGTCACGCCGGTGTCCATCATCACGGTGGGTGCGGAGGAAAAGCGCGGGGCGTCGTCTCCCATCATCCTGCCCGACATCGCCGTGCTGGATGCCGAACTGACGCTCGGCCTGCCGCCGGCGATCACCGCCGCCACCGGCATCGACGCCATGGTGCATGCCATCGAGGCCTATGCCTCGAAGAGCGCCAACAACAACCCGCTGTCGCAGATGCTGGCGCGGCAGGCCTTGCGGCTGCTCGGCGCCAATATCGAGAAAGCGGTGTTTGACGGCAACAACGTCGAGGCGCGCGGCGCCATGCTGTTGGGTTCCATGCTGGCCGGGCAGGCCTTCGCCAACTCGCCGGTGGCGGCCGTGCATGCGCTGGCCTATCCGATCGGCGGCACCTTCCATGTGCCGCATGGGCTGTCCAATGCGCTGGTACTGCCGCATGTGCTGCGCTTCAACGCGCCCGAGGCCGCCCATCTCTATGCCGAGATCGCCGCCGATGTCTTCCCGCATCTGGAGCGCGAGCAGGACATCCAGGGCCGCTGCGCCGCCTTCATCGCGGAACTGGCCGCGCTGGCGGGCAAGCTCGGCCTGCCGCCGCGCCTGCGCGATGTCGGCATCGGCGAAGAACATCTGGCCAAGATGGCGGCGGATGCGATGAAGCAGACGCGGCTTCTGGTCAACAATCCGCGCGGGCTTTCCGAGGCCGATGCGCTTTCCATCTACCGGGCGGCATGGTGAGGTGATGAGCGAGCGGCCTGCCCCCTCGACGCGCGACGCCTACAGGGCCTTCCGCACCATTGCCACCCGCTGGCTGGACAATGACATTTACGGCCACATGAACAACACCGTCCACTACACGCTGTTCGACACGACGGTGAACGGCTGGCTGATCGACAACGGCCTGCTCGACATCGGTGGCGGCGCGCGCATCGGCCTGGTGGTGGAAACCGGCTGCCGCTATTTTGCCGAGATGGGCTATCCGGACCTGATCACCTCCGGGCTCAAGGTGGCGAAACTCGGCACCTCCTCGGTGCGCTACGAGATCGGCCTGTTTCGCAACGACGCGCAGACCGCCGCCGCCGAAGGCTTCTTCGTCCATGTCTATGTCGACAGAAACACGCGACGGCCTACGCCCATCGACGCCAGGCTGCGGAGCGCGCTGACGGCCATCTCGGTTCAGGAAAGCGCTTTGCCGCCATCCGAAAGGGGGTAGAGTGGCCTAATCGATATCCGGCCCACGGCGCTGTCAAATCCGCGCCGAAAGAGGCCACCATTGGGGAATGCGGCGGCCCCGCCGCCGGAGGATGGATTGAGGAAGGAGACCGCAATGTCGAAAGTCATCAAGGGCGGCACCATCGTTGCCGCCGACAGAACCTATGAGGCCGACATACTGATCGAAGGCGAGAAGATCACGGCGATCGGCAAGGACCTTTCCGGCGATACGGTGGTGGATGCGCAGGGCGCCTATGTGATGCCGGGCGGCATCGACCCGCACACCCATCTGGAAATGCCCTTCATGGGCACCACGGCAGCCGAAACATGGGAAAGCGGCACTTTCGCCGCACTTTCCGGCGGCACCACAACCGTCGTCGATTTCGTCATCCCAGGACCGGACGGGATGCTGGCGGCACTGCAGGAGTGGGAAGGCCGCGCCACGCGGCAGGCTTCATCAGACTATTCCTACCATATGTGCGTCACCAGCTGGTCGGAGCAGGTCTTTTCCGACATGGCCAAGGTGGTGGAGCGCGGCATCAACACCTTCAAGCATTTCATGGCCTATAAGGGCGCGCTGATGGTGAATGACGACGAGATGTTCGCCTCCTTCCAGCGCTGCGCCGCCCTTGGCGCGCTGCCGCTGGTTCATGCCGAGAACGGCGACATCGTTGCGGCCCTGCAGCAGAAATATATCGATGCGGGCGTGCCCGGCCCGGAGGCTCATGCCTATTCCCGGCCCCCGGAAGTCGAGGGGGAGGCAACCAACCGCGCCATCATGATCGCCGATGCCGCCGGCGTGCCGGTCTATATCGTGCACACCTCCTGCGAGCAGAGCCACGAAGCCATCAGGCGGGCACGCCAGAAGGGAATGCGCGTCTATGGCGAGCCGCTGATCCAGCACCTGACACTGGATGAAAGCGAATATCAGAACCCCGACTGGATGCATGCCGCCCGCCGGGTGATGTCGCCGCCCTTCCGTGACAAGCGCAATCAGGACAGCCTGTGGGCCGGGCTGGCGGCCGGCTCGCTGCAGGTGGTGGCGACCGACCATGCCGCCTTCACCAGCGAGCAAAAGACGCTCGGCCTCGACGACTTCCGCAAGATCCCCAACGGAACCGGTGGGCTGGAAGACCGGATGCCGGTGCTATGGTCGCGCGGCGTGGAAACGGGTCGCCTGACCATGAACGAATTCGTCGCGGTGACCTCTACCAATATCGCCCAGATCCTCAACATCTATCCGCAGAAGGGCGCTATCCTGCCCGGTTCGGATGCCGATCTCGTCGTCTGGGACCCCAAACTGTCGAAGACGATCTCGGCCGCCAATCAGAAGTCGATCATCGACTACAACGTCTTTGAGGGCTTCAAGGTGCGCGGCCTGCCACGCTACACGCTGTCTCGTGGCGATATCGTCTGGTCGGAGGGGCAAAATTCGATGCCGCAGCCCGGACGCGGCAAGTTCATCAAGCGCCGCCCTTTCCCTGCGGTCAATCAGGCGCTGTCGAAGTGGAAGGAAATCACCGCCCCGCGCGCCGTCACCCGGTCGGCGGAACATATGCCGATCGGCGTGTAGGCACGACGGCAGGACTGTCGAAACCAAACACCCGGCGAATGTCTCGCCGGGTGTTTGGCATAGCGGCAAAGTGGCGCAGAGTGTGTTCTTGGGGCCGCTTCCAGTCCGAAAAGACCAGCCCCAAGGGGCCGCCAGGACCAGGCCGAGCCCAGAACTCGCCTTATGTGCGCATATTGGAGTCGCGCCGGCTCGGCCCCGGATAAAATGATATATGTAAAATATATCTATTAAGGCGCAAAAAATGAGTGCTCTGGAACTCACACAAAAGCCATCACAATAATCGCGCCGATCACGATCATGATGAGGCCACCGATAAGCATCGGTAAAAGAGAATTTTCTGTACCACCGCCACGCACGTGATCAGCGCTGCTGACAATTGCCTTGTTCCTGCCGAATTCCTTTTCCATTGTACTTATCTCCCACATAATATACTTGGAAGATTTTCCTCCAAGGTGCCATTACCTGAAGTATGCATAACTATATAAGGATCGACAACTACTATATCGCGCTGCACGGATGTGGGAAAAAGCGGCCTACAAGTCGCGCCGCCAGCTTTTTTTGCCTATCTGAAGGTTCGCGCGGCCAGCACGATGCGTGACAGCGCCGTGTAGAAAGTGAGTGCCGCAAAGCCGTAGGCGATCGGTGCAAACCACTGCGGCAAGAGGCAGAAGGCGACGAAGACGGCGAGCGTTTCGGTGGCCTCCGCCAGCCCGGTTGTGAAAAACAGCGACTTTGCTCCCCGCGCCTCGCTTTCCAGACCGCGCTTTTCGGCCATGACAGCGTAGGCGAGGAAACTCGCTCCGTTGACGTAGAAGGAAAACACCAGAACCGCGCCGGCAACCGCATTGACCGCCGGGTCCGCCAGGGCAAAACCGATCGGAATCGCGCCGTAGAAGGTAAAATCGAGGACTATGTCGAGATATCCACCAAGATCAGTCTTGCCCCTCACCTTGGCGACAGCACCGTCAAGCCCATCGCCCAACCGGCTGACGAGCAGAAGCCCGAGACCGGTGAGGAACCAGCCCTGGGCAATGAAGGCCGCGGCGGCAATTCCAACGGCGAAGGCGGCAAGCGTCACACCATTCGCCGAGATGCCGGCGGTGGCAATTCGACTGCCGGCCGCATCGAGAATGGGGTCGAGATGCCTGCGTGCCCAGCCGTCCAGCATGGGGAAATCTCCTGAATGACGAAGGCCGGCGTTTACCGTCTGGCCCAAGCTATTAGAAACGATGGGCTTTCGTGCAATAGAAGGAAACAGCCTGCCATGCGGAAATCACAATCAGGCCGATGATGGGTATGAACTTCATTGAACCCAGCAGGGCCGAGACGGAGTGACGAGCCATGTATAGCACCACGACCTATGGCATCGAAGTGACCGTCGAGCCGTTTTACCTGGAAGACCGCTCCGATCCGCAAGACAGCCGCTATGTCTGGGGATACCGTGTAACGATTGCCAATCAATCCGACGAAAGGGTGCAACTCCTGTCGCGCTACTGGCACATCACTGACGGATTGGGGCGGGTGGAGGAAGTGCGCGGTGCCGGCGTGGTCGGTGAACAACCGGAACTCGGCCCCGGCGACAGCTACCAATATATGTCGGGCTGCCCGCTCTCGACCCCTTCGGGCATCATGGTCGGGCGCTATACGATGCGCAATGCGCGAGACGAACTGTTCGACGTCGACATCCCGGCCTTTTCGCTCGATCTGCCGACGCCGAAGACCGTGAATTGAGGTCGCAGATCCTCCGGCCCCAACGGGCCGGAGGGGTAACATCAAGCCCAGGCGGTTCATTTTCTAACGAATTGTTAAACCGCTCTAACCCTTTGTTTTTACACAATCCGGACAAGAAACCGGCTTCCTACGCGGCAAACTCCGCCGGCTCGAATTCATACTTCTTGGAGCAGAATTCGCAGTTGACGCGGATGACGCCGTCCTCGACGCTTTCGGTGATCTCGTCAGCCGAAAAACTGTCGAGTATGCCTCGGATGCGTTCGCGTGAGCAGGAGCATTCGTCCAGGACACGCGTGCCGTCATAGACACGTACGCCATGCTCGTTGAACAGGCGATAAAGCAGTCGCTCCGAGCCCACGGCCGGATCGAGCAGTTCATTGTGCTCGACTGTCGCAGCCAGCGCGAGAAGCTCCTGCCAGGCATTGTCCGTCGGCTCACGTGCCGCGGTTGGCTCGCCCGGATCGCCATCACCGCCATGCAGATCGGGCATGTGCCGCCGCTCCGCCGCCTTGGGCAGGAACTGCGCCAGCAACCCGCCGGCCCGCCAATGCTCGCGGCTGCCGCCCTCGGCAGGCAGCACCAGCTTGCCTACCGACAATTTCACGTCGGTCGGGATCTGCTCCGACTGGCGGAAATAGGTCTTGGCCGCCTCTTCCAGTGTAGTGCCTTCGAGTTGCACGATACCCTGGTAGCGCTGCATATGCGCGCCCCGATCTATAGTGAGCGCCAGAACCCCTTTGCCAAGCAGCGCCTGCGGGACCGCATCACCGGCATCGAGCAGCGCTTGCAGGCGCTGCGCGTCGAAGCGCGCATAGGCGCGCAGCGACTGCGGCGTGGCGAAATCGGCGACGAGCATGTCGACCGGCCCGTCAGTGCGGGTCTGAAGGATGAATTTGCCTTCAAATTTCAGCGACGTGCCCAAAAGCACGGTCACCACGACCGCTTCGGCGAGCAGCCGGGCAACGGGCTCGGGATAGGCATGGCGTGCCAGAATCTGATCGAGCACCGGACCTAGCTGGACCATGCGGCCGCGCACATCCAGCGGCCCGACATCGAAAGGAACCACAGTGTCGTCGCCGGCGAAACCGAATTCGCCGAGTTTCAGTTCATTGTCAGCCACGAGTCCAAATCCCGGGAAGCAGCGTCCGGGCAGGATAGTCCGGAAACGCCAAGGTTCAAATGAAAGGCAAGCGATGGCCGCAAATAGGGATGCCCAGCCGGACAATCAAGGCCGCCGGCCAAGCGCGGTCAATGCCCTCAACGGATGCGCAAGCAGTGCCCTTCAGGCACCCAGGCACCAGGCCAGCACCGCCTTCTGCGCATGCAGGCGGTTTTCCGCCTCGTCGAAAACCACCGAATGCGGCCCGTCGATAACCTCGTCGGTGACTTCCTCGCCGCGATGGGCAGGCAGGCAATGCATGAACAGCGCGTCAGGGTTGGCATGTCCCATCAGCGCGGCATTCACCTGATAGGGAAGAAAGACATTGTGACCCCGCGCCCGATGCTCCTGCCCCATCGACACCCAGCAGTCGGTGACGATGCAATCGGCTCCCGTAGCCGCCTCTTCGGCGGTGCTGGTAAATTTGACGGCACCGCCATTGGCAAGCGACCAGTCGACATATTTCTGCTGCGGCTCGCTGCCCTTGGGCACGGCAATATTGAGGTTGAAGCCGAAGCGGGCCGATGCCTCCAAAAGCGAATGCAGAACATTGTTGCCATCGCCAACCCAGGCGAAGGTCTTGCCCGCGACAGGGCCGCGATGCTCTTCGAACGTCATGATATCGGCCATGATCTGGCAGGGATGGGTATCGTCGGTGAGGCCGTTGATTACCGGCACGGTGGCATTTTCGGTAAGCTCGACCAGGCGCTCATGTGCCGTGGTGCGGATCATGATCGCATCGACATAGCGCGACAGCACTTTGGCCGTATCGGCAATGGTCTCGGAGCGGCCGAGCTGCATTTCAGTGCCGGTCAACATGATGGTTTCGCCGCCGAGCTGACGCATGCCGACATCGAAGGAAACACGGGTGCGGGTCGAAGGCTTGTCGAAGATCATCGCCAGGACCTTGCCTTCCAGCGGACGCGAGCGCTCGCCGGCTTTCAGGCGCGCCTTGCGGGCTGCAGCATCATCGAGGATGCCGCGCAGCGTTGCCGCTGCGGTGGTGGAAAGATCGGTGAAGTGGCGGATACCACTGGTCATGGCGAACCCCAGGCGTTCGTTAGCTGGATGCGGCTTCGGAAAGGCTTTTCGCAGCCGCACGGATGCGCCCCAAGCCCTCGCGGATTTCCTCATCCGAAACGGTCAAGGGCGGCAACAGCCGGACGACATTGTCGCCCGCAGGCACGGCAAGCAGATGCTGGTCGCGCAGGGCTGCATTGACCTTGCCGTTCTCGACCTTGCATTTGATGCCGAGCATCAGGCCAGTGCCCCTGATCTCCTCGATAATTTGCGGAAATTCGTCTGAAATGGCGGCAAGTCCCTGCTTCATCAGCAACGCCTTGCGCGCGACATCCTCCAGAAAGCCCTGCTCCAGTACGACATCGAGCACCGCGTTGCCCACCGCCATGGCGAGCTGATTGCCCCCGAAGGTCGTTCCATGCACGCCAGCTATCATGCCGGAAGCTGCCTCGCTCGTGGCAAGGCAGGCGCCGACCGGAAAGCCCCCGCCGATGCCCTTGGCAATCGCCATCAGATCCGGGGTAACACCGGACCACTCATGCGCGAAGAACTTGCCGGTGCGCCCAACACCGCACTGAACTTCATCGAAGATCAGTAGCAGGCCATTGCGGTCGCACAGTTCACGCAAATGCTTCAGGATCTGGGCCGGAACCTCCCGGATGCCGCCCTCGCCCTGTACCGGCTCGATCAGGATCGCCGCAGTCTCGGGCGTGATTGCCTTTTCCAGCGCTTCCATGTCCCCGAACGGAACCTGATCGAAGCCCTCGACTTTCGGGCCGAAACCTTCGAGATATTTCTTCTGGCCGCCGGCGGCGATGGTTGCCAACGTGCGGCCGTGGAAGGCCCCTTCAAAGGTGATGATACGGAACCGCTCAACCCGGCCGGCCGCATAATGGTAGCGACGGGCCGTCTTGATCGCGCATTCCAGTGCCTCGGCACCCGAATTAGTGAAGAACACCTTGTCGGCGAATGTAGCCGCGACCAGCCGTTCCGCAAGGCGCGTCTGCTCCGGGATCTCATACAGGTTGGAAGTGTGCCACAGCTTGCCGACCTGTTCGGTGAGCGCCGCAACCAGAGCGGGATGGCCATGGCCAAGCGAATTGACTGCGATGCCCCCGGCGAAATCAAGATATCGCTGGCCGTCCTGCGTGATCAGCCAGACGCCTTCGCCCCGATCGAAGGAAAGAGGCGCACGCGCAAAAGTATCGTAAATCGCCGAACCGCTCATTATATGCTCTCCGGTGTCGGAAAACCAAAAAGCCGCCCAAGCGGCGGCTTATTGGGCATATTGCCTTTCCGGCCATGAAGTCAACGAAAACGTCACGCAACCACACCTACCAAGCCCCTGGCTCCTTTACGCGGGCAAGTTGGGGAAAACCTCAAAAACCGATTCGGTGTTGCACTCCGGACTCTTGTCACGGAGTCAGCCAGTAGGGTAGTTTGAACTCAAGAAAAAACCAGATTTCGTGCGGCACACCTAATCACCCTATATATGTGGTGTCGACCTGACATGTGTCGGGACGGGAAAGGATTCCGGCAACCGCACAATTGCAGCAGGAGCAAGCTCTCATGAATTGGACTGACGAGCGCGTCGAAACCCTTCGGAAATTGTGGGCGGAAGGCCTTAGCGCCAGCCAGATCGCGGCGCAGCTGGGCGGTGTCAGCCGCAATGCGGTAATCGGCAAGGTCCACCGGCTGAAGCTCTCGAGCCGCGGACGTGCGACAGCAGCGCCTGCCCGCCAGAAGAAGGTTGCCAATGGCGCGGCCAGCGTGAAGCCGGTGGCGACCCGCAGCACAACCACCACGCGCACCGTCACCTCAATCGGCGCAACTGCCCTGCAGACCCAGTTCGACGCCGAGCCCGTTGCCCGCCACTATATCCGCCCGGTCGAAGACGTGGTGGTGCCGATTTCACGGCACCTGCAACTGGTGGAGCTCAACGAGCGCACCTGCAAATGGCCAAATGGCGACCCGCTGTCGGAGGATTTCCATTTTTGCGGTAATGACGCAGCAGAAACTGGCCCCTACTGCAAATATCATGCAAAGATCGCATTTCAGCCGGCTGCCGAGCGGCGCAGGAGCCGCTGACGGGGGCTACGGCTTGCGAATGCGGGCAAATCCCCCTCGAAGCAACAGACCCATCTGCCCGGCCTCATCGCAGCGCGCTCTTGGCGACTACTTTTAACCTGGATCCGGGGGACCGGTGCCTTGGCCAAGTCAGGCCGAGGCCAAGGACAAACGCCGTTGCCTTAGCGCTGCGTTGAACACTCCGAGATAGAGGAAAATTGCTCCAAGCGTGGTCTCGTGCAGGAACGGGTTGTGGAGCGCGCCATAAGAGACTGTAAGCAAAAAGAAATATACGAGATTCCGCCTCTCGGCGGTAACGCCGCTGTGGCGCCAAATGAACCCAAGAGCAGATGCGAGCGCCGCCAGCATCAGCGACAGTCCGATCAGGCCATGGCTCAGCAACTCATCCAGAACCGAGTTGTGAACATGGTGGAATTTCTCTGCGATCTTGTCGGAAGGGTCCAGCCTGTCGCCGACCGCCTGCATCTTGACCCCGGAACCAACGCCGGCAACCGGATGCTCTGCAATAATCTCAACGGAACCTTTCCACATCGCAAGACGGATTCTGCCCGAATAATCGGCTTGCTCCAGAAACCCGCTGTAAATGAGCGTCGTTGCGATAACCCTGCGTTCGATGAAGTCCTTTGCTTGCGGCGCTATCGCTACAAGAACCGCCAGCATAATTGCCGCTGTGCCTGCTTTTGCGCGAACGGAATAGCTTTTCAGCGCAAGGGCGAGTTCGACCAATGCGAAGATCAACAGGACCGCTATGACTGAACGGGTCTCGGAAAGCAGGGCGGCGCCGCTGCCGATGATCAGATAATACGGCCCGTTCGGCGCCCACTTGGGCGGAGCGCCTATCGGAATGGTGGCGGCCAGTACGGCGACCGCCACCACGAAACCGAACACTGCTTCATTGCCGCCGATGCCGATCCGTCCTCCAAACAGCAGCGACGTTCCAAGAGCGACCGCAAGTGCAAGCGCCACCCCTATGCGCGAGCCGAGCACGAATATGCGCATGGGCCTGGCAACCAGCACCATGCCCGCCCCTGCAAATGCAAACAGTGCAAACAGCAGGCTGTAGCCGAGTTGGCGATCATCCAGCGGATGGTCGTCGCGCCACAGGATGAGGCTGCACGACCAGACTGCATACAGAACGGCAAATAGCTGGAACCTGTTCGAACAGAACCGGACAGACCGGTGCCGAGCCGCGACCAGATAAGCGCCTATGCAGGAAAACAAGAATGTTGCGACCCCAGCAAGGCCTATCCGCAAAGGCAGGCTCACCGCACCTGCCAGCAAAATCCAGCTGTCGATACGCCGACGCAGAAGAAATGACCGTGTCGTGAACTTCATGCCTGATGCCGCTTAAGCTGTGCGGGTGCCAGCGCAAGGCAGATGCGCCGACGGATAGTGGCGGCTGCGAAACAACAGCGCGTTGATCCTCTTATAGGTAGGAAACGTCAACTGGCGATAGGGCGGCGCGGTGTTTTTCATATAGCGACCATCCGTGTCCGGCTGGTCGCACAGATCAACACCAGATCAGCCGGCCACCGCAGCAATGATGGTTTCCTGCGTCGCCTGCTCCAGATAGGGATGCATCGGCAGGCTGATCACACGGCTTGCCAGATCGTCGCTGACGGACAGCCCTGCCGGATCGGACGGAAAATCCTTGTAGGCATTCTGGCGGTGCAGCGGCACTGGATAGTAAACGACAGTGGGTACACCGGCTTCCTTGGCCCGCTGCTGGAAGGCATCGCGCTCCGCCGTGGAGGCGGTTTTCAGCGTGTATTGCGCCCAGATGCTCTTCAGCCCATCGGGGATGTAAGGCGTCTCGAAGCGGTTCGACAGGCCGGCAGTGTAACGCGAGGCAACAGCCTGCCGCTTCTCGATCTCGTCGGCATAGACCGCCAGCTTTTCCATGAGGATCGCTGCCTGAAGCGTGTCCAGGCGGCTGTTCATGCCGATACGCTCATTATAATATTTGTGCGAGCCCTTGCCGTGCACGCGGAAGGAATCAATCAACGCCGCCAGTTCATCGTCTTCAGTAAACAGCGCGCCGCCATCGCCATAGCAGCCGAGCGGCTTTGCCGGGAAGAACGACGTCGTGGTGATGTCGCCGATGGTGCCGGTCACCCGCCCCTTGTAGACGCCGCCGAAGCCTTGGGCGCTGTCACCAATCACCTTCATGCCGTTCTCGCGCGCAATGGCGATGAGGACGTCATAGTCGGCGGGCAGGCCGAACAGATCGACCGGGATGATGCAGGCCGGCTTGAGACCGATCGATTTGGCATGCGCGATAGCCCTTTTGAGGCTCTCCGGATCCATGTTGAACGTATCCGGCAGGCAATCCACGAAGACCGGCGTGGCATTCAGGAACGGCACCACTTCCGCGGTTGCCGCAAAGGTAAACGAGGGGACGAAGACGGCATCTCCAGCCTTGATGCCGAGCGCCATCAAGGCGAGCTGCAGCGCATCGGTGCCATTGGCGCAGGACAGGCAATGCTTCGCACCGCAGAAAGCGGCCAGCTGCTCTTCCAACTCACGCACCTGCGGCCCCATAATATACTGGCCCTGGTCGAGCACCTGGGCGATGGCCTGATCGAGCGTAGGCCGAAGGCGGGCCTGCTGGGCGGCGAGATCGATAAAGGCGATGGTCATTGGCTGGCTTCCATATGATGTTGGCGCGTGAAGGGGGATATGACCCTGACTTTGTCCCGTGTGACTAAGGCAAGACGGCCCAGGACGCAACCACCACAATCTGCAGGCAATTGACCTGGCCGACCGCTATTAAGACTGGTTGCAACCGGGCAAGCTGTGTAAGAAGGGACCCGTTGGGGCCGGCTACTGCCTGGCCAGGTAATTTTGAGGAAAAATCAAATATGGCTGTACCGTATTTTCGGCTTGATCTCGACGAGTCGGAGATCGAAGCCGTTGTCAAAGTTCTGCGGTCCGGGTGGCTGACCACAGGCCCGGAATGTGCTGCGTTCGAGCGCGAGTTTGCCGAGGCAATGGGTGGCGGCGTGCATGCCATTGCCGTCAATTCCAACACATCCGGCATGCATTTGGCACTGGAAGCCGCGGGCATCGGGCCGGGGGACGAAGTAATCGTTCCTGATCTAACCTTCACGGCAACGGCAGAGGTCGCGCGCTATCTCGGCGCCGAGGTCGTGTTTGCAGATGTCCTGCCCGATACGCTTTGCATCGACCCGCAGGAAGTGGTCCGTTCGATAACGCCGCGAACGAAGGCGATCGTGCCGGTGCATTTCGGCGGACTGGGGGCCAATCTGGAAGAGCTGCAAGCAATTGCCGCGCAACACGGCCTCGTCATCATCGAGGACGCCGCCCACAGCTTTCCGGCAACGGCCGGCGGCAAGACGATCGGCCGGCACGGCACCTTCGCCACCGTGTTCAGCTTCTACGCCAACAAGACCATAACGACAGGCGAAGGCGGCATGATCGTCACCGCCGACGATTCCGTTGCCCAGCGCTGTCGGACCATGCGGCTGCACGGCATCGACAGAGACGCATTTCGCCGGTTCCAGGGTGACTCCGCCGGCTGGCGTTACGACATCGTTGCGCCCGGCTTCAAGTATAACCTTACTGATATCGCAGCCGCGCTAGGCCGCACGCAGCTTGCCAGGGCCCTGGACATGCGCGCCAGACGCGCCGAGTCCGCCGCGGCTTATCGCAAAGGGCTTGCCGGGCTGCCGATCGAACTGCCACCCGATGCAGCCGATGGCGATATGCATGCCTGGCATCTCTTCCCGATCAGATTGACGCTGGATGCCCCCATTAAGCGGCAAGACCTCGAGACGGCCCTGAATACTGCCGGGATCGGCTATTCGGTCCACTACACGCCGTTGCATCGGATGAGTTACTGGCACGGTCGATACGGGCTTGGAGACAATCGCTTTCCCGTGGCCACGTCCTATTTCGAACGTTGCCTGTCGCTGCCGCTTTTTTCGGCTATGCGGCCTGATGAGGTGGAAGAAGTGATCACCGTCATTCGTAACGCCTTCAGCTGAGGCCTGCACTTGTCGGCTAAAAGGCTCTTCGATTTCACTGCCAGCCTTGCAGGTCTGTTGCTGATGTCGCCACTGCTGGCGGTGATTGCGCTCGCCATTCGTCTCGAAAGCCCGGGGCCAGCCTTTTTCCTCCAGGAGCGGGTCGGATATCTCGGCAGGACTTTCCGCATCATCAAGTTCCGGACGATGCGCCGAAACGCGCCATCGGAGGGGCCGCAGATAACGGTCGGCTCCGATCCGAGGATCACCCGCATTGGCCATCTGCTGCGCAAGTCGAAGCTCGACGAGTTGCCGCAACTCTTCAACGTCGTGAAGGGCGAGATGTCACTCGTCGGCCCGCGGCCGGAGGTGCCGGCATTCATGGCCCGCTATACGCCGGAACAGCGCTCTGTGATCCTGTCTGTCCGCCCCGGCATAACCGACTTCGCGGCCATCGAGTTCAGTGACGAGGCGGAAATCCTTGCCCGCGCGAAAGATCCGGAAACCGCTTATGTGAATGAGGTGATGCCGAGGAAGTTCGCGCTCTACAAGCGTTATGTCGATGAGCGCTCCCTGCGGCTCGACATTCAGCTGATCGGCAGAACGCTGGCCAAGATCGTCAAAGGCTGAACGGTGGCAGCCGCTGCCTACCTCAAGTCCTTCCTGAAATATAACGCGCCGGGCTGTTCCCTCTCGACCATAAACCCGTTGCGCTGATAGAACTGCACCGCGCGCGGATTATCCAATCTGACGGACAAGCCGTAGCTGTCGAGCCCGCGCTCCCTGAGTTTGTCCTCCAGTGCGGCCAGAATCTGCCTGCCGACACCAGTGCTCTGGGCGGAAGCATCGGTGGCAATGGAAAGCAGTCTATATCTGGTCACCGGTCCAGATTGCGATGCCATCGACTTCAGTTTTCCAAAGGCCTTCGCAGCAAGAAAATCAGGCCGGAGCAATAGCTTGTAAATCAGGTATAGCCTGTTTTGCCGCGTGAACTCCTTAACGCCTCGCGATACCGCTTCTCCAGAGATCATAAATCCGACCACCCGGCCATCCTCCACTGCCACGAGGGATATGTCGGAATTGTCGAGCAGCAGCCGATTGTATTCCTTTAGCTTCTCATGATTAAACGTCGACGTGAAATGGCCATGCGAATAGGCAGACATATGAACCTTCGCAATGCCATCCAAATATAGCGCAGTATTTTCTTTGGTAACTTGTATTATTTCCATTACGTTACCGAATCTCGCCTGCTCGATTAAATATTCTCTGAGAGAATAGAAGAGAAATAAGGTATACTAACATCGGGTCACATGGCACGCAACTGCCGGCTCCCCGATGCTCCCGTTCTTCGCCTCTAAAGCTGCCTGGCCGCCTCGACATAGCGTCTGGCGATCTCGTTGTAGTCGTATTCGCGCGCTACATATGCCTTGCCTTTCGCGCCGAGTGCGCTGCGCTCTTCGGGCGTCAGAAGGATGAGTTCGCGCAAGGCTTCCCACACCGCTTCCGGCGTTTCGGCTTTGCGGGCAATCCCTCCGCCCGATTCCGAAACCGGGTCTCCACAGGGAGCGATCGGCAGGATAACCGGCAACGACGCCTGGAAGTAGTCGGCAATCTTGTTTGGGGAAATACCGTAGCCGAAAAGGGATTCGATGTTCTTCAGCCCAGCATAACCAATATCGGCCCCGTTCAGGAGGGATACTGCATCGTTTTTTGGAACTGATCCGGAGAAATGCACGTTGGAGAGACGTTTCTTAGAAACGAAAGCCTGCAGTGCCTCCACTTGCTCGCCTTTGCCGACGATGAGGGCCGCACAACGCTCTCCCTCACCGGTCGATTCTCCGTAGGCGATGGCTTTCAGGAGAAGGTCGATGGCATTCGGCTTACCGATCGAGCCCGTATAGATGATGCTGATCTTTCCTTGCGCTCTCCACTCCTTGAGTTTCTCGCTTGCGAGTTGCCCAGCCTCGCTTGAGAAGCTTTCGGCTTTTGCCCTGCTCATGCCAATGCCGTTCGGAACCCAGACGAAGGGCTTGCTCCCATAGCCGCGCTCGGCCAGATAGCGATCCGCGCGCGGCAGGACAGAGGCGATCAGGTCGGCGTTTTTCAATGCAAAGCGCTCGGCGAATGCGCACATCTGCACGAAGGGGTGCAGCCGCGACGTGCCGAGGATTTCCGTGATGCTCAAGGGCCAGATATCGCGGATCTCGAAGGCGAGCTTCGCACCGTGGCAACGCGCCAGCTTATGCGCCGGGAAGATCGTAAACGGATGAGGGGACGAGGCGATCACCAGATCCGGCGGAGCGATCCTCTCGCCGAAGGTGCGTCCGGCCGAATACAGGTTCCTGGAAAAATCCCAAATATTCAGGAGGCGGTCTATTCCGTTCTTGCTATAGGGCCGGGCCGGGACTGTCAGATAGCGGACGCCGTCGATCGAAAGCTCGGCTTCCAGCGGCGGCTGCCGTTGGAGAAGATGGTGGAACGCCGCGATAAAAACGGTCGGGGAATGGCCAAGCTCCTGCCAGGCCTTGCCGAGCTGATAAGGCCGATCATACGAGCCCAGATTTGGGCCGCCGCCATAATGGTGGATGTACCAGATATTCAAAGCCTAGTTCCCGTACCGGTGCCGGCATTGTCCAGCCGCACCCACGACGTGGACTCGTCAATCGAGCTACATTTACGCATTCGTCTTGAGTTGAAGGGTAGACGTCCACGATTTTATCCACCCCCTACAACACGGCTCCATACTCGTGCAAGGCATCTCCAACGCGGGTACGAACTATGGAAAGCAGCGCAAATCTCACACTTCCCTACATCATGCCGAGCCAGGCGCAGAAACATGTCACCCATAACGAAGCTCTCGACTTGCTCGATGCAGTCGTACAACTCGCTGTTGTCAGCCGTACTCTCACCGCGCCTGCCGGCGGCGAAAGCGATGGCGACCGCTATATCGTCGCGGCGGCTGCCGTCGGGGACTGGCAGGGAAAGGACGGGATGGTGGCGGTCTGGCGTGATGGCGGCTGGAATTTCCTGGCGCCACTGCAGGGCTGGCTTGCCTGGGTGATCGATGAAGCCATTCCGGTGTACTGGGGCGGTTCGGCTTGGGAGCGCTTTACCAATGGGTCCGTCGAGCTTCAGAACCTGACGCAACTGGGCCTTGGCACCACGGCAGACGGCTTGAACCCGTTTTCAGCAAAACTCAACAAGGCGCTCTGGACAGCGCTGGCTGTAGCCGATGGCGGCGACGGTGACCTGCGTTACACCATGAACAAGGAAGGCGCATCGAATGTGCTTTCCCTGCTCCTGCAATCGGGCTTTTCAGGCCGTGCCGAGATCGGCCTGGTTGGCGATAACGACCTGGCGATCAAGGTGAGTTCGGATGGAGCGAACTGGAAGCAGGCGCTGAAAATCAATCGGAGTACCGGCCGAATTTCCTCCCCCAATATCTTGAGCGATTTTGCCGTCAGCCTGCTCCCTGACAGCGGCCGCTTCGCTGGCAATGGTGCGAGGGACACTGCAGTTGGCGCCTTCGCCTTTCCAGCTTACCTCACGCTGTATAACGGCGCGACGGTCGCCACCTTTGGCAAATACATCACCAACAACAATGACTATGGCGGCACCGGCGGTGCGCTCGCTCCAGAGATCAAGAACCTGGTTGATACGATCCGAGACCCGGCCTCACGACGTTATGGCGTCGAGTTCCATGTTGCGCAGATCACCGTAGGGGCGGGAACAGCCACGACTCCGGTCGTGCTTGGAGGAACGAGTTACTTCCTGAGCACCTATCTCACAGACGGTCCGCGGGTCCCGATGATGACATTTCATGTGTATGTGCGCGCTCTCGACGCACCGATCGTCTATCGCTGGTATCCAGGGCAGACCTTCATCAAGAATGGCGTGGCCAGCAACAATCACGTCGTGATTTCGCCTGCCGATGGCTGGGTATCCATGACGGTGCTCGATGAGCAATCCCCGCGAAGCAATGCTGGATACCAGCCAATGCCTTGCAACATCAATGCCGCGACGGCAGGCAATCGCTACCTGCTTGCCTGTCCAGCACTGATGGGCGGCATCACCCAGGTTGACGACAATGTCGGAGTGATCGCCGGATTCAATCGTTGGCTTGCTTAGGACCGGTAACTGGAAACGGCAAAGAGCGGCAATGTTGCCGCTCTCCATGATCAGAGTGTTTCATCATGTACGGGATGGCTTCTACGCCTCGACAAGCCGTAGGGTTTCACCGGCACGCTCGTAACGCTCCTTGGTGCGCGGGCATATGAGCGTTTCATCCAAAATCTCGCCTGCGCGCGAAACCCAGCCGATACGCCGGGCCGGCACACCTGCCATCAAGGCGAAGGCCGGCACGTCCTTTGTCACAACCGCGCCGGCGGCTATCAGGCAATATTCTCCCAGTTGATTGCCACAGACGATGGTGGCGTTGGCGCCGATCGTTGCGCCGCGGCGCACGAGCGTCTTGCGGAACTCGTCCTTCCGCTCAACTTCCGCGCGTGGGTTGAGAACATTGGTGAAAACACAGGACGGACCACAAAACACGCCGTCTTCCAGGTCAACGCCCTTGTAGAGGGAGACATTGTTCTGGATCTTGCAATTGTCGCCAACGGCTACATCTGGGCCGATCATGACATTTTGCCCGACCGAACAATTCGCACCGAGGCGGCTGCCTTTGAGGATATGGCTGAAGTGCCAGATCTTGGTGCCTGCGCCGAGTTCCACGCCGTCATCGACATAGGCGCTTTCGTGAACGAAGCTTTCCTTGCTCATCTATTGAGTATCCTTATCTCGCGGCCTGATGGCCCAAATTGTCACGCAGCGCCAATTCCGCCTTCTGCAGGCAGCGCAGGACAGCAAGGCCCTCGACACCATCGGTAATCGGCTTGCGCTGCTCATCGACGCAGGCAATGAAATGCGCGCATTCATTGCGCAAAGGCTCCGAGCGCGGCACCGTGATTGCCTCGGCATCAGCCTTTTCAGGGATCGGTACGGGGCCGCTGCAATCAATACGGTGCCGGTAGAGCTTCAGCTTCTGCTCCCAGTCGGGCTGGCTGTCCTCGAACACCGCCATGGCCTTCTCGCCAATGACCACAAGCCGCTGCTCCTTGAACGGGTGCATCCATGACACCTGGACATGTCCGCTGCCGCCACCGGGGAAATGCATCTGCATCGTCACCATATCGGCAATGCCCGGCGTATAGGAGACATTGCCCTGCGCGGTCACATGGGAAGGCTCGTCGCCGAAGAGGCCGAGCACCATCGAAATGTCGTGCGGCGCAAACGACCACAGAACATTTTCCTCGCGCCGGAATTTGCCCAGCGAGAGGCGATTGGAATAAACATAGAGCAAGCGCCCCAGTTCGCCCTCTTCGACCATCGCGCGCAGCCGCACATAGACCGGGTGGTATTGCAGCAGGTGGCCGACCATCAGCGTCAGCCCGCGGCGAAGGGCCTCGGCATGCAGCCGCTCGGCTTCGCCAATGTCCAGCGCCAGAGGCTTTTCGACATAGACGTGTTTGCCAGCCTCCAGCGCCGCCATGGCATGGCTGAAATGCATTTCGGCTGGAGAGGCGATCGACACCGCATCGATGCCAGGCGCGGCAAGCATGTCTTCGAATGAAATTGCCTTCACACCAAGTGCGGCCGCCGCAGCAGCCGCAGCCTTCGGGTCAGGGTCGATAATGGCTTTCAAGACGCCGAGCTCGGAAAAATTCCGGGCCAGGTTCTTGCCCCAATAGCCGTAGCCGATATGTGCGATCGATGCCATGAACTTACAAATTCCTGTTCCAGATAAGTGGGGTCGGGCAGATCCCTTTCCTGGGAAATTATCGTCCCAGTATTTCAGCTATGGTCGAGGCCGAGCGGCCATCGCCATAGGGTTGACCCGAGGAGCCCTTGCTGCCGATTGCCTGCAGCACCGCCTGTGCAAGCCCACCGCCGGAGGGGGACGCCAGGCGGTTCCAGCCCAGCTCAACCAGTTCCACCCACTCGGTTTCGTCACGCAGCGTGACGCACGGTACCTTGTAGAAGAAGGCCTCTTTCTGCACTCCACCGGAATCGGTGGCGATGACGGCGGCCTGCGATTCGAGCGCGACCATGTCGAGATAGCCCAGAGGCGTCGTCGTCCGCACATTGGAGAACGCAAGGCCTGCCGTTTTCATCCGACCTGCCGTGCGCGGATGCAACGGTAGAATCACGGGCAGTGTTTGTGCAACTTCCTCGAGCGCTTCGACAATGTTGCGCAGCCGCGCCGGATCGTCGGTGTTTTCCGCACGATGGATCGTAGCGAGAGCGTAATTGCCCGGCTCGACACCGAAGCGCTGCAGGCTGTTTTGCTGCCTTGCCCGTTCGGAAAACTGCAGGGCGGCATCGTACATGACGTCGCCCACCTGGAAAATGCGGGCTTCATCCACGCCCTCCCGCTTCAAATTGGCGGTGGCAGTGTCGGTCGAGCTGAACAGCAGATCGGAGAGCTGGTCTGCAACGATGCGATTGATCTCTTCGGGCATGGCGCGGTTGAAGGAGCGCAGGCCTGCCTCGACATGGGCAACCGGAATGTGCAGCTTGGCCGCTGTAAGCGCCCCCGCCAGCGTGGAATTGGTATCGCCATAGATCAGAACCCGATCAGGCTTCACTTCCTCCAGCAGCGGCTCAAGCTTTTGCAGCATCGCACCCGTCATGGCGCCGTGGCCACCACCATGGATGGCAAGGTGATGGTCGGGCTTGGCAATGCCAAGCTCTTCAAAAAACACGTCGGACATATCAGCATCGAAATGCTGGCCGGTATGGATGAGCACTTCTCTGATCGCACCGGTTGCGGCAAGCGCGCGACTGACCGGCGCGACCTTGATGAACTGCGGCCGCGCGCCGACGATGGTAGCAATTGTTTTCATGGCGTCATGTGATCTTTGAGTTTGAAGAATTGATACTGGGTCGTGGACTCAAGCCTGCGGCAGAAGTTCTTCGTATAGGCTCAGAAGGCTACGCTCCTCAACTGTCCAGTTGAATCGTTCCTGAACTGCAAGGCGACCATTTTCACCCATTCGTCGGGCGTGACCCGGATTGTCAACGAGATGGTCAATGGCGGCGGCTATGGCCGAGGGGTCCAGCGGGTCAACGCAAAGTCCACACTCATTCCCTTCAACAATCTCGCGCCATAAGGGAAAGTTGGATGCGATCACAGGTATGCCCGCAGACATGTATTCGAACATTTTATTCGGCTGTGCCTCGATATGGTTGGGTTCGGGGAGGAACGTCACTATGCCAGCCAGCGAGCGAGCCAACACTTCCCTCATTTCTGGACGGGAAACGAAACCAAGTTCATTGACTGCACTCCAGCCCGGCGATTGTTCTACATCGCTGCGAACATCCTTTTCGGGGAATGGGCCGCCAAGGTTCAGGCGCGCGCCCGATCTGGCAATTGCCATAGCGGCGACCACTTGGCGGATGCCGCGGATAGCCGTGATGCCGCCAATATAGCAAACTTCTTTCTGCTTATGGTCCCATGGAGCTTCTGTCTCAAGTTCGCCCAGCAAAGGAAAATTATTGATGTTGACTGCGGGAATCCTCAGTTCATCAAATTTTTTGCGGATTGCAGGCGTCGCCGCTATCACCTTGTCAAAACGACGGCAGGAATAGCGCTCGAGTACCCCCAGGGGCCACGAAATCGAGTGGCGCACAATTGGATGGAGGTAGAATTTCGAGAGAATTTGCCGAGGCGCATCTTCATGCGCATCGAAGATGACACGGCCCCCGTTTCGTTTCAAAGCGAGTCCCACCGGCAGAAGCTCCGGATCATGCAGGTGGTAGATATCGGCGCCAATTGATTGCGCGCGCGCCATCACCCTTCTTGTTACACCTGTCATCCTGTCCAGGCGGTTGCGGGGTTTGCCGACATCGAGAATGCAAACGCCATCTTTCTCTTCATCTCCCAAGCCGTCAGCTACTACAAGGGAAACTCGATGGCCTGCCGACGCGAGGCTGCGACACTCTTTCAAGAAAATACGCGTGTCATAGCGAGGGTGCACCGACGTGAGGTGAGCGACGATCTTTCCGCGTGAAGATTGTTTCATTCCATTCCCGATTTGTATTCGCGGCGACCCAGAGGTCCAAGGGGAGCAGGACCTGCTAATCGGTCGAAAAATGAGGCATTGGCCAGTTCATATGATCGAAACGCGCACAAATGACAATTCCGACACCAATCCTGTAAATAATGATGATATCCAACTCGGCTTGGACAAAGTCCCGTCCGATACATCTCGTGTTTGCCGAAGATCCCGTGGAAGGAAAATGGCCAGCATCGGTGGAATACGAGGACACCACACACTGCCGGCACCACGCAGAAACCGCAAACAGCCAATCACCAGAATGCTGTCACGTTTATGAAAAACGGGTTCTCGCGGGAAATGCAGCAAATATCATTCAGTTGAGCCACACCCACTTCCCTGCCCTCAAACCAGGCTCCCTGGATCCTAGTGACGAATTAATGTCGCTTCGCGGCACCAGCCCGCAAAAGCACCAGGCCCGATCCGAGAATCAGGCCGATAAGCAGAGAGCCCGCACCGAACAGGCTGAGCTTGGGGAAAACCTTCACCGGGCTGGCGCCGATGGCACTGTACTCCACCATGGGAGCGGTAGCGGGGTCCTTCAGCGGCGATTGGTCCAGCCTCTGGCTCAGGCGCTCTGCACGAGTGTCGTTTTCGAGCACATAAACCTGCCGTTCCAGGTCGCGCAGGTCAAAGATGAAGGGATCACCGTCCTTGCGATCCTTCAGCAGCGCTATACGCTCCTCCAGGGCGGCACTGCCCTGGAAATAAGTCGGTTGATCTCCCGAAAACACCTGCGCGGAGGCACCTGCGCCGGATTGTCCCTGCGCGCTCAGCGATTGCAGGGCCACTGGCTCCTTGATGCCGAGAGAGCGCGCAATCCGAGCCTGTTCCGTCAAAACGGCCATCTCGTCCTTGCGTGCTATGTCCGCCCTCGCCTTGCGGGAGGCAATCTCGACGCGCAACTGGGCTATCGCATCGTTCCTTTGCTTATTGCCTGCCTCGATCCTGCGAACAACCGACGATTTGATCCCCTCGGCAAGATCAACGCCGGCCTGGCTCACAGTCCAGGAAACGAAGCGATCAAGCGCCTCCGGGTTGTTCGCCCGCACGCGCATCTTGAAACCCGGGTCCTTTTCGGTCGGTGCGGTAAATGCAATGCGCCGTACAAAGGAAAGAGCCGCCGCATTGCGCTCAGCCTCGGCTCCTTCTGATGAGACGATGCCGCTTTCCTGAACACCCTGCAGGAGATGGGCAGGGTTTTGCAGATAGGTCGTGAATTCGCTGAGGAGATCATTGCGAGTATAGGGAAACGCAGTCTTGATGAGATCGCCACGCTCGATCTCGCCATCCACGGCGGACGGCAAGGCTGTCGCTGACGCCAAGTCGATATATTCGGCATATAGCGACTGCCTCAACGGAAAGAAGGTCGCGACCGATTCGTAGGTCTTCGGTGCGACGAAATAGAGAAGTCCTCCCAGAAGAACGCACAGCGCTGTCACCAGGACGATGGTGAGCCTTCCTCGCCAAAGCTGCCCGATGAGCACGCGCAGATCTATTTCCGTATGTCTCTCATTCTCCAAATCCGCATCCCTTCAGATAGTCGCAAGGATCATTCGATCATGGCGGCGCCCCGTTACGACGCCGTGATCGCTCAAGCCTTTATCAGCCGCTCGTGGGGCTGGCGATACTTGCCGCGCGTGTCGACAACAAGGCGTGAATGCTCCAGGATCTGGTCATAGGGAAAATCCGAATGATCCGTCAAAAGAACCACGGCATCATAGGATGCAAGCGCCTCGGGCGTCAGCGCCACTGAGGCCAAATCGAACTTGTGCTCGCGCATCTTCGGAAAGACAGGGACATTGGGGTCGGAATAATCGACCAGCGCTCCTTTGGCGCGCAGCAATTCCATCACGATAACGGAGGGCGACTCACGCATATCGTCGACATCGCGCTTGTAGGCGATGCCAAGGGCCAGAATGCGGCTGCCCTTCAGCGACTTGTTGCGGTCATTGAGGGCGTCCGCGATCTTTTCGACCACCCACGCCGGCATGTCGCGATTGATCTCGCCCGCCAACTCGATGAAGTGGGTGTTGACGGAATATTCGCGCGCTTTCCAGGTGAGGTAGAACGGATCGATCGGGATGCAGTGTCCACCGAGGCCGGGGCCGGGATAATAGGGCGTGAAGCCGAAGGGCTTGGTCGCCGCCGCGTCTATCACCTCATAGATGTCGATGTCCATCTTGTCGGCGATCATTTTCATCTCGTTGACCAGGCCGATATTGACTGCGCGCTGGATGTTTTCCAACAGCTTGGTCAATTCTGCGGCCCGCGTCGAGCTTACCGGGACCACCTTGTCGATGACCTGTCCATAAAGAGCGAGCCCCACTTCCAGACAGGCCGGCGTATGGCCACCACACACTTTGGGGATCGTGCGCGTGGTGAAATTCTTGTTGCCCGGGTCTTCCCGCTCCGGCGAGTAGACGAGGAAAAAGTCCGATCCGACCTTCAGGCCACGGGATTCGATGCGCGGCAGCAACTCCTCATCCGTCGTGCCCGGATAGGTGGTGCTTTCCAATGAAAGGACCTGCCCCGGCCTGACATAGGGAAGCAGGGAATCGACCGTATCCAGCACAAAGCTGAGATCGGGCTCGCGGTGCTTGTCGAGGGGCGTCGGCACGCAGACGATCAGCGCGTCCACCTCGGCAGCGCGAGAAAAGTCGGTGGTCGGCTGGAAGCCGCCGGCGATTGCCGTACCGATCTTGTCGGAGGAGATGTGGTCGATATAGCTCCGCTTTTCGAGGAGCGCATCCACCTTGGACTGGTCGATATCGAAGCCTACAACCTTATAACCGACTTCGCTGAAACGAAGCACAAGCGGCAAGCCAACATAGCCCAGGCCGAGAATGCCAATGCGTGCAGTTTTTTGCTCGAAAGCGGCCACCAGGCCCGCATGCGTGCTGGAATAGCTGTTCAAAATCGTGATCTCCGGAAGCCGTCGAAATGTCCCGGCATCGACATCCGAGTCAAAGGAAAATGCTTGCTGCCTCGATATGCCAGACGCGCCTAACAGGCTGTGTTCACAGTGCTCTGTGCGCGCTGCATATCCGAAGCGATGTAAAATTCCAAGAACTTCCTCCGCCCTACGACAATCGTGCCCACCCACGACAGGCAAAAAGACCAGCGTGACCGGGCCCGCTTCATCGCAAAACCTGGGGAAATCGCCTGACAGGCCAGCCTATTGCGTATCCACTGCAAGGGTAACGCGATGCGTCTTGTCCTGCTTCGGACGCTCCGGGGGCATCTGATCGCCGGTAACCACGTAATAGATCGTTTCGGCAATGTTGGTGGCATGGTCGCCAATGCGCTCGATATTCTTGGCGCAAAACAACAGATGTGTGCAGGGCGTGATATTGCGCGGGTCCTCCATCATATAGGTGAGGAGTTCGCGGAACAGGGACGTGTACATGGCGTCGATCTGGTTGTCGCGATCGCGGACGAACTCGATGCGTTCCACCGAGCGGGAGGCATAGACGTCGAGCACCTCCTTGAGCTGTGTCAGCGCCAGTTCGGCCAATGCCTGCAATCCCCGATAAAGGCTGACCGGCTGACGGCCCTCGGCCACGGCAACGACACGCTTGGCAACATTCTTGCCGAGGTCACCCACCCGCTCCAGATCAGCGGAAATGCGAATTGCACCGATGATTTCGCGCAGATCGCCTGCAACCGGCTGCCGCTTGGCGATGATGACGATGGCCCGATCGTCGATCTCGCGTTCGGCCTCGTCCAGGGTGGCGTCGTCGCGGACAACCTGTTGCGCAAGTTCCGGATCCGCGTTGACGAGGGCTACGATCGCCTGGTCGACCATACGCTCGGCATGCCCCCCCATCGCTGCGATCTTGCGGGTAAGGAATTTCAGCTCGTCATCATAGGCACTGACAATATGGTGCGATTGCATGGAATACCCGTTTTCCCGAAAGCCCTGAATCTACACTCATAGGCTAGCTACATGACGGAAAAAAGAAACAGCTGCAGTGCGGGCAGCAGAGATTTAGCGGCTATTGGGAAGGTATTCATGCAGGCGGGAAATGCACCGTGAAAGCCGCACCTTCGCCAAGCGTCGAACGGATCGACAGCCGGGCATTGTGGCGGGCCAATATGTGCTTGACGATGGCCAGGCCAAGGCCGGTGCCCTTCTGGGCACGGCTGGCGCCGGCATCAACACGGTAAAAGCGCTCGGTAAGGCGTGGGATGTGCTCCTCGGCAATTCCTGGGCCGAAATCACGGATGGTGACCGTGGTTTCTCCCTCGGGACTGGATAAGGGCCCGGCGATCGATATGGCCACCCGTCCGCCCGATTGACCATATTTACAGGCGTTTTCCAGAAGGTTTTCGAACACCTGAAACAGTTCGTCACGGTCGCCGTACACTTCCAGCGTCATGTCCGGGAAGTCCCGCTCGATGCTCACGCCTGTCTCGGCTGCCAGCGGAGCCAGAGAATCGATGACGTTCTGGACGAGACCGCGCAAATCTATCCTGACGCCGGGTTTCAAGGTGGGTCGCATCTCCAGCCGCGACAGGGACAGCAGGTCATCAATCAGACGCGCCATCCGCACGGTCTGGTTCTGCATGATTTGAAGGAAATGGTCGCGTGCCGCCGCATCATCGCGTGCCGGCCCGCGCAGCGTTTCGACGAAGCCTGAAATGGAGGCCAGCGGCGTGCGCAATTCATGGCTGGCATTGGCGATGAAGTCGGCCCGCATGCGGTCGATGCGGCGCGCCTCGCTCTGGTCCTTGAAGACCAGCACATAAAGGCCGGTGCCCCTGCCAACTGCCGAAGCGGTAACACGGAAAGCACGCTCGATCGGCACACGCTCGACATAGTCGATTTCGCGCGACGAGACCCGCCCGAACAGAACCGACTGGATCATTTCCTGCATTTCCGGGGCACGAAATTTCAGCAGCAGCAATATGCCGGGTGTGAGATTGCCGAAGGCATCGAACGCCGCCTGGTTGGCGTGGACGATCGCACCGTCCCCATCGAACACGATCAGAGGATCGGTCACCGCTGCCGCAAGATGTTCGCCGGACATTCCTTCGAGCGCGTGATGGCCGGCTGCCGCGACCGCTTCGGCGGCGCGCTCGCGCGGCATTCTGCTTGGCGCAAGGGCGGCACAGACAAGGAGCACGGCAATGGCGATTGCCACGGGTCCTGCGCCATCGGCAATCATATGGACAGCCAGCACGCAAACAACAGCGGCAGCCAACATCCACCGATTCTGTCGGAATCTGTGGATGAACAAGCGCATCATGCGACGGCCACGTTTTTCATTGCTTGCCTCGGTCATCGCACATCCAGCCAGGCGGGACACGACCTGACGGGCCCTAGCCTGAGGCACCGGGCAGGTTCGACAAGCACCCAATACAGCATGATGGGACCAAACGGAATCTCCAGCTTGCTCTATCTTTTTGTTTTCTCATCGAATTCGGCGGAAACCATTTCGCTCTTTCTCCCTTCATGCTGTAGCGTCCATTTCATCGAGGAGGTTGTGCCCATGAAAGATGCAGCAGAGGATGCCGATACGACAGTCGCCGGTCCATTGCGCCTGGTGGTCGACGGCACAGAGAGAAATTTCGACATCAACGATCCGAAACTGCCGAACTGGATCGACAAGAAGAAGCTACGCTCAGGCGACTATCCCTATGACGAGAAGATGCCGGGCAAGACATACAAGAAAACGCTGGAAGAGCTACAGATCGAGCTCGTCAAGCTGCAGGCATGGATGCAGGCGACCGGAAGCCGGGTTCTGGCCGTGCTCGAAGGGCGCGATGCTGCCGGCAAAGGCGGCACGATCAATGTACTGCGGCAGTATATGAACCCGCGCAATGCCAGAAACGTGGCCCTGACCAAACCGACCGAAACCGAGCGCGGGCAATGGTACTACCAGCGCTATGTGACGCATCTGCCAACGGCAGGCGAGTTCGTCACCTTCGATCGCTCCTGGTACAATCGTGCCGGTGTCGAGCCCGTGATGGGCTTCTGCACGCATGAACAGCATGAGCAGTTCCTGGCCGAGACGCCGCGTTTCGAACGCTTGCTCGTCAACGAGGGAATCCACCTGTTCAAATTCTGGCTGAATATCGGGCAGGAAATGCAGCTCAAGCGCTTTCATGACCGTCGCCACAGTCCTTTGACCAATTGGAAATTCTCGCCGATGGACATTGCGGGCATGACCAAATGGGACGACTACACGAAGATGCGCGACCTGATGCTGGAGCGCACCCATTCGCCCGAAGCGCCCTGGATCATCGTGCGTTCCAATGACAAGCGGCGGGCAAGACTCGAAGTCATGCGGCGCATACTCTCAACCCTGCCCTATGCCGGTCGCGATCTCGCAGTCATCGGCAAGGCGGACGAGAAGATCATCGGCGAGGGACCCGATTTCCTGAAATAACAGCGACCCGATAGTTCTTTTCCGGTCGTCACAGGTACTGCGATCTGCGGTGCGGTGTCTTATTCCAGTGATGCGGTCGCTTGCAAAGCTCGTAGAGAGCGCACCAGGCGGCAATCGACAGCATCAGCCAGTAGACGGGCGTAAACAGGCAGACCTTCCAATAGCCCTTGCGCTCCTGCCGGCTGAGCGCGAGCCCGCCCAGAACCATGAAAGACAGATAGCCCAGGGTGACGTTGACCGAATCGAAGACCAGCAAGGCTTTCTGCCACCCGCCCAGCGGCACCCCTGCGCTGGACTGTACCATCAGGAGCAGTGCGGACAGAAAAAGGAACGGATGGAGCAAGGCCGACAGGACCATGCCGGCAAACAGGATTTGAGCAAGACAGAAAGATGCCAGGGGCAGTTCGGACGCCAGCCGTGCAGGCGCCCGCATATGGACCAGCCAGGTCTGCATCCAGCCCTTGAACCAGCGCATCCGCTGCAGGCGCCAGGTCCTGAAATCCTCCGGCCCGTCCTCCAGCGTCGGGCATGAAATGGTCTCGGCGCGGTAGCCGAAACGTGCCAGGCGCAACCCGAGATCGGCATCCTCGGTCACATTGTAGGGGTCCCACCCGCCGACCTCCTCCAACACAGATCTGCGGAAATGATTCGAGGTACCGCCGAGGGGGAACATGAGGCGATTGGCGGCGAGCCACGGCAGCAACCGGCGAAAAAGCGCGGCATATTCGAAGCCGAACATGTTCGCGATCATGCCCGCACCGCGATTCGACACTTCGAGCGGGGCCTGCAGACAACCGAGCCCCGGGCCTGAATCGCGGAAGCGCTGCCAAGCCTCCATCAACTGCATGGGATGAGGACGGTCTTCGGCATCGTAAAGGACGATGAATTCGCCGCTGGTCAGTGGCAGCGCGTAGCTCAGCGCCTTTGGCTTGGTGCGTGGCTGCGTGTCGGGCACCACAATGATTTCGACACGGGCGCCGAGCGGATGGTTCATGATGGCGTGAATGGTGTCTGCGTCGTCTTCCTCGCAGACAAGCTTTATTTCGAGCTTGCCTGCCGGCCAGTTGATCCGACTGAGCCCGACAAGAAGGTCGGGGACCACCTCGGCTTCCTTGTCGAGCGCGACGAGGACAGAATAGACCGGGATATCGCGGGACACGGCCGGCAACGATCCGGTGGAAGGTGGAGGCAGCCAGAAGATCGCTGCTACGCGCAACGCGACGCAGGCAGAAAAGAACAGCGACAGCACGATATGCAGTGCCACAAGCGCGCTTTTCGGGGCCAGAAGCATGGCCAGGGGAATCGCACCGATGAGCAGGCCCAGTGCGAAGGCCTGATAGGCATTCACCACATAACGGGCCGAACAATCGGGTCGTTGCTCATAAAGGCTGGTGAGCGCAAGGCGCGTCAACGCCTCACGGGAGCGCCAAAGAATAGCTTGCCGAAGTTCGGAGGGCGCGACGATCCTTATCCGATGACGCAACGCAGGCTTCTCATGAAGACACCGCCTCAGGCGCTGCCAATCCGATACGTCCGGCGCGGCAAGATGACCAAGGCCCCCTCGCCCATCCTCCAACTGCGCCGCCATGCGGTGGCCGCCGCGGCGCAGCAGTGCCAAACCGTCGACCTGACGCATGACAAGCTTCTGCGGGTCCGGGTCGGCTTCGAAAGCCACGCCAAGTTCCTGGGCGACCGCATGATAGAACTCCGCCTCGGTAACGATACCGGAAGCCAGCAGTTCAGCCTGGAAACTCGAACCGCTGCCCCCTGCCCGCGAGGCTAGCCCGATGCAGGTGGACACTGAAATGCCCAACCGATCCAGGACCGGCCGCCAGGCGGTGATTTCCGGCAGTACCAGCGCACCAAACAGGCTTATTCCGTTCTCGTTGGCATTCTCGAGTTCGGGATGAAAGCCCTTGGCGCCATCTGCCGTGGCAGCCGTGCCGGTTGCTCGCCTTGCCTCTACAGCAACCATCTCGCACCGGCAGCAAGCTGGCCGGTCGATTCAGCCGTTACGCGAAATGCACAAGAAACAACGGATTTTACCGTTGCGCACCGTCGATCCGAATGGCGGCAATGCCGCCGCCTTTGGAAGTCAACCCTCACAGCAACATCCCCCAATGCTGCATCCCATCGTGATTATGCACGGCAAAACCAGCCCGGCCATAGCCAAAAAGCATCAGAGCCTTGCGAGTGACCGGAACAGCCACAAAATATGTCCGGCCGCGGGTCACGAACTCTCCGGCCGAACAATCGTTTTGCGTCGCGCCGGCTGGCAAGTTAAAGCTCCCCACAACGATCCACCGGACTCGACAAGGTTCGAACCGTTCAGCAATCGGAGCAGGCAGAAGTGAATCTTGCGTCGGTCGTTTTCCTACTATTTTTCACGGCAAGCCTTGCGTGGTCGCCAGCGCGCGCCGCCGAACCGGACGTACCGGTATTCTGGGATGCCAAGGAACGACTGGTGAAACCGGACCTGTCGACGCTCGAACGCCTGCGTTTCCTGACGACGACCGATTTTCCGCCATTCAATTTTCTTGACCCGAACGGCCGCCTCTCAGGTCTGCATGTCGATCTGTCACGTGCAATCTGCGCTGAACTCGACATTTCGGCGAAATGCCAGATCCAGGCGCTGCCATGGGGCGAGTTGGAAAAGGCGCTGCATGACGGACAGGGCGAGGCGATCATTGCCGGCATTGCGATAACCCAGGAAAGCCGTGCCAAATATGCTTTCTCCCGGCCCTATCTGCAGTTTCCAGCCCGCTTCCTCACCCGCAAGAGTTCCCCGCTGGGCGAACCGATCTTCAGGGCTGTCGAGAACGAACGGATCGGCGTGATGGCAGGGTCTGCCCATGAGGGCATGCTGCGCGACTATTTTTCGAAGGCCAGGGTGGTTACATATAGCCGGCAGGAATGGCTGTTCGACGATCTGAAAGAGGGCAAAATCGCTGCTGCCTTCGGCGATGGCATGCGATTTGGATTCTGGCTGGCGGGAGAAGAATCGGACCGATGCTGTCGTTTTGCCGGTGGGCCCTATCTGGCGCCGGAATATCTGGGAACCGGCCTTGCCATCGCGGTTGCTCCCGACAATCCTATACTGGCAGACGCACTCAACTACGCGCTGCATGAGATATCGGTGAAAGGCCGCTTCGCCGAGCTGTATCTGCGCTATTTCCCGATCGGTTTCTACTAGAGCGGTTTGCAGCCAGACGGAATCGTCTGGCGTTGCACAAATGCGGCTAAAGAAACCGAGTCCGAGCAGCGGGGTCGCGTTCGTCAGAACGTCCGCTGCTCAAGCCTATTTCGACCTGCGGTTCGACAGGAACGGCAGCCGCAGCAGCCAGCCGATATGGGTCGGTTCATCCCCGCGATATTCGGCAAGGCCGATCGTCATGCCGTCATGACCGCGGCGCGGCTGTTCGACATAGGTGCCGAACAGCCGGTCCCAGAGAGAAAAATTGAAGCCGTAATTGGAATCGGTCTCGGCACGCTCGGCGGAGTGATGAACCCTATGCATGTCGGGCGTGACGATCACGCGACGCAACAGGCGGTCGGCCCGCGCGCCTATGCGGATATTGGAGTGGCTGAACATGGACGAGCCGTTCAACACGATCTCGAACAGCAACACGGCAAGCACCGGGGCGCCGAGCGCAATCACGACAGCCGCCTTCCAGACCATGGAGATCAGTATCTCGAACGGATGGAAGCGCAGTCCCGTCGTCACGTCGAAGCCGACATCGCAATGGTGCATGCGGTGGATGCGCCACAAAAACGGGATCTTATGGCTCACCACATGTTCAAGCCAGACGGCAAGGTCGAGCACCACAAAGGCAAAGACGCCACCGAAGATCCCGTCGATCCCGGCCATGTGCAGCAAGCCCCAGCCCCGCATTTCGGCAAGGGCGGCGGCACCGACGGCCGCCGCGGGAAAGATCACCCGCAGAACAAGCGAAGAGATCACCACCATCGACAGATTAGTGAACCAGCGGCGTGATTTCAGCGCCGACGCCATTTCCGGCCGTTCCAGCCGCGGCGACCACAATTCGAAGACGGCCATCGAGGCGAAGATCGCCAGGAATGCCGCCATGCGTATGGCAGCCTCGCCAGGGATCACCCCATCCATCGCAGCATCTCCAAAGGCATCACGTCAAAGTGCGATGCCGTGCCTTCGCCGCGCGTTCGATTGAATGGCTGACGACAGCGTCGAGGTCGAGGCTCTGGCGCAGCAACTGAAGGACACGCACTTCTTCCAGCCGCATTTCGAGATCGACTGCGGCAACCTCAAGCGCTGCGGCATAGGCAGTGTCGCGCAGCCGTTCAGGAATGGCACGCGCCGCGATCGCAAGCACGCCGCCAAGTCCCTCCGGCTCATGCAGAAGCTTCTGGCAATCCTGGGCAACGCCGATCAGCTTCTGATCGTTGAAGCCCTCGAACGCCGGCCAGGAGCGGACGACATCGCCAATTCGCGCCAGTTCCACATCGGTCATGTCCCGGTCCGAAGCCGATGTGATCACCATGAGATAGATCAGTGCTTCATGGGTGGTAGGGGTTGGCATTCTTCATATCCTCGCATGATACGGGGCGAAGTTAGGAGCGGCGCCCCTGCGCGGCAAGAAAAAACCCATGCGACCATTGACGCCTATCGTCACGGGCCTTGGAGCTGTGCGGACAGGCAAGGACCTGCTTGATCGCGACGATTTATTTGCTATCCCTCACGACCATTCGAATTGCATGAGGGAATCTTTAATGGCTGAGCAAATCCGGGTCGCCATCGCCGGGCACGGGAACCTCGGACGCGGCGTGGAAGCTGCCATTGCGAAAAACCCCGATATGCGGCTCGTCGGTATCTACACCCGCCGGTCGCCCGAGCATCTCAAGCCAAGGGATGCGGTGACGCCGGTACATGCAATGAGTGCGCTGCCGGATCACACGGATCGCATTGACGTGCTGATCCTGTGCGGCGGATCGAAGGACGATCTGCCTCGGCAGGGCCCAGAACTGGCCGCCCTGTTCAATACGGTCGACAGTTTCGACACCCATGCGCGAATTCCGGAATATTTCACTGCGGTGGACGCACCGGCACGGGCGAACCGCCGGACGGCACTGATATCGGCCGGCTGGGATCCGGGCATGTTTTCGATCAACCGCATCGTCGGTGAGGCGCTTCTGCCGGATGGCGCGACCTACACCTTCTGGGGCGATGGGCTGAGCCAAGGCCATTCGGATGCTGTCAGGCGAGTGCCGGGGGTTGCGGGTGCCGTGCAATATACCCGCCCCGTCAAGGAAGCCGTAGACCGCGTCCGCAGCGCTTCACGCCCGACGCTTACCACCCGCGAGAAGCACAGGCGCGAGTGCTTTGTCGTGCTGGAGGAGGGTGCGGACGCCGAACAGGTACACAATGCCATCGTCACCATGCCGCATTATTTCGACGAGTACGACACCACGGTGAATTTCATCTCTGCCGAGGACCTGGCACGCGATCACCAGGCCATGGTGCATGGCGGCTTCGTCATCCGCAGCGGCAACACCTCGAAAGAAAACGCCCAGGTGATCGAGTACGGCCTCAAGCTCGGCAGCAATCCGGAATTCACCGCCAGCGTGCTCGTGGCTTATGCGCGAGCCGTGCACCGCCTGAACGCGATGGGCCAATATGGTGCCATGACCGTATTCGACGTCGCGCCTGGACTGCTTTCGCCGAAAAGCCCCGCCCAGTTGCGCGCCGAGCAACTATAGGCAGCAAATACGACCGGCGGCGGCAGGCTTGGAAGAGCCCGGAGGCGGCGTCCTTGCGCCGCAAGGAAAAACCCTTGCAATCGTTGACGCCCATCGTCGCGAGCCTTAGAGCAGGCGCGTCGGCTCTGGCCGGCGATGGATGCAGGAACAATGACATGACGGGCCCACATATCAGCGAACTCAACCCCGAGGTTCTGGCCGCTTCAGCCGAAAGCAAAGCCTGGCCCTTCGAGGAAGCGCGAAAAATCGTGGCCCGCTACAAAGGCGGCGAATTTCCCGAGACCGTCCTGTTCGAAACCGGCTACGGCCCCTCCGGCCTGCCGCATATCGGCACATTCGGCGAGGTCGCGCGCACCTCGATGGTGCGCCATGCCTTTCGCGTGCTGACGCAGGACAAGGTCAAGACCCGGCTGTTGTGCTTTTCCGACGACATGGACGGAATGCGCAAGATTCCCGAAAATGTGCCGGACCGCGCAGCACTCGAGCCCTATCTGCACATGCCGCTCACTGCGGTGCCGAACCCGTTCGGCGGCGATTATGAAAGCTTCGGCCATCACAACAATGCGATGCTGCGCCGCTTTCTCGACACTTTCGGCTTCGACTACGAATTCGCCAGTGCAACGGAATATTACAAGTCCGGCCGCTTCGATGAGGTGCTGCTGCGCGCGGCCGCCCATTATGACGACATCATGGCGGTGATGCTGCCGACGCTTGGCGAGGAACGCCAGGCGACCTACAGTCCGTTCCTGCCGATCTCGCCCAAGTCGGGCCGCGTACTCTACGTGCCGATGAAGCACGTTGATGCTGAAAACGGCACCATCACCTTTGACGACGAGGATGGCGAGGAAACGACGCTGCCCGTCACCGGCGGCAAGGTGAAGCTGCAATGGAAGCCGGATTTCGGCATGCGTTGGGCCGCTCTCGGCGTGGATTTCGAGATGTTTGGCAAGGATCACCAGACAAATGCGGTGATTTACGACCGTATTTGCGAAATTCTTGGCGGAAGGGCGCCGGAACATTTCGTTTATGAGCTGTTTCTCGACGAAAATGGCCAGAAAATCTCCAAGTCCAAGGGAAACGGGCTCACCATCGACGAATGGCTGACCTATGCGCCAACCGAAAGCCTCGGCCTCTATATGTTCCAGAAGCCGAGGGCGGCCAAGAAGCTCTATTTCGACGTCATCCCCAAGGCGGTGGACGAATATTACACCTATTTGTCGGCCTATCAGCGGCAGGACTGGAAGAACCGCCTCGGCAATCCGGTCTGGCACATGCATTACGGCAATCCGCCCAGGATCGACCTACCGGTGCCGTTCTCGCTGCTGCTCAACCTGGTCAGCGCTTCGAATGCGCAGAACAAGGATGTGCTTTGGGGCTTCATCTCACGCCATGCGGAAGGCGTGACACCGCAGACGCATCCCGAACTCGACCGGCTTGCCGGCTATGCGATCCGCTATTTCGACGATTTCGTGAAGCCGCAAAAATCCTACCGGGCGCCAGACGAGATCGAGCGTGCGGCGCTCCAGAGCCTGTCGGAAAGCCTTGCAGAACTTCCTGCCAACGCCGGCAGCGAGGAGATCCAGAACGCGGCGCTCAACGTGGCGCGTAAAATCGAACGCTATCAGGACCACACGAAAAAGAGCCCGGAAGGCGGTCCCGGCGTGTCAGTCGCCTTCTTCCAGATGATCTATCAAGTGCTGATCGGCCAGGAGCGCGGCCCGCGCTTTGGGTCCTTTGCCGCCCTTTATGGCATCGAAGAGACGCGCGCGCTTATTGAAAAGGCTCTGGCGGGCCAGCTGGCGTAATCGAGGGTATCGGCAGCGCCACTGGCGGTGCGGCAGCGGCAGGCGGCGGTCCATAAAGGCCCCTGCCCTGCGCGCGGGCATCTTCGGCAAGCCTGGCATAAGGACCGCCCGGTGCCGCGCGCGCCCAGCCGTTCTCAACCAGCCACTCCGCGACGTCCTGCTTGCCCAGCCGGCAACTCGTGGTGATGGAAGCCGTCTTTTGCGCTTCCGGCGCGATCTCGCAATTGACGGCGCGGCCACGCAGGAAAGCCCGAAAGGCGGAGCGCGCCCGCGCACCGCATGGCCAGGCCTTGCCCTCGAAATCGCAGCTTTCCTCAGGGTCGGGCTGTTCGATGCCTGCAAGCACAATCGAATAGCCCATGGCCTCGATCTTTCCGGCAGCGGGCGAAAGCGGCTGGTAGAGGATGGTGCCTCCATTCTTCGGGCGAGGCGGGGCGGCCGATCCGAGATCGCCCAGCGGCTCGCGTGGAGCGATGCGCTCCAGTTGCGTCACATCGGGCGTTGGTTCCGGCTTGTCCTGCTCGGGGGCAGGCGACCGAGGTGGCAGCGGCCTGTCAGTTTTGGGAGAAGCTGCAACGGGCGGCTGGTCTGCCATCGTCGCTTCGGATTGTTGCCCAGTGATGAGCGCGCCGCCGCGCAGAATCGCAAGGCCGACACCGAGCAGCATCACGATCGAGGTGGCCAATACACCCGGACGCATCACCGCGCCTATTGGCTTGCCCAGACGATGCGCGCCATCCAGTCGACATCGGTTACGGCGAGATTGCGGCCGGGATGCTCAGGATTGATCGAGTGAAGCTCGATCATCTTTGGCGTGCGGCGCGCCAGCACCTTTGCCATGACCTCGCCGCCATGCGTCTTGACGACAACACGGTCTCCCTTGTGGACCTGGACTCCCGGATCGACGATCAGCACGTCACCATGCCGGTAGAGCGGCAGCATGGAATCGCCCTGGACTTCAAGCGCATAGGAATTCTCGGTCGATTGGGCCGGAAGCTCGATCAGGTCCCAGCCCTGGCCCGCCGGAAAGCCGGCATCATCGAAAAACCCACCGGCACCGGCCTGGGCAAAACCCAGCAGCGGTACAGTCGGTTTTTGAACCGGTAGCTGCCGGTCGGCAGCAGAGGCGCGGTCCTCAAGCAGGCTCATGAACTCGTCGAGCGACGAATTGGTCGCTTCAATGATCTTGGCAAGCGATTCGGTCGACGGCCAGCGCGGCCTTCCGTCGGCGGACGCCCGCTTCGATTTGTTGAAGGCTGTCGAATCCAGTCCGGCCCTCTTGGCCAGCCCGGAGGCAGACAAAGAGTAGCGTTCGGCCAGCGCATCGATGGCGGCCCAGACCCGGTCGTGCGAAAGCATCGGCGTGATCTCGCGTCAAAACAGGAAAATATACCTTTAACGCGAGGTCGGTGCGATGTCCAGAAGCGTCAAGACGAGACTTCCCGGCCATCACCGCTCTTGGCGTTTGCGCGCAGGCCCACATGGGACGCCATGAAGGCACGCTCTGCCTCTGTCGGCGCGCGGGGGGAGGCATTGTAACCGAGGGCAGCGAACAATTCCTCGATTTGGACGAAACGGCGCCTGCGGCGGTCATAGATGCCCGCCGTGGTCAGTATCACAGCCGCTGTCTCACCGTTGACAAGCACGAATTCGTGCCGCCCGATGACCTGGGTGCCCTCCCAAGTCTCGATGGTAGAGACGACCTCGAACCGGCGCCACAGCCTGATTTCGCGCACGAAGACGATCTGCAGGCCACCGAGCATCGGCGCCCAGCCATTGCGCCGCGCGCTGGCGATCAGCCCGGCGCGCAGGAAGAGGTCGATGCGCCCGACATCGGCCAGCATCATGTAGCGGGCATTGTTGAGATGGTAATTGATGTCGATATCGGTCGGCAGGCAGCGGAAGGCGAGCCTTCCCTTGTCGCCCATCTCAAACCTGCCGCGACTCTTGGTGGTGAGCGCCATCCTGGCCAGGCGAGCCCAGACATACATCCGTCTGGCCTAGACGCCGGAGGCTCGGGGCGCGGCGGCGTCCCACGCCAGGACGAAATCCTCGCGAAAGGCGAAGCGCTTCAGATGATCTGCAATCACCTGCTTCATGCGCTCGGCCCGCTCCGGATCGGCGGCATCGAGGCGAACCGAAAGGCGGTCTATGCCTGCGTCGAGCTCGCAGACCGTCTCCGGGTCGAATTCGATCCGCCCATGCGCAGGATCGAACTCGACCGCGAATTTATGGCTCCAGTGCTTGCATAATTGCTGGAGGTAGCGGCTGGCGCTGGCCGTTTCAGCACTGCCCCTGTATGTCGCCATCTTTGCTTTCCTTTCGGCGACCTATGCCGCCTTCTTCGCCTCTTCCTTCGCATAGGGATCGAAGCGCTGATAGAAGGTTTCGCCCTTTTCAACCATGTCGAGAAGAAGCTTCGGCGCCTTGAATTCGGCACCATATTTCTTGCGCAAGGTCTTGGCGATGCGGACGAACTCCTTCGCCCCGATGCCGTCGATATAGGACAGGGCCCCGCCGGTATAAGGTGCGAAGCCGAAGGCGAGGATCGAGCCGACATCGGCCTCGCGCGGGTCGGTGACGATGCCCTCCTCCATGACGCGAGCGGCCTCGAGCGCGATGACGGTGAGGAAGCGCTGCTTCAATTCCTCATAATCGATCTTGTCGGGATTGCGCTGCTTGTAGAGGTCCTTCAGGCCCGGCCACAGATGCTTCTTGGCCGGTTTTTCCGGATAGTCGTAGAAGCCCTTGCCGTTCTTGCGGCCGAAGCGGCCATGGGTGTCGACCATCGTGTCGATGAGCTTCATCTGCTCGGGATCGACCGCCTTCTCGCCAAGATCGCGGATGGTCTGCTTCATGATCTTCTGGGCAAGATCGATCGCCGTCTCGTCGGTCAGCGCCAGCGGGCCTACCGGCATGCCGGCAGCACGCGCCGCATTCTCGATCATGGCGGCCGGCACGCCCTCAATCAGCATCTTGAAGGCTTCCGACATATAGCGCAGCACGCAGCGATTGACATAGAAGCCGCGCGTGTCGTTGACGACGATCGGCGTCTTCTTAATGGCGCGGACATAGTCGATGGCAACCGCAAGCGCCTTCTCGCCGGTCTTCTTGCCGAGGATGATTTCAACCAGCATCATCTTGTCGACAGGCGAGAAGAAGTGGATGCCGACGAAGTTCTTCGGCCGGGCGGAGTTCTTGGCCAGGCTGGTGATCGGGATAGTCGAGGTATTGGAAGCAAAGACGGATGACGGCTTCAGCGCGGCCTCGGCCTTTTCGGTCGTCGCCTTTTTGACCTCGGAATCCTCGAACACCGCCTCGATGACGAGATCGCTGCCGGCAAGGTCGGCATAGTCGGCGCTGGGTGTGATCAGCGACAGCAGCCGCTCTTTATCCTCGGCCTTGGCACGCCCCTTCTTGATCTGCTCCGAGACCAGCTTGTCGGAATGCGCCTTGCCCTTTTCGGCAGCCTCCATGTCGCGGTCGATGAGCACTACGGGGATGCCGGCCTTGGCCGTCACATAGGCAATGCCGGCGCCCATGAAGCCGGCGCCGATGATGCCGATCTTCCTGAACTTCGTTGGCGGAACGCCTTCGGGCCGGCGCGCGCCCTTGTTGAGTTCCTGCAGCGACACGAAGAGCGAGCGGATCATCATCGCTGCTTCTTTCGTCCGCAGGATCTCGGTGAAATAGCGCTGCTCGATCTTCAAACCGGTGTCGAAGGGCACCAGCAGGCCTTCATAGACGCATTTCAGGATCGCGCTTGCGGCCGGATAATTGCCATAGGTTTCGCGGCGCAGGATGGCGATTGCCGGCGGCCACAGATTGGCGCCGGCCGCCGAATAGATCGGACCGCCCGGCAGCTTGAAGCCCTTCTCGTCCCAGGGCTGGACCGGCTTCAGCCCGCCCTTGATCATCGCCTTGGCGGCGGCGACCAGTTTCTTCGGCTCGGCGATCTCATGGATCAGCCCCATCGCCTTGGCACGCTGCGGCGTCAGGTTCTGGCCGGAGGTCAGCATCTGCAGGGCCTGCTGCTGGTCGGTCAGGCGCGGCACGCGCTGGGTGCCGCCGGCGCCGGGGAAGATGCCAACCTTGACCTCCGGCAGCGCCATCTTGACCGCATCCGAGTCGGCCGCGATGCGACCGTGGCAGGCAAGCGACATTTCGAAGGCGCCGCCCATGCAGGTGCCGTTGATCGCCGAGACCCAGGGCTTGCCGCAGGTCTCCAGCTTGCGGAAGAGCTGGCCCATGCGGCCGACATTGTCGAACAGCAGCCTGATCGCATGATCGGGATCGCGCGAATTTTCCTTCTGGAACAGGCCCAGCATCTTCTGCAGCATGGCAAGATCGGCGCCGCCGGAGAAGGTCTCCTTGCCCGAGGTGATGACCGCACCCTTGACGGCGACATCGGCCGTGACCTGATCGACGATACTGTCGAGTTCCGACATCACCTGCTCGGTGAAGACATTCATCGAGCGGTCCGGCATGTCCCAGGTGACGAGGGCGATGCCATCGGCATCGGTTTCGACGGTGAAGTTCTTGTAGTCAGCCATTGGAGTGGTTCCCTCCTTGAAAATCCGGTGGCGTCAGCGCGGGGCGCGACGGTGGCGACTGGCTTACCCTCCCCCTTGTGGGGAGGGTCGCGAGCGAAACGAGCGGGGTGGGGGTAAGAGGCTCCGTACTTCATCATAGCCCTCACCCCGGCGCTAACGCGCCGACCCTCCCCACAAGGGGGAGGGTAAGAGGTGGCTAGACCCGCTCGATGATCGTCGCGGTGCCCATGCCGGCGCCGATGCAGAGCGTGACCAGCGCCGTGTTGAGGTCGCGCCGCTCCAGCTCGTCCAGCACCGTGCCGAAGATCATGGCACCGGTGGCGCCGAGCGGATGGCCCATGGCGATCGCCCCGCCATTGACGTTGATCTTGTCGCCGGGAATGTCGAAGGCCTGGATATAGCGCAGTACGACCGCGGCGAAGGCTTCGTTGAGCTCGAACAGGTCGATGTCGGACAGCTTCATCTTCGCCCGCTTCAGCAGCTTTTCGGTGACGTCGACTGGGCCGGTCAGCATCAGCACCGGCTCCGAGCCGATATTGGCGAAGGCGCGGATGCGCGCACGGGGCTTGAGCCCCATCGCCTTGCCGGCCTTCTTGGACCCGAGCAGAACCGCCCCTGCGCCATCGACGATGCCCGAGGAGTTGCCCGCATGGTGGACGTGGTTGACCGCCTCGACCTCCGGGTGCTTCTGGACAGCCACAGCGTCAAAGCCGCCCATCTCGCCCGGCATGACGAAGGACGGGTTGAGGGCTGCCAGCGACTGCATGTCGGTGGTGGGGCGCATATGCTCGTCATGGTCAAGAATGGTGAGGCCGTTCTGGTCCTTCACCGGGATGACGGACTTCTTGAAATAGCCCTTTTCCCAGGAATGGGCGGCGCGCTTCTGGCTTTCCACCGCATAGGCATCGACGTCGTCGCGGGAAAAGCCGTATTTGGTGGCGATGAGATCCGCCGAAATGCCCTGCGGCACGAACCAGGCCGGCAGGCCGACCGACGGGTCCATGAACCATGAGCCGCCCGACATGCCCATGCCGACACGGCTCATGCTTTCCACCCCGCCCGCGATCACGATATCGTCGGCGCCCTGGGCGATCTTGGCCGCACCGAGATTGATGGAATCGAGACCCGAGGCGCAGAAGCGCGAAATCTGCATGCCGGGCGCCTTGGTGTCATAGCCGGCCTCGAAGGCGGCGGCGCGCGGAATGACCGAGCCCGCCTCGCCGACCGGATCGACGCAGCCGAAGATGATGTCGTCGACCGTGCCGGTGTCCAGCCCGTTGCGGTCGCGCAGGGCTTCCAGCGTGCGGGCCGCAAGCCGCACCGCCGGAACTTCATGCAGCGCGCCGTCCTTCTTGCCGCGCCCGCGCGGGGTGCGCACGGCGTCATAGACAAAAGCGTCAGCCATATTTTCTCTCCTCTAAGGCGAAACCGGGCGGAACCACCATAGCTTCGCTTGCATCAATCGACCCCCACTCCGTCTCGGCTTCGCCTCGACACCTCTCCCCCGATCAACGGGGGAGAGGAAGTGCCGGCCGCAAGCTGGGCGCCTTTCCTCTCCCCCAGGCAAGGGGAGAGGTGGCCAGAAGGGCTGGAGCGGGGTGGTTCAACTTTCCTCGTCACAAGCTCCGCGCGATCAACAGCTTCATGATCTCGTTAGTGCCGCCATAGATGCGCTGTACACGGGCGTCGCGATACATGCGCGCAATCGGATATTCATTCATATAGCCATAGCCGCCATGCAATTGCAGGCACTCATCCACGACCTTGCCCTGAAGGTCGGAGAGCCAGTATTTGGCCATGGAGGCGGTAACCGGATCGAGCCCGCCGGCGAGGTGGCGGGCAACGCAATCATTGTAAAAGACGCGGCCAATGGTGGCTTCCGTCTTCAGTTCGGCCAGCCTGAACTGCGTGTTCTGGAAGTCGATCACCGCCTTGCCGAAGGCCTTGCGCTCCTTGACATAGTCGATGGTCAGCGCCAGTGCGCGCTCGACGGCGGCAATTGCGGTCGCCCCGATCTGCAGGCGCTCCTGCGGCAATTGCTGCATGAGCTGGACGAAGCCCTGCCCTTCCTCCGCCCCGAGCAGGTTTGCCGTCGGCACCCGCACATCGTTGAAGAAGAGTTCGGACGTGTCGTTGGATTTCAGGCCGATCTTGTCGAGGTTGCGGCCGCGCTCGAAGCCCTCGACCTCGTCGGTTTCGACAACGATCAGGGACGTTCCCTTCGCGCCCTTGGACGGATCGGTCTTGGTGACGACGATGATGAGATTGGCAAGCTGGCCGTTGGTGATAAAGGTCTTGGAGCCGTTGATCAGATAATGGTTGCCGTCCTTGACGGCACTGGTCTTGACGCCCTGCAGGTCAGATCCAGCACCGGGCTCGGTCATGGCGATGGCGCCGATCAGTTCGCCGGTCGCCATCCTCGGCAGCCATTTGCGCTTCTGCTCCTCCGACCCGTAGAGGAGGATGTAGGGCGCGACGATGGAACTGTGCAGCGCGATGCCGAAGCCGTCCACCCCGACATGGGAAATGGCTTCCATGATGGCGCTTTCATGTGCAAATGTGCCGCCCGAACCGCCATATGCCTCCGGCATGGAGGCGCAAAGCAGCCCCGCCGCACCGGCCTTGCGCCAACTGTCGCGATCGAAGCTCTCAGCCTTCTCGAATTCCTCGTAGCGCGGCGCAATCTCGGCTTCCAGGAATTTCGTCGCCATGTCGTAGAGCATGGCGACGTCTTCCGACATCCAGCCGGGCTTGGGCAGGCCGAGGATTTCGCCTGGGTTGGTCAACACGCTCTCCCTTCGCGACGTCAGAACGCCTCCGCCGGCAGCGCCATCATTGTATCGGCTCCGCTTGAGATGCGCGCCAGACGGGTTGCCGTCTCCGGCATGATACGCTCCATGAAATAGCTGCCGGTGACAAGCTTGTTCTCGTAGAAGGAAGCGGCATCGCCCGCGCCGGCGGCAAGCTTTTCCTGCGCGGCCTTGACCATGCGGCCCCACATATGGCCAAGCGCGACAAGGCCGAAGAGATGCATGTAGTCGGTGGAGGCGGCGCCGGCATTGTCCGGCTTCTGGATGGCGTTCTGCATCAGCCACATGGTAGCGGCCTGCAGGTCGTTCAGACCTTTCTTGAGCGCCTTGGTGTAGGGCGCCATCTTCTCGTCGGCACGGTTTTCCTCGCAGAAATCGCCGACTTCCTTGAAGAAGGCCTGCACGGCGCTGCCGCCATTTTGCGCCAGCTTGCGGCCGACGAGATCGAGCGCCTGGATGCCGTTGGCACCTTCATAGATCATGGCGATGCGGGCATCGCGCACGAACTGGCTCATGCCGTGTTCTTCGATATAGCCATGGCCACCGAACACCTGCTGTGCCATCACCGCATGGTCGAAGCCCTTGTCGGTCAGCACGCCCTTGAGAACAGGCGTCAACAGCGAGAGTTGATCGTCGGCCGCCTGCCGCTCGGCTTCGTCCGGCGAACGATGGGCGATGTCTGAATTGAGTGCCGTCGCCAGCATCAGCGCGCGGCCGGCCTCATTGAAGGCCTTCATGATCATCAGCGCCCGGCGGATATCGGGATGGACGATGATCGGGTCGGCCGGTCTGTCGGGAGCCTTGGCGCCCGACAGCGAGCGGCCCTGCAAACGCTCCTTCGCATAGGCGACGGCGTTCTGATAGGCGGCTTCGGAGACCGCCAGGCCCTGCAGGGCAACGCCGAGACGCGCCTCGTTCATCATGGTGAACATGGCCTTCAGGCCGCCATGCTCGGGCCCGAGCAGATAGCCGGTCGCCTCGTCGTAATTCATGACGCAGGTGGCGTTGCCGTGAATGCCCATCTTCTCCTCGATGGAGCCGCAGGAAACGCCATTGCGCCGGCCATCTTCATCGTCCAGTACCTTCGGCACGATGAACAGTGAGATGCCCTTGACCCCCTCCGGCGCACCCTCGATGCGGGCGAGCACCAGATGGATGATGTTGTCGGCCAGGTCGTGCTCTCCGGCGGAAATGAAAATCTTCTGCCCGGAAATCCTGTAACTGCCATCGCCATTTGGTACCGCCTTGGTGCGCAGCAGGCCGAGATCGGTGCCGCAATGCGGCTCGGTCAGGTTCATGGTTCCGGTCCAGGTCCCTTCGACCATGCGCGGCAGGTATTTCTGTTTCTGCTCGTCGGAGCCATGGGCGAGGATCGCGGCGATCGCGCCCTGCGTCAGGCCCGGATACATCATCAGCGCCATATTGGCCGAGGACATGTATTCGCCGACCGCCGAATGCACCGCATAGGGCAGGCCCTGCCCGCCATGTTCGGCAGGAACGGCAAGCCCCACCCAGCCGCCATCGCGATATTGCTCATAGGCCTGCCTGAAAGACTTCGGCGTGGTCACCGAGCCATCGTCATGGCGCACGCAGCCTTCGATGTCGCCGGCGCGGTTGGTTGGCTGGAGCGCGTTTTCGGCAAGTTTGGCGCCTTCGGCAAGGATTGCGTCGAGGACGTCCGGCGATGCATCGGAGAAGCCGGCCAGATTGCTGTAGCGCTCGTAGCCCAGCACATCCTTCAGCACAAAAAGCGTGTCTGCAACCGGCGCCCTGTATGACGGCATCTTGATCCTCCGCAGCAATCATGCGGCGCCGACGCCCGGTTCAGGCATCAGCCCGCTCTTGTCATGCGGCATAGCAGTAATTGACGTTTGCGTAAACGTCAATTTTGGGCAACTGCAATTTTTCCGCGAGGCCCCGTGGCACAACTACCTTTTCGTCTGCGCATGCGCAAAACGCCGCGCGAGGCTGCTGCCTCGCACGGCGTGATGTCGACGTGGCCTTGTGCCGCTAAGCGGGTCAGCCGTTGGCTGCAACCGGCACTGGACGAGCGCCTAGCATCTCCCCCACGAGCGTCATGCCGGCCGTCAACTCCTCGATGGCTTCATCGATGGCCTGGCGTTGCTTCGTGAGACGCTGGAGTTGCTTTTCCGACTTCTCAAGCGTCAAGCGCAGCTGCTTGGTGTTGGCACCTTTCGGATCGTACAGATCCAGCATCTGCTTGACGTCGCGCAATGAGAACCCGACCTTGCGACCTAGCAGGATCAGCTTCAGCCTTGCTTCCTCGCGACGCGAATAAAGCCGTGTGCTGCCTTCGCGTTTCGGAGTTAACAGGCCCTTGTCTTCGTAGAAGCGCAAGGTGCGCAGAGTTACGCCGTATTTCTTCGCAATATCGCCAATGCGGGCAAGGTCATGATCGGCCGCATTGTCTGCACTATCGTCGGCAACAGCGTTTTCGCCGACCTTGACGAGTTTCATGGTCATTTGCTTTCCCCGTGGCATCCGCAGGAATGCCGGAATGGAAGCTTTGGGGGGATGTCGCTTCCAGTCGTGCCTTCCTGGATACGCAAGCCAGCCGCCCAAGCAAACCGCTTACGTTTACGTAAGACTGATATATAAGCTCGCCCGTTTCACGTTGCAAGCGCGCAATCGATGCCAGCCGTTCTGCTGCACTATGCTTTTCATATCGGTAAGCTTGGTTAACGCGTTGTTTACCACGTTGGGTGAAATGTGGGCGTGTCGGGTGGTCGTGAAGAGTCTCCTAACGAAATTATTCATGGCCTTCCGCAGCGTGGGGGAAGTCTTGTTCTGCCGCCTTTCGCAGACGGCCCGCGTCCGGCCCCCGAAGGACTTTTGAGACCAACCAGAACTGGCGAACGGACGTTTCAATGAACAGCAAGCGCTCCTATCTGGAATCACTGAACGCCGGCAGGCCGCGCAGGCCGTATACGACGCTTGAAGACCTGAACCGATCGCTGGCAAATCTCGAACAGCGGATCGGCCATTCACAAGCGCCCTCCGACGCTTACGATCGCACGCGGACCGGAGGAAATTCCACCGACCTGCCGAACCCGCCTGCCGATGAGAGAGTAGCGGCTACCAATGCGCGCACCTCCCTCTCGACTGGTCCTTCCTATCAGGCGATTGCCCGTGACCTTCAGCGGGTACGCAGCCAGGAAGACGGGGTGGCGGCCTTCGGCAAGATCGCCGATGAGCTGCAGCAATTGCGCGAAGAATTGCGCCAGCAGGTCACATCGGGCATGCGGCGCGAATTCGAAGCGCTGCGCCAGGATATGGGGCGCGCCTATTCGACAGGCACCGCAAGGGGGGCAAGCGAACTGGGCCTCGAATTCGAAAGGCTGTCCAGCGCCATCAATTCCCTCTCCGAGCGCAGCGACGACAAGAGCATCAATATGTTGCGCCTGGAAGTCGAGCAGGTCAGGAAAGCACTCGACACATTGGCGCGCGAGGAGACCGTGCTGTCGGTCGATCGGCGCTGGGACGATTTCGATCGCCGCTGGTCGGATTTCGAAGATCGTGTTTCCACCGGCCGGATGCAGGACCCGGCTCTGGCCACACTTACCGCGCGGCTGGAGCAGATCAGCGACGCGGTCAGCAACCTGCCTGAATCGCTGTCGCTTCGCTCGCTGGAAGAGAAAGTGCGCGCGCTGGCAGGCGCCGTCGACCATTTCGCACGCCAGCAGGAACATGGCGATGCAACCACGCTCGGCCTGATCGAAGAGCGGCTGGACGAAATTTCACGGGCCATCGTGGCTTCCACGGCAGCAGCGAAGATGCCGAATTTCGACCCCGAGCCATTCGAACGAATCGAGGCCCGAATTGTCTCGCTAGCCCATCAGATCGAAGAGGTTGCAGGCGACCAGCGGCCAAACGCCGAGGTCATGGATCGTCTCAATCTTCTGTCCCGGCGCGTCGACGAAATCACCGCACAGATCCATCTGCCGGAGCAGGCGGTCGAGCGTCTGGCCAATCAGATCGGCAGCATTGCCGAAAAGATCGACCGGGCACCGGCGGCAGCGGATGCCGACTATATTTTCCAGGGCGTGGAGAAGCGCTTCGACCTGCTCGCCAGCGTGATCGAGCGGCGTCAGGACGATGCGCTCGAACATGGCAACATGCTCTTTCGCGACCTCGAACAGCGGCTTGAGGAAGTGGCAGCGCGGCTCGACCAGCGCGCCGCGACCTCGGCCTTCGACAATGAAGGCATCATGCAGGCGATCGATGCCCGCTTCGGCGCGCTTGCCGAAAGGATCGAAAGCCGCAAGCCGGATCTGTCGGACAACGATACCATTCGTAGCCTGGAGGCGCGCCTCGAGGCTATTTCCAACCGGCTCGACCACTCCGCCAGCCAATATTCCGGCGTCGACCCCGACCTTATCCGCAACCTGGAAGCGCAGGTCGCCGGGTTGACAGAACATCTGGCGCGCCCATCGGCTCCCCTGCCCGAGTTCGAAGACATCGGGCCTCGCCTTAACGAGATCGAAAGATCGATTGCAGGCAGCCACGACGCCATCCTCGAAGCCGCCCGGCAGGCCGCTGAAAATGCCGTGCACTCGTTCGGCGGCTCGCAGATGCAGACCGAAGCCGTCTCCGGCCTCGCGGAGGACCTGAAGGCGCTGGAGACTTTGACGCGCCGGTCGGATGAGCGCAACGCCAGAACCTTCGAAGCAATCCACGATACGCTGCTGAAGATCGTCGACCGGCTCGGTTCGCTCGAACAGGGTAATGGTTCGGAGGCTGCGCCGGAGGTAGCCCCGCGCGCTCCGTTGCGCAAGATGGCGGCTCAGGACACACCCTCGCTCGTCGTCGAGGACAGCCTCCCGCTTTTCGACGACCTCGGCGATCTCGATCGCTCCGATATCGCCGAGGCCGCTCCGCAGGTGGTAGCCAGGACGCCGGCCGAAGCAGCAGTCGCGGCCGCGGCCGCCGCACTTGATTCCGATACCATCGCGGATGACGAGCCCGAGGCCCGTTCACGCTCGATGCTCAGCGGGCTGGCACGTGTTTTCAGCAGAAAAGGCCATGCCGCCGCAATGCCGGCGGAACCGGAAACGCTTCCGGTGGACGATGTTCCGGCCGTCGATCTCGACGAGCCGCTAGATCCGAAACTGGCAAACCGTCCGCTGACACCCGGCTCGGGCGCACCCGATCTCAACGCCATCATGAAGCGCGTGCGCGATGAGCGTGGACAGACGGGCCGGCAGGCCGAGACCGATGCCGCGAAATCCGACTTCATCGCTGCCGCTCGCCGCGCGGCGCAGGCAGCGGCGGCCGAAGCCGAAGCGCTCAAGCGTCACTCCGACATCAAGGGGCCGGTGCGGGCGCTGCGCGTAGGCGATCTTCTCAAGGCGCGACGCAAGCCGATCCTGATGGCGGCAGCCGCAATCATGATGGCGCTTGCCGGCCTGCAACTGGGCAAGGCGTTTCTGGCGGATGACACCGAAATGGCAGAGACCGTGCCTGCACCGGCCATTTCTCAGGAACACATTGAAACTGCCGCCGCTGCAGCTGACGAACCGATGGACAGCCTCGGTGCCGAAGACGGATCCATTACCGCCAACACCCTCACCGACCCGGCTGAACAATCGGCCGAGATGGCGGCGTCACCGTCTGTGGAACCAGCCGCCGCTCCCACATCATCGGAAGTCGACACGGCCTCGGCCGCACCCAAGGCGGACGGCGCCTTGGAGGCCGATCCGATTGCAGCCACCGCACCGCTCGTGCCGAATGAGGCGGCTCCTACCCAGGCAGCCGCTCCGGCCATCAGCGTGCCGCTGGAAGCAGGACCGATCCCGCTGCGCGACGCGGCGAACGCCGGCGATGCCAAGGCCCTGTTCGAGGTCGGTTCGCGCTATGCGGATGGAAGGGGTGTTACCTCCGACATGGCGGCAGCGGCCAAATGGTACGAGAAATCGGCTGAGCTGGGCTTTGCTCCGGCGCAGTATCGTATCGGCAATTTCTACGAGAAGGGCCTCGGCGTCGAGCGCGACATCGAGAAAGCCAAGACCTGGTACCAGCTCGCCGCCGCGCAGGGCAATGCCAGCGCCATGCATAACCTCGCCGTGCTGTTCGCCATGGGCGCCGACGGCACGACCGACAATGAATCGGCAACGCGCTGGTTCATCCAGGCGGCCGAACTCGGCGTCAAGGACAGCCAATACAATCTCGGCATCCTGGCGGCCAAGGGCGTCGGCATGGCCCAGAGCCTTGAAGAATCCTACAAATGGTTTGCCCTCGTCGCCAAGACCGGCGACAAGGATGCCGCCGCCAAGCGCGACGAGATCGCCAACTCGCTGCGGCCCGAGCAGTTGGAACGCGCCCGCGCCGCAACCGAATTGTGGAAGCCCAAGCCGCTCAACGCCCTGGCCAATTCGGTCGAGATCCCCGAAGCGTGGCAGGAGAGCCCGACGACGACCGCCAGCATCGACATGAAGAAGGCGGTCCGCAACATCCAGGCCATACTCAACAAGAACGGTTACGATGCCGGCAATGCCGACGGCGTGCTCGGTGAAAAGACCAAGACCGCTATCGCCGCGTTCCAGAAGGACAACGACATGGAACCCACCGGCGAGGTCAATGAAAAGGTCGTTCGCGCCCTGCTGGCGCGCAAATGACCGCCGGCCTGTCGTTTCCGGGACGACCTGTCCGCCTCTGCTCCATTAACCTGTTGACATGCTTTTTGTTTTAGACTGTACGGAAGTCTGATTTTCCGCCGTAATCTCGGCGCAAGAGCACGGTAACGAGCGAGGGCGAGGGACGGCCTCGTCGGCGGGCAAATGGTGTAGAGTTTAACGGGTGGGCATCTATCTCCCGATCGCGGAACTGTCGGCAAATGTGATTGTCCTGCTCGCCATGGGCGCGGCAGTCGGCTTTCTCTCCGGCATGTTCGGCGTCGGTGGCGGCTTCCTCATCACCCCGCTCTTGATCTTCTACAACATCCCGCCGGCAATCGCGGTGGCCACCGGCGCCAACCAGGTCATCGCTTCGTCGTTTTCGGGAGCCCTGGCCCATCTCAAGCGCGGCACGCTCGACTTCAAGCTCGGTACGATGCTTTTGATTGGCGGCATCGTCGGATCGACGGCCGGCATCTACGTCTTTGCCTTGCTGCGCAGCATCGGACAATTGGACCTGTTCATCTCGCTGCTTTACGTGGCGCTCCTGGGCACTGTCGGCTCGCTGATGATGATCGAGAGCCTGAACGCCATCCGCCGCAGCAAAAGCGGCGTGGCGCCGGCGCTGAAGAAACCGGGTCAGCACAATTGGATTCACCGTCTGCCGCTGAAGATGCGGTTTCGCGCCTCGAAACTTTTCGTCAGTGTGATCCCGGTCCTGGTGCTTGGCGCAGGCATCGGCTTCCTGTCGTCGATCATGGGCGTCGGGGGCGGCTTCATAATGGTGCCGGCCCTGATCTACCTGCTGAAAGTGCCGACCAATGTCGTTGTCGGCACGTCGCTGTTCCAGATCATTTTCGTTGCCGCCTACACCACCATCGTCCATTCGACGACCAACCAGACCGTCGACATCGTGCTGGCCTTCGTGTTGATGATCGGCGGCGTGGCCGGCGCGCAATATGGCGCCAAGGCAGGCCAGAAGCTGCGTGGTGAACAGCTTCGCGCATTGCTGGCGCTGCTGGTGCTTGCCGTGGCGCTCAGGCTTGCCTTCGACCTGTTCGTACGGCCCCAGGACATCTATTCCCTCAGCGGCATTGGCGGGGGGCATATATGAGGCGCGCCGCCGCGATGCTGGCCCTGTCACTATGCGCCGCCTGGGGCGGGATGGCAGCAGCGCTTGCCCAGGAACCCGCCCCGGAAAATATCCAGATCGGCCTGTCAACCGACCGTGTCGCCATCACCACCGATTTTTCCGGCGCCGACCTTACCATTTTCGGCGCCATCGAAAATGCCGATCCGCTGATCAACCGGCAGGGTCGCTACGATGTCATCGTGGTGCTGGAAGGGCCCGCGCGCCCTGTGGTCGTGAGGCGCAAGGATCGCGTACTCGGCATGTGGATCAACACCCAATCCGAGACCTTCGAGAATGTGCCGGTTTCCTATTCCGTCGCCACGACAAGGGCGATGCGCGACATCACCCAGCCCGCCAGTTACAGGCAGCTGTCACTCGGCGCAGACAATCTGCACATCAGGGTGTCGGACGACACCGAAAGCAGCCCGGCGACCATCGAGGAATTCACCGCCGCCCTGCGCGACCGCAAGAAGGCCGTGGGCCTTTATAGCGAGCGCATCGGCGGCGTGCAGTTTCTCTCGGCAAATCTGTTCCGCGCCACGGTTTCGCTTGCCCCCAATGTGCCGGTCGGCACCCACCGCGCCCGAGCCTTCCTGTTCCGCAGTGGCGTCTTCGTTAAGGAAACCTCGGCGCAACTTGCCATCTACAAGTCCGGCTTCGAGCAGACGATCTATCGCTTCGCCAACAACCATGCCTTCTGGTTCGGCATCTTCGCCGTCCTGCTTGCCATGCTGACGGGCTGGATCGGCCGCTTGGTATTCCGCAAGGATTAACCCGGCCGAAGCAGTGCGCCGGCAATCGCGAAGACACGGCTGGAGCCAAGCATATAGGCCCGGAAATCCGGCCAGCTGAACAAGCCGTGATAGGCGCGGTCCAGCACGTTGAGAGAGCCGGTATAGGCGCCGAAGGCAGGCATGACCACGCGACTGCCATCGCTGGCAAAGCAACGCCGCCGCACCGAGCGCCCACGCTGGACGATGCGCGCACAAGGGTGGAGATGGCCCGCGATCTCCCCCTCGATCGGATGAGCGGATGGTTCATGGCGGAAGGTCAGCCCGCCGATGGCAATCTCCTGCACTGTCCGTCCCGAAACGCCGTCCGGCGGCTGCGGGTCGTGATTGCCGGCGACCCAGTACCAGTCACGGCCATCCATCAGGACTTCCAGTCGTGACCGGAAGATTTCGGGCAGGCGTGCCGCGCCCTCGCCGTCATGGAAGCTGTCACCTAGGCTGACGACGCGCCTTGGCGCATAGTCCGCAATCACCGCCTGAAGCCGCTGCAAGGTGGCTGCGGTGTCGTAGGGGGGCAACAGCGATCCGCGCCGGGCAAGGGAAGACCCCTTCTCCAGATGCAGGTCGGAAACGACCAGCAATTCCATGTCGGGCATGTAGAGCACGCCGCGCGGATCGCAGACGACACGCTCGCCGGCAATCACTATCGCCTCGCTTTGTGTCCGGGCCGCGGTTCTCATTCGCCCATAGCTTCCTCGATCAGGTCCGCCGCTTCCAGAAGCAGCGAGTCACTCGCCGCGCCGTAGACAGGCTCCTTGCCGACCTCAAGCATGATCGGCACGGCCAGCGGCGAAATGCGCTCCAGATGTTTATGCATGATTCGACCGCGAATGCGCGAGAGCATCTCGGCCAGTCTCCTGACATCGAGCAAGCCCGCGGCCGCATCGGTTCGGGTCGCCTGCAGCAGAATGTGGTCCGGCTCGTGGGCGCGAAGCACGTCGTAGATGAGGTCGGCCGAGACCGTCACCTGCCGGCCGCTCTTTTCCTGGCCGGGGTGGCGCTTTTCGATCAGGCCGGAAATCAGTGCGCAGGCGCGGAAGGTGCGCTTGAGCATCCAGCTGTCGGCGAGCCACGCCTCGAGGTCGTCACCCAGCATGTCTTCATCGAAAAGCTCCGCAAGAGGCAATTGCCGGCGCTGGAACATGTGCCCCATGTCGCCGAGCGCCCAGATGGCCAGCGCATAGTCGGTCGCCACGAAGCCCAAGGGGCCTGCACCCGCGCGCTCCAGACGACGGGTCAACAGCATGCCCAATGTCTGGTGCGCCAGCCTGCCCTCGAAGGGATAAGCGACCATGTAATGGCGCTCGCCGCGTGCGAAGGTCTCCACCAGCAGATCCTCACGCCTCGGCAGCGCGGACTTGTCGGCCTGCATACGTAGCCAGTCGGCCACCTGATCGGGCAACCGCTTCCAGCGGTCTGGATCGGCCAGCATGGCACGCACCTCGCCTGCCAGATAGGTGGAGAGCGGAAACTTGCCGCCGCCATAATAGGGAACCTTGGCATCCCTGCCGGGGGCGTTCGAGACGAAGCATTCATTCTCGCGAATGCCCTCGAAGCGCAGCACCTTGCCGGCAAACAGGAACGTGTCGCCCGGCACGAGCGTTTCCAGAAAGGCTTCCTCGATCTTGCCGAGCGTGGGCCCGCCGCGACCGACGGCACCCCTGCCCTGCCGAACATAGCGCACATTCAGCGCCGGCACTTCGATGATGGTGCCGACATTGAGCCGGTATTGCTGGGCGACGCGCGGATGGCTGACCCGCCACAGGCCTTCCTTCGTCAGGCGGATGCGCGCATAGCGCTCATAGCCGCGCAACGCATAGCCGCCTGTGGCAACGAAATCGATGACCCGGTCGAAGGTATGGCGATCGAGATTGATGTAGGACGCGGCGCTCCTGATCTCGTCATAGAGCAGATCAGCATTGAACGGCGCGCCGCAGGCGCTGCCCAGCACATGCTGGGCCAGCACATCGAGCGCGCCATCGACCAGCGGCGGCGTGTCCTGCGCGCCGAGATAGTTGGCCTCAAGGGCGGCACGGCATTCCAGAACCTCGAAGCGATTGGCCGGGATGAGGATCGCCCGGCTCGGCTCGTCCATGCGGTGATTGGAACGACCGATGCGCTGTGCAAGCCGGCTCGCCCCCTTCGGCGCACCGACATGGATGACCAGATCGACATCGCCCCAGTCGATGCCGAGATCGAGCGTGGAGGTGGCGACGATGGCGCGCAGCGAATTGGTCTCCATCGCCTTTTCGACACGGCGGCGCTGGCTGACATCGAGCGAGCCGTGGTGAAGCGCGATCGGCAGATTGTCGTCGTTGACCCGCCACAATTCCTGGAACAGGAATTCGGCCTGGCTGCGCGTATTGACGAACAGCAGCGTCGTGCGGTGCTTCTTCACCGCCTCATAGATTTCGGGAACGGCATAGCGTGCCGAATGGCCGGACCAGGGCACATGCTCGTCCGAATCGAGAATGGTGATCTCGGGCTTGGCGCCGCCTGAAACGGTGATGAGATCGGCCATGTTGCCGGGCGGGTTTTGGCTGACCAGCCAGCGGCGCAATTCGTCCGGGTCGGAGACGGTGGCGGACAGACCGATCGCCTGAAGACCCGGAACGAGGCTGCGCAGCCGCGCCAACCCCAGCGCCAGCAGATGGCCGCGCTTGGACGTGACCAGCGAATGCAACTCGTCGAGCACGACATAGCGCAGATCGGCGAAAAAGCGCTGTGCATCCGAGCCGGCAATCAGCAGCGCCAATTGCTCCGGCGTGGTCATCAAAATATCGGGCGGCACAAGCTTCTGGCGCTGCCGCTTGTGCGCCGGCGTGTCGCCGGTTCGCGTCTCCATCGCAACCGGCAGGCCCATTTCGCTGACCGGCTTGCCCAGATTGCGCTCGATATCGACCGCCAGCGCCTTGAGCGGCGAGATATAGAGCGTGTGGATGCCGCGATGCGCCCCACCCGGCCGGCGCTTGGGTCGTGCCTCAAGATCGACCAGCGTCGGCAGGAAGCCGGCCAGCGTCTTGCCGGCACCGGTCGGTGCGATCAAAAGCACTGAATGGCCGGCCTGGGCGCGGGCGAGCAGTTCGAACTGGTGCGGCCGCGGCGCCCAGCCGCGCAAGGCAAACCAGTTCTGGAAGCGCTGCGGCAGCAGCGCGTTCAACTCTCTTTGTGGGTACGCCTCGATATTCACGCAAGACAGGTAGCGCGCCGCACGATAGCCGCCAAGCCACTTTGGGAACAAAACGGGATCATTTTTCGGTCCCTGCGTTCATCCGGGCTTTTCTGTGCGCTGCAAGTCACTATCTTGGACGCATGCGCGCACGCGATCTGCTCCATCCCCGCCCCGAAGGCCTCTATTGCCCGCCCGGCGATTTCTACATCGATCCGATCAGGCCGGTGGACCGAGCGCTGATCACCCATGGCCATTCAGACCACGCACGCGCCGGCCATGGCTCGGTGCTGGCTACGGCGGAGACGCTCGACATCATGGGATTGCGCTATGGCAGCGATTTTGCCGGCACGACGCAGGCGGCAAAGCTTGGGGAGAGACTGGCGATCGGCGACGTCGGCGTGACGTTCCATCCGGCCGGCCATGTGCTTGGCTCGGCGCAGATCGCCGTCGAGCAGAACGGCACCTGCATCGTTGCCTCGGGCGATTACAAGCGCCACCCGGACCCGACTTGCGCGGCCTTCGTGCCGATCCAATGCGATGTTTTCATCACCGAGGCTACGTTCGGGCTGCCAGTTTTCAAACATCCATCCGACCGCGAGGAGATTGCGCGGCTTCTGAAGTCGGTCGAGCAGTTTCCGCAGCGCGCCCATCTCGTCGGCGCCTATGCGCTCGGCAAGGCGCAGCGCGTGATAAGGCTGCTACGCGACGCCGGCTATGACCGGACCATCTTCATCCATGGCGCGCTGGCAAAGCTCTGCGACTATTACGAGAGCCAAGGCGTCGCCCTCGGTACGCTTGAGCCGGCAACGGTCGAAACGGGCACGAAGGGCGACTTCGCCGGCGAGATCATTGTCGGCCCGCCGGCGGCATTCGCCGACCGCTGGGCGCGGCGCTTCCCCGATCCGGTCGCCTGCTTCGCCTCGGGCTGGATGCGCATCCGCCAGCGTGCCCGGCAGCGCGGCGTGGAACTGCCGCTGATCATCTCGGACCATTCCGACTGGGACGAGCTGACTGAGACCATCACCGGGACCGGCGCCTCGGAAGTATGGGTAACCCATGGCCGCGAGGAAGCGCTGGTGCGCTGGTGCGAATTGAACGGCATTGCCGCAAGGCCGCTGCATCTCGTCGGCTATGAAGACGAGGGCGATTGAGCATGAACCGCTTTGCCGAACTACTCGACCGGCTGGTGCTGACACCTTCGCGCAATGGCAAGCTCACCCTGCTGACCGACTATTTCCGCGCGACCGAAGACCCCGATCGCGGGCTGGCACTGGCGGCGATCACCGGCGACCTTTCGATTGCGGCGGTGAAGCCGGCGATGCTGCGCATGCTGATTTCCGAACGCATGGACCCGGTGCTGTTCGGCTATTCCTACGACTATGTCGGCGACCTCGCCGAAACCGTCTCGCTGGTCTGGCCCGATCCACCCCGAGCGCTTGAGGACAACCACACACCCACGCTTGCTGATGTGGTCAGTGCGCTTCAGACAGCAAGCCGGTCGGATGGCCCCAGCATCGTGGCGAACCTGCTCGACCGGGCCGATATTTCGGCCCGCTATGCCATCCTCAAGCTGGTGACAGGCGGCCTGCGCATCGGCGTTTCGGCAAGGCTTGCCAAACAGGCGGTGGCCGATCTCGGCCCCGTGGACGTCACCGAGATCGAAGAATTGTGGCACGGTCTCAAGCCACCCTATGGCGAGCTTTTCGCCTGGCTCGAGGGCAAGGCTGAACGCCCGGAAAAAACGGCAAAGGCGCTGTTTCGGCCGGTCATGCTGTCCAATCCGGTCGGTGACGGAGATCTCGAAAAGCTCGACCCGGCTAATTACGCCGCCGAATGGAAATGGGACGGTATCCGCGTGCAGGCGGTTTGCGAAGGCGGCATGCGTCGGCTTTATTCGCGCACCGGCGACGACGTCTCGCCTGCCTTCCCCGATCTTGCGGCAAGCATGGATTTCGAAGGCGTGCTGGACGGCGAATTGCTGGTCGGCGATCCGCAGCGGGAGACCGGCACATTCTCCGACCTCCAGCAAAGGCTGAACCGCAAGGCCGTCTCGGCAAAGATCCAGGCGCGGTATCCGGTCTTCGTGCGCTGCTACGACCTGCTGCAGGAAGGAGAGGAGGATCTGCGGAGCCTGCCCTTCGCGGAGCGGCGCATGCGGCTGGAAAGCTTCGTGGCACAACTCGATCTGGCTCGCTTCGACCTTTCGCCGCTGGTGCCTTTCGCCGACTGGCAGGCGCTCGAAGACATGCGCCGCAACCCACCGCATCCGGTGATCGAAGGCGTCATGCTCAAGGCCTGCAACTCGCCCTATCTGGCAGGCCGCCCCAAGGGACCCTGGTTCAAATGGAAGCGCGATCCCTTCACCGTCGATGCCGTGCTGATGTATGCGCAGCGCGGCCATGGCAAGCGCTCGAGCTTCTATTCCGACTATACGTTCGGCGTCTGGTCGGGCCCTGAAGGCGCCGGCGAGCTGGTGCCGGTCGGCAAGGCCTATTTCGGCTTCACCGACGAGGAATTGCGCCAGATCGACAAATTCGTGCGCGACAATACGGTGGAGCGTTTCGGGCCGGTGCGCTCAGTACGTGCCGATCGCAGCCATGGGCTGGTGCTGGAAGTGGCCTTCGAGGGGCTGAACCGTTCGACACGGCACAAGTCGGGCGTGGCGATGCGCTTTCCGCGCATTTCCCGGCTGCGCTGGGACAAGCCGCCGCATGAAGCCGACCGGATCGAGACGCTGCAAGCCTTGCTGGATTGAAAGCCGGTGACGGCAGCCTACTGCGACACGGACACCTTGATTTCGTAGATATCGACTGCCTTGCCCTCATTGGCAAAGTCAGAGTTGATCGCGATGGTGCCGCCGGCACCGGGCTGCTTGCCGCTGAAATCGACCTCGAACAGATAGTCGCCCTTCTCGTAGCCGACCGCATAGCGCTTGCGCCCGCAATCGCCCAGTTCGCCGAAATTGCAATCCACCGACATTTCGGTTTCCTTGCCTTCCTCGGCGCGGGCGACGATATCGAATGTGGCCGTCTTGCCGGCCAGTTGCTCAAGCACGCCCTGACCGATATCGAACAGGATCGCCGACCCGGATTTGCCTGAGCGTATGCGCAGGAAGCTGCCGGATTCATCCTGCATAACTTCTGCCGTGGTTTCACCCGGCGAGCTCACCATCGCAGCGTCGGCGGTCGAGAAGACGTTGATCCAGTCACGGTCGGGGTCCGCCTGGCCCGGCGCGATCGGCGCGGCCTCGTTTTCGGGGATATAGTCTTCGTCCTGGACGCTCTGCGGCGGGTTCGGAATGCTGGTATCGCGCTCGGCCGGGGTCTTGAGCAGGCCGGTCTGGAAGGCCCACCAGCCGCCGATCACGATCGCTGCCAGAAGTGTGGCACCGATGAAAAGACGGGGAAAAATCCGCCGCTTCCTGCGCGCCCGGGTTTCGATGCGCTCACCCTCGACCGCAACGGCTGCGCTGGCCGGTCTCGCTGCCTTGCGCGGCGCGTCCAGCACGGGGCCTTCGTCGCGCTGCGGCCGAATGTCGTCCAGCCGCGGTTCGGATTGCGACCGGGAGGCGATCGGCTCGACCGCCGGCACAACGGGAACGAATTCCGATTCGATTTGCGTTATCGTCGCCTGCAGCGCCTTGCGGCGGTTGATGGCCGCTTCGACGGTCAGCGTGGGGCTCGCCTTCAGCGCCCGGTCCAGCGCCGCAAAGGCTGAGCGATAGACCTTCTCGCGAAAGTCCCGATCCTCGGCGTTTCCCTTTTCGAAGGCGTTTCGGATCGCCTTTTCGATAGCATCCAAACCGTTTCCCCACGATTTCAGCCTGTATCGACAGATGGTTAGACGCAGCCGACGCATCAGGCAACGCCCCGGACAGGCATTATGTCATGTGAATCGGGCGATGAATCCCGTTTTTCCCCGTAAAGTTACATGGCAGGCGTTTTTTACCGCCTTCAATGGCCTTGCCATGCAGACGCGGATCACGAGCCCGCCGTCAATTTTGACTCTGAATACGCTGTCTTGGACCTCGCCTGACGAACCTCTGGTAAATCCTCATGATGGCGTCTTGAATTTGCCGCGCAATGAAGCTATCACGCCCTCGCCTTCGGCGCGGTTAATATAGCGTCCGGTCGCCGCTTTAGCTCAGTTGGTAGAGCACATCATTCGTAATGATGGGGTCGCGTGTTCGAGTCACGCAAGCGGCACCAAAATCTCCCAATAAAAACAGCAATCTACACCGTAAACAGCGCGCTAAAGCGGTTTTGGGTCTCATACCCAAAGGGGCAAAACCCAACTTTTTACACCAGTCTCGATGCCCGACCTGGCGATTTCCGTCCTCCAATCTTCGTGACCCAAAGGGAGCCTCACGGCCTCATTGCATCAAAATCTGGCGCGGTTGGCGGATTCAGCCGCTTCACTTGAAGTGCCGGAGTGGATGTGCGAATGAGCCGCGATAGCCGATAAAGTCGGCACCGATCGAGTGTGGTCCAGGGGCGTAAACAATGGCGAATCGAGGGAGAGTAAAAATGCTCATCCCTTACTTCATCGTGTTCTCGATGCTTTCGGGCCTTTACGCTTATTACGTTTCCCCGGCAGCCGGCTATATAGGTTTTCCAGATCAGCCAAACGGCGCCAAACTCGTTGCTTCATCTCTCGCTCTCGCCACCTTCGTTCTGTTAACACCAGCGGACGGGAGCGCCAGGGGCTTTTTTCTCAATCTCCTCCTGGCAACTTATATCGTGCCATCGGCCGTGATGTACGCTTTGGCGGACAAGCCTAATTATATTGCCTTCTCCATAGGGCTTGCCTGCCTTATTGTGTATTTTGTAAGCGCAATACCATTACGAAGAATTAGAATTGCCAAGCTTAGCGCCAACGCAATCATGCGCATCATGGTAATTCTGACTATATTTTATATTTTAATCATGGCATATGTTGCCGGATTTAAAAACTTCAATCTCAACATTTCGCGCGTTTACGATTTCAGAGATACTGCGGCTGAAAACATTCCTGGAATTTTTGCTTATCTATCTACGATTTTTTCAAAGATTATAATACCCATGGGCGCCGTGATTGGTCTGATGACCAGAAGATACACGGTCGTTATCGTGATGATAATCTCTTCTATTTTGCTGTATGGATTTGTCAGCCATCGAGGAGTTCTGCTTTACCCAATGGTGGCTTTGGGAATCTATTTTGTGCTGACCAGATCACCCCAATTTTCCAGGGTCCTGATCGTCCTTATGATCATATTTTTAATCGGCTTCATAGACGCTGCCATGTACTTCATGGTGGGAGCCGGATCCATTTGGGGATGGTTCGTTGATATAATCGTAAAGCGCGGGTTTATGGTTCCCGCCCTTCTGGATTTCAATCATATAGAGTTTTTCTGGGACAACCCACGATACTATTGGTCTGCCTCACGACTGACCATGGGCATGATTTCCTCTCCCTATGAACTGCCGCCAGCGAATCTGATAGGTAAGGAATTCTTTCAGAATCCCGCCACTGCTGCAAATACCGGCTTCATTGGAAATGGTTTCGCCCAAGCTGGTCTTTGGGGGATGGTCGCCTATTCGATCTGTGTGGGATTGGTGATTGCCTTCCTCAACACTTACGGGCGATATTTGGGGCTGCCTTTGGTTGCGGCAATGCTCGCCGTCCAGATGATGACTATGTTCACCGGAACAGATTTTTTAACAATGCTGCTCACGCACGGCATGCTTGCATCGCTCTTCGTGCTGATGGTGATGGAGGCACCCGCTGCCAGACGTACGGCCTCACACCCCAAGTCATCACCCTGACCATCGAAGCAACCGCATCTCCTGATGGATGGAACTCAACACTGGCATGCTGTTGCGCCTGGAGAATGAGACCGAGCCTACAGCCGGTCAGCTTTTCACCTTTTGCACGATTTCACGTATCTTATTCTTCAAATTATAAAACCACTCGTCGTTCTTGAAGTCTGAATAATGGCGAGGCGGAGAGGCCATTATGCTTCGGAATTCATTCTCGCTAATGTTCAACTTCTTAATAACGAAATCCTCGTCGATCTTTAAATCTTCCGGTGCGTATAGAGGCTGCTCCATACGGCGCAATGCCTCGTCACGTGTTATTTCACCAGCCATCACCATGCTGGACAGGTGCGCACGACGCTTATCGAAGCCAAACTTCGTGGGCAGGTAGTGTGCCTGGAACCAGCGCGTCCAGCGCGATTCATGGTGTTTGTCTCCATAGTTCCTCCACCCAAGCTCCTTCTCAATGAAGGCGATGGCTGCGTCACGCTCATAGGGCAGGTAATTCAGCGGCCGGATGCGCTTCAATCTGTGAACATATGGAAAGAGAAAATAATTCTGGAGAAAACTCATCCTTTTGTAGCTTCGAAGCGGGCGCTCGCCGAAAGCTTTGTGAATCGCATTCAAATTAGTGGAGTCAACGGCGTTGTAGCCCCAAGCTGAAGGCAGAATAGACTCCGTGGCAAAATTCCCGCCACTGAGAAAGTATCCGATTTTTTTCTTTACCGTTATCTCATAAAGCGCGGAAAAGAACACATGATCTTGCGGGACGTCCTGATTTGCCACCCCTGCCCGAAAATAGGCGCGCTGCAAATCCTGGACTTCTTCCCAATCGACCACTTCGGTATAAAGGTCGATGTCCAGCTTCCTGACAATCTGCTCAATATTATGAACTGCTATTTCTGAGTTCCAGCCGGCATCGACATGGATCGCCAGCGGTCGAAGTCCCAGATCCCGGACAACGACGTAAGCCAGATACGAGCTGTCAACGCCGCCACTCAGGCCAATGACACAGTCGTACTCTTTGCCCGCTCCATCCTTCTTGATCCGCGCAACGATCGCGTCGAGTTTCTCCCGGCCATTGTCTGGAAACCATTTCTTGCCGACCAGTTCCTCGTCGACGCGCCTGCAGTGGTTGCAGACACCACCGGCGTCGAAACTGATATCCGGATCGGTAGTATCCATGATACAGCGGACACAGATCTGGTAATGCGATCTCACCGGCGCGTTCATGCAAATTCTCCCAGGCCCGCATAGAGCCTCTCAAGTTCGGCCTGGGCCGGATAGCTTATCAGAACACCATCGAGGCGACCGATCAGCACGAAGAGCGAGCCTGCCGCGACTGCATGCGCGCCGGCGCGAATAGCCTGCTGGAGGTGGCCAAGATGCCCCGCACCCCCGGCGGCGACAACAGGAATATCCACCGACTCGGAAACCCGGCCGATCAGATCAAGGTTGTACCCGCTTTTGGTGCCGTCCCGATCGATGTCATACAGCAGAATTTCACCTGCGCCGCGGTCTTGCATCTGGACAGCGAATGATACGGGATCGACCTTGCGGTCCTGCCGCCCAGAATTCGAAAATACCGACCAGCGGCCCGGGCTGGTTTCGCGCACGTCAATGGAAACGACAATGCTTTGTGAACCGAAATATCGCGCCGCCTCCTCCACCAACCCTGGATTGTTGTGAGCCGAGGTATTGAGGGATACCTTCTCGATTCCCTCACCAAGCAAGCGGCGGACTTGTTCTATGTCCGTTATGCCTCCACCGTAGCACATTGGCATGAAGCACTCGCCGGCCAGTTCGACGATTTCGTTGATGCGAGGGGCAAAGCCGTTGCGAGATGCGTCGATATCCAGGACGATTAACTCATCAACCTCTTTTTCATTGAATATCCGTACGGCGTTTACGGGATCTCCCAAGTATTTCCAATATTCGAAGCGCCGCGTCTTATTCAACCCCTTCCCATGAAGAAGGAGAACGGGGATCGTTCGGGTAAGAAGCATCTAGATATCCATGAAAGCCTTCAAGAGAGCCATACCATAACGATGGCTCTTCTCGGGATGGAACTGCACCCCAAAAATATTTTCTTTTTGGAACGAAGCGCAGAAATCGACGCCATGAGTGCATTTTGCGGCGATGAGCGATTGGTCCGCCAATGAGACATAGTAGGAATGCACGAAGTAAAATTTCGATTCCCGTTCACGGAAAAGTTCAGCCCGGGGCTGAGCATCCACTTTGTTCCACCCCATATGAGGCACACGCAATCTGTGCTCGCTGTCAGGCGTAAACTTGCGGCATTCGCCATCCACCCAGCCGAGTCCTTCAGCCGCGCCCTCCTCGCTGCGATTGGTCATAATTTGCATGCCGACGCAAATACCGAGAATGGGGCGCTGGCGAATAATGGCATGTTCATGCAGCGCATCGATCAAGCCCAGTTCCTTCAGGCGATGCATAGGACCGTTGAAGGCCCCGACGCCCGGCAAGACAATCCGGTCGACATTGCGCAGATCGGACGGCCGATCGGCTATAATGGGAAGATGACCCATACGCCGGAGCATCCGGTCGACGGATCGGATATTGGCGTATCCGTGGTCAACAATTGCAATCATAGATCGTTTCCGATAACTGCCCACCTCGCATGTCGGCGCGACGAACACAGATGTTCAGAGGAGAACCTCAGGCTTGCGCAATCCCTTCCAACTCGGTGCGTTCCAGCTTCATATGCTGGTGCAGGCGCTAGGCACCAGTCTTTCGCAAATCATCCTGATTCTGATCTCACCCGTACTCACGCGGCTGTATGGGCCTGAAGAGTTCGGCGTCTACGGCCTGGTGCTCTCGATATCCACTCTGCTGGCAATCGTTATCACCTTACGAGTCGATCACGGGATTATCGTCTCCTCAACGGATGAGCAAGCGAAGAATATCGCGATTATGACACTTTTGATGGCACTTCTTGGGGGGATCATCTGCTCGGTAATAGGTGCGCTGATCGCTGGCTTCCTCTACGGGTTTGATGGTACGCAACTGCTAATATGGTCTTTTTTTGGGCCGTTAGTGGCCATCCTGACGGCAGCCAACCGAACCCTCACACTTTTCAACAACCGATTACAGTTCTTTTCGCTCGTCTCATACGCCAGGTTTGCCCAGTCCGGCTGCTTTGCGGCGGCGGCAATCGTTTTCGGGCTACTTTCTGTGGAATCCTATGGCCTGATTGTCGCGCTGGCACTTGGAAATCTCATATATGTCCTGATGCTGATGCGACATCTCCTGCCGCTTCATGGGGTGCACAAAAGCACCGCCGCAGAGATATTCAGCGCGAACCGCAACTTTATCAAGTTCAGCCTACCTGCCGATCTCGTCAACACCCTTGCATCGAGAATGCCGTTTATACTGTTCCCCATATTCTTCGGATTGCAGGAAACCGGCTTCCTGTCCCTGGCCTACCAGGTCATCGCCACGCCGTCCCGCTTTGTCGGCAAGGCAATCGGTGAAGTCTTCTATTCACACGCCGCACGCGAGTACGAAAAAACCGGCACCTGCTGGCAGTCGGTGAAGAAGGTCGCGTGGATACTTATCCTCGTCGGCCTACCCGGATTCACGATACTTCTCGTCTTTGCCGAGCCATTATTTTCTTTGGTTTTCGGCGAACAGTGGGTTACCTCCGCGAATTATACGCAGATTCTTACTCCGATGCTCTTCATCAACTTCGTTGTCTCGCCGGTAAGCGTCGTGTTTTACATTGCCGGGCGGCAGAAAGAGGATTTTCAGTGGCAGGTTAGCTTGTTGGTCACGACCTCCCTGGCCTGCTGTGTCGGCATATGGTTTGGTGGAGCGCTCTCGTCACTTGTCGCATTAAGTGCCTCTGGCGCATTGATGTACTGCATTTATTTTGGCTTCATTCAACGCTTTGCCAAAGGCAACCGCTCGAAAGCCTGAAAGCAAGATCACTTAAGAATCAGGCGGCAACGATCACCAAAAGGCATAGGAACGGCCGAACGACGGATGCAGCCGGACGCTCATTGCGGCCTACTGCCATCAACCGGCAGCACGCATTGGAGAGGTCGGGATGGCTACAGGCTCCACTTCGGAACCCCGCTTACCCTTCTTCTGAATTTCAGATCTCTAGAGCCGTTCTGGTTTAAACAGAATCGAGGAACGGCTCTAAACTTTTGTTTTGGCCGCATTTCCGAACGCAAAACCGTTTCACACTTTTGCTGGAAAGGCCCTAACCGCCCATGCCGGTGCGTGGCAGGAGGATATTGGCGAATTTCGCCCGCAGGCGGTCATCAACCTGCCTGGGCACATGGCGGGGAAAGCGTTCCGCAAGCACCCGCTTCTTCTCGACGATGGCGCGCTGCAGGATGTCGGGCTTGCCTTTCTCATTCCACTCTTTGGGGCTGAAACGGTCGCCGATGGCCGGGTAGAAATATTCCGTCTGCATCAGCCTGAGCGTCTGCTCGTTGCCGAGGTAGTGGCCGGGCCCGTTGAGGCAGACCTCGGCGATGGTGTCTATTGATAGTGCCGCATCGGTCACCTCGATCCCGCGCACGCAGCGCTGGCAGTGGCCGAGCATGTCGTTATCGATGATCAGGCTTTCCAGGCAGAAACCGAGAAGCGAAGCATGCATGCCGGCCGATTCATAGACAAGATTTAGGCCCGACAGGCCCGCCATGACATTGGTGATGCCCTTTTCGTAGCCAGACTGGATATCGGGCAGCTTGGAATCGGCCATGCCGGCAGCCGATCCGCCGGGGAGATCGTAAAACTGCGCCATCTGCGCGCAGGCGGCGGTCAGGAGCGCCTGTTCGGCCGATCCGCCAGACATGGCGCCGGTGCGCAAATCCGATACGAAGGGCCACGTGCCGAAAATTGCCGGATGGCCGGGCTTCAGCGCATTGACATAGACGAGGCCGGCGAGCACCTCCGCCACTGCCTGCACCACAGCCCCGGCAATGGCTGCCGGTGCGGTCGCACCCGCCTGCCCGGCCGACAGAAGCAGGATCGGAATGCCGCCCTCAACGCAGGACTCGAGAACGCCGCAGGCATCCTCGGCGAATTTCATCGGCGGCACGACGAAGCAGTTGGAGTTGGAAACGAACGGCCTCGCGCGGAAATTTTCTTCGCCGCCGGCTATCGCATAGAGCATCTCCAGCGCGGGCGCGACGTTCTCGCGAACCGTGAAGCTGGTGCCCACATGCTTGGATGTCCCCATCACGCAGGCATAGAGCGTGTTGAAATCCATGTCGGCCGGATTAGGAATATCGCGCGGTACCATGGGCCGCTGGAAGAAGTGGATATTGTCCAGACCTTCGACGAGGCGTGCCGCATCATAGATGTCCTGCAGCAGCGATTCGCGATATTCGCGCCTCTCGACATCTACCAGATGGACGGCCGCACCGGCCGTACCATAGTGGACGCGCGTGCCCTGGACCTGCATGTCATGCCTTGGGTCCTGGCCGTAGAGCGTGAAATTGCGCGCCGCCGTCTTGATCGTAGCCAGCACCAATTCGCGCGGAAAGCGAATACGGCCATCAGCGTCGTAGCTAGCGCCGACACGGGTAAGCGCCTCGATACAGCTTGGAATAGCGTTGGCGAAGCCGACGGTTTCAAGCAGCGTCAAGACCGCTTCATGAATCCGGGCCAGATCATCCTGGCCCAACGGTTTGTACCTACCACCTTCCAAGCCGGGCCGTATCGGGCGGATATCGTCGGCCAGTGGCGCTGCCCGCATCGCCCGGCGCGCCTCGCGTCCTCCCGACCGGCGTATAGGTTGACCGGCTGGCTTGGCATCACGCTCGTCAAGGGCGGTCGACATGCGAAATCTCCACCTTTCGCAAGCATCATCGCGCCGGATGTCCCTCCGGTCAGGATGATCCTAATCCCCAATTGACATGACTATGCAGCGCCGGCGGGGGCCTGCGTATGTGCCACCGGATTGCGCCCGATATGCCAGAAAAACCGGCCGGAAGGACCGGCAGGTGCATGTGGTCAGGCCGCAGCCGGCCTGCGCCCTGCCGCAGTTGCAAGCTCGCGAATACCGGGCTCGATATGCTGGAGCGCGATGGAGGAAATGCCGAGCCGCATAAAGCGCGACGGCCTTTCAGCCTGGTAGAAAAAGCGATCGCCGGGCTCAATGATGACGCTGCGGGCGGCGGCCGCCTCGGACAGGTCACGCGCGACCGTTCCACGCGGCCCTTCGAGCCAGATCGACGTTCCCCCGGCCGAATCGGTCGGGCGCCAATCGGGCAGAAAGGCGGAGATCGCCTGGACCAGGCGCTTGCGGCGCTCCTCGAAGGCGGTGGAAAGGCGACGCACCAGCGCTTCATGGTGCCCGAGCGACAGGAACAATGCCACGGCGCGCTGATTGTTGGCGGGCGGATGGCGCAACATGAAGCGGCGCAAGGCCCGCAATTCGGCGATCAGATCGGCCGAAGCAACGATGTAGCCAAGCCGCAGACCCGGAGCGAGCGTCTTCGACATTGAGCCGACATAGATGACACGACCCGAGCGATCGACGCTTTTCAGCGCCTGCTGCGGAGCCTCATCCAGCAACTGGCTGTCATAACCGTCCTCGATGATGACCTGGTTGTTGAGAGAGGCGCGGGCCAAAAGGTCTCGCCGCCGCTCCTCGCTGAGCGGCACCATCGTCGGACAATGATGGCTCGGAGTGACGAAGACAAACCCGGCATCGGACGGAATCGCCGAAGTGACGATGCCCTGTTGATCGACCGGCGTGGGGTAGATGTCAGCGCCGGCCAGTTGGAAAATGCCCCGGGCATCCGGATAGCCAGGGTCTTCCATGGCGACCTTGCTGCCCTTCGTCATCAGCAGCGTCGATAGCATATAGAGCGCGTTCTGCGCCCCCAGCGTGACGATGATCTCGTCGGGATTGGCAAAGATGCCGCGGCGCGGCAACAGACGCGCCTGAATCTGCTCGATCAGCAACGGGTCGTCGCGATCGACCATGTCAGCCGCCCAATTACGTATCTCGAGGACGGCGAGCGCCATGCGGTTACACTCGCGCCATTCGGCCGTCGGGAACAATGCCGGATCGAACTGGCCATAGACAAACGGGTAGGACGACTTGATCCAGTTGTTCTGGATGCTGGAGGGGCGTTGCAGATCGCTGGCGGCAATCTGCCGGCGCGCCTTCCAGTCGATCTCATTGGCAGCGTCCGACGCCTTGTGCTGCGGCTTGGCGGGGGTCGCCAGCACCTCGGGATTGACGAAATGGCCACGCCGCTCGCGCGCCACCAGAAAACCCTGGTCGACGAGTTGCTGGAAGGCCAGCACGACCGTTCCTCGGGCAACTCCGAGCTTTTCTGCGAGTATCCGACAGGACGGCAAGGGCATCGAAGCCGCGATTTGCCTGTCCAGAATAGCGGCGACAATGGCCTGGCGGATTTGCGCCTGCAACGTCTGGCCCGATTCTGCCGAAATCCTGAACAACCCCGACCAAATGGCCGTATCGTTTCTCTGTGGCATGAGCATTTTCCTAAAACAGGCGCAGCATTTTGTCTTTTGTGGACCAGTGGAGCCTAGCTCTGGTCCAACATGTTGCACCAATGAATTTTTCTAATCGTTATGATTTATGCCAGTGATCCATCCGCGCTGGCACAAGCTGTTGAAGACGCTCATCTAATCGTTTGAAAATTTATATGGCGCGGTTGCGTCAAACTCTCTCCATGATCAGGACCGTCTGATAAGGTCGCGAACATGAAATCAGCCTGGAGACTGCGGTGACCGACACTCCCTTGCACACAGCACTGACGGCACTTCGAGACGACCGGGCCAAGGCGCCGACAAATATGCGCGAAGCATTCAAATCCGACCCGCAGCGCTTCTGTCGTTTCTCACTGACCGAGGGCGACCTGCTGCTCGACTGGTCGAAATGCGCGGTTGCATTATCTACGATGGGCCTGCTTGAAAAGCTCGCGCTGGCGGCGAAGCTGCCGGAGCGGCGGGAAGCGATGTTCTCCGGCCAGAAAATCAACGTCACCGAAGGCCGTGCCGTCCTGCATATGGCACTGCGCAACAGTGCCGACGCCAAGGTGATGGTGGACGGCCACGACGCGATGGGCGGGGTTCGCACCGTACACGAGGCGATGGCCCGTTTTTCCGATGCGGTTCGATCCGGTGCGGTTGTGGGGGCGACAGGCCGCAAGTTCACCGATATCGTCAATATCGGCATTGGCGGCTCCGATCTCGGGCCGGCAATGGCCACGCTGGCGCTGGCGCCCTATCATGACGGACCGCGCGCGCATTTCGTCTCCAATGTCGATGGCGCCCATATCCACGACACGCTGAAGCCGCTCGACCCGCAGACCACGCTCTTCATCATCGCTTCCAAGACCTTCACCACCATCGAGACGATGACCAATGCCGAGACGGCCCGCAAATGGATCGAAACGGCGCTGGGTGCGGACGCGGTGGCTCGCCATTTCGCCGCTGTCTCGACGGCGCTGGACAAGGTCGCTTCTTTCGGCATCGTGCCCGAGCGTGTCTTCGGTTTCTGGGATTGGGTCGGCGGGCGCTATTCGGTGTGGTCGGCAATCGGCCTGCCGGTTATGCTCGCCATCGGACCGCAATGCTTCAGCGAATTCCTTGCCGGCGCGCATGAGATGGACCGGCATTTCGCTACCGCCCCCCTGCTGGAGAACCTTCCTGTCGTCATGGGGTTGATCGGCTATTACCATCGCGTGATCTGCAACTACCCAGCTCGTGCCGTGATCCCTTACGACCAGCGCCTCGCGCGCCTGCCGGCCTATCTGCAACAACTCGACATGGAGTCGAACGGCAAGCAGGTGACGCTCGACGGCATCCGCGTGACGACGCCGACCGGACCGCTGGTCTGGGGCGAGCCCGGAACCAACGGCCAACACGCCTTCTTCCAGCTCCTGCACCAAGGCACCGACGTCATTCCGGTCGAATTCCTCGCCGCCGCAGAGGGACACGAACCGGAGTTGCGTCACCACCACAATCTGCTGGTCGCCAATTGCCTGGCGCAGTCGGAGGCCCTGATGAAGGGCCGCACGCTGGAGGAAGCGCGCCGGCAGATGCTGACGAAAGGCATGGCGGTGGCAGAGGTCGACCGTCTGGCGCCGCATCGCGTGTTCCCGGGCAACCGCCCTTCCATCACCCTTCTCTACCGCAAGCTCGATCCGCATATGCTGGGCCGGCTGATTGCGCTTTACGAACATCGCGTCTTCGTGGAAGGCGTGCTGTTCGGCATCAATTCCTTCGATCAATGGGGTGTCGAACTCGGCAAGGAACTGGCGACAGGACTTCTTCCTGTCGTGGAAGGTACAGAAGATGCCGCACGCAGCGACGCTTCGACGGCCGGCCTCGTGCGTCATATCCACAAGCTCAGAGCCGGCTGACAGCATGCCCTCACTTTGAGTGAACTGATCCAAGCAACGGAGTAGACGCATTGCGGGGCATTAAGGGCATCCTGTTCGACAAGGACGGGACTTTGATCGATTTCCAGGCGACCTGGTTTGCCATTGGCGACCTGTTGGCGCTGCAGGCCGCCGGCGGCGACCGTGCATCCGCCGATGCCCTGCTTGAAGTCGCAGGTTACGATTTCGAACGAAAATGCTTCAAGGCCGACTCCGTGTTTGCGGCGGGCACCAATGAAGACATCGTCGCGCTCTGGTATCCGCAAGTGGACGCGCAGACGCGGCAGGCGATGACCGCCGGCTTCAACCACTTCACCGCTGAACAGGGCGCTGCACAATCAGTCGCACTGCCCGGCAGCAAGGATGCGATCGCCCGGTTGCACGCAGGCGGCTTCCGGCTTGGCGTCGCCACCAATGATTCCACCAGCGGCGCCGAAAAGACGCTGCTGGCGCTCGGCGTTGCTCAGATGTTCGACGCCGCCTATGGCTATGATGCCGTCGCCAACCCCAAGCCGTCGCCCGATGCGATCTATGCCTTCGCCGACCTGACCGGCCTGAAGCCTTCCGAGATCGCCATGGTCGGCGACAACCGGCACGATCTGGAAATGGCGCGGGCCGGCGGCGCGGGCCTGGCCATCGGCGTTCTTTCCGGCACAGGCACACGTGAGACGCTGGCCCCGCTGGCCGATGTCATTTTAGGATCGATCGCCGATCTGCCGGAGTTATTGGCGAGGGGTTGAGGTGGTCAAAGCATTGCTTCACCGTCATCCCGTTCAAGGGAGCGCAAGCGACCAGGAGCCGGATTCAATTCCATGGCAAAAGGGGCGGAGAATGAAACCCAACCGGGCAAGGGCTGAGGCTGCCCTGGACTGTCCAGTGGTGTGGAGCACAGCGGAATGGGTCCCGGATAGCCTCCGCTTCGCTACGGCTTCCGGGATGACGGCGTCGTTAAAACCGCGTCACCCCGGAACGCTGCGCAGCGAAGCGAGCAGCGTATCCGGGACCCATTCCGTGATGGAAAACGGCAGGCTCTACCCCCGCAATTCGCGCCGCAGGATCTTGCCGACCGGCGTCTTGGGCAGTTCGTCGCGAAATTCGATGAGGCGCGGGCGCTTATAGCCCGTCAGGTTCTGCTTGCAGTAGGCGAGCAGATCCTCGGCGGTCAGATTGGGGTCCTTCCTGACCACGAACAGTTTCGGCACCTCGCCCGAATGCTCGTCCGGCACGCCGATGGCGGCGACCTCCAGCACGCCCGGATGCTGGGCGGCCACATCTTCCAGTTCGTTCGGATAGACGTTGAAGCCGGAAACGAGGATCATGTCCTTCTTGCGGTCGACGATCTTGGTGTAACCGCGCTCGTCGAGGAAGCCCATGTCTCCCGATTTGAAGAAGCCGTCCTTGCTCATCACATTGGCGGTTTCGTCCGGCCGCTTCCAATAGCCCGCCATCACCTGCGGGCCCTTGATGCAGATCTCGCCCACCTCGCCCAGCGGCAGGTCGCGGCCCTTCTCGTCGCGGATCGCGATTTCGGTGGACGGGATCGGCAGACCGATCGTTCCGGTGAATTCGCCGCCATTGACGCGGTTGGCCGTCGCCACCGGCGAGGTCTCGGACAGGCCATAGCCTTCGGTGATGCTGTTGCCGGTGAGGGCCTTCCAGCGCTCGGCCACCGCCCGCTGAACCGCCATGCCGCCGCCGAGCGTCAGGATCAGCGGCTTGAAGTCCAGCTTGCGGAACTCCTCATTGTTGAGCAGCGCATTGAACAGCGTGTTGAGCCCCGGAAGGATGTGGAACGGGTATTTCTTCAGCTCCTTGATGAAGGCTGGAATATCACGGGGATTGGGGATCAGGATATTGTGGGCGCCCTGCTGCATGCCCATCAGCGCATTCACCGTCAGCGCGAAGATGTGATAGAGCGGCAGCGCGCAGATATAGGTCAGGTGCTGCGGCTTAGGCTTGACGGTATAGGCGTCCTCCACCCACAAAGCGAGTTGAGCGACATTGGCAAGCACGTTGCGATGCAGCAGCGTGGCGCCTTTCGATACGCCGGTCGTCCCGCCGGTATATTGCAGGAAGGCGATATCGTCGCCACCGACCTTCACCGGCTTGAAGGTCCGGGCCGAACCTTGCTTCAGGGCAGCGGGAAATTTCACATGGCCGGGCAAGGACCAGGCCGGAACCATTTTCTTGACGCGGCGCACCACCAGATTGACGATGGCACCCTTGAGGCCGAGCATATCGCCCATGGCCGCGACGACGACATGCTTGACCGGCGTCTTCGGCAGTGCCGCCTGCAAGGTAGCAGCGAAATTTTCGAGGATCACGATCGCCTCGGCGCCCGAATCCTTGAGCTGATGCTCCAGTTCGCGCGGCGTATAGAGCGGATTGACATTCACCACCGTATAGCCGGCACGCAAGACGCCGAGCATGGCCACCGGATATTGCAGGACATTCGGCATCATCAGCGCCACCCGCGCGCCCTTTGCCAATCCTTTCGATTGCAGATAGGCGCCGAACGCCGCCGACAGGCGCTCAAGTTCGGCAAAGCTGATGGTCTTGCCCATCGAGGTAAAGGCAGGCCGCGCGGCATATTTCTTCGAAGCGTTGACCAGAAGGTCGCCGATGGAACCGAACTCCAGCGGCGCGATCTCGGCCGGTACTCCTTTGGGGTAGCTTTTCAGCCATGGCCGTTTGTCGATGGTCGCAGAGGCGGGCGGCGCTTTCGGCTTGGTAGCCGGCTTCTCCGGCGCTTTCCCGGCTGCCGGCTTGGCGGCGGCTTGCCTTGGCGGCTTCTGTGCCGTTGCGGGTTTGCGCGCAGCGGAAGCCTTGACCGAGGCGCTTTCTGCCGGCTTCAAGGCGGATCTCGCCTTGGGCTTTTCAGCGGGTGCAGTGGATTTCACTTTTGTGGAAGAGGTTTTTCCTGAAGGCTTTTCGGCCTGCAATGCCGCGGCTGTCGCCTTGGCCGTCTTGCGCGCTGCCTTGGTCACCTGTCCCTCCCTCTGTTGCCTGTAACGGTCTGCTTATGGCCACTCGTTGCTTGCAATTTTGCCCGATTTGATCAGTCGGGGCCCGAGCCGAGACGGCCTTGCACGTATCTATTGATACAACGGCGAATAGCGCAAGCCGTACCGTAGCGTCACTAGACCCGGAAGCGCCGGCTATCTGGTTCATGTCGGCATCCATTGCTACAGCCGGCAAACCACACCGGCATACCGAAGACTTGACCAGGCGAATTCATCGATCAGGCAATGGCAATACCTCGCGTCATTGCTCCATCTTGTCTGAATAGAGAATAGTTTCCTGGATTGCTGTCAGCCTGGCAAAGCATTCCGCTTACCGTAGGGAATGCGTGCGGGCAGTTCCAAAGTACGAAAAACGGTGCTTATATGCCGGCTCGCGAGCCTTGAACGAAAGGCTCGGAACAATCTCAGGGAGTAACCAATGATAAGAAAACTGACTTTCGCGGCTGCGCTTATGGCTGCAACCGTGTTGAGCAGCGCTGCGAGCGCCAAGACATTCGTCTATTGCTCGGAGGGATCACCGGAGGGTTTCGACCCTGGACTTTACACGTCGGGCACGACCTTCGATGCCGCCGCCCACACCGTTTACAACCGCCTGCTCGAGTTCAAGCCTGGAACCACCGAGACCGAGCCTGGCCTGGCCGAGAGCTGGGAAATCTCGGATGACGGCCTGCAGTACACCTTCAAGCTGCGCCCCGGCGTCAAGTTCCAGACCACCGAATTCTTCACGCCGACCCGCGATCTCAACGCCGACGACGTGATCTTCTCTTTCGAGCGCCAGTTCAAGGCCGACAATCCGTGGCATCAATATGTTGCGGGCGCCGCCTGGGAATATTTCAACGGCATGGGCTTCCCCGACCTGATCTCCTCGATCGAGAAGGTCGATGACATGACGGTGAAATTCACGCTCAAGGAAAAGGAAGCCCCGTTCCTGGCCAATGTGGCGATGCCTTTCGCCTCGATCATGTCCAAGGAGTATGCCGACAAGCTTGCCGCCGACGGTAAGATGAACCAGCTCAACCAGATGCCGCTCGGCACCGGTCCCTTCGCCTTCGTCGCCTATCAGCAGGACGCCGTCATCCGCTACAAGGCCAATCCGGATTACTGGAACGGCAAGCAGAAGATCGACGACCTGGTCTTTGCCATCACCACCGACGCGGCGGTGCGCTACCAGAAGCTGAAGGCCGGCGAATGCCACCTGATGCCGTTCCCGAACGCGGCCGACGTGGAAGCGATGAAGGCTGATCCGAACCTGAAGGTGGTGGAGCAGGAAGGCCTCAACATCGCCTACCTCGCCTACAACACCACCCAGGCGCCGTTCGACAAGGTCGAGGTCCGCAAGGCCCTCAACATGGCCATCAACAAGCAGGCCATCGTGGACGCGGTGTTCCAGGGCGCGGCAACGCCGGCCAAGAACCCGATCCCGCCGACGATGTGGTCCTATAATGACGCGATCCAGGACGACAAATACGATCCGGAAGCCTCCAAGAAGATGCTCGAGGAAGCCGGCGTCAAGGATCTGTCGATGAAGGTCTGGGCGATGCCTGTGGCGCGTCCCTACATGCTCAACGCCCGCCGCGCGGCCGAACTGATCCAGTCGGACTTCGAGAAGGTCGGCGTCAAGGTCGAGGTCGTGTCCTATGAATGGGCCGAATATCTCGAGCGCTCCAAGGCCAAGGACCGCGACGGCGCGGTGATCCTCGGCTGGACCGGCGACAATGGCGACCCGGACAACTTCCTGCACACCCTGCTCGGCTGCGATGCCGTGGGCGGCAACAACCGCGCGCAGTGGTGCAACGAGGAGTTCAACAAGCTCGTCGTCCAGGCCAAGACCACTTCCGACCAGGCCGAGCGTGCCAAGCTCTATGAGCAGGCGCAGGAAGTGTTCAAGCGCGAGGCTCCGTGGGCGACGCTCGACCACTCGCTCTCGGTCGTGCCGATGCGCAAGGAAGTCGAAGGCTTCCACCAGAGCCCGCTCGGCGATTTCGCCTTCGAGGGTGTTGACCTGGCCGAATAAATTCGACTAGAAACCAGCATCCGGGGCGCTTGCCATGCAAGCGCCCCTATGCACTTTTGTGCTATTCTGGTCCGCGACCCGCGGAAAACTCACCGAAGGTTTGACATGCTCCGGTTTCTTCTGGGGCGGCTCGCCGTCCTGATCCCGACCTTCATCGGGGTCTCAATCATTGCATTCTCCTTTATCAGGCTCCTGCCGGGCGATCCGGTCGCCCTCCTGTCCGGCGAACGTGTGATGTCGCCCGAGCGCCATGCGCAGATTTCGCATGAGCTGGGCTTCGACCGGCCGATGATCACGCAGTATCTCGACTATCTCGGCGGCGTGCTGAGTGGCGATTTCGGCACCTCCATCGTCACCAAGTCGTCCATTCTCGACCAGTTCTTCGTGCTGTTTCCGGCCACGGTGGAATTGTCGGTCTGCGCCATCATCCTGGCCATCGTGCTCGGCATCCCGGCCGGCATATTCGCCGCGATAAAGCGCGGCACGCTGTTTGACCAGACCATCATGGGAACCGCGCTTGTCGGCTATTCCATGCCGATCTTCTGGTGGGGACTTCTGCTCATCATCCTGTTTTCCGGCATCCTGCAATGGACACCGGTGTCGGGCCGCATCTCGCTGATGTATTTCTTCCCGCCGGTCACCGGCTTCATGCTGATCGATTCCCTGCTTTCAGGGCAGTCGGGCGCCTTCAAGTCGGCGGTGAGCCACCTGCTGCTGCCTACTATCGTGCTCAGCACCATTCCGCTCGCGGTCATTGCCCGGCAGACGCGCTCGGCCATGCTCGAAGTGCTTGGCGAGGACTATGTGCGCACCGCTCGCGCCAAGGGCCTGTCGCCCTTCCGGGTGATCGGCGTCCATGCGCTGCGCAATGCGATGATCCCGGTGGTCACCACTATCGGCCTGCAGGTCGGCGTCCTGCTTGCCGGCGCCATTCTGACCGAGACCATCTTCTCCTGGCCGGGCATCGGCAAATGGATGGTCGATTCGGTGTTCCGCCGCGACTATCCCGTCATCCAGGGCGGCCTGCTGCTGATCGCCGGCATCATCATGGTCGTCAATCTCATCGTTGATCTGCTCTACGGCCTGATCAATCCGCGTATAAGGCGCTGAGGAGATACATCATGGCAGACACCACCGCCATTGAAAGCATTTCCGTCGATCCGTCCCGGCGCGCCCGGCTGGCGGAGTTCTGGTATTATTTCTCCGAAAATCGCGGCGCCGTGATCGGCCTATGGGTTTTCCTGGCCCTGGTCGTGATCGCGATCCTGGCGCCGGTGCTGGCCCCTCACCTGCCCAATGCGCAATATCGCGACGCCGTCCTCCTGCCGCCTTTCTGGGAGGCGGGCGGGCGCGTTTCCTATCTGCTCGGCACCGATGCGGTGGGGCGCGACATGCTTTCGCGCCTGCTCTATGGCGCGCAATATTCGCTGTTCATCGGCGTCATCGTCACCACTATCGCGCTGACCGGCGGCATCGTGATCGGCGTCATCGCCGGCTATTTCGGCGGCTGGCTCGACACGCTGATCATGCGCGTCATGGACGTCATCCTGGCGTTCCCCTCGCTGCTTCTGGCGCTGGTGCTGGTGGCCGTGCTCGGGCCTGGCCTCACCAATGCGATGATCGCCATCGCGCTCGTCCTGCAGCCGCATTTCGTGCGTCTGACCCGGGCTGCGGTGATGGCCGAGAAGAACCGCGAATATGTCACCGCCGCGCGCGTTGCCGGCGCCGGCAATTTCCGGCTGATGTTCAAGACCATCCTGCCCAACTGCCTGGGGCCGTTGATCGTGCAGGCGACGCTCTCCTTCTCCAACGCCATCCTCGATGCCGCCGCACTCGGCTTCCTCGGCATGGGCGCGCAACCGCCGACGCCTGAATGGGGCACGATGCTTGCCGAAGCGCGCGAATTCATCCTGCGCGCCTGGTGGGTGGTGACCTTCCCGGGACTGGCGATCCTCATCACGGTGCTCGCCATCAATCTGATGGGCGACGGCTTGCGCGATGCGCTCGACCCGAAACTGAAGAGGTCGTAAGCCATGGCCCTGCTCGAAATCGAAAACCTCGTCGTTGAATTCGCCACCGCCAGCGGCCCGTTCCGCGCCGTCGACGGCGTCTCGCTGTCAGTCGACCAGCGCGAGGTGCTGGCGATCGTCGGCGAATCGGGCTCCGGCAAATCCGTCTCCATGCTCGCCGTCATGGGCCTCCTGCCCTGGACGGCGAAGGTTAGCGCGGACCGCATGGTCTTTGCCGGCAGGGACTTGCTGAAGCTCACCTTGCCAGATCGTCGCAAGATGATCGGCAAGGACATGGCGATGATCTTCCAGGAGCCGATGGCAAGCCTCAATCCGTGCTTCACCGTCGGCTTTCAGATCGAGGAAGTGCTGCGCGTCCATATGGGCCTCGACAAGAAGCAGCGGCGCGAGCGCGCCATCGAATTGCTGCATCAGGTCGGCATCCCCGAACCGGCGGAGCGGCTGCGCTCCTATCCGCACCAGATGTCGGGCGGCCAGTGCCAGCGCGTCATGATCGCCATTGCGATTGCCTGCAACCCCAAGCTCCTGATCGCTGACGAGCCGACCACCGCGCTCGACGTAACGATCCAGAAGCAGATCCTCGACCTGCTCATGAAGCTGCAGGCCGAGCACGGTATGGGCCTCATCATGATCACCCACAATATGGGTGTCGTGGCCGAGACCGCCGACCGCGTCATCGTGCAATATAAGGGGCGCAAGATGGAGGAAGCGGACGTGCTGTCGCTGTTCGAATCCCCGAAAAGCAACTACACCAAAGCCCTGCTTTCGGCGCTGCCCGACAATGCCGTCGGCGACCGGCTGCCGACGATCGCCGACTACCTGGGCGAAGACGCACCCGCGGGAGCGGCCTCATGAGCAATATCGTTCTTCAAGGCAAAAACATCACCCGCGACTATCATGTGCGCGGCGGCCTGTTCACGAAAGCCCGCACCGTGCATGCCGTCAAGGGCGTCAGCTTCTCGGTCGAAAAGGGCAAGACGCTGGCCATCGTCGGCGAAAGCGGCTGCGGCAAGTCCACCCTTGCCCGCATCATCACCCTGATCGACCCGGCGACTTCCGGCGAACTCTTCATCGACGGCCAGCAGATCGACATCTCCAAGGCGGGCCTGACGCCGGAATTGCGGCGCAAGGTCCAGATCATCTTCCAGAACCCCTATGGTTCGCTCAATCCGCGCCAGAAGATCGGCGACGTGCTGGGCGAACCGCTTCTGATCAACACCGACAAATCCGCCGGCGAGCGGCGCGACCTCGCCATGAAGATGCTGCTCAAGGTCGGGCTGGAGGCCAAGCACTTTAATCGCTATCCGCATATGTTCTCCGGCGGGCAGCGCCAGCGCATCGCGATTGCCCGCGCGCTGATGCTCAATCCCAGCCTGCTGGTGCTCGATGAGCCGGTCTCGGCCCTCGACCTTTCGGTGCAGGCGCAGGTGCTCAACCTGCTTGCCGACCTGCAGGACGAATTCAACCTCACCTATGTCTTCATCAGCCACGACCTTTCGGTGGTGCGCTACATCGCCGACGAGGTGATGGTGATGTATTTCGGCGAGGCCGTCGAATATGGCAGCCGGGACGAGGTGTTCTCCAACCCGCAGCACAGCTACACCAAGACGCTGTTTGCCGCGACGCCGCGCGCCGACGTCGCCAGTATCAAAGCAAGGCTCGCGCGCAAGGCGGCCTGAGACGGCACGCTTGCCTCTCCGCTCAACGCCAGGACAATCGCATACAGTGCGACCTATCCCCACTCCACCTCGCTTCGCTTGGCACCTCTCCCCCCGTCGAGCGGGGGAGAGGTGGTTTGCAAAGCAAACCGGAGTGGGGGTCGAATTCTATAAACCCTCCCTCAACGGGAAGGGGAAGCCGCGTTGCTTCAATGGTTGTCGCGCGGGATGCCCTTGGTCTGCGCAATCTTCTGGTATTTGACCGCCGGCTTCAGCACCATGCCCTGCGCCAGCTGGTCGACCATCGAGCGCTGGATCTCCTGCCACGGCGTCTGGTGGGCGGGATAAGCGTAACCGCCTTCATTCTCCAGCGCTTCGCGCCGGCGCTGCAACTCTTCCTCGCCGATCAGAATATCGGCCGTACCTTTCTTCAAATCGATACGCACACGGTCGCCGGATTGCAGCAGTGCCAACCCGCCGCCGACCGCCGCTTCCGGCGAGGCGTTGAGGATCGACGGCGAGCCGGAGGTTCCCGACTGGCGGCCATCGCCGATGCAGGGCAGTGAATGGATGCCTCGCTTGATGAGGTATGCCGGCGGTTGCATGTTCACCACCTCGGCTGCACCGGGATAGCCGACCGGCCCGGCGCCGCGCATGAACAATATCGTGTGCTCATCAATGCCGAGTGCGGGGTCGTCGATGCGGGCGTGATAATCTTCCGGCCCGTCGAACACCATCGCCCTGCCCTCGAAAGCCTCCGGGTCGTCCGGGTTCGACAGATAGCGCTCGCGAAACTCCGGCGAGATCACGCTGGTCTTCATGATGGCGCTGTCGAAGAGATTGCCCTTCAGGTTGATGAAGCCGGCATTTTCCTTCAGCGGATCAGATACCGGGTGGATCACTGCCGGGTTGAGATTTTCCACCGATGCGCAATTTTCGCCGATCGAGCGCCCATTGGCGGTCAAGGCGTCCGGATGCGGCAACAGACCGGCTGTCATCAGTTCCTTCACCACCGCCGGGACGCCGCCGGCATGGTGATAATCCTCGCCAAGATATTCGCCGGCCGGCTGCAGGTTGACCAGCAGCGGTATCTTGTGGCCGATTTCCTGCCAGTCGTCATTGTCGAGTTCGATGCCGAGATGGCGCGCGATGGCATTCAGATGGATGGGCGCATTGGTCGATCCGCCGATCGCCGAATTGACGACTATGGCATTTTCGAAGGCGGCGCGCGTCATGATATCGGCGGGCTTCAGGTCTTCATGCACCATGGCGACGATGCGCCTGCCGGTCTCATAGGAAATCTGGCCGCGCTCGCGATAAGGCGCCGGAATAGCAGCTGAACAAGGCAGTTGCATGCCCAGCGCCTCGGCCAGGCTGTTCATAGTCGTGGCCGTACCCATCGTGTTGCAATAGCCGACCGAGGGTGCGGAAGACGCCACGATCTCCATGAACTGGTCATAATCGATCTCGTCGGCCGCAAGCCGCTCGCGCGATTTCCAGACAATCGTGCCAGAACCGGTGCGCTCGCCACGATGCCAGCCATTGAGCATCGGCCCGACCGAGAGCGCAATCGCAGGAATATTGACGGTAGCGGCAGCCATCAACATGGCCGGCGTGGTCTTGTCGCAGCCGATCGTCAACACCACGCCGTCAAGCGGGTAGCCATAGAGAACCTCGACCAGCGAGAGATAGGCGAGGTTGCGGTCCAGCGAAGCCGTCGGGCGCTTTCCGGTTTCCTGGATCGGATGGCAGGGAAATTCGAAGGGAATGCCCCCGGCCGCTTCAATGCCGGCACGCACCCGCTTGGCAAGCTCCAGATGATGCCGGTTGCAGGGCGACAGGTCGGAGCCAGTCTGGGCGATCCCGATCAGCGGCTTTCCCGATTGCAGTTCTTCACGCGTCAGACCGTAATTGAGATAGCGCTCGAGATAGAGCGCAGTCATGCCCGGATTGTCGGGATTGTCGAACCATTCCTGCGACCGGAATTTCTTGCGCTTGGAGCCAACAGCCATGATATCCTCCGCAGTGCCGCATTTAATGGATATGGCAAGCCCGAACCCACCGCAAGGGCGGCACGTCTTCACCATGCCGCTGACCGTACTGGCACCTTGGTGCGATAGACAAGGACCGCAGGCTCGGCTAGGCATCCAGGGTCACGCAGATGGAGATTTAGCCATGGCCCTTGTCATTGAAGGTGAAGAGCAGATTGCGGCCCCGATCCAGAAAGTCTGGGAAGCGCTGAACGATCCCGAGGTTCTGAAAGAGTGCATCCCCGGGTGCCAGAGCCTGGAGATGAATTCTCCCACCGACATGACTGCGAGCGTGGTGCTCAAGATCGGCCCCATCAAGGCGACTTTCGCCGGCGAGGTCACGTTGAAGAACCTCAACCCGCCCCATTCCTATACGATTGCCGGCGAAGGCAAAGGCGGCATCGCCGGCTTCGCCAAGGGTGGGGCGGATGTCACCTTGACCGAGGACGGGCCCGACACCACCGTGCTCAAATATGAAGCCAAGGCTGATGTCGGCGGCAAGATCGCCCAGCTTGGCAGCCGGCTGATCACCTCCACATCCAAGAAGCTGGCCGGACAGTTCTTTTCAAGCTTCAACGAGAAGGTGAGCGCGAAATAGGCGCTCCGCCTTACCCTTCGATGGGGGTGATCCGCTAAACGGATCGGGGTGGGTTCCTTACTGGCCCCACCCGCGCCTGCGGCGCGGCCTCCCCCATCCAGGGGAGGTTAAGGTTCTGGCCTATTCGAAGACGATCTTCGGTGTCGCGGCAGCAGAAAGCCCGCGTTCTTGCTGCACCCGCTCCCACACCTTCGCCGCGATGTCGCGATAGATTTTGGCCTCCGGCCCATCCGGCTTGGACACGACCACCGGCATGCCGGCGTCCGACGTTTCCCGAATCTCCATCTGCAACGGCACTTCGCCAAGGAAGGTCACGCCCAGGCGTTCGGCTTCCCTTTTCGCACCGCCATGGCCGAAAATGTCGTAGCGCTTGCCGGTATCGGGAGCGAGGAAATAGCTCATATTCTCGACCACACCGAGCAAAGGCACATCGACCTTCCTGAACATGTTGAGCCCCTTGCGGGCATCGATCAGGGCCAGATCCTGCGGCGTGGAGACGATGACGGCGCCCGCCAGCGGCACCTGCTGCGCCATGGTCAGTTGTGCGTCGCCAGTACCGGGCGGCATGTCGACAACCAGCACGTCGAGTGCACCCCACGAGACCTCGCGCAGCATCTGCGTCAATGCCGAGACCACCATGGGACCGCGCCAGATCATCGGCGTTTCCTCATCGACGAGGAAGCCCATCGACATGACCTTGAGGCCGTAATTTTCCATCGGCTTCAGCACCTTGCCGTCCACAGTCTGCGGACGGCCGGAAATCTTGAGCAGGCGCGGCATGGAGGGGCCGTAGATGTCGGCATCGAGCACGCCGACCCTCAACCCGTTTGCCGCAAGGCCGAGTGCAATATTGACGGCGGTGGTGGACTTGCCGACGCCGCCCTTGCCAGAGGCGACCGCGATAATGGCCTCGATGCCCGGCACCCCGCGCTTTCCCGGCAGATGACCGGACGGTGCGTGCATGTGTCGGCCGGCAGGAGCTGCCGCCGGGCTGGAGACGGGACGCGGCGGCACCGCCGCTTCCATGCCGCCGCCTTTTTTCTCCGCCGTAAGCGCGACCATGGCATTGGCCACACCCGGAATTGCCTTCACCGCCTGCTCGGCCGCAGAGCGCAACGGCTCCATTTCATTGGCGCGAGCAGCCGGCACGGTGATGGAAAAGAAGACCTTTCCGTCGGCAATGAAGATATCAGAAACCAGCCCCTGGCTGACGATGTCGCCAGACGCATCGGGCCCAGCGACGGTCTTGAGCCGCTCAAGAACGGCATCTTTGCTAACGCTTGTCATGGTGATCTTCTTTCATGCTCCCCCAGGCCGTTGCGCCCCCGCAGGGCGGATTGCTTCCGGCCAATGATGAAACTCATGCTCACCTTTTAGATAGTCCAACTCGGGCCGAACACCAAGCAGGCAACGCTCGTCTACGACTTTGTCACGACGAGGGGCGGTGCCGGTCAAACTCAGTGCACGTTGCGTGGCACGTTCTCGGGCGGCACCTCTGCCACCACGTTCTGGCGGTGGAAGATGAACAGGCCGGCAATGACGATGATGGCGGAGCCTAGCAGCATCTGTTGATCGGGAATATCGCCGAAAAAGATCACACCGAACACAATCGCCCAAAGCAGCAGTGTGTATTGCAGTGGCGCGAGCGTCGAGGCGGGTGCAAGTTTCAGCGCGCGCGTGATCATCATATGCGCAGCGCCTGAGACGACGCCGAGCAGAAGCAGGGCGGAAAGATCAAACGGCCCCGGCGTGTTCCAGGCGCCGATGCTCAGCACCAGGCCGACCACCAGCGCACCCAGCGTTTGCCAGGTGACGAGAGTGACGTCGGGCGTGCCTCGCAGCCGCCGGTTGAGGATAAGCATGATCGCAAAGGAAAGGCTCCCCGCCAGTGCGAAGACCGAGGCCAGCGAAAGGGAGGCCGAGGATGGACGAAGCGCGATGACCACGCCGCAGAAGCCGATGATGATGGCGAGCCAGCGCCGCCAGCGCACCCTCTCGCCAAGGAAGAAATGCGACAGCGCTGCGACGTAGATCGGCGCCGCCATATAGAAGGTCATCACGTCGGCGAGCGGCAGGTAGACCACAGCCGCATAGAAGAGCCCGGTATCGGCGGTGGCCATGACGACGCGCAATATCTGGAGGTCCACTCGCTCCATCCGAAACAGCCTTCCAGGGCCCTGCCTGGCCAGCATCGGACCCAGCACCAGAAACGCGCCGCAGGAGCGGATGAGCAGCACCTGCCCGACCGAGTAGCTTGCCACCAGCCATTTGCCCATCGCGTCGTTCAACGCGAAGAAAAAATCGCCCACCAGCATCAGAAGGATGCCCAATAGGACGAGGTTCGTCTTCGGCAAGGAGAAGGCGTGACGAAGGTTCATGGCTTCTTTCGGCTCAGGGTGAAGCAGGCAAGACGCCCGCGCATGCCAAGCGAATAAACCAGTGCAGAGGCCGTGGCGAGAGGAAACTACCTATACAGGCGGTCACGGCCGCAGGAGATATAGAGGCACCGGCCGGTAGATGGATGGCCCATACCAACTGTTGAAATCCGCCCGATAGCGGAGATCGGCCCTGCGATCGAGGTCCAGCCGCTGCAGGCATTCGGCGAAAGCGTCATTGCGCTTGGTGAAGCCGTAGGAACGGCATTTCGCCTCGTCGGCTGCGCGGCGTTCCTCCGGCGTCATGGTTGTGCAACCGGCCACCAGAGCTGCAAGCGCCACCACTGGCCAAATCCGGGGCATCATTGATCGATCCTCCCTGTCGAGCACGCGCATCCTGACAAGGAATTGTGGAACTGTTGGGGAGGACGGCCATCAGCCTATTGCGGCGCTGGCGCCCGATGCCGGCGGTTGATCGTGGCCGGCCGGCCGGCAAGCGACAGCTTCGTTTCGCGCTTGTCGCGGCTGGCAACGACCTTGCCGCGCGAGATCACGCACAAACGCTCGGCCCGCAGGCGCAGCGCTTCCACCGGGTTGCCAGCATCCAGCACGACGAGGCTTGCCGCCTTGCCGACCTCCAGCCCGAGATGCTCGAGCCCCATGATCTCGGCATTGGTCTTCGTCACCATGTCGAAGCACTGGCGCATATCCGCCGGGCTCGTCATCTGCGCCACATGCAGGCCCATGAAGGCGACGTCGAGCATGTCGGCGGTGCCGAGCGGATACCACGGGTCGAGCACGCAATCCTGACCGAAACCGACCTTGATGCCGGCCTTCAGCATCTCGGGCACGCGCGTCATGCCGCGTCGCTTGGGATAAGTATCGTGGCGACCCTGGATCACGATATTAATGAGCGGATTGGGACAGGCGGAGACACCGGCTTCTGCAATCAGCGGCAGCAGTTTCGAGACATAGTAGTTATCCATGGAGTGCATGGAGGTGAGGTGCGAGCCATTCACCCGGCCCTGTAGGCCGAGGCGCTGCGTCTCATAAGCGAGCTGCTCGATATGGCGCGAGAGCGGATCATCGGTCTCGTCGCAATGCATGTCGACCATCAGGCCGCGCTCGGCCGCGATCTCGCACAATTCCGTCACCGAACGGGTGCCGTCCGCCATCGTGCGCTCGAAATGCGGGATACCGCCGACGATCTCCACGCCCATGTCGAGCGCGCGGATGGTGTTGTCGCGCGCCGTTGGCGAGCGGTAGAAGCCGTCCTGCGGGAAGGCGACGAGTTGCAGGTCGAGATAGGGCGCCACCTCCTTCTTCACTTCCAGCAGTGCCTCGACGGCGAGCAGCCGATCGTCGCAGGTATCGACATGGCTGCGGATGGCAAGCAGCCCCATCGAGACCGCCCAGTCGCAATAGGCAAGCGCGCGCTCCTTCACCGCCTCATGGGTCAAAAGCGGCTTCAATTCGCCCCACAGCACAATGCCTTCGAGCAGCGTGCCCGACACATTGATGCGCGGCAGGCCGTAGGAAAGCGTAGCATCCATGTGGAAATGCGGATCGACGAAGGGCTGGGAGACCAGATTGCCGGTGGCATCGACGATCTCGCGCGCCTCGGCCGCCAGCTTCGGCTCGATGGCCGCAATCCTGTCGCCCTTGATGCCGATATCGGCGGTCTGCCCATCAGGCAGGATGCCGCCACGCAGGATCAGGTCAAAACTCATCTCTCGCCTTTCTGGTAGGGTATCATCAGCGCTCTCGGATAGGTCGCGCGGCGCGCCACCAATATCAGTGCCAGGATCGACAGAGCATAGGGCATCATCAGGAACACCTGATAGGGCACGACGCCCCCGGACAGTTGCTGCAGCCGGATCTGATAGGCGTCGAAGGCGGCGAACAATATGGCGCCGAGCAGCGCCTTGCCCGGCCGCCACGAGCCGAACACCACCAGCGCGATGCAGATCCAACCGCGCCCGTTGATCATCTCGAAAAAGAAGGAATTGAAGGCCGACATGGTGAGAAACGCGCCGCCCACCGCCATCAGCGCGCTGCCGACCATCACCGCGCCGATGCGCACGCCGGTGACGCTGATGCCCTGAGCCTCGACCGCCGCCGGGTTTTCGCCGGCTGCGCGCAGGGCCAGCCCGATCGGCGTGCGATAGAGCATCCAGGCGACAATCGCCACGGTGGCGAAGGCCAGATAGGTCAGCGGTGTCTGCGAAAACAGCGCCTCGCCGAGAATGGGAATGGACGACAGGCCGGGAATCGGCAACGGCTGGAAGGGCACGATCTTGGGCGGCGTCGTAACTTCCGGCAGCGCCAGCCGATAGGTGAAATAGGTCAGGCTGGTGGCAAACAGCGTGATGCCGATGCCCACCACATGCTGCGACAGGCCAAGCGGCACCGTGAGCGTGCCATGCAGCAGGCCGAAACAGGCGCCGGCGATCGCGGCCACCAGCACGCCGGCCCACAGGTCGCCGCCCGAATAGACGGTGAACCAGCCGGCGAATGCGCCCACCGTCATAATGCCTTCGATGCCGAGATTGAGCACGCCGGCACGCTCGCAGATCAGTTCGCCCATGGTGGCGAAGATCAGCGGCGAGGCGATGCGGACCGCTGCCACCCAGAATGAGGTCTGGAGGAGGATGTCGAGGGCCTGGTCCATCACTTCCACCTCACCCGGTAGCGCGTCAGCAGGATGGCGGTGACCATGGTCAGCAGCGCAGTCGCCACCATCACCTGCGCGATATAGCTCGGCACGCCGGCGGTGCGGCTCATGGCGTCGGCGCCGACGAAGATGCCGGCGACGAATATGGCGGCGGCAATCACGCCGAGCGGGTTGAGCATGGCGAGCATCGCCACCACGATGCCGGTGTAGCCATAGCCCGGCGACAGGTCGAGCGTCAGATTGCCCTTCAGCCCCGCCACTTCCGAAAAGCCTGCCAGCGCCGCCAGCCCACCCGACAGAAGTGCTGTCTTCATCAGCACCCTGTTGACCGGAATGCCGGCAAAGCGCGCGGCTTCCGGATTGTGGCCGACGGCCCGCATCTCATAGCCGAGCACGGTCTTCTTCATGATCACCCAGGTGACAACCGCCGCGACCACGGCAATGACGAAGCCGAAATGCAGGCGCTTGCCCTGGATCAGCCGCGGCAGTTGCGCATCGGCTATCACCCGCTGCGATTGCGGCCAGCCAAGGCCCATCGGGTCCTTCAACACGCCTTCCAGCAGCATCGAGACAAACAGGACGACGATGAAATTCAGAAGCAGCGTCGTCACCACTTCATCGACGCCGAAGCGCGTCTTCAGCACGGCGGGGCCGGCAAGCAGCAGCGCGCCGGCCACCATGCTGGCAACCAGGATGAGCGGCACCAGCACGATCGCCGGCAGCGGCAAGGCGCCGGTGCCGAGCACCACCGTGACGACGCCGCCGATATAGAGCTGCGCTTCCGCGCCGATGTTCCAGAGCTTGGCGCGGAAGGCGACGGCCACCGCAAGCCCAGTGAAGATCAGTGGCGTTGCCCGCGTCAGCGTCTCGAGGATAGCAAATTGCGAGCCCGCCGCGCCCTTGGCGACGAGGTAGAATACCGAAAAGGGCGAAGCGCCCGCAGCCAGCACCAGGAGCGAGGCGAAGACCAGCGTCGCCGCAATTGCCACGACCGGAAACAACAGCGTGACGCCCAGCGACGGAGCGGGTTTTGGCTCAAGCCGCATGGTTTCTTCCAATAATTCGAGACATTGGCGGGAGAGCACCCCCCTCTGGCCTACCGGCCATCTCCCCCTCAAGGGGGGAGATTACGCTGGCGCCGGCCCTTGCGCATAATCGCCAGCGCCGGAGAGAGGGTGGCGAAGCAGCTGCAAGCCGATCTCCCCCCTTGAGGGGGAGATGGCCGGCAGGCCAGAGGGGGGTAACGTAGAACGGCTGCGCCGCCAGGTTGCTTTCGGCACGGATTGTCATCACGCCGCTTCCCCCTGCCCGGCCATCAATTCGCCGAGTTCACGGATGCTGCGTTCGCCGCGCTTCGAAGGCGAGGACAACCGGCCTTTCGACATCACCAGAATGCGATCCGACAGGGTCAACACCTCTTCCAGATCTTCCGAGATCAGCAGGATTGCCGCTCCGCGCTCGCGCGCTTCGAGCAGCCGGCGGTGGACGAAGGCGACCGCGCCGACATCCAGCCCGCGCGTCGGCTGGTTGGCGAGGATAATCACCGGATCGGCATCGAGCGCCCGGCCGAGGATGAGCTTCTGCATATTGCCGCCCGAAAGCAGGCGGATGCGCGCCTCGGGCGAGGGGCATTTGACGTCATAGTCGCGGATGATCTCCTCGGCGAAATTGCGCGCGGCGCGCCAATCGAGAAATCCGCGGCGGCTGAAGCGCGGCGTGCCATAGCGTTCGGAGATGACGTTTTCGGTCACGCTCATGTCGCCGATGGTTCCGACTGCGTGGCGGTCCTCCGGGATACGCCCGATGCCACGGCTCAAGGCCGCGCGCGGCGTCCAGTCGGCCACCTGCGCGCCGGAAATCGCCATCTGCCCGGAAGAGGGCTTCAGCGTGCCGGCAATCAGCGCTGCAAGCGTTGCTTGCCCGTTGCCGGAAACGCCGGCAAGGCCGGTGATCTCGCCGGCGCGCAGTACCAACGAGACGTCGTCAAGCCGGGTGGAGGACCCCTGCCCTGAGGTCGAAACATTCTTCAATTCGAGCAGGACGGAGCCGGTCTTCGGTTCGCCGACTGTCGGGCTTGCGACATGCTGGCCGACCATGAGCGCCGCAAGCTCCGAACGGCTGCTGCCCTCCGTCGCCCGCTCGCCGGCAAGCCTTCCCGCACGCAGCACCAGCACACGGTCACTCACCGCCATGACTTCGTGCAGCTTATGCGAAATGAAAATGATCGACAGGCCCTGCGCCACCAGCAGCTTCAGCGTGCGAAACAGTGCATCCGTTTCGCTCGGCGTCAGAACGGCGGTCGGCTCGTCCAGGATCAGGATGCGTGCATCACGATAAAGCGCCTTCAGGATTTCGACGCGCTGGCGCTCTCCCACCGACAGCGACGCCACCGTCGCGTCCGGATCGAGCGCCAGGCCGAAATCGGATGACAGCTTGCCGATGCGCCGGCGCGCAGCAACGCGGTCGAGCCTGATCTTCCACGGGCTCTGCGTGCCAAGCGCAATGTTTTCCAGCACGGTCATGTTCTCGGCGAGCGTGAAATGCTGATGCACCATGCCGACGCCGGCATCGAGTGCGGCGCGCGGATCGCCCGGCGCCAGCTTCTTGCCCATCACCTCGACCGTTCCCTCATCGGCGACATAGTGGCCGAAAAGGATGTTCATCAGCGTGGTCTTGCCGGCGCCGTTCTCGCCAAGCAGGGCGATGACCTCGCCGCGCTTGAGTTCGAACGAGATCGCGTCATTGGCGACCAGCGGGCCGAACCGCTTAGTTATGCCGGAAAGGCGAAGAACGTAAGCATCGGGAAGAGTCATGGAACGGGGATCACATTTGGCGATCCTTCTCCCCATTCACGGGGAGAAGGTGGCCCGAAGGGTCGGATGAGGGGCAGCGCATGGTTGGCAACGCAAGCTCTTGCCCCCTCATCTGGCTGCCGCCATCTTCTCCCCGTGAACGGGGAGAAGAACGCTGCCATCAGTTCGACTTCGGCTCGGAATCGTCGATCTCGACGGTGAAAGACCCGTCCTTGATCGCCTTTTCCTTCTCCGTAACCTTGGCCATTACGTCTGCCGGCACCTTGCCCTCGAAAGTGCCGAGCGGAGCAAGCGTGCAGCCGCCATTCTTCATGAAGGAATAGACGCCGTAATCCTCGGCCTTGAAGCTGCCGCCCTTGACGTCCGCGATCGCCTTGTCGAGCGTCGGCTCGAAATGCCACAGCGCCGAAGCAACCACGGTCTCGGGATAATCGGCCTGGGTGTCGATGACATTGCCGACGGCCAGTACGCCCCTTTCCTTAGCGGCGTCAGAAACGCCAAAGCGCTCGGCATAGAGCAGGTCGGCGCCACCATCGATCTGTGCGAAGGCCGTTTCCTTGGCCTTGGGCGGATCAAACCACGAGCCGATGAAGGCGACCTGAAACTTGGCGTCAGGCGCGCTTTCCTTCACGCCCGCCATGAAGGCATGCATCAGCCGGTTGACTTCCGGGATCGGATAGCCGCCGACCATGCCGATGTTCTTCGATTTGGTCATGGCACCGGCAATGATGCCGGAGAGATAGGACGCGTCCTGGATATAGTTGTCGAAGGGCGAGAAATTCGACACCGCGTCATCGGGCTTGAAGCTCGACCCCATCAGGAAGGCGACATCCGGATAGTCCCTGGCGACGGCGCGAGCGGCGTCTTCGACACCAAAGACCTCGCCCAGGATCAGCTTGTGGCCGGCCTCGCAATATTCGCGCATGACGCGCTCATAATCGTTGTTGGAGGTGTTTTCCGAATAGACATATTCGATATCGCCGCGTTCCTTTGCAGCATTGGCCGCCTTGTGGATGCGGCTCACCCATTGTTGCTCGACCGGCACGGTGTAGACGGCCGCAACCTTGAGTGGATCGGCGGCAAAGGCACGCATCGGCAGGCCGGCCGTGGCGAGGACGGCACTCGCCCCCGCAGCCTTCAACACTGCGCGGCGCGAAAGGCCGGAAAATTCGCTGAGATTTCCTCTTCTGGACATTGTCACCACCCACTCCGGCTTTCGGTCCGGACCCCATGTCCAGCCCCGCTTTTTATCATCCGGTCAAAGCTATTCGAATTTCAGAAACCCGGCAATCGGCTGCCGGGCCTATCCACCACTGGCTGAGGCAAGCCTCCGCCAGCCTTTGGCCTTTTGCGGCTCAAGGCCTATATCAGGAGTTTGCGCAGCAAGAACGAAAGGACCAGCAGCCTATGGCCAAGAAGCCCAACTATAATCACGAACGCAGGGAGCGTGACCGCATCAAGGCTGCCAAGAAGGCCGCAAAAGCCAATGCCAAGGCAAGCAAAACCGAACGCAGGATCGACAGTGTGGAGAGCAGCGACGCCACCTAGGGCGCTGCCTGAGTTGCAGCCCTCAGCGGAGAAGATCTGCACCATCAGTATAAGAGGAGTACGACAATGAAGCTTTTGGCAGCCGAACAGAAAATCGCCCGGACCGATGCTGCAGCCAGGCAGATCATGAGCGCCGAAACAACCGCGCGCGAAAGAAAGACGGCACGGCTGCGGCAGCTTCGGCTTGAAAAAGAGGAAGCCGAACGTGATGCGGCTGCCAAGAGCCCTGCGCCAGCCAGACGAACCCGCAAGCAGGCTGCGAAGGGTAACTCGGAAGCCAGGCAGTAGTTCGCCACAAGGTTGAAGCAGCCGAGTTAGTGGCTCATCAACGACCATGGAACACGCCGGTCGCCGGCTTCAGTGGTGGGTCTTGTCGTTGACCAGAATGTCCGCCTCGCGGGCGGCCGCAACGAGAGCGCGGCGCGCCGTCATGGCAGGCTTGTTGCCACTCTCGGCGTCATAGCAGGCTTGGATTGCCGCGCGCTGCTTCGGCGTCCTCTTTCCCGGCCACTCATGCAACAGGAATTCAGAGGCCTCATGCGCCGACCTCAAAAGCCTCGGCTCGCCGCCGGGACCTAACCGGACCGAAACAGGAATTTCAAATCGATCATTTCGCATGTTCTGCTCTTACGCCTTTGCCGGCGCGAATGCGAGGCCAAAGCGCGGGGCGCCGCCCGAGCGGGAGTTGCCCGTAGCGACGGGAACCAGTAATGGCTCGGTCAATCCCGCCCGCCGCTCTCTCCAACCCGTGAAAAATCTGCCATGGAACTCTGGATCCCGATCACGATCGCTGCAGCCTTCCTGCAGAATCTCCGCTCGGTGGTTCAAAAGCACCTGAAGAGCGTGATGGAAACGACCGGCGCGACCTTCGTGCGCTTCGGCTTCGGTTTTCCCTTCGCGCTTTTCTTCATCGGCGTCCTGCATTTCGGCATGGGGTACAGCCTGCCGGCGCTGAACCCCACCTTCTTTGCCTGGGCCATCATCGGCGGCATCGGCCAGATCACGGCAACATTTCTGCTCATCCACCTGTTCTCCTTCCGCAATTTCGCGGTCGGAACCGCCTATTCTCGCACCGAGCCGGCGCAGGCGGCGCTGTTTGCGCTGGTCTTCCTTGGCGAAAAGGTGACCGCCGGAGTGATCGCCGCAATCGCCATCAGCGTGTTTGGCGTGATGCTCATTTCGGTTGCCCATATGCATGTAAGCTGGCGCACCATGCTGTCGTCGCTGCTCAGCCGCAATGCGCTGATTGGCCTTGCGTCGGGCACCTGCTTCGGCGTCTCGGCGGTCTTCTATCGCGCGGCCTCGCTCTCGCTGGGCGGTCCCAACTTCATGATGCAGGCGGCGGTGACACTGGGCTTTGTCATCGTCTTCCAGACGCTGATCATGTTCGGCTGGATGCTCTGGAAGGATCGCGAGGAGATCGGCCGCATCGCCAAGGCGTGGAAGCCGGCGCTCTTCACCGGCTTCGTCGGGGCATCGGCTTCCTTCGGCTGGTTCATGGCCATGACGCTGCAGCAGGCGGCCATCGTCAAATCGCTGGCGCAAATCGAGATGCTCTTCACCTTCGCTTCGTCGGTGTTCTTCTTCCGTGAGAAGATCAACCGGCTGGAGATCGCCGGCTGCATCTTCATCGTCGGCGGCATTTTGATGCTGCTTGCCGTTGGATAGAGCCGCGGCCAAACCTTTCAGATCGTTGCCGGGTCGAGCGGCGGGTCATCCTTGTAGCGGGCAATCAGCGCGGCCAGATCGGTATTCTGGAAAGCATCGCGCAGCGTCTCGAAGGACGGCAGCACGAAATAGGCCCGCTGGAACTTGTCGATCTCATAACCCGTGCGCATCACGGTTGCGATGTCGAACGGCACGTGATGGGCGTCGGGGCTTTCGACGGCGAATTGCAGCTCGCTATAAGACGACATCAGGCCGGCCCCGAAGGCCTTGAGCGGCTGGCCCGGTTCCTGCATCAGGCTGTATTCGGCGGTATACCAATAAAGCCGCGAGATCATGTCATGGCCGCCGAGTTCGATCAGGCCGGCGGCCCGCTCGCCATATTGCTGCATGAAATCGGCAAAGGCGGGCTGGGTCAGGGCCGGCACATGGCCGAAGAAATCATGAAACATGTCCGGCTCGACGATATAGTCGAGCTCCTCCTTGCGGCGCAGCCAATTGGTAACCGGGAAACGCCGATTGGTCAGATGCACAAAGAACGGCTCGGCCGGAATGAGGCCCGGCACGGCAACGAGTTGCCAGCCGGTGAGGCCGTGCAGTTTCTCGCTCACCTCATCGAAATCAGGGATTTTCTCGAGCAGACCGAGCGCCTCGACCCCGTCGAGATAAGAGCGATGCGCCAGTCGCCTGGTCAACCTGGTCTGGCGGTCGCAAAGGATGCGCCATACCTCCTGCTCCTCGTTGCTATAGTCGTAAGATTGCTCGACCGTGAAATCGGGTCGGCAGACCGAATAGTTGCCACGCAATCCCTGTGCGGCGCATTCGCGGGCATAAGCTTCGACGCTGATATTCATGGCGGACTCCTCCATTCCGCCAATTCTAGCGCCGGAACGGGAGCAGTTTTTCATTTTTGAGGCCATCTCAGACCAGATTTGAGGTAATTTATCTCCAGTGACATGTCATGGGAGCGGATATGCCTCAATTCGATCAATTCGAGATAAGGATGCTTGACATCCTGCAGCGCGACGGGCGCAAGCCTATATCGGAAGTGGCTCAGGAGATCGGGCTGTCGACTACCCCCTGCGCGCGCCGTTTCGATGCCTTGCAGGAAGCGGGTGTCATCAAGGGTTTTCGCGCGCTGGTCAGTCGCCGCGCGGTTGGCCTCGCGGTCGAAGTCTTCATCCAGGTGCGGCTGACAACCCATAGCGACGAATCGCCGGAGCGTTTCATCGCGGCGGTCCGGCGGATGGACGAGGTTTCATCCTGCTGGACGATGACCGGCGAGCACGATTTCCTGCTGCATGTGATGGTGCCTTCGGTAGACGATCTCAACGAGTTCGTCATGCACCGGCTGATGCGGCTGGCGGGCGTGCGCGACGTTCACACCCAACTCGTACTGCAAAACATCAAGGGGCCGGGCCACGTGCCGCTGGCCCATTTGCGAAAGTAAGCCAAGAAAAGAACCTAAGTAGTATTGACGTTACGTGCTTTAATTCACATGTATGACGCAACTCGGAACAGTCGTGGCGAATGGGGGCAGCCTCGAGACTGTTGAAAAACACGAAATGCTCCCGGACGCTGGCCTACCGCGCGATGGCGACTGCCAAAAGGGACCCACGCGCAAGAGAACTGGAGATGCTATTGACTGCATCGCTTGATCTCGAAGCCAGCAGGTCATCGGATGGCGAAATCCGTTTTGGCCTTAAGGTTGCATTTACGCTGCCGAGTTGGCTTTGGATGATTTTCGCTTGACTTGACCTGGAACCCCGCATCGAAAGATGCGGGGTTTTATTTATTCAGGGAACGATCAGCGTTCCGGCGCCGTGCTCGGTAAACAGTTCGAGCAATACCGAATGCGGCGTCTTGCCATTGAGGATAACCACGCCCTCGACACCGCGCTCGATCGCCTCGATGCAGGTTTCCACCTTGGGGATCATGCCGCCCGAAATGGTGCCATCCTTGATGAGGGCTTTTGCCTCGGCAACCGTCAGTTCGTCGATGAGCTTCTTGTCCTTGTCGAGGACGCCAGGCACGTCGGTGAGGAACAAGAGTCGCGAGGCGCCGAGCGCGCCAGCGATGGCACCGGCGAAGGTGTCGGCATTGATGTTGTAGGTATGGCCGTCGCGACCCGGCGCGACCGGAGCGATGACTGGGATCATCTCGGAGCGGGCCAGAAGATCTAGAAGCGTACGGTCGACCTCGACCGGCTCGCCGACGAAACCGAGATCAAGCACCCGCTCGATATTGCTGTCGGGGTCGATCATCGTCTTTTGTGCCTTTTGGGCGAAGACCATGTTGCCGTCCTTGCCGCAGAGCCCGATCGCCCATTCACCCTCGGCATTGATCAGCGCGACGATCTCCTTGTTGATCGAACCCGCCAGGACCATCTCGACAATCTCGACTGTCTTCTGGTCGGTGACGCGCAAGCCGCCCTCGAATTTCGATTCAATGCCCATCTTGGTGAGCATGGCGCCGATCTGCGGGCCGCCGCCATGCACTACAATTGGATTGACGCCGGATTGCTTCAAAAGGGCGACATCGCGGGCAAAGGCCTTGCCGAGGGCATTGTCGCCCATGGCATGGCCGCCATATTTGACCACGACGGTCTTGTTCTCGTAGCGCTGCATATAAGGCAGCGCGGCTGAAAGCAGTCGCGCCTGTTCGGAAGCAGTCGCAGCGATATCCGTCATGTTGACCTCATGGAAAAAGGTTCGGCGGCGGCGTTCTAGCGGGAAACCTATCTTGGGGCAAATGGTTCGATCAGGGCGCGCGACGCCTGTCGAGCCTTTCGATGTCACTTCAAAGGGAGTTGATTGGCCTGTGACCTAATCAAGGGCATAGGCTCGGCTTCAAGAGGAGTGATCAAAAAATGAATCGTCGCAATTTCCTGCTGAGCAGTGCTGCCGTCGTCGCCTTCACTTCCGGCACCGCCGCGCTCTGGCGTATGAGCAAACCGTCAGAGGCCATGGCCGGCACCTTCGAGGTCGAAAAAACGGCGGCTGAATGGCGGGCACTCCTCACGCCGGCGCAATTCGCGGTGCTGCGCGAGGAAGACACCGAACCTTCCGGCTCAAGTCCGCTCAACAACGAAAAGCGCAAGGGCATTTTCCACTGTGCCGGCTGCGACCTCGCCGCCTATTCGTCAGAGACAAAATATGAGTCGGGCACCGGCTGGCCAAGCTTCTGGCAATCCTTGCCAGATGCGATCGGCACCAAGGAAGACAACACGCTGTTCATGACCCGCATCGAGGTGCATTGCCGCCGCTGCGGCGGACATTTCGGCCACATTTTCGATGACGGCCCTCCCCCCACCGGCAAGCGCCATTGCCTCAACGGCCTGGCATTGACCTTCAGGCTGGCGACGGCAGCGTAGAGCCAGCTTTAGCCACCATTCACGACGAGGGCGATTGCTTCGCGCAATTCCTCCATGCCCTCGCCCTTTTCCGAAGAGGTGGCGATGACGGCAGGAAATGCGGCTGGGCGCCTGCGAATTTTTTCCAGCGTTTCGGCAATCAGCCGCGGCACGCCGGCGGCCTTGATCTTGTCGGTCTTGGTCAGCACGATCTGGTAGGAGACGGCGGCCTTGTCGAGCAGGCTCAGCACCTCCTCGTCGTTCTTCTTGATGCCGTGGCGGGAATCGATCAGCACATAGACACGCTTCAGCGTAACGCGGCCTTTCAGATAGTCGAAAACCAGCTTCGTCCACTGGTCGACCTGGTCCTTCGGCGCCTTGGCGTAGCCATAGCCGGGCATGTCCACCAGCGCCATCGGCGGCAAATCCGCCCCCTCGCCTGAATAGCCGTCGGGAACGAAATAGTTGAGTTCCTGTGTCCGGCCGGGCGTGTTCGAAGTGCGGGCAAGCCCCTTCTGCCGGACGAGCCCGTTGATGAGCGAGGACTTGCCGACATTGGAACGTCCGGCAAAGGCAATTTCGGGCGGGCCTTCCGGCGGCAAGAATTTCATCGACGGAACGCCGCGAATGAAAATCCAGGGGACGGTAAAAAGATCGCTGGTCACTGTGTCGGGCATGGGTCTGGTCTGCTGCGTCATACTGCCTGCTCCAGCCTTGCAATATCGGCACCGCGTATGGCGTCAAGGTTGCGCGTCACCTTATCCTTGGACCAGTTCCACCATGCCACCGCCAACAGACGCTTGACGGTTCCGGCATCGAAGCGGGCTTTCACGACCTTCGCCGGATTGCCCGCAACAACTGCATAAGGCGGCACATCGCGCGTTACCACGCTTCCCGCCGCGATGATCGCCCCATCGCCAATGGTGATCCCCGGCATGATCAGAGCTTCCATGCCGATCCAGACATCATTTCCAACGATGGTGTCACCGCGCAGTTCCTGTGCCCAAGTCGCCGGATCGAAGCCTTCTTCCCAGCCGTGGCCAAAGATATTGAACGGAAAGGTCGAAAAGCCGGACATGGCATGATTGGCGCCATTCATGATGAATTTTGCGCCTTCAGCGATCGCGCAAAATCGGCCGATCACCAGCCGGTCGCCGATGAAGGGATAGTGATAGAGCACGCATCTTTCGACGAAATGCTCCGGTCCGTTGGGGTCGTCATAATAGGTGAATTCGCCAATTTCTATGTTCTCGGCGCTCACCAACGGTTTCAGGAAACCGACACGGCGATGCATCGGCAGCGGGTGCTTGAGGTCTGGGTTCGGTCCGGACATGGCAAGTTCCGTCGTCAGGGGTATCGCAAGGGCTGGAACAATGAGTGCGATCCGTCCCGGTGCAACGGCACCGACGAAACAGATCTCGCCTAATGGACCATCGAACTGCTTCCTGCCGGATCATTCTTCGGGAATGTCTGTCTACCTGTCCGACCCCCGCCAGTCCATAGCTGCAAGCAAAAAGCCCCGGCAATCCGGGGCTTTATCTATTTATTTAGCATGATCTTTCCCGAAAGCCGGTTTCCACTTTTCGGGATCATGCTCTGGATATCAGCGTGCCGGCTATTCCGCCGGTTTGGGTTTTTTTCGGAACAGGCTCGCAAGATTGTCCCACAACTCGATCTTCACGCCCTGCCGCTTCATGATGACGCCCTGCTGGATGATCGACAGGAAGTTGTTCCAGGCCCAGTAGATGACAAGACCCGCGGGGAACGAGGCCAGCATGAAGGTGAAGATGATCGGCATCCAGGTGAAGATCATCGCCTGGGTCGGATCGGGCGGGGTCGGGTTCATGCGCATCTGCAGGAACATGGTGATGCCCATGATGAGCGGCCACACACCGATCATCAGGAAGGCCGGTACTGCGAAAGGCAGGAGACCGAACAGGTTGAAGATCGAGGTCGGGTCGGGTGCCGCCAGATCCTGTATCCAGCCGAAGAACGGCGCATGCCGCATCTCGATGGTGATGTAGAGCACCTTATAGAGCGCAAAGAAGACTGGGATCTGGATCAGGACCGGCCAACAACCGGCCAGCGGATTGATCTTCTCCGTCTTGTAGAGCTCCATCATCGCCTGCTGCTGCTTCATCTTGTCGTCCGCGTATTTCTCGCGGATTTCCAGCATCTTGGGCTGAACCTTCTTCATGTTCGCCATCGATGCGTAGGACTTGTTGGCGAGCGGGAAGAACACCGCCTTGACCAGCACGGTGGTGGCGATGATGGCCAGGCCAAAATTGCCGAGCAGCTTGTAGAGCGTGTCAATCAGCCAGAACATCGGCTTGGTGATAAAATAGAACCAGCCCCAGTCGATCAGCAGTTCGAACTGCCTTATGTTGCGATCGGTCTCATAGGCATCGACCTTGGCAACCTCTTTCGCTCCGGCGAAGACCAGCGTCTCGACGGTTGCCGACTTACCGGCATCAACCGTCAGCGGGTCGGTCATGAAGTCCGTCTGATAGCGCGGGCGCCCCTCGGAAAAATAGCTGAAACGCGGCTGGAACGGCTGCTTGGCGCTCGGCACCAGCGCAACCGCCCAATATTTGTCGGTGATACCAAGCCAGCCATCATTCGACTTGCCGGGAACGACCTGCTTGTCGTCCTCGATCTTCGAATATTTGATTTCCTGCAGGCCTTCCTCACCGGTAACGCCGACAAGGCCTTCATGCAGCACATAGATGCTTGCGGTGGTGGGCTTGTCGAAGCGGATGACGCGGCCGTAATTGGCAAGAGACACCGGTGCCTGCCCGCTATTCGTCACCGTGTCGGAGATCGTGAACATATAGTCCGAATCGACGCTAATGGTGCGCTTGAACGTCAGGCCCTTGTCATTGGTATAGGTAAGCGTGACCGGTGTCGTCGGTGTCAGCGTGGCATTTGGTTCCGCCGTCCAAACCGTATCCGGTCCAGGAACAGTACCCGTCGCCTCATTGCCGACGAAACCGATCTCGGCATAGTAGCCATTCGGAAGCGAGGACGGGCTGAGCAGGTCGATGATGGGGGAATCTTTTTCGACGGTCAGATGGTAGTGCTTCAGCCGCAAGTCGTCGATGCGCGCGCCGGTCAGGTTGATCGAACCATCAAGACTCGGCGTGTCGATCTGGACGCGCTGCGAGCCGGCCAGCACCTGATCGCGGCCCGCCTGGGTTGCACCACCGTCGCTTCCCGGAATGCCTGGCATTGAACCTGGCGCAGGCGCTGGAACATCCGACCCGCCAACGCCAGGCGCTGCCGGCTGCGTCGGCTTCTGGGCTTCGACTCGTTCGGCCTCGATGCGGGCGACCTCGCGCTCACGCTCGATGCGCGGGTTCATGTAGAACACCTGCCATAGTGTCAGGATCAACACCGACAGCGCGATCGTGATGAGGAAGTTTCGGTTATTTTCCATCGAAAGCCCTTAACGCGTTCCGCGAATTCGCCGTGAAAGTTCCACCGCAAGCTGGTCGAAGGCGATATCAAGAATCTCCTCGCGACCGACGATCACATAGTCTTTGCCCGGCGTCATGTCACCCGCTGCATGGGTTCGGACCGCCTCCTTGAGGCGGCGCCGGACACGATTACGGACAACCGCATTGCCGACTTTCTTGGTGACTGTGAAGCCGACGCGGGGAGATTTATCGTCGCCCCGGTCGAGAACTTCCATCAGAAAAAACCGCCCGCGGCGCTTTTCACCACGCCGGACGGCCAGAAAGTCGACTCGCTTGCGAAGCCGTGGCGGAGACGAGAATCCAGATTTGCCGTTGTCCGGCAATGATCTCGTCTTTCGCTCAGGCAGAAAGCCGCTTGCGACCACGGCTGCGGCGTGCCGCAATGACACCCCGACCACCCTTGGTAGCCATGCGCGCGCGGAAGCCATGCCGGCGCTTGCGGACGAGTTTAGACGGCTGATAGGTACGCTTCATTTGTTTTAATACCGCGGGGTGCGGCCCTTCTTGTATCTGTCACTCTGTAACAGGAGCTTCGCCGGTCTTGTCTTGGCACAACATGAATTGCGCCGGACGAATGGCCCGAGCGTGGCGGGCTTATAGAAAGAAGGGTCTGCGGAGTCAATTGCCGCCACCCAAGAAACGCCGCTTGCGTCATGGCCCGCGCTATGAACACGAAGCGGTGAACCTAACGTGCGCTTCAGTCAATAGGCGGTGATAGTTATCCTCTTACCTTGCCACGACGCGATTTGTGCATCAACTGAAATGCAGGCAACGGATATCTTGCAGGAATGATCCGCCCGGACCCATGATGGGAAGCCAAACGGTGGCCGGAATGGGAAATATGCGAGGCAGCGCCCCGACACCTCCCGCCCGAACACTTCAGAGTCAACCGTATCCAATGACAGGAATGACGCCAGATTACGGAAAGAATGGACACTGGAACGTGAGCTGGCGTTTCATGCCTCTGGCCGTGGTTATCGTAGGGCTGCTCGCCGGTTATGCGATGGGCTGGCATCATTATCTCTCCCTCACCTTCCTTTCCGAAAGCCAGATCGCGCTGAAAAGCCTGGTTGCCGACAACCCGGTGCTTGCGCCGCTCGGCTTCGTGGTCCTCTATGCGCTGGCGGTGGCTTTCTCGTTTCCGGCGGCATCGATACTGACGATCTTCGGCGGATTCCTGTTCGGCTGGCTATTCGGTGGCATGCTTGCAATGCTGGGTGCGACTGCCGGGGCGACCGCGATTTTCCTGACTGCCCGCACCGTATGCAGCGACTTTGTGCGCAAACGCATGTGCGGCCGGGTAGGCAAGCTTTCCGAGGGTTTTGAGAAAAACGCCTTCGGCTATCTGCTCGCCCTGCGTATTGCCCCCTTTATCCCTTTCTTCATGGTCAACATCGCGCCCGCCCTCTTCCACGTGCGGCTCTCGACCTATGTGGCGGCCACCTTCATCGGGATTATGCCCGGCGCGTTTGCCTATGCCTGGCTCGGCCAGGGTTGCGACAGCGTCTTGCTCGCCGCTAGGGATGCCGGCCAGCAGGTCACCATCCGCGACCTGATTACGCCACAAATCACCATTGCCTTCATTGTACTCGCGCTTGTCGCCATCCTTGCCACCATCGTAAAGAAGGCTTGGGCGTCGCGCGTCCAGTGACACGGGCGGCTTTTCCGCCTGCCCTTTCCAGTTTTTCAGAGAGCAATGGATGGCAAAAATCTTGACCCCGGATATTTGCGTCATCGGCGCTGGCTCTGGCGGGCTGTCGGTGGCGGCGGCGGCTGCAGCCTTCGGCGTGCGCGTCGTGCTGGTGGAAAAGGGCAAGATGGGCGGCGATTGCCTGAACTATGGCTGCGTGCCGTCAAAAGCGCTGATAGCGGCGGCCAAACAGGCCCACATAATGCGAAACGGCGCGGCTTTCGGCGTCGAGTATATCGAACCCGCAATCGACTTCCGTGCAGTCCACCGTCATATCAGAGAGATCATCGCTGCGATCGAGCCCAATGATTCGGTTGAGCGATTCACCGCCCTCGGCGTTCATGTCATCAAGGCGGAGGGCCACTTCCAGGACAAGCGTACCCTGCTTGCAGGCGACTTTGAAATCCGCGCCCGTCGTTTTGTCGTGGCGACCGGCTCACAACCCTCGATACCAGCAACTCCCGGCCTCGACACAGTCAAATACCTGACCAACGAGACGATCTTCGAGCTGACACGACGGCCCGGACATCTCATCATCATTGGCGGCGGCGCAATCGGCATGGAACTGGCGCAGGCCTATTCCCGGCTGGGGTCGCGCGTGAGCGTCGTCGAAGCGGCAACTGCGCTGGGCAAGGAGGATCCGGAACTCGCTGCCGTCGTGCTCAGGCAAATGCGCAGCGAAGGCGTCGAAATATATGAGCATGCCAAGGTCATCGGCATAGAGCGACGCGGCAAAACCGGCGTGCGCTTGAATGTCGAGACCGATGAGGGCTCGCAGACCATGGACGGCACGCATCTTCTGGTCGCTGCAGGCCGGACTGCCAATGTCGCCAGCCTCCATTTGGAAAAGGCAGGCGTGGTCTGCGACGATCGCGGAGGCCCCAAGGTCAATGACAGGCTGCGCACCAGCAATTCCCGCATCTATGCGATTGGCGATGCGGTTGGCTCGCTGCAATTCACCCATGTCGCCAATTACCATGCCGGGCTGGTCACACGCGCCATGCTGTTTCGGCTTCGGGCGAGGGAAAAGCACCAGATTATCCCGCGGGTGACCTTCACCGATCCGGAACTTGCTCAGGTCGGCCTGACGGAAGCCGAGGCCGCCCGAAGCGGCAAGGCCATTCGCATCCTGCGCTGGCCCTATGCGGAAAACGATCGCGCCCAGGCCGAACGCAAGACGCAAGGCCATATCAAGCTGGTGATGAGCACAAGAGGAAAAATCCTCGGTGCCTCCATCGTCGGCGCCAACGCCTCCGAAATGATCTCCATTTGGGCACTGGCTCTATCCAAGAACATGGATGTGCGTGACATTGCCGGCATCGTCGTGCCCTATCCCACCATGGGCGAAATTGGCAAACGGGCGGCAATCACTTATTTTGTTCCGGCCACGCGCAAGAAACTGGTGCGCCGCCTTGTCAGCTTCCTAAGGTTGTTCGGCTGAGCGGCTTCTGGCACATCAGGAGTTGAGGCAGATTCGATGGCAGACAACTCCCCCACCAATTCAACAACAAATCTAAGCGACCCGCCCGCGCATGCTGTGTCGTTGGCACGGGGCCTGTCGACCAAGCTGCTCGTCCTGACCATCATTTTCGTCATGATCGCCGAGGTGCTGATCTTCCTGCCTTCGGTTGCCAATTTTCGCCTGCGCTGGCTGGAAGAGCGCCTGGGGACGGCAGCGGCGGTGTCCGTACTCCTGGTTCAGGGCAATCCGGAAAACCTCTCGCGCAATGTGCAGAACGATGTGCTGATGTCGATCGGCGCCAAGGCGATCGCCGTGCGCGATGCTGGCATCTCGCGGCTTCTGGTCGTTGCCGAAATGCCGCCGCAGGTCGATGAACATGTCGATCTTGCCCATACCGGCCCGGCAGCGGCGATGGGCGGTGCGCTCGATACACTGTTTTTCGGCGGCGACCGCATGCTGCGTGTCTTCGGACCCGTAGGCGAAAGCGACAAGGAGTTCGAGCTGATCATCCCGGACAGCAACCTGCGCAAAGCGATGCTGATCTATTCGCGCAATGTAGCGCTCCTCTCGCTGCTTATCTCGCTCATCACCGCAACGCTCGTCTTCTACGCCATCGACCGCATCATGATCCGGCCTATCCGTACCATGACGCGCTCGATGCTGGCTTTCTCGCAGGCGCCGGACGATCCCGGCCGCATCATCGAGCCGGAGCATCGCGCCGATGAAATCGGAGTTGCGGAGCGGGAATTGTCCGACATGCAGCAGCGCCTGCACAAAACGCTCGGCGAACAGAAGCATCTGGCCGACCTCGGCCTTGCCGTCTCCAAGATCAATCACGACATGCGCAACATGCTGGCATCGGCTCAGTTGATGTCGGACCGGCTAGGCACGGTGGACGACCCCACGGTCCAGTCGCTGGCGCCGAAGCTGGTGCGCGCGCTCGACAGGGCCGTCTCCTATTCCGAGGGGGTGATGACCTATGGCCGCACGCAGGAAGCGGCGCCCGCCCGCCGCAGGCTGCGGCTGCGCCAGATCGTCGAGGAAATGCAAGGCTTGCTCGGCATCGAACCCGATGGCGAAGTCGAATTCATCAACGGCGTCGATGCCGATTTTGAGGTCGATGCCGACGCCGAGCAGCTTTTGCGGGTGCTCACCAATCTGTGCCGCAACTCGCTCCAGGCCATGACCACCAATCGCGAAAACGCGACGGTCAACCGGCTGTCCATCTCCGCAGAGCGTCAAGGCAGCGTCAGTCGCATTCAGGTTATCGATACGGGCCCCGGCCTGCCGCAGAAGGCACGGGAGAACCTGTTTTCGGCGTTCCGCGGCTCCGCCCGCAGCGGGGGAACCGGGCTTGGTCTTGCTATCGCCCATGAACTCGTGCGGGCGCATGGCGGCACGGTCGAGCTTGTGGAAAGCATCGGCGGACGGACTGTTTTTTGCGTGACCATCCCCGATCAGCCTGTCAGGCTCGACCAGGTCCGCGGCAATCTGCGCCGGCCTGCCTAGCTGCAGCCAGACGAAATCCTCCCGCGTCGCAGAAACGCCGCAAAACAAGAAGTAGAGCAGCGGCTGCCATTGGGTTTGGAAGCTGCGTTGCCACCAACTCCATTTCCCCGTTGAAGCCTGCGGATGCATCAGCTATGAAGCGCGGGATCGAGCGGTTCGCCGCAGATTGCCGCCGGGGCACTTTTCGTTTCGGCCAGGCACCCGTAGCTCAGCTGGATAGAGTGCTGCCCTCCGAAGGCAGAGGTCACAGGTTCGAATCCTGTCGGGTGCGCCATTCACGAACAAAACTGGGCACTCCGGCCGGAGCGGCCCCGCCACCCATCACCAGACGCTCCAGAACCGTCCGCCGCCCGTGGATACGGATTTCCGTATCATCGACCTCGACCTTGTCGATGACGGCGCGCAGGTATGAGCGGCGGAAGGACGTGTCGCCGGTCAGCACGTTCTGGCGCATGACCTCGACGAAGGCGGCGATCTTGTCCTCTGTGATCCGGGCGTCCGGGCGCATTTCGGCGACAGCCCGGTCAAAAGCCGTTTGAGCGATATCCCGCTCGGTCTTGATGGCGGCCACCCGGTCTTTCAGGGTCGGGTCAGTAGCATCGGCGATGCCGTTCTCGATAGCCTGATACAGCCGGTTCAGCCGGTTTTCGGCGTCGGACAGTTTTCCCCGGAGCGCCGACAGGCGGCTTACGTGGTCTTCGTCCTTGCGGGTCTGGCGATACATCAGGCCGCGCAGCAGCGTCCCCACCCGCTCCGGGGTCAGGAGCTGTTCGCTGATCCGCTCCATGACTGCGTCATCGAGCCGGTCCATGGGTACTGACCGGCCCTTGCAGGCCGATTTGCCCTTCTGGGCGCAGGTGGCGCAGACATAGTAGCGATACCGGCCGGACTTGCCGGTGCGGATTGTCATGCCCCCGCCGCAGCTGGCGCAGGTAGCGACGCCGGTCAGCAGGATCGGCCCGGTGACAACGCGCGGCGGCGAGGCCTTCGGGTTGCGGGCCTTGAGGCTCGCCTGAAGGGCGTCGAACTTGGCTGGGTCGATAATCGGATCGCAGGCGACGACGATGTGCTCGGAGGCCGGCTTTTCCTTGCGCGTCTTGGAGTCCTTGCGGTTGAAAACCGCCTCGCCCTTGTAGACCGTGTTGGTCACAAGGTTATGCAGCGGACCAATGCCCCACCGCGCTCCGCCGCGCGTGCGGTAGCCGCGCTCGTTCAGCCAGCACACCGCCGCCTTGATGCCCATCGGGCCGGAGATACCGTCTCCTTCCATCAGGAGCCGGAAAATGAGGCGCACGGTCTCTGCCTCGACAGGTTCGACGGCGAGCTTTTTCTTGATGCGCGCGCCACGCTCTCCGGCCGCGACGGTCGTATAGCCGAAGGGCGGAGCCGCACCGTTCCAGAAGCCCTGCCGGGCATTCTCGTTCATCGAGCGGCTGACATGCTTCCTGATCTCGTTCGACTGGTATTCATCGAAAAGCGCAAAGACCTGCCGGACCATGACGCCGACGGGGTCATCCCCCACTTCCTGCGTCATCGAGACAAGGCGCACGCCAGCTTTCGCGAGGCGGCGGACGTGCATTTCCTGCAAGAACGCATCGCGCATGAAGCGGCTGAGCGAATGCACCAGAACCACATCGAAGGGCGAGCCGCCGCCCGTGGCAATCTCAAGGAGGCGTTGCAGCTCTGGCCGGTTGTCGGTTGTGCCGGATAAACCGGCATCGACGAATTCGGCAGCTACGGTCCAGCCGCGCGCGGCACAGAAGGCCATCGCCTGCCGCCGCTGATCCGGGATCGAGAGGTCACTCTCCGCCTGCCGGCCTGTGGACACGCGCAGATAAAGCGCGGCCCGGAGCGGCGCGCCCTGATCGGCAGATGCGGACATGGTCTTCATCGCGCTCGTCTCCGAACCCGGTTTGCTTGGTCGATATCAACATGGGTTTGCGGCTGATCCGAGTCGGAAATGCCGGAATCCTTGGCTTTGGGCGGAGTTTCGCCCGCCATCACGGCCCGGAATGCGGCCATCAGGAAGGCTTCAACGGCGTCCAACTCACCGTCCGAAACCGGCAGGTCCGCAAGATCATCGGCCACGCGGAAGCCGTGGCGCTCCGCATGCGCGCAATCATTCTGCTTGTGGCCCGGCGTGTCCATGGCCGGACACTGCCCGGCAGCATCTCTGCTGGATTGAGCACAGTCTGGTCACGTCAGGCGGGATAACGGGGCCGGTTTGGCATCCGGCCTTGTTGCGTTTCGGAGAGTATCGCAGCGGTGACGGCCCGCAGTCGTCGGCGCAACGGCCTGCCCGCTCCTTCGCATGCGCTCCCGTGTTGGCCGTGTTCTCTGCGGTGCGCCGCCTCCTTGGCGAGCCGTCCTGTCCCTCCGCGTCGAAACGCAAAAACAAGGCCGGAGGACGCCATGAACCAGACCAGTCTCTTTTCCCGCAACGTGATCCATCAGGGTGATTGCATCAGCGTCATGCGCCGGATGCCCGCCCGGTCGGTGGACTTCATCCTGACCGACCCTCCCTATCTCGTGCGCTATCAATCCCGCGACGGTCGCCGCATCATCAATGACGACAATGGCCGTTGGCTGGGACCGGCCGCGCGCGAGATGTTCCGGGTTTTGAAGAACGACAGCCTGTGCGTGAGCTTTTACGGCTGGACGCAGACCGACCGCTTCATTGGCGCCTGGCGCGCGGCCGGTTTCCGGATCGTAGGCCACATCGTCTTTCGGAAGAAATACGCGTCCGCTTCCCGGTTCGTCTGCTACACGCACGAGTCCGCCTATGTGCTGGCCAAGGGCCGCCCCGCTTTGCCGGAGAACCCGCCGGCTGATGTCATCGACTTCCCTTACACGGGGAACCGCCTGCATCCGACGCAGAAACCCGTGGCTATCCTGAAGCCCCTGATCGAGGCGTTCTGCCCCAAAGGCGGGCTGGTGCTGGACCCGTTCTGCGGTTCGGGATCGACCCTTGTCGCGGCTTGCGAGGCAGATTGCGACTATGTCGGCATAGAGCTGGACCGCAACTATCACCGGATCGCGGCGCGAAGGCTGGCGGCGTAACGCCCCGCCTTTTCGTGACGTTGCGCTATGGCGGGTTCTGGCACTGACCACGCCAAACCCACCCCCTGAAGGCAATACTGACCACTCCGCCCCTCTACCGGGCCGCAATTAGCCTTGCTGGTGCAGCCGTTCTCTCAGGCGAGATGGACCGGCGGCAGTACGGTGAGCGGTTTCGTTTTCATAAGGGAACGGAACACGCCGTCCATGCATCGCAGTGCCCATTGGTCGACGGGCATGCTGCAAGCCTTTCCTTGAAATAATAACCTGAACCTATGATTCAGTGACTCTGGTGTCGCCCCTGGGTTCTGGGCGCTTTGCGGCCAGCTTTGACGGTGATGGGCGGCCAGAAGCGGCGCGAGCAGTCGGACCATGAGCCCGATGCACATGCGCGAGCGCGGTGAGGCTACGACCTCGACCGCCACATAGCCCCCCTCCTCCAACTGCCTGAGATAGCGTTGCACCGAACGGCGGCAGCGCCCAAGTGCGCGAGCCAGGTAAGTGACCGTCACCGGCAGTACCCGCCCTTCTCTGTTCTGGCGAAAGGTCAGCTCCGCCAGTTTGCGCGCGCAGCGGCGCGCACCGTCGGTAAGGTTCGGATCGTCTTCGATGCGCGCGGCCAGCTCCGGCACGTAGCCATTGCCCGTGGGCGAGACCGCGCGGCGTGGACGCTCGGTTGCCGCATAACGGTGGCAAGTCTGCAGTGATCGCTGACGGCGCTCGGGATCGATTGTCGGAACGCGCAGGCTTTGGGAGGGCACGGCTCGATTCTTGAGGGCGCGTGCCGATTCGATGAAAGCGGCCTGCGCATCATTTTGCATAGTCATTTGGTTTCTCCTTATCGTTCGGAGAAAACCCGCAGAAAATATGGGCGCGCGATCTCATCGCAAAAATGTATTGCGATTAGTTTTAGAGCATGAGATATTCGGAGTGCTGATTTCACGAATATCTCGATTTATCGAGCGACCCGCCCTTCTTGGCGGGTTTTCTTTTTGTTATTTCAAAATCGCCTCTTGAGTGATTGAAGACTGGCGCGGCTCTTGTGGAGCCACAACAAATTGTCAGCAATGTCTCCGGCTATAGCAAGTCGGTTCTCCCGCGATGCGGGTTTGCAGGGCTTTCGTGCACTGTTGTCTGATTCTCGGCGCGACCCTGAGACAGCCGAATCGTGCAATTACCCGCAGAATCACCGAATCTCTTGTCATATCTCATGCCTTGCGGCGTGCGATTTGCTTCAGTTCCGGGCGGTGTGGGCCGGGAAGCGGTAGCGGCTAGCTAACGGATAGCTTCCTGATAGCTACTTGAATGATAGCGGCAAGCTACTTTCTGGATATCAACTAGCTATCCGATATCTATTAGATTGCTGCTTAGTAGCCGGTAGCTATCGGATAACCAATAGATTGCTGTTTGGTAGCCAGTAGCTATCTGGTATTATTTTGTAAGAAGGTGATTCATTTAATCTTTTACATAGTGAGCGTGCATGCCTGTAGTCTCATTTGCCAATCCCAAAGGTGGAGCCGGAAAAACTACATCAGCTTTACTTCTTGCAGGAGAGCTTGCCGCCAAAGGCGCACGCGTCACCGTCATTGACGCAGACCCCGAGCGCTGGATTTCGCAGTGGGGCAAAATGCCGGGCAAGCCATCCAACATCGATATCATCGCGGACGTGACCGAAGACACGATTGTCGATCTTATCGAGAACGCCGCGGCCAAAGCGCAGTTCGTCATCGTCGATCTTGAAGGCACGGCCAGCCTCATGGTCGCCAATGCCATCGGCATGTCAGACCTTGTCATCATCCCGGCGCAGGGTGCGTCTATGGACGCGAAGGGCGCCGCCAAGACCATCAGGCTGATCCGCAATCAAGAGCGCCTCTCGCGCCGGCAAATTCCTCACAGCATCCTTCTGACCCGCACCAGCGCCGCCGTCACATCGCGCGCGCTGCGGAATGTTCGCGAGCAGCTGGATAAGGCGGCGATCGATGTCTTCTCCACGTCCATCGTCGAGCGTGCCGCCTTCCGCGATATCTTTGATTTCGGGGGACTGCTGTCTGATCTTCGCAGCGACCAAGTCAGCAATGTGGATAGAGCCATCGAGAACGCCCGGGCCTTTGCGGGCGAGGTCATTGCGAAACTGAAAGGCGGCACGGTTGCCGCCAAGGTAGCGTGATCATGACCGACAACCGCGCTGATCTCGGCTTTGCCGATGCCCTCGAAGATTTCAATGCGAGCGATTGGATGCCGCGCGCCCCGGCGGTCAATGAAAAGCCGCCCAAGGTGGCGACCGAGAAGGCCGCCGCCGCCGCTGGATTCCGCAGCCGGGAACCGCAGCCCGAAGTGGTAAAGCCGCCCGTGCGCAGTGATCCACCGCGCCGGCGGCGCACAGGGCGCAACGCGCAGTTCAATCTGAAAGCCCGCCCTGAGACGATTGAAGAGTTTTGCGCGATTGCCGATGCGCAGGGCTGGGGACTCGGAGAAACGCTAGAGCGCGCCGTCGCGCTTCTTCAGCGCGAACACGGTCATGCCCCCGAGAACAAGCAAAACCGCTGATCAAAGGGCAGGCTTTCGTGTAGGCTGCGGCAGGCGCAGCTTTGAGGCGGCTGCGCATCTAGACTGACAAAGCAGAGAATCGCGATGTCCGGCAGCGCGGATCACAAAGATGAGGGGGCTTGGTGGGGGCGTCCGCAGGATGACCCGGCCCTACACGACGCACTGAACAAGAGGTTCGCGGATTTTCGCCGCGCGCATCCTCCGGTCAATTGCTGGATAGACAAGGTAGGGACAGCGGAGCTGTACCTAGAGGGCGTTCGGCGCGCGCTGGTTGAACGCCGCCGGGCGCTCGTCATGCTCTATGACGAGCAAGGCGAGCCCGGGTCGTCGGTGGTCTATCTGCGCTCGGAGAGTGCCTACGATGTCGCCGAATCTCATCTCGGCATCGCGCGCGTTGCGGAAGTGCGGGATGAAAGCGATGAGGCTGACGAGATCCTGAGCGCGGCACCGCGCGAACGTGAAGATCGGGTTGCCGCGGAGTTCAGCAGCCGGCACGCCTCAGACGTGGAGGCGTTCCATTACCTACGCTCGGCTGTGAAGCTTCTGCGGCTTGCGGGCTCCGTATCCGGGAAAAGCGCGCCGGTCGTCGACCTACTGCTCCAGGCCATCGGGGCGGAAGTGCAGGACCAGCACGAGCGGGCCGTACGCTCCATCAAAGAGGCGATCGCATTGCTAGATAGCTCTCCAGCCGACCCGCTGTTCGGCGACCCGGCATTAGCGGACTGCCGGCGGGCTCTGGAGGCAACAGAGCGGCATATGTCGGTGCAGTCCAAGCGGCCGGTACGGCGCGGCCCCGAGGGGAAAAGCGGGGGCTAAAAGCCCCGCGCTCCCGGTGCGTGCGCCAGTGCGCGCGCGATGTTTTCGAGTGTGGCGAGGTTGTTGCGGCGCTCCGGCGTGCCCGCCGCCGTGCGGGCGAGCGCCTGGCTCGCCTGACGGAACAGAGCCCGCAGGTCGGATTCGGTGCGATGTTGCAGCTCGCTGATGGTCAGTAAGGTGTTCATTCGTTCCTCCTTGTTTTCAAGGCCCCGGACATCGGGACCGTTCGTGCCCGGACACACACACAATCGGCACAAGGAACGGGACTGCATGGCCGGAAGGCCTCAGCAAAACATGAGGGAGAAGGGGACGCCGCCATCTGGGCGTCGTCGTCAGAGCTGACACAAGCAAAGAGATCAGGATGAGGGCGCGTCCGGCGGGCCGGACCGGGCTTTCAGGCTGTGCCCGGAGCCGCTGCGTCGTCTCCGCCAGACGGTTTCAATCCCTCGCGCAAGAAAACAGAGCGGAGCCGGCGTTGCCGGCGCACTGACGTGCGGCGCTGACGCCGCCGCATTGAAGACAGAAGGGGACTCCGCCCCCCTGGCGGCGCTGCCGCCGTTTTTAAACCAGTAGGGGGCGTGCCGCCCCCGGAGCCGTCAAGACCAAGCCCTCCGCTAACGCTACGGACGCCGCCGGGGCGTTCCCCGACCTTCCGCGCTGCGCTTGTGCAGGCCGGGAGATACCCCTGTCCCCGGCGGCGGTCCTGACTGCCGACCCCCCGCTCATTGGCGCGGGCCTAGTCCGGTTGCATGGCGCAACCACAACAAGACTAGGAGAAAGACCAATGCCAACAGACGTTTATCAGCGCATCACCGACCAGATTGTTGCAGAGCTGGAAAAGGGCGTGCGGCCATGGCTCAAGCCTTGGAACGCCGAGCACGCCGCCGGGCGCATCACCCGGCCCTTAAGAGCAAGCGGCATCCCGTATCGCGGCATCAATGTTCTGATGCTCTGGGCAGCCGCCACTGCGCAGGGCTTCAATGCCCCGCTGTGGCTAACCTACAAACAGGCGCAGGAGCTGGGCGGACAGGTGAGGAAGGGCGAGAAGGGGAGCCTTGTCGTTTACGCCAACACCATCAAGCGCACTGAACAGGACGAGGCGACCGGCGAGGACTTAGAGCGGGAGATTCCTTTCATGAAGGGCTACACCGTTTTCAATGCCGAACAGGTGGAGGGATTGCCAGCGCACTTCTACGCCGTGCAGGAACCGGCCCTTGAGCCGGTAGCGCGCATCGAGAGGGCGGAGGCGTTCTTTACAGCGACCGGCGCCGTGATCCGCGAGGGCGGGGACCGGGCCTTCTACAGCATGGCAGAGGATCGCGTGCAGATGCCGCCCTTTGTGGCCTTCAAGGAGCCGGAAGCCTNNNGGACCAAGCATGAAAAGCGGCTTGCGCGGGATTTTGGGCGCAAGCGGTTTGGGGATGAAGGCTACGCCATGGAAGAGCTGGTAGCCGAGCTGGGCGCGGCCTTTGTCTGCGCCGGCCTCGCCTTGACCCCCGCGCCGCGCGCGGAGCACGCCGCCTATATCGCCTCGTGGCTCAAAGCGCTGAAGGATGACAAGCGGGCAATCTTCGCCGCCGCTGCCCATGCGCAGCGCGCGGCGGATTACCTCGCGAAGTTTTCGACGCCGGAGGAAGCGGCTGAACCGGAAAAACAGTCGGCGGCCGCATAGCGGCCGCCGTTACGCACGATGCAGACGGAATGGCGTGCTCGGAGTGGGGCTCGTGGGCACGCCGTCGCCGCCAGTGTAGCTGGCGGGGTCATGGACATGAAGGCGGGATGGATTCCTATGGAATAAATGCAGCAGGAATCCGCTTAGAACATTGAACTTATTATAGAAAATAGCGTAGGGGATAACATTCTCTGGATTGAGATTTTGCACCACTCTGGTGTAGTGTGGTGAAGCACTGATTCGGGGGGAAGTATGTCTTTGCCGCGCCCGACGGAGCCGGCCGACAAGGCCGCGCACCGTCTTTCTGTCAGCCTCAGTGACGACCAGTACGCGCGTGTTGCAGAACTCGCGCGACGAAATCGCGTGTCAATCGCCTGGGTCGTCCGGGAGGCTGTCGAGCGAATGCTGGATGACAAGCAGCCCCAGCTTCGCCAAGGAAAACGTCGGCCATGAACACTACATCAAAAGCAAAAAAATCGGCGAGCGCAACGCAGACCCACAGCGGGCGCTTCACGGAACTTGACGCAGACAAACTGCGAGGCGGCTACTACACGTCATCACAGCTGGCCGAATGGCTCTGCGCTTGGGCCATCCGCAAAGCATCGGATCGAGTGCTGGAGCCGAGTTGCGGCAATGGCTCATTTCTGACCGCAGCGCTAAAGCAGCTCTCTGCGGTAGGCGCTGATGCGGCCTCAATCGGGCAGCAGCTTCGCGGTGTCGAGATCGTCGATGATGAAGCCGCTGCGGCTCGCAAGGCTCTGCGCGGCGCACTTGGTAGTGCGGCCACCGAGGTCGTCGCGACAGGCGACTTCTTCGAATGGTGGAGCAAGCGACCCCCGTCTAAGTTTGATGCGGTAGTCGGCAATCCGCCTTTTATCCGTTATCAAACATTTCCAGAGCCGCACCGAAGCCGGGCCATGGACATTATGGGGCAGCTCGGCTTGTCTCCGAACCGGCTGACTAACATTTGGGTTCCGTTCGTTGTGACGGCGGCGGCCAGCCTTCGGGCAGGCGGCCGTCTCGCACTCGTCCTGCCGGCCGAACTGCTACAGGTCACATATGCCGCGCAGTTGAGGTCATTCCTCAACGACCGCTTTGCACGCATCGACATTGTCGCTTGCAATGAGCTGTTCTTCGAGAAAGCGGAGCAGGAGGTTGTTCTTTTGCTTGCTGATGGCGCACTTGCCAAGCCATCGGCAGACAATATCTGCCGTATGGCATTAACTGAAAAGGCAACGGTCGCCGAGATCATAAGGCAACCCGCCAAGCAATTGATTGCTAAAGCTGAGCACAAAACTCTCTGCCACGAAAATGAGAAGTGGCTCAAATACTTCCTGACGGTTGCCGAAATCGAGTTTATGCGCGAACTGCGCGCATCCGACGTTGTGACTGATCTATCGACTCACGCCAGCATCGACGTTGGCGTCGTTACGGGGAAGAACGAGTTTTTCGTGCTATCCGGTGAGCAGGTTAAGGAGCTGGGACTTGAGAAATTCACGATCCCGCTTGTCTCCCGCTCAGTTCAGTTAAAAGGCGCTCGTATCGACCGGAAAGATTGGGATGCGTTGAGCGCGGCCGGCGACCGGGTTCATCTCCTCGATTTGAAGCCTTTTAACGGAGCGCGGCTCAGCGCAGCACTCGCACGCTATATTCGTGACGGCGAAGCGAAGGACGTTCACACCGGCTACAAGTGCTCTATCCGGACCCCGTGGTACGCTGTCCCGTCGATATGGACACCTGACGCGTTCACATTCCGCCAGATTTATGATTTTCCCCGAATGGTGTTGAACGAGGCCGGCGCGACCTCGACCGACACGATCCACAGATTACGCTCAAATGGCCCGAAACCCGAGCGGCTCATCGCCAACACCTACACCTGGCTGACCGCAGCTTCAGCAGAGATCGAAGGGCGAAGCTATGGAGGCGGCGTCCTTGAGCTTGAGCCAACAGAAGCCGAGCGGTTGATGATGCCTGCGAAATTGAATGGCGCGATGCCTCTTGCAGAAAGCGACCGCCTTACGCGGAAGGGGCGGCTTGATGACGTTCTGGAAGAGAATGCGCGCGTTGTCCTCCAAGGCCATATGGGCTTGTCGAAACGCGATTGTGAGACACTCAGGGCGATTTGGACGAAGATGCGCGACCGTCGCATGGCGCGCAGGAAGCAGGGCAAGCCAGCCACTGCCAGCCGCGCAACGTGACGGCATGACGACCGAACAAGAGAAAGCCGCAGCAAAGGCCCGCGTTACTGCGCTGGTCGCCAGTTTTCACCGCAATGAGGCTGACTACCTTAGCCCGCGATACAACGAAACTCAGGCTCGCACGGACTTTATAACGCCTCTGCTTGAAGCGTTCGGCTGGGATGTCTACAACCGCGCCGCTTTGCCGAACTCCCTGCGAGAGGTTGTCGAAGAAGCGACGGTTGAGGTCGGAGAAAGGCTTTCAAAGAAGCCCGACTACGAATTGCGCCTGGCGCGTCAACGAAAGTTTTTCGTCGAGGCCAAGAAGCCCAGTGTCGCGATAGACCGCGACAGGGAAGCAGCGTTCCAGACGCGCCGCTACGGTTATTCCGCCAGCATGCCGATTTCGGTGCTGACGAATTTCCACAAGCTCGTTGTCTATGACTGCAAACCGGTCGCCGATCCCAGCCAGGATGCCGCCGTCGCGCGATTGCACGTCTTTGAGTACACGGATTTCGAAGCCCGGTTTGACGAGCTTTGGGAGCTTATCTCCCGGGACGCAGTCTATTCCGGTGCATTCGACGCTCGATATGCCATCGATGTCACGAGGCGGGGAGCCGATCAGTTCGACGACCTTTTCCTGCGGCAGGTAAAGGAATGGCGGCTCCGGCTCGCGATCAACATTCATGCGAACAACCCGCGCCTCAGTCCCGCCGAGCTGACTTACGCGGTTCAGCTGTTTCTGTCCCGTATCGTCTTCCTGCGCATCTGCGAAGATCGCGACATCGAACGTTACGAGACGCTGAAGAATCTTCCGACGGCCAATACTTTCGATGCGCTCGTGGCCGAGCTGAGGCGGGCCGACGCATTCTATGACTCCGGCCTCTTCCGGCTCATTGATGATGCGCGTCTTGGCGTCCGCATCAGCGATGATGTCCTGCACAGCATCATCGACGAGCTTTACTACCCCCAGAGCCCATACACGTTCGCCGTTGTCGAGACAGAAGTACTGGGAGAGATCTACGAGCAGTTTCTGGGCGACGTTATATCGATAGAAGCGGGCAATGTCCTCATCGTCAGCAAACCGGAGGTTCGCGAGAGCGGCGGGGTTGTGCCCACGCCGCGCTACATTGTGGATGCCATCCTCGACCGCACACTCACGCCTGCCATTGCCGGGCGTTCGCCCGCCGATCTGGCAGGCTTTACGGTAGCCGACATCTGCTGCGGCTCAGGCATCTTCCTGCTGTCGGTATACGAGTTTCTGCTGGATCACTATCTCGACTGGTATCTCAACAACACACCCGCCGCACATCGCGGGACGCGCATTTACGAAGTGGTCGGCGGTCGCTGGCGACTGACATTCGAAGAGCGCCGCCGCATCCTGACGGAACACATACGGGGCGTGGACATCGACCCGAATGCGGTTGAGGTGGCGCGGTTCAGCTTGCTCTTGAAGCTGATCGAGGACGAGAATGAGGCCGGCCTTCGGGACTACATCGCCCGGCATCGTCAGCCTGCCCTGCCAGAACTCGACTCCGCTATCCGCTTCGGCAACAGCCTGGTGAGCGCTGCCGAATGGGCGGCGACAGGCGCAGCGATGCCAGCCGCATTGAGGCTGCGCGTCAATCCGTTCGATTGGCGCGCCGAGTTTCCGGCAGAGTTTGCGCGTGGCGGCTTTGATATTGTCGTCGCCAATCCCCCGTACACCCGCATCCAGCACATGCAGACCTATATGCCGGAGGAACTGGCGTTCTATCGGTCAGCTCGTTCGCCATACAGCACCGCCCGTGAGCACAATTTTGATAAGTATGCGCTCTTTATTGAGCGCGCGCTCACGCTCTTGCGCCCGGCAGGACTACTCGGCGTGATCGTCCAGCATAAGTTTATGACTACCCGCGCCGGCCGGGCGCTTCGGCAGTTGATTGCCGGTCCGCGCCTGCTGGCCAATGTCGTCCATTTTGGCGCAAAGCGCGTCTTCGGCCGCGCCATCGACAATTACACATGCATTCTCGTACTTGATCGCGGCGGTCGCCAGACCGTGCGCATCGAGCTCCCTGACAGTCTGGAATCATGGAGATACGGCGCGCCTGCGACGGTGCGGGACATACCTGCCGCGAACCTGAACGCGGACTCATGGCAGTTCGCCAATGAGGAAACGCAGGCCCTGTTCGGCAGGATACGCGCCGCAATCCCGACCACGCTAAGCCAGGTCGCGGAAGTCAGTGTCGGTGTTCAGACGAGCGCCGACGCGATATATATGTTCCCGGCTGTAGGAGAGACAGCCGCAACCATCGTCCATCGCTGGGATGGCCGCGACTGGCCTATCGAACGAGGCGTTTTGAAGCCTTGTCTTCAGGACGTGATCATTCACCAGTATGAGCGGCCCTTACCCAATCAGTGGATGATCTTCCCCTACGAGCTTGTGCCGCACAATGCGGGAATGCGTGCGCGCCTAATCCAGCCAGCCGAGATGCAGCGGGATTTCCCTGGGTGCTGGGCCTATCTGTCCGCCCGCCGCGCTGAACTTGAAGCCCGCAACATCGTGGGAGGATCGGCGGCTGAGCGTCAATTCTACCAGTTCGGGCGGTCTCAGAGCCTCACGAAGATACACGGCGAGAAGATCATCGTTCGCACATTGGCACTTGAAGCGCGGTATGCATTCGATGACCTTGATACGCTCGTCACCGGGGGCGGAAATGGCCCGTACTATATGATCCGGCCGCAGGACGGCGCGGATGTGAGCAATCTGTATCTTCTGGCCATTCTCCACCATCCGCTGAGTGAGGCGTTCATTCGCACGGAAACAAGCGTTTTCCAGGGTGGCTACTACTCTCATGGCAAACAGTACATAGAAGGCCTGCCGATGCCTTTGCCCGCAGCTCACGTGCGGGCTGATATCGAGCAGCTTGTGCGTGAGCTTCTTGACGCCTTGGAAGCGGCAAGAACGCTTGCCACGCCGCACCAGAGGCAGGCCAACGAGCGGCATATAGTGGACTTGAAAACTCGGATTGAGGCCCGCGTTAGCGAGGCATTTGGGTTGTTGGACGCGGACATGGATATCGTGCGCGCAGTCCCAATTCCGGTTTAGAGGTGTGATGGAATGGCTGATAAGGGGGCACACTTCTACCGCTGCGACTTTCAGGTCCACACGCCACGGGACTTGCAGTGGACTGGCGCAGACCGCGTCACCGACGATGAGCGGATGGCTTATGCCACTAGCCTTGTTGAGGCTTGCCGACAGAAGGGCCTGAACGCGGTTGCGATCACCGATCACCATGACATGACGTTCGTTCCGTACGTTAAAAGGGCCTCGCTCGCTGAAACGGACGAGAAGGGAAAACCGCTTGCGGCAGAGCAGCGTCTGATCGTTTTTCCCGGCATCGAGTTGACCCTCGCGGTCCCTTGTCAGGCGATCTTAATTCTCGATGCCGACTTTGAAGAGAACAGATTTGGCGCGGTTCTTACAGCACTCGCAATCAATCCCGCGCCGGATAATGCTGCCAAGACAGCACAGACCGAGAGGCTTGAGAATATCCAGTCACTAAAGGCTCTAAAGGACAAACTGGACGAACACACGTGGCTGCGCGACCGCTATATCGTGTACCCAAACGTGACAGGCGAGGGCAAATTCTCGCTACTACGCAACGGCATGATGGCAAAGTACAAGGAAATGCCATTCGTAGGTGGCTATGTGGACGGCAAGCTCGGCGACCTCAAGGCCGGCCCCATCAGCATCCTCGCTGGAAAGGACAAGAACTGGGGCAACAAGCGCATTGCCTGCATACAGACCTCCGATAATCGCCGCGAAGATAACGCCGATTTGGGCAAGCACACGTCTTGGATAAAATGGGTGCGCCCAACAGCCGAAGCACTGCGGCAGGCATGCCTTGCGCAGGAGTCGCGCGTTGCTCACGAAGAGCCGCAGCTCCCCGCCGCGATCATATCGAGTATCAGCGTCAGCAACAGCCAGTTTCTCGGGCCGGTGGAGCTGTCCTTCAATCCGCAATACAATACCCTGATCGGCGGACGCGGGACGGGGAAATCCACAATTCTGGAATACCTACGGTGGGCACTGTGCGACCAACCACCTGCGTCGGATGATCCCGATGCGCCAAATTATCAATCGCGGCGCAGCCGTCTCATTGAGAACACGCTAAAGCCTCTCAACGCGACCGTCGATGTCGGCTTCACTGTCAATGATGTCGTCCATGTCGTCCGGCGAGACAGCAAAGACGGAAGCTTGCTGATCAAAATTGGCAGCGATGATATGCGGCCGTGCAATGAAGCCGAAGTGCGCGCGCTTCTGCCAATTCAAGCCTACAGCCAGAAGCAGCTTAGTGACGTGAGCGTGCGAACAGACGAACTCGCGCGCTTTATCACTGCGCCCATACGCGCGGAGTTGAACCAGCTCGACCGGCGGATTGAAGAACGCGCCGAACGCATCCGGCAAACCTACGCCAACCGCCGCCGGCAGCAAGCCCTTCAGAACGATCTCGCGCGACGCGCTCTCGAAGCGAGATCCCTGCAAGAGCAGGCGGACGCAATCCGCGACTCTCTGACCGGCTTATCGGAGGAAGACCGGAGTCTGCTCAATGAAGGGAAGTCCTACGACGCGGCCGAGGATATTGTCGATGGATGGTTGGCTGACCTAAAGAGCTTGGCGAGCGGTCTGTCAGCGTTATCATCGAATATCGCCGGGAACCTTGCCCAGGCCAAACCGTCGCCAGACGCGCCCGAGGGTGTCTTGCTCAGGGCCGCTTACGAAGAATATGCCGCGCTCATGGGACGAGCGCGTGAGGTCGCGGACTCCTTGCTTGGTGAGGTCAGGCAGCCGATTGATGCTGCAGATGGGACGGCTTGGGCTGAATGGCGGCAGAGGCTCCATGGTTTCCGGGCTGCGTATAGCGCAGCGGTCGGTCGGTCTTCGACACATCGCGAACGCATGGAACAGCTCCAAGGCATCGAAGGAAGGCTATCCGCCTTTCACAAAGAGACTGTGCGGCTGCAGGACGAACTGAAATCCCTCAACATGGCAGGGGACGTTTACGCCGCTGAACGTCAGAAGTGGTATGACCTCAAGGCCGAGCGGGACGGGCTATTCGACCGTCAGTGCCAGAAGCTGACCGAGAATGCTAATGGTGCCATCAGGGCTCATATCAAGCGCTTTGCCGATGCGGGCGATTTCGTGAGCCGGTTGCGTGAGTCGTTGTCAGGCTCCAATGTCCGGCGTGAGAAACTTGAAGCCTTGGGAGCCTATATTGTCGATGCAGAGAACCCGCAGGACCGTTGGGCTCGCGTCCTGTCCGAGCTCGAACAGCTCGCGGCTTTTGAACCCGAGCAGGAGGGCGCGGACCTTCGACCGGATACCGCGTCGCTTGCTGCAGCAGGTCTGACCGCGACCGACCTTGACCGCATTGCGCGCAAACTCCAGTCAGATGACTGGCTTGCGCTCTCATTGATCGACGTTAAGAGCGAGCCCGTCTTCGAATTTCGGTCCCGCGAGAACGACTACATACCCTTCAGCAACGCGTCGGCCGGTCAGCAGGCGACTGCGCTCTTGAAGACGCTTTTGAACCAGATCGGGCCGCCGCTTCTCATCGACCAGCCCGAAGAAGACTTGGACAATCCCGTTATGCAGGAGATCGTCGAACAGCTTTGGAACGCCAAGCGGAAGCGGCAGATCATTTTCGTTAGTCACAATGCCAACCTTGTTGTGAACGGCGATGCTGAGCTGGTCGCGTGGTGCGACTATCGAAAAGCTGGCGATCAGTCAGGTGGCAAGATAGCTGGCGAAGGCGCTATCGACGTGCCTGATGTCCGTGAGGCCATAAAGCGCATCATGGAAGGCGGCGAGGCGGCCTTCAATCTCAGACGAGAGAAATACGGCTTTTAGCTCCTGCGGTAATCGGCAATGCCTTTAGGCGCTCGCTGACGGCCTACGGCATTGCTCGTAATGATGGCCACCGTAAAATATAAACGGGCCGGCGAGGAGCCGGCCCGTTTATATTTTAATTGCAGGAATGAGCACTCAGCTCGGCTTGCCCCGTCGCGGGAAGAGCAGGGGATGCCGGCCCTCAACGAACTCCGCCATCTGCTGTTCCAGGCTGTTGATCATGAGGTTCGAAAGATAGCGCCCGGCACGTTCCATGTCAGCCGACTGGTCGACATCGATGTCGGGGCCGACGATGCGCAACCCGCCCTGAATGCGGCCTTCGATCATGCGGTCCAGCCAGGCCATGAAGATTAGGCTAGCTTCCGACACCACCATGGTGATCGCACGCTCGGTCTTATGTCCGGCCTGTGCTTGCTTCAACGAGCGGTCGAGCTGCGCATGAACATCAGCGAACTCCGCCATTATGGTCGGTGACGGCTCCTGAGTCCGGATGCGGCAGCCCTCGCAGTCCGGATTGCTGCAACGCGCGTCGTGGCTGCCGGCCGATAGCTCCATGATGGCCAGACCAGCATCGAGCAGGTCCATCAGGAACGCGCCGTCGAGGTTCTTGCCGCCGCGCAGCGCGATGGCGCGATTTACGAAATCCTCGCTCAGCTCCAGGCCGGCGGAATGTTGGGTGGGATCGTTTTTCATGGTGCAACTCCCTTCGTTCGAGCTGCATCCCTTATGATCGGCGCATCATCGCCGGTCGTGGCCACAAGCTGGTCACGCTGTCAGCGCGTCGCTTTCGTGCGTGGCGGTTTGCAGAATGCAAACGGGCCGATGGGTGGCAAACCGTTGATCTGGCGCTCTGATCCGCGCCTTATTTGTCATAAGTTATATTATCGCATCGGGGGTCGAGCGCGCACCGCCGCCGGATTTACCTCGCGCTCACGTGTCGGCCTCATCACCACGTCAACTGCCACCTCCCGCGTTGAGCGGCATAGAAAGCTATCCCTCCCGCGTCGTGCGCAGCTGAATCAAGAACGCTCACGGTTGCGGGGAGCGGCTGTTCTGCCCTGCGGTACATTTGAGCGCCGGACCTTCCGCAAAGGATTACCTCGACTGATTACGCCTGAACTTGACCGGGCGCGCATCCGGTTCAAGGCCCTTTGGCCCTGACGGGTGATGCGGCGGTGTCCCCGACTTTCGCCGCGCTGCGCTTGCTGCAAGCCGGGCGATTCCCCTCCACCGCATCCGCCGTGAACCGTCCGCTTCTCCGCCCGCTCTGACGGTCAGCGTGTCGAGATCAACCCAAGCGAAAGGAGCTTCCATCATGGCACGCAACGAAAAGCAGAACCGCCGCCCCGCCCGCGAAAATCGCGCCCCGGCATACATCGCCTGGCACGTCGCCGGGAACGAGGACAAAGCCTTCTGGACCCGCATCGGCGCGGCGTGGACGCATCAGGACGGCGAAGGCCTCACCCTTCAGCTCGACTTGGTTCCGGTCAACGGCGGGCGCATTGTCCTCCGCCATCCGAGTGAAAACAACAACGGAGCGGGCGCGTAAGCGCCCCTCCCCACTCGGAGGACAACACCATGCGCAATTCTGCGAATATCGAAACCGCCATGGCCGCACTCGCGCGCGCCGCCTGGACCCGGGGACAAAGTCCCACCTACGACGAAGAAGCCGTCTGCGATCTGCTTGCCGATCTAAAACACTTCTGCGTGGCAGCCAACATCGACTTCGGTACCTGCGACCGACTCGCCGAAATCCATTTCGATGCTGAAAGCGAGGAAGTGCCATGACGCGCATTCTCACTGAAGCCGACAAGTGCGAAGGGTTCATCATGGCGACTCAGGGCTTCTCCGGCGGTAAAGCCCGATGGGCGGATCGCGCTGACCGAGGGCTTACCCACCAGGAACTTGCTGACGCGCTCGCCTTCGAATTGGGCATCTTTGGTGGGTCGGGCGGACCCGACCGACTGTCGCTGACCTATCAGGGAGCGGGACTGAAAATCTGGATGTCGTGGGAGGTGCACAACCACGTGATCATGAAGCCGACCTTCGAAGGCAAGACAACAATCGCAAAGGCTCGTCGGGTCTATGGCATCGAAGACCCAACAGATCGGCAGCTATCCCTTCTCTGAGGGATAGCTGTAAAATCAGTCGCCCAAGCGAATTTGTCTCACGAATTATATTAGGGCGGCCGAATATATTTGTCTGAAATGAAAACTACCTTCAGAATTGATATCAATTTCTGCCGGAGGGAGTTTCAGAATGGCCGCGAAGTTAAAATCCACAGAGCGTTACGAACTAATCGTTTTCGAGAATTTTGAATACAAAGGACAGAAGCGCCACAAGGTGCACCGTGTCGGTTCAGCGACTGCGTCGTCTAAGGGCGGTTACGTTCTATATATCCCGGCTGGGATCGCATTGACGGGCCGCGTCATGATGGTGCCAGAAAAGACACCTTTCACCGAACTGGACTTGCTCGACGCCTACCACTCTGCTGCTGAGGAATATGGGGCATAGTCCCATCATATCAGCCTGATCCGAGCACACTTGCCGTGCTCCGGTGCCGCCGTTTGCCAACCCCGCACGCCGAAATACTGGCAATTGGACTCAGTCGCCTTCTGGCCGCAGCGCCCATAGCACTGATAGTGGACCAGAATATGCGGAGTGCCGACAACGAGGCTGGCAATGACGAGGCCTGCCATTGTCCAAAAGCGAATACCGAGCCGCCCATCAAGCCAATTTGCGCCCGCGTAGAGGCGGCGCTCCCAGTCCGGCATGGCGGTGTCGGAAGCGGCCGACTCCACCTTCACCTCGAACTCTCTACGATCAGTCATCGCGCTTCTCCCGGTAGTTCAGGCGGAATGTCGGCTCTGGACGCGGATGCGCGCCTTCGACCGGATTGGGTGTGGCCCAGTCGCGCCAGGGCGCGACGGTCCAGAATGGCACGCGCTGCGCGCGGATCGGCGGGTGAGATTGAATCAGCAGGATTTGCTGACCCGTCGGCATCAGCCGGATTTCGTCCGGGCTCATGAGCGGGCGCGCCGCTTCCGCGCGGCTTTCGCCGGGGTCGTCGTCTTCCTTGCGGCCGAGATTGACCGAGAGGGTCTTGACGGTGCGCTGACCGAGCGCATCGGACAGCATCTTCGCGAGCCCATGGTCCTGGACCGCGAAGAACTGCTGGACTTCGGCCTGCGAGAGGATCGTGTTCGTTGCCTCCCGCCCATACACAGTGCGCAGCTGATCGAGTGACTGCACGATGATCCATACGCGCACGCCCAGGCCCGGCAGCAGAGTCAGGCTTTCCGATAGGCCCGCCAGCTTGCCCATGTTCGCAAACTCATCGAGCATGAACAGCACCGGCGTATTGCCGGGCTGACGCGCAACCGCCGTGATCGCCTGCCGAGTGAGAAGCCCAAGCCACGCCCCATGCGTGGCGACGCGGTCCGGCGGGATGACGAGATAGACGCTGACCTTGCCCGTCTTCAGCTCGGCGAACGAGAAGTCCGAGGCCATGACGCTGTCCGCAAGCCACCCGGCCGGGTCAAATATCGACACGGCCTGCGTTGCCCCTTCAATGAAGCTCTGGAAGCTTTCGGGGTTCTTTTCGAGGGTGCGCGCAATGTCGTCGGCGAAGTCCGCGACCACGCCGCCAAGCGCATCGGACCCAGCCATCTCGATCAGCGTCTCGTCCATGCGGGTTGCGTTCTGAAGAACGCGCCACAGGTCTGGCAGCGTGCAGTACGCGGGCCGTCCCCGGCTCGCAAAATGCAGCATGATGGCGCGCAGTAGCTTGCGGCTGCCCTCGCGGAAAAATTTGTTGCGCGCGTCTTCGGGCTCCGGGACCAGCTGCAGGGCGAGCGCCGCGACCTCTTCTGTGAGGCCGCGCCGGATCGTTTCGTCCTCGTAGATATCGATCAGATAGGCGAGCGGGTTGAAGCGATGTTTCGGCAGGCCGTGCAGGCCCCAAGGGTTGAGGACAATGACCTTCTGCCCGAAGGTCTCTCGCCGGTGCCGTGCCGTGACACCGGCAAGCTCACCCTTGGGATCAATGATGTACGTGCTGGCTTGGGAATGCAGCAGATTGGGAATAACAGCCGACGTTCCCTTGCCGGATCGTGCCGGGGCCACGGAGATGCAATGCGCCTTGCCCGTGTGAAACAGCATCCGCCCCTCAAGCGCCCCGAGGAACAGGCCGGCCGGATTGGTGAGACCGGCGCGCGCAGCCTCTTCGCCCGTCATGAAGGACGCCGTGCCATAGACCCCGCTAGGCGTCTCCGCAGCGCGACGCTTTCGCTCGCGGTCCTGTTCCGCCCGCCGCCGGTCTGTGCCGGCAATAACAGCGACCGCACCGGACGCCGCCAGAAACCATTGCGCCGCATCATTCGGCACGCTCCAGGCCCCCCACGCGCAGGCGGCGGCCAGAGCAAACATGCTGATTGATGAGCCCTGTCGCTGAGGGTTAGCCATGACCGTTTTTCTTCCCGCGCTCTTGTGCAAGACTGTGTGAGTGTTCTGGAAATAGACGCGGAGCCGTATGCCCGGATTGGGCAAAGGCTGGTCAGGTTGCGGCATGGAGACAGCGCGGACGGCGGAGACCAAGAACCGGTTTGATTTGGCGGACCGCGGCCGCATCCGCCGCGCGTTGCTGCGATACATGCAGCAGCGCGCCATCGGCGTCCCTACGCTCCAGAAGGAGATTGCGGCGGCGAACAATCTGTCGCTCGACCGCGTGCCCTTGAAGACGCTTCAGCGGTTCCTCGGCGACACCCACCGCTCAAACGACGCCCTCATCCGCTTTTGCGCCGAGTTCGTCGGCACCCTGCCGGACAGCGATCCCCTTGCCACCTTCGGCGAGCAAATGGCTGCCTTTCTCGGGGTCTGGCGGGACGGGCATGATTGTCGCCCGGTCCCGCCGGAGATGACCGGCCGCTATAGCGGCCGTTCCCGGCGCGCTGCCGACCCCGGCGGCGGGATGCGGGTGTACAGAGGGGACGCCGAGGACTGGGTGCCCTTTTCGGCCGTTGAGATCGACCCGGCCCCCGCTCACCCCTTTGCCATTGTCCGGGAGTTTGTCAGCAACTGGGACCGCAGGCCCCCGGCCGAGGCGAGCGCGGCGACCACAGCCCGCCGCGCTTACGAGGGCATCGCCATTCATCCGAATGGCTCGTTCTTCGTCGTGATGCGCAACGTCCTGACAGGAACGCCGCGTATCTATTGGCTCGACTGGGTGGCCGATGGCCGGCTGGGAGGCCAAGGTCATGAATCTCGCGCCGGGCTCGATGCCGGGCCAGCGACAGGGGCATCGACCCATAGCAGTACGCCCGTCCTCTTTGACCGCGCCAAGGAGGGCAGCTGATGGCCGCTCAAACCCCACAGCGCGGCCGTGACCGCTCCGGCAGCCACGACCCGAACGGCGCTCTTCTGCGAGCCGCCTACGCTGCCGACAGCACCGCTGTGATTGCCGCGCTGGAGGACGGGGCAGATGTGAACGCTGGCGATCCCGTTACCGGGCTCACCGCGCTGCACATCGCGGTCGGCACGAACAACCTGCCTCTCGCGCGCATCCTAATCGAAGATTGGAACGCGCCCTTCCGTTCCGACGGCAAAGGCCGCTGGCCGAGCGTCATCGCCGCTGAATGCAGGGTCGATCAAGGCCTCGCTGATTACATCGTCGAGGCTGAAGCGCAATTTTTGGGGAACGGCTGATTGCTCGAATTCAATACGTAGAAATTGGAATAGATAAAATTGTATCGAATTTTAAGAGTTCCGAGAAGTAATTTCGATAAACTGGAAAGTGGGCGTCGTGATAGCGCAAAAACAAATCCCGATAAGTCGCTTTGAGTTAGAGTGACCAGAATTTGACCAACGACGCTAAGTCCTGTAGATTACAGCGCAAATGAAGCCTCGCTGAATGCTTGAGGCTGTCCGGAGCGTTTTTCTGGCGTTCCTGAACCTTGATCCCATACAATTGAAATTACACCTTACTGAGCGTTGCAAGATGTGCGCGCGGAGAGTCCGCGCTCCATCTTGGCAAGGGGGGCTCAGGAGCCGCCCCCCGTTGCATCCCCGGGCTCATCGTCCGGCCCTGGCATCGAGCCTTGCCGGACGATTGCAGCGTATCCCGCTGCACCGGACCAGAGGGAGATTTCACCTCTCCCTTCTGGACTACCTATGGACCAGAGGGTGACTTCGCTCTCCCTCTTGGATCACCCATCGACCAGGAGGGCGACTTCCCTCTCCCTCCTGGCCCACCCATGGACCAGCGCCCATGCACGACTGACGTGCCGCTGGACCGGCCAGGGATCACGCGTCCCTGGATGCGCGATAGGAGGCGGCCGTGGCAAAGGCCAGCGAGAAAAGACAGCGCCAGAGGACGCTGTCCGCAAGGTTCAACGATCAGGAAGCCGAGGCCGTCCGCCAGCTGGCCGACGGCGCGGGCATGCCCGTGGCTTCCTTCCTGCGCCTTGCGGCGTTGAACCAGCCCGCTGGCCGTACCGCCCTTGGCCGGGAGGACGCTGCCCGTGTGCTCCGCCAGCTCGGTGACATTGCCGATGCGCTGCGCGCCATGCAGGTGTCCGGCGTTGTCCCGGCGGACGACCCGAACCTCTCGGCTGCATGGCGAGACCTCGCTGAAATGCGCACCGCCTGCCTTCAGGCCCTGGGGATGCGCCCATGATCCTGAAAGGCAACCAGCGCACCGGGGCAGCGGATCTCGCGACGCACCTGTCGAACGAGTACGACAACACGCGCGTCGAGATCGTGCAGCTGCGCGGCGTCGTGGCCGATGACCTGCATGGGGCGCTGGCGGAGTTCACCGGCATTGCCCGTGCGACCCGCTGCAAGCAGCCCCTCTACAGCTTGGCCATCAACCCCGCCGAGCCGCTGAGCCGCGAGCAGTACATGGCCGCCATCGACCATATCGAGGGCAAGCTGGGCCTGTCCGGCCAGCCGCGTGCCGTGGTCTTCCACGTGAAGAACGGCCGCGAGCATTGCCACGTCGTCTGGTCGCGGATCGATGTCGCCAACATGCGCGCCGTCCCGATGAGCCATGACCGCATGAAACTGCGCACCTGCGCGCGTGAGCTGGCCCATGCCTATGGTCTTCCCTTGCCTGCCGGGCTCGCCGAGGACAGGGGCGACGCCCGGTTCGAGAAGACCCGCGACGTGACCTTCGCCGAAAAGGCAATGGCCGAGGCCTCCGGCATCACGCCGGAGCAGCGCCGCAGCACTGTGACCGCCATCTACCGCTCATCCGACACCGCCGAGACCTTCCGTGCGGGATTGGAGCGCGCTGGCTATGTCCTCGCCCAGGGTGAGCGGCGCGCTTATGTCGTCGTGGACCGGGCCGGGCATGTTCATGCCCTTGCCCGGCAGATCGACGGCGCGCGCACGAAGGATGTGAAAGCCCGCCTTGCTTCGATGCCGGCAGAGACCCTGCCGACGGTCGGGGCCGCACAGGCTGAGCAAGCGGCCCGGCAGCGGGCGGTCGATGAGCGGCTGCGTGAGAAGGCCCGGCAGCGTGGCGCGAAGTCTGCTGCCGACCTTGCCGCCAAGCAGGTGGCACGGCGCAATCGCGTCATCGACGAGCGGAGCCAAAAGCTGGCCCTGACCCATGCGAGCGAGCGCATGGCGCTGCACGCGGCGCAGAAGGCTGAGGATGGTCGGCTGTTCAACGTTCTCGCCGGCAAGCTGTTTGAGCTTCTTGAGCGCGTGCCCGGGCTCCGGTCCGTGGTTGGCCATTTGCGGCGTAACCCGACGCTCAATCCGGCCGAGCGGCACCGCCTCGAAAACGAGGCGCTGGACCGCCGACATGGACGCGAGAAGAAGGGCATTGAACGGCGCGAAGCCGCGCTTGACATGATCGAGGCGCGTGAGCGGCGGAGCCTTATCCGCGATCTGGTGCGGGAAACCCGTGTCGAAGATCAGCTGCGGATGGCGCAGACTGAACAGCGTGAACGCGAGGTCCGCGAAACCGCGCAGGACATCACAGGTACCAAGAGCGATGAGTCCTCGCGGTCGGCGGCCGACGAGCGCCGCGCGCGGATGCAAGAACGGCTGGCGCAGGCCCGGCCAAAACCGGCCGGACCGCAGCGCGGCGGACCATCATGGGAGTAGCGTGCGATGAAAAACCGAAAAGGGAGCGATAGTTCTTCGGTCACGCCGACGTCGCAACCGAACGTCGGAGCGTCTGCCCCGCTCCCCGTTAAGCCCGAGAAAGCCAATGTGAATGACAACAGTCAGTCTAAGAGGTCCGCCGGCGCGGAACGCCAGACTTACTGGACATCGGACCGATACGGCTGGCTGCTCATCGTCAATGGCGAAATGCGTGCCCGCGTCGAGAGTGCGAGGGTCATCCTGCTGACCCACCGCGACACCAAGCCCCGTCGCTTGATCGCACCCAACTCGCAGGTGCCGTTCGACGTTGCAGAACGATTGATCGGCATTCCCCGAGTCGACCGCTTCGAAGATCGTGGGCTACGGCTCATCATAACCTCCCCACGCCCGATGCAAGAGCGCGCCACAGCGGCCTTCTGCGAACGCGTGCCGAAAGACCGTGAGCTGCGGCATTACCTGAGTGAGGCGTGGAAGCTTCTCAACGCCAAGGCGACCGAGGGCGGGCTTGATGTGAACGGTTCCACGGCCCGGCACGAAATCGGACTGGCGATCCGCAGTTTGCAGCTGTCCGGCAACAAATGGTCACCAAATACCTTGCAACACATCCAATCGGCCGCCGACGCACTCCACCAGTCGCAAGTTGACCCCGAGGCTCCTTACGAACGTTCGGCGCTCTCTGAATGCCAGAAAGCGCTTAGCCTAATCGAACTTGCCCCTGAATTGCCCCGGGCACCTGCGGTGGTGGCCGCCGGTGAATCTCCTCGCGTTGTTCCGCGACCATAACGGCCCAGAGACACAGCCACAGATAGCCATTCTTTTTGGGATGCGCGCCATCGATGGCCCGGTTTCGTCCTGTTCCAGAACAGAGCTGGGCCAATACCCTCCGAACAAAACTCTGTAGAGCAAGTGAAGCGGGCCGCTTTTCGTCGGCTATTGATGTATCGGAAGTCAGCGGGGCGAGTTCACGCGAAGACGCACGTCTTTAGGCAAGCAGTTCAACGACCCACAGATAGCGCTTCCAATATTGGGCAGTCAGGAACGGCGTTACCGCTGCACTGGGCGGCGAGCTCCGATAGCACCCGCTCCAGCTTCTTAAGATCCTTCACCTTGCGCCGAATGTCTGCGACGTGGCCGTCGGTCATAGTTTTGACCTCGGCGCAGGTGAGGCCATGGCCCCGCACGAGACCGAGCAACTCGCGGATTTGGTCTAGCGAAAAGCCAAGCTCCCGGCCACGTCGGATGAAGGACAGTCGCTCAAGGTGACCAGCGTCATAGATTCGCTGTCGTCCCTCATTTCGCGGCGGCGATGGCATCAGACCGATCTTCTCGTAGTACCGGATGGTCTCGATTTTGACGCCGGTCGCGGCCGATAGCGCTCCGATAGGGTAATGATCGACTCGCAAGAACTTGATCCTCCGTGATAATTTTTCTCTTGAAGCTGTAGTCACTACAGGTCGCATACTTGGAGAGTAAATACAAGAAGGGACAATCGAACATGGCTCACAGCTCCGAGGCACACGCGACAGAATCCGCGCCTAATCAGGAAGCCAACGAGCAGGCCCGTGCGCGATGGATCGCGGCAGGCGGCATCCTCGGAGCCCTCGCCGCCTCGTCGTGCTGCATCCTGCCCCTAGTGCTTTTCAGCCTCGGCATCTCGGGTGCCTGGATTGCTAACTTCACGGCGCTTGCGCCTTACAAGCCGTACTTCGCGGCCGGCACCATCGCCCTTCTCGGTTACGGCTATTACCTCGTCTATGTGCGGCCAAAGCAGGCCTGCTCCGATGGCTCCTGCGCCCGTCCCCTACCGAACCGCATGGTCAAGTCGAGCCTTTGGATCGCGACGGGGCTGGTGATCATCGCGCTCGGCTTCGACTTCATTGCACCGCTTTTCCTGACCTGACCTTCATACGAAAGGCTCCCCCATGAAACGCATCTTGAGCATTACCGCACTCGTCACCTCGCTGCTGATTGCCGGTCCGGCCATTGCGGCGGAACAGACCGTCAAGCTCGCCGTTGCCAACATGACCTGCGTCTCGTGCGTCCCCATCGTGAGGGGCGCGCTCAGCGCAGTTCCCGGCGTGACCGAGGCGGTCGTCTCGGCTCAGACCGCTTCGGCGACGGTTACCTTCGATGATCAGAAGACCACGGCCGAAGCCCTGATCGCGGCGGTCACCAATGCCGGCTATCCGACCAAGGTCGCTACGACGGCACCGCAATGAACGACGCGACGCTGATCAAGACCGGTGCCATTGGTGCCGTTGTGGCGGCCATCTGCTGCGCCACACCGGTGTTGTTGATTGCACTCGGTGCCGTCGGGCTCTCTGCCCTGACAGGGTATCTCGACTACGTGCTGTTGCCGATCCTTGCTCTGTGCATTGGGGTGCTGAGCTACGGGCTCTACAAACGGGGTCAGAATGCGGCAGCGTGCTGCGAGCCACATTCGAAATCCAAATAAGGATATGAAATGAGCGACTGCTGCGCCGGCAACGGCAAGGGCTATGATCTGGCCGTCATCGGGGCCGGCTCGGCGGGCTTTTCCGCCGCCATCACCGCTGCCGAGCAGGGCGCGAGTGTCGCGCTCATCGGTCATGGCACGATCGGCGGCACGTGCGTCAATGTCGGCTGCGTTCCGTCAAAGGCTTTGATCCGCGCCATGGAGAGCGTGCATCAAGCTGGCTCGTCGGCGCGCTTCGATGGCATCCGCGCCAATGGCTGCGTAACGGACTGGGCAGCGCTCGTCTCCCAAAAGGACGAGCTGGTGTCAGAACTCCGTCAGGCGAAGTACGCGGACCTGCTGCCAGCCTACAACAACATCGCTTATATCGAAGGTGTGGCGCGCATTGCGGAAGGTGGTGTGGCGGTGAACGGATCGTTCGTCCGCGCGCCGAAGGTTATCATCGCCACGGGAACTCGCCCCGGCGTGCCGGCGATCCGCGGCATCGAGACGATCGATTATCTGACCAGCACCACGGCGCTCGATCTCAAGGACCTGCCCAAGAGTTTGATAGTGGTCGGCGGCGGGTTCGTGGGAGTGGAGTTGGCCCAGGTCTTCACCCGTGCCGGCGTGAAGGTGACAATCGTATGCCGAAGCCACCTGCTGCCTGCGGCAGAGCCCGAAATCAGAGAGGCACTAGCCGCCTACTTCGAGCAGGAGGGGATCACGATTCTTGGTGGGGTCGCCTACGAGCGTTGCCTGAAGAGAGATGAAGGCGTCGAGTTGTCCTTCCGAATGGGAGATCGGCTTGATACACTTCTGGCCGAGAAGATGCTCATTGCGACGGGCCGCAGCCCCAACGTCGAGCAACTCGGGCTTGTCGAGGCGGGCATCCAACAAACCTTGAGCGGCACAGTCGTTGTCGATGACTACATGCGTACATCGCGCGAGGGCACCTATGCGGCAGGCGACGTGACCGGTCGAGACCAGTTCGTCTACATGGCCGCTTACGGAGCCAAGCTTGCAGCCATGAACGCGCTCAACAGCGACAGCCTCGTCTACGACAACAGCACCATGCCCGAAGTGGTATTCACCGATCCGCAGGTGGCCAGCGTCGGGCTGACAGAAGCAGCCGCCAAAGCGGCTGGCTACGCAGTAGCGACTTCCGTGCTCTCACTCGATAATGTGCCGCGTGCGTTGGCGGCGCGTGATACACGCGGGCTCATCAAGCTCGTCGCCGACGACAAGAGCCGGAAGATTCTGGGTGCCCACATCCTCGCACCTGAGGGAGCCGACAGCATCCAGACGGCGGTAATGGCGATTAAGTTCGGCATGACCGTGGAGCAGCTTGGCGAGACCATCTTCCCCTATCTGACAACGGTCGAGGGTTTGAAGCTCGCTGCCCAGACGTTCAACAAGGACGTCAAGATGCTGTCCTGCTGCGCTGGATAAGATCGGTGGGATGCAACGAGCTGCGGTCGTTAGTGTTATTCCCCTATGGATCAACAACCGATCAATGCGGACCTTGGTCGGCCAGTTTTCAACCTAACCGGTGCCGGTTTCTGCGCCATGATCTGAGACAACATTTTTCACGTGCATTAGAACTGAACTGGGCACCAAACATCCGCGATGACACAACCCCGTCACGCTAATGCCGTTTTGCCGCCGAGCTTGGGAATGAGCTTGATGTAAACAAGTTGTGCAACTAGCTCGACCATTGTCTGTGTCACGATGACCGCCGGCAGCAGCGGCACAGCGCCGGGCACGGCGAAGGCCAACGGCAGCACGACAAGGGAATTCCTGGTGCCGGTGCTGAATGCGACCGCGCGACCAGCCGGCGCGTCGAGGCCGCCCCACTTGGCGATGCCCCATCCGACAAGCGGCGCGATCACACCGAAGGCTACATAGACCGGTGTCACCACGAGCGCGCCCTTCAGCGCCAGCCCGAGTTGCGGCACCACGGTTGCCACTACGATGAACAGGACCAGCGCGGTCGCGGGCACAGGCAACAAACCGAGGATGTCTGCAATACGCCGGAAGAAAGCGGACCGCGCAGAGATGAATCCAACGATGGTTGCGAGCACTAGGGGGACGGCTATCAGCCAGAGAAAAGCATGTAAGAAAGGTTCTATATGGATCAGACCATTAGCAGCATCGCCCAGAAATAATCCAAGATAAATGGGCAGCAGCGCCATCTGCGCTATCAGCAAAGCCGGCGTCGACGCCAGCAACAATTTTCCATCGCCCCGACCCAAGTGCGAAAACGTGACTACGTAATCGATGCAGGGCGTTAGCAATACCATAAGTACCCCGAGCCTTACCAATGGATCGGGCGGCAGAAATTGAATCAGGCCGAACACGAGAAGAGGTATTGCGAGAAAGTTTGCTGCAAGCAGCGTGGCTAGGAAGCGCACGCAGAGCAGCGCACGGCCCAGCTCAGCCAGCGGCACCTGCAGGAAAGTGACGAATAGCATCAACGCGAGCGACGGAGTTATGCCCGCCTCCATCGCGGTAGTTCCCGGCACCGCGACTCCGACTGCGACCGCTAGAGCAATGGCACTGAAGTAAATCCAGACTTGATATCTTTCGAGGACGTCTCTCATCAATACGCCCCCGCTTCGCCGGTAGGCCGGCCAGTGCATTTGGCAAAGAGGGCAATCGCTTGGTCGCAATACTTGCAATGCCCTCCGCAGCAATCGTGCATGAGGAAAGCTACGAGATCGGAGAGCGCCGGAAAATTGGCGCTGTAGATAATGGACTTGCCCTCGCGGCGGCTCTGCACCAATCCCGCATTTTCTAGTTCCTTCAGATGGAACGATGTGCGTTGCGGTGACGAGCTGCCGAGAGCCTCTGCGATGGCCCCCGAGCGCAGCCCGTCGGCACCGGCTGTTACCAAGATGCGGACGATCCTCAGGCGGGTCTCTTGTGATATGGCCCCAAATCCTTTGAGGACTTCGGCTTCGTTCATTACAACGCTCCTTTGATCGTAGTAATGAACGGCTTCGGCATGGTTTGCAACGCGTCTAATAGCGAGCAGTCAGACTTTCGGATGCGCAACAATGCCGCGCTAGGGGGGGGCACCCTCGCGTGGCAAAGCATCCGCCAGCGCGTCCAGGGAAAAATTACAAAGCACCGACAATGACATAGCGGTGCCCAGTTTCATCTTGTCCGGTGCGCCATTTCCACAAACTGAATACGCATGCAGACTTAACTCCTGCGCTCGATACAAGACGCTCCAGAACCGTCTGCCGCGTCAGCTCATTCTTGTCGCGAGGATGCCGGTGACGATGACCAGCGCTGACAGCAGCCGCCATCTGGTCAGAGGCTCGCGCAGGATCAGGACCGAGATCGCGGCCGCGAATAGGACACTGGATTCGCGCAGGGCCGAAACAAGCGCGATCGGCGCAAGGGTAGCCGCCCAGATTACGATCCAATAAGCGCCAAGCGACATCGTGCCGCCAGCCAGGCCGCTGCGCCAATAAGGCTGCAGTGCAGCCAATCCGCGCCAGCCCCGCAGGGCCAGCATTATGCCCAGCATCGTCAGGCCGTCGAGCACGAAGAGCCAGACAGCATAGCCATGCGCATCGCCGTTGAGCCGCGCGCCGAGACCGTCTGTCACGGTGTAGCCGGCGATGAAGACGGAGGTGATCAGGGCGAAGCTTATGGCCTTTTTTTCCAGCCTGGCTCGATCGCGCCCACCGCGGAGCGACATCAAGCAGACGCCGGTGACCAGCATGGCGATGCCGACCATTGCGGCTGGGGTCAACATCTCGCCGAAGAAAAACGACATGACGAAGGAGACGATCAGCGGCGCGGCCCCACGAGCGATCGGGTAGACCTGACCAAGATCGCCAGCCCGATAGGCCTGGATGAGGAACAACTTGTAGCCGGTATGCAGGCCGATCGAGACAAGCAGCCAGGGCCAGGTGGCGGCATGCGGGATAGCTACGAAGGGCAGCATCGGAGCGGCAATGATACAGGCCGAAACCGAGATCAGTGTTACCGATAAAAAGCGGTCGAGATCGATCTTGACGATGGCGTTCCAACCGGCGTGAAATGCGGCCGCCAGCAACACTGCTATGAAAACGATGGGTTCCATTTTTTTCCTGCGTCTGCCAGGAGTGCTCGTTGGTGGAACACGGCTAGGCAGCGACTTCATCGGAGAATTTCGTTCGCCGCATATCGCTACGCGGCCTTGCCGCACCGCATGTCGACATGGCTGGAAGCGGGACGCAAACTACCGATGTTCGATTTCCGCCCCCTCCTTGATATGGCTGGCTTATAACGCCGTGCAGATCAAAGGGAAAAGCGATATGTTCGAACAGGCTTTGTTCGGAAATCTCACATGGCACGCCACCTGCCCTCACTGAATGCCCTTCGCGCCTTCGAGGCCGCGGGGCGACATGGGCGTATGATTCAGGCTGCCGCCGAATTGAATGTCACACATAGCGCCATCAGCCGGCAGATAAGACATCTGGAGGAAGTGCTGGGCGTGACCCTGTTCGAGGGGCCGAAAAATAGGCTGGAATTGACCGAGGCCGGGCATGCGCTCCTGCCGGGCCTGGTTTCGGGATTCGATCAAATCGACAAGGCCGTCCGGCTCGTCGCGGATACAGAGGACGGCCCCATTGACGTGTCGTGCCTCGGCACATTCACCATGCGCTGGCTCATTCCAAGGCTATATGGCTTCCAGGCGGCGCATGCGGGCATTTCGGTCCGGCTGACCTCATCAGATGGCCCGATCGACCTCGCGCGCGAGGGATTCGACGTGGCCATTCGGGTCGGTACGGGGCCTTGGCCGCCGGATGCACAAATCACCACGCTCTTTGGGGAGCAGGTCGGCCCGGTCCTGGCGCCGCAGCTCGCGCGAAGGTATGCGCCGAATCTTACCGGCCTCCCCTTGCTCCATACGCAAACCCGGCCCGAGGCATGGGCCGACTGGCTTGCCCGGTCTGGCATCGGCGTGAAAGATGAGCCGGGTATCGGATACGAGCATTTCTACTTCATGCTGGAAGCGGCAATGGCGGGCCTTGGGGTCTGTATCGCGCCATGGCCATTGGTGGCCGACGACATTCATGCCGGTCGGCTGGTGGCACCCTATGGATTCATCGAAAGCGGAATGGACTATGTTGCGATACGCCGTACACGTCCGCACCGCAAATCCGCCCTGTTTTGCGAATGGCTGAAAGAAGAGGCGAGGCAATTCAAGCCATGGCGCAAAACCGCCGGCTAATATGCCTCCGTGTCTTTCGCCGAGCGCGCATAGACGTGAAGCGTGTAGCCGATATGCTCGATCATCAACGCCTTCGCCCGCTCGATGTCCCGGTCAAGAGCGGCCTCCATGAGTTTTGTGTGATTCTCGATTGCCATTGCCTCGCGCAAGGCGGCGACAGCTTCCTCGTAACCCGCTTTCAGCCCCGCTGCGGCACGCAATGTCGGCGCAAGTCCGAGAAAACGGTGATGCCGTCGCAATTGGTCGGTGATGTTGGCGTGGAACCGCAGGAGCCAGCGTGAATTGGCTGCACTGAGCAAGGCTGAATGGAAGGCGACATGCTTTTCATCCCACTCATTGACCGCCGCTTCAGACGAATCGTCCACCGCCAGCTTGCAGCGCGACAGGCGGTAATGCGCGGTAACGACTTCCGCCTCCCAATCACTGTCGCCGTGCTTGATCGATTCCAGGAACAGCGGCAGTTCGACCACCAGCCGCGCATGGGTGAGATCTTCCAGTTCCTCTCGCGACACAGATGCGACGGCAAATCCCCGGTTGCTGATCGCAGTGACCAATCGCTCGGCCTCCAGGCGCGACAGGGCTTCGCGCAAGGGTGTCCAGCCGATACCGTAGGCGTTGCGCAGGGCGCTGAGCTTCAGCGGCGCGCCGGGCTGGAGACGGGTCTCCAATATGTCGCGTCGCAGCGTCTGGTAGGCGCTCTCGGTCTTGCTGCTATGCTCGCCATTCTGCATCGTTTCGACTCATCCAGCCTCTCAAAAATTATATATCATGCGATAAATCTGCAACGATTATATATAATATTGACCAATGCAACGGCTTCGCTATGCTCCAGGCTAGCAGCAAGGCACTGCATGGCCGCCGCTACCGGTGGCAGCTGGTTGGATCAATTCGGAGGAATAGCATGAACAAGGCAAAGAGGGGCTGGCTGCGCGGTATCGTTGCAGCCAGTGTCGTTGTTGCAGCCATCGGCGCTGCTTCGGCCGACCCAATTCGCATCGGCATCGCCAATTTCGGCGAACACCCCCAGCTCAACGCCTCGATCGAAGGCTTTAAGAAGGCGCTGGCGGAAGGCGGCTATGTCGAAGGCAAGGACGTCGTCTATTCGACCAGCCACACCAATTTCGATGCCTCGCTGGTTCCGCAGATGATCGCCAAGCTGCAGGCCGAACAGCCGCAGATGATCTATACCGTGACCACGCCGGTTTCGCAGATCGCCAAGAAGGCGCTGGCGGGGTCGGGCATCCCGGTCGTCTTCACCGCCGTCACCGACCCGGTGGCGGCCAAGCTGGTTCCCTCGTGGGATGCCGGCGATGAGGGAATGACCGGCGCTACCGATCTGCAGGACGTGGCAGCCGTCATGGAATTCGCCCACAAGCTGCTGCCCGAGGCCAAGCGCTTCGGTCAGCCTTACAATCCGGGCGAGGCCAATGACGTGGCATTGCTGGACAAGGTCAAGGAAGCGGCACATGCGGCTGGCTTCGAGGTGGTCGCGGTGGGCGTAGACAATGTCAATGACATCCAGCAGCGCGTCGCTTCCTTCGCCGGCAAGGCCGACGTGATCTACACGCCTGCTTCGAACCTGCTGCAGCCGGCGATTGCCGCCGTGGCGGCTGCTGCCCGCCAGGCCGGCATCCCGATCGTCAATTCCGACGACGACGCCGTCCGCAAGGGTGTGGTGCCGGCCAGCTTTGCGGTCAATTACGAGCAGGTCGGCATCAATGCCGGCAAGATTGCACTGCAGATCCTCAAGGGTGCCGACCCGAAGACCATCGCGCCGGTGAACCCTGCCTATGAAGATCATGCGCCGCTGATCAACAAGGCCACGCTGAAGGAATTCGGCGCGGAGCTGCCAGCGGAGCTGGAAGGCTGCAACTGCTTCGTCGAGTGATCGGCCACAAGTGATCGATGCGGTGGCGCGATTCTCGTGCTGCCGCATTCCAAAGGGAGGTGCCCGTGCTGGAAATCCGGTCGGCGCAAAAAACATTCTACCGCGGCCAGGCAGATGAGAAGGTTGCCCTTGACGGGCTCAACCTCAAGCTTGGCACAGGCGAGTTCGGTGTGGTCATCGGCTCCAACGGCGCGGGCAAGAGCAGCATGCTCAATGCCGTATCAGGATCGCTCAGCCTCGATTCGGGCCAGATACTGGTCAATGGCGACGATGTGTCAGGCTTGCCGGTGCACAAGCGGGCCATGCGGCTGGCACGTGTGTTCCAGGACCCGATGAAGGGCACGGCGGCCAGCATGACGGTGGCGGAGAACATGCTTTTGGCCGATCTGCGCAGCAAGAAGCGCAGCCTGCGCCCCGGTCTCACCAACACTCGCATTGCAACCTATCGCGAGAGGCTGTCCCTTCTTGGCCTTGGCCTCGAAAACCGGCTCGATACGCGAGTTGAGCTGCTTTCGGGCGGTCAACGGCAGTCGCTGTCACTGATCATGGCAGTGGGCGGGTCTCCCGATCTCTTGCTTCTGGACGAGCACACGGCCGCCCTTGATCCACGCACTGCCGACATCGTCATGGCAGCGACCGTTCGCGCGGTCGAGCAATTGAAGCTCACCACCCTGATGGTGACTCACAACATGCAGCATGCCGTTGATTTCGGTCACCGCGTGATCATGCTGGATGCGGGCCGCGTGCGCCTGGAAATTGCCGGTGACGAGAAGGCCAATATCACCGTGCCCGACCTGATCGGCCATTTCGCGGTCAAGACCGACCGCATGCTGCTTGCGAGTTGACCGATGGATTTCGTTCAAACCACTTTCGCGAGCTTCATCTCGCTCATCCCCGTCACGCTCGCCCAGAGCCTCATTCTCGGCTTCGTCGTCCTTGGGATCATGATCCCGTTCCGGATGCTGAGCTTCCCCGACCTCACCAGCGAAGGCGCCTTTCCGCTCGGTGGTTGCGTGTGTGGCGTGCTACTGGCGGCAGGCGCGTCGCCGCTGACGGCGATCGCCGTGGCGCTGATCGCAGGCTTTGCGGCCGGCTGCTGCACCGCCTTCATCCATCTGCGCTTCCGCATCCATACGCTGCTGGCCGGCATATTGATGATGACGATGCTCTACAGCGTCAATCTGCGCATCATGGGCAAATCCAACCTGTCGGTGTTCGGTGCGCCGACAGTGTTCGACTGGGTGCCCTTCACCCAGCCGGGTTTCCCGGCAAGCAAGATCGTGGCTGTTGGCCTGCTTTCGCTGGCGGTCTTCGTCCTGCTTAACATCTACTTCAAGACCGAGAGGGGGACCGCGGTTCGTGCTGTCGGCGCCAATCCCGATATGGCCGAGGCGCAGGGCATCAATGTCTGGGCCGCAACCATCGGCGGTGTTGGGCTCGCCGGCGCTTTTTCGGCGCTCAGCGGTGCGGTCATGGTCCAGTCGCAGGGCTTCGCCGACGTCAATATGGGTCTCGGCATCCTGATCAACGGCCTGGCCGCGCTGATGATCGGCGAGGCGATAGTAGGCAAGCAAAGCGTTCTGCGTCAGATAGCGGCGCCCTTCGTCGGCGCCATCGTCTATTACCAACTCGTGTCCCTGTGCCTTGCCGCGGGAATGCCGCCGCCCGACCTCAAGCTTGCCACGGGCCTTTTCGTGCTCGCCATGCTGGCGCTGCCAAGCCTGCGCCGCAGCCGCGGGCCGGCGCCCGCTCGCGAAGCCTTCCGCGAATAGATTTGGGGGATTTCCATGTCTTCAGTTCCTGGTGTCTCGGAGGTTGGCGCGCTTGATGCAAGCGACCCGCTTCGCCATATGCGCGAGCGGTTCATCCTGCCGGAGGGCGTGATCTATCTCGACGGCAATTCACTTGGGGCCGCCTCCAAGGCGGCATTCATCGAACTGGAGACAGCCGCGAAAGAGGAATGGGCACAGGGCCTCATCCGCAGTTGGAACAAGGCCCATTGGTTTGAGCTTACGCAGCAGCTTGGCGACCGGATCGGGCGGTTGATCGGCGCGGCTCCCGGCGAGACAGTCGTCACCGACACGACCTCGACGAATATCTACAAGGCCCTGCATGCAGCACTTTCCCTGCGTCCGGACCGTTCGGTGATCGTGGCGGAGGGCAGCAGTTTCCCGACTGATCTCTATATGGCGGAAGGGGTCGCTGCCACGCGCCCCGGCACCCAAATCCGGCTGGAAGGGGTAAACGCCCCCACGATCGAGGAACTGATCGACGACAAGGTTGCCGTGGTGCTGGTCAACCATGTCAATTACCGCTCCGGCGAGCTGCGCGATATGGCTGCCCTGACCCGCAAGGCGCATGATGCTGGTGCGATCATCGTCTGGGACCTGTGCCACAGTGCCGGCGCCATGCCGGTCGATCTGAATGGCGCGGATGCCGATCTGGCCGTCGGCTGCACCTATAAATATCTCAATGGGGGCCCTGGTGCGCCGGCTTTCCTATTCGCGGCCAAGCGCCACCATCAGGACCTGCGCCAGCCGCTGTCGGGCTGGTGGGGCCATGCCAAGCCCTTCGCCTTCGAACAGGGCTATGAGGCCGATGCCGGCATCCGCCGCTTTCTTTGCGGTACGCAGCCGATCCTGTCTTTGCGCGCATTGAAGGGTGCGCTCGACATTTGGGACGATGTCGACATGGCGCTGCTGCGCCAGAAGAGCGTCGAGCTTGGAAATCTGTTCATCGAACTGGTCGAGGCCCATTGCGGCCGATTTGGCGTGAAGCTTGCCAGTCCGCGCGACGGCACCTCGCGCGGCAGTCAGGTGTCGTTCTCACATGAGAACAGCTACGCTATCATGCAGGCGCTGATCGAACGCGGCGTGATTGGTGATTTTCGTGCGCCAGACGTGATGCGCTTCGGCTTCGCGCCGCTCTATATAGGCTATCACGACGTCTGGAACGCAGTGGATGCGTTGCGCGACATTCTAGAGACTGAGGCGTGGCGCGAGCCGCGTTTTGCGGTACGCGCTGCTGTCACCTGACAGCCCGTTCCGAGCCTTCACGCAAGTTCGAAGAAGCGCGCCAGTTCCACATCTGGCACCTTGACGGCGAATTCGTTCATCTGCGCCTCGCGCGTGGCGGCGAACGCCTCGACGAAACGCTCGCCCAGCCATTCGCGCGCAAATTCCGATCGACGAAACCGCTCGATGCTTTCGGCCATAGTGCGGGGAAACAGCAGCGCCGGATCATGCTTGCGTCTCCCCAGGCCGTTGCCGATCAACTCGGCATGCGGCTCGATGCGGCGACGTATGCCTGCCAGGCCGGCAGCGAGCATGGCTGCGGTGGTCAGATATGGATTGCTGTCCGCCCCGGGCAGCCGGTTTTCCAGCCGCATTGCTCCCGGTTCGTCGCCGACGACGCGAAGACCCGTGGTGCGGTTTTCGAAGCCCCAACCAAGCGATGACGGGGCGAAGGTACCCGGCGCAAAGCGACGGTAAGAGTTCACCGTCGGCGCGAAGATCAGGATCAGCTCAGCCAGATGCGCCTGCATGCCGCCGATGAAATGGCGGAGCGTATCCGACATATTGTGCGGCGCGCCTTCCCTCCAGAAAAGCGGCGCGCCGTTTTTCTCATCAACCAGCGATATATGGATATGGGTCGATTGGCTGTCGGCCTGCTCGCTCCAGCGTGACATGAAGGTGACCATCTGGCCGTTGCGTAGCGCCAAGGCTTTCAGGAAAGTGCGCAGGACTACCGCCTGATCGGCAGGGCCAAGGTCGCGGCCCGCATCGACGCACACTTCCATGAAGCCGGGGCCGATTTCCTCGTGGGCCTTGTAGAGGTCGATCCTGAGGCTGGCGCACATATCGACCAGGTCGTCGTACCATTTGCTCTGCGCGGCCTGATAAAGCAGCAGATCGTGGCTGGGATAGGTGGTAGCGGGGACTAGGTTGCGATAGCCCTTGTCGCGCGCCGACTGCGGCGTCTCGTTGAATAGCGTATATTCCAGCTCAAGCCCGTATTTTGGCGAAAGCCCGTCGGCATGAGCCTGCGCCACCACCCTCTTCAGCAGTGAACGGGGGCAGAGCGCCGCTTCCTCGCCCTGATGGTCGCCCAGAAAAAGCAGCCGCTTGCCCTCGCCATGCCAGGGGATTTCGCGCCATGTTTCCAGGTCGAGACGCATCTTGCCGTCGTGGAAGTCGGCGTCCTCGTCGCCGACCCCGGGGATCGGCAGCACGACATCCGTCGGATCGAAAGCAAGGGTTACCGGCGCCATGCCCACACCATTGCGCGCAATCGACAAAAGGGTCTTGCGCGAAACGAACTGGCCGCGCAGGAAGCCATTGGTGTCGCAGGATGCGATTGTCGCGAACTGGCATCCCTTGTCCGCCAGCAGGCTTTCCAGCTCGCGCATTTTTCCTCCGCAGGACTGATTTTAGTGCCCGGCCTTCAGGGTGGGCACGAGCCCTATAACAGCCTGTACCGCGATCGCCTATATCTGGCTTTTCAGGCGCACCCCTGGTCCTTCGTCGTCGGCCGAAAGCAAGCGCACACCGCCTTTCTCGAGCGCCTTGACCAACAAGTCCTCGGTGGCACGATGCAGGCAATGCCTGTGACACTCAAAATCCTTGATCGTGGTGCGTGACACTCCGGCAAGCGCTGCAAGCTGTGCCTGTGTCCAATTGAGCAGCCCTCTTGCCGCGCGGCATTGTTGAGGAAGGAGATTCATTCAATCAAAGCCTTGCCGAATCTTGTTCGAGTCAACCATAATGGGCGAAGTCAGGCAATGGTTGCCTGATTTTTCCGGAGAGCTCCAACGCAGATGGCAGACGATACATCGCTGATCTTGATGCTCGTCATGCCTTTTGTCGGCAGCCTCATAGCCGCTTTCCTTCCTTCAAACGCCCGCAACGCCGAAGCATGGCTGGCTGGCTGTATTTCCCTGGCCGGGCTGGCGCTTGCCATCTCATGCTATCCACATGTGGCCGCTGGCGGCGCCATACACAGCGAAATCCAATGGCTGCCTTCCCTGGGCCTGAATATTTCGTTGCGGATGGACGGTTTTGCCTGGCTGTTCGCCATGCTGATCAGCGGCATCGGTTTCCTGGTGGTTCTCTACGCACGCTACTACATGTCGCCCGAGGACCCGGTCCCGCGCTTCTTTTCCTTCTTCCTCGCCTTCATGGGTGCGATGCTCGGCGTGGTGATCTCCGGAAACCTTATCCTGCTGGTGGTTTTCTGGGAACTGACCAGTATCTTTTCCTTCCTGCTGATCGGCTATTGGCACCACAATGCCAGCGCTCGCGACGGTGCGCGCATGGCCCTGACCGTCACCGTCTCGGGCGGACTTGGCCTGCTTGCGGGTGTGCTCATCCTCGGGCATATCGTCGGCAGCTATGATCTCGATCGCGTTCTGGCGTCGGGAGATGCGATCCGGTCGCACGAACTCTATTTGCCTGCGCTTGTGCTCATTCTGTTCGGGGCCTTGACCAAGAGCGCCCAGTTTCCATTCCATTTCTGGCTGCCCAATGCGATGGCGGCACCGACGCCGGTTTCAGCCTATCTGCACTCGGCCACCATGGTGAAAGCCGGCGTGTTCCTGATGGCGCGGTTGTGGCCGGTGCTGGCGGGATCCTATGAATGGTTCTGGATCGTCGGTTTCGCGGGCATGATGTCGCTGCTGCTGGGGGCCTATTTCGCCATTTTCCAGCAGGACATCAAAGGCCTGCTCGCCTATTCGACGATCAGTCATCTCGGATTGATCACGCTGCTTCTCAGCCTCGGAAGCCCGCTCGGTGCGGTTGCCGCGATCTTCCACATGATGAACCATGCCACCTTCAAGGCGTCGCTGTTCATGGCCGCCGGCATCATCGATCATGAAAGCGGGACGCGCGACATCCGTCGTTTGAGCGGGCTTTTCCGCTTCATGCCGATCACCGCCACCCTCGCCATGGTCGCAAGTGCAGCCATGGCCGGCGTGCCGCTTTTGAACGGGTTCCTCTCCAAGGAGATGTTCTTCGCCGAGGCGATCCAGACCCATGAGGTTTCGATCCTCGATACGGCCGCTCCCTATGTCGCCGTGGTCGCCAGCGCATTCGCCGTCACCTATTCGATCCGCTTCATCCATGGCGTCTTCTTCGGACCGGCGCCCACCGATCTGCCGCATGAACCGCATGAACCACCGTTCCTGATGCGGTTTCCGATCCAGTTGCTCGTGCTCGCCTGTCTTATCGTCGGTATCGTGCCTGGGCTGACCATCGGTCCCTTCCTTCATTCCGCGGTGACGTCGGTGCTCGGGCCGCAGACACCCGAATACAGCCTGGCGGTCTGGCACGGCTTCACGGTCCCGATGATCATGAGCGTGATTGCCCTTGCCGGCGGCACACTGCTTTACCTTCTGCTGAAGGATTATCTTGCCCGCTGCGAGGAAGGCCCGCCGATCCTGCGCCGGCTGAAAGGCCAGCGCATTTTCGAGCGCATCATGGTGACGCTGTCCTGGCGCTGGGCACGAACCCTGGAAAGCCGGCTTGGAACCCGCAAGCTGCAACCGCAGCTTCGTCTCCTCGTGGTGATAGCCTTCTGTGCGGCGGCATGGCCACTCTATAGCCAGGGTTTCCACCCGGGCGAACTGGTGTGGAGGGGCATTGACCTGGTCTTTGCCGGCATTTGGCTCATCGGCATACTCTGCGCGATAGGCGCTGCCTATCAGGCGAAATTCCACCGGCTTGCCGCCCTCATCCTTCTGGGAGGAGCCGGGCTCGTCACATGCATGACCTTTGTCTGGCTCTCGGCGCCCGACCTGGCAGTCACCCAATTGCTGGTCGAGATCGTTACCACAGTGCTCATTCTGCTTGGCTTGCGCTGGCTGCCCAAGCGCTTCCATATGGACTTCACAGAGCCAACGACCGTTGGCGCGCGGCTTCGTCGCTTCCGCGACCTTGCCATGGCCATCAGCGCGGGAATGGGCATGACCCTGATCGCCTACGCCGTCATGACCCGCACGCCGCCTGAGACGATCGCCGATTTCTTCCTGGAGCGCTCTTATCTGGAGGGTGGCGGGCGCAACGTTGTCAATGTCATCCTGGTGGATTTCCGGGCCTTCGACACTTTCGGGGAGATCACCGTTCTTGGCATCGTCGCATTGACGGTGTTTGCGCTGCTGCGCCGCTTCCGCCCAGCGCCCGACAGCATCGAACTGCCTGAGCAGCAGCGCATCCAGCGGGCATTCGACGAAGAGCGGCCTGATCGTCAGCATGGCGATACGCTCAACGACTATCTGTTCGTCCCGTCCGTGATCATGCAGTGGCTGTTTCCGGTCATCATCGTGCTGGCGGCTTATCTCTTCATTCGCGGCCACGACCTTCCCGGTGGCGGTTTTGCAGCCGGCGTAGCAATGGCGGCGGCGTTCATCCTGCAATATATGGCCGCCGGAACGACCTGGGTGGAAGACAGGTTACGTGTCCTGCCGGTGAATTGGATCGGCCTCGGCCTGCTGATTGCAGCCTGCGTCGGCGCCGGCGCCTGGATATTCGGATATCCGTTCCTGACCTCCCATTCGCGCTATATCGACATTCCGCTGGTTGGCGAGGTGCCCGCGGCGACAGCGGCGTTGTTCGATCTCGGCGTCTTCTCGCTGGTTGTCGGGGCTACGGTGCTGATGCTGATCGCGCTCGCCCACCAGTCGATCCGCCGCCTTCGCGCCTCCAAGATCGCCGCAGCGGCCGACGAGGAGATCGCCTGATGGAACTGATCCTTGCCATCGGCATCGGGGTGCTGGTCGGTTCAGGCGTCTGGCTGCTGCTGCGGCCTCGCACCTATCAGGTCATCGTCGGCCTTTCCCTCATCTCCTATGGGGTGAACCTGTTCATCTTCAGCATGGGCAGGCTGAGGGTGAACGCATCTCCGGTGCTGCCGTCCGGAGCACCGGTCGATCCGACGCAATATACCGATCCGATCCCGCAAGCATTGGTTCTGACAGCCATCGTCATCGGCTTTGCCACGACAGCGCTGTTTCTCGTGGTGCTTCTCGCCTCCCGCGGCCTTACTGGCAGCGACCATGTCGACGGCAGGGAGCCGAATTGATGCTTCTGTCCGATCATCTCATCATCCTGCCGATATTGCTGCCGCTGGCCACCGGCGCGCTGCTGCTGCTTTTTGATGAGCGCCGCCGTGTTCTCAAGGCGCTGATCAGCGCAGTTTCGGTGCTGATGCTTGCAATTGTCGCGGTCGCGCTTTTGAGGCTGGCAGACGCCGATACGGGCACGCCGACGACAGGGGTTTACCTGCTTGGCAACTGGCCGGCCCCCTTCGGCATCGTCCTGGTACTGGATAGGCTGTCGGCGTTGATGCTGACCTTGACCGCGATGCTCGCCTGCGCGTCGCTGTTCTATTCGCTGGCGCGCTGGCACAAAAGCGGGCCGCATTTCCACACGTTGTTCCAGTTCCTGCTGATGGGGCTGAACGGCGCCTTCCTGACCGGCGACTTGTTCAACCTGTTCGTTTTCTTCGAGGTGCTTCTGGCAGCCTCTTACGGCTTGGTGTTGCATGGCTCAGGAACACTTCGTGTCAGGGCGGGCCTCCACTATATCGTCATCAATCTCGCCGGTGCCTCGCTGTTCCTGATCGGCGTCAGCCTGATCTATGGCGTGACCGGCACCTTGAACATGGCCGATCTGGCCGTGCGCATACCCGCCGTACCGGAAGAAAATCGCATGTTGCTGGAGGCCGGCGGCGCGATCCTCGGCGTTGCATTCCTGGTCAAGGCCGGCATGTGGCCGCTAAGCTTCTGGCTGCCGACAGCCTATATGGCGGCGGCAGCGCCGGTGGCTGCAATCTTTGTCATCCTGAGCAAGGTCGGCGTCTATATCATCCTGCGCCTGTCCCTCCTCTTGTTCGGCGCGGGTGCGGGCGCATCTTCCGGCTTCGGTGAGCAGTGGCTTCTGTTTGGCGGGATGGCGACAATCGCCTTCGGCGCTATCGGCGTACTGGCATCGCAGGCAATGGGAAGGCTTGCCGGCTTCAGCATATTGGTGTCGTCGGGCACCCTTCTGGCGGCGATCGGACTTGCCGAGATCGAGGTAACCTCGGGCGCGTTGTTCTACATGGTGAGTTCGACCCTGACGATCAGCGCCTTCTTCCTGCTGATCGAACTGGTCGAGCGCGCACAGGATCCGGCCGCCGACATCCTTGCCGTTACGCGCGAGGCCTATGGTGACGACCTGGATGACGAGGAGGAGGAAGAGGAAGTCGGTGTCGCCATTCCTGCGACGCTCGCTATTCTGGGAATCTGCTTTGCCGGGTGCGGATTGCTGCTCGCCGGCATGCCGCCGCTCTCCGGCTTCATCGCCAAGTTCGCGCTGCTGACGGCTATGATGAACCCGGAGGGATTTGGCGCCGGCGGCGTTATCCCGGCCATGATATGGGCGCTTGTCGCGCTGCTCATATTGTCCGGCCTGTCGGCCATGATCGCCATGACGCGCGCCGGAATCCGGACGTTCTGGGCGCCAATCGAGGGCACGGTGCCGCGCGTCCTGCTGATCGAAATCGTGCCGGTCGCCTTCCTGCTGCTGTTGTGCCTGGCCATAACGGTACAGGGCGGTCCGGTGATGCGTTACATGGAGGCAACTGCGCGTTCGCTGCACGCTCCGGAGAACTACATTCGAGACGTGCTGAGCGCGCCTCGCATGCCCGCTCCCGCCCGGGAGGCGCATCAATGAGCCGTCTGCTGCCATATCCTTTGCTGACCGTGTCATTGGTGGTCATGTGGCTGCTGCTCAACAGCTTTTCGCTTGGCCATGCGATACTCGGCACGGCCATTGCATTGTTTGCGTCGCGCGCCATGGTGGCACTGCAGCCGTCCAAGCCCAGGCTGCGGCGGTGGGACCTGATCCCTAAGTTGATCTATCTGGTCTTCATCGACATCCTGCGTTCCAATATCGCCGTTACGAGCATCATTCTGAAAGGCGGGCACAAAAGACAGACATCCGGTTTCGTCATGATTCCGCTCGAACTGCGTGACCGCACCGGCCTGGCAATCCTTGCCTGCATCATCACCAGCACGCCGGGCACTGCCTGGGTAGACTACAACGCCGCCAATGGGAGGCTGCTGACCCATGTTCTCGATCTCGTCGATGAGCAGGGATGGATCAACGTCATCAAGCGCTACGAGCACCTGCTGATGGAGATTTTCGAATGAGCGGCATCATCCTCATCCTTGCCATCGCGTTGTCGCAGCTTTTCCTTGTCGCGGCGATGGGCTGCAATCTCTACCGGATGGTCCGCGGCCCGCGCGCGCAGGATCGCGTGCTGGCGTTCGATGCGCTTTATGTCAACGCCATGCTGCTTTTGCTGACATTCGGCATCCGCTCCGGCACGACGCTCTATTTCGAACTCGCCCTGATCATAGCGCTGCTCGGCTTTGTCTCCACCGTGGCGCTGGCCAAGTTCCTGATGCGCGGGGAGGTGATCGAATGACTCATCCTTCCGACCTGCCCGCTTGGGCAGCCTTGCTGGTTGCCTTTTTCCTGGTCGTCGGCTCGGGGCTGACCCTGACTGGAGCGATTGGCCTTTTGCGATTGAAAAGTTTCTATGAACGCATGCATGCACCGACGCTTGGCACGACCTGGGGCGCCGGCAGCATCCTGATCGCCTCGATCACCTGCTTCAGTGTCCTCGGATCACGGCCGGTGCTGCATGAAATCCTGATCACGGTCTTCGTGCTCGTAACCACACCGGTCACGCTCATGCTTCTGGCGCGGGCGGCACTTTACCGCGACCGCGCCGAAACGAATGGCAATGTCCCTGGTTTTGAAACAGTCGACAGTCTGGGGGATGAAGAGGGCCAGCCCTGAGGTGTGCCCCGGATCGGCTAGAATTCCTTGCCGATCTTCGCATCCACCGAATGACGATTGCCGCCGCGAATGGTGAAGAACAGGAAGATCGCCGCCCAGAGAATAGACTTCTCCGCGCCTGAATAGCCCTGTCCCATGGTTATCCAGTGAAACCAGACGGTCACCAGCAGAACGAATGTGGCGGCAAAGGCCGCAGGTCGGGTCAACAAGCCGATCGCAATCAGGAACCCGCCAAAGAATTCGGTGAAGGCCAATAACGGCGACCAGAACACGCCGGGGTAAAAGCCAAGGCCTTCCACCATTTCGGCGGCTCCGAATGGGTTGCCGATCTTCATCGCTCCATGGGTGACGAGCGCGAGGCCGGCTACGACGCGCAGCAGCGTTTCCGCGCCCTCATGCAGACTTTCATACAGGCCGCTCAAGCCGGGAATGATCAGGCGGCTGCGGGTTTTCATCATCGTCGTTTCAGACATGCCATCTCCTTGGTTGCACTGCACAAACGGCAGCCGGGACCCTTCACGGTCAAATCAAGAAAGAGTGAGGCGCCTATTGAGGGAATGGCGCTGCTGTTATCCGAGCCTCGCCGGAATTCGTGCTTCAAGCCGCCGAAAAGCGAATACGATAATGCCGGCGATGCACAGATAGACCAACGCCAACAGCAGCAAGGGCTCATAGATGATGAAAGTGTCCTGCCGCACCCGCCCGGCAACCGCATAGATGTCCACGACTGTGATGGTCGCTACCAATGGCGTTGCTTTCAGTTGCAGTACGGTTTCGCCGGTCAATGTCGGCAGGGCCCGGTGAATGGCCTGCGGCAGCCAGATGCGACGAAGGATGGCACTTCGCCGCATGCCGAAGGCGCGGGCGGCCTCGAGCTGACCGCGCGGCACACCGGCGAAGGCCCCGCGCATCACCTCGCCCTCATAGGCGGCGAAGGACAATGTCAGCGACAGCACCGCATAGGGCCATGCCTGCCGCAGATAGGGCCAGAGCTCGGATTCTCGTATCCACGGATATTGCGGGAACAATGAGCCCAGACCGAAATAGAGCAACCAGAGCTGAAGCAATAGCGGCGTGCCGCGTATCGTCGTGCAGAAGGCGCGGGCGGGCAGCGCCAGCCAAAGCGGCCCGCCTGCTTGGGCAAGGCCGAGCGGGACCGCAATGACGAAGCCAAGCACACAGGTGACGACCAGAATCCAGATCGTCCGCCACAGCCCGGCAAGCGCAAGACCGTAATAGTCGGGCAGCCAGTCCCAGCGCATGAAGAGCGCGGCGAAAATTACCAGAGCCGATGCAGCAACCAGAAGTCCGATCCGGTGCGGTGGAATGCGCAGGGCCCTGCGTGGCAGGTCTTGCATCAATGTCCGCCCGCAACCGAGGGCATGCCACGACGCGACCAGCGCTCGATACGTCCAATAATCACATTGGAAAACAGCGTCAGCAGCAGGTAAAGCACGCCAGCCGCCATGAAGAAGGTGAAATAGGCCTTGGTGCTGCCGGCTGCCTGGCGCGTTTCCAGGGTCAGTTCGTTGAAGCCCACAACGGCTAGAAGCGCGGTATCCTTGGTGGCGATCAGCCACAGATTGGCGAGGCCGGGAATGGCGAAAGGCAGCATGGCCGGCAACGTGATGCGCCGCATCAGCAGGCTAGGCGACATGCCATAGGCGCGCGCTGCTTCGATCTGGCCTTGCGGAATGGCAAGGATGGCGCCGCGCAACACTTCGGTTGCGTAAGCGCCCTGCACGATGCCCAGAACCGCAATGCCGGCAACCAGGCCACTGATGTCAATCGGCGAATAGCCGAAGCCTTGCAGTGCGCGGTTAACCAGATCGGTGCCCGCATAATAGAGCAGCAGGATCATCACCAGTTCCGGTACCGCCCGCATGATCGTGGTGTAGACTTCGAGCAGGTCGCGGATGACTGGTCCGCCATAAAGCTTGCCATAGGCACCGGCTGTGCCAATCGCCAGCCCGAGCCCGAAGGCCCCAAGCGCGATCTGTACCGAATTGAACAGACCGCGCAGGAGGTTGCCGCCCCAGCCGGGCGGGGTCGGCGAGAGCAGTTCAAACAGGCCTGACTGCGACAGTGGGAGAAGGAACGCTTCGATTGCCTTTGCCTCCACCGATCGAGATCAGGTTTGCCGGCGCCTAGTCGCCATAGATGTTGAAATCGAAGTATTTCTTCGAGATTTCGTCATATTTGCCGCTGGCACGAATACCCTTGATGGCGGCATTGATCTTGTCTTTCAGTTCAGTGTCTTCCTTGCGCAGGCCTACGCCGACGCCCGGCCCCAGCACCTCGACGTCCTCGGCGACCGTACCCTTCATGTCGCAGCAGGCCTTGCCTTGCTCGGTTGTCAGGAAATCGTCAAGCGCTATGGAATCTGCCTGCACAGCGTCGATACGCCCGGCGGCGAGATCGGCGTTCGCCTCGTCCTGCGTCTGGTAGATCTTGATTTCGGCTGCGGTGTCGCCGAAGTGCTTCTTGGCGTAGACCTCATGCACGGTCGAAACCTGTACGCCGAGAATCTTGCCCTTCAGCCCTTCCGGGGTGGCCTCGAAGGTCTCGCTCTTGGGGCCGATGATACCGGTCGGCGTGTTGTAGTATTTATCGGAAAAGGCGATCGTCTTTTCGCGCTCGGCGGTGATCGACATCGACGCCGCGATCATGTCGATCTTCTTGGTGGTAAGGGCCGGAATGATGCCGTCCCACGAGATCGGCGTGATCTCGCATTCAAGCTTGGCTTCCTCGCAAAGCGCCTTGGCGATCTGCACCTCCCAGCCGTCCCAATTGCCCGAGGCATCGGGCGCCGCGAAGGGCGGATAGGGTTCGGCTGCGATGCCGACCTTGAGCGCTTGGGCATGTGCCGGCATCACCGACGCCAAGCCCAGTGCAAGTCCCGCCAGCGCCATTTTCAGACCATTCACCATTCTTTCCACTCCCTGTTCCGGTTATTGTGTTCCCGTTTTTCGTCCGCCTAACCGATATTGCGGATGAATTGCTTGAGCCGCTCGGACCGTGGCGTGCCGAAAATTTGTTCGGGCGGGCCTTCCTCCTCCACCTGCCCGTTGTAGAGATAGATGACATGGCTCGCGACCTGGCGGGCGAATTTCATCTCGTGGGTAACCAGGATCATTGTGCGCCCCTCGCGCGCCAGGTCGGCGATCACCTTCAGCACTTCCCCGACCAGTTCCGGGTCGAGCGCCGAGGTCGGCTCGTCGAAAAGCATCACCCGCGGCTGGATGGCGAGCGCGCGGGCAATCGCGCCACGCTGCTGCTGCCCACCTGAGAGAAAGGCCGGATAGACGTCACGCTTGTCGGAAAGACCGACACGGGCCAGCAGTTTCTCGGCTGTGGCGATTGCTTCCTCCCGCTTGATGCCGAGAACATGCACCGGAACTTCGATGACGTTCTCGATCAGCGTCATGTGACTCCATAGATTGAAACTCTGGAACACCATACCGAGTCTCGAGCGGATACGCTCAATCTGCCGCCTGTCGGCCGGTACCGTATTGCCGTGGCTGTCGCTTTTAAGGCGGATTTCCTCGCCATTGACGCGGATGATGCCGCTGGTCGGATTTTCGAGGCAGTTGATGCAGCGCAGAAGCGTCGATTTTCCCGAGCCGCTGCCGCCGATAATGGCCACCACGTCGCCGTCGCGCGCCGACAGCGATACCCCCTTCAGGACATGCAGTTCACCGAACTTCTTGTGCAGGTTTTCGATATGGATGGCTTCAGCAGCACCATCCGGCGCCGTGGAGATGTCCTCCCGGATGGCGCCAGAAGTCCTCACAAGAGGTCTCCCAAACTCTGGATGGATCGTCTCGATCCCAAACTGCGGCTATGCATTCCGTTGCATTCCGTTGCCCACACCCAGCATGGACTGGCTCACTCCTTTCCGTCAACCCGCAGACCGTGCCCCCATTGCCCTTACCGCCGGCACTGCTTAGGCTCGCAGTCAGCCGGCAGACGGGAGATGCGGATGAACTTGCAAGTGACGCGATCCTTTGGGGCACAATCGATGGCCGCGCCATTGAAACGGGTGCTGATGCGCTCGGCACGAAGCGCCATGCGCGGCGCGGATCGCACAAAATGGCATTATGGGCCTGGCTTTGATCCCAGCAAAGCGGCTTCCCAGCACGCCGCGTTCGCCGAATTGGTGGCCGCCGCCGGAGCACGGGTGGAATGGCTTGATGACCGTGATGACGGGCTTGCCGATTCCGTCTTCACGCATGATCCGTCGCTGATGACCGGCCATGGGGCAATCATCCTTTCCATGGGAAAGGCGTTGCGGCGGCCGGAGCCTTCGCTGCACGAAGCCGCCTATGAGCGCATGGGCATACCGATCCTCGGCCGCGTCGAGGCTCCCGGCACCGTCGAAGGCGGCGATTGTGTCTGGGTGGATGGCGGGACACTGGCCGTCGGCCGCGGCCTGCGCACCAACGAGGCAGGTATCCGCCAACTCGCCGACATGCTGTTGCCGCACGGCATAGAAGTCCTCGGCTTCGACCTGCCGCTCTGGCATGGCGAGGAAGCCTGCCTGCACCTGATGTCGGTAATCAGCCCGCTGGCCGAAGATCTGGCGCTGGTCTATTCGCCACTGCTGCCAGCGGCATTCTACCAACTGCTGAAGGCGCGGGGTATCCGGCTCGTCGAGGGCGACGCCGATGAATTTTCGGCCTCCAGCGGGCTTAGCCTGAACGTCTTGCCCACCGCGCCGCACCAGGTCATCGCGGTTGCCGGATTTCCCCGGACCAAGGCGGCGATGGAAAAGGCCGGCTGCATGGTTCAGACCTTTGAGGCGGACGCCCTGTGCATTGCCTGCGAAGGCGGCCCGACCTGCCTGACAAGGCCCATTCTGCGGCAATGACCACCGTCGGCGAAGCCCTGATCAAATTGCTCGAACAGCATGGTGTCGACACCGTTTTCGGCATCCCGGGTGTTCATACGGTCGAGCTCTATCGGGGTCTTGCAAGCTCGAAAATACGCCATGTCACGCCGCGTCATGAACAGGGTGCTGCCTTCATGGCTGACGGCTATGCGCGAGCCTCTGGCCGGCCGGGGGTGGCTTTCGTCATCACCGGACCCGGTCTGACCAATACGATTACCGCGATGGGACAGGCGCGCGCCGATTCCGTGCCGATGCTGGTCGTCTCCAGTGTCAATGCGAGGGCTTCGATCGGCAAGGGGTTGGGCTATCTGCACGAATTGCCGGACCAGCGCGGCATGCTGGCAAAGGTCGCGCTGTTTTCGCACCGTATTGAATCGGGCCATGAATTACCGCAGGTGCTGGCCCGTGCTTTCTCGCTCTTTGCAACCAGTCGGCTCGGTCCGGTACACATCGAAATTCCGCTGGACGTCATGAGTGAACAAGCGGGTGAGCTTGAAATGCCGGACGTTGAAACAGTCCGGCCAATGGCGGATAGCGCATTGCTTACCCAGGCAGCCGGCTTGGCGGATGCGGCGAAAAACCCGCTCATTCTCGCCGGCGGGGGGGCAAGGGCCGCCGAGGCGCCATTGCGTCGGCTTGCCGAACTGATCGATGCACCGGTCGTCACCACGGCCAATGCACGCGGCCTGCTTCACCGGCATCCGCTCGGCGTCCATGCCAGCCCAAGCCTGAAAGCCATCCGTGCCTTGATCGGCCAATCAGACTTGGTCATTGCAGTTGGGACGGAACTGGGCCCGACCGACTATGACATGTATGGCGATGGCGGATTTTCTCTCCCGTCCAAGCTGGTACGCATTGATATCGACGAAGAGCAGCTTGCCCGGCATCCGGCCACGGTCAACTTGAAAGCCGATAGCGCGGCAGCGCTTGAGGCGCTGGGCGAACTGATCGCTGCCGGCAGGAAGGGAGTGTCACACCACGCGGGCACAGCCCGTGCACAGGCAGTTCGGCAGGCTGCGCTCGCAGAACTTAGCCCTGCCATGCGCGGACAGATCGATTTCGTCGAAATCATACGCGATGCGCTGCCGGGCGCGATCATCGTCGGAGATTCCACGCAGCCCATCTATGCCGCCAATCTCTATTATGATCATGATCGGCCGGCTGGCTGGTTCAACGCCGCCACAGGTTTCGGGGCGCTTGGCTACGGGCCGCCGGCGGCGATCGGTGCGGCTCTGGCCATGCCGGATGTGCCGGTAGTTTGCCTGTCGGGCGACGGCGGCTTCCAATTCACCATGTCGGAGCTTGGGGCGGCACTCGATGCGCAGGCTCCGGTCATTTTCCTGGTTTGGAACAATCGCGGCTACCGGGAGATCGAGATGTCCATGCGCGAGGCTGGCGTCGAGCCGGTCGGCGTTTCGCCGGCTCCGCCCGATTTCATCCGCCTTGCCGAAGCCTATGGCATTGCCGCCAAGCGGATCGCAGCCTCGGCTGACCCGACTGAGGCACTGCAGGCCGCCTGGGCAATGAGAAAGCCGTTCCTGCTGGAGATCGTGGTGGACTGAGCCGGATTTCCCTTAATCCGAGCCGGTCAGCCTGCGCGGAACGACCGTCTTCACCTCTGCATCCATATCCTGTTCGACGACTTCCTGCACCGGCTCGTCGCTCATCTCCACCTCGCGCAGCCATTCTCGCCAGATCGCCACCAGCAGCGCCATCAGCACCGGGCCGATGAACAGGCCAAGGAAGCCCATGGTCTTGACGCCGCCGATCAGTCCGAAAAAGGTCGGCAGGAACGGCAGCTTGATAGGCCCCCCGACCAGTCTCGGCCTCAGGGTCTTATCGACGATGAAAAGTTCGATCGAACCCCAGGCAAACAGGGCGACACCTGCCACCGGCGATCCGCTTGCCACCAGATAGGCCGAGACAAGCGTGAAGGACAACGGAGCACCGCCAGGGATCAGCGCCATTATTCCGGTCAGAACGCCGAGCGTCACCGGAGATGGCACGCCGGCGATCCAATAGGCTGTGCCCAGCACCACCCCCTCGCCGACGGCGATCAATGTCATGCCGGTAACGGTGGAACTGATCGTTGCCGGCACCACGCCGGAGATCCGCTCCCAGCGCGTCGGCAGGATGCGTTCGCCAAGCCGGTCGATCTGACGGGCAAAGGCCTCGCCGTCACGATAGACGAAAAACAGCGCGATCAGCATGAACAGAAGCGTCAGGAACAAATGGAAGGACGCGCCGCCCGCTGCCAGCACGCCGCGATAGATGTTGCCGATATTGGCGCCGCTGACGAGTTGGATAAGCTCGCCGATAGCGCCGGGGTGCCCGATATGGCGCGCCCATTGCTGGTCGAGCCATTCACCCACCGCCGGCAGCGCGGTGATCCATGCCGGTGTCGGTGCGCCATGCCGATTGGTCTCGACCGCCCAGCTGAACCATTCGCGGATTTCGTTGAAGGCATAGCTGCCGGCCATGAAGATCGGCACGATGAGGAAGGTCAGGATCAACACGATCGCCAGCGTCGCTGCGAGCGTCCGGTTGTCCCCTGACGCTGCCAGCAAGCGACGATAAAGCGGCCAACTTGCAAAAGCGATGACCAGGGCCGCGAGCACCGGAACCAGAAAGCCGTGGAAGAAATAAATTCCCGCCGCGACGATCAGCACCAGCAGCCATCGCGCCGCTGTCACTGGCGGGATCAGCGGGATACGCGAGGGGGTGGACAAGCCAAGCAGGCGTGGCTCCCGTCCCGATCTCCTGCGGCTCTCCATATCGCTCAAATGTCTTTCTCCTGATCCGATACCACTGTTAGGCGCTGACATGCCCACCGCCAAGGATTTTTCGCCTGTAAGGCATGCAATTCTGCGCCAAATGCCATCACACGGCAGGACTGTAGCGTCAGTTCGATAGCCCCAGACGATCAAGACGGAAAATATGCGGCGAGGGCCATGCACAGCCCCTGGAATTTTATTCGTCCTTTGGCGGGCTGCGTAGACAAATTTTCCGGAGCCAAAGGCAAACTCGCAACGCGCATAATTACGGACGAAATGTGGTGAATGCTACCTTGAGAGGGACTTTCAACCCGTAGATTTATTTTTTCTCAGGCAAGGATTCCCATGTCTCGACTTCCTCTCCGTACCATCGACGATGCCCCAGAGGCGGCAAAGGCCGCATTGACCACGGCCGAAAAGAACAATGGCTATCTGCCCAACCTGTTGCGTATTCTTGCCAATGCCCCGGTGGCGCTCGAAACCTATCTGACGGTTTCAGGCATCAATGCCCGCAGTTCCCTCACCCTTCCCGAGCGCGAGGCAGTGCAGATCACAGCAGCAGCCACGCATGGTTGCGGCTTCTGCGTCGCCGGGCATACCGCAATCGCCGAAAAGAAGGCGCAACTTGACAAGCAGGTGGTGAATGCCTTGCGTGCACGCTCGACCGTCGCCGATGCGCGGCTGGATGCCGTGGCGAGGTTTACCGAAGCCGTCATCGCCAGCCGCGGTGCGGTGTCCGACGAGGCGCTGGCCACATTCAAGAAGGCCGGCTTCGATGACCAGGCTGCCCTTGAAGTCGTGCTCGGCGTCAGCCTCGCCACCCTGTGCAACTTCGCCAACAATCTCGGCCAGCCGCCACTCAACGAGCAGCTTTCTGCTTATCGCTGGGAGCCTCCGCTCGTTCAGGCGGCAGCAGAATGACCGCCCGGGTGATGCACGAGGTCGGCAAGACACGGCTCGACGGGGAGTTTTCGGACTGGGTCGTTGCTGCGGCCCATGACCTGGATACTGGCGTCGAGAGCCCTTCGACGGTGCTGCCGCGCCTTGCCTCGGCGGGGCTTGCGGGGGCAGGCGTTCCCGTCGCACTGGGCGGGTCGGGAGGCGACGTGGTGGACGGCGTCGCGGGGATCTCCGTGGTCGCGGAGGAATCTCTGGCAGCGGCCTTCGTCCTGTGGAGCCAACGTACCTATATCGAATTCCTGCTGCAGAGCCCGAACAAGCAACTTGGCGAAAAGCTTCTGCCGGACCTGCTGGCCGGGCGTCTTGCGGGAGCAACTGGCCTGTCGAACGCCATGAAGTTTCTTGCCGGGCTGGAGCCGCTCCAGATTTCGGCAGGAGCTGAAGGCGACAGCCTTGTTCTTAGCGGCAAGATGCCCTGGGTGACCAATTTGCGCCCGGAAAGTTTTCATGTCGCTGCCGCCGTTGACCATGCGGACGGAGGAACATTCATCGCCTCGCTTGCTCATGACGATGATGGGCTGCAGCGCTCCAATGACCTCTCGCTGCTGGGCATGCGCTCCACCAACACGGCAGCGATCAAGCTGTCGGAAGTGCGCATCAGCGCCGAGCGTGTCCTTCACCCGGATGCGGGCGAATGGCTGCCGCAGGTGCGCCCGGCCTTTACCGGCCTGCAATGCGGCATGTCGATCGGGCTGGCGCGGCGCGCAATCGCCGAAACGGCGAAATCGGTCGGTGCCGGACGCAACGTCCTGAGCCCGCAGCTGTCTGCCGTCACCCAGCGGCTGACCCAGGCCGAAAGCCGCCTATCCGCCGGCCTCAGGTCACGCGAATTCGAGGTGGACGCCGTATCGCTGTTTACCCTGCGGATCGAACTTGCCGAGATCGTCTCGGAGGCGATTTCGCTGGAACTGCAGGCATCGGGTGGCCGTGCCTATCTGAGCGGGCCTGGAAGGGATTTTGCGCGGCGCTGGCGCGAGGCGGCATTCATTCCCCTCATCACGCCAAGTCTCGTCCAATTGAAGGCAGCTCTGCTTGAAAGAAGGCAGGACGCAGCGTGACAGGCAATGTGCTCCCCGCACTGACGGCAAAAAACATCGCGCTGCGCTATGCCGGCGCCAGCGATGCCGTGCTTGCCGATTTCAGTCTCGATCTTGCAGCGGGCGAAGCGGTTACCATTCTCGGGCCGAGCGGCGTTGGCAAGTCGAGCCTGTTGCGCGTGCTGGCCGGCCTCCAGGCGCCGAGTTCAGGTGCGGTCCATGTCGAGGGAAGCACGCTTTCGAGCGTCCACCCACGTCTGGCGATCGCCTTCCAGAACCCCGGCCTGCTGCCCTGGCTGGATCTTGAGCGCAATGTTGCGTTCGGGCTCGATTTCAAGCACCAGCCGAAGCTCTCTTCTACCGAACGACAGAGCCGTGTCGATACCGCCATCGATGAGGTTGGCCTGAGCCACGCCCGCCGGGCGCGCCCAACGGAGCTTTCCGGCGGAATGGCCCAGCGAGCCGCACTGGCGCGCTGCCTGGCACGCAAACCGGAGGTTCTGCTTCTGGACGAGCCTTTCGGGGCTCTGGATGAAGTGACCCGCGCGGAGATGCAGCATTTGCTGCTCAAGGTCATCGCCGATTTCAAGACCGCAGCCATCCTCGTCACGCATGACATAGACGAGGCTCTTCTGGTTTCGGATCGCATCCTTTTGCTGGGTGGCTCTCCCGCCGTGCAGATCGGTCAGTGGACCATCAATCTGCCCAAGCCGCGCGACGACAATGTCGCCGAACTGGGGGCCCTGCGCATCGAGATACTCAGCACTTTACGCAACGCGGTTCGCCGCCATTGATTCAGGACATTTCAATGCTCACCGATGATTTCTTCTCCCGCCGGGACCTCCTCAAGCTATCGGCGCTGCTCACGGCCTCAGGCGCGCTGCCCTTCATCAGGGCAAACCAGGCGCGTGCCCAGGACCCCGATGAACCGGTAAAGGTCGGCTATCTGCCGATCACCGACGCCACGCCTCTGCTGGTGGCCCATGGCAAGGGTTTCTTCGAAAATGAAGGGCTGAAGGTCGAGAAGCCGGTCCTGTTCAGAAGCTGGTCGCAGATTCTGGAGGCCTTCCTTGCCGGACAGGTCAATGTCGTCCATCTGCTGTCGCCCATTACCGTGTGGGCGCGCTATGGCAGCAAGGCGCCGGCCAAGGTCGTCGCCTGGAACCATACCAGCGGCTCCGGCCTCAGCGTGGCGCAGGACGTCAACACGGTTCCCGATCTCGGCGGCAAGACGGTCGCGATACCTTTCTGGTATTCGATCCACAATGTCGTGCTGCAGGCGCTGCTTCGTGAAAACGGCCTGACTCCGGTCTCCAAGAAGACCGGGTCGCCTGCCGCAAACGAGGTCAATCTTGTCGTCATGTCGCCGGCGGACATGGTCCCCGCGCTCGCGGCGGGCCAGATTGCCGGCTATATCGTGGCCGAACCGTTCAACGCGGCTGCCGAAGTGCTGAAGGTCGGCAAGATCCTGCGCTTTACCGGCGATGTCTGGAAAGACCATGCATGCTGCGTTGTTTTCATGCAGGAGCGCGACCTGCAGGAGCGTCCGGAATGGTCGCAGAAGGTCGTCAACGCCATGGTCAAGGCGCAATTGTGGACGCGCGACAACCGGGCCGAAACCGCCCAACTGCTCTCCAAGGACGACGCCAACAGATACACCCCGCACAGCAAGGAAGTACTGCAGCGCGTGCTGGCGCCTGAAGAAAGCGACATTGCCGAATATGTATCGTCGGGCGCCATCCGGCATCCGGATTGGCGCAACAAGCGCATCGATTTCCAGCCCTATCCGTTCCCAAGCTACACGCAGGAACTGGTGAACCAGCTGAAGGATACGCTGGTGGAAGGGGATCGCAGCTTCCTCGATACGCTCGATCCGACCCATGCTGCCCAGGATCTGGTGGATGACCGCTTCGTCAAGGCCGCGCTCGGCCAGGTTGGCGGCCTGCCTGCATTCGGGCTGGCCGATTCCTTCACACGTACGGAGACCATCGCGGCGTGAACGCAAGGGTAGACGATATCGACGCGCCGTCCGTCGTTCGGATCGTTCCACAGCCAGCGAAAAGCAGGGCTGCGGAGCTGTTGCCGCAAAAGCGCCGGCGCGCGACTCATGTGCTGCTCGGCCTCTGCGGCCTCGCTTTGCTTCTGCTTGCCTGGTGGGTGGCCACGGATCTGTTTGCCAATCCCGAAGGTTTCGCACCGAGATTTTCGCCGACAAGCGCGCTGCCGACGCTGCTTGCGCTTATGACAGGCTCGGATCTTCCGCTGCACATCTTCGTCAGCATAAAGCGCGTGCTAGTGGGGCTGGGGATTGCTCTGGTCATCGGCGTGCCTGTCGGGCTCCTTGTTGGAAGCTCCAAACTGGCCGAAGCGGCGACCACGCCGGCTTTCCAGTTCCTGCGCATGATTTCACCGCTGTCCTGGATGCCGATCGCGGTCATGGTTTTCGGCGTCGGCGATGCGCCGATCTATTTCCTGCTGGCCTTTGCGGCGGTCTGGCCGATCCTGCTCAATACCACGGCCGGCGTTCGCCATCTCGATCCGCATTGGCTGCTGCTTGCCCGCAGCCTAGCGGCTACCGGATGGGAAACACTCTTCCGTGTCATCATTCCGGGCGTGCTCGGCCATGTGCTCACGGGCCTCAGGCTTGCCATCGGCATCAGCTGGATCGTGCTGGTGCCTTGCGAGATGCTGGGTGTGTCGGCCGGGCTCGGCTATTTCATCCTCGATACGCGTGACAGGCTCGCCTATCCCGAACTGATGGCGACCGTCCTGGTCATCGGGATCATAGGCTACGGCCTCGATGTGCTGGCGCGCTGGATCATCGCGCAGGTCTCGCCGGAGAAGGGTTGAGGTAGCCTCGGCGGAATGAAGGCGACATTGGCGGTGTGAGGCTGTAAAATAGCGGATTGCGGCGGGAGGGTGCCCGGGAGGTCTCTCATGGCAAGCTGGCAACCAGACCCATCATTTTACCCCTCACCAAGAATGGCGGCCAAGGCGCCAGCCGAAGGCCTGGCTTATGTGGCATCCTTCGATCCGGAACGCAGAAAGCCCGACGCTATCGCCGTGGTCGATGTCGATCCGGCATCCGCGACCTATTCGCAGATCGTCGGCCAGGTCAACATGCCCAATGCGGGTGACGAACTGCACCATTTCGGCTGGAATGCATGCTCGTCCTGCCTGTGCCCGAACGCGCCGCATCCGCATATGGAGCGCCGCTATCTCATCGTTCCGGGGTTGCGCTCGTCGCGGCTGCACATAATCGACACCAAGCCTGACCCGAGAAAGCCGAAGATCGTCAAGGTGATTGAGCCGGAGGAAGTTGCTGAAAAGGCAGGCTATACCCGATTGCATACGACCCATTGCGGACCGGAGGGGATTTACGTCAACGCACTCGGCAACGCCGAGGGCAAGGCGCCCGGGGGCATTTTCCTGCTTGACTCCGACAGCTTCGAGGTGCTCGGCCAGTGGGAGATGGACCGCGGCCCGCAGGAACTCGCCTATGATTTCTGGTGGCATCTCGGCCACGACACGATGGTGACGAGCGAATGGGGAACGCCGGACACCTTCGAAAACGGGTTGGTTCCCGAGGTGCTGCTCGGTAGCAAATATGGCCGGCGGCTGCATTTCTGGGACCTCCACAAGCGCAAGCATCTTCAGGAGATCGATTTCGGTGAGGAGCACCAACTCGTCTTCGAGTTGCGGCCCGCCCATGACCCCACTAAGGCCTATGGTTTTGTCGGCTGCGTCATCAGCCTGAAGGACCTCTCCGCCTCGATCTGGACCTGGTATCGCGACGGCGACAAATGGGCGGTCAAGAAGGTGATCGAGATTCCGGCGGAACCGGCCGATCCCGATCTCCTGCCGCCCGTGCTCAAGGGGTTCAAGGCGGTTGCCCCGCTGGTCACCGATATCGATCTGTCGATGGACGACCGCTTCCTCTACGTCTCCTGCTGGGGCACCGGCGACATGATCCAGTATGACGTCTCGGACCCGTTCAGCCCCAAGGAAACCGGCCGGGTGCGCATCGGCGGTATCGTCTCGCGGGAAACCCATCCGGGCGCAAAGAACGGTACCTTGAACGGCGGGCCGCAAATGGTCGAGATCAGCCGCGACGGCAAGCGTGTCTATTTCACCAATTCGCTTTATGGCCCGATCGATCCGCAATTCTATCCCGACGGAATAGACGGCTGGATGGTCAAGCTCGACGTGGCGGACAATGGCGGCATCCGGTTCGACGACAAGTTCTTCGTCGACTGGCCCCGTGGCCATCGCCCGCACCAGGTGCGCCTGGAGGGCGGCGACTGCTCATCCGATTCCTACTGCTATCCGTGATGTGCCCGGCACCCGATAGCGTGATAGCAGTGGGCAGGTGATGTCGCCCTGGCTGGTGCTAGCCGGCCTAGGCGCCTTTCACGGCCTCAACCCGGCCATGGGCTGGCTTTTTGCCGTTGCGCTGGGCCTGCACCGAAACAGCCGGCGTATAGTGTTTCTGTCGCTTCTCCCGATCGCTTTAGGGCATGCGGTATCGATTGCCCTGCTGGTGTTTGCGGTCGTGGTCGTGGGGTTGATCGTCGATCAGCGTATTCTTGAAATAATGGCAGGCATGTTGCTTCTGGGCTGGGCCGCCTACCACGCCGTCTACGGGCATCGCCATCGCGTTCGCGTCGGCATGCAGACCGGTATGCTGGGGCTTGGCTTCTGGTCGTTCCTGATGGCGACCAGCCACGGCGCCGGCCTGATGCTGGTGCCGGTGATCATCCCGCTATGTCTTGCCTCTGGCTCGGCCGGCGAACTGACGGCAGCCGGCTCCTTGCCGGTCTCGCTTGCAGCGATAGGCGTTCATATGGCGGCGATGCTGGGCCTGACAGCGGCGATAGCGATCGGAGTCTATGAATGGATAGGACTGGCCTTCCTGCGCCGGGGCTGGATCAACCTCGATGCTATCTGGATTGCCGCCCTGGCTGCGACCGGTCTTATCCTGATTGCATGATGGCCTCACTCAGGTGGCGTGTCGCACAGGAAGTGGCTAAGCTGCCACTTTGACCTGAACTGGAGGCGCATGGTGTACAAGCACATCCTGATTTCGACCGACGGCTCGCAACTTGCCCAGGCAGGCGTCGACCATGGACTGTCATTGGCCAAGGCGCTCGGCAGCAAGGTCACGATCATCACCGCGACCGAACCTTTTCCAGTGCCAGGAACCGCAAGTGCCGCGGGTTGGATTGCCACGCCGGACGATTTCGAAAGCTATGAGGCCAGCCGCAAGAAGTTTGCCGAAGGTATACTTGCTCCCCTGAAGGCAGCAGCCGAGAAAATGGGCATCAAGTCCGACACCATCCATGTCCCGGATGCATGGGCTGCCACCGCGATCGTTGAAACTGCACAGCAGGCAGGATGTGACCTGATCGTGATGGCGTCGCATGGCCGGCGTGGGGTAAAGCGGCTGCTACTCGGAAGCCAGACAGCGGAAGTTCTTACGAACACGAAGATTCCGGTTCTGGTCGTGCGCTAGACGCGGGATCAGGGCGGCGGCTATCCGGCAGTCGGTTTTCGTTGCCTACTCTAGTGCTGCTTGATCGGTGAGGGTCAAGGCTTGCTGCTCGAAACGTCGCGCTTGTGCCATGATCCGGCCAGCCGGTTCTCCGCGTAGCCAATCGGGGCTGCATAAGAATCCATTATTCTCATATTTGATGAATAAATTTTCGTAATATCGCCGGTAAAACTAGTCTGTGCTGCATCAGATCCTGTCTTTGAGGAGGAACAGCCGATGACAGACGACATGTTGCACGTAATGAAGTGGCACAATGGTGAGAAGGAATATTCGCCCTTCTCGGATGCCGAGATGAAGCGCCGTCAGGACGATGTGCGCGGCTGGCTGGAAAAGAACAATGTCGATGCCGCACTGTTCACGTCCTATCACTGCATCAACTACTATTCGGGCTGGCTTTACTGCTATTTCGGCCGCAAATACGGCATGGTCATCGACCATAACAACGCCACCACCGTTTCCGCCGGCATTGATGGCGGCCAGCCATGGCGGCGTTCCTTCGGCGACAACATCACCTATACCGACTGGCGACGTGATAATTTCTATCAAGCCGTGCGCCAGTTGACGGCAGGCGCCAAGCGCATCGGCATCGAGTTCGACCATGTCTCGCTGGAGTTCCGCAGCCAACTCGAGGCGGCGCTGCCGGGGGTGGAATTTGTCGATGTCGGCCAGCCGTCGATGTGGATGCGCACCATCAAGTCGGCCGAGGAGCACAAGCTGATCCGCGAAGGCGCTCGTGTCTGCGATGTCGGCGGCGCAGCCTGTGTGGCGGCGGTCAAGGCGGGTGTACCCGAGCACGAGGTGGCGATCGCCACCACAAATGCCATGATCCGCGAGATCGCAAAGTCGCATCCCTATGTCGAGCTGATGGACAGCTGGACCTGGTTCCAGTCGGGCATCAACACCGACGGGGCGCATAACCCGGTGACCAACCGCATCGTGCAGTCCGGCGACATCCTGTCGCTCAACACCTTCCCGATGATCTTCGGCTACTACACCGCGCTGGAGCGGACGCTGTTCTGCGACCATGTCGATGATGCCAGCCTCGACATCTGGGAGAAGAACGTGGCGGTGCACCGCCGCGGCCTCGAACTGATCAAGCCGGGCGCGCGCTGCAAGGACATCGCCATCGAGCTCAACGAGATGTACCGCGAGTGGGACCTGTTGAAATACCGCTCCTTCGGCTACGGCCACTCTTTCGGCGTGCTCTGCCACTATTACGGCCGCGAGGCGGGCGTGGAACTGCGCGAGGACATCGAAACCGAACTGAAGCCGGGCATGGTCGTGTCAATGGAGCCGATGGTGATGCTGCCGGAGGGCACGCCGGGGGCCGGCGGTTATCGCGAGCACGACATCCTGATCGTCACCGAAGACGGCGCCGAGAACATCACCGGCTTCCCCTTCGGCCCCGAACACAATGTCATCCGCAACTGAAGATGATCGTGAGGCGGCGTTGGCCTTCTATATCCCCCACGATCTGCCTTATCGGTGGATCGACGCGGAACCCGCGTCGGCTCCACCTTTACCGCGGCCACGCGAGCTTGTTTCCTTGCTGGCCCGGATGATCGCACTCATCATGGCCGCAAGGAGGAAGCACTTGCGTGTTTCGCCAAGGCCGCCCAGGCAGGACGAGCCGGCGGACTGGCATGGCGGTTTGGTACTGCCGCTACGCTCCTTCTGACGCCCTTGCCTCAGCTGAACAAAAAAAGCCGCGGTCACGCCGCGGCTTTTTCGCCTGCTCGGCAACTCAGTTCGGGAATTCGGTTTTCAGCGCCTTGACGATGCCGTCCACGCAGACCTGGAGCAGGATCTCACCCTTTTCAGCCGACGCTTCCTTCGGTGAGGACAGTGTGCCGCTGGCGGGCGCCCATTCCGGCTTTGGCGGATAGACGTCATAGGGCGGAAAGCTTGCCGGCGCATGGTCGATTGCGCGCTCCAGGCGCACCTGTTCGGGGTGAAGCGCCAGCATCAGCGAGGTTTCCAGAACGCCGCCATGCTCGATCTCCCAACCAGGGAAACCCTTGGGGTAGAGGCGCTTGATCGTATCCTTGTCGACGAAGTCCCAGTAGGACAGGACAACCACCTTCATGTCGTCGATGCCACCCCACTTGAGTTCGCGCAACGCCAGGTCGATGCCCTCAATGATGAACCACGAATTCTCGAAATGGCCGTTGAACAGGCAAATCCGGCGCACGCCATGACGGGCGAATTCCTTGAGGACGTCGCGCAGAGCTGCAACCAGTGTCGCGCCGTCGAGGCTCGTGGTGCCGGGCAAATAATTGCCGCCACCGGATTTCTGGTGCGATTTATAGCCATAGGTGAAGGGCGGGGCGACAAGCGCGCCTGTCTGCATGGCGACGCGCCGTGCAAATTCCACCGGTAGAAGCACATCGACATTCATCGGCATGTGGTGGCCGTGCTGCTCCATCGAGCCGATAGGCAGCAGGATCGGAACCTTTCCGTCACGCACCCGTGCATCATAGTCCGGCCAGGAAAGCTCGGCGGCAAAAACACTTTGTTCAGACATGTTCATCTCCCATTTTTCCTGATGAACAATCATTTGATGATGTCTGCCTGATATGAGAAATTTATAATCATCATCCTTGCATGAAGAATCGAAATCCATGCGCAATATCATCAATCTCCAGACCGACCTGCTGCGCACCTTTGTGTCGGTGATCGATCTTGGCGCTTACACCAAGGCGGGCGAGGTTTTGGGCCGTACGCAGCCCGCGATTTCCCTGCAGATGCGACGCTTGGAGGAACTGGTTGGGTCTCCGATCGTCAAGCAGGTCGGGCGCACGCTATTGCTGACCAGCGAAGGCGAAATCCTGCTGAGCTATGCGCGCGAGATCCTACGGCTGAACGATGAAGCCGCCTCTTATTTCAACCGTGCCAAGATCGCCGGCGTGCTGCGCATCGGGTTGCCGAACGATTACGCAGTGGCCTTCCTGCAGGGGGTCATCACCGAATATACGCGCCAGCACTCGGAGATATCGCTGGAGATCTATTGCGGCTGGAGCGCCGAGGTGCTGGAGCGGCTGCGGGCCGATGAGCTCGACCTTGCCATTGCCATGGTCGATAACGAGCGGGCCCAGTATTTGTCGCGATCCTGGATTGAGCGGCCGATCTGGGCGGCCGCCGAGAACGCGCGTTTCGATCCCGCCACCGGCGTGCCGCTTGCAGCCCATCCTGAGGGCTGTGCGTATCGCGCGCGCATGATCCAGGCACTCGATGCTGCGCGGATACGCTGGCGCGTGGCCTATACCGGCCCTGGCATATCCGGCCTGCAAAATGCGGTCATCAACGGTCTCGGGGCCAGCGCCCTGACGCGCTACACCATGCGGCCGGGCATGAGGGTACTGGATGAAAGCGACGGCTTCCCGCCACTGGCGGAAATCCGTGTCGGCCTGTTCTACAAGCACCCGCGCCTGTCCGATGCGGGCATCCGTCTGGTCAATCACATCATCTCGCGACTGGACGAGGCGGGAGCCTCCGCAGACCCCGTAAGGCGCGAAGGCAAGCTGACCCGTTAATAAGCGTCGCAAATAACAAAATTATTAGAATTAATTTTTCAAATGCACTCGCCCTGCATACCGTGCGAACAACAACAAGCAAAAAAGGGGAATGCGATGACTATCAAGGAGACGCTGTCGGGCGTTCATACCCGCCGCAATATCTTGAAGGGCGCGGCTGCGATCGGTGGTGGGGCTCTGTCCACGCCATTCCTCAGCCGGCTTGCCTTTGCCGAGCCTGTCGAACTCACCATGCTTGCCTGGTACGGCCACGCCGAGCCAGACATGGTGAGTGAATTCGAGGCCGAGAACAACGTCAAATTCAAGCCGAAATACTATACCGGCGGTGACAATATGCTGGGGCTGATCGCCCAGTCGCCGTCCGGAACCTTCGATCTCATCTTGTCGGATGCCGAATATGTTCAGCAACTCAACGCTGCCGGCTATATCGAGAAGCTCGATCCTGCCGACTATCCGTTCGACGATTTCTTCCCCGAGTTCCAGAAATTCCCGGGACACTGGGTGGATAACGACCTCTATTCGGTCATCACCCGCTTCGGCTTCCTCGGCGTCGCCTACAACACCGAGGCGATCACCGAAAAGGAAGCCTCCACATACAATGTCTACTGGACCGAGAAACTGAAGGGCAAGGTCGGCCATTTCGACTGGCACCTGCCTAATCTGGGTCAGGTCAGCCTGCTGAACGGCAATGCCACCCCTTACGACATAGACGAGACGGCTTGGGATGCCGTGCAGGAAAAAACGATGACGCTGCGCCCGCAGATCGGCGGGTTCTTCGACTATGGCGGCACGTTCTCCTCATTGCAGAACGGGCAGATGCTGGCCATGGCCGGCATTGGCGACTGGATCACCGGTACTCTGGAACGCAATGGCGCCAAGGTGCGCAGCGTCATTCCCGAGGAAGGCGGCCTGCAATTCACCGAATCCTTCTCCATCGGCAAGGGCACGCAAAAGGGCGATCTGGCCAAGAAGTGGATCCAGTACATCACATCGGCTAAGGGCCAGGTGAAATCGGCCAATATGGTGGCCTACCCATGCCTCATCCCGAACCAGAAAGGCTGGGAATTGCTGGCGAAGGAAACGCCGGAAGAGGCCAAGCGGCAGGGCATGCTGCTCACGGAAAGCAACAATGCCATGGAACTGATCCGCAGCGGTCGTATCAAGTACCGCCAGCTGCCGGTTCAGCAGAGCCTCGAGGACTGGAACGACTTCTGGTCGGAATACAAGGGGTCGTAGCGCCCAATATGGCGCAAGCCGGTGCATGGGCGTCTGAGTTGCGCATGACTGCTGCGTGGCCGCCATTCAAGCCCGGCTGGGTCATGCGGATGTCGGAAGCCAGAGCATGATCCCGAAGCCGATTTTCGGGATGATCCTCCATCAAGAGATGGAATATGATGGCGCGGAAACGTCGTCATGATCTTGGGTGGGCTATCGGCCCGCCTGTTTCTTCCGGCCTTGAATGGCGATGCCTTGACAGGCCCACAACCGGACTGGCGCAATGCGGAAATCCATCACTTTCTATGGCCTGACATTTTCGCTGCCGATGCTTGTCTGGCAGGCCTTGTTCTTCCTTGCGCCGCTGCTCTTCCTGATTGCGCTTTCCTTCTGGTCGGTCCGTAATTTCCGCATGGAGCCGGACTTCAATCCGGACAACTGGACACGGATGTTGGGGCGGGCGGTGTTCTGGCAGGCCTATCTGCGTACCTTCCTGCTATCCGCCTCTGCGGCAGTCATCACCAGCATTTTGGCCTTTCCCTGCGCCTATGCCATCGCCTTCAAGCTTTCAGAAACCGCTCGCCGCTGGGCGATATTCCTGATGGTGATCCCCTTCTTCACCTCCTATCTGGTGCGCGTCTATTCCTGGCAGATATTCCTGTCCGACAACGGCATATTCAATGCGCTCTTTGCCCAGGTCGGGATCGGCCCCTTCGGCATGCTCAATTCTTCCTTCGGCGTGATGATCGGCTATCTGACGCTGAGCTTCCCGCTGGTGGTGCTGCTGCAATTGTTCAGCCTGGTTTTTGTCGACAAAACGCTGATCGAGGCGGCACATAATTTACACTGCGGCCGCCTGCGTACCGTGTTCGAGGTGATCGTTCCATCGGCGAAGGTCGGTCTCGTCATTGCCGCGCTTTTCTGTTTCATCCTCACTTTCGGCGATTTCGTCAGCCCGCTCTATCTCGGCGGTGGTGACCCGCCGACGCTGTCCATCCTGATCACCGACACCACCAAATCGGGCCAGCAGTGGCCGAGGGCGGCGGTGATCGCACTTACCATGATCGCAACCTTGCTTGCTGTGGCTTTTGCGGCCGTAAGCTTCGCCTATAGGGAGCGCGGACGATGAATAGCTTCAATAGCAATCGACTGATCGACTGGGCACTGAAGCTCTACGTTCTTTTGTCCTTCGGCTTCATCTTTGCGCCAATCGCAGCGAGCTTCGTCTTCTCGTTCAATGTCGACCGGTTCCCTTCACTTCCGCTCGGCGGGTTCTCGATGATCTGGTACGAGGCCGTATGGGCCGACCCGCTGATATGGGAGGGGCTGCGCAACACGCTGATTGCCGGCGTCGTGGTTTCGGCCCTGGCCACAGCCATCGGCTTCGGCGCCGCCTATACCGACTTCCGCTACAAGTTCTTCGGCAAGTCGGTCTATATGGCGCTCGCCCTGCTGCCGCCGACAATCCCCGTGGTCATCCTCGGCCTTGCGATGCTTGCGTTCCTGTCCAACATCTCGCTTTCAGGCGCTATCTATTCCGTCATCATCGCCCATGTCGTGATGTGCGCGCCTTTCGCCATGGCGATCTGCCGGCTGAGATTGTCGCAAATGGACCCCTCCCTGGAGGCGGCCGCCTGGAATCTCGGCGCCTCGGAATGGATGGCCATGCGGCACGTCATCATTCCTTTCTGCAAGCCGGCCATCTTTGCCGCCCTGTTCATCACCATGGCGGTGTCCTTCGACGAATTCGCGGTTGCCTGGTTCGTGTCCGGCCTTAACGAGACGCTGCCGGTGAAGGTGCTCGGCTTCCTGCAAGGCCAGGTCAGCCCGCGCATCAATGTAATCGGCACCTTTGTCTTCATCGCCTCGATGACCCTGGTGGTGCTCGCCCAGATTCTTCTCATGAGACGCAGTGGTACGCCTGCCACCACCAGTGCCGCCGCCCCAGCAGATATTGGAGTAGTCACGCCATGACTGATCAGGCCCTTGTCGTCTTCGACGGTGTGGCGAAGCGCTTCGGCAACTTCGTTGCGGTCGAAAAACTGAACCTTGAGATTCGTAAGGGCGAGTTCCTCGCCATCATGGGCTCCAGCGGTTGCGGAAAGACCACCACCTTGAGGATGCTGGCAGGCCTTGAAGCGCCTTCTGAAGGAGAGATAAGGCTCGACGGCAAGCGCATCAACGATTTGCCGACCTGGAACCGCGACACGCCGATGGTGTGGCAAAGCCTGGCGCTGTTTCCTTTCCTGACCGTGCGCGAGAATGTCGAGTTCAGCCTTCGCATGCGTGGGGCCGACAAGGCCGCGCGAAGGCGCCGGGTCGACAAGTGGCTGGAGCGCATGCAAATCACCGAATTTGCCGACCGCAACGTAGCGCATCTTTCCGGCGGCCAGCGCCAGCGCGTGGCGCTGGCGCGCTCGCTGGTGACGGAGCCGCAGATCCTTCTGCTCGACGAGCCGCTGTCGGCCCTCGATGCCCATCTCAAGGTGCGCATGCAGTCGGTGCTTTCGAACTTGCAGCGCGAACTTGGCATCACCTTCGTCTATGTCACGCACAGCCAGTCGGAGGCCTTCTCGATGGCCGACCGCGTCGTCATCATGAGCCGGGGGCGTATCGAGCAGATCGGCAACCCGCAGGAGATCTACCGCGCGCCGCGTACGAAGTTCGTCGCCGAATTCCTTGGCTCGTCGAACATATTTGCCGGCGAGGTCTCGAATGTGAGTGAAGCAGCCGTCAAGATATCGACCCCTGCGGGCGAATTCGACGTTGTGCCGAACGCAGCCAAGCCGCTTTCAAAGGGTAACAAGGCCACATTCGTGGTTTCTGACGACAGGCTGCACCTGAGCAACCGGCCACCAGAGGATAGGCTGAACCGGCTGCAGGCATCCGTGGTCGGCGAGGAGTTTGTCGGCGCCACTGCCGTCATCCATCTGGAAGGTGCCGAGCGCATCGAGATCAAGGTCCAGAAGAGCCACGACGAACTCGAACAGCTCAATCTCGAGCCGGGCGCCCAGGTGTGGGTCTCCTGGCGCCCCGATGCCACCCACATCCTGCCGGGTGAATAGGCGTCGGCGGGTATTTTTGATCAGGGGTGGGGCGTGATCGGCGATTCATGATTTTCGCCCAGAGCATGAGCGACGGGCAAAGTTTTTGCGAATATCGGCAAGTCGTCCGGCCGCCCCACCGATCCACACCGCTCAAATCCCGCTTGAAGAGTTCTTTGTTCCGGTATCATAGAGAATTGGCGCGCCCGAAAGGATTCGAACCTCTGACCCCCAGATTCGTAGTCTGGTGCTCTATCCAGCTGAGCTACGGGCGCGCAACCGACCGCATAAACGATCGTCGCTAGCCGGCCGATCCGCCCGGCTGCGAATGAGAAGTGCTACCTAGCGACTGACTGAACGAAATGCAAGCGGGCTTGTAGCAAATCTTTCATCTCACATGCATGTGACCACAACTGCGCGTTCCGCGACGATATGCGAGCGCGCGATTGTGCTTTCTATCAGGGCAAGCTTCGCATCGGTTTGTACACACGCGGTCAAGCTAAACCATATTTTGGAAAAGCGGCCAATGATTCGACGGGGTTGCCACGTGCGATCGCCGGTAAGACGGCGGCTATGCGGCGGCGGCCAAATCGCGCGATTTCTGTTTGTCGCCGGTGCTTTTTCCCTCCGACAGGCTGATGACCGCCTTGATCGGCAGATGGTCGGAGGCGATGCGTGCCAGCGGGGTTTCGTGCAACTCCACGCTGGAAATGAGACTGTGCGGATTGCCGAGAACGCGATCGAGTGCCCACACTGGAAAACGGGACGGAAAGCTCGGGATGGCAGCATGGAGAGGACCGAATGCCGGCGCCAGGCCCTGCAATGACGATCGCTTGCCCAGTCGCCATTCATTGAGATCACCGACGAGCACAGTCGGCGTGCCGTCGTCGAAGCTTGCCGCAGACAGAAGCGCCTTGACCTGCTGGGCCCGCGAGCGACGTAGCAGGCCGAGATGCGCCGCAATGATGCGCAGCGGGCCGCTGGTAAGCTTGAGGTCAACTACCAGTGCACCGCGAGGCTCGACACCCGGCAAGGCGATCTGGTGAGCAGCGGTAACCGTGCCGTCGCGATACAAAATGACATTGCCGTGCCAGCCGTGCCCCCCTTGCTGGATTTCCATCGGAACAGGGATCAGGCCACACTCGCGCTTGAGCGCTGCAAGATCGAGCAGGCCGGCACGATCGCCAAAGCGCTGGTCGGCCTCCTGCAGGGCAATCACATCCGCGCCGATTTCCTTGATGACCGAGATTGTCCGGTAGGGATCGAACCGGCGGTCAAGGCCCACACCCTTGTGGATGTTGTAAGAAGCGACAAGGGCGTCGCCATCACTTTCCCGACTTTGGTGGGCAATGTAGGATTTTCGTTCCTGCCGCAATGCCGAAATCACGTGCGGACTGAACAGCCCTACAGCGATCTTCTTGCGGCGTTTCGTCCTCGGCGGCGTGGTGGACGGCTCTGCGCCTTCACCTGCAGACGACCCGCCAACCGCTTTCCGTGCCATGAGGACCTCTCAGCTTTCCTGTTGTCAATGTAGTCAGGAAGGTCCGAACCCCAAGAGCCTGGTTCCACAAAGTGATGTGGACCGCCGAGCCTTCACCCCACAGCACCGGTAACACAGAATGGTCGACAATGCGCCGAAGAATCAGAACTGAAAGAATAATTGTTCCCTAAAGCTCAGTTCGGACAGGCGACCGTGGCCGCCTCAGGCCACGCCTTGGTGGTCTGTGCTGGAAGCGATCCGGTTCAAGGAAATATCTCAGCCCGCGCTACGACAAAGATATCGGAGCGGCAGCCAACTGGCCAAAACAGGTTGCAGTTGCCGATCACACTGAATCCACAAGCCGACTGCGGCAGGCGGAAACGCGCATCAACGTCATCGTCAACCTCAATGCCTGCGCCGAAGCACGTGGGGATGCCAGTATCATCGGCGTCGTTCATGCCAATAGCTGTGTGGTTGCGGATGCCTGCATAACGGCAAATGCCAGGAATGAGCAGGCGCTGATAGCGCTCAGCACATCGCACCAGCCGTTCTATGCTACATCGAGGGTACGTCACTGCTCGATGAAGGCGCGCGACATGCTATCCGTGATCGGCTTGATCAGATAGGAGAAGAATGTCCGCTCGGCCGTCTGGATCATAACCTGCACCGGCATGCCTGGGGTAGGCGAAAATCCCGGTACCCTCGACAGTTCGCTGACCGGAAGATTGATTCGGGCGAGATAGGCTTCGTGCCTCTGATCGCCGCTGGCGTCAGGCAGGGAGTCTGCAGAAACATAGTAGACTTCACCGTTCAATACCGGGGTCGTGCGGCGATTGAGGGCGATGAGTTGAACCGTGGCCTTCTGCCCGACCCTGACATTGTCGATTTCCGTTCGCGGAACCAGCGTTTCGATGACGAGGGGCACATCGGCCGGCAAAATTTCCATAATGCTCTTGCCGCTTTCGATAACACCGCCCGAGGTGTGATAGAGCATGCGCACCACCGTTCCGGCTACCGGCGCATGGATCGTAGCGCGTCCCAGAACATTCTCCGCCTCACGCGATTGCTGACGAACGCTGTCAAGATCGGCCTCTACGCTTTGCAATTCATCAAGCGCGGCCTGTCTGTAGGCGGCAAGCGTCTGGTCGACCTGCTGTTTATGTTTGACGATCTGCGCATCGGTTTCCGAAACCTCGGCCGCCAGCCGTCCCATCTGCCCTTCCGCATCGGCCATTGCACGCTCAATGGCTTTGATTTCGGTCTTGCGCAGCAAGCCCTGCTTCAAGAGCACTTTCTTGCCTTCATATTCCTCTCCCAGCAGTTCGAGCTGTCTTTCCATCGAATCGAACTGTTGCTGATAGCCGCTCGCTCTGAATTCGAGCGCCTTCATATTCTGGGTGAGAAGGCTGATTTCGCTCTCGAGCTTGCTGCGTGACGCCTGGAAATTGAGCTCCTGGCCGGCGACGATGGAAGCCACGTCGTCATCGCCGCGATTTTCCCGGATGATTTGAGGGAAATTGATCTTCTTCAGCCCAGCGGCCTCGGCAGACAGGCGCGCGACAATCCCCTCGAGACGTAGCCGGCGCAGAAAGAACTGCCGTTCATTGACCTTTGCGGCCGTCTCATCGAGCCGCAAAAGCGGCTGGTTGAGTTCGACATGGTCACCCTCGTTGACCAGTAACTCCTTGATGATGCCGCCTTCCAGATGTTGCACGATCTTGTTTTGCCCGGTCGCGACAAAGCTGCCCTGGGCGATGACGGCCGCAGCAAGCGGTGCCGTCATCGCCCAGGTTCCAAAGCCGCCGAAACTCAATGCCATCAGCGCGAGGCCGACAAAGGCCTGTTTGCGGATGGAGCGAGGCACATCTGCGTACCATTCGGGATCGTGATGCGTGGCGACAGTCACTTTGCTACCCATTCATTCCGATTGCGTTGCCAACGATCCGGCAGAACTCGGCGCCATTCCCCGTGCGGCCAAGGCCTGCAAGACCTCCTGGCGCGCACCGAACAGCGACACCGTTCCGTTGGTGAGCAGCAGAATCTTGTCGACGCTGCGCAGCAGGGCCGGCCGTTGGGTAATGGTGATGACGGTAATCTTCTCGCGCTTGGCATGTTCCAGCGCTCGCGCCAGCGCCGCATCCCCGGCGCTATCCAGATTGGAATTGGGCTCGTCCAGAATGACCATCCGCGGATTGCCGAAAAAGGCACGGGCAAGCGCGATGCGCTGTTTCTGGCCACCGGAAAGCGGTGCGCCGTCGCCTGCCACGAATGTCTCATAGCCTTGCGGGAACGTTGCAATCATCTCATGGACATCGGCAAGCATCGCGGCCTGATAGATGTCGGCATCGCTGGCATCTTCACGCATGCGGGCGATATTGGCCTTGATGGTAGCCGGGAAAAGTTGAACGTCCTGCGGCAGATAGCCGATATTCTCGCCGAACTGCCGCTGGTCCCAGTTGCGCAGGTCCATCAGGTCGAGCCGCACATTGCCGGAGGTCGGCAGGATCGAGCCGACCAGCATCTTGCCCAATGTGGTTTTTCCGGCGCCTGAATTGCCGATGATCGCCAGCGAATCGCCCGGCGAAAGCGAAAAAGTGATGCCGTTGAGCACCACACGCTTGGTGCCTTGCGGCACGAAAAGCAGCCGCTCCACATCGAGCCGGCCCTGCGGCCGCGGCAGGTTCAAGCGCTCGAAATTGAGCGGCGACGACTGAAGCAGAGTCGATATGCGCCCGTAGGCTGCACGCGATTGGATGAACTGGTTCCAGCCTTCGATGGCCCCTTCCACAGGTGCCAGTGCCCTACCGGCGATAATCGAAGCGGCGATGACCATGCCGCCAGTCAATTCGCCTTCGATGGCCAGAAACGCACCCCAGCCAAGCATTGCCACTTGCGTCAGAAGCCGCGCCGCCTTGGAGGTGGCGGCAGAAACGATATTGCGATCCTGTGCCGCCACCTGTGCCTTGAGCGAACCAGCCGTGTCCTTTCCCCATATCTTGACCGCCTCCGGGATCATTGCCAGCGCATTGATGATCTGCGAATTGCGAGACATGGAATCGAGATGAAGATTGGCCTTGCTCTGGTGAGAGGTGGCCTCACTGAAAGCCCCGGAGGTCGCGCGCTGGTTGATCGCGGCGATCGCCAGCAACGCAAGCGCCGAACTGACGACGATAAATCCCAGATGCGGATGCACAAGGAAGACCGCCAGGATGAAAAAAGGCGCCATCGGCGCATCCAGAAATGCCAGAAGCGTTCCCGAAACCAGGAAGGAGCGCAATTGCTGAAGGTCTCCCAGGGTCTGATATTCGCGGCCATTGCTATGCAGGGCGGCGCGGGCGGCGGCACTGAGGATCGGGGCACCTAGCTGGGCTGCGACCTCGACGGCCGTGCGCATCAGAATGAAACGCCGTATCGCATCGAGCGCCGCCTGCAGCAAAACAGCTCCTACGATCACGACTGTGAGCATGATCAGCGTATCGATCGACCGGCTGGTCAAAACGCGATCCGAAATCTGGAAGAGATAGATGGGAATGGCCAGCACCAGGATGTTGCTGGCAACTGTGAAGATCATGACGACAAGCAGGTTTTTCCTGACCGCTTGCAGGCCCGCGCGCAAATTCTGCGCAAAATTTATCGGCCCGAGACGACGGTGAAATTGGCCTCCCGCACCGCCACTCCCTCCTCCGCCACCCTTGTCCAAATTGCCCGGGCCGGCCTTGTCAGGCGATCGTCCATCAGCCTTGATGGGCGATCGGTCATCATCAATCGTCACCATGCCAGGCGCGGTGGCGGGGATGGACTTTGTTTCCGTCACATCAAGCCGGCTGGGTTCGACCACCCGCACTTCGGGCTCCACCTCCACTACAGTTGGCCGTGCTTGCTCCTCAACGACTTCTTCCCGTTTCCAGGACGAGGGCGGCGCCTCCTGTGTCGGGGCTTGCGGCTCGCTGGGAGAAGCCCGCTCACAATCAGGCCTGGGCGGCAGCGAGGGACGCGATGCTGCGGCATCGCTCAGTTCGACGATCGCCCGATCAAGGTCGTTCATCGAGCGCATAGCTTCTTCCGTCCGGTAGAGCATTCGCGACAGTGCCTGAACGGGATCATCATCCGGCATTCCGGTTGATCCGCCCTCTCCTTTTTCGTCGGTGAAAGGCCGCAGGGAATGTGCGTGATTGTCTTTCATCGGTTTCCTCGGATTACGCCGTCAAGCCAGCATGGTCTGCATGACATCGACATGAGGCGCATCGTGAACAGTCGGGGCGGATGGGGCATCGTCATCCGGGGCGGCAAAATCGTCGTCCAGGAATGCAACGGCTTCATTGACCAGGACATCGGGATTCTGTCCGCCAAGATGGGGATCGGTAGACACCAGTTCGGCCTGGATCAAAATCTCATCCGAATATTGATCGCCGCCGACATAGTTCTTTCCGGTCGAATCGAGATCCAGAATTCCGGCCGTGTTGACAAGTGCGTTGGAGCCCGTGGATATGTTCCATTGAGCATCAGGAAAGTTCTCGCCGATGCTGTTCATCGCTAGCGCGACCTGGTCGGCATCACCCAAAATATTGGTTTGCTTGATGTATTGCAGATCGAGAATATCGCCTGACACATAGAGGACCCGAAGGCCTCCAAGACCAGCAAAGGCATCATCACCGAAGACGCCGCTTGGCAAATCGTTCTTGCCTGCCTTCAGATTCGCAGCGGCCTCCCTGTAGTAATCAGGCATCGTCTCAAAACGATCGGCTCCGCCGATATTGACGATTCCTGCCTGGTTCCACAGTAGATTGCCACTTGTGGAAAGCGTGCCGTCCCCGTCTGTCTGGAAACCTTTGACTGCCCCGACGAGATCGTCGTCGAGCAGGACATTCATCTGGTAGATGAAATTGCAGTCGTAAATATTGCCGCCGACGATAATCAGGTCGAAGTAAAGCCCCAGCTCCGTCAGATTGACGTTGTTCAGCATGGTGTTGTCGCCGGTCGTCACCATGGACTTTACGCCCGAAGACGACAGGACATGGACATCATTGTCCATCATGAAGCTGAACTGCTCGATCCAGTTCATCAGGATCAGATCGCCGTCGATGCGAGTAACCGCCCAATTTTGCGGGAAATCATCTGATGCTTCGGCATGTGTGTCTGCACCAGGATCGATGCGCGAGAACATGGCGATATTGAACGCTTCCGTCGTCTCGCCGGGGTCAAAGGCCCACCCGCCTACCGAAGTGCCAATCGCATCGGTATCGCTCCAGACATTGATCTGCACGATCGCATTAAGTTCGACGTGATTGCCGACCGTTGCGATGACGGGTCCGACCAGCCAGTTGTTGGTAAGGACTGCGGAATTGACCAGCAGGTTGGAGCCGGCTTCCACCGTGACCGAGGCCGCGATCTCCACAGTTCCAAGCCCGTGAACGGAGTGAACCGTGGTTGATCCTGCATCGGTCTCCTCCCCTTCGGGATCGGGTAGATAATCCTTCAGATTAGGAAGCTCCGAGACAAGCTCGCCATTTACATAGGTCCCCTCGATCCTGTCCTGGCTGAGAGCGGACACGTCACCATCCTGGTGGCTCTCCTCGACGAAGGTTTCCAACGCCGACGCCGAGTTGAGGATGAAGTTGCCGATCTCCACGCCGGAGCCGGGTGCATCCAGACGGCCGACCGGCGATAGCTGCGCGGCGCCATATAGAAGGGCGGCCATCTCGGCCCCATAGTCCATATCCGGGCTGAAAATCAGCCCATGACCGCCGACGCCGACATAGTCATTGTCTGAAAGACTGATCTCCTGATTGATAAGAGCGGCGAGCGAACTGGGCGGGTCGATGTGGAACACGACATGCGACGATGCCTGGTGCACCACGCCCGGCTCCGGAAGATTCGCGATGATCTGCGAGGAGATCGGCATCGATACCGGAATATGCGGCGGATGGAAATTGGTCTCGATCCATGGCGCCAGCCAGATCACGTCCGGAGGCAGGGGCTGATAGCGCAGGCCAGGATCCATCTCGACAAAGTCGTATGGCGCCTTCGTCGAAGCGTCGATGTTGATGAGACCGGGTTGTTCAGGTGCGGAATCGCGCGTTGCTTGAAACTCGTTGTAGTCCTTGCGCAGACGGGCTTCTTCCAGCGTGGTTGCAAACAGACCGATGAAATGGGCGATGGCTTCTGTCGTCTTGTCCATAAGCACGGGGGTCGCGTCTCCCTTTTGGTGTCGGACCCGCCCAGGACCGATCAGTGCCTATTTCCGTTGGGAACGCTGCGCGGGGATATCCCCGCGCAGGTCAACATCCGGTCCGCCGTGGCGGACATTCGCGCTTGCTAGACGTCTTCGCCAGTAAAGGTGCTGGTCAGGTCACCACCGACAACGGTCATGTCGATCGTGTTGCCCTGCAGATTGGCGCCCATCACGATGCTCTGGTTGAATGCCGTCACATCGATGGCTGCCTCGGCATGGGCTTCCGAAATGCCGTTGACAATACCGTCATCGCCATTTCCGGACCCCCATTGTCCACCGGCACCGCCAGCACCACCGTTACCGCTCCACGCGTCGCCGCCATTGCCGCCATTGCCGCCGTCACCACCCCAGGCGAAGCCGCCAAGGGCATCGCCGCCTGTGCCGTCACCGGCCCATGCACCGCTGAGGCCATGTCCGCCGGTGCCTGCACCGCCGTTGGAATCACCGACTGCGGCTGCGCCACCAGTCGCTGCGCCACCTGCGCCGCCGTCACCGCCGAGACCGGCACCAATGCCGACACCCGTTCCGACGCCGAGCCCAAGGCCGGCACCAAAGCCACCGTCAGCCGTTCCGCCGGCAGCACCTGCACCACCTGAACCAGCACCACCGGCTCCACCAGCCGCGGCACCGCCTGCGCCACCGGTTCCGGACGCATCGGCATTATCCGCACTACCGCTCGATCCACCTGAACCGCCGGCACCACCGGCACCACCGGCGCCACCACCGGCACCGGCTGCCGCAGCAGCACCCGCAGCGCCAATTGCCGACAGGATCGGCACGTTCGCCGCAAGCGCAATCGCACCGGCATCACCACCAGCGCCACCGGCACCACCAGCGCCACCGGCACCACCATCACCAGTCAGCGGGAGGGATGAGCCGCCAGTGCCATCGCCGCCATTGGCGTTCGCATTGCCGCCATCGCCGCCATTGCCGTTGCCGCCATTGCCGCCAGCGCCGCCGGCACCACCGGCACCACCCTGGCCTGCACCAACACCAAGCGCGCCAAGGCCGATGCCGAAGCCGGAACCGCTACCGCCGGCTGCGCCGGCACCACCGGCCGCGCCGCCGCCAGTGGCGATGCCACCTACAGCCGCTCCACCGACGCCGGTTCCACCGGTCGCGCCGCTCGATGCGCCGCCGCCAGTACCAAAGCCACCGGCAGCCGCGCCGCCATTGGCATTTCCGCCACCGGCGCCATTGCCGCCATTGCCGCCCCAAGCGTCACCGCTGGAGCCGCCGCCGCCGCCAGCATCGATGCCTTCGTCAGCATAGGCTTCGCCGCCATTGGCATTGCCGTTCTGCTCGAACGTGCCGTTGTTCTGGACATAAGCGTTTTCGAGCGTGTCATTGTCCTCAAGATCGGCGACCTGGTTCTGCAGGAACGCCATATCGTTGCCCGCACCGTTCAGGGAGCCGTTCAAAATATCGTCGAAGGTGATATCATCGCCGGGATTGTAGTGAATCTCGCCGTCGCGATTGACGAACAGATTACCGACCGACGAATCCGTCAGGTCGATGTCTGCGAAATCATTGTCCGTGGGTTCCCAGCCCTCCAGGCTGAGATCGACGTTCACATCGACGGTCGTGGTCGAAGTGTTCGTGTTTGTATTGACGTTTTCATTGGCATTGGCGTTGCCGTTCAAATTCAGGTTGCCATTGCCATTGAGGTTCAGGTTGCCGTTGCCGTTCAGATTACCGTTGCCGTTGAGGTTGCCATTGCCGTTCGCGTTCTCGTTATACGAGGCGCTCTCCTGATACTGGCCTTGCTCCTGACCCTGACCCTGATCCTGGCCTTGTCCCTGATCCTGGCCCTGACCTTGTCCCTGACCTTGTCCCTGGCCCTGACCTTGTCCCTGGTCCTGATTTTGGCTCTGATCGCCCGGATCATAAATAATGTCGTCGAAAGCAACATTATATTGATCGTCCCCGAACAATTGGACGCCAAATTGCTGTGTACCGTTGTTTTTGTTGGCCATTTCAATGTCCTCGAATTGAGGCCACGGACAGCATAACCACCATTCATCTCTTACGGGGCTTTGAGCTGCACGCGGACGATTGAGTTCTGACTACATCATGCAGGTACGTCATTGTGGACAGCCGGGTGCCACAGCCACCGGATACCCAAAAGCCCTGGCGCGAGCGGAGACGTGCGGACCCACTCCACACGACAACATACGGCGCCGAACGTCTCCGCCCCGAGCCAGCACGCGTGGTTCGCCAGAACCGCTGTCACGTCCGGCTCAGCCCGCGCCCAGGAATAAAACCTTGTGACTCCGCAGCCGGAAACGCTAGCTGCCAATTCGAGTTACCCGTTTCTACGTCTTTCGATGCGTTTTGCTCGCTCAATGGATTTTAAATGGCTCAACAAGCCATTGAATCGTCTGTTAAAATTCACGCCATGATGACCTTACGCTTTTGGCGTAAGCGGTTATCCCGGCTACCTCGGATGTCTGTTTTCATCTTCATTCGGCATATGGATCAGCCTGTCCCAACGCCGCCGACCGGCAAAATGCGGCGCCGATGGCGCCGTTGTGCGATGCGATGGATGGCAACCGATTGTGATTGAGGATGCCGAAAGCCTCGGCAATCATATATGATGGGTGCCGGCCACAGGATGCAGAGCTCCGGAAAGGAAACTCGCTGAAATGCCTGAGATGAACAAGAACGGCTCGCAGGGAACCCCGCCACCCTCCACCGAGATACTGCATGAAGGGCCAGCAAAGCTGGGGCCGCGTTTCCAGGAAATACTGCTGTTGATCGGCCAGTTGAACTACACCTGGACCAACACGGAAAGCCTGCTCATCTATCTCATCGCCGGCCTTGCACGAGTCGACAAGGAAACGGCGATCGTGATCTTTCTGACATTGAACACCACACGCGCACGCATCGAACTCGTCGAACGCCTTTCGAAGCTAGCCAAAAACCCGACCGACCGGAGGCGCGAGATTCTTTCGGTAACCGAGCAGCTGACGCGCCAGGCAAAACTTCGAAACAAGTACAGCCACTGCATCTATTCGTTTGACGAGACCGGAACCTCGGGAAGCACCCAGCTCATGCGGATATTCGACGCGAAGGACGACATACGGTACGGCAAGATCGAGGAACTGGACGACGCCGAGGTAAGGAAAATCACGAACTGCATCAACGATATCAAGAACACCAACACCACCATCTGGAGATTGGTTCGCGAATATTCATATCCGCATTGAAATCACCTAGTATACTCGACGTCGCCAAAAATCACGGTATCGGGATCAGGTGCAGACATCTTCCATGTCTGGCCATCCGCACAAAGAAACGCCGGCCATTCGAGAATTATGCACTCAGTATTAGTGAACCAGTTGCCGAGGTAGTTCCCACTCTGAACAATGAACACGCCCTCCTCCCTGCGGCGAACCGTGTCGCCGTTGGCGGCCGTCCAGGTCCAGGGCTCGCTCTCGCCAGCTTGACCCGCTTCCTGGAACAGATTTTCCGGGTGTTTTTTTCTGGCGACTGCGGCCTCGTAACGTCTCATGGCGGCCACATAGTCGACAAGCACTGATTGTCTTGCCAAATAGAGGCGTGCCATGGAGACAGTACGCTCGAATGCTGTCGACTCGGCGGGCAGATGTTGCGCCTGCGCTGGGAGCGTCCAGCACAATAGCGCAAAAATGGTCCATGCCATGCGCATTGGGAATCACCGCATTCGAGGCAGGCATAACGAGGCACTGACCATACACCGGCATCGGAAAGTTGCGAATTGGGCCACCATCATCGCCATGAGGACAATTCCATAAGCACAGTCCCCGACGCATAATTTCCAAAAATTGCGGATCGATTTTGCGACGGATTATGCGTAGGTTCAAAGCGATGCATCGCCTTTGCGCATGAACGCGCAAGGCCCGGACTGACGATCAGAGGACGATAGATGGATTCGGTGGAGAAGTTCGCGCTGTCAATTATGCTTATCTTCGGCGCGCTTATCGTCGGCGGCTTGATGGCCGTCGGCATCGCATGGAATGACAAGGCGGCATTTCTCTATGCGCTTGCCGGAGCCATAATCGTTTGGGGGTCGTCCTTCGCAGTATTGTTCGGCAAGCCGAGTATCTATGGCGCGCTGCTGGTCGTGGCCGGATTGCTGATTGCTGCGTCGATTACGTCAATCGTAACCTGAGTTCTGCTGCTCCGAACATCAGGCCTTCATACTTCAGCAGCGACACAACCTGTGAAGGAAGCAAATTTTCGGGTGGCGGCAGACATATTGCCATCTGTGATTGCCCGGTTGCGCCCACGGCTCTTAGCTTCATAGAGACGCATATCGGCAGAGCGCATCAATTCGGAGACGGTTGCACCGGCTTTGCAGGTTGTTCCCCCGATGCTGACGGTGAGCGGAATCGTACCGTCCCCCAGCGGGCTGAAGCTGATCTGCTCAACTTCGCGGCGAACCCGCTCGGCGACGACCAGCGCCTCCTCGTCGGTAGCTCCGATAAGCAACGCGCCGAATTCCTCGCCGCCGATGCGGCCCAGCACATCGCCGGCGCGAACGCCGCGTGAAATTGCCCCGACAATTTCCAGTAACGCCTTGTCCCCAGTCAGATGGCCGTAACTGTCGTTGATTTTCTTGAAATGGTCGGCATCGATGATCAGCAAGGCACCGCGATCGGCCTTGCGGCGCGAGCCGTCCAGCAATGCAAAGAAGGCTTCGCGGTTGAGCATGCCGGTCAGATGGTCGCGGCTGGCTTTCTCCTCCAGACGTCGATGCGCGGCCGCTAGTTGTGCATGTGCTCTTGCCAGGTCGCGATACGCCTGCTTCAGCCGGTCGCCCTGCCGGAACATGTAGAAGCTGGCCGGCCAGGCAGTCACCAGCGGGCAAACAATACACATGAGCCAGGCGTTGCCATCAACGACGCCTCCGAGCATGGGCACGACCGTGACAACGGCAAGAAGCGAGCCAAGAACGGCGAGGATGGCGACAATCGTCGCCCTTAGAATCACGCTTTTCATCGCCAGCCCTCCGTTGCGGGGCTGAATGACAGCGAGGGCTGAAAGTGTCCTTTCCCATTTAGATAAAATTTGAACGATCGACTGTTTGATCCGTGGATACCTCTATTCCAGCGAGCACAAGACGAAGAACCGTGCCATAAGCATCGCATGACACAGACAGCTGAGCCTCACCATTTTGCCCATGTCACCGACTGGGTGTTCGATCTCGACAACACGCTTTATCCGCACGCCACCAATCTTTTCTCGCAAATCGACGTGAAGATGACGGCCTATGTGTCGGAATTGCTGCGATTGCCGCGCGAAGAGGCGCGCGCCGTGCAAAAGCAACTCTATAAGGAGTATGGCACGACGCTGGCCGGCCTCATGGCGCGCCATAATATCGATCCCGACGATTTTCTGAGCAAAGTCCATGACATCGACTATACATGGCTCTCACCAGACCCCGCGCTGGGAGAAGCGATCACCGCTCTGCCGGGACGCAAGTTCATTTTCACCAATGGCGACCGCACCCACGCCGAACGCGCGGCAGGGCGACTTGGCATCCTCGACCATTTCGATGACATATTCGATATCGTAGCAGCCGGTTTAACGCCGAAGCCTGCCCCGGAAACCTATGACAGATTCATCGCGCTTCATCATATCGCCGGCCCGACGGCAGTGATGTTTGAGGATCTGGCGCGCAACCTCATCGTGCCCAAGTCACTCGGCATGCGCACAGTGCTTGTCGTACCGAGGAATTTCGAGCCGACCTTCTCCGAAATATGGGAGAGCGATCCGGCCTATGACGATGCCGTTGATTTCGTTACCGACGACCTCGCTGGCTTTCTTCGGACCATTGCGCCGCCAAGGCTCTCAAGGTGAGTTACATAGGCAGCGCAGCCATGGAACTGCGCCGCCTATGTACGCGAACTTGATCTATATCGCTTTAATGGCTGGAGTGATCCTCGCCGCCAGCTTTCGCTTGCACCGGCAGACTTAGATCTACCTTTCCGGCCTTCTCGAATTCGAGCGTGACCGGCACGCTGGCCCCTTCCTTGAACGGCTGCGTGACATTCATGAACATCAGATGTTCGCCGCCTGACTTCAACTCGACGCTTGCACCTGCCGGAATTTCCAGTCCACCCTCGATCGGGCGCATGACCATCACATTGTCCTTCATCGACATTGAGTGGATTTCCACCTTGCCGGCGTTCGGCGAAGTCGCGCCAAGCAGTCGGTCAGCGGCGGCCCCACTATTGGTGATGGTCAGATAAGCGCCGCCGGTCGGCTGGCCAGGCAACATCGCGCGCGCCCATGCTCCCTTGATCTCCAGCTCGCCGGCTTTAACCGTATCCGACGCGCCAGCATGGTGGGCATGAGTATCACCGTGGGCCGCGAGGATGGTCAAGGAAGGCGCCGGATGATCAAGCGAATGCGGGTCTTGTCCCTCCGCAGGTTCTTGATCCCAGGCGACCTCACCCTTGTCACAGACCTGCCTTGCCTTGAAATACAGAGTCTGGCCTTCGGCGACATCGGCCAGCGTGCCGCTGACGACAAATTCATCGTAGAACTCGTCCGGCAGGTTGCCGTCAGTCCAGGTCACCGATCTTATACCCGATGTGACCTCGTCCCCGTGGAGCTTGTAGGGTTTGGCATAGTCGCCCTTTTCAACCGACAGGGTCCATCCGGCCTTCGGCATCGGCTTGGCGCCAATGAAGCCTTCCGGCAGGTCGATGCGCACAGTGTGTGTGGCCTGGCCGTCGCAGCCATGCGGCACTTTCAGCACGGCCTTGTAGGAACCGGGAGCCGCCTGGCTTTTTTCCAGCGAGGCATGGGCATGGGCGGTGACGATGGAAATGGCCGTCAGCGCACAGGCCGCGGCAAATGGCAGAATAAGTCGATGCATGTTCGTGTCCTTCCGCATCTGGAACAGATTTGCTTCCGCGCAGGGCGAAAGCGGTTCGTTTCAGGCAAGGACAAATGGCGGGGCGCGAATGGCCGGCGGCGGTTCGTTGAGCCGGTCAGGTGGGATCGTGGTCTCGACGAGACCCGGCATCGCTTCCCGATTGGCCACCGGTGCGGGGAAAGCCTGTTCGAACGCAGTTGCTAGCCGGAGCGGGACCGCAAAACCGGCGCAAGGTCCGCCAATGCAGGTCGAACAGCCATCCGGCGCGCCGACAGGCGGCACTGATTTGCTCTCCGGAGAGGCAGTCTGCATGCCGAACATAGTGCAAATCACCCAGGCATTTTCTGCCTCTGCAGCCCTGGCTTCGGCGAGCGGCTGGAACAGATGGGTGAGCAACACCAGTGTGGCGGCGACGGCAAACAACAGGCGGTCGCGCCGAAGCACGGCAAACCAACCCGAGGCTCGTTGCGACCGTCTCATCGATATTGGTTTAGCCGAAGGGTTTGCCAGCCACCAGCATTGCATCATGCGGCATGGACGCACGGGCGTTGCCAACGGACGGAAGTGTCAGCGCGTCTTGAGCTTGTAGAAACGGCTGATGATCCGCCAAGCTTCCTCGGCGGTATCGACGAAATCGATGATATCCTGGTCTCCCGGCGTGATCGTGCCCTGCTCGGCCAGGAAGTCCAGGTCGATAGCACGCTCCCAAAAAGCCTTGCCAAACAGGATTACCGGCACGCGCTCCATACGCCCGGTCTGGATCAGCGTCAGCGTCTCGAAGAATTCGTCCATCGTGCCGAAGCCGCCCGGGAACACCGCCACCGCCTTGGCGCGCATGACGAAATGCATCTTGCGGATCGCGAAGTAATGGAAGTTGAAGCAGAGTTCCGGCGTCACATATTCATTCGGCGCCTGCTCGTGCGGCAGCACGATGTTAAGGCCGATCGACGGCGCGCCGACATCGGCCGCCCCGCGGTTGCCGGCCTCCATCACGCCCGGCCCGCCGCCAGTCACCACGACATATTCGCGGTAATAGGAAGAGGCGGAGTGGCGTGAGCAAATTTGTGCAAATTTGCGCGCCTCCTCGTAATATTTGCTGTTTTTTTCGAGGTTCTTCTTCTGGATCTCATTCTTGGCTGCCCAGGCCTCGCCGCCCGGCTCGGGAAGACGTGCGCCGCCAAACAAAATCACTGTGGAGCGGATGCCGCGTTCGGCCAGAATCATTTCGGGCTTGAGAAGCTCCAACTGCAGGCGCACCGCCCGCAACTCGCGCCGCGTCATGAATTCTTCGTCGTTCCACGCCAGCCGATAGGTAGAGGCGCGCGTCTGGGGCGTATCCGGAACGCTTTTTGCCCGCTCCAAATCCTCATCGGAATGAGGCAGCGGCGTCCATCCGGTCTTTTCCATAGGATTCATAATATGCTTGTCCAATTTTTCACCGGCGGGCCCAATTTTTTCAGCGACGAGCCTTGTCTTTGCCCCTCGCCCGATTGACCCCTTCCACACCCTGACATAGGGTCCGCGCGATCTCAAAAACAGCCGAGAAACCGTTTGGCCATACTAGGCCTTTCGCCTTAACAGCCTGTGTAATGGAGTATGCTCATGTCGAAAACCGATCTTTCGAGCATCGAGGCGACGATTGAAAAGGCGTTCGAGGAACGCGAGACCGTATCGACCAGCACGAGTGGCGAAATAAGAGAGGCTGTCGAGACGGCACTGGATCTGCTCGACCGTGGCGCTGTTCGCGTTGCGGAGCGCCAGGATGACGGTGCTTGGAAAGTCAATCAATGGCTTAAGAAGGCGGTGCTCCTGTCGTTCCGCCTCAACCCGATGGAGATCACCAAGGGAGGTCCCGGCGATTCGGCCTGGTGGGACAAGGTGCCGTCGAAATTTGCCGGTTGGGGGGCGATCGACTTCGAAAATGCCGGCTTTCGTGCCGTTCCTTCCTGCGTTGTGCGCCGTTCGGCCTATATCGCGCCGGGTGCTGTGCTGATGCCGTCCTTCGTCAATCTCGGCGCTTATGTCGATTCAGGCACAATGGTCGATACATGGGCCTCCGTCGGCTCCTGCGCGCAGATCGGCAAGAATGTGCACCTGTCCGGCGGCGTAGGCATCGGCGGTGTGCTGGAGCCGATGCAAGCAGGACCGACCATCATCGAGGACAATTGCTTCATCGGCGCCCGTTCCGAGGTGGTGGAGGGCTGCATCGTGCGCGAAGGCTCGGTGCTGGGCATGGGCGTCTTCATCGGCAAATCGACCAAGATCGTCGACCGCGCCACCGGCGAGATCACCTATGGCGAGGTTCCGGCGAATTCTGTCGTCGTCGCCGGCTCGCTGCCTGGCAAGCCGTTCCCCAATGGCGAGCCCGGCCCAAGCCTTTATTGCGCCGTCATCGTCAAGCGCGTTGATGCACAGACCCGGTCGAAGACCTCGATCAATGAGCTTCTGCGCGATTGATCTTACCTGCATTCGGACGCACCTTCCGTCCGCGTACAATTTTACGGCGCGGGCGAAATGGGGGGAGCCGTGGACTGGAGACATCTTTTCACCAGCTTTCAGGGCCGCATAAGCCGGGCGAAATTCTGGGTGGGCACAGGCGCTCTTTTGGCCGCCTCCATTGTCGCTCTCATGCTCGACAATCTGCTCGGCATCACTTTTGACGGGGCGCCGGTGGGTGTCCTGTTCACGCTGGTCTGGTGCGCTTCCTGTTACTTCGCACTGGCGGTTTATGCCAAGCGCTGGCATGACCGTGACAAATCAGGCTGGTGGACGCTCATCGCCCTTGTACCCTTCATCGGCATCGTCTGGTTCATCGTCGAGATCGGTATTCTCGAAGGAACCCAGGGTGCCAATCGATACGGACCCGATCCACTTGCCTAACAATCAGTATCTCTGGCTATTCTTTCGATTTTCCGGTCGCCTTAGCCGGGTAGCCTTCCTGCTCACATTCCTCCTGATGGTGGTCGTGGTTTCGTTTCCGCTCTACCAGTTCATGCGTGTACCGGCCGAAAGCCTGGCCGGACAAACCTGGTCGGTGCTGTTCGGAGTGATTTTCGTCACGTTTCTGTGGGTCCATATCGCCACAAGCGTGAAGCGGCTGCATGACATGGGCAAGCCGGGAATTCTGGCGGTATCGCTGTTCATTCCCGTGGTTTCGATCATTGTTTTTCTGATTTTGTGCCTGTTTCCAGGCAATCCCGGTCCGAATCAATACGGCCGGTACGCCAATTCCGCGCAGTGACACTCCGCAGGGCAGGAAGCTTCAGAGCCGTTCGATCAAATCCGTCAATTGGCCTAGCCGCTCCAGCCGGCGAAACCGCGGCGCCTGCGTCGGCTCCTCGACGTGCTCCAGCACCCATGTCAGGTCGTGCGGCACATAGACCCCCCAACTGCCCGCCTCGATCGCTGGCACGATGTCGGATTTCAGGGAATTGCCTACCATCATGCTGCGCTCAGGTCCCTCCCCATGGCGGGCGAATATCCGTGCATAGGTCGCCGCGTTCTTGTCGCTGACGATCTCGACGGCCTCGAACAGATCAGCCAGGCCCGACTGCGCCAGCTTGCGCTCCTGATCGAACAGATCGCCCTTGGTAATCAATACCAGCCGATAGGCCCCGGCCAGTTGCTCCAGCGTTTCGCGGACCTGCGGTAAAATTTCGATCGGATGACTGAGCATGTCACGGCCAGCTGCCAGAATCTCACCGATGACTGCAGAAGGCACTCGTCCGCCACCGATCTCGAGCGCCGTTTCGATCATCGACAGCGTAAAGCCTTTTATGCCAAAGCCATAAAGTGCCAAATTGCGCTTCTCGGCCTCCAGCAGCCGCGCCTCGATATCCGTGCCATCGGCATGCTCCGCCAAAAGCGCGATAAACTGCTTTTCGGTCTGCCGAAAGAATTGCTCATTCTGCCACAGCGTGTCGTCGGCATCGAAGCCGATGGTGGTCAAGGACAGGCTACTGGACGGCATTATTGTTCACCGGATAAACGATTTCGACAGTGTATTGCGGTTAGTGGCGTGATCCAACTCCCGATGGACCAATCAGCGGCCGTCCCATCTCCAGTGACATGGCGCATCGTTTGCATTATCTGCCTTCATCATGAGCATGCCAAAAAATCCAGTCGAGAACCTTGCCACACTGATCCGCTGCGCATCGGTGACGCCCGCTGAAGGCGGCGCACTATCGGCATTGGAAGCCATGCTCAAGCCGCTCGGTTTCGGAATCGAGCGCCCGATCTTCTCGGAGGAAGGCACGCCGGATGTCGAGAACCTCTATGCACGGCTTTCCGGCAACGGGCCGCATCTGATGTTTGCCGGCCATACCGACGTCGTTCCCGTCGGCGACGAGGCGGCATGGACCCATCCTCCGTTTGCCGGCGCCATCCACAATGGCGAAATTTATGGGCGCGGTGCTGTCGATATGAAAGGCGGCATCGCCTGCTTCATCGCAGCGCTGGCCCGCCATGTCGAAGCTCACGGCAATCCGAAGGGGTCGGTGTCACTGCTGATCACCGGCGACGAAGAGGGACCGTCGATCAACGGCACCGTCAAGCTGCTGGATTGGGCTGCCTCCAGAGGCGAGAAATGGGACGCGGCGATCGTCGGCGAACCGACCAATCCCGATGCGCTCGGCGACATGATCAAGATTGGCCGGCGCGGCTCGCTCTCGGGCGTGGTAACTGTACATGGCAGGCAGGGCCATGTCGCCTATCCGCATCTGGCGGACAACCCCGTGCGTGGCCTGATGACATTGGTGGATGCGCTCATCAATCCTGATTTCGATGCGGGCACCAAGGATTTCCAGCCGACCAATCTTGAAATCACGTCGATCGATGTCGGCAACCCGGCGACCAATGTCATTGCGGCCAGGGCAACCGCATCATTCAATATCCGCTTCAACGACACATGGGATGCCGAGAGCATCCAGGCTGAAATCCACAATCGGCTCGATGTCGCAAGCGCGAGTGAAAGATATCGGAAGGGCCGCAAAGAACCGATCGAGTTCGATATTCTCTGGCGCGACCGGCCAAGCCATGTTTTCCTCACCCACGACGAAAAACTGATCGGCACGCTGAGCGGGTCGGTGGAAGCCGTTACCGGGCGCAGACCGGCGCTGTCGACCTCCGGCGGCACCTCGGATGCGCGTTTCATCAAGGATTATTGCCCGGTCGTGGAATTCGGCCTCGTCGGCAAAACCATGCATATGGTGAACGAGCGCGCAGCACTGGCCGACCTTGAAATGCTGACCGATATTTACAGACGCTTCATCGAAGACTGGTTCGCACAGGGTTGACCCGATGCCGCCCTCCGACGACATCCAGCGATATCTGACCGGCGCCTGGCAATTGATGATGGGCAAGCGCGACGGTGTGGCGCTGCTCGACGTCTCCGCCGATGGTTTCTGGAATTCCTTCTTCGCCATCGCAATCGCGCTGCCGGCTCTCATCGTCGGCTGGGTGGGCACCGCCAATGAGCTAGGGGCCGATCCCGCAGCGCCGCTGAGCCGATTATCCTATATGCTTCGGCTGGCAATGATCGATCTCGGCGCATGGATCCTGCCGCTGGTCGGGTTGGCCTTTGTCGCCTCCAGTGCCGGCATACGCGACCGCTTCGTGCACTATGTCGTCGCCAGCAACTGGAGTTCGGCCATCCTTGCCTGGCTGATGTTGCCGGCGGCCCTGCTGCGCCTGGTCACACCATCCGATGCCGATCCCGCGCTTGCCCTGTCGCTCGGCCTCTTCCTCCTGTCGATGGTGCTGACATGGCGGCTGACCAATGCCGTGATCGCCAAAGGGGCGGCGGTAGGCAGCGCTGTTTTCGCCGGAATGTTCATCGCCTCGATCGTGGTTCTGGTGGTGTTGCAGGCGATATTCGGCGTCTATATCTCCGGGTAGTCCACGCCAGTGAGATAGAGCCCATAAGGCGGGGCCACCGAACCGCAAGCGGCGCGATCCGTGGCCTCAAGGGCAGCCCTGACATCGTCCATCGTCCAAGCACCCTCGCCGACGCGCTTGATCGTGCCGACCATCGAACGGACCTGGTTGTGCAGGAAAGAGCGAGCGGCGGTGCGGATCTCGATCTCGTCGCCGCGGCGCACGACATCCAAACGATCGAGCGTGCGCACCGGGCTGGCTGCCTGACACTGCTGCGAGCGGAAGGTGGTGAAATCATGCCGCCCGACCAGCACCTGGGCTGCCGCATGCATGGCCTGCGCATCAAGCTTTCTTTGCACCACCCAGACGCGATTTTTCTCCAGGGCCGCAGGCGCGCGGCGGTTGAGGATGCGGTAGAGATATTGCCGGCCAATAGCCGAAAACCGAGCATCGAAATCATCCGGCACGGCACGTGCGGCAAGGATCGTCACCGCCTCGCCGGCCATTTCCAGATGGGCATTGATGGCATCGCGCACCGTATCGTCGCGCCATGCCTTCTGAAGATCGAGATGGGCGACCTGGCCGGTCGCATGCACGCCTGCATCCGTCCGCCCTGCCCCGCGCAAGGTGATTGTCTCACCGCAAAAACCCTTTATGGCCTGCTCGATCGCGCCCTGGATCGTCGCGGGCCCGTCCTGCCGCTGCCAGCCGGCATAGGCAGTGCCGTCATATTCGATATCGAGGCGGTAGCGCGGCATTCCAGCGGCTCACAACCTGCCGAAGGCGGCGGCATAGACCAGCCTGCCGGTTTTCGGTGCGTCGCCCCAGGCAAGCGCCTGCAGGGCATCGCATTGATAATCGCTGTCGAAGCCCACCGCTCGTTCATGCTGGTAGCCGAAACGTCCATAATAGGCGGGGTCGCCCAGCACCACGGACAAGGGTCCCCCGGCCCCCTGCAATTGCCGATGCGCTTCCGTGACCAGAGCGCTGCCGATGCCCTGATGCTGGAAGTCCGGATCGACGGCGAGCGGCGCCAGCGCGACGGCGCCGAATTGCCTGTCTCCGTCAACGACAAGCAGCCGCGAAAACAGGACATGGCCGATGATCCGCCCTGCCTTCTCGGCCACCAGTTCCAGCACCACCTCGCCATCGGCTACCAATTGCTCGACCAACCGGGCTTCCGCCATCTGGCCGAACGCCCTTGCCTCGACTTCGTTGATCGCCTTCCGGTCGCCTGCTTGCGCCGGCCTGATTGTCACGCCGTTCATGCCAGCCTCGTATCTTTGCCGAGTTTCGCGCCGCGGAGGAACTCCTCGGCGGCAACCGCCTTGCCGCCGGCCCGCTGAACCTGCAGGAGCCTTACAGCCCCCTCACCGCAAGCTACCGCCAGTCGATCATCCAGGACCACGCCGGGCACGCCATTGCCATCCGCCAATGTTGTGCGTAGGACTTTCAGTCGCTCGGCCTTTCCGGCGACGACCATCTCGCACCATGCGCCCGGAAAGGGCGACAGGCCGCGAATATGGTCGTGCACCTCACCTGCCGGCCGCGACCAGACGATTCTCGTTTCAGTCTTGTCGATCTTGCTTGCATAGGTGACGCCGTCCGGCGCCTGTGGCGTCAAGGACAAATCGCCCTGTTCAAGCCGCGCCAACGCCTCCACCATAAGATCGGCGCCGACGTCCATCAGCCGGTCGTGCAATTCGCCGGCAGTCATGTCGGGCTCGATGCCGATGCGGTGCGTCAGCGCGACCGGTCCGGTGTCCAGCCCCCGATCCATCTTCATGATCATCATACCGGTTTCCCGGTCGCCAGCCATGATCGCCCGCTGGATCGGTGCGGCCCCGCGCCAGCGTGGCAGCAGCGAGGCATGGCCGTTATAACAACCGAACCGCGTACCTTCGAGAATGGCGGGCGGCAACAACAACCCATAGGCGACGACAACCGCGACATCGGCACCCAAGGCACGAAACGCCTCCTGCTCGGCTGATCCCCTGAGTGACAAGGGTGCACGCACCTCCACGCCCAGCCGTTCGGCCTCGTGCTGTACCGGCGAAGGCGTCAGTTCCAGCCCGCGCCGCCCTGCCGGGCGCGGCGGCTGGGTATAGATGCAGACTATTTCGTGGCCCGCCCCGGCGATTGCACGAAGGGTGGCGACGGAAAATTCCGGCGTGCCCATGAAGATGATGCGAAGGGGCATGCGAGGGTCCTGACCCTACCCGACCATGCGGCTCGGTTGCCGGTCCTTGGCCAGCTTCTTGAATTTCTTAATGACCATGTCGCGCTTCAGCTTGGAGATATGGTCGATGAAGAGCACGCCATTGAGATGGTCGATCTCATGCTGCAGGCAGGTTGCCAGAAGCCCATCGGCGTCAACTTCCTGCTCTTTGCCGTCACGATCGAGGAATTTCACCCGCACCGAAGCCGGACGCTCCACCTCGGCATAGTAATCGGGAATCGACAGGCAGCCTTCCTCATAGACCGAGCCCTCATCCGACCGGCTGAGGATTTCGGGGTTGATGAAGACCTGCGGCGAACGCTTTTCGTCCTCCTTGGCCAGGTCGATCACCAGCATGCGCAACGGTTCACCGATCTGAATGGCAGCCAAGCCTATTCCCGGCGCGTCATACATGGTTTCCAGCATGTCGTCGGCCAGCTTGCGCAGCGAATCGTCAATGCGCTCCACCGGCTTGGAAAGCTGGCGCAGTACGGGATCGGGAAGGATTACGAGCGGCTTGATCGTCATGCGCCTCACCTAAGGCTTGCGAGAAAAGGCGTCAACTGCCTTGCCTTCACGATGTTCCTGTTTTGATCTGTTATCGCAGCGCGAATCACGTATCCTGTCCGTATGATCGATCTGCTTTCCGAACCCGTATTGCACCTGGGCGCCAGCGTCGTTTCGCTCGGCCAAATCCTGGCCGTTGGCTCGATAGTGCTGCTGTTCCTGCTGCTGGTGCTGGTCGTGGCGCTCTGGCGCTCATCCAAGGCTCGAGCAGTTGCCGCGACAGAAGCGGCAGAGCGTGCCCGCGACACTGAAGCACGCATGGCGGATATTCTGCAATCCCAAGCTGAGATGCAGGGGCGCATGGGCGCATTGGCGGAGGTGTTTGGGTCTCGCCAGGCCGAACTCACGCAATCGATCGGCCAGCGGCTCGACGCCATGACCGGGCGGCTAGGCCAGACCATGTCGGAACAGACAAGGTCAACGCATGAGAGCCTTGCCAAGCTGCAGGAGCGGCTTGCAGTCATCGACACCGCACAGGGCAATATCCAGTCGCTTGCCGGCCAGGTCGTGCAACTGCAGGCAATCCTGTCCAACAAGCAGACGCGCGGTGCGTTCGGGCAATCACGCATGGAGGCAATCGTTGCCGATGGGCTCCCTCACGGCGCTTACGAATTCCAGGCGACGCTCTCCAACAACAACCGGCCGGACTGTCTGGTAAAAATGCCCAATGGCTCGCCGTCCCTGGTCATCGACGCCAAGTTTCCGCTGGAAGCGTGGAACGCCATCCGCGCCGCTGAAGGACCGGAGGCACAAAAGCTTGCCGCACAGGCCTTCCGCCGAGATGTCGAAATCCACATCAGGGATATTTCGGACAAATATCTGATCAGCGGAGAAACCCAGGACACGGCTTTCATGTTCGTGCCTTCGGAATCCGTATTCAGCGAGATCCACGAGAATTTCGAGACGCTTGTCCATCGCGCCCACCGCGCGCGCGTCGTAATCGTCTCGCCCTCCCTCCTGATGCTGTCGATACAGGTCATTCAGGCGATCCTGAAGGACGCGCGGATGCGCGAACAGGCACATCTGATCCAGGGCGAGGTCATCCGGCTGATGGAGGATGTCTCGCGCCTCGACGATCGGGTGCGCAAATTGCAGACGCATTTCGGCCAGGCGTCGAAGGACATCGACGATATCCTCGTCTCGTCCAGCAAGGTCACCAAACGCGGGGCCAAGATCGAGTCGCTGGAATTCGGCGTCGGCGAAGCGGACGAAGCTCGTGGAGCCAGTCGTGCAGTCGAGCGGAGTGCCGAATCCAAGACCGGCCAGTTGCGGCTGCGCGTGCTTGAAGAAAGCGACCGCTGAGTCATCCTTGCCGGTTTAGCAGACGCCGCCCACACAATATGCAAACCGCACCTTGCCGGCGTTCATCGCCCCTTGCTCTTGCCACGAACTGTTGGTTCACTCGAAGCGTCGCCACTCACGGAGGAAGCCATGGCCAAGGGACAATTGCGCAGCAACAAGGAACCGCGAAAACCGAAAAAGGATGCAAAGAAGCCGGCCGCTGAGCCCGCACTCAAGGCCCCGGCGGTTCAGGCGACAAGGCTTAAGGACAAAAACAAATAATAAGAAATACGCACAGCCCTACTCTGCCGCTGCACCAATAGGGCGCACCAGAGAAAGGCTGTGCATCACAAATGCGACTGCGCCGTCATCTGATGCCCGAGAAAAATACAAAGGGCATGTCGGCGCTTCGCGTCAGGCCTGAAGCCGAGATTTATGCCGGACGAGGCGGCGGCATCCGGCCGTTGCGCGCCTTTCGGGCGGCATAGCGGGCGTCGCGCTTGGCCTTGCGCTCGGCCTCGTCGGCGAGCAAGCGCGAGATGCGATCCATCTCTTCCGCTTCCTTGGCTTTTGCTTCGGCTGCTGCGGCTTCTTCAGCGGCAATGCGTGCGGCTTCTGCAATGGCTTCGCGCTCGGCTCTTTCTTTAGCCTCGCGTGCCAGCTTTTCCTGTCTCAGCCTTTCCTTTTCGGCATTGCGCTTTTCGCGCGCCTCCAGGATGGCCTGACGCTCGGCCTTGCGCGCCATCACCTGCGGGTCGTCTTCAGCGGGTCTTGCCTTGAAACGCTCCAGCAGAGCCTGTTTTGCTGCATTTGCGGCGTTGCGCCGCTCGAATATGTCTTGTTCCCTATAGAGTGCCAATGTTCGCCTTCATTCCTATACGTCGGTTCGCGAAGATACAAAATCTCTTCGCGTGGCTTACATACGCGCGAAAGCCCAGAGTTCAAGCGCCAAAACGGCATGACTGCCATGTATTCGGCGAATGTTGCCGTTAAGGAACGGTCCGCCGATCGGAAAACTGAAAGGACCGTTCACAACCGCACCTCTGGCAGACAAGTCTCCACATCGCTATCTGCATCCGATCCGTAGGAAGAGGGCAACTCAATGGAAATCGGTCTCTACACCTTTGCCGATGTCAGCCTCGATAGCGGCCCAGGCGCTGTCAGTGCGCATCAGAGGTTGCGCAACCTGATCGAGGAGATCGAACTGGCCGATCAGGTCGGGCTCGACGTCTTCGGGCTCGGCGAACACCACCGCCCGGACTATGCAGCCTCCGCACCCATCGTGGCACTTGCCGCCGCAGCCGAGCGCACCAGCCGTATCAGGCTCACCAGCGCGGTCACCGTTCTGTCCTCCGACGATCCGGTGCGCGTCTTCCAGCAGTTCGCCACGCTCGACCTGCTTTCGGGCGGACGTGCCGAGATAATGGCCGGGCGCGGCTCCTTTATCGAATCCTTCCCGCTCTTCGGCTATAATTTGGAAGATTACGACCAGCTCTTCGCCGAAAAACTCGATCTGCTCCTGAAGCTGCGCGACAGCGAACGCGTTACCTGGTCAGGAGAATTGCGCGCGCCGATCCATGATCGCGGCGTCTATCCGCGCCCTCTTCAGGAAAAACTCCCAATATGGATCGCTGTTGGCGGAACGCCGGCATCGGTGGCACGTGCAGGCATGCTCGGCCTGCCGCTGGCGCTTGCCATTATCGGCGGCGAACCCGCCCGCTTCGCGCCGCTGTTTGATCTCTATCGCCAGGCGGCCTCGCGAAGCGGGCACGATGCAACGAAACTTGCCACCAGCATCAATGTGCATGGCTTCGTCGGCGAAACCTCGGAACAGGCAGCCGACGACTTCTACCAGCCCCAGGCGGAGGTGATGAACCGTATCGGCCGCGAGCGGGGCTGGGGCCCGACCAATCGCGCGCATTTCGACCAGGCGCGGGGTCCGCGAGGCGCGCTCTTCGTCGGCGATCCCGAGCAGGTCGCCGAAAAGATCATCGCCAACCATGCCTTGTTCAAGAACGATCGGTTCCTGCTGCAAATGGCGATCGGCACTATGCCGCACGCCAAGATCATGAAGGCAATCGAATTGTTCGGCACCAGGGTCGCGCCGATGGTGCGCAAGGAACTCGGTACAAAGGTGCCTGAGCTAACCGCCGGCTGATCGACGGCGCGAATTGGCGAGGAGCAATGGCGGCCTGACCAATGGTTGGCGCCGCCGAAGGGAGTGCCTATATCCAGAATTCCTGCCCCTCCGGAGCCTGCCTGATGATCCCTCTTTCCGTTCTCGACCTTGCTCCCATTGCCGAGGGCAACACAGCCTCGCGGTCACTTGCCAATACGCTCGATCTCGCGCGCCATGCCGAGCGCCTCGGCTATCTGCGCTACTGGCTGGCCGAACATCACAACATGCCGGGCATCGCCAGCGCCGCCACCTCGGTTGTGATCGGTCATGTGGCGGCCGGTACCAAAACGATTCGCGTGGGCGCCGGCGGCATCATGCTGCCCAACCATGCACCCTTGGTGATTGCCGAGCAGTTCGGCACGCTTGCTGCACTCCATCCCGGGCGCATCGACCTCGGGCTTGGCCGCGCACCGGGCACCGACATGAACACGGCACGCGCATTACGGCGCAACATGGAGGCCGGCGTCGACAGCTTTCCGCAGGATGTGGTGGAGCTCATCAATTATTTTGCGCCCGCAGAACCCAACCAGCGAGTTCGCGCCGTTCCCGGCGAAGGCCAGGACGTTCCGGTCTGGATACTCGGCTCCAGCCTCTATGGCGCGCAATTGGCGGCAATGCTCGGTCTGCCTTACGCGTTCGCATCTCATTTCGCGCCGGCCGAAATGGAGCATGCGCTTGAGATTTATCGGGCGCGCTTTCAACCTTCGGAGCGGTTGCAGAAACCCTATGTCATGCTCGGCCTCAACGTCTTCGCCGCCGGGACGGATGCGGAGGCGAAGTTCCATTTCAGTTCGCTGCAACAGGCCTTCGTCAATCTGCGCAGCGGCAGGCCGGGCCAATTGCCGCCGCCGGTCGAAAATTACGATGCCGAACTCGACCCGATGGTAAAGGCCACGCTCGCCTCGGCCCTGTCCTGCGCAATCGTCGGCTCGCCAGAAATGGTGAAGTCCGGCCTGGAAGCCTTCATCGCGCGCACCGGTGCCGACGAGTTGATGGTGACCGCGCAGATTTTCGATCATAAGGCGCGTGTGCGCTCCTTCGAAATCCTCGCCGAGGTCCACCGGGAATTGGCCGGTTGACCTATCGCAGCGCCCCAACCAGCTCCTTGTCGGGAAAGCAGGTTGGCGCGCGACCGTTCTTTGCCTGCCATGCACCTATGGAGCGGCGGGTCTTGAAGCCCGGCAGGCCGTCGGCACCGCCGACATCATAGCCGGCCTTCTCAAGCCCCCTCTGCATGGCGGCAACATCGGAGCGATAGAGCCCGCCGACCTTGCCCCATTGCGCCGCAAAGGACTTGTCGCCATAGGCGATGCGGTCGGCGCCGTGGCCGATGAAGAGCGCATAGAGGTCGCTCTCATTATATTGCTTGAGCACATAGAAATTCGGCGTGACGATGAAGGCTGGGCCGCTGCGCCCCGCCGGCATCAGCAGATAGCCTTCGGCGCGCGCCTCATGCTGGGGAAACGGCTTGCCGCCGATACGGGCAATGCCCATCGCCGCCCAATCCGAAATCCGGCGGCCCTGGTCCGGCCCTTCCAGCGCACAGGAAACTCTGGCGGGCACGGCCACCTCGAAGCCCCAGTCGCGGCCCTTAGTCCAGCCGTAATGCGCCAGATAGTTGGCGATGGAGGCCAGAGTATCGGGCACCGACCCCCATATATCGGCGCGGCCGTCGCCGTCGAAATCGACTGCGTGCTTGAGGAAGGAGGTCGGCAGGAATTGCGGCTGGCCTAGCGCGCCGGCCCAGGAGGATTTCATGTCCTTCGGCGAGGCCAGCCCGCGCTCCACCATTTCCAGCGCCGCCAGCACCTCCTTACGGAACATGTCCTTGCGGGTGGCCAGAAAGGCCTTGGTGCCGAGCACCTCGAAAGCGTTATAGGGAATTTTCGCCGCGCCGAAACCGGATTCGCGCCCCCAAATCGCCAGGACCACGCCGCCGGGCACGCCGAAGCGCTTTTCCACTGCGGCAAGGGTGGCGACATGCTGGCCGGCGCGCGAACGCCCGCCTGCCGTCACGCCACTAATGGGTGCGAAGTAACTGCCCGGCGAGCCAAATTCGGCCTGATGCTGCTTCTTCGGCGTCTTCGGCTTCGTGCCGGGCAGGACCAGATCGGGCAGCTTGAGATTGGGCAAAACGCTGGCAAAAGCGGCATGGAACGTGGCTTGGGAAATGCCCTGCGCTTGCGCCTCGGGCCACAGATCGTTGCGAAGCCAAGCCTGGAACTGATCGTCTATCTTTGCGGCTTGGCTTGATCCAATCGGCAACAGTACGAAGAGGACGAGCGCAGCGCATAGGGCGAGGAGCATTCGCTTGAGAGGTCGGGTACCGGCAGGGCAGAGGGGGGTGGACAAGAGTAGCGCCTTTACAAAAATCATCTTCCCCCTTTTCCCTTTGGAGACGTCAAAAAGCCGTCCGCGATTTCAACGCTGCCGCAAGCGTCCCCTCGTCCAGATAGTCGAGTTCGCCGCCCACCGGTACGCCATGGGCAAGCCGCGTCACCTTCACCTCGAAGCCGGCAAGCTGGTCAGTTAGGTAATGCGCGGTCGTCTGTCCCTCGACAGTGGCGTTAACGGCGATGATCACCTCCCGAATCGCGCCCTGTGCGATCCGGCTGACCAATTGCTTGATGGTAAGCTGGTCGGGGCCGATACCGTCGAGCGGCGACAGTGTGCCGCCGAGCACATGGTAGAGCGCATTCATCGCGCCGGCGCGCTCCAGCGCCCACAGATCGGCAACATCCTCGACGACGATGATGGTGGCCGGATCACGACGCGGATCGGTGCAGATCATGCAGGGATCGGCGGTATCGACATTGCCGCAGGTGGTGCAGACGCGCACTTTCTCCACCGCCTCGCCCATAGCGTCGGCAAGCGGCGCCAAAAGCTGTTCCTTCTTCTTGATGAGGTGAAGTGCTGCACGCCTGGCAGAACGCGGACCAAGCCCCGGCACCTTAGCCAGGAGCTGGATCAGCCGTTCGATTTCAGGACCAGCGATTCGCTTCGACATAGGCGTGGTTTAGCGAAAGGGGTGAATGGTGAATAGTAAAATGGTGAATGGCCCACCGGCTAGCGCCGCATCCACTATTCACCATTCACTAGAACGGCAGCTTCATTCCCGGCGGCATCGGCAGACCGGCGGTCAGCGCCTTGGTTTTTTCCTGCATCACCTGCTCGACTTTGACCTTGGCATCATTATGCGCTGCAAGGATGAGGTCTTCGAGAATCTCGACGTCCTCTTCCTTGAACAGCGACGGATCGATTTTCAGCGACTTCATCTCGAACTTGCCGGAAATCGTCACATGGACGAGACCGCCGCCAGCCTGGCCTGTTGCTTCCAGCCCGGCGATTTCCTCCTGCATGGCCTGGAATTTGGCCTGCATTTCCTTTGCCTTGCCCATCAGGCCGAGAAGATCCTTCATGATCCTGGGTCCTTTTTATCGCTCAGTTCTCGTCATCATCTTCGAGTGGCGGCTCGTCCGGCATGCCGGCCTCGACCGAATCCGCCCCAGATGCATCGGGAATACGTACATCGATGATCTTGGCTCCCGGAAACCGCGCCAGAATGGCCGCGACGGTGGGATCGCTCCTGGCGTCAAGAATCGCGTTTTCGCGCTTGCTCGATTCCATCTCGGCCAGCGTCTGGCCACCCTGTTCCCGCGACAGCGACACCATCCAGTGTCGACCGGTCCAGGCCTTGAGCTTCACCGCCAGATCGTTCAGCAGGGTCTTGGGTGCTTCATCGGTCATATTGACATCGAGTCGGCCAGGCTCGACCTTGACCAGCCTCACGCAGCGCTTAACCAGCACCTTCAGCGTCATGTCGCGGTGTTCGTCGGCTAACCCGGCAATGTCGGCCAGCGAGCGCACCGGTACCTCCGGGGCTTCCTCGACCGCCGGCGGCGGGGCAAACTGCACCGGGGTCGGTGCGGCTTCCTGCGCGACAAGACGCATGGTCTGGCCACCACCATTGCCTGAGGGCATACGCGCCTGCGCCATGGCATTTGCGTTTCCACCACCGGGCGATGGCTGAGGCTGAGCGGCGGGGCGCAGCCCGGCTCCTGCCCCCACACCGCCGTCACCAAGCGATTTCAGCGCCTCATCGAGCGTCGGCAAGTCGGCCGCATGAGCAAGCCTTATCAGCACCATCTCGGCAGCGCTGATCGGCCGATAAGATGCCTGTACCTCGGGGATTCCCTTCAGCAGCATCTGCCAGCTGCGTGAAAGGACACGTACCGAAAGCGCCTGCGCAAACTCCAGGCCGCGCAAACGCTCGGCTTCGGAAAGCGACGCGTCATCGGCAGCGCTCGGCACAAAACGCAACCGCGTCACCAGATGGTTGAATTCGGCAAGGTCGGTCAGCACCGCGGCCGGATCGGCGCCGGTCTCATACTGCGCCCGCAACTCACCAAGGGCGGCGGCGGCATCACCCTTCATGACATGTTCGAAGAGGTCGACTATGCGCGCCCGATCGGCCAGGCCAAGCATCGCCCGCACGGCTTCGGCGGTGACAGCACCCGCACCATGCGCAATCGCCTGATCAAGGATCGACTGCCCATCGCGGACAGAACCTTCGGCAGCGCGCGCGATCATCGCCAGCGCGGCATCATCGACCTCGATATTCTCCTTGTCCGCAATCATGCGCAAATTGGCGGTCAGCGTACCGGCATCGACGCGGCGTAGATCGAAGCGCTGGCAGCGCGACAGGATAGTGATCGGCACCTTGCGGATTTCGGTTGTGGCGAAGATGAACTTCACATGCGGTGGCGGCTCTTCCAGGGTTTTGAGCAGCCCGTTGAAGGCCTGCGTCGACAGCATGTGCACTTCGTCGATGATATAGACTTTGTAGCGCGCCGAAACCGGTGCATAGCGCACCTGCTCGATGATATCGCGTATATCATCGATGCCGGTATGGGAGGCGGCGTCCATCTCGATCACATCGACATGACGGCCTTCCATAATCGCCTGGCAGTGTTCGCCAAGCACCTGCAGCTCAACCGAGGGCTGATCGATCGTGTCGGTCTTATAGTTCAGCGCGCGCGCCAGAATGCGGGCCGTGGTGGTCTTGCCCACCCCGCGCACACCGGTCAGCATCCAGGCCTGCGCTATGCGGCCGGAGGCGAAAGCGTTGGTCAGCGTGCGCACCATCGGCTCCTGGCCGATCAGGCTCGAAAAATCGCTTGGACGATATTTACGCGCGAGAACGCGATAGCCGCCGGCGGCCTTTGCTGACTGGTCGTTTCCGGCTTCGCTCATCCGCCCGTTTCGCTCCACTGGCCACGAGAGGCGCGACCGATTCCAAAATCAGAGTGTCCCCGCACAGCCAAGCGCCGTCAATCATGGGCACATCAAGCTGGCGACTGGCGAAGAAGGCGGGAGGCTGGAACAATGACCCGTTCCGGGCTCGTTAGGGCTGCTTCCTTCCGGACCTGACCCGGTTGGCGAGTGGATCGTCCACCACCAACCTCCCAGCCCTCATATCGGCAATTGTTCGGCCAAATGCAAGAGCGATGGATAAGTGGCCGACACGACACGATTTGCTTGCAGGCGACAGACAGTCACTTTAGCCTTCTGTGTAAACGAGGGAATGCCGATGGTGCCTAGCTCGAAGCCCGGATTTGAGCTTGATGCGCGGCTGGAGGCTGACAGCGAACCGCTCATGTGGTTGGGGCTGTGCGAATTGCGCATCATGAACGACCGGCGCTGGCCCTGGCTCCTATTGGTCCCGCAGCGGCCCGGCGTGACGGAAATCCACGATCTGACGCCACTCGATCAGGCCATGCTGACCTTCGAGGCCAATATGGTTGCCCAGGCTTTGAAGAAGACGACCGGCTGCACCAAGATCAATTCCGGCGCGCTCGGGAACGTCGTGCGCCAGCTTCATGTCCATGTCATCGCGCGTTTCGAAGGCGATGCCGGATGGCCGGGCCCGGTCTGGGGCTACGGCATGCGTGAACCCTACAAGCGCTCGGACCTGCATGGCTTTTGCGAAAAGATCAGGAAGGCGCTTTAGGCGATGACCTTCCGGCTTTTCGAGGCGCTCGAATGCGAGGCGAGCCAGAGCGTTGCCTTCGCCGGCAACCGAATCGACCGGCTGTCGGAAAAGCGCAGCGATGATTCCGCCGGACACGCCCTGGCTGACCCACGTGCGCGGTTGATGCTGATCCGGGAGGGCAGGCTTTTCGTAAAGTTTTCCGCTGAGGGCGCCAATCCGTATTTCACGCTCGCCGAAATCGGCGCGTTCGAGGCCGATACGAAGCATGCGGTCCTGCTTGGTTCAGAAGCCCATGGCCCGATCCTCGCGGTTCCCGCTTGCATTGTACCGGAACGACTTGCAGACGACATCAAGGCGATAGACTTCAGATCCATCTATAGTCAAGGCCTGATCGATCCATCTGCCTTGGGTGCGCTGGCGCAGGGCGCGGCATTGCTTTCCTGGCATTCCAATCATCAATTCTGCGGCAAATGCGGCCACAGGAGCGAGATGCGGGCTGGCGGCTGCAAGCGCCTGTGCACCTCCTGCGGCGCCCAACATTTTCCGCGTACCGACCCGGTGGTGATCATGCTTGCGGTGACCCCGCACAAATGCCTGCTCGGTCGTAGCCCGCATTTCAAGCCGGGCATGTATTCGGCACTTGCCGGCTTCATCGAACCGGGTGAGACGATCGAGGCGGCAGTGCGCCGAGAAACCTTCGAGGAGGCTGGCATCCGGCTCGGCCGGGTCGTCTATCAGGCCAGCCAGCCCTGGCCGTTCCCCTATTCCCTGATGATCGGCTGTTTCGGCGAAGCCCTGAACGAAGATATCGCCACCGATACGGCCGAGCTGGAAGACTGCCGTTGGTTTTCCCGCGACGAGCTATTGACCGCAATCGAAGGTACGCATGGTGACGGCATCTTCATCCCGCCCTATGGCGCAATCGCCCATCATCTCATCAGGACCTGGGCGGCGGAAAGCGTCTGAATCCCTTAAAGCAAGATGACTTCTCCTTGAATCACCACCTCACTCTAAGTCTTTGTTTTTGGAGCATGATCCCGAAAAGTCTGCAACTTTTCGGGATCATGCTCTAGGCGTCGGCATCCTGTGTGGCGCGATATTCATGCGCGGGATAGACGCCAAGCGTGCGCACCTCGCGTGAGAAGAAGCGCAGTTCCTCCAGCGCGAGCGACAGGTTGCGGTCGCCGGGATGACCCTCGACATCAGCGTAGAACTGCGTGGCCGCGAAGGCGCCGAGCTGGTAGCTCTCCAGCTTGGTCATATTGACACCATTGGTGGCAAAGCCGCCCATGGCCTTGTAAAGCGCGGCCGGCACGTTACGAACCCGGAAGACGAAGGTCGTGATCATCGGCACGCCGTCCTGCCGCTCGGCCCAGTCTTTGGCCCTGGAAAGGACCACGAAGCGGGTCACGTTGTTTTCGGTGTCCTGGACATTCTCTTCCAATATGTCCAATCCGTAGAGGCTCGATGCCAGCCGCGGGGCAAGGGCTGCCATCGTCCTGTCCTGCTGTTCGGCAACCAGCTTGGCGGCACCGGCCGTATCGCCGGCGACCATCGGCTTCCAGCCATTCTTGCGGATGTATTTGCGGCACTGGCCGAGCGCATGGATGTGGCTGTGGACAGACTTGATCTCTTCCCGCTTGACGCCGGGCAGCACCATCAACTGGAAATGGATCGGCAGGAAATATTCACCGACAATATGCAGTTTCGAGATCGGCAGCAGATAGTGGATATCGGCAACCCGGCCGGCAATGGTGTTCTCGATCGGGATCATCGCCAGATCGGCCTTGCCAGTTTCGACCGCATTGAAGGCATCCTCGAAAGTCGGGCAAGGCAGCGGCTCCATCGAGGGATAGACATTGCGGCAGGCGGTGTCGGAATTGGCACCCGGCTCGCCCTGGAAGGCGATGCGGTTGGTTTTTTCGGGCATGATCAGGCCTTGCTTTGATTGGAAATGATGGCGCGGGCGCGCTCGAGATCTTCAGGCGTATCGACGCCGAGGGGCAAGGAGCGGACGATTTCGACGTCTATGCGCATTCCTGCTTCGAGCGCGCGTAATTGTTCGAGGCGTTCGCGCTTTTCCAGCGGCGACGGTTTCAGCTCCACAAAGCGGGTGAGCGCAGCGCGGCGATAGGCGTATAGCCCGATATGATGATAGAGGGGCCCTTCGCCCCAGGGAGCCGTGGCCCGGGTAAAATAGAGTGCCCGCAAACGCGTTTCCGAGCGGGGCGAGCCGACGATCTTGACCACATTGGGATTGGTCTTTTCGTCGTCACGCGTGATTTCGACGCCAAGCGTTGCGATATCCACCTGCGGATCGTCGAAGGGCTGCAGTGCCGAGCGGATCGTATCCGGATCGATCGTCGGCAGGTCGCCCTGGACATTTATCACGATGTCGAAACCCCCATCCGGATCGAGCTTAGTCAAAGCCTCGAAGATACGATCCGAGCCCGATTCGTGGTCGGCCCGGGTCATGACCGCCTCAAAGCCTCCAGCCTCGACAGCCGAAGCCACCTCGGGCGTGTCAGTCGCCACGACGACGCGTCCAAGCCCGCTTTCACGCGCGCGTTCGGCCACGTGAACGATCATCGGGCGCCCACAAATGTCAGCCAATGGCTTGCCGGGCAGGCGCGTGGCACGCATTCGCGCCGGAATCAGAATGAGCGGTGTCATGGCTGCAGCAAAAAAATCCGAAAAGACAGCGATGGAAAGTGGCAAAAGGTCTCACTGGAACCGCCCTTATAGGTGTTGCAACGCCAGAGCAAAAGACCTAGTTTCCGCCGCATTCTGCCGGCCCTGTCCGGCAATAAGATAGTGCTGTCGGCATTCGGGAGTTTCAGACTCGAGCCGGCCAAGGGAGCCAGGGGCGAATGGACTCATTCGAATTCAACAAGGTGATCGGCGGCCTGCTGGCCGCAGTGTTCATCATATTTTCCATTTCCATCGCGTCGGACGCTATTTTTGCTTCGCCTGCTCCTGAAAAGCCCGGCTATGTCATCGAGGCTGCGGAAGCCGAGGCCGCTACACCCGGCGGTGAGGAACCGGCTGCCGTTCCGGTTGCAGAATTGCTTGCCAAGGCCGATGCCAATGCCGGCGCTGCCGTGTTCAAGAAGTGCACAGCCTGCCATTCCGGTGAAAAGGGCGGCCCGAACAAGGTCGGTCCCGACCTTTGGGACATTGTGAACCGTCCGATCGGCACCCATGAGGGCTTCTCCTATTCGGCGGCCATGAAGGAATTCTCGCAAGGCGGTTCCGTGGTGTGGGATTTCGATCACCTCAACCACTTCCTCGCCTCGCCCAAGGGCTACATCAAGGGCACCGCGATGGGCTTCGCCGGCGTCAAGAAGGACGACGAGCGCGCCAATCTGCTGGCCTATCTCCACTCGCTGTCGGACAATCCGGCTCCGTTGCCGGAAGCCGGCGCAGCACCGGCCGAGGCGCCAGCTGAAGGAGCCGCGCCTGCCCCAGAGGGCGAGCAGCCTGCACAGACGGAAGGGGCAGCACCGGCCGAACCGGCTCCTGCACCGGCGCAATAACGAAATCGTCATTGTCGGATCATGAAAAAGCCGGGTTCAGCCCGGCTTTTTTGTTAGAAAGCACGCATATATCCGCCAATCCGGCTCTGTACGGTTTCCAGCGCGGCACAATGGGCTACATTGAGAATCGAGACGTGCAGGAGGTGCATGAATGAAGGCGTGGATGCCACGGACAATCGCAACTCTCGGCCTTTCTTCGGTCTTTCTCGCAGCGAGTCTCGCTTCATCGACGGCCGATGAGTGGCGCACGACTGCCTCGCTGGTCGGGGAATCCAAATATGGCTCGGATTTCAAGCAATACGACTATGTGAACCCCGATGCGCCGAAGGGCGGTACGATTAATTCCGTCACTAGTGGCAGTTTCGACAGTTTCAATCCCTTCATCGTGCGCGGCACGGCGGCGGCCGGCCTCAATTACCAGGGTGGCCTGCTCTATGACACGCTGATGGCCAAGGCGACCGACGAGGGTAGCACCAACCATCCGCTGATTGCCGAAGCGTTCAAATATCCGGACGACTTCTCCTCAGCCACCTACCGCCTCGATCCCCGCGCCAAATGGCATGACGGCAAGCCGATCACGGCAGAGGACGTTATCTGGTCGTTCAATTTCCTCAAGGCGGAAAGCCCCAATTTCATCCGCTATTTTGGCAATGTGACCGAAGCAGTCGCCGTTTCGGAGCGGGAAATCGAATTCCGCTTCGACCAGAATGGCAACCGCGAACTACCGCTTATTCTCGGCGATCTCGTTGTCCTGCCGAAACATTGGTGGGAGGGCACCGACGCCAAGGGCAAGAAGCGTGACATCACCCAGCCGACACTGGAGCCACCGCTAGGGTCGAGCGCCTACAAGATCGAGAGCTTCAAGCCCGGATCCGAAATCATCTGGAGCAGGGTTCCCGATTATTGGGCGGCCGAGGTCGGGGTAAATGTCGGGCGAAACAATTTCGACCGACGCCGCTATATCTATATCCAGGATGAAAACGCCGAATGGCAGGCCTTCACCAAGGGCGGCTTCGAGGACATCCGGCCCGAAAACAGCTCCCGCCGCTGGGCGACGGAATATAACTTCCCTGCCTTCAAGGAAGGCGACGTCATCAAGCGCGAGTTCGAGAACACTTCTGGCGAGCCAATGCAGGGCTTCGTGCTCAATCTGCGCCGCCCGCAATTCCAGGACCGCCGCGTGCGGCATGCCCTGACGCTGGCGCTCGACTTCGAAAGCATGAACCGCAAGCTGTTCTACGGGCTCAACACTCGCACCGACAGCTATTTCGAAGGACAGGACCTGGCTTCGAGCGGACTTCCCACTGGCAAGGAACTGGAACTGCTTGAGCCCTACAAGGACAAGCTGCCACCGGAGGTCTTCACTCAGGAATTCAGGCTCCCGGTCTACGATACGCCGCAGTCGGAACGCACCTATCTGCGCGAGGCGATCGCGCTTTTCGCGCAGGCGGGCTGGAAGATCGTCAACGGCAAGATGACCAATGAGACGACCGGTGAGCAGTACCGGGTCGAAATCCTCGGCAACAGCCCGACCGACGAGATCATATCGGGCTCCTATATCGACAGCCTGCGCAAGATCGGCATCGCCGCCTCGCTGCGCATAGTTGACCCCAACCAATATGTGAACCGCTACCGCAATTTCGATTTCGACATCGTCACCGGGCAGTTCCCGCAATCGTCCTCGCCCGGCAACGAACAGCGCGACTTCTGGAGTTCGCAGGCTGCCGACAAGCCCGGTTCGCGCAATCTGCCGGGTATCAAGGACCCGGTGGTCGATGCGCTGGTCGAACGGGTGATCTTCGCAACCGACCGCGACGATCTGGTCGCGGCCACGCGCGCGCTCGACCGGGTTTTGCTGTGGAATTATTATGTCGTGCCGCAATGGCACCGGCCGGTGATCTGGCTCGCCTTCTGGAACAAATTCGGCATCCCTGAAAAGCAGCCTTCCTATATCGGCGCCGACATCGATTCATGGTGGATCGATCCGGAGAAGGAAAAGGCGCTGGCCACCAAATATAAGAGCGCCGACTGATGAGGGGTGCCGACCGATGGCTCCCATGATTGGACGCCGGGAATTTCTGGCGGCGGCAGGTGCGGTGGCCGCCGCTCCGCTGCTGCCTCGCCTCTCCTTTGCGGAAGCTCCTTCCGGAACCAGGTTGCACGGGCTGTCGGCATTCGGCGACCTGAAATACAAGCCGGACTTCAAGCATTTCGACTATGTGAACCCCGACGCGCCCAAGGGCGGGCTGTTCAATTTCGCGCCGCCCAACTGGGTCTTCAACCAAAGCACCCTCACCTTCAATACGCTCAATTCCTTCGTCGCCAAGGGCGATGCACCGCCGCGCATGGAAATGTGCTTCGATTCGCTGATGGCAAGCGCCCTTGACGAGCCGGATGCGCTTTACGGCCTGCTTGCCGAAAGCGTGTCGATCTCCGACGACCGCAATGTCTTCGAATTCATCCTGCGGCCTGAAGCGCGCTTCCATGACGGTACACCGCTTACCGCACATGACGTCGCCTTCTCGTTCGACCTCTACAAGAAGGATGGCCATCCCAGCCTGCTTCTGCCGCTGACGCAGATGACGGAAGCTGCGGCGGTGGACGATCACACATTGCGCCTGACATTTACGGGCAAGCAATCGGCGCGCACCATCCTCAATGTCGCGGGCTTTCCCATCATCTCGAAGGCATATTTCACCGAAAATCCCTTCGACGGCGCAAGCATGAAGGCGCCTCTCGGTTCGGGCCCCTACAAGGTTGGCCGCGTCGCAGCGGGCCAGACAATCGAATATGACCGCGTGGAGGATTATTGGGCGCGCGACCTTCCGGTCAATCGTGGCCTTTACAATTTCGACCGCATCCGCATCGAGTTCTATCGCGACCGGCAGGCCGCCTTCGAGGCCTTCAAAAAAGGGGATATTCTCTACCGGCAGGAATTCACCTCGCGCATCTGGGCAACCGGCTATGATTTTCCGGCGCTAAAACAAGGCAAGGTGGTGCGCCGCGAATTCCCGTCCGAAAAGCGCCCCTCCATGCAGGCCACCGCGCTGAACCAGCGCCGCGAGCGCTTCCACGACCCGCGCGTGCGCAAGGCCATCGGCATGTGCTTCGATTTCGAATGGGCAAGGCGCAATCTCTTCTACGGCTCCTATGAGCGCTCGCAATCCTGTTTCGAGCGATCCGACTACAGAGCAGAAGGCCTGCCCTCGCCCGAGGAACTGGCGCTGCTGGAACCGTTGCGCGGTAAAATCCCCGACGAGGCGTTTGGCGAGGCGGTGATCCAGCCGGTTTCAGACGGGTCCGGCCGCGACCGCAAGCTGCTCGGCGCAGCAACCCGCCTGTTTGCCGAAGCCGGCTGGCAGCGCTCCAAGTCACTGCTTGCCAATGCCAAAGGCGAAAAGCTCACCGTCGAAATCTTGGTAGAGGACTCGATTTGGGAACAGATTCATGGGTCGTGGATCGGCAATATGCGGGCAATCGGCATCGATGCCTCGATCCGGGTGGTCGATTCCGCCCAATTTGCCGCGCGCCAGAATGATTTCGACTTCGACCTGATCACCATGGCGCTGTCATTTACCGCGACACCGACGCGCGATGAGATCGAAGGCCTGTTCCATTCGCGATCGGCCACACTTCCCGGGTCGCGCAATCTGTGCGGCACAGCCGACTCCGCGGTAGATTCGCTGGTCGATGCGGTCGGCGCGGCTCAGGATCGTCAGAGCCTTACAATTGCCATGCGCGCCCTGGACCGGGTCTTGCGCGCGCGGCAAGACTGGATTCCAAATTGGTATTCCGCGAATCACCGGGCAGCCTTCTGGGACATGTTCGGCTTCAAGGAGCCAAAACCCGATTTCGGCTTTCCGGTCGAAGCACTGTGGTGGTTTGACAAGGAAAAGGCGGCGGCAATTGGCAAAGGGTGAGCAGTGGTCTGCGAAGCAGGCGAAAAGCCGAGGATTTAGCTTTTCGAACGACGAACGCCCGGAGCGAAAGAGTGGGGCCGAAGCATCGGTGCGACGTGCTTCACCCTCACTCCGTGGTGAGGGTAAGAGCTGATGGGCGCCTATATCCTGCGGCGCATCCTGCTGATGATCCCGACGCTCTTCGGGATTATGGCCATTTCCTTCGCCATCATCCAGTTCGCGCCCGGCGGGCCGGTGGAGCGGGTCATTGCGCAGATCACCGGCCAGGGCGGGGACGCCGGCGACCGGCTGGGAAGTGGCGGTGGCGATGCCGGAGCAGCGAGCTTCGATGCCGGCGGCGTCACCTCATCGAAATATCGCGGAGCGCAGGGACTCGACCCCGAATTCATCGCCAAGCTTGAAAAGCAGTTCGGCTTCGACAAGCCGCCGCTGGAGCGGTTCGGCATGATGCTGTGGAACTATGCCCGCTTCGATTTCGGCGAAAGCTATTTCCGCGACATCGGCGTTCTCGACCTTATCGTGGAGAAGATGCCGGTTTCCGTGTCGCTCGGCCTATGGATCACCCTTCTGTCCTATCTGATCTCTATTCCGCTCGGCATCCGCAAAGCGGTCAAGGACGGGTCATCCTTCGACATGTGGACAAGCGGCATCGTCATCATCGGCTATGCCATACCGGGCTTTCTCTTCGCCATCCTGCTGATGGTGCTGTTTGCGGGCGGGTCCTTTTATGATTGGTTCCCGCTGCGTGGGCTCACCTCGGACAATTTTCACGAGCTGTCGCTGGGCGGCAAAATCCTCGACTATTTCTGGCATCTCACATTGCCGCTGACCGCCATGGTGATGTCGGCCTTCGCCACCACGACGCTGCTGACCAAGAACTCGTTCCTCGACGAGATCCGCAAGCAATATGTCGTGACCGCAAGGGCCAAGGGCCTATCGGAACGGCAGGTGCTCTATGGCCATGTGTTCCGCAATGCCATGCTGATCGTGATTGCCGGCTTTCCGGGCGCGTTCATTTCCGCCTTCTTCACCGGCTCGCTGCTGATCGAAAACATCTTCTCGCTCGACGGGCTCGGCCTGCTCGGCTTCCGCTCCATCCTCGACCGCGACTATCCGGTGGTGTTCGCAAATCTCTACATTTTCTCACTCATCGGCCTGTTCATCAGCCTGATTTCCGACCTCACCTATACATGGATCGATCCGCGCATCGATTTCGAGCGGAGGGACGTCTGATGTCTGCCGCCGATACCGTTGCACGGCCCGAGAAGCGCCCGCTTCTGTCTCAACTCAACCAGCGGCGCTGGCAGAATTTCAAGGCGAACCGGCGCGGCTACTGGTCGCTCTGGATTTTCCTCGCGCTGTTCGGCCTGACGCTATGCTCCGAATTCATCGCCAATGACCGGCCGATCCTGGCCTCCTACAAGGGCGAATTGCTGGTTCCCGCACTGATCGACTATCCGGAAGAGAAATTCGGCGGCTTCCTCGCCATTACAGATTATCGCGACCCGGTGATCCAGGACGAGATCGAGGCCAATGGCTGGCTGATCTGGCCGCCGATCCGCTACCATTATCGCAGCGTCAACAACGAGATTCCCGAGGCGGCGCCGGCAAAGCCGTCCTGGATGTATTCGAAGGAGGAACGCTGCCAGCGCTACCCGCAGGGCGTCGACGATGAGAACTGCACCATCGGCAACTGGAACTGGCTCGGCACCGACGACCAGGCGCGCGACGTGCTGGCGCGGGTCATCTACGGTTTTCGCGTCTCGGTTCTGTTCGGTCTGATCCTGACAGCCGGTTCGGCAGTCATCGGGGTTTCAGCGGGTGCGGTGCAGGGCTATTTCGGCGGCCTGACCGACCTGATCTTCCAGCGCTTCATCGAAATCTGGTCGGCAATTCCCGTGCTCTATCTGCTGCTGATCATCGCCGCGATCCTGCCGCCGGGCTTTTTCATATTGCTCGGCATCATGCTTTTGTTTTCCTGGGTGAGTTTCGTCGGCATCGTGCGCGCCGAATTCCTACGCGCCCGCAACTTCGAATATGTCAATGCGGCGCGCGCGCTCGGCGTGCCCAACCGCACCATCATGTTTCGGCATCTGCTGCCCAATGCGATGGTGGCGACGCTGACCTTCCTGCCCTTCATCCTCAATGGCTCGATCACCACTTTGACGGCGCTCGATTTCCTCGGCTTCGGCCTGCCGCCGGGTTCCGCCTCGCTTGGGGAATTGCTCAAGCAGGGCCAGCGCAACCTCAATGCACCTTGGCTCGGCATTTCCGGCTTCGTGGTGATTTCGCTGATGCTGTCGCTGCTGATCTTCATCGGCGAGGCGACGCGCGACGCCTTCGATCCGAGAAAGACGTTCAAATGACCGGTAAGCCTCTTTTATCGGTGCAGGACCTTTCCGTCGCCTTCATGCAAGGCGGCCGGACCCAAACGGCCGTCGATCGCATCTCCTTCGACATTGCCAAGGGCGAGACGGTGGCGCTGGTAGGCGAATCCGGCTCTGGCAAGTCGGTTTCGGCGCTTTCGGTGCTGCGCCTCCTGCCCTATCCGGCAGCGAGCCACCCATCCGGCAAGATCCTGTTCCAGAGCGACGATCTTCTGGCGAAGAACGAGAACGAGCTTCGTCGCGTACGCGGCAACAAGATCACCATGATCTTCCAGGAACCGATGACCTCGCTCAATCCGCTGCACACGATCGAGCAGCAGATCATCGAAATCCTTAAGCTGCATCAAGGCATGGGCGACAAGAAGGCTCGAGCCCGCACGCTGGATCTGCTCAAGGAAGTCGGCATCCGCGACCCGGAAAAGCGCCTCGGCGCCTACCCGCACCAATTGTCCGGCGGCCAGCGCCAGCGGGTCATGATCGCCATGGCGCTCGCCAACGAACCGGAACTGCTGATCGCCGATGAGCCGACGACGGCGCTCGACGTCACCGTGCAGGCACAGATTCTGGAACTCCTGGCCGAACTGAAGGCCCGTAAGGGCATGTCGATGCTGTTCATCACCCATGATCTCGGCATCGTGCGCAAGATCGCCGACCGCGTCTGCGTCATGACCAAGGGCAAGATCGTCGAGGCGGGACCGACGCAGGAAATCTTCACCAATCCGCAACATGAATATACGAGACATCTGCTTGCGGCCGAACCCAAGGGCAAGCCTCCACAAGCCAATCCCGATGCCAAAACGGTAATGGCGGGGGACGACATCAAGGTGTGGTTTCCGATCAAGCAGGGTTTTTTTCGCAAGGTCGTCGACCATGTGAAGGCCGTGGACGGAATCGACGTGACGGTGCGCGCCGGCCAGACGCTGGGCGTCGTCGGTGAATCCGGATCGGGAAAGACAACCCTCGGCCTGGCACTCGCCCGCATGATCTCCTCGCAAGGCAGGATCAACTTTGACGGGCGCGACATCAATGCATTGTCCTTCAACGACATGCGGCCGCTGCGGAGCGAATTACAGATCGTGTTCCAGGACCCCTATGGTTCGCTCAGCCCACGCATGTCGATCTCCGAAATCATCGAAGAGGGACTGAAGATCCACGAGCCCAAGCTCTCCGCCGACGAGCGTGACAGGCGCGTGGTCGACGTGCTGCAGGAAGTCGGCATCGATTCCGAAACCCGCTTCCGCTATCCGCATGAATTTTCCGGGGGCCAGCGCCAGCGCATCGCGATTGCCCGCGCCATGGTGTTGAAGCCCCGCTTTGTGATGCTGGACGAGCCGACATCGGCGCTCGACATGAGCGTGCAGGCGCAGGTGGTGGACCTGCTGCGTAGCCTGCAGAGCAAGCACGACCTGGCCTATCTCTTCATCAGCCACGATCTGAAGGTGGTACGGGCACTTGCCAATGACGTCATCGTCATGCGTAACGGCAAGATCGTGGAAGCCGGCCCGTCGCGCCAGATTTTCGAGGAGCCGCGCTCGGACTATACTCGGGCACTGATCTCGGCTGCCTTCAGGATAGAGACCGCGCCGGCTGGCGTGGTCAGCGAATGAAGCAAGAGGAATGACATGAACAAGGGCCGCATCCTGCTTTCGGTCACGGGTTTCAACCCGCAGCGGTGGCACGAACTGCTGTCGGCGGAACGTGACGTGGTGCTGGCGCCGGACGGGCCGGAAGACCCTTCCATCACCTATGCGGTGGTCTGGAAGCAGCCGGCCAACATCTTGGCCAGATTGCCCAATCTGCGCGCGGTCTTTTCCATCGGCGCCGGCGTCGATCATCTGTTCAACGACCCCGGCCTGCCGGATGCGCCGATCGTGCGCGTTGTGGCCGAAAACCTCTCCCAACACATGACCGAATATGTCGTATGGCGTGTGCTGGATCATCATCGGCAAGGCACGCTCTACCGGAACCAGCAGCAGAAGAAGATCTGGCACGAGCCGCCGCAGCGGTCGGCGGCCGATGTTTCGGTCGGCATCATGGGGCTCGGCCAGTTGGGTCGTGTAGCGGCGAACGCATTGCTTGCGATCGGCTTCCGCGTCAATGGCTGGGGGCGCACCGGCCGTACCATGGAGGGGGTGCAGACCTTTGGCGGCGAGGCGGGACTGGTGCCTTTCCTCAACGCTACCGATATTCTCGTGGTGCTCCTGCCGCTTACGCCTGCAACACGTGGCATCATCGACTACAAGCTGCTGCGCGAACTGCGGCGGCGTAACGGCATCGGCGGGGCGGTGCTGATCAATGCCGGCCGCGGTTTGCTGCAAAAGGACGCAGACATCGCGCGCGCACTCGAGGACGGCCTTCTCAAGGAGGCGAGCCTGGACGTGTTCGAACTCGAGCCCCTGCCCAAGACCAGCCCGCTATGGACGCATCCCAAGGTGTTCGTGACGCCGCATGCGGCGGCCACCTCCGATCCCGCCCATCTGGTTGCGCCCATGCTAGCGCAGATGGATGCGTTCGAACGCGGCGAACCGCTGCGGAATGTCGTCGACCGGCAGATGCAATATTAGAGAAATCCCAGGAAAAGCGGGAACCGGTTGTCCTTCCGGAATTTGCGCAAAAACAGGAATCAGGGACGCCGGCAGGCAGTAGGCCCGCCATAAAGATAGCCGATGCGCTCGATCGCCTGCTTCAGGTTTTCGCGCGATACCATCATGGTATGACCGCTGGCATGGATGATGTTCTCGCCATCGGTCAGTATGGCAACATGCCCCTTCCAGAAAACCAAATCTCCGCGCCGCAGATTGGAAAAATCGTCCGCAGGATCGATCGCTTCGCCTATGGTCGAGGCCTGCATGTCCGAGTCACGCAGCACATCCCTGCCCGTCATGCGCATGGCAAGTTGCACGAGGCCGGAACAGTCGATGCCGAAGCCGGACACGCCACCCCACAGATAGGGTGTGTGGAGCAGGGTCTCTGCGACGGCGACGTAGTCGGTGTCGAACTCTCCGAGTGACCGTAAGTGACCCGCAATCACCGCTTCGCCCGACGGCAGGAGCGCATAGCGCGTGCCACGCGTTTCGGTGAAGTTCACAACCGTCAGCTTTGAGCCCAGTGAAATCTGGCCGCTGCGTGGAAATCTCAGGTCAGGACCCGGATAGATAAAACTGCGGGGCGCAATGACTTGATGTGTAAGATCGTGGTCACGTGCCGCAATCGCGGCCTCGCCGACATAGCCGACATAGCCGTCGCGCTCCGCCTGCACCCAGCACCAGCCCTTGGCCTCTTCGAAGATACTGACATCATCTCCGCGCAACAACTGTGTGCTTATCCCAGCTTCCAGCCCCGGTGCTATTCTAACATCGACAACAGAAGCTTCGATGCGTCCCGGCCGCCCGGCCACGTATCGTTCCGCCGCGATTTCGTCTTTCAGGCGGGCATCGGCAAGATCGGACCGGAAGGCATGAAGGCGCGCGTCATGGGCAGTCAAAGCGGTAACTCCAAAGCTCTGGCAATGATAACATCGCCGAAACGCTCGACATAGAGCGCACCTTCCACCGTGCGCCGGATCAGCACGTTGCGACGATCGGCTTCGTCGCGATGGCGCGATACCAGTTTCAAGGCGCCCATCGTATCAAGTGCGCGGGTGATCACCGGCTTGCTGACGCCCAGCCTTTCGGCAAGGGCGCGTACGGTATGAGGCGGCGGTTCGAGATAGATCGTCAGCAATATCGCCGCCTGACGCATAGTCAAATCCGGGGCGTCGGCACGCACCTCGGACAACACGACCTGTTGCCAAAGCCGGAGAGCCTGAGCTGGACGTAACCGGATCGCCATGGAGCCAGCATGGCGTGGAATCGTTTCGCTTCCGTTTCACGCCACAAAATGACGGCGACGCCGAGTGATTTCACTTGGCTGCAAAATGCTTTAGCCGCCATAGCGTTTTGATAATACCCGTTCCAAAGCGCGTATGGCTTGCGCCTCGCCTCCTGCTGGCCCGTATGGCCGTTCGGCGGGGTTCCAGGCAAAAATGTCGAAATGCGCCCAGCTTGATGCCCTCTCGACAAACCGCTTGAGGAAAAGTGCCGCAGTTATCGAGCCGGCGAAACCATCGCTGGTGGCGTTGTTCATGTCGGCAACTTTCGAGGCGAGCTTGGCATCATAGGGTGCCCACAGAGGCATGCGCCAAAGCGGGTCCTCGACGGCCGCGGCGGCCTTTCCAAGCTCGTCCGCCAGCGCCTCGTCGTCGGTATAGAAGGGCGGCAGGTCCGGCCCCAGCGCCACTCGCGCCGCACCTGTCAGCGTCGCCATGTCGACCAGCAGGTCCGGTGTCTCCTCGTCCGCCAGCGCCAGGGCATCGGCCAGAACCAGCCTGCCCTCGGCGTCGGTGTTGCCGATCTCGACCGTCAGCCCTTTGCGGCTGGTGAGAATATCGCCAGGTCGGAAGGCGTTGGCCGAGATCGAGTTCTCGACCGCAGGGATCAGCACGCGCAGCCTGACGCGCATACCGGCAGCCATGATCATGGCTGCCAGGCCGAGCACATTGGCAGCACCGCCCATGTCCTTCTTCATCAGGAGCATGCTGCTTGCCGGCTTGATGTCGAGGCCACCGGTGTCGAAACACACGCCCTTGCCGACCAGCGTGACCTTGGGCGCATTCTTTTCGCCCCACACCATGTCGATGAGACGCGGGGCCTCTGCCGACGCCCGGCCAACCGCATGGATCATCGGGAAGTTGTACTTGAGAAGATCGTCCCCTTTGGTGACCGACAGCTTGGCCTTGTGCTGCCGGGCCAATTTACGGACAGCCTCCTCAAGCGCATTGGGGCCCATGTCATTGGTTGGCGTATTGACGAGGTCGCGTGTGAGAAACACCCCTTCCACAATACGCTTGATATGCGCATGGTCTACGCCAGCAGGAACGGCAAGGCGCAGTTCCTTCCCGGGTTTTTTCCCGTAGCGCGTGAAAGCATAAGCCCCAAGTGCGATACCGAGCGACGACAGGAACGGGTCTGCGGGCTTTGTCGCAAAATGCCAGTCACCCTCTGGCAGGGTCCGGGCAAGGGTGCCGCAAGCAAGAGCACCCTTGGCCTCATCCGCTTTGCCCAGACCGAACAGCGCACCGCCTATTGCTCCTTCCGCGCCTGGAAGTATCAGCACGCGCCCCGCATCGCCGGAAAAGCCGTTATTGTCGGCCCATGCCAACGCCGTCCCGTCGAGACCTGCATTTTCCAGATCGCCATTGGCCAGCAGATAGATGGGACGTGATTTTTTCTGTTTCTTTTCGATCAGTTCGAGCGGCATTTCGGCGGTCCTCGGTTGTTCACCATGCGGCGCAGGCGCCGCTTCTTAACCATCCGTTAGGGTTAACAGAATATTTCTGCGACGGGGAAGATGGCCGCAGTTTGGCCAGCGGGAACGGATGGAGATCTGGCGCAGATGTTGACCAATCACTCGGCAAAGGCAACTGGAAAAAGGTTGGTCACCGTCGCATTTGCGCTCGCGCTGGCAGCAGGAATTTCCGGTTGCGCCACCGACAAGATGGCGACGGGGTCGGTCAGCCGCGCGTCCGGCAAACCGCTTGAAACCATGTCGTCCGCGGAGTTGGATTCAGCGGCCAGATCACTCGGCAATGCCTATACGCGCGACACGAACAACAAGAGCGTTGCCCTGCAATATGCCACTGTCCTGCAGATGGATGGACGCTCAGACCAGGCACTCGCGGTCATGCGCAAGCTTGCCATCGCCCATCCCAAGGATCGCGATGTGCTTGCCGCCTATGGTAAGGCGCTTGCCGGCGTCGGCCAGTTGGAGCCGGCATTGGATGCGGTACGCCGTGCCCAGACACCCGAATATCCGGACTGGAAGCTTCTATCCGCTGAAGGCGCCATTCTCGATCAGCTTGGACAGGCCGACGAAGCCCGGCAGCTTTATCGCAAGGCACTCGACCTGAAGCCCAACGAGCCCTCCATCCTGTCGAATCTGGGCATGTCCTACGTTCTGGCCGGCGACCTCAAGACCGCCGAAACCTATATGCGATCGGCATCCGAGGCATCTGGGGCAGACAGCCGGGTCCGGCAGAATCTGGCGCTCGTCGTCGGCCTCCAGGGGCGCTTCCAGGAGGCTGAAGCCATTGCAAGCCAGGAGCTATCCCCAGAGCAGGCACAGGCCAATATCGCCTATCTGCGCGGCATGCTTTCGCAGCAGAACGCCTGGAACCAGCTCAAGAAGGAAGACAAGCAAACCAATACGAACTAGGTTTCGTCCTCTCTTCGCCAGACACCCATTCCCGATCTCTTCCATGAGATGATGGGCTTTGCCGCCGAACGGCCGGTGGAGGCGACTTCGGCCAATGGCAATTCCGTGCTGTGGTTCAAGGCACTTGTCATCCACAGGTAGCAATGGCCATAATGACTGTTGAGTTCGGCGCCCGAAATCCCAGGCCCATGAGGAAATCATGACCCAGGACCAAGCAGGACAGACCGTATCGCCCGACACTGCGGGACAACGCCGGCGTGAACTCATCGCCTTCCTGGTTCTGGCTTTCGGCATCTGGCCGGTCGTGGCCGTCGGCGTGGTCGGCGGCTTTGGCTTCGCCGTCTGGATGTGGCAGATTGTATTCGGCCCGCCGGGGTCGCCGCCGAATGGGTTGCATTAGGGCGGCGCCATGAAAGAGCGCGCCAGCATGACCCGTCGCGACTTTCTGACCGGCCAAAGCCTCACAGACGGCATCCCAGCATGGCAGCATAGCTCCAGCGCCGTCATTTCCGTGCTGCCCAGACACACCGATGAAGTCGTCGAGCGGCTAGCCGCAATGGAAGGCGTGGAAGTACACGCCGCGCAGGCGAGCAAGATCGTCGTCACCATCGAGGGCCCGAGTGTCGGCGCGCTCGGTGAGAGGCTGACACAGATCTCCCTGCTCGACGGCGTGATCACCGCAAATCTGGTTTTCGAACACATCTACAGTGACGAAGGCGACCCGCAATGACGAGATCGATGACCCGTCGCGACATGCTCAAGGCTAATGCGGCCGCCGTTGCAGCCGCCGCAGCCGGCATAGCGACACCTGCCGCCGGCCAGTCCGTTCCAGGCGGCGTCAGCGCCCTCGAAATCAAATGGTCCAAGGCGCCATGCCGCTTCTGCGGCACCGGCTGCGGCGTCATGGTCGGGGTCAAGGAAGGCAAGGTCGTAGCAACACATGGCGACATGCAGGCCGACGTCAATCGCGGGCTTAACTGCGTGAAGGGCTATTTCCTCTCCAAGATCATGTATGGAGCAGACCGCCTGACGCAGCCGCTGATGCGCAAGGCCAACGGCAAGTTCGACAAGAACGGAGAATTCGAACCGGTCACCTGGGATGAAGCCTTCGACCTGATGGCCGAAAAACTGAAGGCCACGCTGAAGGAAAAGGGGCCGGAGGCAGTCGGCATGTTCGGGTCCGGCCAGTGGACCATTTTCGAGGGCTATGCCGCGACCAAGCTGATGCGCGCCGGCTTTCGTTCTAACAATCTCGACCCCAATGCGCGCCATTGCATGGCCTCGGCAGCGGTCGCCTTCATGCGCACCTTCGGCATGGACGAGCCGATGGGCTGCTATGACGATTTCGAGGCGGCCGATGCCTTCGTGCTGTGGGGCTCCAATATGGCCGAGATGCACCCGATCCTGTGGACGCGGGTCGCCGACCGGCGACTGGGGCATCCGCATGTGCGTTGCGCGGTGCTGTCGACCTTCACCCATCGCTCGATGGACCTTGCCGACATCCCCATCGTGTTCAAACCGGGCACCGACCTTGCGATCCTCAACTATATCGCCAACCACATCATCGCCACCGACCGCGTCCACAAGGAGTTCGTCGACAAGCACACCGTCTTCGTGAAAGGCGTGACGAATATCGGCTACGGCTTGCGGCCCGAACACGAACTGGAGAAGGCGGCGACGAATGCGGTAGACCCCGGCAAGACGGAGCCGATCGATTTCGAGGCCTTCAAGGCGATGGTTTCCGAATATACGCTCGACAAAGTCTCCGAACTTTCCGGCGTCGAGCCCTCATTCCTGGAGGAACTGGCCGAGCTTTACGCCGATCCCGCCAAAAAGGTGATGTCGCTCTGGACAATGGGCTTCAACCAGCATGTCCGCGGCGTCTGGGCCAACCAGATGGTCTATAATATCCATCTTCTGACCGGAAAAATCTCGGAACCCGGCAACAGTCCGTTCTCGCTGACGGGTCAGCCTTCCGCATGCGGTACGGCACGCGAAGTCGGCACATTCGCACATCGCCTGCCGGCCGACATGGTGGTGACCAATCCCGAGCATCGGCGGCATGCCGAGGAAATCTGGAAGGTGCCGCACGGCCTCCTGCCGGAAAAGCCAGGCTACCATGCCGTGCTCCAGGACCGCATGCTGAAGGACGGCAAGCTCAACTGGTACTGGATCCAGGTGAACAACAATCTCCAGGCGGCGCCGAACACCGCTAACGAAACCTATCCCGGTTATCGCAATCCGGACAATTTCATCGTCGTGTCAGACGCCTATCCGACCATCACCGCGGTCAATGCCGACCTCATCCTGCCCGCCGCGATGTGGGTGGAGAAGGAGGGAGCCTACGGGAATGCCGAGCGTCGCACCCATGTCTGGCACCAACTCGTGCAGGCCGAGGGCGAGGCGCGCTCCGACCTGTGGCAACTGGTCGAGTTCTCCAAGCGCTTCACCGCCGACGACGTCTGGCCCGCCGATCTCCTCGCGCAAAACCCGGATTACAATGGCAGGACGCTGTTCGACATATTGTTCAAGAACGGCGAAGCGGACAAGTTTCCGCTCGCGGACATCGACGCCGAATATGACAATCAGGAAGCGAAGGATTTCGGCTTCTACATCCAGAAAGGCCTGTTTGAGGAATATGCCTCGTTCGGGCGCGGCCATGGCCATGACCTGGCACCATATGATTCCTATCACCAAGTGCGCGGCCTGCGCTGGCCGGTGGTCGACGGCAAGGAAACCTTGTGGCGCTACCGGGAAGGCTATGATCCCTATGTGAAACCGGGCGAAGGGGTGCGCTTCTACGGCAATCCGGACGGCAAGGCCAAGATCATAGCGGTGCCCTATGAGCCGCCGGCTGAAAGCCCCGACGACGAATATGACCTCTGGCTGGTGACCGGCCGCGTGCTGGAACATTGGCATTCCGGTTCCATGACGATGCGCGTGCCTGAGCTTTACAGGGCGTTTCCCGGTGCCGTCTGTTTCATGAATGCCGACGATGCGCGCACGCGCGGCATCAACCAGGGAGCCGAGGTCCGGGTTGTGTCACGGCGCGGCGAAATGCAGGCGCGGGTAGAGACGCGCGGCCGCAACCGCATGCCGAAAGGGGTGATCTTCGTGCCGTGGTTCGACGCCAGCAAGCTGATCAACAAGGTGACGCTCGACGCTACCGACCCGATCTCCAAGCAGACGGATTTCAAGAAATGCGCAGTCAAGATCGTTTCCGTCTGACGCCGCCGCGCCTGCTGCTGGCCGTATTTGCGCTGACGGCGATCAGTGCGTCGGTGGCGCTCGCGCAGATGGGTGCCGAGACCATGGGTGGCGTCTCTTATCCGGAATCGGCTCCGGCAAAACCCATTCCGAAATGGACTGTCGACGACATCCGCAAGATGCGCGCCTATCCGGACCAGCCGCCGGTGATCCCGCATTCGATCGAGGGCTATCAGCTCTCGGTCAATACCAATCGCTGCCTTTCCTGCCACAAGCGCGAATTCACCGAAGGGTCCGGCGCGCCGATGGTCAGCGTGACCCACTATCTTACGCGCGACGGCCAGATGCTGGCCGATGTCTCGCCGCGCCGCTACTTCTGCACCGCTTGCCATGTGCCCCAGGCCGATACGCAACCGCTCGTGGGCAATACCTTCAAGGACATGAGCGAGATGGGCGTCAAGCATGCAGGGGAAGAATAGGTGATGAGCTCGATCAAGCGGCTGGCCGCCTGGGTCTGGGCCTTCCTGACGAAACCGGCGGCAACGCTCAGCCTTGCCTTCCTGACCTTGGGTGGCTTTGTGGGCGGCGTCATCTTCTGGGGGGCGTTCAACACGGCGCTCGAAGTCACCAATACCGAAAAATTCTGCATCTCCTGTCATGAGATGGAAAACAACGTCTATCAGGAACTGACCCGCACGGTGCATTTCTCCAACCGCTCGGGCGTGCGCGCCTCCTGCCCCGACTGCCACGTTCCGCATGACTGGACCGACAAGATCGCGCGCAAGATGCAGGCCTCGAAGGAAGTGTGGGGTAAGATTTTCGGCACCATCAACACGCGTCGGAAATTCCTCGACAAGCGCCTTGAGCTTGCACAGCATGAATGGCACCGCTTGAAGGCCAATGACAGCCTCGAGTGCCGCAATTGTCACTCCTCCGTCGCGATGGACCTGTCGAAACAGACACAGCGCGCGGCCGAAATCCACACCCGCTATCTCTTGTCCGGGCAGGCCACCTGCATCGACTGCCACAAGGGCATCGCCCATGAGTTGCCAAATATGGAAGGTATCGATCCCGGCTGGAAGGTACCACCTGAATTGAATGCCGACGGCCTGCAGACATCGGCGACCGAGGCACTGTCGTCCTGGATCGAAGCGGCCAGCGCCCGCACGCAGGCGCCCGTCGCTGCGACGGGCAATTAGAGCATGACCCCGAAAAGTTGCAGACTTTTCGGACAAGATCATAATTCAAAAACAAAGACTTAGAGTGAGATGGCGATTCAAGGAGAAGTCATCTTTCTCTAGGCGCTGCTCGTCTCGAGCGCGGCCAGTCGTGCGCTCGGTGGGCTACGGGCGAGCGGAGATGATCGACAGATATAGCGCCGGGCCGCGCAGGAGTTTCCTAGGGCCATGCAGCACGGAAGCCTCAAAAAGCAGGCTATCTCCCGGACCTAGATCGTAATGATCCTCGCCATGCGAATATCTGATGGCTCCCTCCAACATATAGAGGAACTTCATCCCGCTATGCCGGAAGGTTGGGAAATGGGCTTCCTGCTCGATGAGCCGTACCAGATAAGGCTCGACCTTGATGCCGGAACTCAGCACTTCGATGTCGCCGAGAGTTTCTGCTGGCGTCGGACAGTTCCGGAGCCCTATCGGCTGACCAGCCTTCTTGAACACTGCCTCGTATTGTTGCTCAGAACGCCGCAGCAGCGATGAAATCGGCACGCCCAGCGCCCAAGACAGCGCCCGCAATGTCGTCAGAGACGTGGATACGGTGCCATTCTCAATCCTGGAGACCGCGCCCATCGACAGGCCGGCTGCGCGAGCCAGTTCCTCCAGCCTCCAGCCGCGTTTAAGGCGCCAATTGCGCACTTCATTGCCGATTGCAACTCGCAGGCTCTCACATCGCCGCTTTGGAAGGTCATCGGTGAGCGCGCCTACGCGAGGCTCGATATCCGGCCGAAGGTTGCGACATGGCAATGCCGGCTTTGGTGATTGGCCCTGCATTTGGGAGTCCGGCGATTTCTCTCGATGTGGATATCGGCCTTGCAAGCAGCTTGAGCCCACCCGATCAAACGATGGGCCCGGCGAAAAGAATCACCGGGCCGGGTGCCGATTATTGGCTTGCGAAGTCGGGGCGAACGACCTTGCCGCCCTTGACTTGAACGACAAAGATGTTGGCGGTGTTCTGGCCGCTTTCAGCACCTTCAGGCCCTTGCTTGAGGAACTTGATATTGCTGTTGACTCCCTTGACCTCCACCTCCCAGAGCGCTTTGCGGATAGCTTCGGGCTCCGCCGTTCCAGCCTTTTCGACGGCAGCGGCAATGCTCAGGATTGCATCGTAGCCACGCTGCCCTTCGATGCGGCCGGCGAATTCAAAATCGCGGCGCTCCCATTCTTCAGCGAAAAACTTTGCCACCTCAGGATTGGGGGCCATGTCAGGGAACCACGGCGCAAACAACACGGTGAAATATGCGTTGTCTGCGGCACTGCCGGCATGCTCAATTGCCTGATCGGGGGTCGACGAGGTTGTGGTCGCAATAATCTTCTGTGGCAGCCTAAGAGAAAACGCCTGCTTGAAGATCAGGGTCAGTTGCTCGATCTCGGTTGTCACCAGCAATACGTCAGCATCCGACGCTTTGATCTTGGCAAGTTGCGCTGAAAGATCGACAGCGTTTGCGTCCATGCTCTCTTTCAGTACCGTCGGCACCCCATGTTTTGCCAGCATGTTGGAATAGGCGTCGGTATTGCTGTGCCCCCAATCATTGTTGACGGCCAGGAACGCCGCTTTCTTCATGCCGAATTTTTCGACAAAGGGACCGAAGGAATCGGCCAGCATGTCGCTCGTTGGGGCTGTCCTGAATATCCACGGGTTGCCCGAAGTCGTGATCTTGCCGGACGAAGAGGTTTCGACCACCATCGGGATGCCGTATTCCTCCAGCTTGGGCATGACAGCGAGCGTCATGGTCGATCCCCAGGCTCCCATGATTGCCGACACCTCATCGCGTACGATCAGCTTTTCGGCAACGGCCGCCGCTTCGGTCGGATTGCTTTTGTTGTCCTCGATGATCAGTTCGATTTGCTTGCCGAGAACGCCGCCCTTTTCATTGATTTGATCGGCGGCGATACGGGCGCCGTTGGTTACGTAGTTTCCTGAAGCTGCGACCGGACCGGTCAGCGGTTGGTTGACGCCAATCTTGATAGTGTCCGCGAACGCATTCGATATCAGCATGGACAGCGCGACTGCCGCGCCAGCCAGGATACCTGTCTTTTTCATGTAATTCCTCCCTTTGATTGAAACGAGGAAGGTGGCCCAGTGGTTGGCAACGTGATTGCGGCATTGCAAACGCCGCTTCCGCGCTTGCAACTAAAATCGCTCATTATTTGTTGGACCGGGCTCCTCCGGATGGTTGGACGGTTCCATTTCGCCCATAAGTAATTAATCACTTACTAACAGGCTATGTCAAGCGCCATGTGCCGCCTCATTGTGCTTGCGACCCGTGTTCCTGCCAACCTTCGGTCCCCTCTGGGTCTCCACCAATCAACGTCGAATTGCGTCAACGGGCATTGACAATGTCCGTTGTAAAAGAATACTTACTTAAGACCGATACCCGTGGAGGAGGACAACCCGAATGGCGGAACCAACCATCGCGAAGGCGCGCAGCGACACCTTCATCGACTTCGAGCTTTTCAAGAACGAGCTGTTTTCAATTGCCGATGAAATGGCCGTCACTATCTGCCGGACGACCTACTCTGGCGTCTTGCGCGACAACATGGATTTTTCCACGGGCATTGCGGATGCAGACGGCCGGCTTATCGCCCAAGGGCTGACCCTGCCCGTCCATCTCGGCTCCATCCGCACAGCACTTCAGGCTGTCATGAAGAAGTATGCGGGGCGGATCGAGGATGGCGACGTATTCATCCTGAACGATCCTTTCGAAGGTGGCATGCACCTGCCGGACATCTTCATCCTGAAGCCCGTCTTCGCCGGCGGAACACTGATCGCGTTTGCCGCCACAACCGCCCACCATGTCGACGTCGGCGGCCATGTCCCCGGCTCCAACTCGGTGAATTCCAGCGAAATTTTTCAGGAAGGCCTGCGTATCCCGCCCCTGAAGCTGGTCTCGGCCGGACACCAGGACGAATCCTTGTGGACGGTGATCAAAACGAACGTACGGCTGCCCGTTCAGCTTCTGGGCGATCTCCGTGCTCAACTCGCTGCCTGCGAGATAGCCCAGCGTAAGATCCTTGCTCTGGTGGACCGCTATGGCGCCGAGGAATCGCTGGCCCATATGCGCGAAATCATCGACTACACCGAACGTCTGGCGCGTGCTGCGGTCGGCGAGCTTCCCGACGGAGAGTTTTCCTTCGAGGACTGGATCGACGACGACGGCATGGATATCGGCCACCCGATCCGCCTTTTCGTGACTGTGCGCAAGCAAGGCGAGGCGGTCGAGTTCGACTGGACGGGCAGCGCACCGCAAGTCCGGGGTGCCATCAACTGCACCTTATCGGTCACCGAAGCCGCCTCCTATACGGCACTTCGCTCAATCCTACCCGGCGGCATTCCCAACAATGACGGCATATTCCGCATCATCCGCACCACGGCACCCGAAGGCACGATTGCGAATGTGGCAATGCCTGGCGCTTGTGCGGCGCGCGCGCTGACCGGTTTCCGCATGGTCGATTGTGCCTTCGGCGCATTGGCCAAGATGGTGCCCGACCGGGTGTTCGCTGCTTCGGACGGCGGCAATGTGGGCGTGACGATCGCCGGTTTCGCGCCGTCAGGAGATCGTTTCGTCTATGTCGATTTCTCCTGCGGCACCTGGGGCGGCAGGCCATGGGCAGACGGAATCGACGGCATCTCGAACATCTTCGTTAACATGGCTTCGCAATCGGTTGAGCAGATCGAATCCGAGCATCCGGTCGAGATCCTGGCCTACGAATTCGCGCAGGATCGCTGCGGCGCCGGCAAGTTCCGTGGCGGCGCACCCTTCTACCGCGACTATCGGATAAAGGTGCCGGATGCCACGTTGCAGATCCGCGCCGACCGTCAGACAACCCGTGCCTACGGCCTCTATGGCGGCAAAGCCGGAAAGCCGGGCTCAGTCTGCCTGAACCCCAAGACGACTAAGGAGAAGATCGGCTCAAAGGTCACCATCCGCGTCAACGAGGGTGACGAGTTCCGCTACGTTCTGCCGGGCGGCGGCGGCTGGGGCGACCCGCTGGAGAGGGAACCTGCAGCCGTTTCGCGTGACGTTCGCAACGAGATCATCAGTGCGACCGCGGCGAAAGACGAATACGGCGTCGTGATCGAAGAAAAGACGTTTGCAATCGATCAGGGGGCCACGGAAAAGCTGCGCCTTCACCTTCGTAGCCAGCGGAGCGCCGTATCCGAGTTCGTCACCTGGGGTGACTGAACCCTTTCCCGTACAGCTGAACAGAAGAAAGAAACCAGCAATGTTGGACAGAACCGAACAGGGAGGATGTCGCGTCGGCATCGACATCGGCGGCACCTTCACCGACCTCGTCGTCGTCAATTCCAAGGGCGAGACCTTCACCAAGAAAGTGTCGTCCACGGCAGACAACTATGCCCGCGCCATCATCGAAGGGCTGGCGGGAGTGCTCGATCCGGCCGGGTTGACCCTCAATCAGATCACCGAATTCCTGCACGGAACGACGGTGGGATCCAATACGATCCTGGAGCTCAAGGGCGCACGTATCGGCCTGATCACCACGAAGGGCTTCCGCGACGTCCTCGAAATCCGCAACCTGCGCATGCCGAAACTTTACGATTTGCGCTGGGACAAGCCTGCTCCGCTGGTCGAACGCTATTTGCGCCTGGGCATCAACGAGCGGATCGATGCCGCGGGCAACGTCACGATCCCCCTTGCGCGTGCTGACATCGAGGCTGCAGTCGAGCGACTGCTGGCTGAAAAGGTCGAGGGCATTGCCGTTTGCCTGCTCAATTCCTACGCCAACCCGGTGCATGAAAGGATGGTGGCCGAGACCATCCGCAAGATGGCGCCAGACCTTCCCATCAGCGTGAGTTCGGACATCCTGCCCCAGATGAAGGAATATGAGCGCACCTCGACGACCGTGGTGAACGCCTACATCATGCCGATTGTCGCCTCCTATCTCAAAAATCTGGGCGACACGCTCAAGAGCCAGGGCATGAAGGCGCCAATCCTGCTCATGCAGTCCAATGGTGGCCTCACCACCGCGCAGGAAGCCAGTGAGAAGCCAGTAAATATCGTCGAATCCGGTCCTGCCGCCGGGGTAGTCGGCGCCGTTCGTCGTGCCGTCGAATGCGGGCACCACAACATCATCAGCTTCGACATGGGCGGAACCACCGCCAAGGCCTCGGTGGCCGAAGAGGGAAAGTTCGTGCTTTCCCAGCAGTACTCCGTTGGCGGCGGCATCATGATCTCGTCGCGCCTGCTGACCGGCGGCGGCTACCTGTTGGCGGTGCCCGCCATCGACGTGGCCGAAGTCGGTGCGGGAGGCGGATCGATCGTATGGATCGATGCGGCTGGATCCATGCAGATCGGGCCCGAAAGCGCCGGCGCCAATCCAGGCCCCCTCTGCTACGACCGGGGTGGCGATCGGCCTACGGTAACGGATGCCAATGTGCTGCTCGGCTACATCAACCCCCATTATCTCGTGGGTGGGGAGCTGAAGCTCAATGCCGCTCGCAGCCATCAATTTTATGAGGAATTGCTGGCAAAGCCCCTCGGGATCGACGTCACCACTGCCGCATACGGTGCGCGCCAGATCGCAATCTCCAACATGATCCGCGCCATCAAGGCGGTGTCATCGGAACGAGGGCGCGATCCGCGGAATTTCACCCTGTTTGCACTCGGCGGCAACGGCGCCCTGTTCGCAGCCGGCATGGCCCAGGAGCTTGGTATCAAGACCATCATGGTGCCGCCTTCGGCCGGTCTTTTTTCGGCATATGGGCTGCTCTATGCCGATGTCGAGCACTATTACACCGAAACCATGCGTGACCTGCTGCGCGATGTGAGCCCGCAAGCCTGGCAAACAGGCTGGCAATCACTGGAGGATCGAGCTCGCGAACAGCTACGGGCAGACGGCTTTGGGGAGGATGAAGTCGAAATCCAGCGCTTTGCCAGCATGCGCTACAAGGGCCAGACCTTCGAGATCAGTATTCCCATTCCCAATGGAGCACTGACGCCGGAGCGAGTTCTGGAGATCGAGGATACGTTCGGCGCCGAGCACGAAAGGACTTACGGTCATCGCGCTTCCTTCGATGAGCCGGTGCAACTCATCAGCATCCAGGTCGCTGGCCTGGCCGCCCGAAACCAGACGCAAAAGCCGGGCAAGCCTCAACGCCACGATGGCGACCTGCATACTGAACAGCAGCCACGCAAAGCCTATTTCGGTCGCGAGCATGGCTGGCTGGAAACGGCGATCCTGCCGCGAACCGCACTGACAGCGCCTCGGCGCGGCCCCTGCATCATAGAAGAATACGACACCACCTGCGTCGTGCCGCCGGAGGCTACCGCCCGGCTCGACGACAAGCACAACATCATCATCACGCTCGACTGATGCGTGAAACTGACAGGACGGACAGCGATGACAACCGGCTTTCAAAGCGCTCCTGACACGCCACACTATGTCGACCTGCGTGCGCGCCTTGCCAAGCGCGACCGCGGGCTGAGAGACAAGGTGATGTCGCTATCAGAGGCGATCGGCACGATTGCCGATGGCGATCATGTGGCCATCGGAGGCAATACATTCTCACGCACGCCATTTGCCGCCATCTGGGAACTGGTGCGCCAGCAGAAGAAGCGGCTGACGGTATCGCGCAGCATCACCTCGACTGAAGGAGATTTCCTTCTCGCAGGCGGCTGCGTCGACAAATACATGACCAGCTGGTTCAGCCAAGGGATTCTCTGGGGCCTTTCGCGGGTCATGCGCGACTTCGTGGAGAACGGTAAGGTCACCTACGAGGAATGGAGCCATATGAGCCTCGGCATGATGTACAGGGCCGGAGCGCTTGGCATCCCCTTCCTACCGACACGGGTGATGATGGGGTCGGGCATGCCCGAAGCATTGGTAACCAGCCTGGAGACGATGACCTGCCCCTATTCGGGCGACAAACTCCTGCTGCTGCCGGCGCTTAATCCGAATGTGGCGCTCATCCATGTCCAGCGCGCCGACAAATATGGCAATGCGCAATATGACGGGCTCCCCTTCATGGATGCCGACATGGCAATGGCGGCCGACCGCGTCATCCTGACGACGGAGAAGATCATCTCCAATGACGACATTCGCAACGCGCCGGACCACACGAAGATACCGTTCATGGCCGTCGATGCCGTCGTGGAAGTACCTTACGGAGCAGCACCCCATGAATGCGCAGGTTTTTACGAGCCCTTCTACAAGCACATGGACGAATATGCGGATTTCACGCGCAAGAACGGCGTGCCGGGCGCTCTTGACTATATGCAGGAACACATTTTCGAACCACGCGACTGGACGGGCTTCCTGAAGAAGCTCGGCGTCGGGCTTCCGAATTGAGGAGCGCCAGCATGGGCAAACATCAGATGAACCAGACCTACACCACGTCCGAATTGCTTTCCGTGATGTGCTCACGCGTCATGCCGGATGGTGCGATCATCTTTGCCGGTGTCGGCGTCCCGCTGCTGGGCGCGACCCTGGCCCAACGGTTGCACGCACCGAAGCTCACCATCCTCTTCGAGGGCGGTATCATCGGACCCTTCATCCAGCCAGGCCGCCTGCCTTCCTCGACAAACGAGATGCGGACCGCCGAAAAAGCCAATATGCTGCTCAATCCCACCGACGTGCTGGCTTTGCTGCAGCGCGGCTATGTGGACATCGGCTTCATCGGCGGTGCACAGATCGACCAGTATGCCAACGTCAACAGCTCCTATATCGGCAGCTACCGGCAGCCCGCGCCCAGGCTTCCCGGCTCCGGTGGCGGCAACGATATTTCGAGCCTGGTCGAAACCATCGTCATCATGCCCCATGAAAAGAAGCGTTTTGTGGAGAATGTCGATTTCATCACCAGTCCCGGCTATGTCGCTGGCGGCAATTCGCGGAAGGATGCCGGGCTCATCTCGGGTGGGGTGCTGAAGGTCATCACCAATCTGTGCGTCTTCGATTGCGATGCGGTGACCCGCCGGCTTTGCGTTCGCGCATTGCACCCCGGCGTGACCATCGATGCGGTTCTGGACAATATGGGGTTCCGCCCCGAAATTCCGGACGACCTGGAGACAAGCGAGCCGCCCACGGGCGAGGAACTGGAGATATTGCGGGAGTTGGATCCCACCAGAATCTACCTGAAATAGGCCAAGCCCGATAAGCGAATTTCAACCCAAAAGACTTTTCATCAAGTAGCGATTTATGAAGGCCGTCCTCCAGTCGAGGGCGGCCTTTTCAGTCCAATGGGCAATCGTTACTTGCGGAAGGGGCTTCGCAGCAGATCGACAAGCCACGCCTTGAGCGCACCGGCAAAGCTGCCGGCAATCCGCAGTTCACCCGGCTCGACCACCTCTTCTTCAGTGCCGGCGGAGGAAAGGGAGCGGCTGAGATTTTCCGCGAATTGCGTGGTGATCGCCCCGATGAAATGGGTGACGATGCCGCCACGCGCAAACTGCGCCAAGGCCCCGGACAACTGATAGCTTACCTCGATGTCGACACGCGTTGATTCACCGTTGTTCTCGTCCACCAGCCGATAGGTAAGCTGCCCTTCGGCAAGGGATGCGCTGCGGGCGTCACGACCGGATCCGTGTATGATACCCGTCAAGGCGTCGTCATTGCGTTCCTGCCGGGCCACGCCTGCGAACTCGGCGCCGATCGGCCCCATCTTGACACGCATCTTGATCTGATAGGTCCCGTCAGCCTCCTGCGAGACCAGACTGGCCCCCGGAATGCAACGGATCATTGACGGAACATCGCCGAACCGCTCCCAGACCACCGGCTGTGGTGCGGCAACGGAGAAGGATTGCTTGACGGCCGGGGCACGCTTACCGGCAAGCGGAGCCGGCGCCGCAGCAGCCTTGACCTGCAGAGGCTTGTCCTGCGCATCGGCTGTCGCCAGCCCATTTTTTTCCACGTGCACAAGAGCGTTGCCTGCCGAGGCATGGCCGGAGCCAGCCGGTCCAAGCGGAAGGGATGCCGGGGGGCGGGGAGGTAGGGCCTCCTGACGGCTCACAATGACGGATCGTATGGCCTTCACGATACCTGCATAGCCGGTGCAGCGGCACAAATTGCCGGCAAGCTCGATGCGGATGCGCGCTTCGTCGGCACCATGAAGCCTCATGACTATATCGCGCGCCATGATCAGCATACCGGGCGTGCAGAAACCGCATTGCAGAGCGTGATGCGCATTGAAAGCCTGGCGCAGTTCGATCATCAGCGGGTCGCGGTCGAAATCCTCGATCGTGCGCACTTCGGCCCCGCCGCAGGCTGTGGCATTGCTGATGCAGGAGCGCACCGGAACTCCATCCACCAGAATGGTGCATGCACCACATACACCCTGCTCGCAGCCGAGATGGGTGCCGGTTAGATTCATCTGCTCGCGCAGCAGGTCAGCCAAGCTCGTGCGCGGCTCGACGAGCGATGAAATCTTCTCGCCATTTACGGTCAGGCTGAGATCGTTCATTGCGCCACCTGTTTCAGCGCGCGTGCAAAGGCGTTGGCATGCATGCCGTCCCTGACGGGATCGTCGGCTATCTTCATGGCCGCGATCATCGCCTTTGCCGCCTGGATGCCCTCGCCCGATGGCCGCAGGCAAGCATCCATATCCGGAACAAGGATCGGCCTGGAATCGGTGGCTCCGATAATGCCACGCCGGATGCCCAATTCAGGGTCGATGACCACGGCGCCCATGGCTTCGGCAAACTCGCCGCGCTTGCGGCAGAACTTGAAATAGCCGAAGCGTGCAGCCTGCGAGTAGCGGCGTATACGAATACCGATGATGAATTCGGAATCTTCGAGTGCGACCGAAAACGGCGCCGTCATGAACTGGTCAAGTGCAACCCTCCGCTCGCCCGCGCTACCTGCCACCAGTATCTCGGCACCAAGGGCGGTCAGGGTCGTCATCCAGTCTGCCGCCGGGTCGGCATGCGCCAGGCTGCCGCCCATGGTGCCGCGATTGCGCACCGCACGATAGGCGATGCCTGCCGCGACTGAAGGCAGGAAGCCATTGGTGGCATCAGGCACGCGACGATCTTCGACGGACGCATGGGTCACGCAGGCGCCATAGACGATGGCATCCTTTTCCTCGCGAACCAAGGTGAGCTCACGGATTGCCGTTATGTCGATGATCAAGCTCGGCTGCGCGAGACGCAGATTGAGCAACGGCCCCAAGGACTGGCCGCCAGCCATGACCTTGGCGCTTCCATCAGCCTCTTGCAGCAGCCTGACGGCTTCTTCCACATTTGCCGGCCGCGCATATCCGAACTGGCTTGGCTTCATGGCTTGCCTAGCTGTTTTTCAGCCGCTGCCGCGATCGCTGCAAGCAGTCTATGCGGCGTCACTGGCGTCGTAGCGACCTCCGCTCTAAGCGGACGCAAAGCGTCATTGATGGCATTGGCAATTGCGGCCGGCGGAGCAATCGCCCCACCTTCGCCGATACCCTTGATGCCATGCGCGGTGAACGGCGACGGCGTTTCCATATGCAGTATCCGGATATCCGGCACTTCGCACGGGCCCGGGATGATGTAATCCACAAAGGTGGATGCCAAGGGTTGGCCATCCTCGCTATAGGGAGATTCCTCGTAGAGCGCCGTGCCGATGCCTTGCGCGACGCCGCCAATGATCTGACCATCCACGATCAGCGGGTTGACCAGCGTACCGCCGTCCTCGACCACGACATAGTCGAGTATCTCAACAGATCCGAACTCCGGATCGACCGCGACGATTGCCGCATGCGTGGCATAGCTGAATGTTCCGCTATCGACCTTCGGCTTGTAGCCCGCAGTCACCTCCAGCCCTTCATGCGCCACGTCGGCAGGGAGCACTTCGGGTGTCTTATACCAGGCCTCGGCAATCTGCTGGAACCGGATACTGCCGGTGCGGCTCCTGACTTCGCCTTCTTCGAGAACCACCTGGTCCGGCGTGGTCTGGAGCAGATGCGCGCCAATGGCGATAGCGCGCTTGGCAATGATTTCACAGGCCCGCGACACAGCTCCGCCGGCCATAACCATGGAACGCGAGCCCCAGGTGCCAGTCGAATAGGGCGTCACGGCGGTATCGCCATGGACCACATTGATCTTGTCGATCTCAACGCCAAGTATCTCATGCGCCACCTGCGCCATGGACGTTTCCATACCCTGGCCATGTGAATGCACACCGATGCGCAATTCAAGCCCCCCATCGGGCGTCACGCGGGCCGTGGCTTGCTCGAAACCAGGGACCATCGGAATGCCCCATGCGGCATAAACCGTCGTGCCATGCGCAGCCTGCTCGCAATAGGTGGCAAACCCGACCCCGAGCAAGCGGCCGTCGCCGTCCCCGTCTTTCTGCCGCTCACGAAATGCCGGCAGATCGATTGCATCGACAGCCTGGCGGACGCTTTCGGGATAATCGCCGCTGTCAAACAACTTACCGGTGATATTGGTGAACGGCATCTGCTCAGGACGCACGAGGTTCCTCAGCCGAACTTCGGCCGGTTCCAACCCAGCCTCCCGCGCAATGGCATCAATCATCAGTTCGAGGGCAAAGCAGACACCGGTGCGCGCGACGCCACGATAGGGGGTGAAAGGTGGTTTGTTGGTGGCCACCGACCGCGTACGGCAGGCATAGAACGGCATCTCGTAAGGGCCAGGCAATATGCTGGCGATCTGGGCCGATTCCAGACAAGCGGAAAACGGCCAAACAGAGTAAGCGCCGACATCGACGGCAACATCCGCTTCAAGCCCGAGAAGACGACCGTCAGCATCGGCGAATGCCTTGATGCGATAGTGATGCTCTCGCGTATTGGCGGCAGCCACCAGATGCTCCCGCCGATCCTCAACCCAGCGGAAGGGGCGCTTCTTCGTCAGCGCCAGCCAGGCCACGCAAACTTCTTCCGGTTGCAAAATGCATTTGAACCCGAAGCCGCCGCCGACATCGGGCGCAACGACATGAACCTGGCGTTCCTCAAGGCCCAGACATTCCGCCAAGCCGGTCCGCATCATGTGAGGAAGCTGGGTCGAGGTATAGACGACCAGTTGATCCAGGCGCGTATCCCACCAGGCGATCGTGCCTTTGCCCTCCAGGGGCACCATGCATTGCCGGCTCAGGCCGATTTCGCGCTCGACGACGATCGCCGCCCCGTCCAGGACAAACCGGTCACCCTTGTTTACCTTGGTCTCAAGATAGATATTGTCGGGCCACTCCTCATGAACCCGAAGCTCTTCCGACTGCTCGGCGGTTGAAAAGTCGGCAAGGACGGGCAATGGCTCAAGGTCCGTCGAGACGAGCGCGGCCATATCCTCGGCCTCGGCGCGAGTGGGACCGACGCACATGGCAATCGGTTCGCCTGTAAATCGGACCTTGCCCTCCGCAAGCGGCGGTTGGCTGGACGGCTTGAACCCCGGCAGGCCGGAAACGGCGCGTATCGGCTTCACGCCTTCGAGGTCGCGCGCCGTAAAGACGCGCCCTTCAAGGGATGGCGGAATATTGACGGAGAGAATGCGGGCGTGCGCCAAGGGGCTGCGCACAAATGCGACATCAGCTAAGCCGGGCATCTTCATGTCGCCGACATAAAGACCCCGGCCGCGCATGAAACGATCGTCTTCCTTGCGCGGCAGGCGTGCGCCGATGCCCTGCCCTTTCACTTGGGCCTGCCCGTCAAGTCTCTCCTCCACGAACACGGCTATTATGCCGCCACAGGAGTTTCAGGTGATTGTCCGGTGAAGTGGCGGAAAGCAACGGGGTCGGTTGCACCCTCGCAGTTGATTACGAGGACCTTCGCATTCTCGTCCAGACCAACCAGAGCACGTGCAGCGGGATCTTCGCATAGGGCCAGAAGTCCTCCAAGTCCGGCAGCGCCTGTTTCTCCCGCCACAATCCTTGGGTCGCCGCTGCGCGGGCTCGCAAAAAGCCGCATCGCCTCAACCGCGGCGTTGTCATTCATGCGCAGGAATGCGCTGGCGCCGGCCGAGATCGTTGGCCAGGCCACATGCGAAACCGCGGCACAGGACAAGCCTCCCATGATCGTTTCCAAATCTCCGTCGACGACTCTTGGCTCGCCTGCAAGCCCGCTGGCGAAAACGCAGTCGGCCGTGAGCGGCTCCACGATGATGAAGTGCGGAACGCGATTGCCAAGCAGATGATAGAAGGCCGTCATCATCGCAGCGGCCATGCCGCCACAGCCGGCAGGCAGCATCAGATGCGTCGGCAGTTCGCCGTCCAACTGAGCAAGGATTTCACGTGCCATGACCGAATAACCGGCCATGCAACGGATCGGGATGTCCTGATAGTAAGGCGTCGCAGAGTCCGAAATCAGGATTGCGCCAGGCTCGGCCTTCGCCACTTCCTCAACGGCTGCATAGGCTTCGTCATAAATGCCGTCGATGCGAACCACCTCCGCACCTTCGCGCCTCAACGCTTCCTCGCGACCATCGCTGACGCCGCTGGGAATGTAGATCACCGCACGGCACCCCATACGGCGCGCCGCATTCGCAACCGAGAAGCCGTGATTGCCGTCAGTGCAGCAAATAAGAAAATGGTCCTTAAGCTCTTCGCTGAATTTGCCAGACAGAAGATCGATATCCGAAATCTGTCTGCCCAACCGCTCGGCAAGCAGATTTGAAACCTCCGACACGCTGGCATAAACCGCGCCGAGCGCCTTGAAGCTGGCCAGACCAAGCCGGCGACCCTCATCTTTGCACCAGAGACGACTAATGCCCAGTTCAGTCGCCGCCCCGGATAAAGTCCGGAGCGGTGTTACAGCATAGTCGGGCCAGGTCGAGATACGGGAGATCGCATCCTCGGCCTGCTCCCTGGTATAGCAACCCAGCTCAACGGCCCGATTCACATCGGACTCCTTGCGAGGGTTGAGCAACAGCTCTGCCTCGAACTGGCCATTCACCGTGAATATTTGCTTGTCAGCCATTTGTCCTCCCGCCGGACCTCGAAGCCGGGCATCATGCTGTATTTGATCGGCTAACACAGCCCCTTAGTCGGCATGCTCCGGCTCAAGCACGATCTTGCCGAATATACTGCGGCTTTCGGCAAGACGATGCGCCTCGGCCGCCTCCTTGAGCGGCAGTTTCGCACCGATGATCGGCCGCAGCTTCTTGGCTTCCAGCAGTTTGACGATGGTCGCCAGTTCGTTCATCGTGCCGTGATTGGAGCCGATGATCGACAACTGCTTGTGCCATATATGGGCGGCATTCATGCTGACGCGATATCCTGATGAAGCTCCGCAGGTGACCAGTCGGCCAAAGCGCGTCAGGCTCATCACGCTGTCTTCCCAGACATCGGCGCCGATATGCTCGAAGACGACGTCGACACCGCGCTTTCCGGTGAGATTGCGGATCTCCTCGCGGAAGTTCTGTTTCTTGTAGTTGATCATGTAGTCGGCGCCGAGTTCCAGGCCCTTCTGGCACTTCTCATCGGAACTTGCCGTACCGAATACGCGCAAGCCATGGAGCTTCGCGATCTGAAGCGCTGCCAATCCAATGCCGGAACCGACAGCATGGATGAGAATGTCTTCGCCCGCCCGGATATTGGCCCGTGCCAGCTTATGCCAGGCGGTCAGGAAGGTGATGTTGGTTGCCGCGCATTCGGCGAAATCCAGTCCCTTGTAGAGAGGTAAAAGATTTTGCGCGCGCACGGTGGCGTACTGGGCATAGCCGCCCCATAGTGCGGAGCCGTAATATTTGTAATTGAGGCAGACATTGGGCTCGCCACGGCGGCAGGATTCACAGTGGCCGCAGCCGACGGTAGCATAGACCACGACAGGGTCGCCCACCTTGACGTTGGTGACTTCCTCACCGATCTCGGCGACCTCGCCGGCGATATCGCCGCCAGGAATGTGCGGGAAACGCAGGTTCGGACGATAGTCACCCTTGCGCCCAATGATGTCGAACCAGTTTACGGACGTGGCGCGGACCTTGACCAGGACGTCCGTGCGGCCCAGCGGAATCGGGTCCACATCCTCGTATTTGAGGACCTCCGGCCCACCATATTCGTGGTAAAGTGCAGCTTTCACGACAATATTCCTCCACTCAAAAAAGATATCTGCCTAAACTCAAATCTACGGTCAGAGTGCGGCAATGGCTTCTGAACGCTTGTCGGTAATAAACAAGTGTCCAACTTTGTGGGTGATCATGAAATCGATCTTGGAAGCAAGAGCCACCGCCTGAGGCGTCCCGCCACAGCCCCAGAACACCGGCACATCGTCTTCACCCAACTCGAAAACCCCGGTATCGAAATCGGTTTTGTTGAGATCCACGCCGATCAGTGACGGATCGCCAACATGCACCGGAGCGCCGTGGGTAGCAGGGAAACGGGATGTCACCTGGATTGCCCGCACCAATTGATGGTTCTTAATCGGCCGCATGCTGACAACCATCGGGCCGGCAAAGCGTCCGGCAGGCACACATGGCACGTCGGTCGTGTAAACCGACACGATCTTGTCTTCCTCCTGGTGGCGCAGCGGAATGCCGGCACCCAGAAGGGCCTCCTCAAAGGAATAGCTGCAGCCGATCAGGAACCCGACCAGATCATCGCGCCAGTATTTCACGATATTGCTCGGCTGATCGATCAGCTTGCCGTCCTTGTAGACGCTGTAGCGCGGCAAATCGGTCCTGAGGTCGGCATTGGCAACCTGGGTCACCATCGGACTGCCCGGATCGGTAACCTCCACAATCGGACAAGGCTTGGGATTGCGCTGACAGAAGATCAGGAACTCAAGGGCGACTTCCTGCGGCAAGATGATGAGGTTTGCCTGAGCATATCCACGAGCCAAACCTTCCGTTCCACCGGTCCAACGTCCCTCCCGGACGATGCTGCGGATTTCCTTGGGGCTCAGCCCTTCCAGGTCCGCCTTGGTCACCTGTGCGGCTTCAGGAACTTTAGTCAAAACGGTCATTTTGGCCTCTCTCTCGTTTGACGTTCCGTTATAAGTAATAACTTACTTACTTATGGATTGGAGTCAAGTGCTATTCCGAAATGTTAAGATTGAAAACGATTCCTGGAAGCGCCGGAGCCTGCTGTGGCTCAGGCTTCCATGCCCAGATAGGCGCTCTGGATATGCGGATTGTGGATCATATCCTCGCCTTTCCCCTCGAGCGTGACGCAACCTGATTCGAGCAGGAACGAGCGGTCGCACATCTCCAAGGCGGCGTAGGCGTTCTGCTCCACCATCAGCACCGTGGTGCCCTGGCGATTGATCTCCATGATATACTCGAATGTTTTCTGGACGTTATTGGGCGCAAGCCCCAGCGAAGGTTCGTCAAACAGAACGAGCTTCGGCCTCGACATCAAAGCGCGGCCGATGGCGAGCATCTGCTGCTCGCCGCCGGAAAGTGTGCCTGCCGCTTGATCGCGCCGCTCGCCCAGGACGGGAAACCGATCGAAGACCGAGTCCAGGTCTCTTGCCATTTGCTTCCAGTCACGACGCAGATAGCATCCCAGCTCGAGATTTTCCTGCACGGTCATATAGGGAAAGACGCGCCGCCCCTCCGGACAATGGGCAATTCCCATCTCCAGGATGCGTCGGGGCGAGGCCTTGGTGATATCCTCCCCTTCGAACGTGATGCGGCCGGCCACCGGCGATAAAAGCCCGGAAATAGCTTTCAACGTCGTGCTCTTGCCGGCGCCGTTAGCCCCGATCAGCGTTACGAATTCTCCTTGCCCCACATTGAGGGAGACCCCGTGGAGGACATTTATCTTGCCATAGCGGCATTCGATGTTGTCGACTTCAAGCATGCTTAGGTCCATGTCCTAGATACGCCTGGATAACTTGCGGGTTTTGCTGGATTTCCGCCGGCGGCCCGTTGGCGATGATCCTGCCGTGATTCAGCACGACGACACGATCCGAAACCCCCATCACCATCCGCATATTATGTTCCACCAGAAGCACGGTGATGTCCCGCTTGCCGATCTCGGCGAGCAGACGGCGAAAGGCCATCGCCTCGGTCGGGTTCATTCCGCATGCCGGCTCATCGAGCAGCAACAGTGTGGGATCTGCGGCAAGGGCGACAGCCACTTCCAGCAGTCGCTGCTCACCATAGGCAAGCGAGCCGGCCAGCTCGGCAGAGCGATGCGCCAACCCGACGAATTCGAGGAGCTGCAACGCCTCGTCACGAAATTCCTCTTCCTGGCGGCGGATTCTCGGTGACAGCAGCAAGGTCTCCCATACCGACCCGCTGCCGCGCCGATGCAGGCCGATCATGAGGTTGTCGAGCACCGTGTTGTTGCCAAAGACGCTGGTCTTCTGGAATGTCCTCACCAGACCGGCGTCTGCAATTTCATGCGGCTTGAGGCCGCCCATGCGGCGACCATTGTAGATGACCTCGCCATGAGTGGCCGGCAGAAAGCCGGAGATCACGTTGAATGCGGTTGTCTTGCCCGCTCCGTTCGGGCCGATGAGGCTTACCACCTCGCCCTTTGCGACGGAAAAACTCGCATCCGAAATTGCCACCAGGCCACCGAAGTGAACCGCGAGATTGCTGACCGTCAGGATCGGATCAGACTGGGTAGCCGTCACATGAGCATTCATTGTGCTGCCTCCCGCGGGCTAGCTTTGTTGGCCCTCGAATGCGGGTTCATTTTTGATTGCCTGCTTCTCTGAAAACCGGCCCACCACCTCTGCACGGCCGGCACGATCCCTTCGGGCAGGAAGAAGACGATGAGGATCATGATGGCGCCATAGGCGATCCACTGGACCTCAGGCAGCATATGGCCCCGCATCAGTTCCGGCAGTATGCCGAAGATCACACCCCCAACCAGCGGCCCGGCAAGAGTGCCCTTACCTCCCGCAATCACCATGATGACCATCGTCACGGTGTAGATGAAGAGGAAGACATCCGGATCCACGATACGCACGTAATGTGCATAAAGTGCTCCTGCTGCTCCGGCGATCGCCGCGGAAACGACTGCTGCCAAGACCAGAGAGCGGGTGACATCCACACCGACCGATTTTGCCAGGGCCTCGTTCTCACGCAGGGCAACCATCGTGCGGCCGATACGTGACTGAACGAGACGCTGAATGATGATGGACGAGATCACGGCGACCGCCAGCACGAGGTAGTAGTTTGCGATGCGACGCGACAACGCGGCACTGTCTGCCCAGGGAATGGTGAAGGCGAGCGACGGTATGTTGTTGAGTGCCATCGGTCCTTCGGTCAGATCAACCCAATTGAGGGCGACAAGCCGAATGACCTCGGCAAAGCTGATGGTGACGATGACGAAATAGGCACCGCGGACGCGAAAGGACAGCTTGCCGACAAACCAGCCACACAACCCTGCCACCACGATTGCGCAAATGACGCCGAACCACGCCGGCTTCGGAGCGAAGACAAAAGTGTAGTCCTCGGTCAGCTTCAGATCGAACCCAAGCGAGACCAATGAGGTCGTATAGGCGCCAATGCCAAAGAAGGCGACATGTCCGAGACTGAGCTGGCCGGTGTAGCCGAGCAAAAGGTTGAGGCTCATCGCGCCGATGGTGAAGATGCCCATCATGATGAGAATGTGCAGCTGGTACTGGTTGGTCACCCACAGGGGCACCGTCGCCAGCAAGAGAACGATGACCCATTTCGAGATATTGCTCATCCAATTCTCTCCGTCCTTGCAAACAGACCGGTCGGCTTGACCATGAGGACCAGGATTATGAGCAGGAAGCCCATCGCGTCGCGATAGCCCGACGACACGTAGCCGGCGCCAAATTCCTCAACCAACGCCAGCACGAAACCGCCTAAGGCAGCTCCCTTCATGTTGCCCAGGCCACCGAGAATGACGATGGCGAACGCCTTAATGACCGCCAGGTTGCCCATGGTCGGGATGACGATGAAGATTGGACCGAGAAGCGCACCTGCCGCAGCGGCCAGACCGGATCCGAGCGCGAACGTCGCCAGATAGATCATGTTGATGTTGATACCCATCAACGAGGCGGTGGCTGTGTCCTGGAAGGTCGCACGCATCGCTTTGCCCAACCGGGTACGCTGGATCAGCATCTGTGCGCCGATGATGAGCAGAGTGGCCATCACAAAGACGAAGAGACGCGCCCACGCGACCGAGACGCTACCGACAGTAAGGGGGTCTTCAGGAAACGGCATAGGGATCGATTTAGCCACGCCACTCCAGAGGAGTTGCTCGGCGTTCTGCATGATGATCCATGCACCGATCATGATCAGCATGGTCGTGTCGATGTCGGCACCGCGATGCTTGCTCAGCAGCAACCATTCGACAACCGCACCAAGCAGGATGCCCAGCACAATGGCTATGACAATCGCCAGGAGGAAATTGACGCCGAGCGTTACCGAAAACAGGTAAACCATGTAGGCGCCGAACGTGTAGAACTCGCCATGCGCAAAGTTCACCACACGCATGATACCAAATATGAATGTCAGTCCGATGCCCAGGAGCGCATAGGTCGAGCCCAGGATCAGCGCATTCAACAGGTGTTGCAACAACTGGTCCAAGTAACAGTTTCCCTTGACTAGATGGCGGTTGAGAAGAGGCGCCTGACCGGCGGATCGGCCGGCAGGCGCATCCAGTCAACTTGTAGCCGATTTAAGGAAGGGCGAGCTTGCCGTCCTTGATTTCGACGACATAGACGTTGGGCGAACTCTGGCCGCTCTCGCTGCCTTCGACACCCACTTTCTGGAACTTGATATTGCCGTTCACGCCCTTCACATCCACTTTCCAAAGGGCATCGCGAATAGCTTCGGGATCGGCGCTGCCGGCCGCTTCAACGGCTGCAGCTATGGCAGTGATCGCGTCATAGCCGCGGAACCCGTCGGACAAGCCTGACTTGTCATAGCCTTTTTGGTTCCACTGATCGATATAGCCATGCGCAACCTCGGGGTTCGCCGCCGCATCGGGAAACCACGGAGCAAAGAACAGGATATGATAGCTGTTGTCGGCAGCGCTGCCCAACTGTTCCGCAAGGCGATCAGGGAATTGTGACCCACCGGTTGTAATGACACGGCGGTTGACGTCCAGCGCTTTGAGCTGCTTGAAGACCAAACTCAATTGTTCATAGCCGGTGGTTACGAACAGTGTATCGGCATCGGATGCCTTGATCTTGGCCAATTGCGCCGAGACATCCTGGGCCGCCGGATCCATGGTTTCGGTCATGCCGACCTCGACGCCCTGCTCTTTCAGCATCTTGCCGAATTCACCAGCCGCGCCCAACCCCCAGTCGTTGTTGACAACAAGGAAGTCCACTTTCTTCATGGCGAACTCGGGCACAAGCTGCCCAAACGCCTTCGCCTCCATCTCGGATGTGGGTGCGATCCGGAAAACCCATGGATTCCCGGCGCTTGTGACCTTGCTGGACGAGGCGGTTTCCACGACCATGGGTATGCCATATTCCTGCAATTTCGGCATCACCGCGAGGGTAAATGACGACCCCCAGGCACCCATCATCGCAGAGACTTCATCGCGGGAAATCAACTTCTCGGCTGCGGCCGCAGCTTCACTCGGGTTGCTCTTATTGTCTTCGATCACAAGTTCGAGTTGCTTGCCGAGAACGCCACCTTTCTCGTTTATGGCCTCGGCGGCGAGCTTTGCACCATCCGTGATAAAATTACCGGAAGCCGCGACAGACCCTGTCAGCGGCTGGTTGATGCCTATTTTGATGGTGTCTGCTGCTGCCCCGGCAACGGAGCACGCCAAAACAGACGCCATAAGCGCCATTTTTGTAAGTCTGGACATGCGGTTTTCTCCTCCCTGCAGTCACTAAGTAATAGAACACTTACAAAAAAATGTGTCAATCACCCCGTAGCCGTTCCTGCGGCGATACGCGAAACGGAGCATCGGCGCCGCACAACCGAAACATACTGATTTGATTGTGATTTTGCCTCGCCGTATGGGCGGATCGTACCTGTGAAAAAAATTCTTACTTATTATACAATTCAATTGTATCGTGCATATCGAAATTGTCGCCGGGAGAAAAAATGCCGAGCAATGCATACAGAGAGCTGGAACGGTGCCAAGCCAATTACGCGCCCCTCACTCCGGTCTCGTTCTTATCCCGGGCCGCAGCGGTCTACCCTGAAAAAACTGCTGTAATAGATGGTGACAGGCGCTTCAGCTACCGACAGTTCGATGAGCGTTGTCGCAGGTTGGCATCCGCGCTGATCAATCGCGGCATTGAACGAGACGACACCGTTGCAATCATCGCACCAAACGTCACGGCAATGCTCGAAGCGCATTATGGAGTACCGATGGCGGGGGGCGTACTCAATGCGCTCAACACGCGCCTGGACCCGACCACACTCGGCTTCTGTCTGCGGCATGGGGATGCAAAGATCGTTCTGGTGGACAGCGAATATTTGACGCTGATCCGTCAAGCAATGTCCATTGCCGGAATCTCGGTGCCACTTGTTGTCATAGGGCATGAGGCCTGGCCATTCGGCGATGAAGAGGAGCAGTACGAGGCGTTTCTGCAGAAAGCGGACCCGATCGCATCCATAGACCGGATCACGGATGAGTGGTCGCCTGTCAGCTTGGGCTATACATCGGGGACGACTGGCGATCCCAAGGGGGTGGTCTGTCATCACCGTGGCGCTTACTTGAATACGCTCGGAAATGTGCTCGCCGCACAGCTCAATGACCAAAGTGTCTACCTCTGGACACTGCCAATGTTCCACTGCAACGGCTGGAGCCATACGTGGGCGGTTACGGCAGCGGGGGGTACCCATGTCTGCTTGCGCAGGATCGATCCTCAGGCGATCTATGCCATCATCCGCCAGGAAGGCGTGACACATCTGAGTGCGGCGCCAATCGTGCTCAATATGCTGGCTGAGCTCGCCGCCAGGCAGACGAGCAGTTTCGATCACCCCGTAAGAATCCTCACCGGTGGGTCGGTTCCCCCGACGTCAGTGATGTCAGCCGTGGAGAAGCTTGGCTTTCTGGTCATGCACATCTACGGACTGACCGAATCCACCGGACCCAGCCTGATATGCGAATGGCAGCCCGAGTGGAATTCACTGTCCTATGACGCCCAGCTTGCGAACAAGGCCCGCCAGGGAGTTCGCTTGGTTACCATGCAAGAGGCCATCGTCGCCGATCCGGCATCGGGATTGGAAGTCCGAGCCAATGGCAAGGATGTCGGCGAGATACTGCTCCGGGGCAATACGGTGATGATGGGTTATCTCAAGAACGAAACAGCGACCGGGGAAGCGTTCGCAGGAGGTTGGTTCCACACCGGAGACTTGGCCGTGCGTCATCCCGATGGCTATATCGAGATCAAGGACCGCGCCAAGGATGTAATCATTTCGGGTGGTGAAAACATATCGTCTGTCGAGATTGAAGAGATTCTCTTTCGTCATCCTGCCGTCAATGAAGCTGCGGTCGTGGCACGACCCGACAACAAGTGGGGCGAGCATCCTTGTGCCTTCATAGACATGAAGGAAGGCGTCGATCCGGTCGGTGAAGCCGAACTGATCGAGTTTTGCCGCAGCAACCTGGCGCGTTTCAAGATTCCAAAAACATTCGTCTTCGGCCCCTTGCCCAAGACCTCTACCGGCAAGGTCCAAAAGCACCTGTTGCGCGCGCGAGCCCGTAATATCGTCGCTCAATGATCTTTAGAGCGTATGAGCAGATCACTAGCCGTCGCGGGAGAAGCACAATTGGACAAGCCAACCGTTCCGAATACCAAAACTGCGAAAGCAACCGAAGGGAAGCAAAGCACCAAGGAAGCGGCCAGCAAGACCCGCAAGAAGGCGAGCGGCCAGCGTAAGCACTCCTATGTCCCAAGGGACCCAGCCGCAACGCGCCGGCGTATCCTCGATGCGGCCGTAAGCGAATTCGCAGCTAAAGGCTTTAGTGGGGCCCGGGTCGAAAATATAGCGAAGAGCGCGAATGCGAACATGCGCATGCTCTATCACTACTTCACCGACAAGGAGCAGCTTTACATTGCCGCTATCGAAGAGGTCTACCGTTCCGTTCGCGCCGCCGAACAGGACCTTCACTTCGAGGATGAAGATCCCTGCCTAGGCCTAGAACGGCTGGTCGACTTCACCTTCCGGCATTTTGCCAAGAATCCCGATCTCATCAGCATCGTGATGAATGAGAATATCCTGAAAGCCCAGTACCTGAAACAATCCGAACTCGTCCCCGCGATGACCACGCGACTGTCGAGCTCCGTCAAGGCCATGCTGAAAAAAGGCAAGGAGGTCGGGGTATTTGTCCGAAATCCGGACCCGACGCAGCTTTGGCTTACCATTTTTGCCTTATGCTGGGTGCATCTTGCCAACAAATATACGATGTCATGGACCTTGCAGACCGATCTGACCGATCCGGATTGGCTGGAAACACGCCGCAAGCATGTGACGGATGTCGTCTTGAGCTATCTTTGCGACCCGCGAGGAGACGACAAGGAGAAGTCTATCGGACTCTAGAACAACCCGCCTCGCTCACTGATCTGGATCCCGGCCGGGCCTAGTATGACGGCGAAAAGAACCGGCAGGAAGAACAGGATCATCGGCACCGTGAGCTTTGGCGGCAGTGCCGCTGCCTTTTTTTCCGCGGCATTCATACGCATTTCACGGCTCTCATTGGCCAGAACACGCAAAGCCTGCGCCACAGGCGTGCCGTAGCGTTCGGCCTGGACCAGAGCCTGCGCAACGGCCTTGACGGATTCCAGCCCGGTACGGCTGGCCAGATTGTCATAGGCCTGCTTGCGTTCCTGCAGATAGGACAATTCGGCATTGGCAAGAACAAGCTCTTCGGCAAGATCGACTGATTGTGAACCGATCTCGTCGGCGACCTTGCGCAAGGCGGCCTCGATCGACATGCCAGACTCTACGCAGATCAACATCAGATCGAGCGCATCCGGCCAGGCCATCTGGATCGATTGCTTGCGCTTGGTGGCGCGGTTGCTGACATAGATATTCGGGGCGTAGAAGCCGGCATAGGCAGCCGCTATGCAGGCGAACATCTTTACCAGCAAGGGCCGGTCGGCGAGTCCATCGAGAACGAACACGTAGAAGCCGGCCAGGGCAAGCCCGACAAATGGCAGCACAAGACGGAAGAACAGGAACTTCGTGAGCGGGTTCTGGCCGCGAAAACCGGCAACCTTCAGCTTGTTCAGCGTGTTTTCATCCGCCAGCGCACGTTTCAGATCGAGGCGGTCAACGATGTTGCGCATGCCGGTGGACTGGACTTCCCGCAGCCCCCCTTTGCGCCGCCGCTCGGCCTCGGCGGCCAGCCGTGCCCGCTGCCTGGCGCGCAATTCATCGCGCTCCAGGGCAACTGTTTTCATGCGCGCCTTGAGCGGGTCGCCAGTCAGCGCGGGCATGACCGTAAAGACCGTGGCGAAAACTGCGATAGCAACCAGAAGCGCTACGAGAAAAGCCGGGTCGGTAAGCGACTTGACGATCTGGTCTGTCATCTCATCCTACACTTCGAAATTCATCATCTTGCGCATCACGAAGATGCCGATCGACATCCAGATTCCAGCAATGCCAAGGATAAGATTGCCGGTGCTCGTAGTGAAAAGCGGCATGATGTAGGTGGGGCTCGACAGGTAGACCAGGAAGGCCACGATGAACGGCAACGCCCCGATAATAACTGCCGAAGCCTTCGCCTCCATCGACAAGGCCTGGACCTTGGCCTTCATCTTCTTGCGGTCGCGCAGAACGCGAGACAGATTTCCAAGCGCCTCGGAGAGATTGCCACCCGCCTGGCTTTGAATCTGGATTACTATGCCGAAGAAGCCGGCCTCGGCGCAGGGCATGGTCTCCGACATGCGCATGGCCGCATCGGGGATGGAAAGCCCGAGTTGCTGCCCTTCGACAATCCTGCGAAATTCGGTCCTGACCGGTTCGGGCGCTTCATTGGCGATCAGCCTTATGCCGTCATTGAGCGGCAGGCCGGACTTGACCGCGCGCACGATGATGTCCAACGCATTGGGGAACTCGTTCAGGAATTTCTTCACCCTGCGCGCCCGCAGGAACGACACTACCCAGCGCGGGATACCAAACGCACCGGCAATGAAGGCACCCGGCAGCGCAAGTGTCGGAGCCCCCAGCAAGAAGGCCACAAAGGTCAGCGCAACGCCGCCGACGGCGGAATAGATGTAGAAGCGCTCTATCGCCAGTTGCAGGCCCGCCTGCCGCATCTGTATCCGCAAGGGCGGCTTCTTCAGATGCCTGTTCCGGGCCTTCTGCTTCTCGTCGAGTTCCTTCAAGGAGTCCTGTACCGACTTACGACGCTTGGCGGCTTCGGTTACCCGGTCGCGAGCAGCTTTGACGACAGAGCGGTCGGTCTCGGCATATTTGATCGTCTCAAGCCGCTTGCCGACTTTCTTCTCGCTTTCCATAGATTTGACAAGGAAGGCATAAGCGACTGCGCCGGCACTGAGGCCAGCGAGCAGGACGAATACCAGAACCGTATTGTCAAACCCGAACATCGGAACCAATCCTTCAGTTCGCCTGCTTTTCCATGGCCTCCAGGGCCAGCGCCAGGCGCTGCTCCTCACCATAGTAACGGGCCCGATCCCAGAAATGCGGCCTGCCGATGCCGGTCGATACATGTTCGCCGAGCAACCGCCCGGACGCATCTTCACCCTTGATATTGTAGACGACGAGGTCCTGCGTGATGATGACGTCGCCTTCCATGCCGATCACCTCAGTGATGTGGGTGATACGGCGGGAGCCGTCGCGTAGACGCGCAGCCTGGATGATGACGTCGACCGAGCCGACGATGATCTCGCGCACGGTTTTCTGCGGCAGGCTGAAGCCACCCATGGCGATCATGGATTCGACACGGTTGAGGCACTCGCGCGGGCTGTTGGAGTGGATCGTCCCCATCGAGCCGTCATGGCCGGTATTCATCGCCTGGAGCAGATCGAAAACCTCGGGTCCGCGCACTTCGCCTACGATGATGCGCTCGGGCCGCATGCGCAGGCAGTTCTTGACCAGATCGCGCATCGTCACCTCACCCTCGCCTTCCAGATTGGGCGGGCGCGTTTCGAGCCGTACGACATGGGGCTGCTGCAACTGGAGTTCGGCCGAATCCTCGCAAGTGATGACACGCTCGTCGCGATCGACATAATTAGTCAGGCAGTTTAGCAGCGTCGTCTTGCCCGAACCGGTACCACCCGAGATGATGACATTGCAGCGAACGCGGCCGATGATCTTGAGCACCTCGGCACCCTGGGGCGAAATGGCACCGAACTTCACCAACTGATCGAGCGTCAGCTTGTCCTTTTTGAACTTGCGGATGGTGAGTGCCGTACCATCGATCGCAAGGGGCGGTGCAATGACGTTCACGCGCGAACCGTCGGGGAGGCGCGCATCGCAGATCGGTGAGGATTCATCCACACGCCGGCCTACCTGGCTGACAATGCGCTGGCAGACATTGAGCAGTTGCTGGTTGTCGCGAAACCGGATCGAGGTCTCCTCGACCTTGCCATTGACTTCGATGAAAATCTGTTTGGCGCCATTGACCATGATGTCGGCAATATCATCGCGCGCCAGCAGCGGCTCCAGCGGCCCATAGCCCAGCACGTCATTGCAGATGTCTTCGAGCAGTTCCTCCTGCTCCGAGATCGACATCGCAAAGTTCTTGATCGCGATGATGTCGTTGACGATATCGCGGATCTCCTCACGCGCACCGTCGGGGTCGAGTTTGGCAAGCTGCGACAGGTCGATGGTGTCGATCAGCGCCGAAAATACCTGGGATTTGGTGTCGTAGTAACTCTCGCCACGTTCCCGAGCAGGCCGGCGCGGTTCGGGTGCGAGCGGTGGCGCTTCGACAGGGCGACGCGGCGCAGCAGGAGCAGCCGCAGCCAATCGCGGCTCAAGCACTGGTTGGGAAGGTTGGGTTATCTCCGCCTTGGCCGGCTGCGTGAGTACGGGGGCTGGCGCGCGAAATTCCGGTGTTACCCGGCGTCCGTCGTCATTGCCTCTTTTGCCAAACATGATCAGCTACCAATCCCGCCGTCCGACGATCACTTCTTCTTCGGCTTCAATTTGCCAAGAATGCCGCCGAGCCCGATTTTCTTCTTTGCCTTGATCTCACTTCGCCCGGTCAGGACGTGCGCCATCTCGTTGACGATCTGGACGATGGGATTCTTGGCATCCATCTCACCCAACATGCGCCCGTTATTTGCGGCATTGCCAAAGAGTTGCGGTTCGAACGGAATGACTGCCAGCGGTGTGATGCCCAGCGGCTCGGCAAAATCTTCCGCGGAAATCTCCGGCCGCTTGGCGATGCCGACCTGGTTGATGACCAGCTTGGGCGGCGCATCATTGGGCCTCAGCTTCTGCAACGTGTCGATCAGATTCTTGGCATTACGCAGATTGGCCAGCTCGGGCGTTGCCGTGATGACGATATCATCGGCTTGCATCAGCGTGCTTTTGGACCATCCGCTCCAGACATGCGGTACGTCGAGCACCAGGACAGGCGCGCTGCGCTGCGCTGTATCGATGATCTGCGAAAAGGCTTCGGGATCGAAGTCATAGACGCGGTCGAGCGTCGATGGTGCCGCAAGCAGCGACAGCCGCTCGGCGCATTGGGCAAGCAGGCGATCGAGATAGACCTCGTCAATTCGCTCGGGCGAAAATACCGCCTCGGCAATGCCCTGGGCGGGATCTTGATCGAAATTGATATTGGCCGTTCCGAAAGCAAGATCGAGGTCGGCGACCACCACTTCCGAGCTGAACAGGTTGGACATGCTCCAGGCAACATTGTGGGCGATGGTCGAAGACCCCACACCGCCCTTGGCACCGATAAACGCGATCGAACGACCGATAGGGTCGGCCTCCGGATCGACGAAAATGGAAGAAATGACGCTGACGATATCAGCCATCGAGATCGGCGCCACGACATATTCCGAAATGCCGGCCCGGATCAGTTCCCGGTACAGGCCGACATCGTTGTAATGACCGATGATCACCACTTTGGAGGTCGGGTCGCAAACCTCTGAAAGCTCCCGCAAGGAACCCAACAGCGCCTTCGGCTCGCTGCGCGATTCCAGGATGATCAGATTGGGGGTGGGCGCGCTCTGATAGAATTCGATCGCCGTCGCCACACCGCCCATATGGACCTTCAGATGCGCCTTGGCCATGCGCCGGTCCTCGCCGGCGCGCTCAATGGGTCCGGCGATGCTCTCGGTCTCGCAAAATGCCTGGATCGAAATGCGAGGCACCGGCCGCAACGCGCTCATGGCGGCAATGTCCTGCTGCGGCGTTTCGCTATCCTCAGAGACCGAGTCATAGGCGAGATTGCTCATATTCATTCTCTCCGTGACCTTCGTGCGGTCTAAAAATCCACTTCGGATTGGCGGATGAAATCAGGCGTCATCAGCCGGTTACGATAGTCGTCAATGACCTTGCCGCGGTTTTCCGCATCGATCGTCGTCTGCTGGCGTGGTCCGAGAAGATCAGCCGGGTTAGCGATCTGGGCGGCCAGGTTGTTCTGATAGGAACAGCCGAAATTAGCGTAGTGTTTGTTTTCGGTAGTGTCGGCCAAGTCTTCCGGCCAGCGGCCGCAAGGCCCGGTCTGCGCCTTCATGGCGGTATAAGCTACGCGGATCGGCGCTGAAGCAGCCAGCGTCGCGGGCTGATAGGAAGAAATGAACACCCGTCCGTCCGGCACACCCCGTGCCCGTGCCAGGCGTGCAAAATCACGCCCAGCCTCGCCTGCCGCCACCGCATTGGGCGTTCCTGCAGGAACCAGGATTGTCAGGACCGGCGCGGCACTGCGATCATAGTCGGCCAGGAAGCCTTGTAACGCCACGCGCTGCATTTGCGTCATGCCGCGATCGCTGGCGGCAACCGGCAGGTCGAGCACCTGATCCTTTTCGCCAATGACGATCGGATGATTGGTGCGATAATCGTCCGGAATGGCGCCAACGGTGATGCTGTCGCTGCGGTTGGCACAGCCCGTGAGCAGGGCGGCGGCCATCATTGCCAGCAAGGGCCCAGCCCATCTATTCGGCCTTTCATATGCACCGGCTGGGCCGGCCTCAAACATTGCCTTGAACATGGCCCGTCCCCCGATCATTTGTAGATGTAACCGACGACGCCATGATAACGGCCGTTCGGTCTGCTGGTCTGCATGGTGCCGTAAACTCGGTTAACCCTGCCAAGAAACATGCCCGCGCCATCGCTGGCGGCGTTGAAATTGTCGTCTGGCTTGGCCAGCGCCGCCCGTGCCACCGGCTTCGACAGATAGGGCGTCACGATGATGACGAGCTCGGTTTCGTTGCGGACGAAATCACGGCTGCGAAACAGCGTACCGAGTACAGGAATCTTTGAAAGACCAGGCAGGCCATTGATGGCTTGCCTGATGTCGTCGCGCACCAGACCGGCAATCATCATGGAGCCGCCGGAGGGCAATTCGACCGTGGTGTCGGCAAGCCGCTTGCGGATGGAAAGGGCCGTCATACCCGGTTGATTGAAGCGTTGGCCACGTTGGAAGCCACCTGAGAGTGTGACTGACCCCTCATTGGTCGGTTCGGAGACAGATGTTCGTACCTTGAGGCTGATCCGACCAGGGGAAAGCACTACCGGCTGGAATTCCAAGCCAATACCATATTCGAGCTTCTCAATTTCGTAGACGGTTCCGCCGGTGCCTTCATCCGCTTTCTGGTTGGTCACCAAATTGAACTCGCCACCGACCTTGAAGGTCGCCTTCTCGCCCGACACGGCGGTCAATGTCGGCTCGGCCAGTGTTTTCATGACACCGGCTTGCTCCATGGCGTTGACATAGGCGTCGATTGTTGAGGTTCCGAGCGACACCTGCGACGCAGACAGCGGTTTACCCAGCCCAGGAATACTGTCACTTATGGCTCCCCACGCGATGCCATTGCTGTCGCTGGCTATCATGTTGACGCCGAGCTGCTTCATGACGTTGCGGCTGACCTCGGCAACAGTGACTTTCAAAGTCACCTGATCCTCGCCGATGATCTGCAGCATATTGACGATGCTGCTTACCCGCCGCTCGGAATCCGGGTTGTTGATGTCCACACCACCATCGGAAGAACCGCCGGAAGCGGTCTGCGAATATTGCCCGGTCGTCGCCTCACCGCCACTGACGAAGATCGTCGCCAATTGTTCCGCTCGCTTGGCATCAAGCGGCGTTTCAACCGTGCCGGTGAGCACGACGTTGTCGTTGATCAGCTCGACCTTGACGTCGGAATTGGGAATGAACCGCTTGATGTAGTCTTCCAAGCCGGCCACATCGCGCTCAACCGCCAGTTCAAGACTGACGATCTGCTCGCCATTCGGACCGAAGACGAAGATATTCGTCTCGCCCACCGCCTTGCCGAACAGATAGATGCGCCGCGCGGTTCGGGTAACGGCGTCGGCAACCGCAGGATTGGCAACGAGAATGTCATAGGCATCGGCGGGCAGGTCGATAACGATCGACTTGTTCAAACCGAGCTTTATGCGCTGGCCTTGCTTGGCCGACTGACCGAGGACAGCCTTGCCGGCCTGCGCTTCGACGAAGCCAGGAAAGCCGGATTCGGCCACCAGCATGGCACCGGCGGCTGCGGCGAGCACAAAGACCCTCGCGGTGTTCCGAACAACGCCTGGAGCAACGGCGCAGATTGCCCTGTTCAACGTCATTTCCTTGCCCCCACTTCGGAAACTTCCCCTGACTTGATCATGCGTACCGTGCCGCGCCGGCCATTGCCGGACACGAGATAGTCGGCCTCTTCCTGCGGGTGCTGCTGGGTGTCGGCAATGGAACGCAGCGACAAGGTCAGGCGATCGGCCATCTGCTGCGCGACCGTGATGATTTCGGCCTGCTGCGGCGTCAGTTCCAGTGTCGCCGTCTCGCCGACCTTGACCCGGCGACCTTCCTCGTCTTCCTGGATGGCCTGGTCGATCGCCAGGACCTTGATGTTCTTCAGGATCGTTTCGGTAATGAAACCGCTGCCGCCCGCCACCTCGGGGTCGGCGCGGCGCGTCATGATCACATCGACAAAATCATTGGGCAGGATGAAACCGCCTGCGGAAGTATCGGCGGCGATGCGGGTCGCAATGGCGCGTTTGCCCGATGGCAGGATGGAGGACATGAAGCTCTGGCCTTCGCCGACCAGCTTGGAGCGCCGCAGCGGCTCGCCACCATACATGGCGACCCTGGCAAGGGAACCCTTGAGCTTTTCGAGCGCCTCCGGATCGGTCGCGCGGGTGATGAAACCGGCACTTATGCCGTCCACGGGCCAGGACTGCCAACTAAGCTGTCCATCCAGAGAGCCGCCTATCGGCACATCGCCTGACAGCACAAGCACATCGGCAAGCTGGATCCCGGGTTCGGCGGCGTCGGTATCGTTGGTGATTTCCTGCGGCGCCAGCGCCGCCATGTTTTTCGCGACATATCCGGCGCCACCCGCCGCGGCGACTGCCACGCCCAGAATAATCAGTCGGGATGCAACCATCTTGCCGAACCTCGCCCCTGGCAAACCCTCAAAGCCAGGACGGAGGTTGCATCGGCAATCGTCAAATTAAGGTTAATGCTGTCCTTACGATCGTGCTTAATTTTAGGTTACCACGACTTGCCGATGTCTGCTTTGCTGTAATGAAGCCAGTAAGACTTGCTCAATCGAGCGTAAGGCAAAGTGCAAACGCATCTATTGTGTCGCCAGTTGCTCCAGAGCCCAGACCATGAGAGGCGACTCAGGAAAGACAAGCAGCCCGCCGGCGCCGAGCGCGATACCATAGGGCACGCCATTGGTTCCCTCGGCGAAATTGCGCATGAACATGTTACGGCTGGTAAATACGGCGATTGCCGATTTGCGATAGCTCAGGATCGCGAGCGTCAGCACTCCGCCCAGGACAGCCGAAACGACAATATATTTGACAAGCGGGATGCCCATGCCCATCCAAACCGCGCTCGCGGCAAGGAGCTTGGCGTCACCTCCGCCCATGCCTCCCATCGCGAACAAAGCGAATGTAACCAGAAGAACCGTGACGCCCGCCGCAAAATGCAGCCCATATTGGGCCCAATCCATCCCGGTCATCGGGGCGACCACGGCAAATACTAGCACCAGGAGGACCGGCACGCGGTTGGCTATGGTCATCGACAGCGTATCGGAGATCGCTGCAAAGAGCATGCAGAAGGGGAAAACCACGAAGATCAGCGCTTCAAGCATTGGCATCACACATGCACGGAAACAACAGCATAGAGCCTGACCACACTTCGATTAAGGATTGATGAGTCCCCAGCGCACATCTGTAACCGATGATCAGCGTCGAACATGCTTTATGGGTTGTTCTTGCGGGAGCGGCCACAGTCCGGATGGATTGCACTTAACGCTTGGTTCACCAATATCGTTCATTTTCCCTACAACACTTCCTTTGCCGGAGCGCCGCATGGCCAAGCTGAAAACAACTTTCCGTCTTGCCGGTACGCTTGCCATCATCACGGCAGCCTGTGCCCTTTCAGCGCCTTCTACGGCTGGCGCCGGCATCGATGTGGTGATGAACCAGGCAAAAATCGTCCGGCTGTCACGGGCCGCCGATACAATCGTCATCGGCAATCCAGCTATCGCCGACGCTGCCGTCCAGGACGCAACAACCATCGTGCTCACCGGCAAGGGGTTTGGCGTGACCAACCTGGTGGTGCTTGACCGGGACGGCAGCCCAATCGTGGACGAGCAGGTTACCGTTGGTCGCGATGAGGCATCATCCGTGCGCATCTATCGGCGCGCGGAGGTCCAGACGATGTCCTGCACACCCTATTGCGAGAGCTCGTACAAGAGCGAGGCCGAACGCGTTTCGGAAGCCGAAATGAGTGCCGGTCGCTAAAAGTTTCAGCCGGCCAGTTTGCTTAGCAGCCAGTAAACAAGTTGGCTGAAACTTTACTGGCCATCCAAACCGGACTGCAACGGATTTGCTCTAACGTCTTGCTGACACCAAACTAGGATCGGCGGACACGGAGATGAGCACTGCTCCCAAGACGGAACGCAAAGCCTCAAAGCAACCTGGCCTTCTATCGAGATTCTTTCGAAATAGAAGCGGCGCCACCGCTATCGAATTTTCGGTCCTTGCACTGCCTTTCGCGGCGCTGACCTTCGCAATATTGGAAAGCTGCATTTCCTTTGCAGGGCAGCAGGTGCTTGCCAATGCAACAGACGACGTCGCCCGGCAATTTCGCACCGGCCAGCTGCGGAAAGACCCGCAACTTACAGAAGAATTGTTGAGGACGATGATCTGCGATCGGATCGGGGTCATGGTCACTGATGGCTGCCCAGGGCTTCAAGTCGACCTTCGGGCATACACTTCATTCGCGGAAGCGGCGGCGACGGGTTTCAAGATCCTCGACAAACAGATCGTGCTGACAAAGAACGGACAACCGGACCTGGGTGGCTACAAGGTGGACCCCGGAGGCGCGCAATCAATCAATATGTTGCGGGTGTTCTATGCCTGGCCAGTGATCACCGACTTCATGAGAGCGGCAATGTCCAATCTGGAAGGTGGCAAGACGCTGCATTTTGCTGCCACGACCTGGCAGAATGAGCCTTTTGACTAAGGGGACACGATCTGTCGGACAGCAGATAAACCAAGGGGCAACGGGAATGTTTTTTCGTGCGGGGGCACAATCGGCGACATCCTGCCTGCTGAAGCGGGCTTGTCGGCTCTTTCTCGATCGGCGTGGCATCGCTGCGGTGGAATTCGCGTTCATCGCGCCGCTGCTGCTATCAATGTATTTCGTAACAATGGAAGTATCGCAAGGCATCGAGGCCAACAAGAAGGTTGGCCGCATCGGCAGCATGGTGGCCGATCTCGTCACGCAGCAATCAAGCGTGAAACTGGAAGACGTGAAAGCGATCATGGATATCGGACAGTCGATCCTCCAGCCCTATTCGAGGTCGAAGCCCACGATCGTTATTACGGCAATCAATGTCAGCTACAGCCCATCGCCGGTAGCAACCGTGGCATGGTCGGTGAAGATGGAAAACGGAATATATACGAGGCCGTATACGTCTGGCTCGCCCGCCACAATCCCCGATGACCTCATGTTCGACCAGGGTACCATCGAAAGGACCTTCCTGATACGCGTCGAAAGCGACCTTGCCTACAAACCCGTCATAACCTGGTCGGCGTCCGGCAAGCCTGCACTTGGCCTGGCTGCCGCCTTCGACGGAATCTCCATGAGTGAAACTTATTACATGCGACCGCGCATGAGCAAAGAAATAAGCTGCAGCAATTGCTGAACGCGGCTTGAGAAGCAAGACACTCCTCGGTCGTGCTCAAGGTGAAGTAGCGGGCACGCCGCTCCAAGCGTTTGGAATTGCCAACGCACGCACCAAATCCTATGTCTGGATTCTGACCCCGGCAAATTGAGCCAGAAATTCCCGATGGCGCGTGCTTTCCTCTTCGTTCTCGATTCATTCGGCATCGGCGGCGCTGCCGACGCTGCACGCTTCGGCGACACAGGAGCGAACACCTTTTCCCACATTGCGCAAGCATGCGCGGCCAGCTCCGCTGATCGCACCGGATTGCGCGACGGGCCACTGCAGCTTCCCAACATGCTGGCGCTCGGGTTGGGCCGTGCAGCCGAGGCCGCCACAGGCTACGTGGTCAAAGCAGACGTTCCACTCCTGCCCTCCTCCTTTTACGGTACGGCAGACGAGATCTCCAGCGGCAAAGACACGCCCTCAGGTCATTGGGAGATTGCCGCCGTACCGGTTCCCTTCGAGTGGGGATATTTCCCTGACACCCGTCCCACCTTTCCGGCCGACCTGACTGCTGCCATCATCCGCGAGGCAAAGCTTCCTGGCATTCTTGGCGATTGCCACGCATCGGGCACCGAGATCATCGCGCAATATGGCGAGAAGCACATCCGGACAGGCATGCCCATCTGCTACACCTCGGCAGATTCGGTCTTCCAGGTCGCCGCACATGAGAGGCATTTCGGACTGGAGCGCCTTTATGAGTTGTGCGGCATCATCCGCAAACTGGTGGATCCTTTGAACATTGGGCGGGTCATTGCCCGTCCCTTCATCGGCGAAAACCCTGCAGATTTTGAGCGCACCGCCAATCGGCGCGATTTTGCCGTTCCGCCGCCCGAACCGACCCTGCTCGACCGCCTGACCGCACGCGGAAGCAAAGTCATCGGCATGGGCAAGATCGGCGATATCTTTGCCCACCGCGGGGTCAGCGAAGTGAGGAAGGCGGCAGGCAACATGGCCTTGTTCGACGCCACACTGACCGCAATGGACGAAGCGCGCGACGGCGACCTGGTATTTGCCAATTTCGTCGATTTCGACACACTGTTCGGCCACAGGCGTGATGTCGCCGGCTATGCGGCCGCCCTTGAAGCGTTCGACCGGCGCCTGCCCGAAGCGACTGCACGCCTCAGGCCGGGAGACCTGCTCCTGCTTACAGCGGATCATGGCTGCGATCCGACCTGGTCGGGTACGGACCATACACGAGAGCGCGTGCCAATTTTCGGTATCATGCCCGGAATGCCCGGCGGAAATGTCGGGCTGAGGCGGACCTTCGCCGATATCGGAGAAACCGTGGCAGAGCACCTCAGCCTGGCCGCGGGTCGCCACGGAACCTCTTTTCACACCGCGATCAGACACCATGCCTGAACTGCCCGAAGTCGAGACGGTCCGGCGTGGCCTGCAACCGGTACTAGAGGGCGGGCGTATCATCCGCGTGGAGACCAGACGGCCTGATCTGCGCTTTCCTTTTCCCGATAATTTCACTGAGCGCTTGACTGGCCGGCGAGTGCTGTCGCTCGGCAGGCGCGCGAAATATCTGACCGCCCATGTCGAAGACGGTCTGGTGTTGATCTGCCATCTCGGCATGTCGGGTTCGTTCCGCATCGAGCGCGATGGCGATACCACAACGCCCGGCACCTTCCATCATGAACGCTCCAAGGCCGAGGCGCATGACCATGTCGTGTTCCATGTCGCCTCGCCGGAAGAAGACGTTGCACGTATTATCTTCAACGACCCAAGGCGCTTCGGCTTCATGCTTTTTGCGGAAGGCAACGCCAACGACCATCCGATGCTGTCAGGGCTGGGCGTCGAGCCCACGGGCAATACGCTCAGCGGCAAGCTTCTGGCTAACCTCTTCGCGGGAAGAAAGGCGCCACTCAAAGCGGCACTGCTCGACCAGAAGCTGATCGCAGGCCTGGGCAACATCTATGTATCGGAGGCCCTGTGGCGCGCAGGCCTCTCACCGTTGCGATCGACCGGGTCGATTGTGGCGCGCGGAAAGAAGAGCGCAGAAATCTGCGAAAAGCTGGCCACCGCTATTCGTGGCGTGATTGCCGAAGCAATCGAGGCCGGTGGCTCGTCCTTACGCGATTATGTCCACACCGACGGCTCCATGGGGTATTTCCAACATTCGTTCTCGGTCTACAACCGCGAAGGTGAAGCCTGTCCGAAACCAGGCTGCGACGGGCACATCCTGCGCATCGTGCAGAGCGGGCGGTCGACATTCTATTGTCCCACATGCCAACATTGAGATCTTCGCCAATCCTAAAGGAACGTCCGATGGCTTATGAAACGATCATCGTCGAAACCCGTAGCAAGGTCGGCCTCGTGACGCTGAACCGGCCGAAGGCACTGAACGCGCTGAACAGCCAGGTGCTTGCAGATCTCCTGGCTTCCTGCCGGGCATTTGAGGCCGATGCCGATATTGGCGCAATTGTGATCACCGGGTCAGAAAAAGCCTTCGCCGCCGGCGCCGACATCAAGGAAATGCAGTCGAAAAGCTATGTCGACGCCTATATGGAGGACTTTTTCTCCGGCTGGGAGGACTTCACGCGCATTCGCAAGCCGATCATTGCGGCCGTGTCCGGCTATGCACTTGGCGGCGGCTGCGAATTGGCCATGATGTGCGACTTCATCATCGCCAGCGACAATGCCAAATTCGGGCAACCCGAGATCACCCTGGGCGTCATGCCCGGCATGGGCGGCTCGCAGCGGCTTACACGTTTCGTAGGCAAGGCCAAGGCCATGGATATGTGCCTTACCGGCCGCATGATGGATGCAGCGGAGGCCGAACGGACCGGGTTGGTGTCGCGCGTTGTCGCTACCAGCGATTTGCTGGAAGAAGCACTCAAGGCGGCGGCCAAGATAGCCGGATTTTCGCTTCCCGCCGTGATGATGGCTAAGGAAGCCGTCAATCGCGCCTACGAAACCACGCTTTCGGAAGGCCTGCGCTTCGAGCGCCGGCTGTTCCATTCGATGTTTGCGCTGGAGGACCAGAAGGAAGGCATGGCGGCATTCACTGAAAAGCGCCAGGCAAACTTCAAAAACCGTTGAGCAGAGACACGCGCAGCACCTCGACGCGCCATGTCGATGCGCAAAGGGCGTTGACTGACCGGAAAAGCTGCACTATAAGCCGCACCAACCGAGGCGGCCTTGTGGCTGCCCGACTGTTTTTTGCGCCCCGAATAAGCATCGGGGCTCATCATTGAAACTCAGTAGAGAGGCATCATGGCCAATACATCCTCGGCCAAAAAGGCAACGCGTAAGATCGCTCGCCGTACGGCAAGCAACAAGAATCGTCGCTCGCGTGTCCGCACTTTTGTCCGCAAGGTCGAAGAAGCACTGGCCGCCGGCGACAAGACGGCAGCCGAGGCCGCGTTCCAGGCTGCCCAGCCGGAATTGATGCGTGCTGCTACCAAGGGCGTCCTGCACAAGAACACTGCATCGCGCAAGGTCTCGCGTCTTGCACAGCGCCTGAAGACGCTGTCGGCCTGACACGCTGCCGCATTACGAATACCGAACCCGGCTCACTGCCGGGTTTTTTCGTTTGCCGAACAATAGCTTGATAGCGGCCTCAATTCGCCGCAATGGCACGCTTGCGCCATGGTCGGATTTATTTGCCGGCATATTCGCAATTCCTGATTTAAACAGACAATACTCGCGATCGCTGCAAACAAATGCGGCGGCGGAAATCATTTATTTAAATCAGCGTGTTAGACAAGTTTATCCACAGGCTATTCATAATGCCTCGGGCGGCCGGTGAACAATTCGCTGTCAAGCGAATTATTTAAAATATTTTCCCTTCAGCGGTTCTATTTCTTATCCTCGATGAAAGGTTTTGAATCGAAACGCTTTTGTGGGTTTGGCACGGTCAATCCACTACGGAGTCAAGCATTTCCCTAACCAGATTCGTTAAAAATCCGTTAGACGCGGCCTTGCCCTGCCCACAGCCTTTTTTGTAATGTCCTACCTATCGAAAGGGACGGGCCAATGGCCTGAACACCTAGCAAAAAATTGTAAAATTTTGAACGCGGGACCAGGTTCCGCGGGCAGCTTGGTTTGTCCTTTTCACGTGTGAATGGCGAGTGGGGCAAGACGACATTGCGAGGAGAATTGGGGTCTGGCCGTTGGGCCGGAGGGTGATTTTTGCTGCGTCCATCAGACTTGCCGTCTGAGAGATTTGGAAAAGACGCCGGCACAGTGCCGGCAGGGATTTTGTGAGCAAGATGGTCGGCCGCGAGATGCGGAATATTTGCGGCGGACCCGAATAATATGGAAGGCGAGGGTTGCGACGATGCAGAGCGGCATGGACAAAAAAGCCAAGTCGGGCTTTTCATTTCCAGTGGATATGATCGAGGGGAACGGCGTGACGGCTTCAAGTGGCTCGGACAAGGTATTCGACCGTGTAAGGGCCCAGTTGAAAGCACGGCTCGGAAGCGAGGTTTATTCAAGCTGGTTCGGGCGCATGAAGATTGCGGAAACGTCGAAGGGCCTCGTACGGATTTCGGTGCCCACCGCGTTCCTTCGCTCGTGGATCAACAGCCACTATCTCGACATGATCGCGGATCTGTGGAAGCAGGAAGATCCCGACGTCCTGAAGGTGGAAATCGTCGTGCGCACTGCAACGCGCCTGACGCCCGTCGCGGAAGAGGCCGAACACCTGCCTGCACGCAAGGCCATGCGGCACACGCACACCGCGCTTTCGGCCGGAACCGTGGCAGGAAACATCAAGGCGGAACGTGCGGCCACGCCGCTGCCTTCCGGCAACAGCCATGACGAGCGCAGGCAAAGCGTCCTCGGCTCACCGCTTGATCCCCGCTATACGTTCCAGTCCTTCATAGAAGGTCCGTCCAACCGAGTGGCGCTGGCTGCGGCACGCACGGTTGCCGAATCGACCTCGCGGTTCAATCCGCTTTTTCTTCATGCCACCGTCGGCCTCGGCAAGACTCACCTTCTGCAGGCAATTGCCGCGGAGTCGCTGCGACAGAATCCGAAGTCCCGCGTCGTCTATCTGACCGCTGAATATTTCATGTGGCGCTTCGCCACCGCTATCCGTGATAACAATGCCCTGACCCTGAAGGAGCAGTTGCGCGATATTGACCTCCTGATTATCGACGACATGCAATTCTTGCAGGGCAAGTCGATCCAGCATGAGTTCTGTCATCTGATCAACATGTTGCTCGACAGCGCCAAGCAAGTCGTCGTTGCCGCCGATCGCCCGCCGTCGGAGCTTGAGTCGCTGGAGCCTCGCGTGCGCTCGCGCCTGAACGGCGGTGTGGCGCTGGAAATGCTGACCCCAGACTACAGCATGCGCCTTGAGATGCTGAAGCTGCGGCTGGCAAGCGCCAAGATCGAAGACCCAAGCCTGAATATCGGCGAGGATATACTTTGCCACATCGCGCGCACCGTGACCGGCAGCGGCCGCGAGTTGGAAGGTGCGTTCAACCAGCTCCTCTTCCGGCAGTCCTTCGAGCCGCAGATCACGATCGAACGTATCGACGAGATTCTCGGCCACATCTACCGCGCCGGCGAACCGAAGCGCGTACGCATCGAAGACATCCAGCGGATTGTCGCGCGGCACTACAATGTGTCGAAGACGGAACTTCTGTCCAATCGCCGCACCCGCACCATCGTCAAACCGCGCCAGATCGCCATGTATCTGGCCAAGGTGATGACACCGCGCTCGCTGCCGGAAATCGGCCGGCGCTTCGGCGGCCGCGATCACACCACGGTGCTGCATGCCGTGCGCAAGATCGAAGACCTTTCGGGCGGCGACAATACGCTGGCGCAGGAGCTTGAACTGCTTCGCCGCCTAATCACCGACCAGGCCTGAGACGGATTGCTGAGGCGACCTCGCCGAGAGGTCGCCGGCCGCATAGGTTATCCCCAAAAAGCCTGCGGAAGTGTTCTTCAACGCCGCCGCGGGCTTGCGTTTCCCAGCTCTTTCCTGTCAATTTGACCGGCTTCCAACAATGTTGGACTCTATGCAGAAATCCGATCCTGGGGTTCTGTTTCTTCATTCAAGCGAGCTTGGTTCGTCATGCGTGTTATCCTGGAACGCTCAAATCTTCTGAAATCCCTCAACCATGTCCACCGCGTGGTCGAACGGCGCAACACCATCCCGATTCTGTCGAACGTGTTGCTGAATGCGGAAGGTGCCAGCCTTGAGATGAAGGCGACCGACCTCGACCTCGAAGTGACCGAGGCAACGGCGGCAAGCGTGGAACAGGCCGGCGCGACGACGGTTCCTGCGCATCTGCTTTACGAAATCGTGCGCAAGTTGCCGGAAGGCGCAGAGGTGATGCTGAAGACCGACGACGACGGCAATGCCATGTCGGTCATTTCCGGCCGTTCGAGCTTCCGTTTGCAATGCCTGCCGCAATCCGATTTCCCGGAACTGACGGCCGGCTCGTTCTCGCATATTTTCCGCATCGAATCGGCGGCCATGAAGGGCCTGATCGACAAGACGCAGTTTGCCATCTCCACCGAGGAGACGCGCTACTATCTGAACGGTATCTATTTCCACACGATCGAAGCTGCCGGAAAATTGAAACTGCGCTCGGTTGCGACCGACGGACACCGACTGGCACGTGCCGAAATGGACGCGCCTGCCGGATCGGAGGGAATGCCTGGCGTCATCATTCCGCGCAAGACCGTCAGCGAATTGCAGAAGCTGGTCGATGATCCGGATGTCGCAGTCACCACCGAGCTTTCAGATACCAAGATCCGCTTCACCATCGGCAGCGTCGTGCTGACATCGAAGCTGATCGACGGCACCTTTCCGGACTATCAGCGTGTCATTCCGACCGGCAATGACAAGCAGCTTATCATCGACCGGGAGAGCTTTGCCCGAGCGGTCGACCGCGTTTCGACGGTTTCGTCCGAGCGCGGGCGCGCAGTCAAGCTGTCCATTTCCGATGGCCAGGTAACGCTTGCCGTCAACAATCCCGATTCCGGCAGCGCCGTCGAGGAACTGGCCGCGGACTACTCGGCAGATCCGATCGAGATCGGCTTCAACGCAAAATATCTGCTGGACGTGACCGCGCAGCTTTCAGGCGGCGAGGCCAAGTTCATGCTGGCCGACGCCGGGTCGCCAACCCTGATCCATGACACGTCCGATGAGCACGCGCTTTACGTGCTCATGCCGATGCGCGTCTAGGCGGGAAGATTGCTGATTGCAGGTCGATGAACAGGTAGAGGTTGGTGTCGACCTATATACGTAAGCTCAGGCTTACCAATTTCCGTAACTATGTTGCGCTTGCGCTGGATTTGCAACCCGGCGCGGTCGTTTTCACTGGCGAGAACGGTGCGGGCAAGACCAACCTGCTCGAAGCCATATCTTTCCTGACACCCGGCCGCGGCTTGCGGCGAGCGCCCTATGGCGATGTTGCAAGGGAAAACAGCACGGGCGGCTTTACCGTCCACGCAACGATTGACGGCGACAATGGCGAGGTCGAAATCGGCACCGGCACAGCCGGAACCGAGCGGCCCGGCGAAACCGGCCGACGCGTACGCATCAACGCAGCCAATTCGAAGTCCGCGGACGACATGCTTGAATGGCTGCGCGTCGTCTGGCTGACGCCGTCCATGGACGGGCTTTTCACAGGCCCGGCAGCTGACCGCCGCCGCTTTCTCGACCGCCTAGTGCTTGCCATCGATTCCAGCCACGGACAACGCGCCCTCGATTATGAAAAAGCCATGCGCAGCCGCAACCGGCTCCTGACCGAGGACTCGCGTGATCGCGGCTGGTTCGAGGCAATCGAGACGCAAATGGCAGAAACCGGTGTGGCAATTGCAGCGGCACGCGCTGAAACGATCCGCCTGCTTACAGCCATGATCGGCAAGATGCCCGATTCGGGCCCCTTCCCCCAAGCCGACATCAATCTTGCCGGCGGTCTGGAGAGCCAGATCGACCAGCGTGCGGCAGTCGAGATCGAGGAGGATTTCCGCCGGCGGCTGGCCGAGGGGCGAGAGCGTGACCGAGCGGCCGGGCGTACCCTGGAAGGGCCACATCGCGCCGATCTCCTGGTCAGCCACCGGCCGAAGGCCATGCCGGCGGAGTTTTGCTCAACCGGCGAACAGAAGGCGCTGATGGTCGGCCTCGTGCTGTCGCACGCTCGGTTGTGCGGTGAAATATCGGGCATGGTGCCGATTCTGCTTTTGGACGAAATTGCGGCACATTTCGATGCCGGGCGGCGCGCGGCCTTGTTCCAGATCCTGGAAGAGCTTGGCTGCCAGGCATTCATGACCGGGACCGAGCCTGTGCTGTTTTCCAGCCTGAAAGGCAAAGCGCAGTTCCTCACCGTCGACCACGGCTCGATACGCCCCACCGAAGACGCCTGACAAGCAGCGTCGCCGTCGATATGATCCCCCTCATGAACGCTTTTGATCCCGCCCCTCTCACGCCCGATGAACTCGAGCGCTATGCACGCCACATCGTATTGCCGGAGATCGGCGGCGCCGGCCAGCAGAAGCTGAAAAGGGCGCGCGTCCTGGTCATCGGCGCGGGCGGGCTTGGTGCACCGATCCTGCAATATCTTGCCGCCGCAGGTGTCGGAACGCTTGGAATCATCGATGACGATACGGTTTCACTTTCAAACCTGCAGCGCCAGGTGATCCATGATACCGATGCAGTCGGTCAGCCGAAACTTGAAAGCGCCAAGGCGACCCTTGCACGCATCAACCCCAATGTAGGCGTCAACTTACACAACATAAGATTGACCGCCGCCAATGCCGGCGAGCTTGTCGCGCCCTATGACATAGTCGCCGACGGTTCCGACAATTTCGCAACGCGCTTTGCGGTGGCCGATGCCTGCGCCGAAAAGAAGCGGTCGCTGGTCCATGCGGCAGTCGGCCGGTTCGATGGCTCAGTCACCGTTCTCAAACCCTTTGAAACCGGCCCGGACGGATCACAAAATCCGAGCTATCGCGATCTTTTCCCAGAACCGCCCCCGCCCGGGTTGGTGCCGTCTTGCGCGGAAGCCGGTATTGTTGGGGCGCTGACGGGTGTGATCGGTACATTGCAGGCGATGGAGGTGATCAAGCTGATCACCCGGATTGGCGAGCCACTGGTCGGACGCATCCTGCTCTACGATGCGCTGGCCGCCCGCTTCGACATCGTCCGCTACAAGGCTCGATCACCGGTCTGAAGGCGCTGCGGTCGGCGCCTGTCGGCCGAGGTCAGTAGCGTAGCGGCAGCACGCGATCCGGTGGCCGGTGGCCGTCGATGAAAGTGCGGATGTTGATGATGACCTTCTCGCCCATGTCGATCCGGCCTTCAATCGTCGCTGACCCCATATGCGGCAAGATGACGACCTTGCCCTTGGCGGCGAGCTTGACCAGCTTGGGATTGACCACCGGTTCATTCTCGAAAACGTCGAGGCCCGCACCGGCGACCCGACCATCCTGCAACAGCTTTATCAGCGCTTCCTCGTCGATGATGTCACCGCGCGCAGTGTTGACCAGATAGGCCGTCGGTTGCAGCAGGGCCAGACGGCGCGCCGAGAGCAGATGGAAGGTCGCCGGCGTCGATGGGCAGTTGACCGAGATGATATCCATCCGCGCCAGCATCTGGTCGAGGCTGTCCCAGTAGGTCGCCTCTAGCTCATCCTCTAGCTCACGCATCACATGGTTGCGGTTGTGGTAGTGGATCGACAGGCCGAACGCCTTGGCGCGACGGGCCACAGCCGTGCCTATACGGCCCATGCCGACAATACCGAGCCGCTTGCCCCAAATGCGGCGGCCTAGCATCCAGGTTGGCGACCAGCCGGCCCATTTTCCGGACCCGTCGAGCACATTGGCACCTTCCGCCAACCGCCGCGGCACGGCGAGAATGAGCGCCATCGTCATGTCGGCGGTATCCTCAGTGAGCACGTTGGGCGTGTTCGTGACCGTAATGCCTTTTCTGGCCGCAGCCGCCACGTCGATCTTGTCGACGCCATTGCCGAAATTGGCGATCAGCTTCAGGTTCTCACCAGCCTGCTCGATCAGCGCTTCATCGATGCGGTCGGTAACGGTCGGCACCAGAACATCGGCTTCCTTGACGGCAGCAACCAACTCCGGCTGGGTCAGCGGCCTGTCCTCCAGGTTTAGCCGCGCATCGAACAGCTCGCGCATGCGCGTTTCCACCTGGTCGGGAAGCTTGCGCGTGATCACAACAAGAGGCTTCTTTTTGCCGGCCATTATGTCCTCGAATCCGGATCCTGTTGAGACCTCTTTAACCAAGACGGGCGAAACTGGAAACCGGCTTTGGCATCCCTGCCTGTGTAACAAGCAGCGACGGCGAAGACAAAGAAAAAGGGGCGTCCGCCAGCGGCGCCTATCGGGCAAATCATGCAAGAGGACTGACGGTGGCCGCTTTCGTATCGCTTCGCATCACACTTAGCGCCGCGTTGCTTGGCCTTGTATTCTCCTCGACGGAAATTTCGGTTTCACGGGTCCAGGCTGCCCCCAACCAGAATGTAACGCTCGGCCCGAGCGGACTTCCAATACCGCGATTCGTCAGCTTGAAATCCGGGCGGGTCAATGCCCGCATCGGGCCGGGGCTGAACTACGCCGTCAACTGGCTCTACACCAAGCCGGGCCTGCCGATGGAGATCACGCAGGAATATGACAATTGGCGGCGCGTACGCGATTCGGAAGGGGCGGAGGGCTGGATCAACCAGTCGCTGCTTTCGGGCCGGCGCACGGCGATTGCCGCCCCCTGGCAGCGCGGCAAGGACGCCACGATCACACTTCTGTCCAAGCCGGACAATGAGGCGCATGCGGTTGCCATATTGGAACCGGGTGTCGTCGGCGCCATCAAATCCTGCGACGGCAAATGGTGCGAAATGACGTTTTCCGGTCATACGGGCTGGATCAGCCAGACGCTGGTCTGGGGCGCCTATCCCGGTGAACTGGTCAAGGATTGAGCTGTTTTCGCCCGATGCGGCCCATATGGGTTTCATGGAAACTGGTCGCGGCCTTGAGGCCGTAGCCGAGCACCCGGTCGAAGCCGATATGGGCCATCCAGATTGCCCCTAGCTGAAATAAAAGGGCGTGGCCGAAAACGCTGCCCAAGCCGATCAGGCATAGCGGACCGACAACGGTATGAAACATGTTGTAGGCGAGTGCGCCGGCGCGAGGCCCTGCCAGATACCCGATCATGGAAAGATCAGGCGCCAGGAACAATAGCAGGAAGAAAACCCAGGATCCGCCGGTGAAAGCGTAAAAGGCTACAGCGGCTGCGAATATGGCGAGCCATTCCAGCCTGACAACGAGGTCCAGGAGACGCATGAAATCTCGAACCGGCGAGCTCAGTCGCGCCGCCGCCTGAGTCTTACCACCACGTCGACATTGGCGATTTCCATGCCTTCTGGCGGCTCGGGCAAGTCAAGCACCGTCACCGGGCCGGACTCGATATCGAAGATCTTGTTTTCGCCCTCGATAAAGAAATGGTGATGGTCCGAGGTGTTGGTGTCGAAATAGGTCCTCGAGCCTTCGACCGCGAGGATGCGCAGCAGTCCGGCTTCGGTAAATTGATGGAGCGCGTTATAGACGGTGGCCAGCGAGACCGGGACACCAGCGCTCACCGCCTCCTCATGCAGTTCCTCGGCCGACAGATGCCGGTCTCCCTTGGCGAAAATGAGATTTGCCAAGGCAACCCGCTGACGCGTCGGACGCAAGCCCGCATCGCGCACACGTTTGTCCACTGCCATTTCGTTCGGGACCGTCAAATCCACAAACCTATCATATCCCATAACAACCACCGAACCCGGCACCTGAACCGATCAGCTATCCGAGCCATACCTGCCCGAGATATAATCTGTCCACGAAAAGCGATCAATAGGCGCACATTGACCCAGGCTGACCGGCAGGCTAATCGCAAACGGCGGTTTCCGCGCGCAAACAGACTGTGTTAGGAAACGAGGCAAGGGCGCGACGGCGTCGGAGAAAGGAAGACGTTTTATGGCGGTTTCGAAGTCCAGCTACGATTACGAGGACCTGCTTGCCTGCGCCCGCGGCGAGTTGTTCGGGCCCGGCAATGCGCAACTGCCTGCTCCGCCGATGCTGATGTTCGACCGGATCACCGAAATCTCGGAAACCGGCGGCGAATTCGACAAGGGCTTCGTACGCGCAGAGTTGGATATCAAGCCTGACCTTTGGTTCTTCCCTTGCCATTTCATCGGCAATCCGGTGATGCCCGGCTGCCTTGGCCTTGATGCATTGTGGCAGATGACTGGTTTCTTCCTGGGCTGGCTGGGTGAGCCTGGCAAGGGCATGGCGCTGTCTACCGGCGAGGTCAAGTTCAAGGGCATGGTGACGCCGAAGGTCAAGAAGGTCGAATATGGCGTCGACTTCAAGCGCGTCATGCGCGGTCGCCTAGTGCTCGGCACCGCCGACGGCTGGCTGAAAGCCGATGGGGAGCAAATCTACAAGGCCACCGACCTGCGCGTCGGCCTGGCAAAACAAGAAACAGCCTGAGTGCTGAAGACACGAAGGAACATCGCATGAGACGCGTCGTTGTCACAGGCCTCGGGATCGTATCGTCGATCGGAAATACCGCGCAAGAGGTGCAGGCTTCCCTGCGGGACGCTAAATCCGGCATCAGTTTTTCGGACTCTTTTGCCGAGCATGGCTTCCGCTGCCAGGTGTGGGGGGCTCCGACGCTCGATCCGACGGAATTGGTGGATCGCCGCGCAATGCGGTTTCTGTCCAAAGGGGGCGCGTGGAACCACGTCGCCATGGAACAGGCGATTGCCGATGCCGGCCTTGCCGAAGGCGAAATCACCAATGAACGCACGGGCATCATCATGGGTTCCGGCGGGCCATCGACCAAGACGATCGTCGAGGCCGCCGACATAACCCGCAAGAACAACAGCCCCAAGCGCATCGGCCCATTTGCTGTCCCGAAGGCGATGTCATCCACGGCCTCGGCCACGCTCGCCACCTGGTTCAAGATCCACGGCGTCAACTATTCTATCTCCTCGGCCTGTTCGACCTCGGCGCATTGCATCGGCAATGCCTATGAGTTGATCCAATGGGGCAAGCAGGACATGATCTTTGCCGGCGGCCATGAGGATCTCGACTGGACGATGTCGGACCTGTTTGACGCGATGGGCGCCATGTCTTCCAAATTCAACGACCGCGCCCCAGTCGCCTCGCGCGCCTATGACGTCAATCGCGACGGTTTCGTCATTGCCGGTGGTGCCGGTGTTCTGGTTCTGGAAGAATTGGAACATGCAAAAGCGCGCGGTGCGAAAATCCATGCCGAGATCGTCGGCTATGGTGCGACTTCCGATGGTTACGATATGGTCGCCCCTTCGGGCGAGGGTGCCGTTCGCTGCATGAAACAGGCGCTGGCGAGCGTTTCGGGGTCTGTCGACTATATCAACACGCACGGCACCTCCACGCCGATCGGCGATTCCAAGGAAATGAATGCGATCCGCGAGGTGTTCGGGGAAAATATGCCGAATGTCACCTCGACCAAGTCGCTCACCGGCCATTCGCTGGGCGCGGCGGGCGTGCAGGAGTCCATCTACTCGATCCTGATGATGCAGGGCGGCTTCATCGGTGAAAGTGCCCATATCGAGGAACTCGATCCCGAATTCGAAGGCATGCCCATCGTGCGCAAGCGCATCGACAATGCCAAGATTGACACTGTGCTGTCGAATTCGTTCGGTTTCGGCGGCACCAACGCCACGCTCGTTTTCCAGCGCTATAACGGCTGAGGTAGTCTTTCCATGGAAGCTTTGATGAAAGGCAAGCGCGGCCTCGTGATGGGGGTCGCCAACGACCATTCCATTGCCTGGGGCATAGCCAAGCAGCTTGCCGCCCACGGCGCGGAACTGGCCTTCACCTATCAGGGCGAGGCCTTCGGCCGACGCGTCAAGCCGCTGGCCGAGCAGGTCAAAGCCTCGCTGGTCCTGCCCTGCGACGTGGAAGACAGCGCCTCGGTCAGTTCTGTCTTTGAGACACTGGACAAGCAATGGGGCAAGCTCGATTTCGTCGTGCATGCCATCGGCTTCTCGGACAAAAACGAATTGAAGGGCCTCTATGCCGACACCAGCCGGGAAAACTTCATCCGCACGATGGTGATCTCCTGCTATTCCTTCACCGAGGTTGCGCGCAATGCTGCAGCGCTGATGCAGGATGGCGGCTCGATGGTCACGCTAACCTATGCCGGATCGACGCGCGTGATGCCAAACTACAATGTCATGGGCGTTGCCAAGGCCGGGCTGGAGGCCAGCATTCGCTACCTCGCCAATGACTATGGTCCGCGCGGCATCCGCGTCAACGGCATTTCGGCAGGCCCGGTGCGCACGCTTGCCGGCGCCGGCATATCCGACGCGCGCTACATGTTCTCCTATCAGCAGCGCAATTCTCCGTTGCGCCGGACGGTAACGATAGACGAGGTGGGGGGCTCTGCCCTCTACCTGCTTTCGGACCTGTCTTCAGGGGTCACCGGCGAAATCCATTATGTAGATTCGGGCTATCACATCGTTTCGATGCCAACGCTGGAAGAGCTGAAACAGTCCGACAAGAGTGAATAGCCTTAACGGCGGGCTCTCAATACCTTGAAACCGCCGTCGCGCGCGATTTCGGTGTGGCTCGAGAAGGCCTGCGCAAGCGTTCGTTCGTAAGGCAATTGCCGGTTGGCAACCATGTAAAGCCGTCCGCCCGGCTTCAGGGCAACGGCCGCTGCCTTGATCATCCCCTGACCGATATCCGGCTCGGCTGCCCTGTGCTGGTGGAAGGGCGGGTTCATGACGATCAGGTCGTACCGATAGCGAACTTCCTCGCTCAACAGATCCTGCCAGAAAAAACGCGGCGTGACTGACGTGGCCACAACGTTGCGCCTGGCAGCCTCCAGCGAGGCAAAATCAGCTTCATAGAGGTCGAGCGTTGTGATTTTGGGATGTCGCAACGCCAATTCGGCGGCGAGATAGCCCCAGCCAGCGCAGAAGTCCGCGACCGCCCCGTCGATTTTTTCTGGCAGGTTATCGATAAGTAATTTTGAACCGGCATCGATGCGGTCGGCCGAAAACATGCCGGGCGCAGTGTGAAACCGATCTTCCACCAGCCGCTCGCCATTGCCTTTGCGCAGGGCGAGGACGACGTCAGCGCTGTCAGCCGGCCGAAAAAACCAGAACGCTACGCCATGATGCTTGGGCAACTGGCCAGGGATTTCCACCAATTCGCCGATCCGCTTGCGCAGGCTGGCGATGCCGTCATCCTTGCTGCCGGCAACCAGGATCGTTGCACCACCTCTTACACGCTCAATGGCGCCGGCGATCCGCAACTCGTTTTCTCCGCGATGGCGGCCAGACAATACCAGTGCGAGGTCGTAGTCATACCCTTCCGCGACATAGCTGACGGCATGGCCGCTGGCTTCAAGTCCTCGCACATAGGGCCGGAAACCCTGCACGATGGAAAGGTTCGTCTCGAAGCCGCCGGGCAAGCGAAACCCCGGTTCTGCACCGAAAAACAGGGTTCGTGTCCCCTTCCTCGGCGCAGAAAGCACCCCGGATTCGAAGGGATAAAACAGGGTTTTCAAGGCATCGCGCATCGTCCACGAACCCGTGTGTGATCAAATAAGAAAACGGGCGCCACCTTTCGGCGCGCCCGTTTGCAATCTCATTTTCGATACCGTCAGGCGGCGGTTTCTTCGTCCTCGGACTTCTTTTCCTTGACGATTTCCTTGCCGGTTTCCTGATCGACGACCTTCATCGACAGGCGCACCTTGCCGCGCTCGTCAAAGCCCATGAGCTTGACGAAGACCTTCTGGCCTTCCTTGACGACGTCCGACGTCTTGGCAACACGCTCATTGGCAAGCTGCGAGATATGGACGAGGCCGTCCTTGGGGCCGAAGAAATTCACGAAGGCGCCGAAATCGGCAGTCTTGACGACCGTGCCTTCATAGATCTCACCGACTTCAGGTTCCGCGACGATGGTGTGGATCCACTTCTTCGCCGCCTCGATCTCCTTGGCGTTGGACGAGGCGATCTTGACCGTGCCGTCATCCTCGATGTTGATCTTGGCACCGGTCTTTTCGACGATCTCGCGGATCACCTTGCCGCCGGAACCGATGACATCACGGATCTTGTCGGTCGGGATGTTCATCACCTCGATGCGCGGGGCAAACTCGCCCAGTTCTGCACGAGCGCCGGAAAGCGCCTTGGCCATTTCGCCAAGGATATGCAGGCGACCATCCTTGGCCTGGCCGAGCGCCACCTTCATGATCTCTTCGGTGATGCCGTCGATCTTGATGTCCATCTGCAACGCGGTGATGCCACCTTCGGTACCGGCGACCTTGAAGTCCATATCGCCGAGATGGTCCTCATCACCCAGAATGTCGGAGAGAACGGCAAAGCGCTCCTCTTCCTTGATGAGGCCCATGGCGATGCCGGCAACCGGCTTCTGCAGCGGAACGCCGGCATCCATCAGTGCAAGCGAAGTGCCACAAACGGTTGCCATCGACGAGGAGCCGTTGGACTCGGTGATCTCGGAGACGACACGCAGCGTATAGGGGAACTGCTCTGCGGCCGGCAGCATCGGGTGAATAGCGCGCCAGGCAAGCTTGCCATGGCCGATCTCGCGGCGGCCGGGCGAACCCATGCGGCCGGTCTCACCCACCGAATAAGGCGGGAAGTTGTAATGGAGAAGGAACTTCTCCTTGTACATGCCCGTCAGGCTGTCGACATATTGCTCGTCTTCGCCGGTGCCCAGCGTGGCAACCACGATCGCCTGCGTCTCGCCGCGCGTGAACAGCGCCGAACCATGGGTGCGCGGCAGCACGCCCACTTCCGAGACGATGTTGCGGACGGTCTTGAGATCGCGTCCGTCAATGCGCGAACCGGTGTCGAGAATGTTCCAGCGCACGATCTTGGCCTGCAGGTGCTTGAACACCGTCGCGACCTGTTCAGCCGACCATTTCGGTGCCTCGTCATCAGCGGGAGCGAAAGCTGCCTTGACCTTGGCCTTGACGGCATCGACAGCGGCGTAGCGTTGTTGCTTGTCGATGATTTTGTAAGCTTCGCGCAGGTCGGTCTCGGCGATCTTCAGCATTTCGGCCTCGAGATCGGCATAGCTCGGCGGCGTGAATTCACGCGGGTCCTTAGCTGCGACTTCGGCGAGTTGGATGATGGCGTCAATCACCGGCTGGAAGCCCTTGTGGCCGAACATAACCGCACCAAGCATGACGTCTTCGGACAGTTCCTTGGCTTCCGACTCGACCATGAGGACGGCATCAGTCGTTCCTGCCACGACGAGGTCAAGCTTGGACTCTTCCATCTCGTCGATATGCGGGTTGAGCTTGTATTCGCCGTTGATATAGCCGACGCGCGCGCCGCCGATCGGACCCATGAAGGGAACACCCGAGAGCGTCAGTGCCGCCGAGGTGGCAACGATCGACAGGATGTCCGGGTCGTTTTCGAGGTCATGCTGGACGACGGTTACGACAACTTGCGTGTCGTTCTTGTAGCCATCGGCAAAGAGCGGGCGGATCGGGCGGTCGATGAGGCGCGAAACCAGGGTTTCCTTTTCGCTCGGACGGCCCTCACGCTTGAAATAACCGCCGGGGATCTTGCCGGCGGCATAGGTCTTTTCCTGGTAGTTGACGGTCAGCGGGAAGAAGTCGAAGCCGGGCTTCGGCTCCTTTGCCGAAACGACAGTCGCAAGCACGATCGTCTCGCCATAGGTGGCAAGCACGGCGCCATCGGCCTGACGGGCGATCTTGCCGGTTTCGAGAATGAGCGGGCGCCCGGCCCACTCTATTTCTACTCTGTGATGATTGAACATATCTTGTCCTTTTATACGGAAAGGCTCACGCAGCACGCGAAGCTCCTTCCTGGCCTGTTTCAGACGAGCCACGGGCAAGACAACGGGAGGTCCGGCAAATTCGGCGTCGGCGGCAACGCCCCGGGCATCCTGCAATCCTGCCCCATGACCTGTCTCATGGGCGGCTCCGGCGCCATTTCACGCAGCCGGGACCTGTTTGGCACCTGATATCCCGGGCTTTTTCGCCATCCTTCGGGATCAGGTGCCGGCGAGCCTCGCATTGGCGAGCTCGAATGGCAAACCGGCGGACCTTCTGAACGAAGACCCGCCGGCAGAACTTAGCGGCGCAGACCGAGCTTTTCGATCAGAGCCTGGTAGCGAGCCTCTTCCCGCCCCTTCAGATAGTCGAGGAGGCGGCGACGCTGCGACACGAGAGCAAGCAGGCCACGGCGGGAATGGTTATCCTTCTTGTGGTCCTTGAAGTGCTCCGTCAGATTCTTGATGCGCTCTGACAGAATAGCGACCTGGACTTCCGGCGAGCCGGTATCGCCCTTTGCAGTCGCAAATTCGGCCATCAGTTCTTGCTTGCGTTCAGCAGTAATCGACATCGTGCTTTTCCTTTCAAAATTGAGGAAACGGGACGCCCTCGGCCGGGATGTCGTCCAGCAGGGGCCGGTACACACCGCACTCTTGCGCGATGCTGCGGCGCATATAGTGCAAAATGCCGGTAAAGGCCAGAGCCAATCGAAAATCGGTCAAAAACGCGAATTTCAAACGGTAAAAACCCGTTTTGGCTTGAACATGCCCGCTTCGATCGCGCCGATCGCAACCAGTCTGCCGCGCGCGGTGGCGCAAGCCTCATCAGCCTCCACCGGTGCATCCCGGCCACGAATGATCACCGGATTGCCAAGCCTTATGCGTGCGGCCACGTCATCGGTGATGGTCACCTGCGGCAAATATTCAAGGGCAGCGCCAGTATCGAGCAGACAAGCGTCCAGCGCTTCATAGCGGACGGCCCAATCACCTTCCTCGACGGTGTCGGCGGTAGGGCGGGCAGCTTCTTCCAGCATCTCCAGCGTGACGAGATCGTCGGCGGTAAACGGCTCGACCTCGGTCCGGCGCAATTCTGCGATATGCCCGAAACAGCCGAGATCACGCCCCATGTCACGCGCCAGCGAGCGGACATAGGTGCCCTTCCCGCATTCGACCTCGAACACCGAGCGACCGTCCGAAGACGAGATCAGGTCGAGCCGGCCAATTTCGATCTCGCGTGCCGGTATCTCGACGACCTCGCCCTCGCGCGCCAGATCATAGGCGCGCTCGCCGGCAATCTTGATTGCCGAAAACTGCGGCGGCGTTTGCATGATCACACCGGTATATTTCGGCAGCAGCGCGCGTATCTGTTCTTCAGAGGGCCTGATTTCGGAGGTTTTCGTTACCGGTCCTTCAAGATCATCGGTCGAGCGCTCCTCGCCCCAGGCGACGGTGAAACGATAGACCTTGGCGCCATCCATGACATAGGGAACGGTCTTCGTCGCCTCGCCCAGCGCGATCGGCAGCATGCCCGATGCCAGAGGATCCAGCGTGCCGGCGTGGCCAGCCTTTTCGGCCTGGAACAGCCACTTGATCTTGGCCACCGCTTCGGTGGAGCCCATGCCGACCGGTTTATCGAACACCAGCCAGCCGGAAACCGGCCGGCCTTTCTTCTTGCCTCTGCGCCCCACTATTCGCGCTCCTTGTCGTCGTCTGGCCCCAGGTCGCGCGCGACTTCCGGCGAATGCAAAAGCTCGTTGATCCTGGCGAAATTGTCGTAGCTGGTATCCCGCCGGAAGCGGAATTCGGGCATGTATTTCATCTGGCGCAGTGCGGAGGACACACGGCCGCGAATGAACTTCGCGTTACGGTTCAACGCCTGCACGACCGCATCGTCATCGCGTGCACCGAGCGGCGAGACAAAGGCGGTGGCGATCTTCAGATCGGGCGACATGCGCACTTCCGATATGGAAATGACCGTCGCCTCGATCACGTCGTCGTTGATCTCACGGCGTTGCAACAGATCCGACAATGCGTGGCGTACCTGTTCGCCAACGCGAAGCTGGCGCTGCGAAGGGCCTGATCCTGATGCAGGGGAACGTGCCATCTGGAAATCCTGAAACATGCGGTGCGGGGTCGAACCGCGGCCGCACATAGTTTGAGACCGAGCTGGCGCCTTGCACAGCCCGGTCAGTTTCTACAAGCGGATACGACGCCTAGAGCGTCCTGTTCACCATCTCGACGCGGAAGCATTCGATGATATCGCCCTGGCGGATATCCTCGTAATTGGCGAAGGCCATGCCGCATTCCTGGCCGACCGGAACCTCGGACACCTCGTCCTTGAAGCGCTTCAGCGTCTTCAGCGTGCCCTCGTGGATAACGACATTGTCGCGGATCAGGCGGACGCCGGCACCACGCTCGACCTTGCCTTCCGTCACACGGCAACCGGCAACCTTGCCGACCTTGGTGATGTCGAAGACCTCGAGTATCTCGGCATTGCCGATAAAGGTTTCGCGACGCTCCGGCGACAGAAGGCCCGACATGGCTGCCTTAACGTCATCCACGAGCGTGTAGATGATGTTGTAGTAGCGAATATCGATACCTGCCTGTTCGGCAGCCTGACGGGCCTGCGGGTTAGCCCGGACATTGAAGCCGATCATGGCAGCGCCCGAGGTCTCGGCGAGCGACACATCAGTTTCGGTGATGCCACCCGCACCGGCATGGACTATGCGCGCACGCACCTCGTCCGTACCAAGCTCGGCCAGTGCGTTGACGATCGCCTCCACCGAGCCCTGGACGTCAGCCTTGATGACCAGCGGGAACTCCTTCAGGCCGCTCGACTGCAATTGCGACATCATGTGTTCGAGCGAACCACGCTGACCGGCGTGACGAGCGGCTGCCTTGTCACGAGCCTTGCGCTGGCGATATTCGGTGATCTCGCGCGCCTTGGCTTCGTTATTGACCACAGCGAAGCGGTCGCCGGCCTGCGGCGTGCCCTGGAGACCAAGAATCTCTACCGGCGTCGCAGGAAGGGCCAAATCGAGATGCTCGCCCCGGTCATTGACCAGCGCGCGCACGCGCCCCCATTCGCTGCCGGCCACCAGGATGTCGCCGACCAGCAGCGTACCGGTCTGCACCAGAACGGTTGCAACCGGGCCACGTCCCTTGTCAAGCTTGGCCTCGATGACCACACCTTCGGCGGTGCGATTGGGATTGGCCTTCAAATCGAGCAATTCGGCCTGCAGCAGGACGGCTTCAAGCAGCTTGTCGAGATTGGTGCCCTTGGTGGCGGACACTTCGACATCCAGCACCTCGCCGCCCATCGACTCCACGAACACCTCATGGCGCAGCAATTCGGAGCGCACCTTCTGCGGATCGGCAGCCGGCTTGTCGATCTTGTTGATCGCCACGATGATCGGCACGCCGGCCGCCTTGGCGTGATTGATCGACTCGACCGTCTGCGGCATCACGCTGTCATCTGCGGCAACCACCAGAATGGCGATGTCGGTCGCCTGCGCGCCGCGGGCACGCATCGCGGTAAAGGCGGCATGGCCCGGCGTGTCGATGAAGGTGATCTTCTGACCATCCTTTTCGATCTGATAGGCCCCGATATGCTGGGTGATGCCACCGGACTCGCTGGACACCACATTGGCGTTGCGGATCGCATCAAGCAGCGAGGTCTTGCCGTGGTCGACATGGCCCATGATGGTGACCACAGGCGAACGCGGGCGAAGATCCTCTTCCCGATCCGCCACGTCGAAGAGCCCCTCTTCGATGTCGGACTCGGCAACGCGCCGAACCGTATGGCCAAACTCGGCCGCGATCAGTTCGGCCGTATCTGCGTCGATCACGTCGCCGGGCTTGATGATCTGGCCCTGCTTCATGAAATATTTGACCACGTCGACGGCGCGCTCGGACATGCGCTGCGCCAACTCCTGGATGGTGATCGTCTCCGGCAGCACGACTTCGCGCACGATCTTCTCGCGCGGCTCCTGGTGCATGGCGCGCTTGAACTTCTCCTGGCGCCGCCGCATCGAGGACAGCGAGCGGGCACGCCCATCCCCATCCGAAGTCGCGGCACTCAGCGTCAGCTTGCCGCTGCGACGCCGATCCTCTTCGCCCTTTGCCTTGACAGGCCGAGCCACTTCCGGCGCGGCGACGCGCTTGAGCGGCACGGCGCGGCTGACACCGAGGCTCTTGCTTCTGACCTCCGGCTCGTCATCGGCAACCTGTTCCTGTGGCGCGCGGCGACGGGCCTCTTCCTCGGCACGGCGACGTGCTTCGGCCTCGGCCTTAAGCCGTGCTTCCTCCTCGGCCTGGCGGCGCGCGGATTCCTCACGCTCGCGACGGCGGCGCTCTTCTTCCTCCTGACGACGCTTGGCTTCTTCGGCAGCGCGCTGGCGATCCTCGATCTCACGCGCCTTTGACCCCTCAAGGGCACGCCGGCGAGCTTCCATCTCGCTCGAAGACAACTCGTTCAAGACCATGCGCTCCGGGGGTGTTGGGGCGGGCGCGGGCGCCGGCTTCGGGGCCTCCTGCACCACAGGGGCGGCTACCGGCTGCGGCTTCGGCGCAAACACCGAGGGCGCGGCCTGCTCCGGCTTTTCTCCGGGCATGGTGAACTTGCGCTTCTTGGTTTCGACAACCACGTGCTTGGTCCGCCCATGCGAGAAGTTCTGGCGAACCGTGCCCTGTTCCAGGCCAGGCCGCTTCAGCGTCAGAGTCTTCTTCGTGTTGACGCTCAGAGTGTTGTCGTCACCCGATTTCGTATCGCTCATTCCATATCCTCTGCGGCTACATCTTCGTCAGCAATTGCCGCAAACATTGCCCGGTCATCCGAGGATCCGCCCCGGTAACGGTCAAGCGCAACCATGCGCTTCAGCACCGCGTTTCCCGCGTCTTGCGCGAGAACGGCAGCATGTATCACATTTGTTGCCCCTAATGCCAAACTCAAATCGGTTTCCGAAAAAAGTTTGTAGGCATAAATCTCGGGGCCGCCGGCATAAGCCGTCGCACGTCGCGCCTGCGTGATCTTGCGGACGCCGTCCTCCGAAGCTTCCTGAGCATGGAGAACCAGAAGCGCCTTGCCGCTGCGGACCGTGCTTTCGACCTTGGCCGCACCGAGCGCCACGGCACCGGCTTTACGCGCCAGACCGAGCACGCCAAGCGCTGCCCGTGCAAGGAGAGCATCGACCATTGCGCCCAAATCGGGCGGAACGGCCACATCTTTCCTGAAAGCGCGGGCAAAATGACTCCTGCCCGCCTTGTCCATATGTAGGCGGTCAGCCGTCACCCAGCAACCACGGCCGGGGAGGTTTCTTTTCAGATCAGGAACGACGACATTGTCCGGCCCGACGACGAAGCGGATCAGTTCATCCGGTTCGGTCTGCCTGCGCGTGACGATGCATGTGCGATCGTTCATCTCGTCCGGGGGCGTAATCTGTTCGATGCGTGTTCACCTCACGCACCGGACGCTTCGGATTCTGCCTCGGCTTCCTGCTCGGCGGCAAGCTCATCCTCGGTAACCCATCCAGCCTTGAGCCGCGCCGCCATGACCATCTGCTCGGCATCGGCGCGCGAAATCCCATAATCAGCAAGGACACCAGGGTAGAACTTCGTCTCTCCGTCCTTGCGCTCCTTCCAGCCGGTGAGGTCATCGACGGCATAGCCGGCGAAATCCTCGACCGTCTTCACCCCATCCTCGCCCAAGGTGACCAGCATGGCGGTGGTGATGCCCGGAATCTCGCGCAACTCGTCGGAAACCCCAAGAGCCAGGCGCTTCTCGTCGTGCTCGGCTTCGATCTTGTCGAGATACTCCCTGGCACGGGTCTGGATCTCGCTGGCGGTATCCTCGTCAAAGCCATCGATCGACGAAATTTCGTCCGAATCGACATAGGCGACTTCCTCGACGCTGGTGAAGCCCTCGGATGCCAGCACCTGGCCGACCATCTCGTCGACATTGAGCGCATCCATGAACAGGTTGGAGCGTTCGACAAACTCCTTCTGACGGCGTTCGGATTCCTCCTGCTCGGTCAGGATGTCGATGTCCCAACCGGTAAGCTGCGAGGCAAGACGTACATTCTGACCGCGACGGCCGATGGCCAGCGAAAGCTGGTCGTCGGGCACCACCACCTCGATGCGCTCGGCATCCTCGTCGAGCACCACCTTGGCGACTTCCGCCGGCTGCAGCGCATTGACGATGAAGGACGCGGCCGAAGGCGACCACGGGATGATGTCGATCTTCTCGCCCTGCAATTCGCCGACAACAGCCTGCACGCGGCTGCCGCGCATGCCGACGCAGGCGCCGACCGGATCGATCGAGCTGTCGCGCGAAATCACCGCGATCTTGGCGCGCGAACCCGGGTCGCGGGCTACCGACTTGATCTCGATGATGCCGTCATAGATTTCCGGCACTTCCATGGTGAAGAGCTTGGCCATGAATTGCGGATGCGTGCGCGACAGGAATATCTGCGGGCCGCGCTGCTCGCGGCGCACGTCATAGACATAGGCGCGGACGCGATCGCCATATTTGTAGTTTTCGCGCGGGATCAACTCGTCGCGGCGGATGATGGCCTCGCCACGCCCCAGATCGACAATGACATTGCCATATTCGACGCGCTTGACGGTGCCGTTGACGATCTCGCCGATACGGTCCTTGTATTCGTCGTACTGGCGGTCACGCTCGGCCTCGCGCACCTTCTGCACGATAACCTGCTTTGCCGACTGGGCAGCGATGCGGCCGAAATCCATCGGCGGCAGCTGTTCGGCGATGAAGTCGCCGAGCTGGGCATCGGGATTGCGCTCGCGTGCCGTGGACAGCGCAATCTGCGTCGCATAGTCCTCGACGGCTTCGACGACCTCCATCAGCCGCTGCAACTTCATCTCGCCGGTGTTCGGATTGATGTCGGCGCGGATGTTGGTTTCCTGGCCGTAGCGCGAACGCGCCGCCTTCTGGATCGCGTCGGCCATCGCATCGATGACGATCTGCTTGTCGATAGACTTTTCACGCGCAACCGCATCCGCGATCTGCAGCAGCTCAAGTCTGTTCGCACTGACTACCATTGTCGTCTCCCTGAACAATACCCGACGGGCTGTTCAATTCACTCTTCGGTTTCGGTTTCGTCTTCGGCGTCGTCTTCAACGGCTTCGCCGCGGTGTTTCCTGGCTTCCTTGCGCGCCTGATTGTCCTTGCTCAGCGCATCCCGGATCAGATCGTCGGTCAGGATCAGTCGCGCATCGGCAATCGCCACGAAAGGAATGCGTACCCTTGGCTCCTCGCCATAGGCCGGCTGATCACGCTCAATCACGACCGACTCGTCATCAGCCTCGGCGATCTTGCCCCGGAACCGCTTGCGCTCGGCAACGAGGATCGAAGTTTCGAGCTTCACCAGATGTCCCTGCCATGTGGTGAAATCCGACTTGCGCACCAATGGCCGATCAATGCCGGGCGAAGAGACTTCCAGATGATATGCCTTGTCGATCGGATCGTCGACATCAAGTGCGGGTGAAACCGCACGGCTGACTTCCTCGCAATCCTCGACCGTCATGGTGCCGTCGTCACGCTCGGCCATGATCTGCAGCGTCAAGCCATTCTGGCCAGAGAGCCGCACCCGTACCAGGCGGTAGCCTATTCCGCGCAGCACCGGCATGACGATGGCCGCCACGCGCGCGTCGATGCCGCTTTCGCGGATGATCCTATCATCTCCAGGAATGGCGCTTGCGTCTTCCGTCATTTCTCATCCAGGGCTGGCCGCATGCCGGATCACAAGGCCCGGTAACAAAAAAGAGCGGGACCGGGTGGACCCACTCTTCGTCAAATCGACCAAGAATTTAGGCCATACATAAAGGATATGCTTGATCCTGACAAGTCCTGCTTAAACCGCTCGTTAACGGCGTGTTGCGCGCACCGCATGGCTGCCCTGCGGCAGCGCCACTTACAATTGCAGCACCGCAGCCCTAACTATGTTGCAGTGCAGCATGAAAGGTAACGACAATGTCCCAGCGCAATTCCTCTCGGATCGGCGGGTTCTTCAACCTGATCGGCAGCGCAATCGCAGTCGCTGCTGCGGTGGAGAGCGGTCGTGCTCCGCGCAACCGCGATCTGCGCGGCCTCGGCATCGAGCCGGAACAATTCCGCAAGATCAGATACTGATCGCCAGACCTATTGCAGGTTCGAGCCGAACTCGTCATTTTTCCTGGCGAGAACCATTTCGGTTATCGCGATGAGGGTGTCGGCGCGGGTCTTCAAATCCGGCGCCTCGAGAAGCGCCTGCTTTTCGGCGGCGCCATAGGGCGCCATCATCGACAAGGCATTGACCAGCATTGCGTTTTCAGCACGGCTGACACTGTCCCAATCCGCCTCCAGCTCATTAGCTTCCAGATAGGCGCGGAAGGCCTTGAGCAGGCCGAGACGATCGATTTCCCTGCCGGTCGGATCTTCTGAGAGGTCGCCGACGAACGGCATGATCCGACACTGGCGATAGGGCGTTTTGACCGCCAGTTCCTGGGTGACACGGAAACGGCAGACGCCCTCTAGCGCTATCAGATAACGGCCGTCGCCGGATTCCGCGAAGGAGGTAAGGCGGCCGAGACAACCTGCTTCGCAAATCTCCGGCTCGCCGTCGTCGCGTAGAATGCCGTCGAGCCGCGGTTGGATCATGCCGACCAACCTGTCGCCGGCGATCACATCGTCAATCATCTGCAGATAGCGCGGCTCAAAAATGTTCAGCGGCAAGCGGCCGCCCGGCAATAGCAGGGCGCCTGCCAGCGGAAATACGGCAAGTGTGGTCGGAACGTCCTTTCCGGTGCGATAATGCGCGTTTCCCGCCTGCATGTCCTTCTCCGTTCAGCATTCGGCGCCGTACCCACCGACGCAGGCAAACCGCCTCGCCGCTCCGTACGAGGCCGCCGCTTAAAGCGTGTCACGCCGAAACGAATCAGGCGGCACACTTCAACCCTCGTTCCCTCGCATGTCTCCCGAAGCCGGCTTCCACTTCCGGGAGATATGCTTCAGGAAAACAGCAGCGACGACAGTTTTCGCCGTGTCTCGAGCGTCACCTCGTCGGTCATGCCCCATGCTTCGAAAAGCTGGAGCAATTGGGTCCGCGCGCCATCATCCTTCCAGCTTCGATCCGCCTTGACGATGGCCAGAAGGTTGTCGGCCGCTTCACGGCGCTGCCCGAGCGCATTCTGCACGATGGCCAAATCAAAGCGCGCCTGATGGTCCTTCGGGTCGGCTGCCACACGCGCTTCCAATTCGGCCGGATTGCCAAGCGCAGCGGATTGCTCGGCTAAGGCAAGCTTGGCATGGACCGCAGCAATCGCCGCATTTTCCTTCCTATCAGCCGGCACCTGCTCAAGCAGCGCCTTGGACCCCTCAAGGTCGCCGGTATCGAACATAATATCGGCCAATCCCGCCAATGCGTCCACATTGTCGGGTGCCTGTTCGAGCACGCTTGCGAAAATATCGGCTGCGGACTGCAAATCACCCGCCGCCCGCGCCTCCGCTGCCGCCGCCAAGGCGTCCGCCAGTTGCGCCTTGCCGTCCACGCCGGCGACCTTGTCTATAAATGCGGTAATCTGACTTTCGGGCACCGCCCCCATGAAACCATCTATCGGCTGGCCGTCCTTGAACGCGATTACCGCCGGGATCGACTGGATACCAAGCTGGCCGGCAATCGATGGATGATCATCGATATTCATCTTGACCAGTTTCACCCGGCCACTGCTGGCCTGAACCGCCTTTTCCAGGACCGGCGCAAGCTGTTTACAGGGGCCGCACCAGGGCGCCCAGAAATCGACCAGTACCGGCTGGCGACGGGACTCCTGGATGACATCGGCCGTAAAGCTTGCCGTGGTCGTGTCCTTGACCACAAAGGGTTCCGAACCTTTTGCGCCAAGGTTCACAGCATTCGCGTTTTCGGATGCTTCCGGCCTGGCCGCGCCATAGCTGACATTGGCCGTGTACTGGCTTCCTGCGCCACCGAATGGATTGTCTTGCTCGTTCATCATCGCCCCTTCGGCTGACTGGCACGTGCCGTCATCATTCTAACGCGGATCGAGGTCGGTCGGCCGCAATCCGCAGGTTTAGCCACCATGTGGCAATCATGCGGAGACTTTCAAGATCAGCGGCTCATGACCTGTCGCCGCGATGAACTTCAAAAGATCGCCATTTGCAATCGATGTCGTCGCCTCGTTCGTCAAGGGATGCGCATTGATGACCGCATTCTGCATCAAGGCGCTGTCTAGCACCACCTTGACCGTTCCGGCGCTGTCATTGATCAGCCCGAACACAGTAACCGCGCCCGGATAGACGCCAAGCAGTTCCATCAGCGCTTCCGGCTTGCCGAAGGAGACACGGCCGGCCGCTCCGATAAGGTGATGGATCTGCTTGAGATCCACTTCCGCCTCCTCATCGACTGTAACCAGGAAATAACTGCCCTTCTTGTCCTTCAGGAACAGGTTCTTGGTGTGGCCGCCTTCAATCTCACCACGCAGCGACTGCGAATCGGCAACGGTAAACAATGGCGGATGTGATTTCGTCGTAACATCTATCTTCAGCGCATCGAGAAAGGCGAAAAGTTCGGCTGGTGTCCTGGGCATGGCATTCCTGATAAGGCGAAAAGAGATTTTCCGCTCAAATGTGACGCCGCCTGTTTCGCATGCGAGGCCGCAACAGGGAAGTGCTTGCCTGCCGAAGATTTGCGTAACGGCGCCACGGCAGTCTCTCGCTGCACGGTGAAAGAACGCGGATGTCGGAGGACCTGCATCTCACCATTTCCCACCACAAACGCGAATGGAAATTCTGACAAAAATGTCTGCGTTTGCCTGTTGCATTCGGCTCGCTCTTCGGCCATATAGGCGCGGCTTGCGGTACTTGATGCCGCGCGAGCGGGTGTAGCTCAGGGGTAGAGCACAACCTTGCCAAGGTTGGGGTCGAGCGTTCGAATCGCTTCACCCGCTCCAATATTCAAAGCATCGAAAGGCCGCGGTTTTCCGCGGCTTTTTCGTTTTCCAGGCGGTTGAAATCGCAGCCGACTGATTGCTCTCAAAAGGTCAGGGTTACACGCGGGTTACCACTTTGCGTATTCGACGTAGCGTGAAGTCGCGGTGTCGCCGGAGTGTGCGGCGGCGCATGGGAATTCACGAAGCCACGCTCTGACACTGGAAACCATTGAAAGCTTTCACATCGGCATCTAGCATTAGCCCAAAGGGGAAGGGGACGATGATGGGGTGGAGGCTAAGCCAAATATTTGTCGGTGTTTTGTCGGCACTGGCCCTGCCGAGTGTAGCGATCGCGCAGGTGCAGAAGCAGTTGTCCGATACTGATCACGGAGGAACTGCGATACAACTAGATTTGCCCGATACCGGACGAGAAGGCGTCACAAAGCAGCTTGATTTACCCCATGGAACATCCAAGCCAGTAATTTCTGGCGACGCTGATCACGATCCGTTTCGATTGACGGCGTCAGACATCCAAAAAATTTTGAACCAGCAAGGCTATAAGGCCGGATCGGAAAGCGAGACCGACAATTTCCTCACACGCCAAGCTATTGAGCAGTTTCAAGCAGATCGCTTGGAACCCGTCACCGGCTCTCTTACCAAAGAACAGATGCAGGCGCTCGCCACATTCGCTGCGGTGCGATACGAACCACTGGAGAAGACGCTAGCAGAGCAAAATCTAGGTGGAGCTTTCGCAACAACGGGCCGGATTGTTGCGAAATATGTTACCCAAAAACAGATCTCGGGTAATCCTATCGCTATCCTTGCACCGACCGACGCGGCATGGGATGCCGTGCAACGTGCAGTCGAAGAGAGTGAGGGGCACGGTCTTGACGATGCGGAGCGTCAAGCTCTGATCGGATGCCATGTAGTCACGGATCAACTCTTTCCAGCGGCACTTCAAACAATATTTCAGAAGCGTTCAGGCAATTACGATTTCAGAACACCCGGAGGATGCACCTACAGTGCGTCATGGTCTGGTACCGGTGTGGAGATATCAAACGACGCAGGCCAACAAATTGCCGTCCTAAACGACGTGTCAGCACCTACTGTGATAAAGGTAAGCGCAATCCAGACACGACCCGGTCTGCTCATTGAAAATGGGATACGGGCCACTCGGATTTTCGCTGGACCCACGCAATTTCCCCCGCGCAATTTTTCGGCTTACGGAATTGTGGCGTTTCCCTCGAGGGCTTCCAGTGGTGATCGTCTTGATAGATACTTGATGCTTTGCCACGCCTACGTTGACGGACTGCCGCACGCCGACTCACCCAACCTGACTACCCCATACGCGGATCAGATGGTAACTGTTTGGCCAGTCGAGCAGGACAAGCTGGCCGATCAGATCAACAAGATGAAGCGTGAAGAGCTATGCCAACAGGCCGTAGCGCATTACGGTCTGATTGCAGCAAAGCAATCAATCAAGGTCGCACAACGCCAGAATTTCCAGATGAATGGCGAAGGCCCATATCTTATCGCCTGGGCACCACCACAACAAATTGGCGATCCGAACGCTCATATTCTGGTGGCGGACCTGAGCGATGTTACGACAGAAAAGCAGGCAGAACAGATTATGCAGGACTGGGTGACGGATATCGAACGCAATCCGGAACTTTGGCGTAACGGCTGGGACGAACAGAAAATACGTCGCTTGATTCAGTTGTGGGTAGACAAGACGGGTACCAAACTCCTCAGTTTCTTGAAGGAATAACGCTGTGTCTATCCTTATAAAGCACTACGGGATTCCTGCAGTCGTTGGGATTTTGTTGGGGGTTGCAGCGGTTTTTTATATCGATCCCACTACCTCTGGGGGGACAATATTTCTGGTCGTGATCGTCACGCTAGTCGCCATCGTATTCTACACTATCTTCCGGACAATCTTCGGTCGTTAACCCGACCGGAAGAACGACGTTGTGATAATTGTAGGGCAACGACAGATACGCGCGGGCAGCCACGTTGATGTTATCAATTTCCTGCTACCCGCGTTTCCGGTTACAAACACAGCGAACAGTATCGCTTAGTCGAATTGCTCCTCAGATTCGTGCATTATCGCGTGCGGATCAGCGCCTATAGCTCTGGCTATCATCACGAATTCGGCCACGTCGAGCCGACGTTCTCCAAGCTCGAACTTCGAGACGAAGGTCTGCCGTTGCCCGATCCGCTTCCCCAATTCGACCTGCGTAATGCCAGCGTCCTTCCGAGCCTGCACGAGCAGTTCGATCATTCGTTGATACAGATTGGATCGAAGTGAAGACAATGGAAGCGCCAGTGCTGGGACCAGCGCCTCAATAAGACCCGAATTTAGAGTACCCCAAATCAGGGTATTTTGCGATGCTGCCCGCCGGAATCGATTCGGAGGGCGTGGTGAAGCATCAATACGTCGGGGACATTAGCGACTATCGGAAGTATGCACTGCTGCGGATGCTGTCGGCGGGCGGCACGAATCGCATCGGTGTGTGCTGGATGCTGACGCCTTCGGACGGGAGTTCAGATGGCAGCAAGCTCACCTATCTTCAGCAGCCGGAGCGGCATCGCCATTTCGACACCGAACTGTTCGATATCCTGGCCCACGCCGCCGCCAAGCCGGATCGTCGCCGGCTGCAGACCATTGAAGACAGCGGTGCGGTTCGGGGCGCTCGCTACTACAACGAGTTGCTGCCCGACGAGTGGTCCGGGCGTTCTGCCTTCATGGAGCAGTGCGCGGCGGAGTTCGACGCCACCGATCTGGTGTTCTTCGATCCGGACAACGGTCTCGAAGTGTCGCTGCCGAAAGGCCGCAAGAACTCGTCCAAATACCTGTACTTCGATGAGGTGGCGGCGTTCTACGAGGCTGGTAAGTCGCTGCTGATCTACCAGCATTTCCCGCGCATCGAACGGGCCACGTTCATGGCCTCCCGGTCTGAACAGCTTCGGCACGCTGCCCCCGGCTGCGCCGTCTGGGCGTTCACCACCGCGCATGTGGTGTTCTTCCTGCTGGTCCACCCGGACAGCGCTGCCCGCCTTGCCGTGGCGGCGATGGAAGCCTGCGGACGTTGGGACGCGGGCTTCATCCGCGGCGAATATCTCAGCCACAACTCGCCACCTGTCAAATAATTGACAGAAATATTTCGGCCGTGATCTTGTGAACTCGACGCTTTTCTACAGGGGATACTTATGCTTTCAAAATCAATTCGGGTTTCTGTTCTGGCGGCAACTTGCGCCGCACTTTCCGCCTGCGCCGGTTCCAACGCGATCCGCACATCGGCCAACACAGCCATCATCCAGACCAGAGCGGCTCCCGTCTGCGGAGGCTTCGGCGCGGCCAAGGTCGCCCAGCAACAGGCCGCTATCGAGACGCTGAAGGCAGGCTATGACCGCTATATGATCCTGGATGCCGCGAGCGCCAACAATGTGCGGGCAACGCAACTGCCGGGCCAATATCACACCACCGGCATGGTGAGTGGCGGCTTCTACAGCGGAACCACCACCTACACGCCCGGTCCTACCATGGTCTATGGAACCCACGACCAAGCCTTTGCGATCAGGATGTTCCGGGACGGCGAGGCAGGCAGCCAGCAGGCGGTGTCGGCACGTCAGACGCTGGGCGACAAGTGGCAGGAAAAGGTGAAGGCAGGTGCCGTCCGAACCTGCACGTAAGCGCGGGGAGCAGTACAGCTAGTTACAGCAGACCTTCCGCACATAGGTGTTGCCGTAAGTCATGAAGGCGTCGTCCGGGATTGAACCACTCGCCTTCAACGTCTTCACTAGCGCTCGTGGACAAAGGTTGACTGGGGACTCCTGTTTTGATTCAAGGCTGCTATTTGGAGGCAGCCTTGGGCGAACGGATTGGTGTGACGGACGAGGAGTGGGCGTTGATCGGCCC
>NZ_RKST01000001.1 GCF_003934165.1 Borborobacter arsenicus | reverse complement strand
CTGTGCAACCCCGACCAGCTTCGCCTGATCGGGCGCTCACCGCCGTGCCCTTCATCAACCCAAGCAGGGGGTCCCTTTTACGCGAAAATACGGGGTCCCGATTCCATGGTCATTGACACACAGAAGGCCAAGAAGGAGCAAAAGGCAAAGAAGAAGCAGAAGGAACAGGCACAGGCGCTTCAATCGGTTTCCGGAACGTCAGCTTCGAAGCCAGCCGCTAAGGATGATTTTGTGGCTTGGGCGCAAGCGGGCGATTCCGCGGCTCGCCTGAAGCGCCTTGCAGGAGCTTTAGGAGTCGACCCATGCTGATGGTTGATGGCCAAGTGGAGGCCGAATTCCTCAAGATGTGCATTCCGCATCCACGGATGTCGAAAGCACATCGCATTTACGACAACTTGCGTCAGATGAAGGTATTGGCGCCCAATAAGCCACAGCGATGCGCCTGCCTTTTCGCTCCGACCCACTCCGGAAAATCGAAAACGGTGGAAACGTACATCGAGAATCAGATTGTCGATGAACTCATCGCCGAGGGACTATTCCCCGCTGAGATGGATCGCAGCGAGATAGCTAGATTACAGCGACGAGCCTTGCACGTGACGCTCGAGAGCAAAGCGACGCCGAAATCCGCCGCCTCCGACATCCTGACGGAATTTAACGATCCACACGCATCGCATGGCACTGCGACTTCATTGCTGAGTCGAGTCTACCATCACATGCGAAAGCATGGGACGCAGATACTTTTCTTGGACGAGATCCAGCATATGGATCACAGGCAGACCGAGAAGGATAATAAGCCGAGGCGAGCAGGGGTCTGTGAAAGTACGGCGGTCACCGACACCCTTAAGACGATGCTCATTCGGGGGTTGGTTCCTATCGTCTTTGTCGGAATAGATGATGCAGAAAGCATGATATTGGGCGATCAACAACTTGCTGCAAGATGTATTACAAAGATTGACTTTCGCCAATTGCGGAATGACGTTCCAGAGGATCTTGAAATTTTTCTCGACTACCTAGGAATGCTGGGGATAAAGCTTATGCAACACGGTCTGATGAAGGAGATTTCGGACCTCCTTGAAGGGAAGCTTCCAGCCGTTATTCATGCCGTCGCTTCCGGTCGGCTAGGCGTCGCCAGCAAGCTTGTTGCAGCCGCATGCACAATTGCGCGGGAGCGTAAGGCGGCACGCGTGCTGGCCGAACACGTGTCAGCAGCTATTGACGAGTGGGCGATCCCGATGGAGATGATTGATTACAATCCGATCGCGCAAGGCCTTCGCGACTATGAGCGGAGGGCGGCATGAGCTTCATTCGCTACTCGTCAGATCAAGCCGCCTTTCCACCCGCTGCACCACTGGTCTTCCCGGCAACTCATGTTCCCGGTCAATCGATCGCAGAGGTCGTTCTGGAAGCGGCCGCGGACAACGGTTATCGCAGCGCCGGCCATGTCATCTCTGCTGCGGGCATCGAGTACAGAGGTGATCCGTCGCTTTTTGCCAGGGCGAGGGGCAGAGAGGATAGCTTGGCGACGACCCTTCATTTTCCGAATGGGGGGATTTGCTTCGTGCGATAAGCCCATACCCTGTCGCCGGGAGAGCGGGCTGGTCGGATTTCTTCGGGGTTGCCTTGAGGAACGTCCACCGCGACATGAAATATCGCAGGGTGTCGCCCCGGAGCTTGGCACGATCGCTTCATCTGAAAGCGATGTGGTCTGTCCGGGTCTTCTCTTTCGATCCAGTGACGAAGGAATACTTGCTCGAAAGATGCCCAGAGTGTGCTCGGCGACCGAGCTATCTTCGAACGTATGGCATACAGTACTGTGAATTCTGTTCCCAACCTGACGAGGATGGATTTCCCAGCGGGAAGGTCGACTTCCGCGATTTCCCCCAGCCCGTCGTCGAGATCGACGACATGGAGGCGCTAAGGTTTGCGAGCGATCTGATCGACCCCGAACGCGGGGACATTCAACAGCTTTACGACCGCCTGCATCCGGATTTGGCTAGTTTCGATGCCGCCGATCTATTCGAATTGATGGTCGCTACTTCATGTGCGTTGACCACCAGTGCGTCTTGGGAAGCGACCACGCTTGATCGACCCTCTCGACAGGAGGAGTACGTTCGTTTCACTCCGGAAATCCTCTCGCGAGCTGGCCGTGTGCTTCTCGACTGGCCAGAAGGTTTCCACAAGATAGCCGCCGAAATGAGGGAGAGTGCGACAAGACGGGGAGGGCACTTCGGCGTCAGGAAGGAACTGGGGCCCTTGGTTGCATTGAGCATGGATGCCCACCTCGTGCCAGGAATTCAGCGCCTAGTGAAACAACGGATCAAGCTGGACATGTCCCTGACCTCCTCAGTGGCGCCGATCGTGCGGCGAGCCGAGCACCGTCATTCACCTGATTTCATCCCGATCCAGCAAGCAGCACAGGAGTACGGCCTTTCGCGCCGGAGAATTTCACGGTTAGCAAAGCGAGGTTCAATACTGTCAATCAGGGTATCTAACGCTGAAAAGGCTCCAGTTCTCGTCGGTTCACGGGAGCTAGCGAAAATCGTCGGTTCTCAAGTTCTAGGTATGCCTTCCCAGTCGGTCGCTGTGGAACTCGGAATCCCGAGGGCTTGCCTCGGCTCGCTCGCCGACGTGGGTTACCTTGCCCGGTTAACACCTGGACCGTTGGCGCAGCCAGGTGCCGAGTTCTATCTCAAGGATTCGGTTGATCAGTTGAGACGCCAATGTGAAGCGATGGCGATTGGTGGAGCCAGGCCAGAAGGAGGGGTACGTATCACCAAGGCAGTGAATAGGCTTGGCCTCGCCGATGCGAATCCTTGGCCTCGCATCATTGAGCGAATCCTTTCAGGTGAGCTCAAGATCTGGCGGGTGGAGGGTAGGCTTACGGCCCTCATGACATCCTTTGCCGTGAAAGACGTACACGAACTTGCTCTCCAGGATTCATCTGAGGAGCGGAGGATAGATGAGGATGTCGTCTTTACCCAAGCTGAAGCTGCCGGTTTCCTGAAAACCACATCCGTCAGGGTCAACCAACTCGTGAAGCTTGGCCTGTTGTCCGCAAAGCCTACGGCCAGCGACTTAAGGGAATTTGCGGGGACTTTCGTTCTGACCGCCGAGATCACTGACCAGCTTGCATCCAAGGGACGACGGCTCAGATGGCGTGATGTTCCCAGTCTCCTTCGGGATTCCGGTATCGAACCGATCGTAGCCATGGATGGCAACCTCGGGTTTGTTTGGCCACGAGCCGAGGTTGCGGATTTTATCGAACGCGGTATCGGCTAGATTAACCCGATCGAAAATTTCATCGTGAAGAATGCCGCCTTGTTTGGCGGCCTTTTTATTGCGCTCCTGATGAATCAGGCAGAGTTGCCGAATTCGAATCATGGCCGTTTGCGCGCCGTTGGAATATCAATGACTTAGCTGAATCGCCTTCGTTTTGGCGGCTCAATTTGATTTAACTTAGAAAATTACGCCAACACTCCAGAAACGTACACCTGGAGCGCGCAATGTATCTCTGGCGAAAGGACTCGGGCTTTTTCTTCCAGATGCGAATCCCTGCGTCGCATGGCGTAAACCTCGGGGCAACCCCTCTTCGCGTATGGCTAGGCGCACTGAAAAAGCGTGAGGCGCAGCGGCGGGCAACAGCCCTGGCCGTAGCGGCGGCAGAGGGGATGAACGCGGGCAGGCGTTCGCGAATTTCGTGCAGTACTCTTTGCGGGTCGTGCACCGGCATCGCCAGGTCGATGAGCGCGCAACCCTTGCTGTCGGAGAGTTCGGCGGAAGTGCCGTGCAGTTCATTTTCTGCGGGCGCCGCTTTTGCCAGCTGAAATGCTGGAAGCAGCGGCGCCTGACAGGAGCAGAGTATTCAGTTCTCGACATTACGCAAAAGTGCGCCGTGGCCGCTGATTTCGTGGTTTCGAGTGCCGCGAAGGCGCATCACGACTGCCGAAATGGCTCATCGGAATCGGCAGCCCGAAACAGGTTGGGGGCAGGATAGGTCACCCGACTTGGCCTCTATCCGCCTGCTAACGACGGTGGAATGCTTGGTCGTGAACGCCTGAACGGGGGCGTGCCACGGAGGCTCACCATGGAACCGGACAAGGATGAGGGCGGAGCGGCGGTCGATGACGGGCAGGAGCGCGATGACAGCGCTTCGGACATGGATGACCTCGATGTGGATGTAGATGACGAGGCCGGGATTGACGATGATGTCGATATCGGCGTCACCGTCATCAGCCCGCGCCCGGTCGAGGTCAGGATGGACACGGAAGTCGACCAGAACGGCGAAATGGATCAGGACGCCGATGTGGCGGCCGACACAGGCGAGGACGACGGACGGGCCATCGGCGTCGAAACCGAGCAACGGCCGGAGGTCGACCAGCGGATCGAGGTCGATGTCGAGGTCAGCGAAGGCGATGACGGTACGATCATTGTCGAGGTCGATGCCGAAGTCGAAGATGATGTCGAAATCGAAAGCGACGCCTATGTCGATATCGACGATGACGACGAAGACAGCCTGGATGCCGATATTGGCCAGGACACCGAGACGGACGGAAATATCGACGTCGATGTGGAAGTCCGCGACGATCTCGATGCCGATGTGGATGTCGATATAGCCACGCTCGTTGCCGCTGCGGTGAATGCCGCCATCGCTGCCGAAGAAGACGATGAGGGAACCGACATCGATGTAGATCTGGACGAGGATGCCATCGCCGATGCCGATCTCGACGTCGTCGTCGACCTGTCCGACGTTGACGCCTGACTACGCGCAGACCCATCGGTGAGGGGCTTGCCGCCTTCTTTCTGCGTGAGAATGCAGAGCCCGGAGATCATCCATATCGGCTCACCCGATCGGGTGGGTATCACCCGGAAAAATGAACCAATCTGTCGGATGCCACCGATCAGGTCGACGCGAATTGGCACCTATTTTCCCAACTGCGAAACAGGGATGCTTTCCTGTCGATCGATTGTCGGAGGGTTTGCCTGCCCGCGCGACCACTCCGATAGCTTTCGATCCGCTTCGCCGGCTCACGCCAGCCGGGGCGGTTTCCTCAACCCAGGGAGGGTGATCCCATGCCTGACTTTGATGACAACGATTTTGACATCGACATCGATGCCGATATCGACCAGGACCTCGATCAGGACCAAGATCAGGACGTAGACGTCGATACCGACCAGGATTCGGATGTCGGGATCGACAACGACAATGATTCGGACGTCGACAACGACACCGACCAGGACGCCGACACCGACAACGACGCCGATGCAGACGCGGATGCGGATGCGGATGATGGCGGCGATGCGGATGCCGACGCCGATGCAGATGCAGATGGCGATGCCGACAATGACAGCGACACCGATACGGATGTTGCACAGGCCAATAGCAATGATGTCGACGTCGATCAGGACCAGGACGTGGATGTAGACGTCGATCAGGATCAATATGCAGAACAGAACGCCGATATCGATATTGATTTCGATTTCGACTTTGCCTGATCAGTCCTGCTGAACCGGGGCGCCCGGCAGGCATCCGGGCGCCTTCTCATGCGGAATTTCTGGTGGCTAGCCGAGGTGTGGCCCGCTCGTGGCCGTAACGCCTCAAGTCGTGCGGAGACAGATCGCCCATGGCTCCCTCCCGGATGAAGAGCGGCGCAATCACCGATGTCGAGCGTGCATTCAACCTGTGCAAGGGCTCGCTGTTGCTGGTCTTCATCCTCAGCTTCTTCGTCAACCTGCTGGCGCTGACGGTCCCGCTCTATCTGTTGCAGGTCTATGACCACGTGCTGTCCAGCCGCAGCATCGACACGCTGGTGATGCTGACGCTGATCGTGGTTGTCGCGCTCGCCGTGCATGCGGTTCTGGAGGCGCTGCGCCGGGCAATGCTCGCCCGCGTCGGCATCTGGCTCGACGACCGGCTGCAGGCCCCGGTGCTGATTGCGGCGACGCAATCAGCCATGCGCAGCGATGCTGCCACCGCAGCGCAGGCCTGGCGCGATATTGGCGGGTTGCGCAGCTTCTTCGGCGGAACGGCCTGTACGGCCCTGTTCGACCTGCCGTGGGCGCCGATCTTCATTCTGGCGATGCTTATCGTCCATCCGCTGCTCGGTGCCATCGGCCTCATTGCCTCGCTGGTGCTGTTCGGGCTGGCGCTGTTCAATGAAATGGTGACGCGCAAGCCTGCCGCCCGCTCCAGCGCGGCATGGATCGAAAGCCAGCACCGGTTCGAAACCCTGCTGCGCAACGTCGAAGTCATCAGCGCCATGGGCATGCTGCCGGGCGTCGCCCGCCTGCTACATAATGATCAGTCCAATGCCAAGGAAGCCCAGCTCTCTTCTGCCGGGCGCGCGGCTGCCATCCAGGCGCTGGCGCGCTTCATCCGGCTTTTTGCCCAGGTCACGGTCATGGCCTGCGCTGCCTGGCTGGTGATTCTGAACGCGGTGAGCCCGGCGGCGATCTTCGCAACCTCGATCCTGCTTGGGCGGTCGCTGGCGCCGGTGGAAGGCGCCATCGGCACCTGGAAGGCGGTTTCGGGCGTGCGGCTGGGCTATGCCCGGCTCAAGAAGATGATGGCAGCAGCACCGCAGTCGCGAAACGCGATGGAACTGCCGCGCCCCAACGGCCAGCTTTCAGTCGAACAGGTGACATTCATTCCGCCCGGCGCCACCGCGCCGGCCCTGCGCCGGCTGACCTTTGCCATCAATCCCGGCGAGGTCCTGGGCGTGGTCGGCCCGTCAGGCGCCGGAAAGTCGACGCTGGGGCGGCTGATTGCCGGGACGATCACGCCTTCGGCCGGCAATGTCCGGCTCGACAGTGCAGACATCGGAATCTGGCTGGCCGCCGGCGGCTATCGCCATCTCGGCTATCTGCCGCAGGACGTCCAGCTTTTTGGCGGCTCGGTGCGGGACAATATCGCGCGCCTGCAGGATGCAACGGCCGAGGAGGTGATTGCGGCCGCCTCTCTGGTCGGGCTGCATGAGACGATCATGCGTTTTCCCGACGGTTACGAGACCGATATAGGCGAGGGCGGGATGAAACTGTCGGGAGGCCAACGTCAGCGGGTCGGCCTGGCGCGGGCTTTTTTCCGCAATCCGCGTCTGATCATACTGGACGAGCCGAACGCCAGCCTCGACTTCGACGGCGAGGAAGCCTTGCGCCAGGCCATCCACGAGATGCGGCGGCGGGGCGCCACGCTGGTCGTCATCGCTCAGCGCCTCGGCATATTAAACATGTCCGACAAGGTGCTGGTGCTCGCCAATGGAAGGATGAACGCTTTCGGCGACCGCCGGGACGTCGCCAGCAAGATCAGGAGCGGTCGCACAATCCTGCCGGCCAGGCGTCCGCAGATCATCACCGCACGCAAGGGCGCCAGCCAGATCAGCCATAACGGCGTGAGCGTCGCGGAGGCGCAGGAAATATCGGACGGAGCGGCGCCGGTGTCATGAGGGGGCTGCCTGCCCACACGGCCACGCGGCTGCCACATCTGCTGGCCGAGCGCCTGCGACCAGCCGCTGCCCATGTCATAGCGGGGGCCCGTGCCTCAGCGGGTCGCTTGCGGGCGGGCTGGGTGCGATCGCGGGACCGGGCACTTGCGCTTGCCGAGCGCGGGCTTCGGGCGCTCAGGGCCTGGCTCCTGACAATGGCGGGGTGTGTTGCTTCGATCCCGCGACCGTCATTTCATACGCTGCCTGCCCGCCTGCGCGACCGCGCTGCGCCTCTTCTTGCCAGTGTCACGCAAACCATGAGCGGACTGCGCGACAAATCCGTGCGCGTGTGGAGGACCGCAATTGCCACGGCTTGCGAATATCTGTCCCGGCTTCGCCGCAGTGTAAGCGCGGTTGCCGCCAGGCTGTCCGTGGTTCGGGACCAGCTCAAGCAGTCGTTCGACCGCTGGGTGGAGGGTGGCGCATTGTTTCCGGCAAGGCATGCCGAGAGAGCCCGTCTCCTGGAGGAGTCACCCCGGAAAGGATCGAGCCGCACGATGGCGCAGGAACTGGCAGCCATCATGCCGCCGCCGCCTGTAACGCCTTTCCTGCGCCTGCGCGCTCTTGCGGCTGGTGCGTTTGCGGTTGTCGGCGTGTTCGTGGTCGGCTTCGGTGTCTGGGCCGTCTTTGCGCCATTGGAAAGTGCCGCCATCGCCGGTGGCGCAATCGAGGCGGAGTCGAGCCGCAAGACCATCCAGCACCTGGAGGGCGGTATCGTCGCCCGCATATTGGTGAAGGACGGCGATCGGGTCGCCGCCGGCCAACCGCTGATCCGCCTTGACGACACCAAGCCCCAGGCGACGGTCCAGATGCTGCAGATGCAGCTTTGGGATGCGCAAGCGCTGGAGGCCCGCCTGCTGGCCGAGCGTGGCGACCTTGGCACCATCCAGTTTCCTTCCACGATACGGCCGGCCGCGCGCAACGCGCCGGCACTGGCCGACATCATTGCCGGGCAGATCAAGATATTTGACACGCGCCGCAAGCTTCTGGCCTCACGGATCGAGGTCGTTGAGCGCCGCAAGGCCCAGGACGGGCAGGAAATCGAGAGTGCCCGCTTCCAGGCACAAGCGGCGGCAAAACGGGTGGCCATCATCAAGGACGAGATTGGGGTGGTGGCGCCGCTGGTCGCCAAGCGCCTGCAGGCAAGGGGGCGCCTGACGCAGCTTGAACGCGAACAGGCCGAGATCGAGGGCCGGCTTGGCGATGCACAGGCGCGGATGGCCAAGGCAAGGCAATCGCAGGGTGAAGCGGAGGCGATGATCCTCCAGTTGGAAAGCGACCATCAGACCGAGATCGCCCAGAGCCTGCGCGATGCACGCGCCCAGATATTCGAGCTGCACGAGCGCATCCAGGCGGCGAACGACGTGCTTGCCCGAACCGTGGTGCGCGCGCCCGAGGCCGGCACGGTGACGGATCTGCGCATTCACACGCCGGGCGGTGTCGTGGCCGCCGGCGAGCCGCTGCTCGATCTCGTGCCCGGCGACGACCGGCTGATCGTGCAGGCGCAGGTGAAGCCGGAGGATATCGATCTTGTCCGCCCCGGTCTCGATGCGCGCATCCGCCTTCTTTCCTACAAGCATCGCCGGGTGCCGCCGGTGGATGGCGTGCTCACCTATGTTTCGGCGGATCGGCTTGTCGATAAGGAAACGGAGCGAAGCTATTACGAGGCCCGCATCCGCATTGACGAGGCGTCGCTGCACTCGCTGCCGGAAGTCGAGATCATGCCCGGCATGCCGGTCGAAGTGCTGATCAAGACCGGCGAGTTCACTGTCGCCCATTACGCGCTGCGCCCCGTCTTCGACAGTTTCAATCGAGCCTTCAGAGAGGACTGAGGCCGATGGTTTGGGACAGGGGTACTCGCGACCTGCTGCCGTTCCTCGCAATCGCGCCGGAGGAAATCGGCGAGCCGGAAGCGGAGCCTTACGGCCCTTCGGAGACGGGCGAGGGCTCGCCGCCACCCAGCCCCCAGGAGACACATCAGCCAGCTGCCCTGCCGGCGACGGAGGGGGAGGTGGAGGCGAGCCTGGCGGTATCGCTGGTAGGCAGCTACCAGTCGCCCGCCATTGCCGGAATCCATGTTCCGCAGGTGCCGTCAGGGTCGGGTATGGGCGGCCACGGTGTCGAGTTGCCGCAAATCCATGGCTTTTCAGGCCATTTGTCGTCACTGCCCGACCCTTCACTGCCAGCAGCCGGCCGCAGCGATCATCACGACGGGCTGGAGAAGCAGCCGGAACATGGCGGCGGAAATAGGCTCGACCCAGCTGATCACGGCGCAGGCGATCTTGCGGATGCACCCGACGATGGCCACACCATCAGGGTGACGCAGTTCGCCGAGGTCGATCAGGACGCCAGCATCATCGTCCAAGGCTATGTCGGCGAAGTGGTCGCGCGGCTGCACATCGATCAGGACCTGATGATGGATCAGGACGTGGACATCGCCTTCACCATCGATGGCGATGGGCATTTCTCTGTCCTGCTCGACCAGGACATGCGCATCTTGCAGGCGCTCGACATCGATGTCGATATCCGCGATACCGACGGCGTGCTGTTCATCGACGTCTTCCTGCGCGACTCGGTCGAGGTCGAGCAGGACACCACCCTCGACATGCATATTGGCGACGGGCCGCAAGGCGGCATGGTGGAGGTCAATCAGGACCTCGAACTCGACCAGGACGTCGATATCGACATCGATATCGAGGACGACCTGGAAGAGCGCTACATCATCAAGGTGGCGGTGGAAACCACCCAGCAGGTCGATGCCGATCAGGACGCGGTTGTCGATATCACCGACGCCGATGGCTGGATCGACATGGATGTGGATGCCACGCAAACCGTGGCGGTCGATCAGGAAACCATTGTGCGTGCCGACTTCACCCTGGCCTGATCTTGAAGGTCGATGCAATCACATCACGTCGCACTCCAGACATGTTGATGGTCGCGCCGGCAAATTCGAAGTAGGATGCGTAAAGACGCACCGCGCCCGGCGATCATCCCGTCAATGGCGCAGGCAATACGAGCGCGGCGACGCTAGTGTGGCGAATCCGAAATTCGTATCCCTTGGAGCAAGGCAGAGAACGAATTTCGGGTTCAAAGCCACACTAGCAACTACTTAAATCTAGTGTGGTTTACGGATTTGAAGTTCCTGAACGTGGATGTCATGGAAATGACAGGAACTTCAAATCCACCACACTAGCGGGAGGCACTCTTTCGGGAGCCTGCACCATGAGCGAAGCTCAGGATTTGTTCTCGGTTCTGCGGCAATCGGCTGATGTCGATCCGGTGGCGGTCGATGCCTTGCAACGGCTTGTCGTCGAAGGGTCGGAGCGTAGCCTTTGTCGCGTCAACGCACTGGCTTTTGCCACCAAAAACGGCCTCGGCGAGGAAAGCACGATAGCGGCTTTCCTGCATGCGGCACGTGTCGGCATCTTCGATATCTCCTGGAATGTGCTTTGTCCCGGATGCGGCGGGGTGCTCGAGACCAATGCGACGCTGAAAACGGTGCAGAAGGACGAATATGCCTGCGCATTATGTGCCTCGGGCTACTCGCCGACGCTCGATGAAATGGTCGAGGTGACCTTCACGGTAAGCCCGAGGGTACGCAGGATTGCGGCCCATACGCCGCATGAATTGCCGCTGGGAGAGTATTTCAGGCAGATCTATTGGGGATCAGGCGTCGATCTTCCCGAGGAGAATTACGACGAGCTGATCAGGGCCTTCGTGCTGGAAGATGTAGAACTTGCGCCCGGGGAGAGGGCTGTGCTTTCCCTCCAGCTTCCGCCCGAGTTCATCATCGTTTTCGAGCCGGTCACGCATTCGGCGCAGTTTCTCGATGTGCAGGGCGAAGCGACGCAGGAGCGGCAGAGCCTGTCGCTGATCTTCGATCGCGACCATGTCCACAGCCAGACCCTGGAGATGCATCCGGGGCCGATCCGCATCTCGCTGGAGAACCGCACCGACACGCGCGTGCTGCCGACCGTGTGCATCGCCGGCGATGTGCTGCACGGGCTCCTTGGCAATCGCCGGCCGTTCCTCACCGCCAAGCGGCTTCTCACCAACCAGACATTCCGCGACCTCTATCGGACCGATACGCTCGATGTCGACCAGCGCCTGAAGATCACCAGCCTGACTTTCCTCTTCACCGATTTGCGCGGTTCCACCGAGCTTTACGAGCGGGTAGGGGACCTGACCGCCTTCGACATAGTGCGCGCGCATTTCCAGATCCTGCACGAGATCGTCGCAACGGAGGCGGGTGCCGTCGTCAAGACGATCGGGGATGCGGTGATGGCGACATTTCCGACACCAGACCGGGCGATTGCCGCAGCACTCAGGATGCGCGAGGCCATGCGCGACCTGAACGACAGAAACGGGCGCGAAGACCTGCTTTTGAAGATCGGGGTGCATGCCGGTCCTTGCATTGCCGTGACCATGAATGAGCGCCAGGACTATTTCGGGCAGACGGTGAATATCGCCTCGCGGGTCCAGAATCTGGCCAATGCGCAATCGATCTTCGTCACTGGTGCGGTGGTGGATGACAATCTTGCCGCCGGCCTGCTCGCGCGCCGGGAACTGAGGCCGGTGCCGCATGGCGTGTCGTTGCGCGGCATCGAACGCGAAATCCCGGTCTATACAATTCCGTGACAGGCGCCGGCCGCCTCACCGCTGCGAGATGCGGGCGGTCATGCCTTGTCGAGGACGCGCTTGGGCGTCGTGAACAGGTCGAGCCGGCCGGTACCTGCGGCTGCTTCGCTCCAGCGCTTGATATCGAAGTCGATCACGACGAGGCCTGCGGTCGGATATTTCCCCCGAAGGCGTGAAAGATCAGGCCCTGGAGTGCTGATGAGTTTGAGCGCCAGTTCTTGCAGACCGGGATTGTGCCCGATGACAAGCAGGGTGCGGACGTCGGAGGGAGTTTGCCTGATCACTTCCAGGATCGTGTCGGCCGAGGCGTCGTAAAGGCGCTGCTCGTCGGTGCGGGCGATATCCTGCGTGAAGGCCGGGCATGCGAGATTCCAGGTTTCCTGGGTGCGGCGCGCGGTCGAGACGAGAACCCGATCGGGCAGAAGCTTTTCCTTCGCCATGTAGCTGCCCATCAGGGAGCTTGCCTTGCGTCCGCGTAGCGAAAGCGGCCGCTCGTGATCCTCGACGCCGGCCGGCCGATCCGACTTTGCGTGGCGCAAAAATACCAGACGACGCATCCACATGCTCCGAGCTTCCTTCATCCTGGCGATTATCCTACCATAACAAGTTCACGGAGCGATGCAGCCGGTCAGGGGACGTTCGATGTCACAGCCTGCCCAGACACCAGTCGCCAGCCTGCGCGAGGCCGATGCGGCACCCGCCGATAGGCCAGCGGTCGCCAAGGCGCCCGGCCAGGCAAGGTTCGATACCGATGCAACGCTCGACACGGTGCTGGACTTCATCCTGCGTTCCGCGCTTCGACGCCTGAGGGAGAGCCAGCCGGCTGCTCGCGACAGCAACGATCCCGAAGGCATCCATCAATATCGCATTGGGCTTCGCCGTCTCAGATCGGTGCTTGGAATGATGCGGCCGATCGTCCCGTCCTGGCAGCTTGAATCACTGCGCGGTGAGGCCAAGTGGCTGATGTCGGCACTCAATGAAGCACGGGCCTGGGATGTGTTCGCGACGGAAACAATGCCGCCGGCTATGCGTGACCATCCGTCGGTCGAAGGCTTCGACGCTTTGCTTGAGGCTGCTGAGAGCCACCGTAAAGCGGCTCGCGACAAGGCACGCGCGGCCATCAGCAGTCCACGCACGGCGCATTTTCACATCGCGTTGGGCCTGTGGGTCGAACAGGGTGCCTGGCGCGACGAGGCGACGCCTGAAAGCCACGGTATGCTGGCAGGGCCCGCACGTGACTTCGCTGCCGAAATCCTGGGCAGGCTGCATCGAAAGACCTTGAAACGCGGCCGCCATTTCAAGCGCCTCACGCCGCAGGAGCGGCACAGGCTTCGTCTTGCCTTCAAGAAATTTCGCTACACGGCCGATTTCTTCCTGCCTTTGTACGGAAAACGCCGCAAGGCGCGGCTTCTCGCCAAAACCCTGGCCAAAGCGCAGGACGAGTTCGGGCATTTCAATGATCTGGCGGTTTCGGAAGACCTCGTCCGGCAGATCATTGGGGGCGCAATTCCGGTCGAGGCTCAACGCGCCGCCGGCGCCCTGCTTGGCTGGCGGTTGCGTCAGCTCGAACTGGCGGACAAGCATCTGCGCTCGGCCTGGAAGCGGTTCCGGACAGTCCGGTTGCCGTGAAAAGCGCATCTGCGATGCATTGAGGTAGTATTGACGTGCCTTTGAAACGACGCTTAACTGGTTTCATGAAAGCCTGTAACGACCAAAAACGCGGTTTGCCGCGTTCCGGCCTCATCATCGCAGGCCACTGACCCCGAGGCGGCATGGACCAGTCTCGGGGATTTTGCAGCTTCCACTCATAGCAGATCGACAGGCTGAGATAGCCGCCGGCGCCATTCCCCGTATCCGAGCGGAATGGCTGTTCCCGGCAAATTCCGATCTTTGACTTTGAGAAACGCCTTGGCGGAGCGTAGTTCCGCAGGCGGCACGACAGGATTTCCGACTAGGGGAGGATGGAAATCATGGTGGATGTACTCATCGCCGAAGACGATGCGGCGATCCTTGATTCTCTCAGTTTCATTCTGAAGCGCGCCGGCTGGTCCATCAGCTCGGTGATGGATGGCGATGCCGCGCTGCAGGCGGTGCGGCGCCAGCGCCCGCGCATGGTGGTGCTCGACATCATGCTGCCCAAGCGTACGGGGCTGGAAGTGCTGAAGCAGATGCGCGCGGAGGAGGCCACCTGCAACGTGCCGGTGCTGATCCTGACGGCGCGCGGCCAGCAGCATGACCGCGAGATCGCGGCCGAACTGCGCGCCGACGGCTTCGTCACCAAGCCCTATTCCAATGGCGAGGTCATCGAGGAGGTGCGGAGACTCCTTTGCGCAGCCGTAAACTAGAGCCGATCCGCACCAAGACAGAGGATAGGCGCAAGCACGAGCACGCCGCTTTCGTGCTGCCGGTTTTTGGCGCGTTGCTGCTTCTGCCGCCACTGATCGACCTGTTCAGCGCCGCGCCGCGCCTTGCCGGCATCCCGGTCAAGATCGTCTATCTCTTCCTGGTGTGGATCGTGCTCATCGTCGGCGCGGTGACGATCTCCTCGCGCATGCCCGGGCCTGAGAAGAAGCCGCTCGACCTGTCGCCCGGGGATGGCGGCTGATGCTTTCGGCAAATTTCGTCATCCTCACCGCCGTCGGCTATGTTGGCCTGCTGTTCATCCTTGCCTACGTCTCGGATGTGCGCGCAAAGCGCGGCAATGTCGGGTTTCTGCGCTCGCCCCTGGTCTATACGCTGTCGATCTCGGTCTATTGCACGAGCTGGACCTTCTATGGCGCTGTCGGGACGGCTGCGCGCGACGGACTGGAATTCATGGCCATCTATCTTGGCCCGACATTGGTCTTCGTCGGCTGGTGGTTCATCCTGCGCAAGCTGGTCAGCATCAGCCAGACGCTGCGCATCACCTCGGTTGCCGACCTGTTGTCTTCGCGGTTCGGTAAGTCGAGCCGGCTGGCGGTGGTGGTGACGCTCATCGCGACCGTCAATGTCACCCCCTATATCGCGCTGCAACTCAAGGCGATCACCACCTCGATCCAGATCGTCTCGGCCGCGGACGGCTCGGACGGTTCAGGGCTTTCGGGCCTCGACGACATCAGCCTTGCCTTTGCCGTAGCCGCCGGCATGGCGCTGTTCACCGTCCTGTTTGGCACCCGCAATGTGGACGCCAAGGAGCAGCACCACGGCGTGGTGGCGGCCATCGCCTTCGAAGCGGTGGTCAAGCTTCTTGCCCTGCTGGCGGTCGGGCTGTTCGTCGTGTTCGGGCTGAGCGACGGGCTGCAGGACATATTCTCGCGCGCGCAGGCAGCCGGCATCGACATCTACAACAGCAATTCCTCGGGCAGCCGCTGGACGGCGATCCTGTTTCTTTCGGCGACTGCGGTGCTGTGCCTGCCGCGACAATTCCAGATCACCGTGGTCGAAAATTCCAATGCCGAGCATCTGCGCACGGCAGGTTGGGCGTTTCCGGTCTATCTGTTGCTGGTGAGCCTGTTTACCATGCCGATCGCGCTTTACGGCCTGGCGACACTGCCGGCCGGATCCAATCCCGATATGTTTGTGCTGACCTTGCCGATGGCTGCCGGCAATGACGCATTGGCGCTGTTCGTCTTCATCGGTGGCTTTTCAAGCGCGACGTCGATGATCATCGTTGCCTCGATCGCCCTGTCGATCATGGTGTCGAACCACATCGTTCTGCCGATCGCGCTGCGCTATTCGAACCGCCTGGAGGACGCGGGCGAGCGTGGCATCGCGCATCTCCTGTTGCGCAGCCGGCGCATCTCGATTGCCGTCATCCTGTTCCTGGGCTTCCTCTATTTCTGGCTCACCGGCGATTCCGATGCGCTGGCGCCGATCGGGCTGATTTCCTTCGTCGGCGTGGCCCAGTTCCTGCCGGCCATGATGGCTGCGCTTTATTGGAAGGAGGCGACCGTCAAGGGTGCGCTTGCCGGCACTCTGGTCGGCTTTGCCGCCTGGGCCTGGACGCTGTTCCTGCCTAGCTTTGAAAGCACCAGCCCCTGGATCGCCGCACTGATGGTGAATGGCCCCTGGGGCATCGAAGCATTGCGGCCAGAGGCGCTGCTTGGCCTGACCGGGCTTGATCCGCTGGTGCATTCGGTATTCTGGAGCCTGTTCTTGAATACCAGCCTTCTTGTTTCGGTCTCGCTCATGACCAGGCAGAGCGTGATGGAACGCATCCAGGCCTCGCTTTTCGTCGACATTTTCAAGCGCGGCACCCGCATCCAGCCGCATTTCATCCACGGTTCGGCAACGACCGACGATCTCTTCTTCGTTGCCGAGCGCGTGCTGGGCTGGGAGCGCGCCCATGCGCTGTTCGAACCTGCTCACCTGCCGCGCGGTGCCGCCACCGATGGGTTGGGCGGCGTGTCGTCGGAGTTCATCGGAAGGCTCGAGCGTGAATTGGCCGGTTCGATCGGCGCGGCCTCTGCCCATGTGCTGCTGTCCAAGGTGGTCGCCGGCGACAAGGTTTCGCTGGAGGAGGTGATGAAAATCGCCGACGAAACGCAGCAAATGATCGAATATTCGCATGAACTTGAGCAAAAATCGGCCGAATTGCGCTCCACCGCCCAGAAATTGCAGGAAACCAACGCCTTGTTGCACGCACTTCACCGGCAAAAGGACGATTTCCTGTCCCAGGTGAGCCATGAGGTGCGCACGCCGATGACGTCGATCCGCTCGTTCTCGGAAATCCTGCTCACCGACGCCAATCTCACCGATGCGCAGCGCGAACGCTTTGCCTCCACGATCTATCACGAGAGCATGCGGCTGACGAAGCTGCTTGACGAAATCCTGGACCTCAGCGCGCTGGAGCAGGGCGAACGCGGCTGGGTGAACCTGCCTATCGATGCCGAACCGGTGCTGGACCGGGCAATCGAGGTCTGCGAGGCGCTGGCGCGCCAGAACAACATACGCTTCGAGGTCGTCTCCCGTGCCCGGGCGGGCAATGTGCTGGGCGAGGCGGACCGGCTGAGTCAGGTGCTCATCAACATCATCGCCAATGCGATAAAATACAATAATTCACCCGTTCCGGTTGTGCAGATCCGGTCATGGATCGATGAGGACCATTACAGGATCGAGATTTCCGACAACGGGCCGGGAATACCCGACGCCTATCGCAAGAACATCTTCGAGAAATTCGTCCGCGCCGGCAGCGACGGCTGGGGAATCAAGTCCGGCTCCGGTCTCGGGCTGGGGCTGAATATCAGCTACAAGATCGTCCAGAAGCTGGGCGGAAGGCTGGAACTGGTGGAAGGCAGCCTGCCGGGCGCCTGTTTTCGCCTGACGCTGCCGCTTCACGGCGGCGAGCGTGATGGACCAGACCGAGCGGAACAGGGCGAGACGGTCGCCGGCTAGCTGCGCGAATTCACGCCTTCTCGCGGCTGAAGTCACGCGTGACAAAGGGTGTGTGCAGGGTGAGGTTTTCGCCCGCCTCATCCAATGCCTCCTCCTGGCGGTGGGCGCAATCGTGACGGGCGCATAGGCGGCAGGATGCGCCCACCGGCACGAGATTGGTCGCATCCGCCAGGTTGAGGCCGCGGCCATAGATCGTGCGGTCGGCATGGAGGATGTCGCAGGCCAGCATGACGGAGGAATAGACCGGCTGCTCCTGATAGGCGGCGACCCGTTTCGAGACGGCCTTGGCGACAAAGAGATAGCGCGCGCCATTGGTGAATTCGACGGTCTGGCGCACGATCCGCTCTCGGCGCAACGCCTCGTAGATCGCCCAGAGCGGGCAGCCGTGACCCGTATTCGGCAGGATCAGACCCGGCAAAGGAAAGTGCTTGGTCAGTCGCCCGGCCGGATCGGAACGCAGGAAGCCGAAGGGCACGCCTTCCGCGCCGGGGCGCCGCAGCGTGACGAAGCGGTGGGCCACCTGCTCGAAGCTTGCCGAATAGGACTGGCTGAGCAGTTCGATGTCGTAATATTGCCGCTCCGCCTCGTCGAGGATCTGGGAGTAGGGCATCGTCATCGCCCCCGCCAGATATGAAGCCATTGCCCGATAGGCGAGTTGGCGCGCTGCCGGCGAGGTGAGGCGGCGATCATTTGCCTGTGCCTCCAGCGCGTCGGGTGCCGCAAGCTCGGCATAGAGACGGGCCATCTGGAACTGTCGCGTAGCCGCCGTCGTGGAGTTTCTGAACCAGAGGACGCGGCTGTCCGCATCGAACTGGAACCTGCCTGAAAATCCGCCTTGCAGGTCGGGCATCGCGCCCTTGCGGCAGTTCACGCCGAAATGCCGCTCCAGCGCCTCGCCAAGGCTTGCTTCGCCGAACGGGCCTGCCGTCTCGACTTGGCTGCGCAATGCGTCAGCGATTTCCTCAAGCGCTGGGAAGTGATTCTTCTCCTCGAAAATGAGGTCGTCCACCTCCCGGCCCGGCGAGACGGATCGTTGCCGGACCACCGACTGGTCGAAATAATTCACCAGCGTGCGCGCCGTGTCGGTAAGATCGCGCGCATCCTTGTTGATCGTCCGCAGGAAGCGCGCCCTGTCGGGTTCGCCAAGGTCGGGCACGCCGTCCAGGATTTCGGCGGTGGATCGCATCGCGGTGATGCGGCTCAGGATTTCGTGCAGAAGTTGCGAGAATAGCGGATCGGTCCGCAGCCGGTTGGCATAGGCTTCCACGCTTGCCGTCGCATCGGAATAGGCGCGATGCAGGCGGCTGATTGCGGCAGCGGCTTCGGGGAACTGCGCCACCAGGTCGCGCGCATCACTGGTCTTCAGGTCGATGCCGTCAAGCACCGGGTCCAGCCGCGATTCAGCGACCGACTGGATCAGCCGCTGCTCGTTTTCGCCCGAAAGCCGGTCGATGGGCAGGCCGAGACGCTCGGCGATGCGCATCAGCAGGGCGCCGCCGACCTCACGCTTGTTGCCCTCGATGCGGTTGAGATAACTCGGCGAAATGCCGACATCGCGGGCCAGCGCGGTTTGCGAAAGGCCGAGCGAAGTGCGGCGGTTACGAATTCGGATTCCGATCGGCGCGCGCAAATTTGCCCTCCCTGCACCACAGCTTCTACGCGACTTCCTGGCGGTCGAATGTCAAGTTTGTGACAGTTTTGCCAAGCGCAAATGGCATTTTGTGCCAGAAAAATTATGCGTTTTCAAATGCATATTGACTATAAATAGAATTGCCACAGTCTCTGCGCCCGAGGCAGTGCGGATATGTTCCGCAGTTAAAGGAGGAGAGAATGACACGTATTACCGGCGTTAGCCGCCGACAGGTGTTGAAGGGAGCAGGCGCGGGCCTGTTGACTTCGCTCGCTGCACCGATGGTGTTCAGCAAGGGTGCCTGGGCCCAGGATTTCTGCAACAACCCGACCGGTGATACGGTCACTTTCGGCTTCAACGTGCCGCAGACCGGCTCCTATGCCGAGGAAGGCCTCGACCAGCTGAAGGGCTACCAGCTCGCCGTCAAGCACCTCAATGGCGAGGGCGATGGCGGCATGATCAACACGCTGAAGCCGTCCGCGCTCAAGGGCAACGGCATCCTCGGCAAGAAGGTGGCTTTCGTCACCGGCGACACGCAGACTAAGACGGACGCGGCACGCGACAGCGCCCGCCGCATGATCGAACGCGACAACGCCATCATGGTCACGGGCTCCGTGTCCTCCGGCGAGGCGATCGCCGTGCAGAGCCTTTGCCAGGAAATGGGCGTCATCTACATGTCCGGCCTGACGCATTCCAACGACACGACCGGCAAGGACAAGCGGCGCTACGGCTTCCGCCACTATTTCAACGCCTATCAGTCCGGCGTCGCCATCGCACCGTTCCTCGCGCAGGAATATGGCAGGGACCGTCGGGCCTACCACCTGACGGCCGACTACACCTGGGGCTGGACCCAGGAGGAATCGATCAAGGCCGCCACCGAGCAGCTCGGCTGGGAGACGGTCGCCACGGTGCGCACGCCGCTCGGCATCGGCGACTTCTCGCAATACATCACCCCGGTGCAGAACTCGGGTGCGGACGTCCTCATCCTCAACCACTACGGCCATGACATGGTGAACTCGCTGCCGCAGGCGGTCCAGTTCGGCCTGCGCGACCGTCAGGTCAACGGCAAGGACTTCCAGATCGTCGTGCCGATGTTCTCGGAACTGATGGCGGTCGGCGCCGGCGATGCGGTCAAGGGCATCATCGGCACCTCCAACTGGCACTGGAACCTGCCGGACGACGGCTCCAAGGCCTTCACCAAATCCTATGGCGAGGAATATGGCGCACCGCCGTCGCAGTCCTCGCATACGGGCTATGTCCAGGCGCTGCTCTATGCCGATGCCTGCGAGCGGGCCGGCACCTTCTATCCGCCGGAAGTCATCAAGGCCCTCGAGGGCTTCGAATTCGACGGCCTCGGCAACGGACCCACGCTCTACCGCGACACCGACCATCAGTGCTTCAAGGAAGTGCTGGTCGTGCGCGGCAATATGAGCCCCACCAGCAAGTTCGACGTGCTGGACATCATCGGCCACACCTCGCGCGACGAGGTGACCTATGACCCTGCCATGTTCGGCGGAGACCTTGGACCTTACGACCCGAACAACTGCTAGCGTGGTGGAGCTGAAGCTCCTAGCTGCTTGCCTGGCAACAGGGTTCGGGAGCTTCGAATCCGTAACCCACTAGAGTCAGTAGGTTACTGGCCAGCACGCACGGCCCGGCGCGGGGGGCGCCGGGCCGATCACTCCCTTTTGATCGTCGCGCTGCCGGACCTCCGTCCGGCGGGAGGAAGACTTCATGAACGTAATATTCGCTCAACTGCTGAACGGGTTGGACAAGGGCGGCGCCTATGCCCTGATCGCGCTCGGGCTGACGCTAGTGTTCGGTACGCTCGGCGTCGTCAATTTCGCCCATGGTGCGCTGTTCATGCTCGGCGCCTTCTGCGCGGTGACCTTCCGCTACCTGATCACGCTTGAAACCGTCACCGTCGATCCCGAGAAGCTGTCGCCATGGGGCGCGCCGCTCGAAATCCGCACGCCGCTGGCGCAGAACTGGCTCGGCGATTTCGGCGCGGTGCTGATCGACTATTCCGTTCCGATTTCCATCCTGTTGGCGATCCCGGTCATGCTGGTCATCGGCGTGGTCATGGAGCGCGGCCTGATCAAGCATTTCTACCGGCGCACCCACGCCGAACAGATTCTCGTCACCTTCGGCCTGGCAATCGTGCTGCAGGAGATCGTGCGCAGCGTTTTCGGCGCCAATCCGATCCCGCAGCCGGCACCCCAGGACCTGCGCGGCGCCGCCGATTTCGGCGTCTGGCTGGGCATGGCACCCAATGTGCTGACCTATCCTTTGTGGCGGCTCGTCTATTTCCTGTTTTCGATCGGGATCATCGGCGCCGTCTTTGCCTTCCTGCATTTCACCACCTTCGGCATGGTGGTGCGGGCCGGCATGGTCGATCGCGAGACAGTCGGCCTGATCGGCATCGATATCGGCCGCCGCTTCACCATCATGTTCGGCATCGCCGCCGTGGTCGCGGGGCTGGCGGGCGTCATGTATACGCCGCTGCTGCCGCCCAACTACCACCTTGGCATGGATTTCCTGGTGCTCAGCTTCGTCGTGGTCGTGGTCGGCGGCATGGGCTCGCTGCCCGGTGCGGTGGCCGCCGGCTTCCTGCTAGGCATCCTGCAATCCTTCGCATCGATGACAGGGGTCAAAGCCATCATTCCCGGCATCGACCAGATCATCATCTACCTCGTCGCGGTCGTCATCCTGCTGGTCCGCCCACGCGGCCTGATGGGCCGGCGCGGCGTCATGGAAAGTTAAGCCCATGTTTTCGCTTGCCAAGAAAGATCTGCTGTCTCTCGGCGTGTTTGCGCTGATCGTGCTGGCAATGCCATTCTGGCTTTCGCCGCTGGGCGCGGCCTATCCGGCGCTGATGCAGAAGCTTGCGATCTTCGCGATCTTCGCCGTCGGCTTCAACATCCTGTTCGGGCTGACCGGCTATCTCAGCTTCGGCCATGCCGCTTTCCTGGGTATTGGCTCCTACACAGCTGTGTGGTCGTTCAAGCTCCTGACCATGAATGTCGTGCCGGCGGTGGTCTTTGCCGTGGTGATGTCGGGCGTGTTCGCCCTTGCCATCGGTTATCTCAGCCTGCGGCGCTCAGGCATCTATTTCTCGATTTTGACGCTTGCCTTTGCGCAGATGTCCTACAGCCTGGCCTATTCCGTGCTGACGCCGATCACCAATGGCGAGACGGGCCTGCTCCTGGTCCAGGGCGACCCGCGCGTGCTCGATGCGCTGTTTGCCGAACCCAGGCAGGGCCTGCCGGTGCCGACATTACTGGGGTTGGACATGAGCGGTTATGCCGGCTTCTATTTCTGTGCCGCGATGCTCGTCATTGCCTTCTACCTGTCGCAGAAGATCTTCGCTTCGCCCTTCGGCCTTGCCCTGCGCGGCATCAAGTCGAACCAGACGCGGATGAACTATACCGGCTTCAATACCCGGCCCTATACGCTGGCGGCCTTCGTGATTTCGGGCATGTATGCCGGGCTTGCCGGCGGCCTGCTTGCCGTGACTGACCCGTTGGCCGGGGCTGAGCGGATGCAGTGGACCGCTTCCGGCGAGGTCGTGCTGATGACCATATTGGGCGGGGTCGGCACCCTTGTCGGCCCGGTGGTCGGCGCCTGGCTGATCAAATATCTCGAAAACATCTTCTCGGCCTTCAACGAATCGATCCTGCAGCGGTTTTTCTCCTTCCTGCCGGACGGGCTCGACACATTCGTCGTCACCGTCACCAGCAAGTTCGTCGGCGACGGATGGCACCTGACGCTCGGGCTGATGTTCGTGCTGGTGGTGGCGTTCCTGCCCGGCGGAATCATGGAAGGCATTCACAGGATCGTCCGGAGCTTCCAGCGTCGCGGCGACAGGGAGCCCGACGGAAGCCTCAAAGCGCAGCCGGCCGAATAGCCAGGCGAGGGTGAAAAGATGAAGAGCAACAATGCCAATGTCGTGCTGCAGGTCGCCGACGTCCACAAGAACTTCGGTGGCCTCAAGGCGCTGTCGGACGTCAATCTCAAGGTCGAGGAGGGGCGCACGCATGCCATTATCGGGCCGAACGGCGCCGGCAAGTCGACGCTGCTCAATGTGGTTATCGGCCGGCTGCCGCCAAGCAGCGGCGCGGTCATCTTCGGCAATACGGTTCTGACCGGGCTTGCGCCCTACAAGATCAACCAGCTCGGCATTTCGCGGGTCTTCCAGACACCGGAAATCTTTGCCGACCTGCCGATCCTTCACAATGTGATGGCGCCGGCCTTTGCCCGCCGCGACGGCGGCTTTCGGGTCAACATGTTCGGCCGCACCGACAGGGAAAGCGAAATCCGCGAGGAGGCCGAGTCGCTCCTGGAGGATGTCGGCCTCTATGCGCAGCGCCATGGCCATGCCGGCTCGCTGTCGCGCGGCGACAAGCGGCGGCTGGAACTGGCGATGTGCCTGATCCAGCACCCGCGCCTGCTGCTGCTCGACGAGCCGACGGCCGGCATGTCGCGCCACGACACCAATACCACGATCGACCTGCTGAAGAAGATCAAGCTGCGCGGGATGACCAAGGTCATCATCGAACACGACATGCATGTGGTGTTTTCGCTCGCCGACGAGATTTCGGTTCTGGCCCAGGGCAGGATCATCGCCCATGGCCAGCCCGATGAGATCCGCGATGATCCGCGCGTTCAGGAAGCCTATCTGGGGGGAACGCAGCCATGAGCGTGATCGCAATGCAGGAAGACATCGTCGCGGCCGGTACGGTGCAGGCTGAAACACCCTTCTTTGCCGTGCGCGACATCCATGCCTATTACGGCGAAAGCTACATCGTCCAGGGCGTGACGATGGACATCAGGCAGGGCGAGATATTGGCGCTGCTTGGCCGCAACGGGGCGGGCAAGACCTCGACCCTTCGCGCCATTGCCCGAACCGGCAATCCGGCGCTGAAGTCGGGCGAGATATGGCTAAGGGACAAGCCGGTCCACACCATGCGCGATTTCGAGGCGGCGCGCGCCGGCATCCAGCTGGTGCCGGAGGATCGGCGCATCATACAGGGCCTCAGCGTGGAGGAAAACCTGGTCCTGGCCCAAGTGGCGCCTGGGCGCGGCTGGGACCTTGACCGTATCTACTCGCATTTCCCGCGGCTGGCCGAGCGGCGCAACCAGGAGGGCGTGACGCTATCGGGTGGCGAACAACAGATGCTTGCGGTGGCGCGCGCGTTGGCCCGCGACCTCAAGCTTCTGTTGCTCGATGAGCCTTATGAGGGACTGGCGCCGGTCATCGTGCAGGAGATCGAGCGCATCCTCTACGATATCAAGGAGCTCGGCATCACCACCATCATCGTGGAGCAGAACGCGGTCGCGGCCCTGCGCCTGTCGGACCGGGCTGTTATCCTCGATACCGGGCAGGTCGTGTTCACGGGTACGGCTAAGGAACTGCTCGACAATCCGCAACTGAGGAATGAATATCTGGCGATCTGAGGTCTTCCCCCGGCGAACCGGCGTGGAACGCCTGCAGCACTGTTCCAGCCGGAGAAAAAGATGAGTGAGACATTCAGGGCCTTGATGATCGTCGATCATGAGGGCAAGCCCAAGGCCGAGTTCCGCGAATTGACGCTGGCGGAACTGCCCGACCACGACGTGCTGGTCGAAATTGCCTTCTCGACGCTCAACTACAAGGACGGGCTGGCGGTGTCCGGCAAGGGACGCATCGCGCGACGCCTGCCGATGGTGGCAGGCGTCGATATTGCCGGCACGGTGGTTGAATCGCGTTCGCCGGAATGGAAAGCGGGCGACAAAGTCGTGGTCAATGGCTGGGGCCTGTCGGAAACCGAATGGGGCGGCTATTCGCGCTTCCAGCGGGTCAAGCCGGAATGGCTGGTCCGTCTCCCCGACGAATTCAGCTTCGAACAGGCGATGGCGATCGGCACGGCCGGCTATACGGCCGCACTTTGTGTCAACGCGCTTGAAGCCTGGGGCATGATCAAGCCTGGCGGCCGGGAAGTGCTGGTGACCGGGGCTGCCGGCGGCGTCGGCTCGACCTCGGTCAGCCTGCTGGCGAGCAAGGGCTATTCGGTTACGGCCTCGACCGGGCGGCCCGAAACGCATGACTATCTGGCCGGGCTGGGCGCAAGTGCCTTCATCGACCGCGCCGAACTCGCCGAAAAGGGCGGGGCGCTGCAAAAGGAGCGCTGGGCAGGTGCTGTCGATTCGGTCGGTTCCACGACGCTGGTCAATGTGCTGGCGCAGACCGTCTATGGCGGCGCGGTTGCCGCCTGCGGGCTGGCAGGCGGCGCGGACCTGCCTGGGACGGTGATGCCGCATATTCTGCGCGGTGTGGCGCTGCTTGGCGTGGACTCTGTGATGGCGCCGCGCGCCAAGCGGGAGGCAGCGTGGGCGACGCTGGTCGCGCATCTGGACAAGAAGCAGCTTGAGGCGATGACGACGGTGGCGCCGCTGTCCGATCTGCCGCGCCTGGCCACCGAGATCCTTGCCGGCCGGGTCCGCGGTCGCGTGGTCATCGACGTTTCGGCCTGAGCTCGCGCCTATGCGACGGATCGCGTGCATTGGCGGTGCGGTTCTCGACAGGAAATATCATGCCCGCAAGGCGCTGGTGTTCGGCACTTCCAACCCGGTAGAAGGGGGGCGCGGCTTCGGCGGCGTTGCCCGCAATGTCGCCGAAAATCTGGCCCGGCTCGGCGTGCCGGCCAGTTTCGCGTCCATCGTCGGCGATGACGAGGACGGGCGCGCTTTGATCCGGCATCTGGCAGAACTTGGCGTCGATGTCAGCCCGGTCATCACCACTGGTGCGCACCCGACGGCGGAATATGCCGCTATCCTAGGACCGGACAACGACCTGGTGCTCGGCATCGCCGATATGGGCATATTCGATCGGTTCGGCCCCGAGCAGCTTGATCGCATCTGGCCCCACATCGCTTCCGCATCCTGGGTATTTGCCGATTGCAACCTGCCCGAGGCGACGCTTGCCGCCCTTGTCGCCAGAAGGCAGGCAGGCCGGTTCAGGCTCGCCATCGATGCGGTTTCCTCGCCGAAGGTCTTGCGCCTGCCCACCGACCTCACCGGCATCGACCTCTTGTTCCTCAACAATGACGAGGGCAATGCCCTTTTGGGCCGCAACGGGCCGTCTGGCCAGTTCGTGCCGAAAGAGACCGCTTCGCGCCTGCGGCAATGCGGGGCGGCCGAGGTCGTGGTGACCATGGGCGCGGACGGAATTGTGCTCGCCTCGGATAAAGGCGTGGTAAAGGTCGAGTCCGTGCCGGCTCACCCGGTGGACGTGACGGGTGCGGGTGACGCCATGATTGCCGGCACGCTCTGTCGTATAGTGGCCGGTGAGGATTCGAGCACCGCGGTTCGTACCGGCGCGCTGGCTGCGAGCCTGACGATCGAGAGCGAGGCAAGCGTCCGCCCGGATCTTTCCGTACAATTGCTTGCTGCCAATATGCACAGACTTCCCGCCTGACAGGAGGCTTAAAATGTCCACATCGATCTCCATCCGCTATGGCAGCGAGGTTGCCGCCGCAAGGCAGGCCAACGGCCCGATCGTGGCACTCGAATCGACCATCATCACCCACGGCATGCCCTATCCGGCCAATCTGGAAACGGCGCGCGCGCTTGAACAGACGGTACGTGACAATGGCGCGACGCCGGCCACCATCGCCATCATGGCGGGCAAAATCTTCGTCGGCCTGGATGATGACCAACTCGCTGTATTGGCTCAGTCCAAGGACGTGGTGAAGGCGTCGGGGCGCGACCTTGCCGCCATCATGGTGCGCAAGGGCTGGGGCGGCACCACGGTATCGGCGACCATGCGGATCGCGAGCCTTGCCGGCATCGATATTTTCGCGACCGGCGGCGTCGGCGGCGTTCATCGCGGGGCCGAAGCAAGTTTCGACATTTCGGCCGATCTGGTCGAACTCGGCCAGACCGGCACCACGGTGGTCTGCGCCGGCGTCAAATCGATCCTCGATATTCCCAAGACGCTCGAATATGTTGAGACCCAGCGCGTCCCGGTGATTGCCTTCGGCAGCGACGACTTTCCGGCCTTCTATACCCGCTCCAGCGGGCTCAAGGCCGATCATCGACTGGACCGGCCCGAAGAGATCGCCGAGGCGATGATCATCCATGCAGGGCTCGGTTCGGGCACCGGCATCCTTGTCGCCAACCCGATCCCTGAAGCCGATGCGCTCGATCCCGCCTTCATCGATCGCACCATTGCCGAGGCCGTAACCGAGGCTGAAGGGAAGGGCATAGCGCGCAAGGAGGTGACGCCGTTCCTGCTTGAGCGCATCAACCAGCTTTCCGAGGGCAGGAGCCTCAAGGCCAATATTGCGCTGGTAAAAAACAATGCGGCGCTGGCTGCCAGGATAGCCGTTGCCCACAGCCGCTTGAAAAACCAGCAGAAATAGCGATGGCGCGACAAAATTCGTTTGTTGCAAATTTGTCTAAAATGCCGCCGTCTTAACCATAAGCTCAACTAAGGGTGGATTAGCGGCGCCTAATTTATTTTAATAGAGGCGGGCGGCAACAACGAGGAAGCGTTTGACTCACGCGATTCCGGCCGAACAGAACGGACATTCCGACGACCGTCCCGCCATTATTGTTCTCGACCATCACGCTTTGTCGCGAAGTTGCCTCGCTCGTGTTCTTCGCAGTGAGTTTCCGGACTTTGCCGTTCTGGAGATGGAAGTCGCGCAGCAGCTCGACGATATTGCGGGAAACTATATCAGCGTCGTCGTCCTCAATACCGGCAACTCGTTCCTGACTGATGAGCCTGTGCGGGAGGGCCTTGCCTGTCTGCATCGCTCATTGCCCGGCTGCCCCTTCATGCTTCTTACCCAGATCGATGAGGCCGCCATATCGGATGCGGTCATCACGGAAATCACCCGATATGGCGTCAGGGGCTGCGTTGCGGATTCCGCCTCCATCGAGATCGCGCTTGCCGCCCTGCGGCTGCTGATGGCCGGCGGCGTCTATTTCCCACGGTCGATGCTGATGGATGGTCCCGAACAGGCGGCCGCCTCTCACAATATCACCGCGTTGCCGCCGGCCTGGGCTATCAGTGAGGTGGCGCCCGAGGTTTCTTCCGCCGGCGACAGGATGGATATTGCATTCACCGAACGTGAGCGGCAGGTGCTCGCGACCTTGTTGCGGGGCCTGTCCAACAAAGTGATCGCCCACGAACTGAATTTGTCGCAGAACACGGTCAAGTCCCATATCTCGCACATCATGCGCAAGCTGCACGCGACGAACAGGACGGAAGCCGTCATTTTGTCCCAATATGCCTATTCCGCCCCGAATGGCGGGGCCGATACGTCCAAGACCTGACCGCAGCCCGGCCTGCGAAGGACATTGTCACGCCGCTTGCCGACAGGGCCTGCTCCTTGCGCCGTCTTCGTGTATCTGATTCCCTTGCAATGGTGCGATTCGGGCAGGGGGGCAGTGCAGGATACGGATATGATGAGTGCTTCCAAGAAACCCGAGATTTCAGAGATGAGGCCGAAGCTGACCGTCATCGGTGTTGGCGGCGGCGGCGGCAATGCCGTCAACAACATGATCGAGGAAGGGCTGGAGGGCACGGAGTTCATCGTCGCCAATACCGACGCCCAGGCGCTCACAATGTCGAAGGCGCCGCGGCTGATCCAGCTCGGCGCCCTGGCGACCGAGGGTCTTGGCGCTGGCTCCCTGCCGGAGATCGGCCAGGCGGCGGCCGAGGAATCGATCGATGAGATCATGGACCATCTCAACGGCACCCATATGTGCTTTGTCACCGCGGGCATGGGTGGCGGCACCGGAACCGGCGCTGCGCCGGTGATCGCCCGTGCGGCAAGGGCGGCAGGCATATTGACGGTCGCGGTCGTCACCAAACCCTTCACATTCGAGGGCAGGCGGCGCATGCAGATGGCCGATCGCGGCATCGAGCTGCTGCGTGAGGCGGCAGACACCGTCATCGTCATTCCGAACCAGAATCTGTTCAGGGTGGCGACCGAAAAGACCACCTTCGAGGATGCGTTCGGCATTGCCGACAAGGTGCTCTATTCGGGCGTCAGCTGCATCACCAATCTCATCGTCAAGGAAGGGCTGATCAATCTCGACTTCGCCGATGTCAGAACGGTCATGCGCGGCATGGGCCGGGCGATGATGGGCACCGGGATCGGCACCGGCGAAGGCCGGGCCCGCAAGGCGGCGGAAGCTTCGATCGCCAATCCGCTGCTGGACGAAAGCTCCATGAAGGGCGCCAGAGGTGTGCTGATCTCGATTTCGGGCGGCATGGACATGACGCTGTTCGAGGTCGACGAGGCCGCGACCCGCATCCGCGAGGAGGTGGGAGACAATGCCGACATCATCGTCGGGGCCATTTTCGACCAGTCGCTCGAAGGGCAGTTCAAGGTTTCCGTCGTCGCGACCGGCTTGGAAGCATCGCAGGCCGAGAACGATATCGTCGTCAATCCGGTGGCGAATTCGCAGCAGGTCCGCCCGCAGTCGCTGCAGTAGCTGCGGCGCCTGCACCTGCAGCAGATGCTGCCATTGCGCGCAGCACTGCGGGACTTTGTAGTGGAGGCGAAGGTAAGCCTGCGGTTTTCCTTTTGCGGCTGGTAATGCCATAACCGCCTGCGGGCAGGAATCACTTCCTCCTGCCTTCGCCATCAGGTTCCTCCCGCAGCGTTGTTGCCCTTCATGCTCGACTATCTCGTTCTCATCGCTTCGGCCTTCTTCGCTGGCATCCTCAATACGATTGCCGGCGGCGGCACTTTTCTGACCTTTCCCGCACTCGTCTTTGCCGGCATCCCACCGGTGGCCGCCAACGCCACCAGCGCGGTTGCGGTCTTTCCGGGCTATCTGGGGGGCGCGGTCGGGTTTCGCGGTGAACTTGCGGCTTTCAAGCGGGCCGAGCTTGCCAAAATCGTCGCCTTTACGCTGATCGGCGGCCTGATCGGTTCGCTGCTGCTGCTGGTTTCTTCCAACGAGGCCTTTTCCGTCATCGTACCGTTCCTGCTTCTGGTGGCGACGCTTGCCTTCGCCTTTGGGGACCGGGTGCAGCACTGGGCCCGGCAAAGCCGCTTCGGCATCCGTCCGCAGGGCCCGGTGGGAACCATGCTGGTCTCGATCTATGGCGGCTATTTCAATGGCGGGCTTGGGATCGTGCTGCTGGCGCTGTTTTCGCTCTGGGGCATGCGCGACATCAATGTGATGAACGGGCTGAAGAACGGGCTGTCCTTCGTGCTGTCGGCCATTTCGGTCGCCACTTTTGCAGCCGCGGGCATCGTCGCATGGCCGCAGGCGTTGATCATGATGGTGGCGGCAATCGTGGGCGGCTATGCCGGCGCGCCGCTGGCCAGGGCGCTGCCCAAAAGCGTGGTTCGCGGCATCGTCATCGCCGTCGGAGCGGTGATGAGCGTGGTGTTCTTCGCGCGCCTGTTCATTTAGGGAGGCGGCTGCCGCCAAACGGGTGGCGACAGCCGGAACGTTGCGAGCCTAGAAAGTGTCTTCCTGCGGCCGACGCTTGTAGAGCCTCGCGGTGAAATCCTCTGTCCGGTCCTTGCGGCTCTTCATCGGATCGTAGAATTCGGAGCGAGGGGGTTCATGCGGAGATTCAGCCGACTCCGCTTCAGCTTCATTTTTCAGCATGGCGGCGAAATAATCCTCGGAACACCGGTTCGCAACCCCCTGTTTGGGAGGTTTGCTTCACATTCGAATAGAAATTGCATCCGGACGTGAAGATCATGGGCGCTTTATGCGGCCACCAAAGCCTTTCGCGCCTCCAGGATCTGCACGCAGGCATTGGCCGCTTCCTGTCCCTTGACCTTGAAATGATCGAAAAAGAAACGGCGATGTTCTTCCCCGTCATGGAAATGGTGCGGGGTGAGCACGGCCGACAGTACCGGCAGGCCGGCATCGAGTTGCACGCGCATCAGCCCGTCCAGTACGGTGCCGGCGACGAAGTCGTGACGGTAGATGCCGCCATCGACGACCAGGGCACAGCCGAGGATCGCCGCATAGCGTCCGGTTGCCGCCAGCGTCTTGGCGTGGAGGGGGATTTCAAGCGCGCCGGGTACGTCGAAAATATCCACGGCCATGCCGCCGTTCGAAAGGGTTGCAATGGTTTCGACAAATGAAGCCACGCATTGATCGACGATTTCGGCGTGCCAGCGGGCACGGACGACGGCGACGCGCGCGGTTTCGAATTGATTCTGGGGGATCTGATTCATGGGTCCTTCCTTCCGACAACCAGAATCAGGACGCACGAGACGGGACGTCCTCCGCTCAAGCGGCGATGTCCCGTTCGTTCTCTTTCATCCGGACTGTAACCGTCGGCTCCGGAATTCAACCGGATCTGCTGACCTTCCCGGATCCCCGGAAAGCGCTCGCGGGCTCAAGCTTGCGCTCTTACCGCCGGTGGGGACTTTCACCCCGCCCTGAGAACAATTTACACCGATCCTATGCCCCAACAGCGCGGCGATGGTCAATCGCTATCGGGTGAACGGATCGTGCCTGAACCAAATATGGCAAAGTTGCATGCCAGATGGTGACGCGGGGCAAGCTTTTCGCTATGAGGGAGTAACCGCGGGTACGGCTTCTGTCGGCGGGACCGGAATTTGTCCCGTCCCGCTCCCGGAACGGCCCTCGCGGCGAGGGGGAGAACTCGGATTGGCCGAGTGATGCATGCCCTCGCAGAGGTTGGATTTTTCGCGTGATCCCACGACCTGCAAGGCTGGGGTCACGGATAGCTTAGGACGGTCCCGATGCCAGCTTATCGCTCCCGCACCACAACCCACGGCCGCAACATGGCCGGCGCACGCGGCCTTTGGCGCGCCACCGGCATGAAGGACAGCGATTTCGGCAAGCCGATCATCGCGGTGGTCAATTCCTTCACCCAGTTCGTGCCGGGGCATGTGCATCTGAAGGACCTCGGCCAGCTTGTGGCCCGCGAGATCGAGAAGGCCGGCGGCGTCGCCAAGGAATTCAACACCATCGCGGTCGATGACGGCATCGCCATGGGCCATGACGGCATGCTCTATTCGCTGCCCTCGCGCGAAATCATCGCCGACAGCGTGGAATATATGGTCAATGCGCATTGCGCGGACGCCATGGTCTGCATTTCCAATTGCGACAAGATCACGCCGGGTATGCTGATGGCCTCGCTTCGGCTCAACATCCCGACCGTCTTCGTCTCCGGCGGGCCGATGGAAGCCGGCAAGGTGGTGCTCGGCGGCCAGAAGAAGGCGCTCGACCTGGTCGATGCCATGGTGGCGGCGGCCGACGACAATGTGTCGGACGAGGATGTGCAGGTGATCGAGCGCTCGGCCTGCCCGACCTGCGGCTCCTGCTCGGGCATGTTCACCGCCAATTCGATGAACTGCCTGACCGAAGCGCTCGGCCTATCCTTGCCCGGCAACGGTTCGACGCTGGCCACCCATGCCGACCGCGAGCGCCTGTTCGTGGAAGCCGGCCATCTGATCGTCGATCTGGCCCAGCGCCATTATGAGCAGGATGACGAAAGCGTGCTGCCGCGCAACATCGCCTCCAAGAAGGCGTTCGAGAACGCCATGACGCTCGACATCGCCATGGGCGGCTCCACCAATACCGTGCTGCATATCCTTGCCGCCGCCCATGAGGGCGAGATCGATTTCACCATGGACGACATCGACGCGCTGTCGCGGCGCGTGCCGGTGCTGTGCAAGGTCGCGCCTGCCAAGGCCGACGTCCACATGGAGGACGTGCATAGGGCAGGGGGCATCATGGCGATCCTCGGAGAGCTTGATCGCGCGGGGCTGATCAATCGCGACCTGCCCACCGTTCACTCCGAAACCATCGGCGATGCGCTTGACCGCTGGGACATCGCGCGCGACACCGCGACCGGAACGGCAAAGTCGCTTTTCTTGGCAGCTCCCGGTGGGGTGCCGACGCAGGTTGCCTTCAGCCAGAACCGGCGCTGGGACGATCTCGACCTCGACCGCGAAAACGGGGTGATCCGCAATGCCGCCCATCCCTTCTCCAAGGATGGCGGGCTGGCGGTGCTCAAGGGCAATCTGGCGACCGACGGCTGCATCGTGAAGACGGCCGGCGTCGATGAAAGCATCCTGAAATTCTCCGGCCCCGCGCGGGTGTTCGAGAGCCAGGACGATACCGTCAACGCCATCCTGACCAACAAGATCAATCCGGGTGATGTGGTGGTGATCCGCTATGAGGGGCCACGCGGCGGGCCGGGCATGCAGGAAATGCTTTACCCGACCAGCTATCTGAAATCCAAAGGTCTGGGAGCGGCCTGCGCGCTCATCACCGACGGACGCTTTTCAGGCGGCACCTCCGGCCTGTCGATCGGCCATGTCTCGCCCGAAGCGGCCGAGGGCGGCACGATCGGCCTGGTGCGCGAAGGCGACATCATCGAGATCGATATTCCGGGTCGCACCATCCATCTCAGCGTGGACGCGGCCGAACTGGAGAGGCGCCGCGCCGAGCAGCAGCAGGCAGGCTGGAAGCCAGGAAAGCCACGCAAACGCAAGGTGACGACCGCGCTCAAGGCCTATGCCGCTTTCGCCACCAGTGCGGCGCGCGGTGCCGTGCGCGATCTCGGCGAGGGCTGATTTGGCACAATGAACGCCGCGACCTGCGCCATAGCAGCCAGGCAGGCTGACATAAGGCGCGTCGCGGCAATTCAGTCTATGTAGCGCAGGATCGGCGCTCGATTTCACAAGGCGACACATCGGCCGCCATAAAGCAGGGCCAGAAAAAGTGACGGAAGCTTCGCAGACCATGGGCCGCGCACCGGCAGACAACACCGCCTATGCGGTGATCCTGGCGGTCAGTTTCGGTCATCTGGTCAACGACGTCATGCAGTCGCTGCTGGCGGCCATCTATCCGATGCTGAAGGTCGATTACGGCCTCGAATTCTGGCAGATCGGCCTGCTTACGATGATGTTCCAGGTGACGGCGTCGCTGCTGCAGCCCTTGGTCGGCTTCTACACCGACAAACGGCCTATGCCCTATTCGCTGCCGGTCGGCATGACTTCGACCATGTGCGGCGTCATCACGCTGGCCTATGCCCAAAGCTATCCAATGCTGCTTTTGGGTGCCGGCTTGATCGGTATCGGCTCGGCAATCTTCCACCCCGAATCCTCGCGCGTGGCGCGGCTGGCTTCCGGAGGCCGCTTCGGCTTTGCCCAGTCGATGTTCCAGGTCGGCGGCAATTGCGGCTCGGCGCTCGGGCCGCTGCTGGCGGCCTTCATCGTCGTGCCGCGCGGCCAGACCAGCGTGGCCTGGTTCGCGCTGTTTGCCTTCGTGGGCATGCTGGTATTGAGTTGGGTGGGCCGTTGGTATAGCGGCTATCGCCGTGCCGGCAAGCGTCCGGTCAGCCACTATCTCGTCTCGCTGCCGCGCCGCAAGATCGTCATCGCCCTGGTCGTGCTTGCCATGCTGGTGTTCACCAAGAACATCTATATGGCGAGCCTGTCGAGTTACTACACCTTCTACGTCATCCACAAATTCGGCGTTTCGGTGCAGGAATCGCAGATTCTACTGTTCATCTTCCTTGGCTCGGCGGCAGTAGGCACTTTTGTCGGCGGGCCGATCGGCGACCGCTTCGGCCCGAAATTCGTGATCTGGTTCTCCATCCTCGGCGTGCTGCCCTTCACACTGGCGCTGCCCTATGCCGACCTGTTCTGGACCCGCATCCTGACCGTGCTGATCGGCCTGATCCTTGCCTCGGCCTTCTCGGCCATCGTCGTCTTTGCCCAGGAACTGGTGCCGGGGCGCGTGGGCATGATCGCTGGCATCTTCTTCGGCTTCGCCTTCGGCATGGGCGGCATTGCGGCGGCGGTGCTCGGCGTCATCGCTGACGCCAAAGGCATCGACTATGTCTATACGATCTGCTCCTTCCTGCCGCTGCTGGGACTGCTCACGATCTTCCTGCCCTCGCTGAAGGACACCCGCAACCACTGATGCCACCCACGCCGTTCGGCAACGATTTGGCTTGCGGCACGTTTCCCGTCGCTGTTACGGCGTGCGCCACGCATTTTGGCGACGAAAAGGGGGCGATCTTCGCATGAGCTTGGACCAGATCCTGTCAATCGGCGTCATCTCACTGATGATGGCGGCGTTCATCTGGGGTCGGTTCCGCTATGATCTCGTCGCCGCCGGGGCGCTGCTTGCGGCAATTGCCGTCGGCGTCGTGCCTTATGATGCGGCATTCGATGGTTTCAGCGACGATATCGTCATCATCGTTGGCAGCGCGCTCCTGGTCAGCGCCGGCGTGGCGCGTTCCGGCATCATGGAACTTGCCATCAAGCGCTATGCGCCGAACGTCTCGTCGGTGCGGGCGCAGGTGGCGCTACTGGTTATCACCGTCACCGTGCTTTCGGCCTTCGTGAAGAATATCGGCGCGCTGGCAATCATGATCCCGATCGCCTTGCAGTTCGCGCGCCGTTCCGATGCCTCGCCCTCGGTGTTCCTGATGCCGATGGCATTCGGCTCGCTGCTTGGCGGGCTGATGACGCAGATCGGCACCTCGCCCAATATCGTCGTTTCGCGCCTGCGCGAGGAGATTACCGGCACAGCCTTCACCATGTTCGACTTCACGCCGGTCGGTGCGGCGCTGGCGCTGGTGGGCTCAATCTTCCTGGTGCTGTTTTACGGCCTGCTGCCGCAGCGCACGCGCGAAAACGCCTCGATGCATGAGGCGATCGACATCAAGAACTATGTCACTGAGGCCAAGATCGTGGAGGGCTCCATGGTGCTGGGCAAGCCCGTGGCGGATCTGATGAAGCTTGCCGAGGGCGAAGCGGTCGTTACCTCGATCCTGCGCTCCGGCGGGGTGCGCATCACGCCGCTCCCCGATGCCGTGCTGCGCCAGGGCGATGTCGTGCTGATGGAAGGCGACCCACAGGCGCTCGATCGTCTGGTGGCGCAGGCCAAGCTCAGCGTCACCGGCGGGCGCGATGGCGTGCGCGGCCAGGCCTCCGAGATTGAAGTGGTCGAGGCGGTGATCGGCGAAAACTCGATGCTGATCGGCTGGTCGGCGCAGCGGCTCGACCTTTATGACCGCTTCAACGTCAATTTGCTGGCGGTCAGCCGCAAGGGTGAGCGCCTGACTGAACGCCTCGGCACCATCACGCTCAAGCCCGGCGATGTCATCCTGCTGCAGGGCAACCGGCAGGCGTTGCCGGAAATCCTGCGCGATTTCGGCGTGCTGCCGCTTGCCGAGCGCAAGATCCTGCTGGGCAGCGTGCGCCGTGGCATCGTGCCGGTGCTGATCCTGATTGCCGCCATGGGTGCGACAGCGACAGGCCTGCTGCCGGTGGCCGTCGCCTTCTTCGCGGCGGCCGTTGCCATGGTTCTGTTCAACGTCATTCCGATCCGCGAGGTCTATGCTTCGGTCGACGGGCCGATCCTGGTTATGCTGGCTACCCTTATCCCGGTCAGTGATTCCCTGCGGCGAACCGGCGCTACCGATGTCATGGCCGGCTGGCTGGCGGAAATGGGCGCGGCACTGCCACCTTATGGTGCGCTGGCGCTGATATTGGTGGCGGCGATGGCCGTCACCCCGTTCCTCAACAATGCGGCAACGGTGCTGGTGATGGCGCCGATCGCCGCCGGCTTCGCCGCAAGCCTCCATTACCATCCGGAAGCGTTCCTGATGGCGGTCGCCATCGGCGCCGGTTGCGATTTCCTCACTCCCATCGGCCACCAGTGCAACACGCTGGTGATGGGGCCGGGCGGCTACAGGTTCAGCGATTATCCGCGGCTCGGCCTGCCCTTGTCGGCAATCGTCATCATCGTCTCGGTGCCGATGCTGATGCTGGTCTGGCCGTTGAAATGAAGGAATGCGGCGCCCCTTCCTGAAGCATGATCTTGCCCGAAAAGTCTGCAACTTTTCGGGATCATGCTCTGGCGGGACGCCGCATCATCGTCAGCCCTTGGCCGGCAGGGCCGGCTTGTGGGCGGCTGCCTCGCGCTCGCGATGGTGCTGCCACCAGTTGCCGAGCAGGAGCAAGATGGGGGCGGCGATGTAGATCGAGGAGGTCGTGGCCACGAACACGCCGAACACCATCGGTATGGCGAAGTTCTCCACCGCGCTGCCGCCCCAGATCGCCATGGGCAGCATCGACAAAAGGATCGCGCTCGACGTGTAGACGCAGCGCGCGATCACTTGGTTGATGCTCATGTCGATCAGTTCCCGAAGCGGCATCTTCTTGAACAGCCGCAGGTTCTCGCGCATGCGGTCATAGACCACCACCTTGTCGTTCAGCGAATAGCCTATGATGGTGAGCAGGGCCGCGATTGCCGTCAGGTTGAAGTCGAGCCCCAGCAGCGCAAAGAAGCCCACCGCCTTGGTGGTGTCGAGCATCAGCGTCACGATGGCGCCGATGGCGAAGTTCCATTCGAACCGCCACCAGATGTAGACGAGCATGGCAAGGGCTGCCAGCACCACCGAAAGCACGCCGGAACGCGCCAGCTCGCCGCTGACCTTGGGCCCCACCACCTCCGTGCGCTCGAATTTCACGTCGGGGTAGACCTTCTGCACGGCCGATTTGACCTCGGTCACCGCCTTGGTCTGGGCCGCTTCGCCACCTTCCTGGCGCTGGACGCGGATCAGCACGTCCTTGTTGCCGCCGATCTGCTGCAGCGCCACCTCGCCAAGATCGAGATCGCCCAATGTGGTGCGCAGCGTCGCCAGATCGGCGGGCTGTGAGGTGGTGATCTCGACCTGGATGCCGCCCTTGAAGTCGATGCCGTAATTCAGCCCCGGCTTGATGAAGAGGCCGATCGAGGCGAGCGACAGCACGATGGAAGTGGCGATGCCGAGGAAGCGGGCATTCATGAAGGAGATCGACGTCTTGTCCGGGAAGAACTTGATCAGCGGATGGATGTGGATCGTCTTCATCTTGCGGCGGCGCACCACCTCCGTCATCACCACACGCACCACGGCCACCGCCGTGAACAGCGACAGGCAGGTGCCGAGGATCATGGTGATGGCAAAGCCGCGCACCGGGCCCGAGCCGAACATGAACAAGAGGCAGGTGGCGATCAGCGAGGTGACGCTGGCATCGATGATGGTCGAATAAGCGCGCTTGAAGCCGAGATCGAGCGCCGCCATGGCGCTGACCCCGCGTTTCGTTTCCTCGCGTATTCGCTCGTTGATAAGGATATTGGCGTCGACGCCGAGCCCGATGCCGAGGATGATGCCGGCTATGCCGGGCAGCGTCAGCGTTGCGCCCAGCAGCGTGAGGGCTGCGAAGGTCAGCGTGAGGTGCAGGAAGAGCGCGACATTGGCGATCATGCCCCACATGCCGTAGAGCGCGACCATGAACAGCACCACCAGGGCGAAGCCGGCGATACCGGTATAGATGCCCATCTGGATGACGTCGCCGCCGAGATCCGGCCCGACCGTGCGTTCCTCGATCACGGTCAGCGGCGCGGGCAGGGCGCCGGCACGCAGCAGAGCCGACAGAACCGTCGTATCCTCTACGGTGAAATTGCCGCTGATCTGGCCCGAGCCGCCGGTGATCGGCTCGCGGATGACGGGGGCGGACAGCACCTTGCCGTCAAGAACGATGGCGAAGGGCCGGCCGACATTGGCGGTGGTGATCTCGGCGAACTGCCGCGCGCCGATACTGTCGAAGCGGAAGGAGACGATCGGCTCGCGGGTGCGCTGGTCGAACCCGGCGCGGGCATCGGAAAGCCGCTCGCCGCTCAGCGCCACGCGGTCCTCGATCGGGTATTTCTGGCCGGTCTTGGCATCGGGCAGCATGGTCACGCCCGGCGGCAGGCGGTCGCCATCGACATTGGCGACCATGTGGAAGCCCATCTTGGCGGTGCTGCCGAGCAGTTCGCGCAGCCGGGTCGGGTCCTGCAGGCCCGGAAGCTGCACCAGCATGCGGTCGGAGCCGACGCGCTGGATCGTCGGTTCGGCGACGCCAACCTGGTCGACGCGCTGGCGCACGATCTCAAGGCTCTGCTGCAGGGCGGCATCGAGCCGGTCGCGCAGGCCGGCTTCGGTCAGCGTCACCTTGATCTGGTCCGCGTCGGAAGCGACGGCGATGTCCGCCTGGCCGCCGCCAAGGCCCAGATTGCCGACCGGTACGGCCATGCCCTGGAGGATTTCCAGCGCCTTGGCGCGCTGTGCTTCATCCGTGACGCTGATGACCACGGCGTCGCCGGCAATGCGGGCCGATTGCGGGGTGATGCGCTCCTTGCGCAAGGCGGCGCGCGCGTCGTCGAGTACTGAGCGGAGGCGATCGGCTTTAAGTGCTGCCGAATCGACTTCCAGCACCAGATGCGAGCCGCCCTGCAGGTCGAGCCCGAGGGTGACCTGATGTTTCGGGAACCAGGAGGGCATGGCGGCAAGCTGCCTGGCGGTGAAAAGATTTGGTAATGCAATGATGATGCCGGCGAGGATGATCGCGGCATAGGTCATGATGACCCATCGGGAGGTTTTCATGTCTCTGATCCCATGAGACGGAATTGCCGGCGCGCTATTGCGCCGTGGCAAAATCCGTCATTTCGTGGAAGCCGCGCTGTGCGCGGCTGCGGGGTCAGAGGATGAAGGGCGGGGCGCGGGCACTGAAGCCGCAAGGCGCGGCGGAATAGGAAGAGGTCTCCAGCGAAGCCGAAAGGACATGCTGTCCTTCAGTCTGCACGGTGCGGATTTCGGGCGGTACGACCGCCGGGTCGGCGTCGCCGCCGGCCTGCGCCGGCAGCAGCCTGAGGTTCTGCCAGTCGGCAATGGCGAGGTTGCGTTGCTGTATGAGCGTCTTGTGGCCGCCACCGGCATATTGGCTGGTCACGCCCGCCGGGCCATCGGCGGCGATGCGCGCCAGGCGCAGCATGGAAGAACCGCCCGCCAGGCCGTGAATGGCCGCCAGGAACAGGGCAAACCACAGCAATGCGACGGATTTCACTCCGAACCTGTGCTGGTTGTCTGTCTTGTTCGGGTTCATCGTCCGCGTCGGTTCCCGGCCTTGCCGTGCCATTATATGGGGCAGCGGCGCAGGCTCTTACAGCATTGCGGCGAAACTACCAATGCCGCACCGCTTTTTTCCCTGGCCGGCTGGCGACGCCGGTGGACTTGTGGAAGGGCTTCGCCTGCTTGTAGGCTCACTAGCAGATTGATCGAAAGAGCGAATATCAAGACGGGTTTTCAGGCAGATGAGGGTTAAGGAGTAAGGATATGAGCAATCATCTGAATTTCTACATCGACGGCAAGTGGGTTGCGCCCGTGGTAGCCGCGACGCTCGATGTCATCGATCCCTCGACCGAGGAGGCCTATACGAAGATTTCGGTGGGCTCCAGGGCCGATGTGGACAGGGCGGTTGCCGCCGCGCGCGCTGCCTTTTCCCGTTTCTCACAGACGACGAAAGACGAACGGCTGGCGCTGCTGCGCAAGGTGCACGAAGTCTATGTCCGTCGCTATGAGGACGTGGCGCAGGCGATCTCGCAGGAGATGGGCGCGCCGATCACCTGGGCGCGCGAGGCGCAGGCGGGCGCCGGGCAGGGGCATCTGGAATCCACCATCAAGGCGCTGGAGGATTATCAGTTCAGCGAACTGCGCGGATCGACCATGGTGGTTAGGGAGCCGATCGGCGTTTGCGCGCTGATCACGCCGTGGAACTGGCCGCTCAACCAGATCGTCTGCAAGGTGGCGCCCGCCCTTGCCGCCGGCTGCACGGTGGTGCTGAAGCCCTCCGAGATCGCGCCGATCAGCGGCATTGTCTTTGCCGAGATCATGGATGAGGCGGGGGTGCCCAAGGGCGTCTTCAACCTCATCAACGGCACCGGGCCCGATGTCGGGCAGGTGATGGCCGAGCATCCCGGCGTCGACATGGTATCGTTTACCGGCTCGACGCGGGCCGGCATCCTTGTGGCGAAGGCTGCGGCCGATACGGTCAAGCGCGTGGCGCAGGAGCTTGGCGGCAAGAGCGCCAATATCATCCTGCCGGACGCCGATTTCGCCCACGCCGTGCGCGAGGGCGTCAATGCCTGTTTCGGCAATAGCGGCCAGTCCTGCGATGCGCCGACCCGCATGCTGGTGCCGGCCACGCGTCATGATGAAGCGCTGGCGGTGGCGAGGCATGCGGCAGAGGCGCACCGCACCGGCGATCCGCGCTCGCCCGAAACCCAGCTCGGGCCGGTGGTGAGCCAGCTTCAATATGACAAGATCCAGCGGCTGATCGAGGCCGGCATATCCGAAGGCGCAATGCTGGTGACGGGTGGCCCCGGCCGGCCGGAAGGCCTGAATCGCGGCTATTACATTCGCCCGACCGTGTTCGGCCATGTTACGCCTGACATGACGATCGCGCGCGAGGAGATCTTCGGGCCGGTGCTCTCGGTGATGTCCTATGAAGATGAGGACGATGCCGTGCGCATCGCCAATGACACTGTCTATGGGCTTGCGGCCTATGTGCAGTCGCGGAACATCGACAATGCCCGCCGCGTGGCGGCGAGGATGCGCGCAGGTTCCGTCTATCTCAACTATCCGGACTGGGACACATTCGCACCTTTCGGCGGCTACAAGCAGTCCGGCAATGGCCGCGAATATGCCGATTGGGCGATCCACGATTTCCTGGAGATCAAGGGCATTGTCGGCTACGGAGCGTGATCCTTGCCAAATGTCCAAATTTGGACTATATCCAGATATGGACAGGAGGTTCATATGGCTCAACCACTTGCCAGGGAAACAGGCCCCATCGCATCGGAGCCGGTGCGCCTCGACCGGAGCCGGTTTGCGCCGGCCAACAGGCGGCGGCTCAGCGCCCCGGCCTTGCGCACTTTCCTGGCCATTGCCGATCTGTGGGGGCTGAGTGAGGAGGAGCGCCGGCTCGTCCTCGGCTATCCGTCGCGCTCGACCTATCACAATTGGGCTAAGCTGGCGCGCGAGCATCGCGGCGTCACGCTGGACGTCGATACGCTGACCCGCCTTTCTGCCGTGCTCGGCATCCACCAGGCGCTGGGCGTGCTGTTTGCCACGGAAGGCGAGAGCGTGGCGTGGCTGCGTGGTCCGCATCGCGCCACGGTTTTCGGCGGTAAGCCGCCTTTGGCCCTGGTCACCAGCGGTTCCTTCGACGCGTTGCTCACCGTGCGCCGTTTTCTCGATGCCGCTCGCGGCGGCCTCTATATGGAGCCGAACGAGGTCGATGCCGGCTTCATGCCCTATGATGAAACGGACATCGTCATCGGGTGAGCGAAACCTTCCTGCCGGCGCCGCAGCCGAGCTGGCGGCTCATTCCCTCGCGCTTTCCGCCTATCGGCCTGTTCGACACGGTGGCGACCGCGGCCGACCTCGAAGCCGTGATGGAACTGGCCGGCTGGACGAATGACCGGCTGGTGGCCGACCGAATCGATCGCCTGCCGCGCGAGGAGTGGGTCTATGGCAGGGCCAATGCCAGTATCGTCATGGCCGCCTTCCTGCATGTCGCGCCCGCTGGAGCCCGCTTCAACGGCCCGGATCTGGGGGCATGGTATGCTGCCGCCGAAATCCGCGTCGCCATTGCCGAGGTCGGTCATCATTTGCGGCGCGAGGCGGTGGCGCGGGGAGTGGCGGCGGTGAGCCGTACCTATCGTAGCTATTCGGCACGGCTGGATGGTGCCTATCTCGACATCAGCGACTGGCAAGAAAGCCGCCCGGAACTCTACGCGCCCGACAGCTACGCCGCCTCGCAGGCGTTCGGCGAATCCATTCGCGCCGGCGGCGGTGACGGCATGCTCTATGGCAGCGTGCGGCTGCGCGGCGGCATGAATGTCGCCGCCTACCGGCCAAGCAAGGTCAATGATGTCGTGCAGGCCGCCCATTATGAGGTGACGATACATGCGGGCGAGCGAAGGATCGAGGCGCGCAGGCTGGCGGCGGATGCCTGATCGGCGCAAGCGTTCCGATCAGATATGCAGCGCGTGGCCGAGCGCCTTGAGGGCCGCTTCCTGGAAACCCTCGCCCTGGGTTGGATGCGAGTGGATGGTGCCGGCAATGTCCTCCAGCGTAGCGCCCATTTCGATCGCAAGCCCGAAAGCCGCCGACAGTTCCGACACGCCCTGGCCGACGGCCTGGATGCCGAGCACCAGCTGGTTGTCGGCCCGCGCCACCACGCGCACGAAGCCGTCTTCGCCCATTTTCGTCATGGCGCGGCCATTGGCCGAGAAGGGGAACTGACCGATCTTGACCTCGCGTCCGGCCTTCCTGGCTTCCTCCGGCGACAGGCCGGCAGTGACGATTTCGGGATCGGTGAAGCAGATGGCGGGAATGCAGCGCTTGTCCCACGAGCGCTTATGGCCGCCAACGATCTCGGCCACCATCTCGCCCTGCGCTATGGCGCGGTGCGCCAGCATCGGCTCGCCGGTCACGTCGCCGATGGCATAGATACCGCGCATGGAGGTGCGGCACTGCTCGTCGATGCGCAGGAATTTGCCGGCGCGGTCGAGGTCGAGTTCCTCCAGCCCCCAGCCCTCCATCACCGGCTTGCGCCCGACCGTCACCAGCACCTTGTCGGCCGGCAGCTTCTTTTCCGCGCCGTCCTTGGTCTCGACAAGCAGGGCGTCGCCCTTCGAGGACAGGCGCTTGGCCTTGGCACCGGTCAGCACGGTGATGCCGAGTTCGCCGAGGCGCTTGACGACCGGCCGGGTGAGTTCGGCATCATATTGCGGCAGGACGCGCGGCTCGGCCTCGACCACGGTAACCTTGGAGCCGAGCTTGGCGAAGGCAGTACCCAGTTCCAGCCCGATATAGCCGCCGCCGACCACCACCAGCTTTTCGGGCAGTTTCGTCAGCGCCAACGCTTCGGTGGAGGAAATCACCGGCCCGCCGAAGGGCAGGGCGGGCAGTTCGACCGGGGCCGAGCCGGTGGCGATCACCATCGTGTCGGAGCGGATGACCTGCATGCCGGTCTCGGTCTCGACCTCGAGCGTGCGGCCGTCGCGGAAGCGGCCGCGGCCCTGGACGATCTTGACGCCCGCCTTTTTCAGCAGGCCCGCAACCCCGATATTGAGGCGGCCGACGATACCGTCCTTCCAGGAAATGGTCTTGGCAAGGTCGAGCTTCGGCGCCTCCACCGAAATGCCGAGCGGGCTCTTGCCGCCGGCCATATGCATGGCCTTGTCGAATTCCTCGGCGGCGTGGATCAGCGCCTTCGAAGGGATGCAGCCGACATTGAGGCAGGTGCCGCCCGGCTTGCCGGCCTCCACGATCACCGTGTCGATGCCGAGCTGGCCGGCGCGGATGGCGCAGACATAGCCGCCGGGCCCGGCGCCGAGCACCAGCAATTTGCAGGAGATGTCTTTCATGCGCGCTTATCTTTTTGTTGGACCATGATCTTTGCCAAAAACCGGAATCCACTTTCTGGGATCATGGTCTACCCCTCGACGAAAATCATCGCAGGCGTTTCGAGCAGTGTCTTGATGCGCTGGATGAAGACGGCGGCATCCCAGCCATCGACCACGCGATGATCGAAGCTTGAAGACAGGTTCATCATCTTGCGCGGGATGAACTGGCTGCCGTCCCAGACCGGGCGCATCATGATCTTGTTGACGCCGACGATCGCCACCTCCGGATGGTTGATGACCGGCGTGGTCACCACCCCGCCCATGGCACCGAGCGAAGTGATGGTGATGGTCGAGCCGGAAAGCTCCTCGCGGCTGGCGGTGCCTGCCTTTGCTGCTTCGGCAAGACGATTGACCTCGGCGGCGCAATCCCACAGGTCACGGGCTTCGGCATGGCGCACCACCGGCACCATCAGCCCGCCCGGTGTCTGCGCGGCAATGCCGACATGGACGCCGCCATATTGGTGGATGATGCCGGCTTCGTCGTCGAACAGCGCATTGACATTAGGCTGGTCGTGAATGGCCTTCACCATCGCCCGCATCAGGAAGGGAAGCAGCGTCAGCTTGGCCTGTTCCGGCCGCTTTGACTTGTTAAGGGCGGCGCGCAGTTCTTCCAGCGCGGTGACGTCGATCTCCTCGACATAGGTGATGTGCGGGATGCGCGACTTGGCGAGCGCCATCTTTTCGGCGATTCTGCGGCGCAGGCCGACGATCTTGATTTCCTCGACCGTGATATTGCGGGCAAGTTCGGTTGCGGCGCGCGCCTGCTGCGGCCCGCGTGCCAGGAAAGTGTCGAGATCGTCATGGGTGATGCGCCCAGCGGGGCCGCTGCCCGGGACCTGGCGCAGATCGACGCCGGCATCGCGGGCACGCAGCCGCACGGCGGGTGAGGCGATCGGCTTTTCGCCCTCGGCACGCGGGGCGCCGGAAAGCGTGGTTTTACCCCCACCCCTGACCCCTCCCCACAAGGGGGAGGGGGACGGTGGCGCGCTCGTCACTTGAGGCTCGGTTTTAACCGGAACGGTTTCAGCCGATATCGAAATCGGTTTCCCTCCCCCTTGTGAGGAGGGGCTAGGGGTGGGGGTACGTGCCGTGTCCAGCTGCGGTTCCGGTTGTGCATCGGCCTCGCCGCCGGTTCTGATCCTTATGATCGGAGACCCGACGGCGACCACGTCGCCGATCTCAGCGCCCAGCCAGATGATCTCGCCATCAACCGGGGAGGGGATCTCGACAGTGGCCTTGTCGGTCATGACGGCGGCAAGCAGCGCATCCTCGCGCACCAGGTCGCCGATCTTGACGTGCCATTCGACCAGTTCGGCTTCGGCGACACCCTCGCCGACATCGGGAAGCTTGATGACGTGCTCGCCCATCTTCATGCCTCCATGGTTTCGATCAGGGCCTGGCCGACGCGGGCTGGCCCTGGAAAATAGTCCCATTCCTGCGCATGCGGGTAGGGCGTGTCCCAGCCGGTGACGCGAACGATCGGCGCTTCCAGATGGTAGAAGCAGTGCTGCTGCACCAGCGCCGCCAGTTCCGCGCCGAAGCCCGAGGTCAGCGTCGCCTCATGCACGATCACGCAGCGGCCGGTCTTGGTCACCGAAGAGACGATGGCGTCGAGGTCGAGCGGCAACAGGGTGCGCAGGTCGATGATCTCGGCATTGATGCCGGTTTCGGCCACCGCCGCCTCGGCGACATAGACCATGGTGCCATAGGCAAGAACCGTGAGGTTAGAACCCTCGCGGCGGATCGAGGCCTTGCCGAGCGGCACGGTGAAATGGCCTTCCGGCACCTCGCCCAGTACATGCTTCGACCAAGGCGTCACCGGCCGGTCGTGGTGGCCGTCGAAAGGCCCATTATAGAGCCGCTTCGGCTCCAAAAAGATCACCGGATCGGGGTCCTCGATGGAGGCGATCAGCAGCCCCTTGGCATCGTGCGGATTGGAGGGAACCACTACCTTGAGGCCGGAAACATGGGTGAACAGCGCTTCCGGGCTCTGACTGTGCGTCTGGCCGCCGAAAATGCCGCCGCCGGTCGGCATGCGGATCACGATCGGGCAGGTGAATTCGCCGGCCGAGCGGTAGCGGATGCGGGCAGCCTCCGAGACGATCTGGTCATAGGCCGGATAGACATAGTCGGCGAATTGCACCTCAACGCAGGGGCGCAAGCCATAGGCGGCCATGCCGATAGCGGCACCCACAATGCCGGATTCGCTGATCGGCGTGTCGAAACAGCGGGTCTTGCCATATTTCTGCTGCAGCCCTTGCGTGCAGCGGAACACGCCCCCGAAATAGCCGACATCCTCGCCGAAGACGACGACGCTCTGGTCCCGGCCCATGGACACGTCCATGGCGTCGCGGATCGCCTCGATCAGGGTCATGCGGGCCATTTTCACACCCCCGCCTGCTGGCGCTGGCGCCGCAGATGCGGCGGCATTGTCTCATAGACGCCTTCGAACATGTCGCGCGTCGAAGGCTTGCCGCCCGAATGCAGCGTGCCATGGCCTTCGGCTTCCTTCTGCGCGGCAATTACCCCATCGAGGATCTCGGCCTCAGCCTGCTTGTGGCGCTCGTCCGACCAGACACCGCGCAGGATCAAGTGGTTTTTCAGCCGGATCACCGGATCGCCGAGCGGCCAGGCGTCCGATTCGGTCTTGGGCCGATAGGCAGAAGGGTCGTCCGAGGTCGAATGCGCGCCGACGCGGTAGGTGACATGCTCGATCAGCGTGGGCCCGAGATTGCGGCGGGCGCGCTCGGCCGCCCATTTGGCGACGGCATGGACGGCTAGGTAGTCGTTGCCGTCGACGCGAAGGGCGGGAATGCCAAAGCCGAGACCGCGTGCGGCGAAGGTGCCCGAACCGCCGCGGGCGATGCCCTGGAAGGTCGAGATCGCCCACTGGTTGTTGACGATATTGAGGATGACCGGGGCACGATAGGTCGAGGCAAAGACCAGGGCTGCGTGGAAATCGCTCTCGGCGGTCGAGCCGTCGCCGACCCAGCCGACTGCGATCTTTGTGTCGTTGCTGATGGCAGAGGCCATCGCCCAGCCGACCGCCTGGATATATTGTGTGGCCAGATTGCCGGAAATCGAGAAGAAGCCGTGCTCCTTAGAGGAATACATGATCGGCAACTGCCGGCCCTTCAGCGGGTCGCGCTCGTTGGAATAGATCTGGTTCATCATCTCGACCATCGGATAGTCGCCGGCAATCAGCAGGCCGGCCTGGCGATAGGTCGGGAAGTTCATGTCTCCGGGGTTGAGCGCCTTGCGGAAGGCGCAGCTTACGGCCTCCTCGCCCATATGCTGCATATAGAAGGAGGTCTTGCCCTGGCGCTGCGCCATCTGCATGCGGGCATCGAAGGTCCTGAGCGTCATCATGTGACGCAACCCTACCAGAAGCTCGTCATCGGTGAGCATGCCTGCCCAGGGGCCGACCGCATTGCCGTCGCGATTGAGCACCCGGATGATGGAATAGGCGAGATCGCGGATGGATCTGGGATCGGCGTCGATCTCCGGGCGCGGCACTGAACCCGCCTTGGGGATCGGGACATTGGAGAAATCCGGGGTGCCGCCGGGGCGAACCTCCGGTTCGGGCACATGCAGGCTTAGCGGCGTTTTCTCGGTCATGCTGCCAATTCCCCCCGCGATTCGAGCCATGTTTGCGCGATTGCAGTGACATTCATTCCACCGCAGGAACCGCCGATCAAGCCCCCGGAAGGCCGTAGGGCAGGCGGTTTGGCGCATGGGGCCGGAGCCGATTTTGAGGTCGGGACATTTTGTGGTTCAATGCTTGCCGATAAGGACAGTTCGTTTCGCACTGCCGATTTGAAGCAGCGTTTTGTGTCGTTTCAGGTCCGGATAGCGACCTGCCCTTTTCCAAAAAAAATTTTGAGGCTCAGGCGGGGAACCGAAGGATTCATTGCTGCGACGTAAGAAAGAGAGGATAATATGCCGGTTTTGCTGCCCCCGCTCCATGAGGGCCATGCGCCCTTCATTCTGCATCAGGCCTTTGACGATGCTCTCGACGCCTATGAGGAATGGATCGTCGGTTCGCCCGAGCCCCTCGTCGATTTCGACGGTGCCAGCGTAGCGATAAGCGCGGTGTTCGGCCGTATGCGGACCTGCACCGATATCCTGCCCATCCGTGCGCTCGAGGCGGTTCGCGACGTGGTAGGGCCGGTGGCCGAGATCGATGAGGACCAGGTGACTTATGCCCATGCGGCGTTGTTGTTGCGTGCGCTTTGCGTCGATCGCCTCAAGGCCTGAAGCCTGATTTCAGGCACTCTCCAGAAGATTATTCCTGAAAATACCGCGTTGTAGGAACAGATTTCCGGGTGATCTGAGAAATTTGCAATCGACAATGTCTATAAAATTTATAGACTAACCGAATGGCGTCAACGGAATCGAAACCGATTTCGAGTGGCGCTCAAGCATGTTGCAGCAAAGTGGACTCACTTGGCGTCGCATACATGCGCAAAGTCAATTAGATAGACCATGATGTCGTCCGAAAACCGCACACTTTTCGGCATCATGGTCTAGGTGTCGGTTCCCGATGCCGGCAGTCTTGGCGCGCTCGTTTCCGACGCGCGGCTGCCTGCACCGGTTTTGGAGAGATCGCCCATGACCCGAGCAGACCAGCGCCTTGCGCTGCGCCTATCCACCGTCCATGCCGCGGCGCGAAGCCCGGCGCTAAGGGCTGCTCTAGCCTGGCTGTTCTTTGCCATTGCATTCGGATTCACGGCAGCAATGGTCTGCGGGCTGATCGGCTGAACAGACCGATATACGGTCCGACACCCCATTCCTACTCTAAAATCGAAATTTGACGTCCTGCAGGATCTCGTCATTGTCGGCGTCGCGCATCGCGGCGAGGCTGCGATGATCCAGCACCTCGGCAATGGCTTGGCGAACCTCCAGCATCATGTGCCGCACCTGGCACGTGGCCTCGTCGCAATCTTCGCAGCGCTCATACTGGCTCAGGCTGGCGCAGGCGATCGGCGCCAGCGGGCCGTCCAGCACACGGATCACATGGCCGATCTTGATCTCCGAGGCGGGGCGAGCGAGCCGGTAGCCGCCATCCTTGCCCTTGCGGCTCTGGACAAAGCCGGCGTTGCGCAGCTCGCCGAGGATGGCGTCGAGGAACTTCTTGGGGATGTTATTGGCAACCGCGATGTCGTTGACGAAAGCCAGCTCTCCAACAGGCATCCCGGAAAGATGCACCAGGGCCTTGAGGCCGTATTTGCCTTTTTTGGTGAGCATGCAAGAGACAGTTCTTCAGAAATCGGCGAGGCACGATCCTTCGAGTCTTGTCCGATCGGATCATGCATCAAAACAAGAGCTTAGAACAGGTTTCCGATCAAAACCAGACTAGTCGTGCTGCAATCGCGTCTGACGCTCCTTTGTGGGCAAATGATGACCTCTTGAGCCTGTCGTTTCCCTCTATGCCTCTTGCGGAAAGATCTTCCAGCGCCGCGGCCTGAACGCAACGCGGCTTTTTTGCGCGGCCGGATGCTCGACCGGAAGCTCGATCTCGACCCGCTGCTGGTGGCCGCCGAATTCCAGTTCGACACGCCTTGTGCCGGCAACGCGCCGGCTGGCAACGACCGTGCCGGCAATGCAGCCGCTGCAGCCGTCGAGCAGCTCGACGTCGTGCGGCCGGAAATAGAGCGTGGCGTCGCCATTGGATGCGGCGGGCACCGACAGGCCGATAGGGCGCTCGTCGATCCACACCTGGCCTGCCTCGATCTTGACGGGAACCGAGCTTGAATCACCGATGAAGCCGTAGACGAAGGGCGAATTAGGGGTGTCATAGACCTCGTCGGCGGTGCCCACCTGTTCGATGCGCCCCTGGCTCATGACGACGACGCGGTCGGCGAGTTCCAGCGCTTCTTCCTGGTCATGGGTAACGAAGACGGTGGTGTGGCCGGTGGCGTCGTGGATATCACGCAGCCAGCGCCGCAATTCGCGCCGTACCTGCGCATCGAGCGCCCCGAAAGGCTCGTCCAGCAGCAGCACCTTGGGCTCGATGGCCATCGCACGCGCAAGCGCGACCCGCTGGCGCTGGCCGCCCGAAAGCTGCGCCGGATAGCGGTCCTCCAGGCCGGAAAGCTGGACAAGGTCGAGCAATTCGCGCGCCCGCTTACGGATTTCTACCTTCGGCGGCCTTGTCGCACCCGGCCGCACCTTGAGGCCGAAGCCGATATTGTCGGCAACCGTCATATGGCGGAACAGCGCATAATGCTGGAACACGAAGCCGACATTGCGCTCCTGGATGGTGCGGTGCGAGGCGTCTTCGTCGCCGAAATAGATCGCGCCGCGCGTCGGCGTCTCCAGCCCGGCGATCAGCCGCAAAAGTGTGGTCTTGCCGGAACCGGAAGGTCCCAGAAGCGCGATCAGTTCCCCCGACCTGATGTCGAGCGAGACATCGTGCAGCGCCGGAAACCGGTCGAACTCCTTGCGCACATTGGCAACGCGAACGTCCATTCAAATACCTCAGAGTTTGAGCGTCGATGTGAACGCTCGGCATTCAACTTATTTGTTGAGCATGATCTTTTCCGAAAACCGGTTCCCACTTTTCGGGATCATGCTTCTAGTGCCCGCGACTGCCGGCGATCGCGTGGCCGTAGTGAATTTCCAGTATGGTCTTCAAAACCAGCGTCACCAGCGCCAGGCCGGCCAGCAGCGAGGCCACGGCAAAGGCGGCGACGGCGTTGTATTCATTGTAAAGGATTTCAACATGCAGCGGCATGGTGTTGGTCAGGCCGCGAATATGGCCCGACACCACCGACACGGCACCGAATTCGCCCATGGCGCGCGCGTTGCACAACAGCACGCCATAGAGCAGGCCCCACTTTATGTTGGGTAGGGTGACATACCAGAAGGCCTGCCAGCCATTGGCGCCCAGCGAAAGCGCCGCTTCCTCGTCACCGGTGCCCTGTTCCTGCATCAGCGGGATGAGTTCGCGGGCCACGAAGGGGAAGGTGACGAACACGGTGGCAAGCACGATGCCCGGCACGGCAAATAGGATCTCGATGCCATAGCTTTTCAGCCAGGGGCCGAGCAGGCTGCTTGAGCCGAAAAGCAGCACATAGACCAGGCCCGAAATCACCGGCGAGACCGAGAAGGGCAGGTCGATCAGCGTGATCAGGAAGGCCTTGCCCTTGAATTCGAATTTGGCGATCGCCCAGGCGGCGGCAATGCCGAAGATCAGGTTGAGCGGCACCGAGATTGCCGCCACCAGCAAGGTGAGGCGAATGGCCGAAAGCGTGTCGCTGTCGCCCAGCGCCTCCAGATAGGGGCCGACGCCGCGCTTGAGAGCCTCGGCAAAAACCAGGATCAGCGGCAGGAGCAGGAACAGCGCGATGAAGCCGAAGGCAAGCGCCAGCAGCACCCATCTGGTGGCGCGGCTTTCCGTGGTCGCGGTCGCCCTGTTCTTCTCGGCATGGAGAGATGCGGTCGAGACGAAATCAGCCATAGCGCTTGCGGCTCCATGCCTGGATGAGATTGATCACCAGAAGCATCACGAATGACAGCGCCAGCATGATCGTGGCGATGGCGGTGGCGGCCGCATAGTCATATTCCTCGAGCCGGATTACGATCAGAAGCGGCGCGATTTCAGACACATAGGGCAGGTTTCCGGCAATGAAGATGACCGAGCCATATTCACCGACGCCGCGCGCGAAAGCGAGCGCAAAGCCGGTGACGATGGCCGGCGCAAGGCCGGGAAACAGCACCCGGGTGATGGTCTGGAACCGGCTTGCGCCAAGCGTTGCCGCCGCTTCCTCCACCTCCTTGTCGATCTCCTCGATGATCGGCTGCACGGTACGCACGACGAAGGGCAGGCCGATGAAGATAAGGGCGACAACGATGCCGAGCGGCGAATAGGCGACCTTGATGCCGAGCGGCTCGAGCAGGCTGCCGATCCAGCCGCGCGGCGCATAGAGCGAGGTCAGCGCGATGCCGGCCACCGCCGTCGGCAGCGCGAAGGGCAGATCCACCATGGCGTCGATGATGCGGCGGCCGGGAAAGCGGTAGCGCACCAGCACCCAGGCGACGATGGTGCCGAACACGACGTTGACGGCGGCGGCGATGATGGCCGTGCCGAAGCTGATTTCCAGCGCCTTGACCGTGCGGCGATCCATGGCGATCGCCCAGAAATCGGTCCAGCCGAGCGCTGCCGAGCGCCAGACGAGCCCGGAGAGCGGAATGAGGATGATCAGCGTCAGATAGGCAAGCGAGAAGCCGAGCGTCAGCCCGAAACCGGGAATGACGCTCGGCACCCTGAATCGCCACCCTGCATCAGCGGGTGCAGTGTTCATCAGGCCCTCACTGTGCCGGCTTGTAGATCTGGTCGAAAATACCGCCGTCACCGAAATGATAGGGTTGCGCCTTGGCCCAGCCGCCGAAGATCGGATCGTCTATGGTCACCAGCTTGAGTTCCGGCAGCTTCTGCAACTCTTCGGCCGGCACAAGATCGGGCTTGGACGGCCGATAGTGATGCCTTGCGGCAATGCGCTGGCCTTCTTCGGAATAGAGATAGGTCAGATAGGCTTGCGCCACCTTGCGCGTGCCCTTGGCATCGACATTGCCGTCGACCACGGCGACCGGCGGTTCGGCCAGGATCGATTGCGGCGGGATGACAATGTCGAACTGATCGGCGCCGAATTCGTCGAGCGCCAGATAGGCCTCGTTTTCCCAGGCCAGCAGCACGTCGCCAAGGCCGCGTTCGGCAAAGGTCACGGTGGAGCCGCGCGCGCCGGTGTCGAGCACCGGCACATGGGAATAGAGCGCGCCGATATATTGTTTGATTTTGGCTTCGTCGCCGCCATATTCATGGTTTGCCCAGGCCCAGGCCGCCAGATAGTTCCAGCGCGCGCCGCCCGAGGTTTTCGGATTGGGCGTGATGACCTGCAGCCCTTCCTGGGTCAGGTCGCCCCAGTCATGGATGGCTTTGGGATTGCCCTTGCGGATCAGGAAGACGATGGTCGAAGTATAGGGCGAGGAATTGTTGGGCAGCCGGCTGCGCCAATCGGGCGCGATCTTCCTGGTTTTTTCCGCGATGGCGTTGATGTCGCTTTCCAGCGCCAGCGTCACCACATCGGCATCCAGCCCGTCAATCACCGCGCGCGCCTGCTTGCCCGAGCCGCCATGCGAGGTCTGGATGGTCACGGTCTCGCCGGTATCGGCCTTCCACTTGGCCGCGAAGGCCGCATTGTACTCCTTGTAGAGCTCGCGGGTCGGATCATAGGACACGTTCAGGATGGTGGTGTCGGCAAAGGCAAAGCCGAGGATGCCGAACTGCACTGCGCCGGCAAGGAGGCCGGCCAGAAGTCTACGCGATCGAAGCTGAGTCATGTCTGCCTCCTGTTTTCACAAGGCCATACTCTATCGATTTAGTAGAATTTGAACGGACCCGTTGTTGCGAATTTGCGGGTCTCAGAGCAATTTCCGCGTCTCGCTCATCGGTCGACGGGGAATCATTTTCTCCCTAGCCTGATGCCGATCATGGTCGCACCCACCCGAACGGCTGTCGCCGGCGGTGGTTCCCCATCGTGGCTATTGTCGCCGATTTTGGATCACTCGACGAATATTTTTACGCTTGCCGCGCGTCCGGCCGCATCGATCACCGTCAATGTCGAATAGCCGGCGCCGTCGGGCTGCCATGTTGCGGTACGCCGGCGCAGCGGTTCGGTCAGCGGCTTGCCATTGGCCAGCCAGCGGAAAGGTGCACGGCCGCCCTGCAGCTTCAGCACCAGCGGCGATGCCTTGGCCGAGGCGGGGCTGAGTTCGACATGCGCGCCGTCAGGCGGAAAAACGATCTGCGGGGCTGGCTCCGTCGGCGCCACCGTCACCAGCCCGTCCGAGCCGGAGGTGAAACGCTGCAAGGTCACCGGCAGGTCGGCCTGGGCTGTGTGCAGTGTGCCGGCCGGCGCGCGCGGCAATGGCACGGCGGCAAGGCCTGACCTCGTGAAGGCCTTGAACAGGATGGGTGCGGCCGAGACATAGCCGGACAGGCCGGGCACCGACCCGGAATCGGCCCTGCCGACCCAGACGCCAAGTACATGGCGGCCGTCGAAACCGATCGACCAGGCGTCACGATAGCCATAGGAGGTGCCGGTCTTGTAGGCGACACCGCGTCGGGAAGCACCTTCCGGTGGCCGCACGCCGGCCAGCATGTCGGCCACCTGCCAGGTGGCGCGGTCGTCGAGGATCAATCCGCCGCCCTGTGCCGGCGGCTCAGCCTCGGTGCCGTCGCGCAAGCGGGTCGCCTTGCCGCTATTGGCGAGGCCGGTATAGAGCTGGACCAGATCGCGCAGTGACAGGCCGACGCCGCCGAGCCCGATTGCCAAGCCGGGCGGCTCGTCCTTGGGCAGCGATGGGATCACGCCGGCCTGCCGGAAGCGCGAAGTCAGCCGCGCCGGGCCGACCGCGTCGAGCAGGCGCACGGCCGGTACGTTGAGCGACAATTGCAGCGCCTGCCGCACCGTCACGTCGCCCTGATAGCTCATGTCGAAATTGCGCGGGCGGTAGCCGGCAAAATCGGCTGGCCGGTCCTCGATCATGGTCTCCTGCGCCACCAGCCCCTGTTCGATGGCGAGGCCATAGATGAACGACTTCAGCGTCGAGCCGGGCGAGCGCGAGGCGCGCGTCATGTCGATCCAGCCGGAACGGGCGGCGTCGAAATAATCCGCCGACCCCACTTCGCCCAGCACCTCGCCGCTGCGCGCATCGGCCAGCACCATCGCCACCGAAATTTTGGAGCCCAGCTTTGCCGCAGAGGCTCGCGCGACCGCCTCCAGTCCCTCTTGCACGCGCCTGCTCAAGGTCAGTTGGTGGCTTTGTTGCGAGGGTGCGTTGCGCAGGGCGCGGTCTGCAGCGTGAGGCGCAAGTGCTGGCAAAGCAAAGCGAGTGCCTGCGACTTCCTCGGCGGCGGCACGTGCGGCCTCGCGTTCGCCAAAGAGGCCGGCACTCACCATGCGCTTCAGAACCCGGTCGCGTGCCGCCTCGGCACCGCCGCGGTTGCGGTCGGGCCGACGGCGCTCGGGCAGTTGCGGCAGCGCGACCAGCAAAGCCGATTCCGACATTGTGAGCCGGCGCGGCTCCTTGCCGAAATAGGCGAGGGAGGCCGCGCGCACCCCTTCCAGATTGCCGCCATAGGGCGCCAGCGTCAGATAGCGCTCGAGGATTTCATGCTTGGAAAGCCGCCGCTCGATCTGGATCGCGCGGGCGATCTGGCGGACCTTGGCCCAGATCGAGCGGCTTTCGCGCGGCTCGATCAGCCGGGCAAGCTGCATGGAAAGGGTGGAGCCGCCGGAAACGATGCGGCCATTGAAGGCAAACTGTCTTGCCGCGCGCAGCAGCGCCAGCACATCGACGCCCGAATGCTCGAAAAAGCGCTTGTCCTCATAGGCGACCAGCATCTTCACGAATTGTGGATCGACGGCATCGAGATGGGTGTCGAGCCGCCAATAACCGTCCGGCGTCGCATAGGCCCGCAGCAGAGCGCCGTCCCGGTCGAGCACTTCGGTCGAGACGGTCAGCTGCTTGGGCAGCGGCGGCGGGAACGTGCGGTCGAGGGCGAGGAGGGCGGAGATGGCAAGCACCAAGCACGCCAGGACGGTGCCTGCGCCGACGGCGAGCCTGTGAAGGGCGGTATGCGAGAAGCCCTTCATCCCACCTCGCTTGCCTCTGCCACTTTCTCCCACAACGGGGGAACGTCCGGGCGCTTCCATAGGGAGGTTTCGTAAGGAACGCCAAAGTTTTGACCCCCACCCCTAACCCCTCCCCACAAGGGGGAGGGGGATTTCGGAGCTGTTCGCGCCAGACGTGGTGGCTGCTCCCGGTGGAAGTGATGGCACCGTGGTTCCCCTCCCCCTTGTGGGGAGGGGTTAGGGGTGGGGGTGAAAGGGCACGGTCGCATCGCTATTGCCCCCGCACCTCCATCATGCCGCTGGAGGTGCGCGCCGAAAACTGAGGCCGGTACATGTCTTCCACCGCCGCCGGCGGATGGGCGAAGATGCCAGGCGTCACCGCGCGCACGACATAGGCGAGCGTGATCTGCCCGTTCTCGCCGGCCGGCCGGTCGAAGGCGGCGACGAAACGGTCGTCGCGGAACTCCAGATGCGCGGTTTCGGTGCGCGACAGCCAGGGGAAGTTGGACAGGTCGGCGCTGGAAACCAGTCCCGGATTGTCGATCTCGAAACCGGCTGGCAACAGGTCGCTGACCAGCACGCGCGAGGGCCAGTCGTTGAACTGGTTGACGGTGAGCACCGCCACATAGCGTTCGTTTTGGCCGATGCTGGTGATGTTCACCTCGTTGCCGTCGAGATCGTAATAGGTGCGCGTAATCTCGAAGCCGTCGCCGCCTGCCGGCAGCGGCTGGGCAGGGGCGGCAACCGCCGTCACCACCGCCTGCACCGGGTCTGAACCTTTATTGGCAATGGTGACGGGGCTGTCGAGCAATTCATTGCCGGTCAGCGTCTGCGAATAGGGGCCATCGTGCGCAGCATCGTTGACGGTGAGGCTGATCGCCTCGCCATTGGCGCGCAGCGCGCGGGCGGCGAGCAGCATCCAGGCCTGGTCCTGCGTGCTGGTGTAGGTCGCCACCTTGCGTTCGGCCGAAACCAGCTTGACCAGTTCCGGCACCACTTTCGGCAGCGGCCGGCTCTCGCCGGCAAGCGCCAGCATGGCAGCGCCGTCGCGCAGCCGCGAGCCATAGTCCGAACGCGAATAATTGTGGTCTGGATTGGCCCTTGCCAGAGCCAGTGCTGCGGTGAAGGTCGCTTCCGCCCGCTGCTGGTCGCCATAGAGCGCTAGGCTCGCGGCAAGCTGGGCCACCGCCATCGGGCTCGAAAAGGCTTCGAGCTGCGTGTCGGCATAATAGCGCAGATCGCCGATCGAGGCCTTCTTGTTTCGGGCAAGCACATAGAGCGCATAGGCGATCTCGCTGCCGCGCCCTTCGATGTCGAGATCATAGGCCAGAGAATTCTGCAGATTGCCGAGTGCGGAAAGCATCGCCTCGCGCGGTACGTCGAATTTCTTCTCGCGCGCCCGCGTCAGGAAATCGGTGACATAGGCGTCGAGCCACAGGTCGCCGGAACCGGGCGACCACAGCCCGAAGCTGCCGGAGGACGACTGATAGTTGAGCACCCTATAGATCGAATCCTGGACGCGCTGGCGTAGTTCCGGATCGTCCGCCATGCCGGCCTGCGCCGACAGTTCGCTGAGATAGAGCAGCGGCAATGCGCGGCTGGTGGTCTGCTCCGTGCAGCCATAGGGGTAGCGGTCGAGCGCCATCAGAAGCGAGGGCACGTCGAAGGCGGCTGCCGGCGAAACGCCGATGCTGACATGGGCGCCGTCGAGCAGGCTTGCCGCCAGAAGCTCGCGGTCGACGCGCAGGCTCCCGCCATTGGGCGCAAGATCGACCACGGTACGGGTGGTCACCGGCAGGTCGGCGGGGCGGATCGGCAACGAAAGCGATTGCTCGACCGTGAGCCCGTCAGCACCGGCAAGCCTTATCGTGACGCCGCCGTCGCCCGCCGCTTCTGCTGTCAGCGGAATGGTGAGCGACTGGCGCTTGCCGGCCGCCAGCGTGACCTTCTCGGGCGCATTACCTGCCGCAAGGCCGCCGCTGGTTTCGACCGTCAGCGCATAGTCGCCATCGGGTGCGTCGGTGTTGGCGATGTCGAGCCGCATCTGGGCCGTGTCGCCCGGCGCCAGGAAGCGCGGCAGGCCGGCGGTGACGACTACCGGATCGCGCACGATGACATCGGTGACAGCGTGGCCCACGCCTTTGGCGCTCCACGCCACCGCCATGACGCGGACGGTGCCGTTGAATTGCGGCAGCTCGAATTCGATCGTCGCCTTGCCGTCGGCGTCCAGCGTCACCGGCCCGGAGAAGAAGGCGACCAGCTTCTCGGTCGGCGGGCTGCCCTCGGTGGTCAGGCTGGCGCCGTCGCCGCCGGTGCGCAGCCTGCCGGTGACGCCGAGCGAACCGTCGATCAGCCGCCCGTAGAGGTCGCGCAGTTCCAGCCCGAGCTGGCGCTGGCCGAAGAACCAGGTCTCCGGATCCGGCGTCTGATATTTGGTCAGGTTGAGGATGCCGACATCGACGGCGGCGACCATGACATGGGCTTCGCCGGAAGCGCCTTCCACGGCGACCGGGATCGACAGCGGCTGGCGCGGCGCGGTCTTTTCCGGCGGTGAGAGTGAAACGTCGAGCTTCCTGTCGGCGGGGTCGATCTTCAGCCATTTCACGCCGATGGCGCGGGCCGGCATGCGCGATTCCTGGGCCTCGCCCGGTCGAAAGAGGGTCGCCGTGACATAGGCGCCGGCACCCCAATCGGCGCCGACCGGAATGTCGATACTGGCGCCGCCCTCCGGCACCGAAGCCGTGAAAGTCTCCAACAGGCGGTCGGCTCCCACCGTCACCAGAAGCTCGCCGGCAAAGCGCGGCGAGACCTGCAGCTTCGCCGTACCGCCGACGGCGTATTGCTCCTTGTCGAGAGCGATTTCCAGCCCGTCTGGCGTTTCGGTCGAAGTCGCCTCGACATACCAGCCGGCATCGAACTCCACGCTCGTTTCCGGCCCGGTCGGGTCGGCGGTGGCGATTTCCAGCCGATAGCGGCCCCAATCGACTGGCGCTGAGATCGCCGTTTCGCTGCCGGCTTCAATATCGACCTTTCCACTGGCGACCACTTTGGTGAAGGTCACCGGCTCGTAGTTCCAGCTATTGCCGCTGCGATACCATTGATAATTGCGCTCCACCTTCACCAGGGACCACTCGGCACCGTCGAGGGCGGTGCGTGTGCCGTCGGCCTCGGCGGCGATGACGCTGAATTTGGCGGTCGAGCCTTGCGGTACCTCACCGCCGGAAAAATCTGGCCTGATGCCGATCATCCGGCCTTGCGGGCTTATGGCGATGTCGAGCGAGCGCTCCACGGCGCGGCCGCCGCTTTCGCGCATGCGTACCGAAACCGCCGCGTTGAGCAGCCTTGTCGTTGAGGGGAGCTGGTCCACTGCCACGGGGAAGACGGCCTTGCCGTCATCGCCCACGACCGGCAGGTCGGCGAGCGGAATGCGGGTGGCATCGCCTTCCTCTTCGTCGGCCAGGCCGAAGAAATAGCCCTTGAAGCGCTGCCATTCGCGCTTGGTCGCAATGGTGACTTCGCCCTCCAGCGCCAGCCCGGCGCCCGGCGCGCCATAGAGGAAACGCCCATCGACCGTAAGCTCGGCCGCTTCGCCGGCCGCGATCTCCTCGCGGTCGCTGGTCAGGTCAAACTCGATGCGGTCGGGCACGAAATCCTCGACCAGGAACATCTGGCTGGCTACTGCGGCCTGTTTCGGATCGGTGTGGATGGCGACACTCCAGGTGCCGCGCATGGCGTTGGGCGAAAGCGTCAGGTCGACAGCATGGCCGCCGGCGGCTACCCCTTCGGAGACGATACGCCGGTCTTCCACCCCATCCGGCCGGGTGAAGATGAAGGTCAGCGGCAGGTTCTCCAGCGCCTCGGCCGCCTCGTTGCGGGCAAGGGCGGCGACATGCACCTCCTCGCTGGCGCGGTAGATGCCGCGTTCTGTCCAGGCATAGACGTCGAGCGCGCCGGGTGCGGCGCGTCCGGTCACGCCCCGGTCGGAGAGGTCGAAGCCGGCCCGCGTCATGTCGAGGAAAACGAAATCCTCGTCACCGCTGCTTGCCATCAGCACGGCCGGCACCATGCCGCCCGAGCCGCGCGTCAGACCGGGCGTGAAGGTGGCGCGGCCTTGCGTGTCGGTTCTCGCCGTGCCCAGCACCTCGTTGTTGCGGGCAAGCAGCGTCAATTCCGCATCGGCAATGGGCTTGGCGGTACCCAGCGAGCGGGCAAAGACGTTCAGCCCATCCTCGCCGGTATAGGTGGAAAGCCCGATATCGGAGACGACGAACCATTGGGTAGCGCGCGATTCATAGGTTTCGCTGCGGTCGTTCTGCGGCTGGGCGGTGAGCACATAGACGCCGGGTTTGCGCTCGGGCAGAGCTTCATCGACCGGAAATGAGGTCGTTACCTCCTTGTTGAGCTCATTGGCGATCTCGATCTGGCCTTCCCAGACCGGTTCGCCCATCTGGTCGGAAATGCTGGAAATGTCATAGCCGTCGAGCTGGCGCAGGAACTGGTAGCCGGTCAGAAGCTGGGCAAGCGCCCGGTCGCCGATGCGGTAGAGTTTCACGTCGGCGGAGGAGGTGTTGACGGTGACGAGCGGGATGCCGCGCCGTGCCGTCGCCGGCAGCACGAAACTGTCGCCGGTGAAGCGTGCGGAGGCGGCGCGATCCTGTACATAGATGGAAAGGGCAACCGGTGCGCTCAGCACTTCGCCGATGGCGGAGGGCAGGCCGGCGCGGAACGAGACGCTGTAATGGCGGCCATGTTCGAGGCCCTCGACACAAATCTGCTGTCCCTTGGCCTCGATCGCCCTGGGGGCTGCATTGTCGACGCGCACGAAGGGCGAATAATCGATGCCGGTCTTGACCAGTTCTTCGGAAAACTGCGCGCAGATGCGCGGCGCTGCGCTGTCATTGTCGACGGTGTGATCGATGATGCGGAAGCCCTTGCGAGCCTTCAGGTCCTCATATTCGGCGCGTACCGAAGGCGAGTTGACCAGCGTCAGGCTTGCCTCATAGGCCTGTAGGGCAGGGCGGAACAGTTCGCGCCGGTCAAGCGCCACCGCCATCACCGCCAGCGCGTCGGCGCGCGTGGCCACCGTGCGCAGCAGTTGATAGCCATTCCAGGCTGCCGAGGTCGCGTCGCGCTGCAGCTTGGCCGTCTCCTCGCCATTGGCAGGCTGGGCCCCGAGAATGGCGCGGGCAAGCCCGATCCACGCTGCGCCGTCATCCGGCATGGTCGCGGCGGCCGTGGTCAGTTTCTGCATGGCGGTGCGCGGATCGCCGTTGCGCAGGGCGTGTTCGGCCTCATCCGAGAGGGCGGCCATACCTTCCTCGCCCACCGCCACCGAGCCGTCGGTCAGGCTTGCCCGGAACTGGCGTGCCTCGTCGATCATGCCGGCGCCGAAGAATGCAAGTTCCGGCGGAGCGCCGATATCGGGATCGCTATTATAGGTGACGACCTTGCCGGCGACCGCGCCTGCGAACGGTTTCAGCACGCTGAAATCCGATTTCAGGAAGCACCACTTGGCCTTGGTGTTGTAGGTGAAGGCGCGGCAGGAGGAATCGCCGAGGCAGGTGCTCTTGCACTGGTCGAGCGAGACATTCTGTTCCGACCTCAGGTCGAAGCCGAAATAGTCGCTATTGTCGGTGGTGACGATGGTTTTGGCGTCCTGCGCCTGCGCCGGCAGCCCCAGCCAGAACAGCGATAGCAGCAGGAGGGCTGGAATCGAGAAATTGCGATTAGCCAGGGTGATCATGGTTCCCTCCAGAAGTCGCCATCCGCAGTTTCAAGCTTCACCGCTGCTTGTCAACATGATCAAGAGGTTGAGGGGGTAGCGCGGCAACGCGAAACGGTTACGTGGACCCTACGTAAGGTATCGCGGCCTCCTGAGTGTCCACAGGGAATTGCCGCTGTTTGATCGCCCGAAAGAATTCGCTCGAATCTTGCGGTAATTAGCGGGTTTGCGTCATGACTGTCGTAATTGCGCAAACTGCCTGCCGTTCAAAGTTGCACATTCCGTTGCAAGTTTTGCATTCCGCTCTCTTTGACAAGGAGGGCGGGATGCGAAATGTTAACAGGCGGAAAGCCGAGCAAATGGGAGAGATCAATGACTTTTTACAAAAGTAACGGGGACGTCGTCCCTGATCATATCCGTGAACTTGCGGAGAGCACCAAGGCGGGCAAGATGGACCGCCGTGAATTTCTTGCCCTGGCAAGCGCATTCGGCGCTTCAACTGTCATGGCCTATGGCATGATCGGGCTTGCCGCGCCCACGCAGGCACTGGCGCAGGAGCCCAAGAAGGGCGGCGTCATCAAGATCGCCATGTTCATCAAGGCGCCCAAGGACCCGCGCATGGCGGACTGGTCCGAGATTGCCAATTCGCAGCGCCAGTCGTTGGAGCCGCTGGTCAAATATACGCGCGAATACACCTTCGAGCCCTATCTTCTGGAAGGCTGGGAAGTAAATGACGACGCCACCGAATATGTCCTGAAGTTGCGCAACAACGTGACCTGGACCAATGGCGATGCGTTCAATGCCGACGATGTGATCTACAATCTCAACCGCTGGTGCGACAGCAAGGCGGAAGGCAATTCCATGGCAGCCCGCATGGGCACGCTGGTCGACAAGGAAACCGGCAAGGCGCGCGAAGGCGGCATCACCAAGGTCGATGACCACACCGTCAAGATCACGCTGACGGAATCGGATATCTCCTTCGTGCCCAACCTGGCCGACTATCCGGGCCTTGTCGTGCATCATACCTTCGATGAAACCGGCGCGGACTTCACCAAGAACCCGATCGGCACCGGTCCGTTCGAACTGGTTTCCTTCGATGTCGGCAGCCGCGTCGTCTACAAGCGCCGCGAAGACGGCAAATGGTGGGGCGGCGAAGCCTATCTCGACGGGATCGAATTCATCGACTACGGCACCGATCCGGCGGCGACCGTCAGTGCCTTCGAGGCGGGCGAAATCCATAGCAATTACGAGACCTCGGCCGACTATGTGACGATCCTCGACGGGCTCGACCTGGTGAAGTCGGAAGTGGTGACGGCAACGACGCTGGTAGCGCGCACCAACGTCGCCAACAAGCCCTATGACGACCAGAAGGTGCGTCAGGCGCTTCAGCTTGCCGTCGACAACGCCACCATCCTGCAGCTTGGCTATGGCGGCGCCGGTACGGTCGCCGAAAACCACCATGTCTGCCAGATCCATCCGGAATATTTCGAATTGCCGCCGATCAAGCGCGACATGGAAAAGGCCAAGGCACTGATGGCGGAGGCCGGCCAGGCCGATTTCGAACACGAGCTCATCACTGTGGACGAGGACTGGCACAAGAACACCGGCGATGCCATCGCCGCGCAGCTGCGCGAGGCCGGCATCAAGGTCAAGCGCACCGTCCTGCCCGGCTCGACCTTCTGGAACGACTGGACGAAATATCCCTACTCCATGACCAACTGGAATATGCGTCCGCTTGGCGTCCAGGTGCTGGCGCTGGGCTACCGCACCGGCGAGGCGTGGAACGAAACCGCCTGGTCCAATCCCGAGTTCGACAAGAAGCTCGGCGAGGCGCTGGCCGTCGCCGATGCCGAGAAGCGCAAGGCGCTGATGGAGGATATCGAAAAGCTCCTCCAGGAGTCCGGCATCATCATCCAGCCCTATTGGCGCAAGCTCTACAACCACTCGGTGCCTGCGGTGAAGAACCACGGCATGCATCCGACCTTCGAGATCGATCTCGGTAAGGTTTGGCTCGACGAGGCGTGACGCGCGCCGCACTGAACGGAAGGGGCGCATCGCGCCCCTTCCTCTCGTTTTCGAAAATCACCCGGCGGTCATCGCCGCATACGCCATTGCGTGCGCGGCGCCTACGGGGCATCCTTTCGAACCGGCGTATGAGCCTTTGTGGAAATCGACCATGATTTCCCGGGCCATGCACTGACCCCAACCAAATTGGCAGGGGAGTTTCATGCTCGCATTCGTCCTACGCCGCCTCGGTGTCATGCTGCTCACCATGCTGTGCCTGACGCTGGTGGTCTTCTTCCTCGTCAATCTCGAGCCCAACTTGAAGAAGCTGGCGATTAGCCAGACCGAGCAGCGTGCATCGGCCGAGCAGCTGGAGAGCTGGCTGGTCAAGAACGGCTATCGGCAAAATTTCTTCGTCCGCTACGGGCAATGGCTTGGCGTCTGGCCCAAGCAGCCGGTCATGGATGCCAATGGCAAGCCGGTGCCGCGCTTCCGCTATTGCGACGAGCCCGACGTGCCGACCTTCTCCGGTGTTTTCCAGGGCGATTTCGGCTGTTCCACCAAGTTCCGCACCACGGTGGCCAACAAGCTGTTCCCCGCGCTCGGTGCCACCGGCATATTGATGTTCTGGGTGATGGCGGTGATGGTACCGATCTCGCTTCTGATCGGCATATTGGCCGGCATGCGTGAGGGCACGCGCACAGATCGGGCTCTATCCGTCGCTTCCATCTCCACCACGGCGACACCGGAATATGTTTCGGGCGTCATCTTCACCGTCATCTTCGCCTCGTGGCTGGGCTGGCTCAACGGCTCGGCCGCCAGCGCCACCGGCCAGGGCATCACCTTCTACAATTTCACCCTGCCGGTGATGACCATGGCCATCTACGGTACCGGCTACATCGCGCGCATGACGCGGGCCTCGATGGTCGAGGTGATGACACAGCAATATATCCGCACGGCGAGGCTCAAGGGCCTGAGCTTTTCCACCGTCGTCATCAAGCATGCGCTACGCAACGCGCTGATTGCGCCGTTCACCGTCATCATGCTGCAATTTCCGTGGCTGCTCACTGGCGTCGTCGTGGTCGAGGTTATGTTCCGCTACCAGGGCTTCGGCTATGTGTTGGTGGAAGCTGCCGGTAATAACGATATCGACCTCCTGCTTGGCTGTTCGCTGATTTCCGTCTTCGTGGTGCTGGTCACCCAGCTCATTTCGGATGTCGGCTACGCCTATCTCAATCCACGCATCAGGGTGCAATAGGATGGGCGCGATCGAATATGTCTCGGGGTTCCAAATCGTGCTCGGCGTGCTTGCGCGTTTCTGGACGGTCTGGCTGGCGCTCGCCATCGTGCTTGGCATCAGCATCGTTTTCAAAAAGCGGCTCGGCCTTTATGGCCAGCTGTTCGACAGCGGCGTCGGCGTCGCCGGCGTCGCCATCTGCCTGTTTTGGCTGTTCACCTCGATCCTCGCCAGCCAGATTTCGCCCTTCAATCCGTTGGCGCAGATCCCGATCATGAAGGATGCGCTGCCGGGTGCCATCGTGCCAGACAGCGGTGGGGTCTATCTGTTCGGCGGCGACAAGCTTGCACGCGACGTTTTCAGCCGCATGGTCTATGGCAGCCAGATCGTGCTGGCGATAGCACCTCTGGCCACCGCCTTTGCGCTGATGGTCGGCATCACGCTCGGCCTGCCGGCCGGCTATTATGGCGGCAAGGTGGATTCGATCCTGTCGTTCCTGGCCAATCTGGTGCTGGCCTTCCCGGTCATCCTGCTGTTCTACCTGCTGGTGACGCCCGGCATCATGGAGACGCCCATCCCCTACGGCATGGCGGGCCTGTTCTTCATCTTTCCGATCATCTTCTTTTGCGTGCTGTTCTACACGCGCTTCAAGAACCGGCCGGAGCGGCTCTATATATTGCTGGGCACAACCATCCTCATCGGCGGCTGGATCTATATCGGCCTGGTTTTCGACGCTGATCCCTTCGGCATCGTCAGCATGGACCCCAACGAACTCAATATCTTCGTTGCGGTGGTGTTTGCCTCGAGCCCCGGTGTGTTCCGCATCGTGCGCGGGCTCACCATGGACATCAAGACACGCGATTACGTGGCGGCGGCACAGACCCGCGGTGAAAGCCCATGGTACATCATGCTGTGGGAGATATTGCCCAATGCGCGGGGCCCGCTCATCGTCGATGCCTGCCTGCGCATCGGCTACACCACCATCCTGCTCGGCACGCTCGGCTATTTCGGGCTGGGGCTTGCGCCCGAAAGTCCCGACTGGGGCACGGCGATCAAGGATGCCAGCCGGCTCTTGCGCTCCTTCATCCATCCCGCGCTGCCGCCGACGATCGCGCTGATGTCCTTCGTGCTCGGCCTCAACCTGCTTGCCGACGCGCTGCGCGAGCAATCGATGAAGGATTGAGATGAGGAGCCAGCCATGAACGAAACCGTTCGCAAACCAGCCGATCCCATCATCGAGATCGAGAACCTCTCCATCTCCTTCTTCACCAGGCGTGGCGAGATACCGGCGGTGATGGATTTTTCCTGCACCGTCATGCCCGGCGAGGCGATGGGTATCGTCGGCGAGAGTGGTTGCGGCAAGTCCACCGTCTCGCTCGGCATCATGCGCGACCTGTCCAATGTCGGAAAGATTGTCGGCGGCCGTATCAAGTTCCAGGGCAAGGACATGGGCGACATGTCGGAGGAGGAACTGCGCTCCATCCGCGGCAACAAGATCGCCATGATCTACCAGGAGCCGATGGCTAGCCTCAACCCGGCCATGAAGGTCGGTCGCCAGCTGATGGAAGTGCCGCTCATCCACGACAAGGTGTCCAAGCAGGAGGCCTACAACCGCTCGCTGGAAATGCTGAAGGCCGTGCGCCTGCCCGACCCCGAGCGGATGATGAAATCCTATCCGCACCAGCTTTCGGGCGGCCAGCAGCAGCGCATCGTCATCGCCATGGCGCTTTTGTCGAAGCCGTCGCTGCTTCTGCTCGACGAGCCGACCACGGCGCTCGACGTCACGGTCGAGGCCGGCATCGTGGAACTGGTCAAGGGGCTCGGCAAGGAATTCGGCACCTCGATGATCTTCGTGTCGCACAATCTCGGCCTGATCCTGGAGACCTGCGACCGCATCACCGTCATGTATTCGGGCGAGGCTGTGGAGACCGGCAGCGTCAAGGATGTGTTCGACCGCATGCGCCACCCCTATACGCAGGGGCTGTTCCGCTCCATTCCGCTGCCGGGTGCCGACAAGAATTCGCGGCCGCTAATCGCCATTCCCGGCCAGTTGCCGCTGCCGCATGAGCGCCCGCGCGGCTGTAATTTCGGTCCGCGCTGCCACCATTTCGTCGATGGCGTGTGCAACGCCGCCGAAATTCCGATGATCGCGGTTGAAGGGCATGAGAACCATCATAGCCGCTGCGTGCGCTTCGATGAGATCGATTGGGCCGCTTTGCCGGAAGGAAGCAAGACCGGAAAGGAACAGGTCGTTCCCGGCAAGCCGGTGCTGAAGATCGACGATTTGCGCAAATATTACCGCGTCTCGGCCAATGAGGTGTTCGGCGGCGGCGAGGGGCGAGTCGTCAAGGCCAATGAGAGCATCAGCTTCGAGGCTCGTGAATCCGAGACGGTGGCCATTGTCGGTGAGAGCGGCTGCGGCAAGTCCACGCTCGCCAAGGTGCTGCTCGGGCTGGAGACGGCAAGTGCGGGCAAGATTTCGCTCGCCAATCACGAGATCGAGTCGACCCCGGTCGAGGATCGCGACGTGGAGACCGTCTCCTCGATCCAGATGGTGTTCCAGAACCCGTTCGACACGCTCAATCCGAGCCATTCCGTAGGCTCGCAGATCATCCGCACGCTGGAGAAGTTCAAGGTCGGCAACAATGCGGCAGAGCGCAAGCAACGCATGCTGGAATTGCTGGATCTGGTGAAGCTGCCGCGCGCTTTTGCCGAGCGCATGCCACGCCAATTGTCCGGCGGCCAGAAGCAGCGCATCGGCGTGGCGCGCGCCTTTGCCGGCAATGCCAGGGTGGTGGTGGCCGACGAGCCGGTCTCGGCGCTCGACGTGTCGGTGCAGGCGGCGGTCACCGAACTCTTGATGGACATCCAGCGCAAGAACAAGACGACGATGCTGTTCATCAGCCACGATCTGTCGGTGGTGCGCTACATCGCCGACCGCGTGGTGGTGATGTATCTCGGCCATATCGTCGAGCAGGGCACGACCGACCAGATTTTCGCGCCGCCCTATCATCCCTATACGGAGGCGTTGCTATCGGCGATCCCGATTGCCGATACCAGCGTGGTCAAGAAGCACATCGTGCTGGAGGGCGACATTCCTTCGGCGATGAACCCGCCGAGCGGCTGCCCGTTCCAGACGCGCTGCCGCTACAAGCATCTGGTTCCCGACAATCTGTGCGAGACCAAATTGCCGCCTTTGAAGGAACTCGGCGGCGGCCACAAGAGCCTGTGCTGGCTTGCCAACGACGTGCTGGCAAAGATGGAGCCGGTGATCAGCTTCGAAGAAAAGGACGAGGTCGATCCGGCCTCCGCGCCACCGGCCGATGATGCGCCGCGCAAGGCGACCAAGGCTGCTCGTGCGGTGAAGCCGCCGCGCAAGGTGCAGAGGGCGCCATCGCCTGAAGCCGTACGTGCTGCAATCGGCGCAAAGGGGCGGATGAAGACTGCCGCATCGGCAACATCCGCACTCGCGGTCGTGCCGCCATCCGAGAAAGGCCGTCCGATTGCAATCGAACGTCCTGCCAAGCCGGATGACCTCAAGCTCATTTCCGGTGTCGGCCCCAAGATCGAGCGGCTGCTCAACGGGCTAGGTATCTATACCTATGCCCAGATTGCCGGCTGGAAGAAGGTGGAGCGCGCCTGGGTCGAAGGCTATCTCAATTTCGGCGGCCGCATCGAGCGTGACGACTGGGTGCGCCAGGCCAAGGCGCTAGCCAAGGGTGGCGAGGCCGAATACATCAAGGTGTTTGGCAAGAAGCCGCGGTAGGCTTTGATATTCACTTTAGGAATAGCGGCAGATCATGTCGCGATTTCTGTATTGGCCGGAAAGTGCTGACGTTGGAACTAAAATCCCGTCCGCAGATGACGGTTTTCTGACAGCCGGACGCGCATCCTGCCGGAATGATGCAACCAGCGACGACGTGCGGGTTAAACCCCCAACGTGTCGAGGGAGATGGTCATCATGTCCGACGCGCTTTCCTTCATCCGGGATTTTCGGCTTGACGCCGCCCCGCTGCAGGTGGCGCAGCAGGCGAAAAGCTGCCTGCTCGACCTGATCGGCGTTGCCGCCGCCGGCTCGCAACTGCCCTCAAGCCGCATCGCGAGGTCTGTCGCTCATGCCCAGTTCGGCGGTGCCGACGGCCGGTTCCTGTTCGATGGACGCCGCGCCAGCCCGGCCGGATCGGCGCTCGCCAATTCCACCACGATCGACGGTTTCGACGCCCATGACGGCCATCCGCTCACCAAGGGGCATGCCGGCTGCGGCTCCTTTGCCGGGCTCATCGCCTTTGCCGGGGATGGCGAGGGCATCAGCGGCAGCGAGGCGCTGGCGCATCTGATCCTCGGCTACGAGATAGCCATCCGCGCCGGCATCGCGCTTCACGCCACGGCTGCGGAATATCACACTTCAGGCGCCTGGGTGGCGCTCGGCATCGCGGCCATCGGCGCGCGCATATTGGGCCTTGAGGACAAGATTGTGCGCGAGGCGCTGGGCATTGCCGAATTCAACGGGCCGCGCAGCCAGATGATGCGCTGCATCGATCATCCGACCATGATCAAGGACGGTTCCGGTTGGGGCGCCATGGTCGGCGTGATGGCCGTCATGCTGGCGCGCGAAGGCTTTACCGGCGCGCCGGCCGTCACCGTCGAAGGCGAAGCGGTTGGCCATTACTGGTCTGATCTCGGCGCCAGATGGCGCATCGAGGAGCAATATTTCAAGGCCTATCCGGTCTGCCGCTGGGCGCAGCCAGCCATGGAGGCGGCCGCCCAGTTGCGACGCGACCACGGGTTCGTCCATGGCGAGGTCGAGGCGGTCACCGTGCGCACTTTCCTGGAGGCGAGCCGGCTGGCGACGGCTACGCCGTCAACCACCGATGCCGCCCAATACAGCCTGCCTTTCCCCGTCGCCGCCCTGCTAGTACGCGGCCGGGTCGGCCCGGAAGAAATCGATGGGCCGGCGTTGCGCGATCCCGACATCAGGCGCATCGCAGATGCAACGGTGCTGATCGACGACCAACGCTACTCCGCCCTGTTTCCGGCCGAGCGCTGGGCCGAGGTGGAGATCAGGCTTGCCGGCGGGCGGATCATCCGCTCGCAGCCCGCCGTCGCGCGCGGCAGTGCGGAGAATCCACTGAGCGACGCCGAGATCAGCGCGAAATTCCATGCGCTGATGGAAAGCGGTGGCGTGACGGCAAGGGCGCGGCAGATCGAGGATCTGGTGATGAAGCTCGACCGCGCGCCGTCCTTCGCGCCGCTGGTCGAGGCACTGACGACAGCCGCATGAAGGGACGGGCAAGACCATGAGCGAACCGAGACGCCGCCGCAGTGCCGACAGGGCTGGCAGCAAGGCTGCCGCCATTCCGCAACTGCCTTTGCGGCGCGTGCGTAATCCCTATCCGCCGATGGCGCTTTTGTCGGAAGACCAGATCGAGGCCATCCATGAGGCCTCGATGCATATTCTGGAAAATTTCGGCATCGAACTGATGAATGTGCGCGGGCTTTCCCTGCTCGAAAAGGCCGGGGCCAAGGTCGATCATGCCAGCCAGACGGTGTGGCTCGATCGCGGTCTCGTCGCCGAGGCGCTGAAGAGCACGCAATCCACCTACAGGCTGACCCCGCGCAATCCGGAGCGCACGATCCATCTGGGCGGCGACACGATCAATTTCACGCTGGTCGCCGGGCCGCCCAATGTCCATGACATGGAGCGCGGCAGGCGGGCCGGCAATTATCGCGACTATTGCGACCTGGTGCGGCTGGCGCAGCACTTCAACTGCATCCACATGATCGGTAATCAGGTCTGTGCGCCGATCGAGATGCCGGCCAATTCGCGCCATCTCGACACTTATTTCGCCAATCTGACGCTCACCGACAAGAGCTTCCATTTGTCGGCCATCGGCCGGGGCAGGGCGCTGGACGGCATCGCCATGATGGCGATCAGCCGGGGGCTAACACTCGACCAGATGCGCGACGATCCCGCCGTCACCACCATCATCTCGGTCAACTCGCCGCGCCGCTTCGACGAGGCGATGGCCGAAGGGCTGATGACCATGGCCGAATATGGCCAGTCCGTCGCCGTCACGCCGTTCACGCTAATGGGAGCGATGAGCCCGGTGACGCTTGCCGGCGCGCTGGCGCAGCAGAACGCCGAGGCGCTGTTCGGCATCGTGCTCACCCAGCTGGTGCACCCCGGCGCGCCGGTCATGTATGGCGCCTTCACCTCCAATGTGGATATGCGCTCGGGCGCGCCCGCCTTCGGCACGCCGGAAAACGCCAAGGCCAATATCGCCTCGGGCCAGCTCGCGCGCCGCTACAATCTGCCCTACCGCACCACCCCCGGCAGTGCCTCCAACGCTGCCGATGCGCAAGGCACCTATGAGACGATGATGGCGCTGTGGGGCGCGGTGCTGGGCCATGGCAATCTCGTCTATCACGCCGCCGGCTGGCAGGAGGGCGGGCTCACCGCTTCTTACGAAAAGCTCATCCTCGACGTGGAGATGATCCAGCACATGATGGAGTTCCTGCGCCCGATCGAGGTGGATGACGGCGAATTGGCGCTCGATGCATTGGGGCGCGTGCCGACCGGCGGCCATTTCTTCGGCGAACCGCATACGCTGGAGCGCTATGCAAGCGCCTTCTACCAGCCGATGGTCTCCAACTGGCAGAATTACGAGGCGTGGCAGGAAGCCGGGGGCCTCGATGCCACCGCGCGCGCCACGCTTTTGTGGAAGAGGGCGCTGGAGGAATATGTCGAGCCGGCGATGGACCCGGCGATCCGCGAGGAACTCGAAGCCTATATGGCGAAGCGGAAAGAAGAAATCGGAGTGGAGGAGCCATGAGAGGGCAGTGCTGCCCCTCACCCTTACCCTCTCCCCGTAAACGGGGAGAGGGGGCGCTGCGGGTGTCGCTTGTTTCTTCTCCCCGCTTGCGGGGAGAAGGTGCCGGCAGGCGGATGAGGGGCGGCGCCAACCTCCGAATTCGATTCACCTTCCTCCCATCCTGATTCCGTAAATCCATCCAACCCATTGAAACAACGGGAAATCCCATGAAGTCGCATGCAAGGGTCGTGATCATCGGTGGTGGTGTCGTCGGCTGTTCGGTACTGTTCCACCTGGCCAGGCATGGCTGGACCGATGTCGTGCTGGTCGAGCGCGATGAGCTCACTTCCGGCTCCACCTGGCATGCGGCCGGCGGCATGCACACCGTCAATGGCGACCCCAATGTCGCCAAGCTGCAGAAATACACGATCAGCCTCTACAAGGAGATCGAGGAACTGTCCGGCCAGGCGACAGGCGTGCACCTTACCGGCGGCGTCATGCTGGCGGCGACGCAGGCGCGTCTCGACTGGCTGCGCGGCATGGTCGCCAAGGGCCGCTATCTCGGCATCGAGCTTGAGGAAATCTCGCCGCGCGAGGCCGGCGAATTGATGCCGCTCATCGATCCCAATGAGTTCGTCGGTGCCGTACGCACTGTGGTCGACGGCCATCTCGACCCCTCCGGCGTCACCCATGCCTATGCCAAGGCCGCGCGGGTGCTGGGCGCCGAGGTCGAGCGTTTCACGAAGGTCGAGGACATCGTGCGGCGCGAGGACGGGCTGTGGCGGGTCATCACCAACAAGGGCGAGATCGTCGCCGAGCATGTGGTCAATGCCGGTGGCTTGTGGGCGCGCGAGGTCGGCCGCATGGTCGGGCTCGAACTGCCGGTTCTGGCCATGGAACACATGTATCTGATCACCGAGGACATGCCGGAAGTCGCCGAATGGAACAAAAAGACCGGCACCGAGATCATCCATGCCATCGATTTCGACGGCGAGCTCTATCTGCGCCAGGAGCGCGGCGGCATGCTGATGGGTACCTATGAGAAGGCCTGCAAGCCGTGGTCGGAATTTTCCACGCCCTGGAGCTTCGGCCACGAATTGCTGGAACCCGACATCGACCGCATCGCGCCTTCGCTGGAGGTCGGCTTCCGCCATTTCCCGGCCTTCCAGAATGTCGGCATCAAGCAGATCATCAACGGCCCCTTCACCTTCGCGCCGGACGGCAACCCGTTGGTCGGGCCGGTGCGCGGCCTGCCGGGCTTCTGGTCGGCCTGCGGCGTCATGGCCGGCTTCAGCCAGGGCGGCGGTGTCGGGCTGGCGCTTGCCAACTGGATGATTCACGGCGATCCGGGCGCCGACGTCTGGGCCATGGACGTGTCGCGCTATGGCGATTGGGCCTCCATGGCCTATACCAATGCCAGGGTGCGCGAGAATTATTCGCGCCGCTTTTCCATCCGCTTCCCCAATGAGGAACTTTCAGCCGGGCGGCCGCTCAAGACCACGCCGATCTACGATTTGCTCTCGGCCAGGGGCGCGCAATGGGGCGCAGCCTACGGGCTGGAAGTGCCGCTGTGGTTTGCGCCTGAAGGCGTGAAGGACGAGTTTTCCTGGCGGCGCTCGACCGATTTTCCCCATGTCGCAGAGGAGGTCCGCACCGTGCGCGAGCGCGTCGGCCTGATGGAGATTTCGAGCTTTGCCAAATACCGCGTGAGGGGCGAGGGCGCGCAAGCCTGGCTCGACCGTATCCTTGCCTGCAAGCTGCCCAAGCCCGGCCGCATGACGCTTGCGCCGATGCTGAAGGAGGATGGCAGGCTGATAGGCGATTTCTCGCTCGCCAATCCCGGCGATGGCAGCTGGTTCATTGCCGGTTCCGGCATTGCCGAGCATTATCACATGCGCTGGTTCGAGCAGCATTTGCCGAAGGACGGCTCGGTCATGGTCGAGGCGCTCGGCCTCAAACTCACCGGTCTGTCGATTGCCGGGCCGGATGCGCGAAGGCTCCTGCAGAAGGTGACCCGCGCCGATGTATCGAGCGAAGCCTTCAAATTCATGGATATCAAGCGTTTCGATATCGGCATGGCCTCCTGCCTCGTCGGTCGTGTCAGCTACACCGGCGATCTTGGCTACGAGATCTGGGTGGCGCCGGAATATCAGCGCCATGTGTTCCAGACGCTGCTTGAAGCCGGTGAGGAGTTCGGCATCGGCCTGTTCGGCAGCCGCGCGCTGAATTCGCTGCGGCTGGAGAAGAACTACGGTTCCTGGGCGCGCGAATACCGGCCGATCTACGGGCCGCTCGAAGCCGGGCTCGACCGCTTCGTCGCCTATGGCAAGCAGGCCGATTTCATCGGAAAGCAAGCGGCGCTGGCCGAACGGGAGCAGGACGGCAAGCTCAGGCTATGTGCCTTCGTCGTCGATACGGACGATGCCGATGTGATCGGCGACGAGCCGATCTGGTTCGAAAGCGAGGTCCGGGGTTGGGTGACCTCGGGCGGCTACGCCCATCATTCCGGCTGTTCGGTTGCCATCGGCTATGTGCCGAAGGAGGTTGCCGACGTGGCTGGAGCCTTCGAGATCGAGCTTATCGGCAGGAAATACAAGGCGCGCCTGCAGAAGGTGCCGCTGTTCGACGCCGACCAGCGGCGCTTGCGAGGGTGAAATCGTCCACTCCATGTTGGTGCAGGGCCAAAGACGCACTATCTATTTCGACAGGCGGTATGGGCGAATTTGCCGTGCCTGGACAGGACGATGATGCGACTGGCTTTTCTGACAATGGCTGCGATGGCGATGCTGGTTCTTGCCGCGCCTGCTTCTGCCGCCGACAACGACCCTCCTACCGAGCGCCAGATCAAGAACCGTGCGCGGCCGGAGGATTTGCAGGCTCTGGAAGCCATGCAGAAGCGGCGCGAATATCAACAGCAGCAGCAGATTTACCGGGAACTGGACCGCCCGATTACCCAGCCGCCACGGCTGGAAGTGCCGATCATGCAGCCCGGCGGCGTAAGGCGGTAACCGACCTTTCCGGCCTGCGGTTCGTCAGAATTTGGGTTCTTTCTCACTTGGCGGGCGAGGAACCTTTATCCTGCAGCGGCCCAACCCTTCAATCGCCCTCCATCCTTAAAACATGATAGTATCAATCATGTTTTAGCTCGTTATTTCAAGCTCTTACCTTGAAAATTGACCAATTGATAAAAAAATAAACTGTGCTAGCCTTTTCGCAAAACCACAATAATGGGGAATGAAATGGCCGAAGGTCAGTTCAAGCAAGGCGTAGCCGGCGGGAGGCTGGCGCCGCAGCAATATGCCGAGAATTTTTCAGACCTGCATCCGCCGCTCGACCCGCATGAGGCGCTGGTGGAGGCCGATCGCTGCTATTTCTGCTACGATGCGCCCTGCATGCATGCCTGTCCGACATCAATCGACATTCCGATGTTCATCCGCCAGATCGCGACCGGCAATGCGCTCGGTTCGGCCAAGACCATTTTCGACCAGAACATTCTGGGCGGCATGTGCGCCCGCGTCTGCCCGACCGAGACGCTGTGCGAGGAGGCCTGCGTGCGCGAGGCTGCCGAAGGCAAGCCGGTGCAGATCGGGCGGTTGCAGCGCTATGCCACCGACGTCGCGATGGAGCAGAACAAGCAGTTCTATGACCGCGCGGAACCCACGGGCCGCAAGATCGCCGTGGTCGGCGCGGGGCCGGCCGGCCTTGCATGCGCGCATCGGCTTGCCCGCTACGGCCATGAGGTAACGGTGCTGGAGGCCAAGCCTAAATCCGGCGGCCTCAACGAATATGGCATCGCCGCCTACAAGACGACCGACGATTTTGCCCAGGCCGAGGTCGACTATGTCACCGCCATTGGCGGCATCGCCATCGAAAACGACAAGGCGCTCGGTCGCGACTTTTCGCTGTCCGAGTTGACGGCGAAATATGATGCCGTGTTCCTGGGCTTGGGCCTTGGCGGCATCAATGCGCTGCGCGCCGAAGGCGAAGATGCCGAGGGCGTGGAAAATGCCGTGGAATTCATCGCCGAACTGCGCCAGGCAAGCGATCTGTCGAGCCTGCCGATCGGGCGCCGCGTCGTCGTCATCGGCGGCGGCATGACGGCGATCGACGCGGCCGTGCAGTCGAAGCTGCTCGGCGCGGAGGAAGTCACCATCTGCTATCGGCGCGGCCAGGAGGATATGAACGCCTCCGATTTCGAGCAGGATCTGGCCGCGGCGAATGGCGTCAACATCCGCCACTGGCTGCAGCCAAAGCGGGTGGTCGCGGATGGCGGCAAGGTCACCGGCATTGAGCTCGAATACACCATAATGAAAGGCGGCAAGCTGGTCGGCACCGGCGAGACGCTCAGCCTTGCTGCCGACCAGGTGTTCAAGGCGATCGGCCAGCTCTTCGAGCCGGCAGCCCTCAATGGCAGCGGTGCGTCGATTGCCATGGAAGGCGGCAGGATCATCGTCGATACCGAGGGCCGCACTTCCATGGCGAAAGTGTGGGCGGGGGGCGACTGCATCCGCGGCGGCGAGGATTTGACCGTCACTTCGGTTGCACAGGGGCGCGACGCCGCCGAGAGCATTCATCGCACACTCACCTCTAATGGGAGGGCATGAGCATGGCAGACATTCGCAACACATTCGTCGGTATCAAGTCGCCCAACCCGTTCTGGCTGGCCTCTGCGCCGCCCACCGACAAGGCCTATAATGTCGAGCGCGCCTTCAAGGCCGGCTGGGGCGGTGTGGTGTGGAAGACGCTGGGCGAGGAGGGGCCGCCGGTCGTCAATGTCAACGGTCCGCGCTATGGCGCCATCTGGGGTGCTGATCGCCGCCTGCTCGGCTTCAACAATATCGAGCTCATCACCGATCGCGACCTTTACCTCAACCTGCGCGAGATCAAGCAGGTCAAGATGAACTGGCCCGACCGGGCAGTTGTCGTCTCGCTGATGGTGCCTTGCGAGGAGGAGAGCTGGAAGGCGATCCTGCCGCTGGTGGAAGAAACCGGGGCGGATGGCATCGAGCTCAATCTGGGATGCCCGCATGGCATGAGCGAGCGCGGCATGGGCTCAGCGGTCGGCCAGGTGCCGGAATATATCGAGATGCTGTCACGCTGGTGCAAGCAATATACCCGCATGCCGGTGATCATAAAGCTGACGCCCAACATCACCGATATCCGTCATGCCGCCCGCGCGGCAAAGAGGGGCGGGGCCGATGCGGTGAGCTTGATCAACACGATCAATTCGATCACCTCGGTCAATCTCGACACATTCTCGCCGGAACCCACGATCGACGGCAAGGGCAGCCATGGCGGCTATTGCGGCCCGGCGGTCAAGCCGATCGCGCTCCATATGGTGGCAGATATTGCACGCGATCCCGAAACGCAGGGCCTGCCGATCTCAGGCATTGGCGGCATCACCACCTGGCGCGATGCGGCTGAGTTCCTGGCGCTGGGTGCCGGCAATGTGCAGGTCTGCACCGCGGCGATGACCTATGGCTTCAAGGTCGTGCAGGAGATGATCGAGGGCCTGAAGGACTGGATGGACCGCAAGGGCCATGCGACACTGGACGATGTCGTTGGTCGCGCCACGCCCAACGTTACTGATTGGCGGTATCTCAACCTCAATTATGTCGCCAAGGCGCATATCGACCAGGATGCCTGCATCAAATGTGGCCGCTGCCATATCGCCTGCGAGGACACGTCGCATCAGGCCATCACCTCGATGGTCGATGGCGTGCGTCATTTCGAGGTGATGGAAGAAGAGTGCGTCGGCTGCAATCTGTGCGTCAATGTCTGCCCGGTCGAAAACTGCATCACCATGCAGCCGCTGGCGGCGGGAACGCTCGACAAGCGCACCGGCGAGCCGGTGTCGCCGGTCTATGCCAACTGGACGCAGCATCCTAACAATCCGATGGCCAAGGTCGCCGCCGAATAAGCCGAACCCCGGTTTTGCAATGAACGAGCCCGGCAGGATGTCCTGCCGGGCTTGTTCATTTTACGCGAGGCTTGCGCGCCGTTCGGCCGTCGCTGCCGAAACATGCCGCAAGACGATGGGCACGATCATCAGCGCGCCGATGATGGTGGAATAGAGTTCCGGCGCCACCAACAGGAAGGCGGCCACCACCAGCACCACATTCTCCCATCCCCTGGTGCGCACCAGCATATAGCGCGATAATGCCGCGCCAAGGCAGACGATGCCGAGCGAGCAGCCAAAGAAGGCGAGCGTGAAATTCGCCCAGGTGAAATCCTTCGTCACCAGCAACAGTGATGGCGAGAAGACGAATACGAAGGGGACGAGCGCCTTGCCCAGTCCGAGCCTGAAGGCGGTGTTGCCGGTCTTGAACGGATCGGCCGCCGCCATGCCCGCAGCCGCATAGGCGGCAAGCGCGACAGGTGGCGTGATGTCGGCCAGAAGCCCGTAATAGAAGACGAAAAAATGGGCGACGATCGGCTCGACATTGAGCATGACCAGCGCCGGCGCGGCAATCGTCACCATGATGATATAGTTGGCGGTGGTGGGGATTCCGCAGCCCATGAGGATGCAGACCACGCCGGTCATGATGAGCGTGAACAGCAGGGACAGGGTCGAGGCGGCAACGATGCTGGTCGGCAGGATATAGCCGGCGAAGTCCGCCAGTTGCGCCGCCGTCGAGGTGACGATGAAGGAGACCTTGAAGCCGACGCCGGTCAGCGTGACGACGCCGATGACGATGCCCACAGTTGCCGCCGCCGCGCCGATCGCCAATGCGTATTTGGCGCCGTCGCGCAGGCCGAGGAACACTTCGCCGACGGTCATGCGCCGGCGCGGATTGAGCAGTCCGACCGCGACGCAGGCGGTGATGCCCCAGAAAGCCGCCAGATAGGGCGTATAGCCCGACAGCAGCACCCACAGCAGCACGACAAGCGGGATAATGGTCGGCCAGTCCCGCTTGAGGGCGGCCTTGATGTCGGGCATCTCGTCGGGGCGCAGGCCGCGCAGGCCGGTCCGCTTGGCCTCGAAATGCACCTGCATGAGCACGCCGAAGAAATGCATGAAGGCCGGTACGATCGCGGCAAGGATGATCGTCGTGTAGGGAAGTTCGAGGAACTCGATCATCAGGAAGGCGGCCGCGCCCATGATGGGCGGCGTGACCTGGCCGCCGGTCGAAGACGCCGCCTCGACGGCTGCCGCGAATTCGCGCCTGTAGCCGAGCTTGATCATGGCCGGAATGGTGAGGGAACCGACGGTCACCGCATTGGCGACCGAGGAGCCGGAAATCATGCCGAACAGCGCCGACCCGAAGATCGAAACCTTTGCCGGGCCGCCGGCATAGCGCCCGGCCACCCATGCCGCGCAATCGAGGAACAATTGGCCGAGTCCGATGCGGGTGGCGAAGACGCCGAACAGCACGAAGTGGAAGACATAGGTGGCGACGACGCCAAGGGCGATGCCGTAGATGCCCTGTGTCGTCATGTAGAGATGGTCGATGAGCTGCGAGGCGGTGTTGCCCGGATGCACCAATATGCCCGGCATCCAGGGTCCGAACAGCGCATAGGCCATGAACAGCAGCGAGATGATCGGCAGCGGCCAGCCGATCGAGCGGCGCGTGGCTTCCAGCAGTGCCACGATCAGGAAACCTCCCAGGACCACATCCGTCGTCGTGGGATTGCCGATGCGGAAGGCGAGATCGTCGAGCGGAATGAGAGGAACATGCGCCACGGCAACGATTGCGCCGATCGCCAGGATCCAGTCGTAGATGGGGATGCCCATGGGGCGCAGCAGCGAACTCTTCAACGGCGCGTCGTAACCCTTCTTGGTGAAGGGAAAGACCAGGAAGACCAGCGCGAGCACGAAAGACAGGTGGATGCCGCGATGCACCATCTCCTGCAGCAGGCCGAAGCCTGCCGTGTAGTAATGGAAAATGGAGAGCACGATCAGCATCGAGCCGACTATCCAGCCCGCGGCCTTTCCGAGGCTGCGGAAACGGATCTCGCTATCGAATTTTTCCTCGAGTTCGCGCGCCTTTTCCTCGTCGTAACCGTCGGAGGTCAGGCGGATCTTGTCGTCGCGCGGGGCAGCCATAAGGGATTCCTGCTCAGGGACTGGAACTGAATCTCGATCGCATTACGAATAGCCCGGTAGGCTCCGAGCCGACCGGGCTAATGAAATGTGTAAAAGCAGCTTGCCTCGGCAAGCTATTTCAGGGTTCCGCTCTCCTTGTAGAAGCGTTCGGCTCCCGGGTGGAGGGGAATGCCCAGGCTCGTGATCGCGTTTTCCAGGACGATCGACTTGCCCTTGGCGTGGCCGGCGTCCAGCGCGTTGCGTGTCCCTTCGCTCCACAGCGACTTGGTGATCTCATAGACGAGTTCGTCGTCCTGCTTGGCGCTGGTGACCCATTGTGCGGCAACCGCGATCGTCTCGGTTTCGCCAACGCCCTTGTAGGTGTCGGCGGGAACGGTATTTTTGGAAAAGAACTTCTGTTCCTCAAGCAGTTTGTCCGCTTCGGGGCCGGAGACCGGCACCAGCGTGATGCCGCTCGTCGCCGCCAGTTCCACGATCGCGCCGGCCGGGAAGCCGCCGACGAAGAAGAAGGCGTCGAGCGAGTTGTCGCGCATCTTTTCACCGGATGGGCCGGGCTTGAGATATTCGGGATGGATATCCTTCTCCGTCAGCCCATAAGCGGCAAGCACCAGACGCGCATCGACGATGGTGCCGGAGCCCGGCTCGTCGATCGAGACACGCTTGCCCTTGAGGTCGGCGACCGACTTGATGCCGGCATCGGCGCGGGCGACGATATGGAGGGTTTCAGGATAGAGCGTTGCGATGAGCCGCAAATCCTCGACCTTGCCCTTGCCGTCGTAGAGGCCGGTTCCGGAATGCGCCCAGTAGGCGACGTCGGATTGCGTGAAGCCGGATTCGCTCGACCCGCCGGAGATGGCGTTGATGTTGGCGACCGATCCGTTCGAGGAAACGGCCGTCGAAACGAGGCCTTCGACACCGTTCGGCCCGGTGGACGAGATCGAATTGGCGATCAGGCCGCCGATTGGATAATAGGTGCCTGAGGTGCCGCCGGTTCCGATCCTGAAGAACTTCTGGCCCTGTGCGAAGGCGGACCGTGCGCCTGCGATCATCAGCGCGGCGCCGGCGGTGAAGGTACGACGTGAAATTGAAAAGCTCATGCCCAAAGTCTCCCAAAGGTCGCTAAAGATGGGCAGGAGGTTGCCAGGTTGTCAACCGTGGCAGAGCCTCCTCCACAACGCTCACTCGTTGACGTAACGTGATATCGATCTGCCGTACCGGTGTGGCCGGACGCGCATATTCCGGCTCCAGTCAGGGGTTGTCAGCATTCAATATCATGTGAATTGTCGATATAAATTATCCATGATAAGAATTATCGATGAATGATCGGAAAGTCTGATGAAACTGAGTGAAGGCGTTGAGGCTTCTATCCACTGCGCGGCCATGCTGGCAGGCGTGGAGGGCAATGCGACCGTGTCGGGTGCGGCCATGGCCGAGGCTTTCGGCCTGTCGTCCAGCTACCTGCTCAAGCATCTCAATGCACTGACGGCGGCGGGCGTGCTGGAATCGCTGCCCGGCCCGTCCGGCGGCTACAGGCTTGCGCGCCCGGCCGAGGACATATCGCTGCTCGATATCGTGCTGGCGGTGGAAGGGCCGCAGCCGGCGTTCCGCTGCGGCGAGATCCGCCAGCGTGGACCCGTCAAGCTGCCGGCTTCGGCCTATGCCAAGCCGTGCGGCATCAATGCGGCGATGCTGCGGGCCGAAAGAGCCTATCGCGCCGCGCTCGCCGGCGAGAAGCTTTCCGACATCGTGGCCGCGTTCATGGACGAGGCCGATCCCCGCTCGGTCGCTGCCAGTTGCGCCTTCGTCGCACGTCATCAGCGGCCGCAGAAATCCGGATCCCCCAAGCAGTAAGTGAAAGGAAAGACGATGAAGCAGAGATTGCAGTTTTTTGCCACGGCTCCTGAAATCATGAAGGCCGTGGTGGCGCTCAACAAGGCGGTCGAGGACAGCGGGCTGGAGCGCAGCTTGCTCCATCTGATCAAGCTGCGCGCTTCGCAGATCAATGGCTGCTCATTCTGCGTGGATATGCACAGCCGGGAGGCGCGCGAAGACGGAGAAACCGAGCAACGGCTCTATCTCGTCGCGGCCTGGAAGGAATCGCCGCTCTTTTCCGAGCGCGAACGCGCCGCGTTCGCCTGGACCGAGGCGGTGACGCTGATTTCCAACGGTGGCGTCTCCGACGAACTCTACGGCAAGACGCTCGAGCACTTCTCCGAACAGGAACTGACCAAGCTGACCGTTGCCGCCGGCATGATCAATGTGTGGAACAGGCTCTGCGTCAGCTTCCACGCCATCCATCCGGTGGAAACCGCCAAGGCTGCCTGAGTGTTTGCAGCTTACGCCGCTCCGGTCTTAAGGCCGGGGCGGCTTCAACCCTTGGGTGAACAGATTTTCCAGAAACAGCGCGGCATCCTCGAAGCGGTCCTCGCCGCCGCGCGTCGGGCCGAGAACGGCGCGGACCTGGACGTCGAAATCGGCGTAATGCTGGGTGGTTGCCCAAATCGAAAATATCAGGTGCCATGGGTCGGCGTGAGCGATCTTGCCATCCCGCATCCAGCCCCTGATGACTTCGGCCTTCTCGTCGCATAGAGCCTTCAACTCGCCTTCCAGCAGCGGCATGATGCGGGGAGCACCCTGCAGGATCTCATTGGCAAAAAGCCGGCTTTCGCGCGGATAGTCGCGCGCCATCTCCAGCTTGCGGCGGATATAGCTGCGGATCTCGTCTATCGGGTCGCCGCTGTCGTCGAATTCGCGTAGAGGGGCCAGCCAGGTGTCGAGCAGGCGCTGCATCAGCGTCTTGTGGATGTCTTCCTTGCCCCGGAAGTAATAAAGCACGTTCGGCTTCGACATTCCGGCCGCCTCGGCGATCTGGTCGATGGTCGAACCGCGGAAGCCGTGGGTGGAGAATACGTCGAGCGCGGCTTCCAGGATCAGTTCGCGTTTCTCGCGCTGGATGCGTGTCCGGCGCGCGGGCGCTTCGGTTTGCATGCTCATTGCCGCCTCATGGCGCGATGTGTTCTGTGGCCCAATCCGCTGGACCAGTTCCTCTTGTGCCGTGGAGCGCGAATTCGTCCTCGCATATGGGCTAGTATCCCCCTTGACCGCCTGTTTGGCGGTGCTAACGTTTGTCCAATCGGTCAAAATTTGCGTAGCACAGAAGCTCGGCGAGGACCAAGCGTTGGCGTATCGAAACTCTGGACCGAAAGGAGAGGCTTGGTCATGTCCAACCGAAAAAACATAGCGCCGAACGACCTCAGCGCATTCTGGATGCCGTTTACCGCCAACCGACAGTTCAAGCAGGCGCCGCGCATGCTGGTCGCCGCCAAGGACATGCACTACACGGCAAGCGACGGGCGCAAGATTCTTGACGGCACCGCCGGCCTGTGGTGCGTGAATGCAGGCCATTGCCGCCCCAAGATCACCGAGGCCATCCAGAGCCAGGCTGCCGAACTCGACTATGCGCCGGCCTTCCAGATGGGCCATCCGATCGTATTCGAACTGGCCAACCGCCTCGTCGATATCGCGCCCGAGGGCATGGACCATGTGTTCTTCACCAATTCGGGCTCCGAATCGGTGGATACGGCGCTGAAGATGGCGCTGGCCTATCATCGCGTGAAAGGCGAGGGCGCGCGCACCAGGCTGATCGGCCGCGAGCGCGGCTATCACGGAGTCAATTTCGGCGGCATCTCGGTGGGCGGCATCGTTTCCAACCGCAAGATGTTCGGCACGCTGCTGACGGGCGTCGACCATATGCCGCACACGCATTTTCCCGACAAGAACTCGTTCACGCGCGGCGTTCCGGAACATGGCGGCGATGTGGCCAGCGAATTGGAGCGTATCGTTGCGCTGCACGATGCCTCGACCATCGCAGCCGTCATCGTCGAGCCGGTTGCCGGTTCCACCGGCGTCATCCTGCCGCCGAAGGGTTATCTGCAAAAGCTGCGCGACATCTGCACCAAGCACGGCATCCTGTTGATCTTCGATGAAGTCATCACCGGCTTCGGCCGCCTCGGCACGCCGTTTGCGGCCGATTATTTCGGCGTCATTCCGGACATCATCACCACCGCCAAGGGCGTCTCCAATGGCGTCATCCCGATGGGCGCTGTGTTCGTGCGCAAGGAAATCCACGATGCCTTCATGAACGGCCCGGAGCATCTGATCGAGTTCTTCCATGGCTACACCTATTCCGGGAACCCGATCGCCTCAGCGGCAGCCTTGGCGACACTCGATACCTACAAGGAAGAGGGTTTGCTGACGCGCGGTGCGGAGCTTGCGCCCTATTGGGAGGATGCGCTGCATTCGCTCAAGGGCGAGCCGCATGTCATCGATATCCGCAATATCGGCCTCGTCGGCGCCATCGAACTGGAGTCGATCGCCGGCAGCCCGTCCAAGCGTGCCTTCTCTGCCTTCGTGAAGGCGTTCGAGCGCGGCGCGCTGATCCGCACCACTGGCGACATCATCGCGCTGTCTCCGCCGCTGATCATCACCAAGGGCCAGATCAACGAGCTTATCGACCACGTGCGGGAAGTGTTGCGGACGATCGACTGACGATCGACCGGCATCGAAAGGATTGCAATGAAGCCGCCTTTCGACGCAATACGATAAAAGCGCTGCCGGGTGCCTCCAGGGACCCGGCGGCTACAACAAAATGGAAGGGGAAGACATGGCCGCTCCGGGCGAAAATCTCAGGATCAACTCCGAACGCCTGTGGGACTCGTTGATGGAGATGGCCAAGATCGGCCCTGGAATTGCCGGCGGCAACAACCGCCAGACCCTGACCGATTTTGACGGCGAGGGTCGGCATCTCTTCAAGCGCTGGTGCGATGCGGCCGGGCTTGAAACCGGCGTCGACCAGATGGGCACCATGTTTGCGCGCCGCGAGGGCACCGACCCGGATGCACTGCCGGTCTATGTCGGTAGCCATCTCGACACCCAGCCCACCGGCGGCAAGTTCGACGGCGTTCTGGGCGTGCTCGGCGGGCTCGAAATCATCCGCTCGCTCGATGATCTCGGCATCAAGACCAAGCACCCGATCGTCGTCACCAACTGGACCAATGAGGAAGGCACGCGCTTTGCGCCGGCCATGCTGGCGTCCGGCGTGTTTGCCGGCGTGCATGAGCAGGACTGGGCCTATGCGCGCCAGGATGCCGAAGGCAAGCGCTTCGGCGACGAACTGGCGCGCATTGGGTGGAAGGGCGATGAAAAGGTCGGCGCGCGCAAGATGAAGGCCTTTTTCGAGCTCCATATCGAACAGGGGCCGATCCTCGAGGATGAAGGCATCGACATCGGCGTCGTCACCCACGGCCAAGGGCTCAAATGGCTTGAGGTGCACCTTACGGGCAAGGAGAGTCACACCGGCTCCACGCCGATGCCCAAACGCCGCAATGCCGGGCTCGGCATGGCGCGGGTGACCGAACTGGTGCATGAGATCGCCATGGACTACCAGCCGGATGCGGTGGGCGCGATCGGCCACATGGAAGCCTATCCGAATTCGCGCAACATCATTGCCGGGCGCACCGTATTCACCATCGATATCCGCTCGCCCAACAAGGATGTGCTGGACGAGATGGACGGGCGCATCCGTGCCGGCATCAAGACGATTTGCGAGGCGCTCGACATTTCCTTTGAAATCGAGCAGGTCGGGCATTTCGACCCCGTCACCTTCGACGAAGGATGCGTGAAGGCGATCCGCGACGCCGCCGAGCGTCTTGGCTATAGCCATCGCAATATCGTGTCGGGCGCAGGCCATGACGCCTGCTGGATCAACCGGGTCGCGCCGACGGCGATGGTAATGTGCCCTTGCGTGGACGGGCTGAGCCACAACGAGGCCGAAGAGATCTTTCCGGAATGGGCGGCCGCCGGCTGCGACGTTCTGTTTCATGCCGTTGTGGAAACGGCCGTGATCGTGGAGTAGATGCTCGCGGTAAATTGAAAAGGCCGACGGGCTCGAAAGAAGCGCGCGGCAGAAAAGGGGAATTCGATTGAACGGCACCATTCAAGCCATGATGCGTTGAGCCCGCAGTTGCGGTTGGGCAAGGCTTGAGCGCCTTGCCGGCCATGGCTGTGGGCGGCCACATCATGCGATGAATCAGGAGGAGGCGATATGTTGTTGTTTTCCCGATTCTTCATTTGCGCGGATCATTGTCCGTGCCGCGCCAACAATGCTCTAATCGAGCGGCAGGAAATTTGGGAAGAGCAAGCTTGCAGCCAGCATCACAAGCAGTCGTCGAAGCAAAGAAACTGGGCCTGACGTTCCACACTGGCGATGGGCCGGTGCAGGCGCTGTCGGATGTCGATCTCACCATTAACAAGGGCGAGTTCGTTTCCTTCATCGGGCCGTCCGGCTGCGGCAAGACCACCTTCCTGCGGGTCATTGCCGATCTCGAGAAGCCGACCTCCGGCTCCATCCTGATCAATGGCATGAGCGCCGAGCAGGCACGGCAGGCACGCGCCTATGGCTATGTGTTCCAGGCCGCCGCACTCTACCCCTGGCGCACCATCGAAGCCAATGTGGCGCTGCCGCTGGAGATCATGGGCATTGCGCGCGAGGAGCAGAAGGCGCGGATCAAGCGCACGCTCGACCTGGTCAATCTTTCCGGCTTCGAGAAGAAATATCCCTGGCAATTGTCGGGCGGCATGCAGCAGCGCGCCTCGATCGCGCGCGCGCTCGCCTTCGACGCCGACCTGCTCCTGATGGACGAACCCTTCGGTGCGCTGGACGAAATCGTGCGCGACCATCTCAATGAACAGCTTCTAGAGCTATGGAAGCAGACGAACAAGACGATCTGCTTCGTCACCCATTCCATCCCCGAGGCAGTCTATCTGTCAACGCGCATCGTCGTCATGTCGCCGCGACCAGGGCGGGTAACTGATGTGATCGAGTCGACCTTGCCGCGTGATCGCCCGCTCGACATTCGCGAGACGCCTGAATTCCTGGCCATCGCCGCGCGCGTGCGCGACGGCCTGCGCGCCGGCCATTCCTACGAGGATTGAGGGATGGACCGGCTGCGTGACAAGATCATCCCCGTCACCACGCTTTTGGCCCTGCTGGTGGTGGCCTGGTACGCCTTTGCAGTGGTACTCAACGGACCGTTCCAGCGCGATCTCGACCGCCGGGCCGGCGAGACGCCGAGCTATACCGAATTTCTGGTCAAGACCTGGTCGCAGCCCAAGCCGACCCTGCCGGCCCCGCATCAGGTGGCGCAGAATTTCTTCAAGACGACCTTCCAGGTGAAGCCGTGGAGTGCACGCAGCCTTGTCTACCATTCCTGGGTGACGCTGTCAGCAACCATGGTCGGCTTCCTGTTCGGCACGGTGCTCGGCATAGTGATCGCGGTGGGCATCGTGCATTTCGTGGCACTCGACCGCAGCCTGATGCCCTGGATCATCACCTCGCAGACGATCCCGATTCTGGCGCTGGCTCCGATGGTGATCGTCGTCTTTGCCGCCATCGGCATCACCGGCCTGTTTCCCAAGGCGCTGATCTCGACCTATCTGTCGTTCTTCCCGGTTGCGGTCGGCATGGTGAAGGGCTTGCGTTCGCCCGAGGTCATGCATCTCGACCTGATGCACACCTATAATGCGAGTGCAGCGCAGACCTTCTGGAAGCTCAGGGTGCCGGCCTCTATCCCTTACCTGTTCGCCTCGATGAAAGTGGCGGTGGCGGCAAGCCTCGTTGGGGCAATTGTCGCGGAATTGCCGACCGGAGCCATTGCCGGCATCGGCGCCAAGCTCTTGTCGGGTTCCTATTACAGCCAGACCATCGAAATCTGGGCGGCCCTCGTCGCCGGCTCGCTGGTGGCGGTGCTGCTGGTGGCGCTCGTCGGCGTGGCTGGACGCATCACCGAACGGGCCATGGGCGGGAGAGAGGCATGAGCCGGTTTGGCATCTCCTGGCAGGCCGGGCTGGCGCTTGTGCTGTGCGCAATGGCGGCCGTGGCGTTGCCGCTGGCAGCCGATGCAGCATTCAGTGCAGGCACGACCGTGCTGATTTTTGCGCTGATCGTGCTTTGCGCGCTCGCCTCGATGACGGTGGCCTCGACTGCCTTCGCTGCAGCGATCCTTTTCGTCGGCGCCCATGGCGCTGCGTGGCTGCTCGTCTCGGGTATTGCCGGCCATGAAGGTTCGGCGCGCGCCTCTTTCTTCCTGCTGGTTGCCGCTGCTTGGCTGCTGGCCTGGCGCTGCGTCACCGAACTGGTGACGATAAGACCGAAGAACCGCACTGCCGATACCATGCTTCGCCTTATTGTGCCGACCATATTCGGCGTCTGGCTTCTCTTGTTGTGGGAAGCGCTGGTGCGCGGCTTCGGCATTCCTTTCGTATTGCTGCCGCCGCCCAGCACAATCGCCGTGCGTATTGCAAATTCGCTGCCGGTGCTGGCCGCGGACGTCAACCAGACCATCTTCAAGGCGGTGCTTGTCGGCTATGTGCTTGGCTGCGGCACGGGCTTTGCGGCCGCGATCGCGGCCGACCGCTTCATCTTCCTGCGCCGCGGGCTGCTGCCCGTCGGCAATATGGCCGCCGCCCTGCCGATCATCGGGGTCGCGCCGATCATGGTGATGTGGTTCGGCTTCGACTGGCAGTCCAAGGCCGCGGTGGTCGTCATCATGACCTTCTTTCCGATGCTGGTGAACACGGTGGTCGGCCTGACGGCCTCCGGCCATATGGAGCGCGACCTGATGCGGACCTATGCGTCCGGCTATTGGCAGACGCTGTTCAAGCTTCGGCTGCCGGCGGCGATGCCCTTTATCTTCAACGCGCTCAAGATCAATTCCACGCTGGCGCTGATCGGCGCTATCGTCGCTGAATTCTTCGGCACGCCGGTGGTTGGCATGGGCTTCCGCATCTCCACCGAGGTCGGGCGCATGAATATCGACATGGTCTGGGCCGAGATCGCGGTTGCAGCGGTGGCGGGTTCGGTCTTCTATGGGGCAGTAGCCCTCGTAGAAAGGGCAGTCACGTTTTGGCATCCGTCTATCCGTGGTGGATAGACGCTCTTCAGAGGGTGTAAAAAATGAAAAGACTGATTGTTTCCATGCTTGCCGGCGCCATGTCGCTGGCGGTCGTGCAGGCCTGGGCGGCCGACAAGGTGACGCTGCAGCTCAAATGGGTGGCACAGGGTCAGTTTGCCGGTTATTTCGTCGCCAAGGACAAGGGCTTCTACGAGGAAGAGGGGCTCGACGTCGAGATCAAGCCGGGCGGTCCTGACGTCGCGCCCGAGCAGGTGATCGCCGGCGGCGGCGCCGATGTCATCGTGACCTGGATGGCGGCGGGTCTTTCCGCGCGCGACAAGGGCGTTCCGCTGGTCAATATTGCTCAGCCTTTCGCCAAGTCCGGCCTTGAACTGATCTGCCCGAAGGACGGCCCGGTGAAGACGGAAGCTGACTTCAAGGGCCATACGCTCGGCGTCTGGTTCTTCGGCAACGAATATCCGTTCTATGCCTGGATGAACAAGCTCGGCCTGCCAACCGAAGGTGGCCCGGACGGCGTGACCGTGCTCAAGCAGAGCTTCGACGTGCAGCCGCTGATCCAGAAGCAGGCCGACTGCATCTCCGTCATGACCTATAATGAGTATTGGCAGGCGATCGATGCCGGCTTCAAACCGGAGGATCTGGTCGTCTTCAACTATACCGAACTCGGCAACGACTTGCTGGAAGACGGCCTCTACGTGCTTGAAGACAAACTCAAGGACCCGGCCTTCGAAGACAAGATGGTGCGCTTCGTGCGCGCGTCGATGAAGGGCTGGCATTATGCGGTGGAAAATCCGGAAGAAGCGGCCGGCATGGTGCTTGATGCCGGCGGCCAGGACGAGAACCATCAGAAGCGTATGGTCGGAGAGGTCGCCAAGCTGATCGGCGACGGCAAGCTCGACCCGGCGCTTTATGAGCGCACGGCCAAGGCGCTGCTTGATCAGAAGATCGTCACCAAGGAGCCGGAGGGCGCCTATACCACGGCAATCACCGACAAGGCGCTGAAATAGGCTGTCGGCTACCGATGGAATTGAAAGGGGCGGGCAACCGCCCCTTTTTTCATGGGCGCGGGCAACTTACCCGCGTCCAGTCCGTTAGCTTGTGTTCCGCGGGCAGTTCGCGCCTTGGTTGGGGAACAGGCTTCAGGATAAATGGGAGATTGAGATGACACGCTCCGACATTTCCTCGCTGCTGGCTGGTGTGGCCATCGCGACCATGCTGGCTTCGCCCGCGCTGGCGGAGATGGTCAAGTTCAGCGCGACGATGGATGCGGCACAGGAGGTTCCGCCGACTTCCAGCGGCGGCAAGGGCACCGCCGACATCAGTTTCGATACCGAAAGCAAGACCTTGGAATGGACTTTGGAATATTCAGGCTTGAGCGGCGATGCCGCGGCTGCCCATTTCCATGGCCCGGCGGCTGCAGGCGAGAATGCGGATGTAGCAGTGCCTATCCCCGACCCGGCGAGTGGAGCGAAGGGCTCGGCGACGCTGACCGATGCGCAGGCTGCCGATCTCATGGCCGGAAAATACTATGTCAATATTCACACGGCAGCCAATCCGGACGGCGAGATACGCGGCCAGGTCGAGAAAGCCGGCATGTAGCTGTCAAATCGGGCTGGGGGAAAGCGACTCGCCCTCCCTTCAGTTCAGCGTTTTTCGCGGATATCGGTCAGCGTTCGGGTCGGTGTGATCGCCTCGGGGTCGAGCCTGATCTCGATGATCGCCGGCCTGCCGCTGTCGCGCGCGCGCTCAAAGGCGGCGGCAAAGTCGCCAGTCCTCTCCACGGTCTCGCCATGGCCGCCATAGGCGCGGGCGAGGGCTGCGAAATCGGGGTTGCGCAAGTCGGTGCCCTCGACACGGCCGGGATATTCGCGTTCCTGATGCATGCGGATCGTGCCATAGATGCCGTTATTGACGACGATGACGATGATCGGCAGGTCGTATTGGACCGCAGTTGCAAATTCCTGGCCGTTCATCATGAAGCAGCCGTCTCCGGCAAAGGCCACCACCATGCGGTCTGGGTGCAGTGCCTTGGCCGCCACCGCCGCCGGGGTGCCGTAGCCCATCGAGCCCGAGGCCGGTGCGCCTTGCGTGCCAAATTCACGGAAGCGATGGAAACGATGGACCCAGGTGGCATAGTTGCCGGCGCCGTTGGTCAGGATCGCGTCCTGCGGCAGCGTCTTTTCCAGATAGGTCATGATCGGGCCCATCTGCACCTCGCCGGGTCCGGTCTGGGGTGGCGTCGACCAGTCAAGATATTGCGCATGCAGCCGCGCCGTTTCGTCGGCCCAAACGGGCGTCCTGGCCGGTTTCCTGCCGGCGAAGGCTTCGGCAAAGGCTGAAGGCGAGGCATTGACCGGCAGGGTCGGTCGGTAGACGCGGCCAAGCTCGCTGCTATCGGGGTGGATATGAATCAGTTTCTGGTCGGGGTAGGGGCTTTTGAGCAGCGTGTAGTCGGAAGACGGCATCTCGCCGAAGCGGCCACCGACAAGCAGGATGAGGTCGGATTTCTTGATGTAGTCGGCAAGCTTGGGATTGATGCCGATGCCGACATCGCCGGCATAGTTCGGGTGGAGGTGGTCGAACAGCATCTGGCGGCGGAACTGCACGCCGACCGGTAGCGACCAGGCTTCCGCGATCGACTGGAAGTCGGCCACGGCCTTCGTGCTCCAGCGTGTGCCGCCGAGAATGGCGAAGGGGCGCTCGGCCTTGGTGAGCAGCTTTTCAAGTTCAGCCAGTTCGGCCTCGCCCGGCCGCGTTTCCACTGGCGTAAACGGCAGGGCGGCCGGTGCATCCGCCAGGCTGGTCAGCATGTCCTCGGGGAGCGAAATGACGACCGGGCCCGGCCGGCCGGAGGTGGCAACCGAGAAGGCCCGGCTGACGATTTCGGGAATGCGCGCCGCATCGTCGATCTCGGTCACCCATTTGGCGATGGGGCCATAGAAGGCGCGGTAGTCGACCTCCTGGAACGCCTCGCGCTCCTTGGCATGGGAGGCGACCTGGCCGATGAACAGGATCAGCGGGATGGAATCCTGGCGGGCAATATGGATGCCGGCCGACGCATTGGTGGCGCCCGGCCCACGGGTGACGAAGCAGATGCCCGGCCTGCCGGTCAGCCTGCCGTGACAATCGGCCATCATCGCGGCACCGCCTTCCTGCCGGCAGACGATGGTCTTGATGGGGGAATCGTGCAGCGCATCCAGAACGGCCAGGTAGGATTCGCCAGGCACGCAGAAGATGCGCTCGACGCCGTTTGCTTCCAGCGATTCGACGATCAGTTGTCCGCCGGTCCTCATGATTTTCTGTGCTCCAGTTCGGCAAGGATTTCCTGCGTATGCTCGCCAAGGCGCGGCGAGGGCCGCTCATAGGTCAGCGGGGTGCCGGACATCACCATCGGCGCGCGCACCGAAGGCAGCAGATTGCCGTCTGCATCCTCCAGATCGATCCGCATGCCGCGTGCGGCCGTCTGCGGGTCGGCGAACATTTCGCCGATATTATTGATCGGGCTTGCCGGCACATGGGCTTTTTCGAGCGCGTCTAGCAGCGGCACGCGCTCGAAAGCGGCAAGGGCAGCTACGATCTTCTCGCGCAGCGTTACGCGGTTTGCGACGCGCGCTGCATTGGTGGCATAGGCTTCATCGTCCGCCAACGGGGCCAGACCGACGACGATGCAGAATTTGCGGAACTGGCCGTCATTGCCGACCGCGAGAATGAAATGCCCGTCCTTGACCGGCAGCACCTCATAGGGCGCGATATTGGGATGCGCATTGCCCATCTGGGCCGGTGATTTTCCAGAGACCAGATAGTTTAGGTTCTGGTTGGCCAGAACAGAAATCTGGGAATCGAATAGCGCCATGTCGATCTGCTGGCCCTCGCCGGTCGCCTCGGCATGACGCAGCGCGGCCTGGATGGCGATGACCGAATAAAGCCCGGTGAACAGGTCGGTCACCGCCACGCCCACCTTCTGCGGTTCGCCGCCGGCCGGGCCGGTGATCGACATCAGGCCCGACATGCCCTGGATGATGAAGTCGTAGCCGGCGCGCGGCGCATAAGGGCCGTCCTGGCCGAAGCCGGTGATCGAGCAATAGACAAGCTTCGGGTTGATCGCCCTCAGGCTGTCATAGTCGAGCCCGTATTTCTTCAACCCGCCAAGCTTGAAATTCTCGATCAGTACATCGGCGGTGGCGACGAGCTTCCTCACCGTCTCGGCCCCCTCCGAGGTGGAGAAATCGACGATGATGGAGCGCTTGCCGCGATTGCAGGAGTGGTAATAGGCCGCCGACAGGTTCTTGCCGTCACTGCCGGTAACGAAGGGAGGGCCCCATTTGCGGGTATCGTCGCCATCAGGGCTTTCCACCTTGATGACGTCGGCGCCGAGATCGGCAAGCATCTGACCTGCCCAGGGGCCGGCGAGGATGCGGGCAAGTTCGATGACGCGGATGCCGTGCAAAGGAGGATTTGTCATGAAGTCCCTGAAAGCTTGTGTTGGAAAGGCTGTAACAAATCTTTCGTGATCATGTCACCGTTGTTGCATGGGCCAGAGGAATTGCAGTGCTCACCGTGCTACGGCCTGCCTTGCCCAAGCGGCGAAGTCTTCCATGATGAGATCGCGATTCAACTCGTTCAGGCTTTCATGGCGGGTTTGCGCGTAAACCTTTGAAACCAGATTCGAAAAACCCATTGCGCGCATACGGGAAGCGAGCGTGGTCACGGCCTTGCCGCCGGCCGTGGCCGGGTCTTGCTCGCCCCCGACAAGGTTGATTGGCAGATCCTTGCGCACCGCGGCGAAATTGCTGTCGTCGGCGCCAAGGAAGATCATCCCGAACAGGTCCTGCCACAGCGACACCGAGGCATCCCAGCCGCACAGGGGGTCGGCAATATATTTACCGACCTCGGCCGCATCGCGCGACAGCCAGTCGAAATCCGTGCGGTGGCCGGGCACCGCCTTGCCCCAGGCCTGAAAGGTAAGCTTCGGCAGCAGGCGCGACGGCATGTCGGAGCCAAGCCGGAACCTTTCATAGGCAAGCAGCGCCTGCGCCAATCGTCCGGGCAGGCCGGCGGAAAAATTGGCGTTCCAGATTGTCGCCGCTTGCACGGTGTCGGAATGGCACAGCAGATAGTTGAGCGCGATGATGCCGCCCATGGAGTGACCGTACAGGACGACCGGCAGACCTGGATGTTCGCTGGCGATGAGTTGGTGGATTGCCGCGACATCGGCGATGACCTTGGCGCTGCCGTCACGCGCTGCAAATCTGCCGAGCGGTGCATCCGTCGCGGTGGTGTGGCCATGGCCGCGGTGGTCGTGGGCATAGGTGTGAAAGCCATGAGCCGCCATGAACTCGGCGAAGCGGGCATAGCGCGCCGCATGCTCGGCCAGCCCGTGGTTGATCTGCAGCACGCCGACAGGGGCCGTGGCGGCGGGCTGGACGTATAGGTTCAGCCGAGCGCCGCTTGGCGATGTATGAAGACGCTGATTGTGGAACGCCATAGTGATCCCCTGTCCGGCGCGTTCAACGTACCGGCCAATGCAGGGTCGTCCCTGCGAAAGACGTTGCCGTTATCGCCCGTATCGCCTACATAGCCCGCAACTTCCGTAAACTTCGATAGGAAAGCCAAGCGTGGCACGCCAGTTCATTTATCATATGGCCGACCTGACCAAGGCCTACGGCACCAAGAAGGTGCTGGAAAACATCCACCTTTCCTTCTATCCCGACGCCAAGATCGGCATTCTGGGCCCCAACGGTGCCGGCAAGTCGACGATCCTCAAGATTATGGCCGGCCTCGATAAGGAATATTCCGGCGAAGCCTGGCTGGCCGAGGGCGCGACCGTCGGCTATCTGGCGCAGGAGCCGCAACTCGACCCGACCAAGACCGTCTTCGAAAACGTCATGGACGGGGTCAAGAAGAAGACCGCCATCATCGAGCGCTACAACGAACTGATGATGAACTACTCCGACGAGACGGCGGACGAATCGGCCCATCTTCAGGACGAGATGGACCGGCTCAATCTTTGGGACCTCGAACAGCAGGTCGAAATGGCGATGGAAGCGCTGGCCTGTCCGCCGAGCGATGCCGACGTCACCAACCTGTCGGGTGGCGAGCGCCGCCGCGTGGCGCTGTGCCGCCTGCTGCTGGAAGAGCCCGACCTGCTGCTGCTGGACGAGCCGACCAACCACCTCGACGCCGAGACCACGGCCTGGCTGGAAAAGCACCTGCGCGCCTATAAGGGCTCCGTGCTACTGATCACCCACGACCGCTATTTCCTCGATAATGTCACCGGCTGGATCCTCGAACTCGACCGCGGCCGCGGCATTCCCTATGAAGGCAACTACACCGCCTATCTGGAAGCCAAGGCCAAGCGTCTCAAGCAGGAAGGCCGCGAGGACGATGCGCGCCAGCGGGCGATTTCGCGCGAGCGCGAATGGATCGCCTCCAGCCCCAAGGCACGCCAGACCAAGTCCAAGGCGCGTATCAAGGCATTCGAGGACCTGCTGGAGCAGGCCGACAAGCGCCGCCCGAGCGACACCCAGATCGTTATTCCGCATGGCGAGAGGCTGGGCAATGTCGTGATCGAGGTGGAAGGCCTCTCAAAGGGCTATGGCGACCAGTTGCTGATCGAGGACCTGACCTTCAAGCTGCCGCCCGGCGGCATCGTCGGCGTCATCGGCCCGAACGGCGCCGGCAAGACCACGCTGTTCAAGATGATTACCGGGCAGGAAAAACCCGATAGCGGCTCGATCCGCATCGGCGAGACCGTCAAGCTCGGCTATGTCGACCAGAGCCGCGATGCGCTCGACCCCAACAAGACCGTATGGGAAGAGATTTCCGGCGGCGCGGAAGTGGTCAAGCTCGGCAAGCACGACGCCAATACGCGCGCCTATTGCTCGTCCTTCAACTTCCGGGGCGGCGACCAGCAGCAGAAGGTCGGCAACCTCTCCGGCGGCCAGCGCAACCGCGTGCATCTTGCCAAGATGCTGAAGACCGGCGGCAATGTGCTGCTGCTCGACGAACCGACCAACGACCTCGACACCGAAACGCTGGCAGCACTTGAGGACGCGCTGGAAAGCTATGCCGGCTGCGCGGTCATCATCTCCCACGATCGTATGTTCCTCGACCGTCTGGCGACCCATATCCTTGCCTTCGAGGGCGACAGCCATGTCGAGTGGTTCGAGGGCAATTTCGAGGACTACGAGAAGGACAAGATCCGCCGTCTCGGCCCCGACGCGGCCAATCCGCACCGCATGACCTACAAGCGGCTGACGCGATAAGACTTCACCAACGCCCCGCCACCAAGGCGGGGCGTTTTCGTTTCTCCTTCCGACTGGGTTCTGACAATGAAAGACTGGTCCGCTTCGCTCTATCTGAAATTCGAGGATGAGCGGACCAGGCCTGCGCGCGACCTGCTGGCGCAAATCCCGCTGCAAGACCCGCGCCATGTAGTGGATGTCGGCTGCGGGCCGGGCAACTCGACCGAACTCTTGGCCGCGCGCTGGCCGCAGGCGCGGCTCAGCGGATTCGACACTTCGCCGGCGATGATCGAGGAGGCGAGGCGCCGCCTGCCATCGGCAAAATTCAGCCTCGCCGATGCCGAGCACTGGACGCCGGACGAGCCGGTCGACGTGATTTTCGCCAATGCGGTGTTCCAGTGGCTGCCGAACCATCAGGCGGTTCTCAGGCGGCTGTTCGGCCTGCTCGCGCCGGGTGGCGTGCTTGCAGTGCAGATGCCGGACAATCTCCACGAGCCGTCGCACAGGCTGATGAGTGAGACGGCATCTTCCATGCCATTCGCGGCCAGGATTGCCAATGCGGCGCGCCAGAAGCTGCCGCCGGTCGCCTCCTATTACGATCTGCTGTCGTCGGATGCGGCACGGCTGGATATCTGGCACACGCTCTACAATCATCCACTGGCGGATGCCGCCGCGATCGTGGAGTGGGTCCGGGCAACCGGCCTGAAGCCTTTTGTCGATCCACTGGATGATGAGGAGCGCCGGACGTTCCTTGCGGCCTACACGGCAAAAATCGCTTCGGCCTATCCGCCGGCACAGAACGGCAAGGTGTTGTTGCGCTTTCCGCGCCTGTTCATCGTCGCGCAGCGGGGATAGGCGACGTTTGCAATGTGGTTAAGCTGACGTAAACTGCTGCACTGCAACAGTGATGATGCGAGTCGCGTTTCTGTAGGGGGCGCAAGCAGACCGCATAGTGTACCCGGGACGATAAATATGCATCGCGTCATCATCAGCGGCATCGGCGTGAAAATTCCCGAGGCCTCCATCAGCAATGAAGAACTGGTGGAGAGCTTCAATATCTGGGTCGATCGCGAGAATGCGCGCCGGGAACAGGCCGGCGAGGAATTGCTGCGCAAATCCGATCCAGCCTTCATCCTGCATGCCTCTGGCGTCAAGAAGCGCCATGTGATCGAACGCGAAGGCATCCTCGACCCGACCCGCATGGCCCCGCGCATTCCCGCCCGGCCCGACGATGCGCTGTCGCTGGAAGCCGAATTCGGCATCGCATCGGCGCGGCGCGCGCTCGACCATGCCAGGCTGGAGCCCCACGACATAGACCTGATCATCTGCTCGGCCTCGCATCACCAGCGGCCCTATCCGGCCATCGCCATCGAGATGCAGCAGGCGATGGGCACCTCGGGCATCGGCTTCGATATGGGGCTTGGCTGCTCGTCGGCACTGGCCGGGCTGCATGTTGCCATCAACATGGTGCGCTCGGGCGCTCACAAGCGGGTGCTGGTGGCGACGCCGGAAATCATCACCGGCCATCTCAATTTCCGCGACCGGCAGACGCATTTCATATTCGGTGACGCCTCTGCCTCGATGGTGGTGGAAGCCATCGGGGAAAACGAGACCCGGCCCGGTCGCTTCGAGGTGCGCGACACGCGCATGTGGACGCAGCTTTCGAGCAATATCCGCACCAATCTCGGCTATATGACCCGCACCGCGCAGGAAGACCCTTACAATGTCGACATGGAGGGCAACCTGATCAAGCAGGTCGGCAACAAGGTGTTCAAGGAAGTTACCGTCGCCGGCCATCGCTTCATCGTGGATTTCCTGGCCGAGCATGGCGGGCTGACGCCGGACGATATCCGTCGCTTCTGGCTACACCAGGCCAATGCGCGCATGAATGCGATGATCCTCAAGCTCGCCTTCGGCCATGAGGTTGGCCATGACCGGGCGCCCATGGTTCTCGACCGGCTCGGCAACACCGCCGGCGCGGGCGCCGTCATCGCCTTCCAGGAAAATCACGCCGACATGAAGGCGGGCGAGTATGGCCTGCTTTGTGCCTTCGGGGCCGGCTATTCGATCGGCGGCGCGCTGCTCAGGATGATGTAGCCGCGCAGCCGAACCATTATCCGGCCCGGGCGGGATAGCGCACCGGCGTCGACCATTCCGGGTCTTCATGCATCTGCCAGTAAAGCTCGGTTAGTTGCGTTGTGACAGGGCCGACGCGGCCATCGCCCACCTTCCCACCATCGATGGTGGTGACCGGCATGATGCCGCCAGCGGTCGAGGTGATGAAAACCTCGTCGGCTTCGCGAAGTGCGGCTGTGCTGACATCGGTCGCGGCAACCGACAGGCCGAGGCGCTGGCAAAGGTCGAATACCGTCCGTCTGGTGATGCCGGGCAGGACACCGGAGGCAGGCGTCGTCAGCCTCCCCTCTTTGACTGCAAAGACGTTGAAGCCCGGCCCTTCGGCGACATTGCCGTTTATGTCTACAAGTAGTGCCGTTTCGGCGTTGCGATCATAGCCGTCGAAAAGCCCACGCACGAGATCGAGCCAGTGATAGTTCTTGATCGCCGGATCGACGGATGAAGGCGGGATGCGCACCTTGTCGCTGATGGCGATGTTGAGCCCGCGTTGCATCTGCTCCTTGTTGGCGACCGAGCCGAAGGGAATGGCAAACGCCATGAAGCGATTGACCGCATCGCGCGGGTCGCGGCTGAAGGTTGGCGAGACGCCGCGCGTGCAGATCATCTCGACATAGGCGGCGCGATGGCCGGACAATACCGTGCAATTGTGCAGAATTTCAGCCACTTGGTTGCGGTCGAAGGGCAGTGTCATGCGCAGTTTCTCCACGCTGCCGAAGAAGCGGTCGAGATGCAGGTCGAGGCGGAAGAAGCGGCCGTTCCACACATGCACCGTGTCATAGGTGGCGTCGGAATGTAGAAAGCCCCAGTCGAGGATGGAAATCTTGGCTTCGGACATGGGCAGATATTGCCCGTCCATATAGGCGACGCCGCTGGGATAGGCCTGCCGGTCGATGTGTCGGCTTTCGACCATGGGCAAGCCTGCGTCATTGGCAGTCCGGTTCATTCCTATCCTCCCAAGGAATCACTTGCCCGTAAGCTAGCCGCGAAGGCGGCAGACTGAAGCGCCATCGGCCCTTCAGTCTTGGCCCAGCTCCTCGTCGAGATCAGGATCGAGCAGCCGGGTGGCCCGCCAGGAAGTCAGCACCTTGTTGATCTGGTCGATGACGAAGAAGCGCGCGGAATCGCGGTCGTAACCTTCGTCGAGCAGCTTTTCGTAATCCGTATGCTGGTGGCGCACATGCGCGACGGTCGCCAGCCAGATGGCGATTGCCGGCGGCAGCGGCTTGAGATGCGGCGCGCTGGCATCGGTGCGGATCTGCTCGATGTCGATATAGGGCGCTGCAGGCAAGAGCGCCGTCAGCGCCTTGGCAACCGCTCGCTTGCGGCCGGTCGAACCCCTCATCATGTGTTGCAATCAGTCCTTGCCAAAGCTCGCATCGGCGAAGACGTCGACCGTGGGGATATAAGGCTTGATGTCGATGACAGGCGTGCCGTCGAGCGCATCCATCGCATCGAGCGTCAGCACGCCGGTCTCCTCATCGACGGCGAGCAGCCGGGCGATGTGAAGGCCGATCGGATTGGGCCGAACCGGAGAGCGGATGGCGAAAACCCCTTTCGCTTCCGTGGCATGGCGTGGTTTTTGAACAATCAGATTCCGCGGCGCGTGGTGAAACCAGGTGAGCACGATGACGTGGCTCGCTCGCGTCAGGCCGTCGATGCCGGGGCGGTAGGGCAGGGCGATCTCTATCGTCGCCTGTTCGCCTCTCTCTCGCGCTGCCCGCATGTTCTTCGGGCAGTCCTCCCGCTTCTTCCACGCGGAACGGATGCGGCCGATAAAGACGACCTGCCCGTCCGCCGGCGAGATTGCGGGGTCTTCGGCCAGGGCGCGCTCGCCCTCACGTTTTTCGAACATAGTGTCTTCTCCGGCTGTTGCGCCATCTTCTGGTCCGTGTGCGACATTCGCCATTGCAAAGATCGGCTATACGATATAAAGATATGTTTATGTCTTTTTACAATCGATGGCGCCCATGCGGGTAACTCTGGACTCTCTGGTTGATACGTTGAAGGCGGCTGCCGAATCCAGCCGCTTGCGCATCCTCGCCCTGCTTTTCCGGGGCGATCTGACGGTATCGGATCTGACCGAGATTCTAAACCAGTCGCAGCCACGCGTCTCGCGTCATTTGAAGCTGCTGCTCGAAGCAGGGCTGATCGAGCGCTATCAGGAAGGCTCCTGGGCCTATTTCCGCATTTCCGATTCTGACGCCGCGCGCGATTTCGTCGAGGGGCTGGTGTCGCGGATCAATGACGGCGACCCGATGATTGAACGCGATCTTGAACGGCTCGCCAGCGTCAAGCGCAGGCGGCAGGAGCGGGCGGCCGAATATTTCAGCCGCAACGCGGCAAGCTGGGACGAGATACGGTCGCTGCATGTGCCCGATCGTGCCGTCGAGACGGCGTTGCTGAAGCTTGTCGGCAAGCGGCCGTTCCAGTCCATGCTCGACCTCGGCACAGGCACCGGGCGCTTGCTCGAAATCTTCGCGCCGCTTTATCGGCGCGGCCTTGGCATCGACATGTCGCGCGAGATGCTGGCGGTGGCGCGCGCCAATCTCGACAAGGCGGGCATTTCCAATGCGCAGGTGCGGCAGGGCGACATCTTCGCGCCGCCGGCCGACCGCGACGCCTACGATCTGGTGACCATGCACCAGGTGCTGCACTATTTGGACGAGCCGGCGCTGGCGATACGGGAGGCGGCGCGCCTGCTGCGCCCGTCCGGGCGGCTGGTGATCGTCGATTTCGCCCCGCATGCGCTGGAATTCCTGCGCGAGGAACATGCGCATATGCGGCTTGGTTTTTCGGATCGGCAGATTTCGGAATGGTTTTCCGAAGCTGGCCTCGATCTGGAAGAGACGCAGGACTTCGAGCCCCGCAGCGGCGTGCAGGGCGGCCTGACGGTCAAGCTATGGCTTGGCCGTGATCGCCGCCTGCTGATTGCCGACCCATCCCAGAACAATGCAACACAGAGGGAAACCGTCTGATGAGTAGCTTAGGCTTTTCCCGCCGCTCCGATATCGGGGCAAAAATCCGCGTATCCTTCGAGTTCTTCCCGCCGAAGACCGACGAGATGGAGGCAAGGCTGTGGGACACCGTGACCCGGCTGGAGCCCTTGCAGCCGAATTTCGTCTCGGTGACCTATGGCGCCGGGGGCTCGACGCGCGAGCGCACCGGCCGCACGATCAAGCGGATCCTGAACGAGACGAGCATCCCAGCGGCCGCACATCTGACCTGCGTCGGGGCGTCGAAGGAGGAGGTCAACGCGGTCATTGCCGAGTTCGCCTCGATCGGCATCACGCGCTTCGTGGCCCTGCGTGGCGATCCTGCATCGGGTGTCGGCGAGGTCTACCGGCCGCATCCGGGTGGCTACCATAACGGCGCCGATCTTGTCGCCGGCCTGAAGGCGCATGGCGATTTCGATATTTCCGTTGCCGCCTATCCGGAAAAGCATCCCGAAAGCCCGGATTTCGCCACCGATATCGAGATGCTGAAGCGCAAGGTCGACAATGGTGCCACCCGCGCCATCACCCAGTTCTTTTTCGACAATGATCTTTATGAGCGCTATGTCGAAAGGGCGCGCCGGGCCGGCATCTATATCCCCATCGTGCCGGGCATCCAGCCGGTGCATAATTTCGGCCAGGTGGCGCGCTTTGCCTCGCGTGCCGGCGCGCATGTGCCGGCATGGCTTGCCGAGCGCTTCGAGGGGCTGGAGGACGATCCGCAGACCCACGCGCTGGTGGCTTCGGCGGTCGCGGCCGAGCAGGTGCTCGACCTTGTCGATCGCGGCGTCAGCGATTTCCATTTCTATACGATGAACCGCTCGGACCTGGTGGTCGCGATCTGCCACATGATCGGTGTTCGCGCCAATCCGCCGGTCGAAAAGGCTTTGGCCGGATCGGCTGCCGCTTAGAGCAGCTCAAACCCGAGCATCGGAATGACCCGAAAACCAGTGACTATTTTTCGGTCCGATGCTCCAAAAAGAAAGGCCGGGGTGTGGGCCCGGCCTTTCTTCTTGTCTTCAACCAGATTGCTCTGGTCCTCCACTGCTCGCGGTGGCTTTATGGAAGAACTCCCATGATGAGGGCGCCGATAAAAGCGAACGCAGCACAAATCATCAAAGCGTTGACTGGCCGTGTAAGTCCCATGCGTAGCCTCCTAAAGTTGAGCTAGACAGCGGATTCTAGGGGACTTTATGCAACACGCAAGCGGAAAACATATTGCATCGCGATAGCGGAACCGGAAATTTAATCTCCGGCCGGGCATTAGCTTTTGAAATTATTTACCAAAAACGCGCCGGCCGCCTGTGAATAAATTGTGGCTGAATCACGTCAAATCTGCGTCAGCGACGCCGAAACAGGCGCCCGTCGACGGTCACCAGCCCAAGCGCGATCAGTCCGAATCCGCATAGTTCGAACAGGTCAAGGCGCTCACCCAAAAAGACTATGCCAAGCAGAATGGCGCTTGCCGGCACGATCAAAGTGACGAGCGAGGTGTTGGTCGCGCCGGCCGAGCCGAGCAGGTTGAAAAACAGGATATAGGCAAAGGCGGTGGAGAGCAGCGCCAGTGCCAGAACGGAGGCCTGCACCGTGGCACTGATATTGAAAATATCGAGCGGGACATTCAGCAGCAGAACGACCGGGACCATGATGATGGTGGCGGCCGTCATCTGCCCGGTGGCGACGACCGCTGGCGGGATCTTTTGGAAGCGCTTGGCGAAGACACTGGCCAGGCCATAGGAGAGAGCGGCGCCGATCAGGGCGAATTTCGCCCATACGGGGCCGCCTATATTGGCCAGCAATCCGGGGCCGATCATGACCGCGGTTCCGGCAATGCCAAGCACGATCCCGGTGATCTTGTTGACGGACAGTTTTTCATCGCTCGTGGCGGCATTGGCGATCAGCATCGTCCAGAAGGGTGTTGTGGCATTGAGCACGGCAGCCAGCCCGGCGCCGAGTTCGGTCTGCCCGAGGAAGATAAGCGAAAATGGAATGACGTTGTTGAGCAGCGCCAGGACGAAGAAGCTGCCGATGTGAGGCAGGGCCAGCCGGAAGGAGGGGCCGCGCCAGCCAAGATAGACATGCAGCGCAATTGCCGCGATCGAAACCCGGAACAGCACCAGCGCGAATGGATGGATCTCGGCGACCGCGATGCGGGCAAAGAAAAACGAGCCACCCCAGATGGCGCCGAGCAGGAAGAGCTGGCCCCACTGTTTCGCCCCCATGGAGTTTTGCGTTGCCGTCGCCGAGATTGCGCTCACAGCTTGTCCCTTCAGAATCCATCGAGCCATATCTAAGCTTCGCGCGGAAACCCCGCCACCCGAATCCAGCCTGGCCCGATAGGTGGCCGGCCGTGACTTGGGGTATTCCTGACAACCCCATCAATCCCGCCCAGAAATCGATTCCGATCCGTCGGCTTGTGCGCTAGGTTGCGGCCCGCAGTCCGAGGAGGATGCATGCAGCGATTCGACAATGCGAAAGCAGCAGCCCTTACCCTTCGCCCCGACGATCCGGTCTATTGCTTTCGGCCCGAGGTGCTGAAGGCCGACACCAGGCAATTCATGGAGATGTTCCCCGGCAAGACGGCCTATGCCGTCAAGACCAATGGGGAACCCGTGGTCCTGAAAACGCTGGTCGAAGCCGGCGTGACGGCCTTCGACGTGGCCTCGCCGGGCGAATTCGCCGCCGTGCGCGCGGTCTCGAAAGAGGCCGAGATGCTCTACATGCATCCGGTCAAGGCGCAGTCGGATATCAGGCTTGCGCTGGAGCAATATGGCATCCGCACCATCGCGATCGACCATGAGGACGAGATCACCAAGCTGACCCGCGTGGTGCGCGCTCTCGACATCGACCCCGGCGCGATGACGGTTTTCGTGCGCATCCAGACCAAGGGGCAGGCGGCCTACGAACTGTCGAAGAAATTCGGTGCGGGCCCTGCCTATGCGGTGGAATTGGCCGAGCGGCTCAACAGGAGCGGCTACAAGGTCGGCATCTGCTTTCATGTCGGCAGCCAGATCGAAGATCCTGATACCTATGAGCGGGCGCTGGCCTCGGCCGACTGGGTGCGCAACCGCCTAAGTTTCGATATAGCGGGGCTTGATGTGGGCGGCGGCTTTCCGGCTGAATATGGGCACGATCCCAACCGCAAGAAGGTCGAGATGCCCTCGCTCGGGCAGATCATGTCGCGGCTGCGCGGCGATATTGCCGAGTATCAGTTCGATACCACGCCGCTGGTGGCCGAGCCGGGCCGGGTGATCGTGGCGCGCGCTTTCTCGCTGATCGTGCGCGTGCTGCTGCGCAAGGGCAGGCGGCTTTACATCAATGATGGCATCTGGGCGTCGCTATCGGATTCCTGGACCGGCAAGATCACGCTGCCGGCGCGCTTCATCCCCGATCCGGCGATCCGCTCGCGCAACGGCGCGGCCGAAACCATCGTGCCGTTCAAGGTCTGCGGGGCAACCTGCGATTCCGTCGATATATTATCGCGGCCTTTCTGGCTGCCGGAGACGATCGACACCGGCGACTGGATCGAAATCGGTCACATCGGCGCCTATTCGCTTTCCCTGCGCACGCGCTTCAACGGCTTCTATCCCGACACCTTTGTCGAGGTAGCGACGCCGTTCGAAGAGGGTGACGCGCCGCAAGGCTTCGCCAGTCTGGAGACGATGGCGGATTGAAGGAATAGGGGAATAGGGGAATAGGGGAATAGGGGAATAGGGGAATAGGGGAATAGGGTGTCCTTTCTTTCCCTACTGCCCTATTCCCTTAACCTCACAAATTTGCCAGCAGGTCCGGCGTCGGCCAGCCGTCGACGGGCAGGCCGAGGCGAATCTGCTCCTGGCGGATCGCCTCGCGCGTATTGGTGCCGAGAATGCCGTCGATGCCGCCGACGTCGTAGCCCTTGTCATGCAGTTTCTGCTGCAAGGTCTTCATCGCCTCGCCGGTCAATCCCTGCTGGGGCTGGCCATGCTCGAAGGGCGGCTCGCCGGCAAGACGGGTGGCCAGATGCGCTGCCGTCAGCGTGTAGGTGATCGACTGGTTCCATTCGAGATAGACGTCGTAATTGTCGTAGCCCAGGAAGGCCGGGCCCTTGTGGCCCATGGGCAGGATGACACCGGCCTTCAGGCCGGAGGTGGCGAGTGGCTTTCCCGCGCGGTCAGTGATGCCCCAGTCGGCGAGTTGCGAAATCGGCAGCTTGTTGGTGCGGCCGGTTTCCTCCCAGGGCATATGCTCAGGCACGCGCACCTCCTGCAGCCAAGGCTCGCCGCGCTTCCAGCCGCGCGATTGGATTTTCTTGGCAGTGGTCATGATGACGTCAGGCGCGCTGTTGCGCAGGTCGACAATGCCGTCGCCATCGCCGTCGACGCCGCGCAGCAGATAGTCCGAGGGCAGCATCTGCGTCTGGCCGATCTCGCCGGCCCAGGCGCCCTTGACGTCGGCGGGCAGGGTTCCCTGCTCGATCAGTTTCAGCAGCGGAATAATCTGCGGCCTGAAAAGCTGGGGCCGGCGGCAGTCATGCGCCAGCGTCACCAGCGCACTTAATGTGTGAAAATCGCCCTGAACTGCGCCGAAATCCGTCTCAAGCGCCCAAAAAGCCGCGATAACAGGGCCTGGAACGCCGAATTCCTGCTCTGCTCGGGCAAAAACATCGGCATATTTCATCAGATTGGCCGCGCCCTGCTTCAGGCGGTAGTCGGAAATCATGCGGCCCGAAAATTCGGCGAAGGTCTGGGTGAACACGCCCTGCGCGCGGTCGCGCTGCAGCACCTTCTGGTCGATGCCGGCGCTGTCCAGCGCGGCAAGTCCGGTCGGCCTGATCCCCTCGGCGATGGCCTCAGCTTTAAGCGCATTCTTCCAGGCGGTGAAGTCACCGCCGCATTCCTGCGCCAAGGCAGGTGACGCCGTCATGGCTACCATAAACATTGCAACCAGCCGCCTGCGCCGTAGCATCTTTCCCGCTCCAAGTCCTGTTGGTGAGTTCAATATCACCGTCTGCCCAAAAGACATGGCGAAAAGCAGGCAAGATGAAGCTTAATGCGTGTTTTGCTTAAGCCATTTGTTCCAGGCGGCCTCGCTGCCATTGAAGACGTTGATATCGGCATCGCCTCTGATGCCGGGCACGACGCCGGTGCCGGTATATTGCCAGAAGGTGAAGGGGTGGCTGCCATAGCGTTCGCCCGGATGGCCGGCGACCGAACGCAGCCAGTAAGGGTAGCCGTGGAAGCCGGAAAGCCCGTTATCGTCGAAGAAGTCGATCGAGGTGTAGATGATCGGCTTCTTGCCGTAGTGCTTTTCCACGATCTCCAGGAAGGTCCGCATCTCGCTGCGCACGGTCGCCGGCGGCGGCCTGAGCTTGCAGGTCGGCGATTGCGGGTTCCATTCCATGTCCAGCACCGGGGGCAGGGCGGAACGCTCGCGCGGCACGTTGCGGATGAACCACTCGGCCTGCTCCTTTGCCGTGCGGCAGAAATAGTAGAAATGATAGGCGCTGCGGGGAATGCCGGCAGCCTTCGTTTCGCGCCAGTGCTCGCGGAAATAATCATCGACGCGGTCGCCGCCTTCGGTGGCCTTGACGAAGGCGAAGGAAATGCCGCTGGCCTTTGCCTTCTGCCAATCGACCGACATCTGATATTTGGAGACGTCGGTGCCGTGGACGGGGTGCTGCCACGGCGCGCGCGCCGTCCATTTGTGCGGGTCGTTGTCGTCGAAGCGCGGATAGCGCACCATCACCTCGCCATGGGTGAAGGTCGTGGTCGTTGTCGAGGAGCCGACCGGAGCGAGGTCGTCCATAGTGGTGCAGGCGGCCAGCGCGGCTGCAAGCAGTATCAGCGGCGCAATGCGGCGCATACCCTCTCCTTCGCACCGTAATTCCGGCGTCGGCATTTAACCGGGGTGCGCCCGATGAGTCACGCCCCTATCATCGATTCTGCCGCTGTCCGTGGTTACGGGCAGCCAGTTCTGTCTTGCGCCAACATGGTTGATTTTCCGTTGATGGTTATGACAGGCCATGACAATTGCGTGAAGACCGCTATTGCGGCGAAGCGGGAGGGATGAATATGCGGGTCCTGCGGACAAGTGCGAAATGGCTGGCAGCGGCGGTTCTGCTTGTCATTACCGGCATCGGCCTCTGGCTTTATGTCGCGCCGCCGGCTCTGATCCAGGTGGGCTCGAACTATGCAGCCAAGATCGTCTGTTCCAATGTCTTCGTCGCCGGGCGGAATGCTGCCGAAGTGCTGAAGGTCGATGTGCAGGCACCCGGCCATCCGCTCTTGCGGCTGATGTCGGTTAGCGTCGATCCTGAAGCCGGAACGGTGAAAGCCGGGCTGTTCGGCCTGTTTGGCGGCGGGCTTGCCGTCGCGCGTGACAATGGCGGCTGCGCCACCGTGCCGGATGGCGATTTGGAAGCGGCAAGAGCCTTCGCGCAGGAACCGCCAGCGGAGGTAGTCGCCGACCCCGAAGCCCTGTGGCCGCAAGGCGAGCATGTCCAGCCTTCGCAAGATCCAGCGCTTGCCGCAGTACTCGACGATGCGGGCCTGACCGGGCCGGGCATGCGCGCAGTCGTGGTGGTCAAGGATGGGCGCATTGTCGGCGAGCGCTATGGCGATGGCTTTTCAGCCTCGACCCCGCTGCTTGGCTGGTCGATGACCAAGACGGTCAATGCCGCACTGGTCGGAACGCTGATCCGCGACGGCAAGATGAGCCTCGAAGCCAAGGGCCTTTTTGAGAGCTGGAAGGCGGATAGGCGTGCACAGATCAGCCTCGCCGACCTGATGGCGATGTCGTCGGGGCTCGCCTTCAACGAGGATTATGGCGACGTGACCGATGTCACGCGCATGCTCTATCTGGAGCCGGACATGGCTTCTTTCGCCGCCGATAAGCCGCTGTCAGGCGAGCCGGGCAAGGTCTGGAGCTATTCCAGCGGCACGGCTGCGTTGCTGTCGAAGCTGTGGCAGGATGCGGTCGGCGATCCTGACCGGGCGCTGGCATGGCCGCGCGCCGCATTGTTCGACCCTCTCGGCATGGCGAGTGCCATATTCGAGACCGACGCCCGCGGCACCTTTGCCGGTTCGTCCTATCTCTATGCAACCGCGAGGGACTGGGCGCGCTTCGGCCAGTTCCTGCTCGATGACGGGGCGTGGAACGGGAGGCAGCTGCTGCCCTCCGGTTTCGTCGCCTGGATGCATGAGGCAGCACCCGCCTCGAATGACGAATATGGGCGAGGGCAGGTCTGGCTGCATGGCCCGACCGGGCCGGGACCGGTCGGTGCCGATCCGGATGGCGGCATCGATCTGCCCAACGATGCCTATTGGATGCTCGGGCATGACGGCCAGTCGACGGCCATCATCCCCTCGCACCGGCTTGTCGTGCTGCGGCTCGGGCTGACACCTTCCAAGATCGGCTACAAGCCGCAGGCGCTGGTGGCAGCATTGGTTGCCGCGCTGGAATAGGCATTTTCCAGCAAAAGTGTGAAACGGTTTTGCGTCCGGAAATGCGGCCAAAGTTTAGAGCCGTTTCTCGATCCGTTTAAACCAGAACGGCTCCAAGCGTTACCTGCCGAAACCGCCCGGAGTCGGTGTGGTCACGATCACCGCCTCGCCGGCTTCAAGCGTAGTCTGGTCGCAGGCGCGTAGCGTCTCGACCGTGCCGTCATTGCGGCGCACCTGCGTTGCGCCCGCCTCGCCATCGCCGCCGCCATCGATGCCTTTAGGCGGCCGGTTGCGGTGCGAGGAGAGGATCGCGCATTCCATCCGCTCCAGGAAGCGGATGGTGCGGCGCGTGCCGTCGCCGGCATGCCATTTGCCCTCGCCGCCCGATCCTTCGCGGATATGGAAATCCTCCAGCACCACGGGGAAGCGCAGCTCCAATATCTCCGGGTCGGTCAGGCGCGAATTGGTCATGTGGGTATGGACGCCCGGGGTGCCGTGGAAACCCTGGCCGCTGTTCATCCGGCCTGCCGGCGAACCGGAGCAGATCGTCTCGTAATATTGGTAGCGGTCATTGCCGAAGGTCAGGTTGTTCATCGTGCCTTGCGCATTGGCCAATGCGCCCATCGCCCCGAAAATTGCGTTGGTGACGTGCTGGGAGGTCTCGACATTGCCGGCCACCACCGCTGCCGGATAGGTCGGCTTGAGCATGCAGCCCTCCGGAATGACGATGTTGATCGGCCGCAGGCAGCCGGCATTCATCGGGATATTGCCCTCGACCATCACCCGGAACGCATACAGCACGGCGGCGCGCGCCACCGGCTCCGGCGCGTTGAAATTGTTCTTCTCCACTTTCGAAGTGCCGGTGAAATCCACCGTCGCCTCGCGCTTTTTGCGATCAACGGTGATCTTTACCCTGATCACCTGGCCGGTATCGGTCGGATATTCATAATGCGAACTGTCCGGCAGGCGTTCGAGCACGCGGCGCACGCTTTCGGCGGCATTGTCCTGCACATGGCCCATATAGGCCTCCACCACCTCCAGCCCGAAATGCGCGACCATCTTGCGCAATTCCGCCGCACCCTTCTCATTGGCGGCGATCTGCGCCTTGAGGTCGGCAATGTTCTGGCTCGGGTTGCGGGCGGGGTAGGAGTGGTTGGTCAAAAGGTCGTGCAGCGCCTTTTCGCGGAAGCGACCACGCTCCACCAGGCGGAAATTGTCGAACAGAATGCCCTCTTCGTCGACCGTGGTTGCCATCGGGGTCATCGAGCCGGGCGCGGTGCCGCCGACATCTGCATGGTGGCCGCGCGAGGCGACCCAGAAGAGGATGCGGCGTTCTTTACCCTCCCCCTTGTGGGGAGGGTCGGACCGCAGGTCCGGGGTGGGGGTCTCCGCGCCTTCGGCGCGACCTCCCCACAAGGGGGAGGTAGAAGAGCCTGCTTCCTCAAACACCGGCGTCACCACAGTTATGTCCGGCAGATGCGTGCCGCCATTATAGGGCGCGTTGAGCGCGAACACGTCGCCGGGGTGAATATCGCCTTCATTGAGACGGATGATGGTTTCCACCGAACGGTCCATCGAGCCCAGATGCACCGGAATATGCGGCGCGTTCGCCACCAGGGCGCCGTTCTTCTCGAAAACGGCGCAGGAAAAGTCGAGCCGCTCCTTGATATTGACCGAATGCGAGGTGTTTTGCAGCGTCAGCCCCATCTGCTCGGCAATTGACATGAACAGATTATTGAACACCTCGAGCATCACCGGATCGGCTTCGGTGCCGAGTGCTGCCATCCGCCGCTTCTTGGCTATGCGGCGCATCAGAATATGGTTGCGCGCGGTGATCTCGGCCTGCCAGCCCGGTTCCACCACGATGGTCTGGTGGCTTTCGATGATAAGGGCGGGGCCACCGACCTTACAGCCGGGAGACATTGCCTCGCGGCGGAAGATGCCTGCATCGTGCCATGCGCCGTCGCTATGGAGCTTGCGCTTTTCGCCGGGCTCGGGCGATTGCTCGGCCACCTCCTGCAGCGGTTCGTCACCGCCGCTTCCTGCCATGTCGGTGCCTTCGACGCTGACAGCTTCGACGATCATCGGCTTGTCGTCATAGACAAAGCCGAACTGCGCCTTGTGTGCCGCCTCGAAACTTTTGATGGCGGCTTCAATCGAACCGGTTTCGAACGAGACGGGCAGGGTGGTGTCGGTGCCGTCATAGCGCACATGCAGCAGCGGTCGCGACGAGACATCCGCCTCGGCAATGCCTTGATCGCCAAGTTCGGCGAGCACTTCCTTGCCGAGTGCTGCAATCAAATCGCCTATGTCCGGGAGCGATTCATCCGCCAAGGGCTGGAGCAGTGCCTGCTGGCGCGAGGCGAAGACCGAGGAAAGCCCGATGCCATAGGCCGAAAGCAGGCCGGAAAATGGATGGATAAGCACGGATTCCATGCCAAGCGCGTCGGCGACGAGGCAGGCATGCTGGCCACCGGCGCCGCCGAAGCAGTTCAGCAGATATTCGGTGACGTCATGGCCGCGCTGGACCGAAATCTTCTTGATCGCGTTGGCCATGTTCTCCACCGCGATGGTGATGAAGCCTTCGGCCACCGTTTCCGGGCTGCGGCTGTCGCCGATCTCGACCGCCAGTTCCTCGAATTTCCGCCGCACGATCTCGGCGTCCAGCGGCTCGTCCTGATTGGGCCCGAAGATCGCGGGAAAGAAATCGGGCTGCAATTTGCCGAGCATGACATTGGCGTCGGTGACGGCAAGCGGCCCGCCCCGGCGATAGCAGGCCGGACCGGGATTGGCGCCGGCCGAATCTGGCCCGGCCTGGAAGCGGCCGGAGGTGTAGTGCAGGATCGAGCCACCGCCTGCCGCTACCGTATGGATGCGCATCATCGGCGCGCGCACTCGCACGCCGGCAACCTCAGTGTCGAAGGCGCGCTCATAGTCGCTGTCGAAATGCGCGACATCGGTCGAGGTGCCGCCCATGTCGAAACCGATGACCTTGTCAAAGCCGGCAAGCCTGGCGGTTTCTGCCATACCGACCACGCCGCCGGCCGGACCCGACAGAAGCGCATCCTTGCCCTGGAATTTCTCGGCAGCGGTGAGGCCGCCCGACGACATCATGAACATTAATCTTGGGCTCTCGGCCGAGCGCTCGCTTTGCTCGCTGGCCTCCGCTTGGGCGGCCGGTAACGGCCGACGCGCGGTCGCGCTTGCGGGCTTCGCCCGTTGACCGGCCTCGATCCCCAGCTCCGTCGCCACCCTTTGCACGTAGCGCGACAGGATCGGCGAGAGATAGGCATCCACCACCGCAGTGTCGCCACGGCCGACAAGCTTGATCAGCGGCGAAACCTCATGGCTGACAGAGACCTGGCCGAAACCGGCGTCGCGGCAGGCTTGGGCCACCTTCTGCTCATGCTCGGGAAACTTCCACGCATGCATGAAGACGATCGCCACCGCATCGATGCCGTCGGCGCGCGCCTGTTCGATCGAAGGCAGGGTCGCGTCCGGATCGAGCGCCTGTTCCACGCTGCCATCGGCGCGGACCCGTTCCTCCACCTCCACCACCCGCTCATAAAGCTGTTCGGGCAGGATGATCTGCTTGGCGAAGATATCGGGCCGCGCCTGGTAGGCGATGCGCAGCGCGTCGCGAAACCCTTTGGTGATCAGCAGCAGGACGCGATCGCCTTTGCGTTCCAGCAGCGCATTGGTGGCCACCGTCGTGCCCATCTTGATGTCGCCGATCAGGCCGGGCGGGATCGGCCGGCCAACCGGAATGCCGAGCAGGTCGCGAATGCCGTGGATGGCGGCGTCACGATAGGCTTCCGGGTTTTCAGAAAGCAGCTTGTGCGGATGCAGGACGCCGTTCGGATCGCGACCGATGATGTCGGTGAATGTGCCGCCGCGGTCGATCCAGAAGTCCCAGCGCTTTGCTTTCATGTTGCGTCATACCTTGTTGCCGGAAACGGTTTCTAAGGCTGAACAAAATCCATTAGTCAACGTTTGCAAGTATCCGGTGAGGTCAATCGACAGTCCGTGCCTGACGAAATGTTTCGTCGAGTCAGCGTAAGTGACGAAACCAAAGCGCCATTGTGCACATTCCTAACACGACCGCCCGGTAGACTGGGTGTTGTTCGTTAGGAGAGAGATAATGAAGAAACTCATTCTTGCCACGGTTTCCGCTGTTGCCCTGTTCGGTATTGCCGCATGCAGCGACAGCACTGACAGCACCACGACTCAGAGCACGACGCCGCCGGCAACCGAAACCACGCCTGAAACCACCCCGCCGGCAGCGGCTCCGGAAACGCCTGCGCCCGAGACCGGCACTGGCGGCACCACCCAGCCGGCGGCTCCTGCGCAGTAAAACCGTGCAGTCGTCAGGCTTGTAAGAGCATTGGAAAGGCCGGCCTCGCCGGCCTTTCTTGCATTTCCGTTTCCGATTTTGCCACCGCCCGAACCGTTAATTTCCGATCTCACCTGAAAGAAGGTGGGATTTGCGCCTCGCCAATCGGCGCGTTTCGTCCTAATAAGCGGCCCATGTCGATCTGGGACCGCATAGGCGAGTTCATATCCCGTGCATCCGCTTCCGCCCTGTCCGGCGTTGCCGGCATGGTCGAAGCCGTGCGCACCGTATTCGAGGGCGATGCGGATTTGCGTCGCCGCGTCGCCTTTTCGGTGGCGATGATCGCGCTGTCGGCAAAGATGGCCAAGGCCGACGGCGTGGTCACGCAAGACGAGATACGTGCCTTTCGCGAGATTTTCGACATTCCTCCTGAGGAGGCGCACAATGTGGCGCGGCTTTACGACCTGGCCAAGGCGGATGTTGCCGGCTTCGAAACCTACGCGAGGCGCATGGCAGGTCTGTGCGGCTCTGGTCACCAGAACTGCGCCATGCTGGAAGACATTCTGGACGGGCTGTTCCACATCGCCAAGGCTGACGGGATGCTGCATGAGCGCGAGGGCAGATTCCTGCAACGCGTGGCCGAAATTTTCCGCATCGGGGAGCAGCACTATCAGAGCATACTGGCCCGGCATCTCGACCTCGGCGATGCAGACCCCTATGTCGTGCTGGGAATCGAGCGCGGCCGCCCGTTCGAAGATGTGCGCAAGCACTATCGCACGCTGGTCGCCCACAACCACCCGGATCGGTTGATTGCCCGTGGCGTGCCGGAAGAATTCATCAAGATCGCAACCACACGCATTGCCGCAATCAACGCGGCCTATGAACTGATCGAACGGAGCGCGCGAGCTGCATGAGCGGATTCCTGGCTGACCATGCCGGTGTTGAAATCCGTGTATCGCCGAATTTCAATCCGCGGCGTGGCACCGACCGGCCAGACACGATCATTCTCCATTATACCGGCATGCCGACCGCCAAGGCGGCCGAGTCCTGGCTCTGCGATCCTGTCAGCGAAGTGTCCTCGCATTATCTGGTGCATGAAGATGGCGCCATCGTGCAGATGGTGCGCGAAAGCGATCGTGCCTGGCATGCCGGCAAGAGTTCCTGGCGCGGCGTGAGCGACATAAACTCCTGGTCGGTGGGGATCGAGATCGTCAATCCGGGCCATGAATTCGGCTATCCGGAGTTTCCCGACAGGCAGATTGAGGCCGTAATCGCCCTTTGCCAGGGTATTTGTGGCCGCCACGGCATCGTGCCGGAGCGAATTTTAGCGCATTCTGATGTGGCACCTGGTCGCAAGGTGGATCCCGGCGAAAAGTTCCCGTGGAAGAGGCTGGCCACGGCGAATGTCGGCCATTTTGTCGAGCCGGTGCCGATCGGCGACGGGCCGGCACTCAAAAACGGCGACCGTGGACGGCTGGTGGAAGAGCTTCAGTCGATGCTTGAGCTCTATGGCTACGGCGTTGAGATCACGGGGATTTTCGATGCCTCCACGGAGATCGTGGTTGCCGCCTTCCAGCGCCATTTCCGTCCCGCCAGGATTGACGGTGTCGCCGATGCCAGCACAGTCGAAACCTTGCGTCGCCTTCTTTCATCCCTGCACATCAGTTTTGCTCAAGTATAGCAACGAAATCCATAGCGTTACATTCGGTTAACGAAAGTGATTTCGCCGGCCTTCATTGCCGCCAATTCCCTTGTCAAATCCCGCCCTGTGTGAGGCCTGACTACAAGAATGGTTCAGGCTTTTGAGTAAGGGTTGCTGCGTGAAGATATTCGCGCGGCCAAGAAAAAGAACAGGAAGACATGAAGAGATGGACTGTGTTGACGGCGGCATTTGCTGTCGGCTTGACGAGTTTTGCTGCGCATTCCCAGCCGCATCCCAGCATGAGCGGGCGCCTCAAGGACAATTCGGTGGTGACGCCGGCCGTCAAGACTGACAAGCCGGAGGTTGAGAAGGCGGAAGTCACTCCCAAGAAAGAGAGCAAGCGGGCCGCTTCAACGCAACCGAAGAAGAAGCCGGCGGCAAAGGCCAAGACCGCCCAGGCGAAGTCCAAGAAGGCTTCCAGCCCCAAGAGCGTGGTGATGAAGAGCCGCAAGAAGGGTAAGAAGCTTGCGCTGGACATGATGCAGACCGCATCGATCGGAAAGAAGGGCGCCAAGGTTGCCGCCAAGGCCGCCGCGAGCAAGGACCCGCGCTATGGCAAGCTGGTCGCGCAATATGCGGCCTCCTACGGCGTTCCCGTTTCGCTTGCCCATGCCGTCATTCGGGTCGAAAGCAATTATCGCGCCGATGCGCGCGGCAGCGCCGGCGAGATCGGCCTGATGCAGATCAAGCCGTCGACGGCGCGCATGATGGGCTATAGCGGCGGCAGCAAAGGCCTGTTCGACCCCGAGACCAACATCAAATACGGCATGAAATACCTCGCCAAGGCCCATTCGCTGGGCGGCGGCACGACCTGCGGCACTATCCTGAAATACAATGCTGGTCATGCGGCCAAGCGGATGAATCCGGTGTCTTCGGCCTATTGCGGCAAGGTTTTGCAGCACCTCGCTGCCAACTGATCGCAAGCCTCCTGAGCACAATGAAGCAAGCCTGCCTGTCGTGCAGGCTTTTTCATTTGCGTTTTGGCCTACAAGTCCCTTTATAGAACTTGCCAGCCAGCCGGGCGGCCGCACCAGCAGGAGCCGAAAGGCTGCGGGTGAGGAAAGTCCGGGCTCCATGGAAACACGGTGCCGGATAATGACCGGCGGGGGCGACCCCAGGGAAAGTGCCACAGAAAGCAAACCGCCATGGCTTGCCATGGCAAGGGTGAAAGGGTGGGGTAAGAGCCCACCGCGCGACTGGCAACAGGAGCGGCAGGGCAAACCCCACCGGGAGCAAGACCGAATAGGGATGGTGTGAAGGGAAACCTTCAGGGCTGTTTCCGGCCCCGCCATCCGGGTAGGTTGCGTGAGGCGCATGGCAACATGCGTCCAAGACGAATGGCCGCCACGTTTTCGTGCCCTCGGGCGCGAGGGCCATACAGAACCCGGCTTATAGGCTGGCTGGCATTTTCACCGCTGTTTCAGCCGGTTGAGCGATTACCTTCCGAGTTTGATTCAGCCCAGCCGATCCAGCGACGCCTTGATCGCGGCCCACAACTCCTCGGCCGGTTCGCAGCCCACGGCCAGACGCACGAAGCCCGGCGGCACGGCGTCGCCCCGCCTTGTGCGGCGCTCGGCCGAGCTGTGCACGCTGCCGAAGGATGTCGCAGCCTGAATGAGGCTGCAGCCATTGATGAAGTCCTCGGCCTGCTCCTCCGATGCGAGCACTAGGCTGATCAGGAAGCCGAACCGATCCATCTGGGCGCGCGCGAGATTGTGCGACGGATCGTCTTCCAGTCCGGGATAGCGCACCAACTGGAGGATCTTCCGCTCCTTCAGTCGCCTGGCGAGGACTTCGGCTGTATTGCACATGCGCTCGAAGCGCAGTTCCAGCGTCTCCAACCCGCGATGCAGCATCCATGCATCCATGGCGCCGGGTATGCTGCCTGATGTCTGGCGCCAATCCTTGACGGCCGCGATGATGTCGGGGTCGCGGCTGGCGACATGGCCGAACAGCGCATCTGAATGGCCATTGGGCGCCTTGGTGTCGGCGGCGACCAGAATATCCACGCCAAGATCGAGCGGCCGCTGGCCGAAGGGTGTCATCGTCGTGTTGTCGGCCATGACGATCGCGCCTTCGGCATGGGCAGCCTTTGCAACCGCCGCGATGTCGCAAATGTCGAGAGCCGGATTTGACGGGCTTTCGATGAAGACGAGGCGATAGCCGGCAAAGCCGCCATCGAGGAAGGTCGCGGTCGGGCGAGTGTCGAAGCTGACACCGAGCTTGCCGAGATAGCGTTCGGCAAGGCCGCGTCCGGTCGGGTAGCCATCTGCCGGCAGCAGGATGCGGTCGCCGGCCTTTAACTGAGTGAAATAGACCGCCGCAATCGCCGCCATGCCGGAGGGAAAGCCGATGCAGGGCGCATTCTCCAGATGGGCCAGCATTTCTTCCACCGCATCCCATGTCGGGTTGGAGAAGCGGCCATATTGGTGAAATCCGGTGGAATCGCCGGGCGCATGGAAGGTCGATGCCATGGTCAGCGGCAGCGGCACGGAATCACCGCGCTTTAGCGTCTTGCCGCGAAGATGGACAAGCGTAGCGGCGCGGGACTGAAGGGCTTCGGACATGGCGAGAGGGTCTTTCGGCGGGGACATGGACTGCCTCAACGCTATTCCTGTCCTCAGGCGCGGGCAAGGGCGCAAAACCACGACGAAAGTCGCGCTCCTAACGGCTTGTTAAGCTTAACGGACGATAAATATCCGAATGCTGCCAAAGCCGCGCGAGGAGCCCTCGTAGTGGCCGCCTGAATGCCTGTTCCCGTTGACGCCCATACAGTCCCATGATATCCCATTCATACATTCCAGTCTTCGTTCCAGTACCGGGTGAGGCGTTCCCCAAGCGAGCAGTCGCAGCGGTGGTGCCAGCCGGGTTTGCTGTGTTCGAAAGCAGGGAAAAGAGCATCACGGTCACGCAACGCGGCAGGCTGGAGGATGCGGTGATGAGGGGCGCGACGGAGGCGGCTGTATCGAGTGATGGACCGGTTCCTGTCAAATGCGGTAAACAGGATCGACGCCAAGGGGCGGGTCTCCGTTCCGGCGCATTTTCGCTCGGTTCTGCAGAGGCGCGGCTACGGCGAATTATATGCGCTGCGGGCACTCGACGTGCCGGCGCTGGATGTCGGCGGGCTCGACCTGCTCGACCGCTACGAGCAGCGCATAGCGCTCGAGGATCCGTTCTTGCAGACGGCGGACGATATGTCGTTCTTTTGCCATGGCGATGGAATGTTCCTGAAGCTGGATCAGGATGGGCGCATCACGGTCACCGACTTCATGCGCGAACATACCGGCATTTCCTCGGAAATTGCCTTTGTCGGCCGCGGCAATTTCTTCCAGATATGGGAGCCGCAGCGTTTGAGCGCTTATGGCGCACAGGTGCGCGCACGGCTTTTGCAGCTTCGTCGAGGGACGGGCGAAGGGCGGGTGGAGGAAGCGGAATGATGGCGGGTCACGGCGAAGACCATAGCGCCGTTGGCGGACCGGCCCGTCACATTCCGGTTCTCCTCCAGGAAGTGATCGCCGCGTTGGAGCCGAAGCAAGGCGAAGTGATTGTCGACGGCACCTTTGGCGCCGGTGGCTATACGAGGGCGCTGCTTGCCGCCGGTGCGTCGGTGGTGGCAGTCGACCGCGATCCTGATGCGATCGCTGCCGGGCGGGAACTGGAGGCAGCCTCTGGCGGGCGCCTGCTTCTGGTGCATGGCCCGTTCTCCCGCCTCGATGATTATGCGCAGGATGTCGACGGTGTCGTTCTCGACATCGGCGTTTCCTCGATGCAGCTCGATCAGGCCGAGCGCGGTTTTTCCTTTCGTGCCGATGGGCCGCTCGATATGCGCATGGCGCAGAAGGGGCCAAGTGCTGCCGATATCGTCAACCGCTTCAAGGCAGGCGACCTTGCCCGTATCTTTGGCTTTCTGGGCGAGGAGCGGCATGCCGGCCGCATCGCCCGGATGATCGAGAAGCGCCGCGCCGTTCGCGGCTTCGAGCGCACGCGCGATCTGGCCGAAGCCATCGCCGATCATGTCGGGCGCAACCCCAAGGACAAGATCCATCCGGCAACCCGTGTGTTCCAGGCGCTGCGCATTTTCGTCAATGACGAGTTGGGCGAGTTGGCACGTGCGCTGTTTGCGGCCGAGCGGGCGCTTAAACCCGGCGGGCGGCTGGTCGTCGTCACTTTCCATTCGCTGGAGGACCGGATCGTCAAGCGCTTCATTGCCGACCGTTCCGGCAGCGCTGCCGGTTCGCGCTATCTGCCGGAAGCGCAGGTGAACCCGGCGACATTCGGCAAGGCCGGTGGGGTGGTTGCCGCTTCGGATGCCGAAATCGAGGCCAATCCGCGCGCGCGCTCGGCCAAGCTGCGCGCTGCGATCCGCACTGAAGCGCCGGCACGCGCCGCCGATTTTTCGATCTTCGGCCTGCCCAAACTGCCCGAAATCCAGTCGGAAAGGTAACGTCAAATGTTCCGCACGACCGACATCGTCCTCATTGCCGTCATGGTTTCGGCTGCCGCCTTCACCTACAAGACGAAGCATGAGGCGGAAAACCAGCTCGCCGAATTGCGCAGGATCGAGCAGCAGATTCGTTTCGAGGCGGATTCGATCGATCTCCTGAAGGCCGATTGGAGCCTGCTTACCCAGCCCTCGCGCTTGCAGAGGCTGACCGAGATCTATCAGTCTCAACTTCAATTGGAGCCGGTCGAGGCGCGACAGATCGTCGATCTGGAAGACCTGCCGCCACGGCCGATAGAGATCCAGGACATCTTGAACGAGCCCCTTGGGGGCATGGCAGACAACGGAACCGACAAGGTGGTTACGGGAGCGGTGGTGCAATGATGAAGCTTTGGCGCAAACGCAAGTCGAACGCCGAAGCGTCAACTCCATCCATCGTGGTGGACGGCGCCCGCAAGGCCATCGGCGGCCGCGCCAAAAACCGGGTCGTCATGACCATGGCGGTTTTCTTCGGCATCTATGCGACCATTGCCGGTCGGCTCGTTTATCTCGGCCTGCAGGACCCGGAAGCTTCCAGTGGGCCGGTCGCGCGCATCACCGCCTCGCGCCCCGATATCATCGACCGCAATGGCGAAGTGCTGGCGACCGACATCAAGACCGCTTCGCTGTTTGCCGAGCCGCGCCGCATCATCGATGCCGACGAGGTGATCGAGAAGCTCCAGACCGTCCTGCCTGACATCGAGGTCGAACAGACCTATCGCAAGCTCAAGAGCGGCACCGGTTTCGTGTGGCTGCAGCGCCAGCTTACGCCGCGCCAGCAGGCCGACATCATGCAGCTCGGCATTCCCGGCATTGGCTTTCGCACCGAAAAGCGCCGCTTCTATCCGGGCGGCTCGACCGCAGCGCATATTCTGGGCCTCACCAATATCGACAATCAGGGCATTGCCGGTATGGAAAAATATATCGACGACCAGGGCCTGGCCGATCTTCGCGCCAGCGGCCTGGTCGAGGCCGACAATCTCAAGCCGGTGAAACTGTCCATCGACAACCGCGTGCAGCACATCGTCCATGACGAGATCACCCGCGCGCTTGAGAAATACCAAGCCATCGCAGCCGGCGCGGTTGTGCTCAACGCCAAGACCGGCGAAGTGCTGGCCATGGCCTCGGTGCCGGATTTCGACCCCAATAACCCCTATAATGCGCTCGACAAGGATCGCCTCAACCGCATGTCGGCCGGCGTCTATGAAATGGGCTCGACCATCAAGAGCTTCACCACCGCCATGGCGCTCGATTCCGGCAAGGTAACGCTCGACAGCACCTTCGATGCTAGGCGTCCGATCACCATCGGACGGCAGACGATCCGCGACTTCCATGGCAAGGGCAGGGTGCTCACCGTGCCCGAGGTCTTCATCTATTCCTCCAATATCGGCTCGGCGCGCGAGGCCGATGTCGTCGGCATCGAAGGCCACCGGGAATTTCTGAAGCGCATCGGTCTGCTCGACCGCCTGCAGACCGAGCTTCCGGAAGTGGCGCGGCCGACCGAGCCCAAGGTATGGAAGAAGGTCCACTCGATCACCATCGCCTTTGGCCACGGCATGTCCACCACGCCGCTGCAGACGGCGGTGGGTGCGGCGGCGCTGATGAATGGCGGCAGGCTGATGAACCCGACCTTCCTGCCGCGAACCGAGGAAGAAGCCATCGCCCGCTCCACGCAAGTCGTCAGCCCGCAGACCAGCGCCGATATGCGCTATCTCTATCGGCTGAACGCAGAGAAGGGATCGGGCAAGCGTGCGGAAGTTCCCGGCTACCGCGTCGGCGGCAAGACCGGCACGGCCGAAAAAGTGGTCAATGGCCGCTATGCGCCCGGTGTCAGGTTCAACGCCTTCCTCGCCGCCTTTCCGATGGATGACCCGCAATATATCGTGCTCAGCATCGTGGACGAGCCCAAGCCGGAGAAGCCGGGACTGGGTGCGACCTCCGGTCTCAATGCCGCCCCGGTGGTTGCCAATATCATTCGCCGCTCCGCATCATTCCTTGGCGTGAAGCCAGATTTCGGCCATGAAAATGAAGCAAAGCTGGTTTCCTACCAATGATTCTCAGGGCGCGCCGGCAAAGCGCGCCATTTGTTTGTGACGACTGGACCCTGATGAAACTCAAAGACCTTGCCGGTATCCTGCCTGTCGAAGGAATTGTTCCCGCCGACATGGAGGTGAGCGGCGTCTCCTCGGATTCGCGCCAGGTCAGGCCGGGCGACCTGTTCGTCGCCGTTGCGGGGAGCAAGGCGGATGGGGCGAGTTTTGCCGCCGATGCGCAGAAACGGGGTGCTGCGGCCATCGTCGCGGCCAGGGGAGCAGCGCTCGGTGCGCTCTCCATTCCAGTCATTGCCACTGACGAGCCAAGGCGCGCGTTGGCCCTGCTTGCGGCACGTTTCTTCAGTCGCCAGCCCGAGACGATGGTGGCCGTCACCGGCACCAGCGGGAAGACTTCGGTTGCCGCCTTCACCCGCCAGATCTGGGAGCATGCCGGGCTCGCCTCGGCCAGCATCGGCACCACCGGTGTCGTGGCGCCGGGCCGCAACGACTATGGCTCGCTGACGACGCCGGACCCGGTTGCCCTTCACCGCCTGCTCACCGAACTTGCCGAGGCCGGCGTCACCCATGCGGCGATGGAAGCTTCCAGCCACGGTCTCGACCAGAGCCGGCTCGACGGCGTGCGGCTTGTGGCCGGTGGCTTCACCAATCTCGGCCGCGACCACATGGACTATCATCCGACGGTCGAGGACTATCACCGCGCCAAGCTGCGCCTGTTCGACACGCTGTTGCCCAAGGGCGCGCCGGCGGTGATCTTTGCCGACGACCGCTGGTCGGAGCCGACGATTGCAGCGGCACGCGCCGCTGGCCTCAAGGTGTTGACTGTCGGCCGCCAGGGCGATTTCCTGCGCCTGAAGCGGGTCGAGCATGAACGTTTCCGTCAGCGGGCCGAGATCGAGGCCGACGGCGTCATCCATGAGATCGACCTGCCGCTCGCAGGCGATTTCCAAATCTACAATGCGCTCGTTGCCGCCGGCCTGGCGATAGCCACCGGCACGCCTTCATCCGCGGCGCTTGGCGCGCTTGAAAAGCTTGGCGGTGCGCCGGGCCGGCTCGAACTCGTCGGGACGACTGGAAATGGTGCGCCGGTCTATGTCGATTATGCCCACAAGCCGGATGCGCTGGAAAATGTGCTCGCTTCGGTACGGCCGTTCACCACCGGAAGGGTGATCGTGGTGTTCGGCTGCGGCGGCGACAGGGATCGCGGCAAGCGGCCGATCATGGGCGAGATCGCGACACGATTGGCCGACGTTGCCATCGTCACTGACGACAACCCGCGTTCGGAGGTTCCCGAGGAAATCCGCTCGGAAATCCTTGCGGCCGCACCCGGCGCCATCGAGATCGGCGACAGGCGCATGGCGATTGCCGAGGCGATCGCCATGCTGCATGCAGGCGACACGCTGATCGTGGCCGGCAAGGGCCATGAGGAAGGGCAAACGGTCGGGTCGCAGACCTTCCCGTTTTCTGATCATGAAGAGGTGCGGCGGGCGCTTAAGGAGCATGCCGCATGACACATCTGTGGACAGCCGAAGCGCTTGTTGCCGCCATGGATGGCCGTCCTGTCGGCCAGATGCCGGCAGGCGTCACCGGCATTTCCATCGACAGCCGCAGCCTGGAGCCGGGTGAGGCCTTCTTCGCCATCAAGGGCGAAAACATGGATGGCCATGATTTTGCGACCGCAGCCATCAAGGCCGGCGCGGGGCTTCTGGTGGTGGCGGAAGGCAAGCTGCCGGCGCTTGGCCGCCTGACCGCCCCGATGATCGTGGTGCCGGACGTGCTTGCCGCGCTGGAAAAAGCGGGCATCGCTGCACGTGCACGGACCAGCGCCAAGGTCATCGCCGTCACCGGCTCGGTCGGCAAGACCAGCACCAAGGAGGCGCTGCGCCACGCTCTATCTGCCGTGGGCTCAGTGCATGCCTCGGCGGCGTCTTTCAACAATCATTGGGGCGTGCCGCTGACGCTGGCGCGCATGCCGGAGGATTGCGACTATGCGATCTTCGAGATCGGCATGAACCATGAGGGCGAGATCCGCCCGCTGGTGAAGATGGTGCGCCCGCATATCGCCATCGTCACTGGTGTCGCCGCCGCCCATCTCGGCCACTTCAGCAGTCTCGATGCCATCGCCAGAGCCAAGGCCGAGATATTCGAAGGCGTCGAGCCGGGCGGCACGGCCCTCATCAACCAGGACGACCCGCGCTTCAAGCTGCTTCACAAGCTGGCGCGCGATGCCGGCGTGGAACAGGTGTGGGGCTATGGCGAACATGCAAAGGCGCAGGTGCGGCTGACGAATTTCGTCCTCCACCACGATCATTCGATCATGACCGCCAAGGTCGGCGGGCAGGAAGTGGCGGTCAAGATCGGCGCTCCGGGACGCCATATCGTCCAGAACGTACTTGCCGTATTGGGGGCGGCGCAGCTTGCCGGTGCCGATATTGCCGGTGCGGCAATCGCGTTGGCCGACTTGAAGGCCGAGCGCGGTCGCGGGCGACGCCATACATTGCGCAAGCCGGGCGGGCAGTTCACGCTGATCGACGAGAGCTACAACGCCAACCCGGCCTCGATGAAGGCGGCGATAGACCTGCTCGACGCGACGCCAGCTGCCGGCGATGGAAGGCGCATTGCCGTGCTCGGCGACATGCTGGAACTCGGGCAATATTCACCCAAGCTCCATAGTGCGCTGGCTGAATTGATCACCGAGACGAAGACCGACCGCGTGTTCCTGGCGGGACCGGAAATGAAAGTCCTGGCCGATCTTTTGCCAAGCGATTTCAGGGCCGAGTACAGGCAGACCGCCGCTGAGCTTCAACAGGTCCTGTTCGAGGCGATCCGGCCGGGTGACGTCGTCATGGTCAAGGCGTCGAAGGGCATCGGTTTTGCAAAGCTGGTGGACGCGTTGATCGAAAAATTCTCGGCTGAGGCCGAACATGCCAGAAGCCGCTGATAGCGGTCCGGGGGAACTAGCTTCATATGCTTACATTGCTCGTTGATTTCTCGGACCAGTTTTCGGTCTTCAATATTTTTCGCTACATCACTTTCCGGACCGGTGGGGCGCTCATCACCTCGGCGCTGCTCGTCTTCATCTTCGGGCCGCTGATCATCGATTCGCTGCGCATCCGCCAGGGCAAGGGCCAGCCGATCCGCGCCGACGGCCCGCAGACGCATTTCAAGAAAGCCGGAACCCCGACCATGGGCGGCCTGATGATCCTGTCGGGCATCGTCGGCTCGTCGCTTTTGTGGGTCAACCTTTCCAGCATCTATGTCTGGGTGGTGCTTTTCGTGACACTCGGCTTCGGCGCGATCGGCTTTTACGACGACTATCTGAAGGTGACCAAGCAGTCGCATCTGGGCCTTTCCGGCAAGAAGCGGCTGGGCATCGAATTCGTCATTGCCGGCATTGCCGCCTGGGTCATCATGCAGGCCGGGCAGGCGCCGTTCTCCTCCTCACTCACCTTCCCCTTCATCAAGGATTTCCTGCTCAATCTCGGCTGGTTCTTCATCCCCTTTTCCTGCCTGGTAGTGGTGGGAGCCGGCAATGCCGTCAACCTCACCGACGGGCTGGACGGGCTTGCCATCGTGCCGATCATGATTGCGGCCGCTTCCTTCGGCGTCATCGCCTATCTGTCCGGTAACGCTGTCTTTGCCGAATATCTGCAGATCCACTTCGTGCCGGGAACCGGCGAACTCGCGGTCATTCTGGGCGCGGTCGTCGGAGCTGGCCTGGGCTTCCTGTGGTTCAACGCACCGCCCGCCGCCATTTTCATGGGCGATACCGGCTCGCTCGCGCTCGGCGGCCTGATCGGCACGATCGCGGTCGCCACAAAGCATGAGATCGTGCTGGCCATCATTGGCGGGTTGTTCGTGCTTGAGGCGCTGTCGGTGATCATCCAGGTCGGTTTCTTCAAGATGACGGGTAAGCGCGTCTTCCTGATGGCGCCGATCCACCACCATTTTGAGAAGCTCGGCTGGACTGAAAGCCAGGTCGTCATCCGCTTTTGGATCGTCGCCGTCATTCTTGCCCTGGTCGGCCTGTCGACCCTAAAATTGCGGTAGAGGCTTGCGATGATCCCGGCGCGCTCTCTTTCCGGACGACGTGTTGCACTCTTCGGGCTTGGCGGCTCGGGGCTGGCAACCGCACATGCGCTGATCAAGGGCGGTGCCGATGTTCTGGCCTGGGACGACAATCCCGAGAGCGTGGCCAATGCGCAGGTTGCAGGCATCGCCACCGGCGATCTGCGCCAAGCGGACTGGGGTGGCTTTTCCTCCTTCGTGCTGTCGCCCGGCGTGCCGCTGACCCATCCCAAGCCGCATTGGACCGTCGAGCTTGCCAAGGCCGCCAGCGTCGAGATCATCGGCGATGTCGAGCTGTTTTCGCGCGAACGCAACGGCCAGGCGCCGGATGTGCCCTTCATCGCCATCACCGGCACCAACGGCAAATCCACGACAACGGCGCTCACCGCCCATATCATCAAGGCTTCGGGGCGCGATGCGCAGATGGGCGGCAATATCGGCCGCGCCGTCATGACGCTCGATCCGCCTGAGCCCGGCAGGCACTACGTCGTCGAGTGCTCGTCCTACCAGATCGATCTTGCCCCTTCGATTAACCCGACCGCCGGCATCCTGCTCAATGTCACGCCCGATCATCTCGACCGCCACGGCACCATGCAGCACTACGCCTCCATCAAGGAAAGGCTGGTTGCCGGCAGCGACACGGCCATCATCGGCGTGGACGACATCTATTGCGCGCAGATTGCCGACCGCCTCGAAAAGGCGGGCAAGCAGGTGATCCGCATCTCTAAGCGCCTGCCGCTGACCGACGGTTATTTCGCCGCTGGCGAGGATCTGATGGAAGCGATTGGCGGGCGCTACAGCCGCATCGGCTTTCTCGAAGGCATCGGCTCGCTGCGGGGCCAGCACAATGCCCAGAACGCGCTGGCGGCAGTCGCCGCCTGCCTCAAGGTGGGGCTCGATCTCGGCGAGATTCAATCCGGCCTGGAGAGCTTTCCCGGACTTGCCCATCGCATGGAGCAGGTCGGCCGCAAGGACAATGTCCTTTTCGTCAATGATTCCAAGGCCACCAATGCAGATGCGGCAGCACCCGCACTGTCGAGCTTCCCGCGCATCTACTGGATTGCTGGCGGTCTTGCCAAGGAAGGCGGCATCGAGCCGTTGCGCGGTCTCTTTCCCCGCGTCGCCAAGGCCTATCTGATCGGCGCGGCCGCACCCTCCTTTGCAGCGACGCTGGGCGAGGCGGTGCCTTACGAGATTTCCGGCACGCTCGATGCGGCGGTCGAGCATGCCGCCCATGACGCGGCGCAGGACCGCGCGCAAGAAGCGGTTGTACTCTTGTCGCCGGCCTGCGCCAGTTTCGACCAGTTCAGGAATTTCGAACTACGCGGCGACAGCTTCAGGCAACTGGTCGCTGCTATTGACGGAATGAAAATCATCGGAGGGACAGACTGATGGCAAGCCGTCTGGATACGAGCCCGGTAGCGGTCTGGTGGCGCACGGTCGACCGCTGGTTCCTGGCCGCCTTCCTGTCGCTGATGGGGCTTGGCATCGTGCTGTCCTTTGCGGCAAGCCCCGCGGTTGCCGAGCGCATCGGCCTCGGCAGCTTCCACTTCGCCACAAGGCAGATATTCTTCACCATCCCGGCTCTGGTGGTGATGATTGCGGTGTCGTTCCTGGAGGCACGCGAGGTGCGGCGCATGGCGCTGATCATGCTGGGTGCCTCGCTGGTCCTGATGGTCGCTGCCCTTTATATCGGCGTCGAGGTCAAGGGCGCGCGCCGTTGGGTCTCGCTGGCCGGCGTCTCGCTGCAGCCTTCCGAATTCCTCAAGCCGGCCTTCGTCATCGTCTGTGCCTGGCTGTTTGCCGAGCATGCGCGCCAGCCCGACATTCCGGGCAATCTATTCGCTATCATCCTGCTTGGCCTGGTGGTGGCGCTGCTCGTCGCCCAGCCGGACTTCGGCCAGACCATGCTGGTTCTCGGCACCTGGGGCGTGATGTTCTTCATGGCCGGCATGCCATGGCTGTGGATCATTGCGCTGGGTGCCGTCGGTATCGGCGGTGCGGTGGCAGCTTATTCGGCGTTTCCGCATGTCGCCGGACGCATCGATCGCTTCCTCACCGGCGAGGGTGATACGTTTCAGGTCGATATGGGGCGCGAGGCGCTCGTCAATGGCGGCTGGTTCGGCGTCGGTCCGGGCGAGGGCACGGTCAAGCGGGTCATCCCCGACAGCCACGCCGATTTCGTCTTTGCGGTGGCGGGCGAGGAATTCGGCATCGTGCTGTGCTTCCTCATCATGCTTCTGTTTGCCTTCATCGTGCTTCGCGGTTTGAACATCGCGCTGAAGGAGCAGGACGATTTCACCCGCTACGGCGTTGCGGGCCTGGTCATCGTCTTCGGCTTCCAGTCCGTCATCAATATGGGCGTCAATCTCCAGCTCATGCCGGCCAAGGGCATGACGCTGCCTTTCATCTCCTATGGCGGCTCCTCGCTTATCGCGATCGCGATCTCGATGGGCATGGTGCTGGCCTTGACCCGCAAGCGGCCTGAAAAGCGCAAGGCGCCTGGATTTACCGGTCTGTCCGGCCGCGCTCTGGCTGCGGAATAGGCCATGTCGAGAGGGACGATTCTTCTGGCCGCCGGCGGCACCGGCGGCCACCTCTTTCCAGCCGAGGCGCTTGCCCATGAGCTGATCGGGCGTGGCTGGGAGGTGCATCTTGCCACCGACGACCGGGCCGGACGCTATGCCGGCAATTTTCCGGCCAAGGCGGTTCATCCGATCGCATCCGCCACCATCGGCTCGCGCAATCCGCTGAAACTTGCCGGCGCCTTCTGGAAAATCTGGCGCGGCTTTCGCCAGTCTTCGGAGCTGATTCGTAAGCTGAGGCCGGAGGTGGTCGTCGGTTTCGGCGGCTATCCCACCCTGCCGCCCCTCTATGCCGCAACGCGCCGCAGGGTGCCGACCATCATTCACGAGCAGAATGCCGTGATGGGCCGCGCCAACCGCGCGCTTGCCGCCCGCGTCAACGCCATTGCCGGCGGCTTTCTGGCCGAAGGGGCCGGCGGACATGGCGACAAGACGATCGTCACCGGCAATCCGGTGCGGCCAGCCGTATTGGCGGCGGCCGATACGCCTTATTCGCCGTCGCAATCCGGCGAGCCGTTCAACCTTCTCGTCTTTGGCGGCAGCCAGGGCGCGCAGTTCTTTTCCGATGCCGTGCCGCCGGCGATCTCGGCATTGCCGCAGGAACTGCGCAAGAGGCTCCGCGTAACGCAGCAGGCGCGCGTGAACGATGTGGCGCGCGTTCTGGCCGCCTATGGCGAAATCGGTGTCGAGGCGCAGGTGCTGCCCTTTTTCACCGATATGGCCGAGCGCATCGCCGAATCCCATCTGGTGATCTCGCGGTCGGGCGCCTCCACCGTCTCCGAATTGGCCGTCATCGGCAGGCCGGCGGTCTTCGTGCCCTATCCCTACGCGCTCGATCATGACCAGGCCGCCAATGCCGCAGCCCTTGCCGCTGCTGGCGGAGCAGAGCTACACCCGCAGGGAACGCTGTCGCAGGGCGTGTTCTCGACCCTGATCGGGAACCTGATGCAGGCCCCCGACAGGCTGGCGGCGATGGCAATTGCGGCCAAGACGGCGGGACAGCCCGATGCCGTGCGGTTGCTTGCCGACCTGACAGAAGCTATTGCGGCGGGAAAGACGGTCGAGAACATGAAAAAGGATATGCAGCCATGAAGATGCAGCAAACGATCGGCCTGGTGCACTTCATCGGCATTGGCGGCATCGGCATGAGCGGCATCGCCGAGGTGCTGTTCAATCTCGGCTACAAGGTGCAGGGCTCCGACCAGTCAGAAAGCGCCAATGTCCAGCGGCTGCGCGAGAAGGGCATAGAATGCTTTGTCGGCCATCGCGCCGAAAATCTCGGCAAGGCCGAGGTGGTGGTGATTTCCACCGCCATCAAGAAGTCCAATCCCGAGTTGGCCGCCGCGCGCGAGAAATTGCTGCCGGTGGTGCGGCGTGCGGAGATGCTGGCCGAACTGATGCGCTTTCGCCAATGCGTCGCCATCGGCGGCACCCATGGCAAGACGACGACGACCTCGATGGTCTCGGCACTGCTGGATGCAGGCGGCCTTGACCCGACGGTGATCAATGGCGGCATCATCAATGCCTATGGCACCAATGCGCGCATGGGCGAGGGTGATTGGATGGTGGTCGAGGCCGACGAGAGCGACGGCACCTTCCTCAAGCTGCCGGCCGACATTGCCGTGGTCACCAATATCGACCCGGAACATCTTGACCATTACGGCTCTTTCGACAAGGTGCGCGATGCCTTCCGCCAATTCGTGGAAAACGTGCCTTTCTACGGCTTCGGCGTCATGTGCACGGACCATCCGGAGGTACAGGCGCTGTTTTCCCGCATCGAGGATCGCCGTGTCGTCACCTATGGTGAAAACACGCAGGCCGATGTCCGCTTTCTCAATCACCGCATGGAAGGCGCGACCTCGGTTTTCGATGTGGTGGTGCGCGATCGCAATAATGGCGCGGCAAAGACCATCAGCGACCTGCGCCTGCCGATGCCCGGCCGCCACAATGTGTCCAACGCAACCGCTGCCATTGCCGTCGCCCATGAGCTTGGCCTGTCGGCCGATCAGATACGCAAGGGCCTGTCCTCATTCGGCGGCGTCAAGCGCCGCTTCACGCCTACGGGAAGCTGGAACGGGGTCAGCGTCTTCGACGACTACGGCCATCATCCCGTCGAGATCAAGGCGGTGCTGAGGGCGGCGCGCGACGCCTGCCAGGGCCGCGTCATCGCCATTGCCCAGCCGCATCGCTTCACCCGCCTGCATGATCTGTTCGATGATTTCGCCGCCTGTTTCAACGATGCCGACACAGTCATGGTCGCGCCGGTCTATCCAGCCGGCGAGGAGCCGATCCCCGGCATCACATCCGAGGCGCTGACGGCACGAATCCGGGCCGGCGGCCATCGCGATGTGCGCTACCTGGAGGGGCAGGCGGCAATTGCGCCTATCGTGCGCGATCTTGCCAAGCCGGGCGATTTCGTGGTCTTCCTGGGCGCCGGCAACATCACGCAATGGGCTTATGCGCTGCCGAAGGAGCTTGGCGGGGAGGCGGCATGACGAAAGGCGAGGCGCTGCTTGCAAGGCTCGACGGCAGGCTTTCGGGGCTGCGAGGCCGCGTCACGCCCGACGCCGAGATGGAAAAGATCACCTGGTTCCGTGCCGGCGGCGTCGCAGATGCGTTGTTCCAGCCCGCTGACGAGCAGGACCTTGCCGCTTTCCTGAAAGCGGTGCCGGCAGATGTCCCGCTGACCATCGTTGGCGTCGGCTCCAATCTTCTGGTGCGTGAAGGCGGCATCCGCGGCTTCGTGGTGCGCCTGTCGGCCAAGGGTTTTGCCGATACCGAAATAGTGTCGCCGACGCGCATCCGCGCAGGTGCGGCCACGCCCGATAAGCGGCTTGCCGCCGCGGCACTCGATGCGGGCATTGGCGGCCTGCATTTCTATCACGGCATACCGGGCAGCGTCGGCGGTGCGCTGCGCATGAATGCCGGCGCCAATGGCGTGGAAACGAGCGAACGAGCGGTCGAGATACGCGCGCTCGACCGGAAGGGGAAAGTCCATGTCTTGTCGAATGCCGACATGGGTTACTCCTACCGTCATTCCGCCGCCGCCCCCGATCTCATTTTCACCTCGGCGCTGTTCGAGGGTTACGCGGAAAAGCCCGAGGTCATCAAGGCGGCGATGGACGAGGTCCAGCATCATCGCGAGACCGTGCAGCCGATCCGCGAGAAGACCGGCGGCTCCACCTTCAAGAATCCTGAGGGCACTTCGGCCTGGAAGGAGATCGACAAGGCCGGCTGCCGCGGGCTGATGATCGGCGGGGCGCAGATGTCGCCGATGCATTGCAATTTCATGATCAACACCGGCAACGTCACCGGCTACGATCTGGAATATCTCGGCGAGACGGTGCGTGCGCGCGTGCTGGAGACATCTGGAATCCGGCTGCAATGGGAGATCAAGCGCATCGGCGAATTCAAGCCCGGCCGGGAGGTCCAGGAGTTTCTCGGGCAGATGCTGTAGCGCGCTCTCTTGCGGCCCCTGCCGGCAACGGCCAGTGGCCTTCCGGGAGCCGGTTCGGCACCAAAAGGCGCAAATTTCATAAAAATTGAATCGTCTTGAATCGTAAGGGCTTGCCACGGAATCAACTCTCTGATTCTTTGGACTAAAGCGTTTCCTGATTTGAGTCGTTCGACGCGTTCGGCGCGTTTTCCGTCTGGGGGGCAGACCACCGGAAGACTCGGACTCAATTCAGGAGGCTAGGTTGGGAAACCTGGTTCGACGAGGGGACTGCGGAACTATGACGAAGCATGTGGCCGTGTTGTTTGGAGGTTTCTCGTCCGAGCGGCCCGTTTCGTTGTCTTCCGGCAAGGCCTGCGCGGATGAACTCGAGGCCTGTGGCTACCAGGTCACCCGCATCGACGTCACCCGCGATGTCGGTTCCGTGCTTTCGGCGTTGAAGCCGGACGTCGTCTTCAATGCGCTGCATGGGCCGTTTGGCGAGGATGGCACGATCCAGGGCATCCTCGAATATCTCGCCATTCCCTACACTCATTCCGGTGTGCTTGCTTCGGCGCTTGCCATGAACAAGGTGCAGGCAAAGAAGGTCGCCAAGGCGGCCGGCATCCCTGTTGCCGAGGCGAAGGTGCTCGACCGTTTTTCGATCGGCGACAAGCATCCGATGCAGCCTCCCTATGTCGTCAAGCCGGTGAATGAGGGGTCGAGTTTCGGCGTCGTCATCGTCAAGGAGGATCAGTCGCATCCGCCCCAGATCATCTCCTCGCCCGAGTGGGGTTATGGTGATGTGGTGATGGTGGAGCGATACGTCTATGGCCGCGAACTGACCTGTGCGGTGATGGGCGATGTGGCGCTCGGCGTCACTGAGATCATTCCGACGGGTCATTCCTTCTACGACTATGATTCAAAATACGTCGCCGGCGGATCAAAACATGAATGCCCGGCTAAAATTTCACTAAATATTTACCAAAAAATACAGACACTGGCGCTCAAGGCTCATCAAGCAATTGGGTGCCGGGGCGTTTCCCGGTCGGACTTCCGCTATGACGACCGCCATTCCGAAAATGGCGAGGTCATCTGGCTTGAGGTGAATACCCAACCCGGCATGACGCCGACGTCGCTGGTGCCCGAAATTGCCGCTCAGGCCGGGCACTCGTTTGGTGAGCTTTTGAGTTGGATGGTGGAGGACGCGTCGTGTTTGCGTTGAGGCGGGGGCAGAGTGGCAGAATGGGAGCGGCCCGGCCGGGTCCGTTCAATCTGGCCCGCTTCGCGGACGGGTTCGTGCTGCCACGTTGGTTGCGCCGGCCGGCGCGGCTGGTGTCGCGCCTCGGGCATGGCGATTTCACGCCGCCGCCTTTTGCGGCGACTATCGCCTCTGCCGTCTTGCTGTCTTCCAGCGGTATCTACGGCGCCTATGTCGGTGGCCATATGCCGGCGGTGGTTCAGGCCATTACGGCGCGCAGCGGCTTTGCAGTCGATCAGATCCGTGTGGTCGGTCACCACGAAACCTCCGAGATCGATGTGCTCGACAAGCTTGAGCTTGATGGCTGGACCTCGCTGATCGGCTTCGATGCCGACAAGGCACGCGATCGTGTCGCCAGCCTGCCCTGGGTCGAAGTCGCCTCCGTGCGCAAGGTCTATCCCGACACGCTGGAAGTGAAGATCGAGGAGCGCAAGCCCTTCGCGATCTGGCAGAATGACGGGCAATTGGTGGTGGTCGAGAAAGATGGCCGCGTGATTGCGCCCTTCTCCGGCCGGCGTCATGCTGCCCTGCCGCTGGTCATCGGTTTCGGCGCGGCTGAGCATGCCGCCGGGTTCCTCGCCGGGATGCAGAAATACCCCGAGCTTTCATCGCGCGTGAAGGGCTATATCCGCGTGTCCGACCGTCGCTGGGACCTGCGGCTTGAAAACGGCATCACCGTCAAGCTGCCGGAAAACGGCACCGATGCAGCACTCGCCGATCTGGTGAAGATGGACCGCGAGGCGGGGCTGCTCTCGCGTGACATCGCCGCTGTCGACATGCGCCTGTCCGATAGGCTGGTGGTGCAGCTCACGCCAGGTGCCGTCGAGCGCCGCGAAGCTTCGCTCAAGGAGCAGGCCAAGGCGGCAAAGCGCGGCGTGGAGAAGCGGATATGAGCCTGCTCGGCGTCAAGGACAATCTCTCGCGCCGCTCCGGCATCGTCACCGTGCTCGATGTCGGGTCGAGCAAGGTGTGCTGCGTGGTGGCCAAGTTGCAGCCGAGTGGCGAGGATAGTCATCTCCTGCGTGGCCGCACGCATCGCGCCAAGGTGATAGGTATCGGTCACCAGAAGTCGCAAGGGGTGAAGTCGGGCGTGGTCGTCGATCTCGATCGCGCCGAGCATTCCATCCGCCTTGCCGTCGATGCCGCCGAGCGCATGGCCGGGCTGACGGTGGATTCGCTTATCGTCAATCTGACGGCCGGGCGGCTCAAGAGCCAGATCTTTTCCGCCACCATCAATCTTGGTGGTCATGAAGCAGCCGAAGGCGATATCAAGCGCGTGCTGGCCGCTGGCGCCAAGCAGGCGCTGCGGGCCGAGCGCGAGGTCGTTCATTCGCTGCCGGTGTCGTTTTCGCTCGATGCGGAGCGCGGCATGCGCGATCCGCGCGGCATGGTCGGCGACACGCTCGGCGTGGACATGCATGTGCTGACCGGCGATTCCGCGCCGCTGCGCAATCTGGAGTTGTGCATCAACCGCACGCATCTGTCGGTCGAGCGGATGGTGGCGACGCCTTATGCTAGCGGGCTTGCCGCACTCGTCGATGACGAGCTGGAGATGGGGGCTGCCTGCATCGACATGGGCGGCGGCACCACGACCATTTCGGTTTTCTCCGACGGCAAGTTCGTCCATGCCGATGCGCTGCCGATCGGCGGCAACCATGTCACGCTGGATCTGGCCAAGGGGCTTTCGGCGCGTCTTGAAGATGCCGAGCGTCTCAAGGTCATGCATGGCTCGGCACTGCCCGGTAGCGCCGACGACCGCGATCTGGTGTCGATCCAGCCGATCGGCTCCGACGAAACCGATGTTCCGCTGCAGGTCCCGCGCTCGGTCATGACGCGCATCATCCGCGCGCGGATCGAGGAGACGCTGGAAATGCTGCGCGACCGGCTGAACAAGTCGGACTATGGCAGCGTGGTCGGCAAGCGCGTGGTTCTGACGGGTGGCGCAAGCCAGCTCGCCGGCCTGCCGGAAGCGGCGCGGCGTATCCTGGGGCGCAGCGTGCGCATCGGTCGTCCGCTTGGCGTTGCCGGCCTGCCGGTGGCGGCAAAGGGGCCGGCCTTTGCGACCGCCGTGGGGCTTCTGATCTACCCGCAGGTGGCGGATTTCGAAATCAACCAGATGAGCATGTTCTCGCGCATGCGCATGACGGGGACGGGCGGCAGATTGTATCGCATGGGTCAGTGGTTGCGAGAGAGTTTCTAGGGAACGGCGTTGGCGTTTTTAGCGCCGATCCCAAGGCAGCGTGTTGGAGCGGAGTGAGCCCACTTCGTTTTGGAATCAGACGGGGACAGCCCCATAGGCAGCCGCAGCGGCAAGCGGCGGGAAAGGCAAAGGACGAGGACAATGGCAATCAATCTGCAAAAGCCGGACATCACCGAGCTCAAGCCGCGCATCACCGTATTCGGTGTCGGCGGTGGCGGCGGCAACGCCGTTAACAACATGATCACGGCCGGGCTGCGCGGTGTCGAATTTGTCGTCGCCAACACGGATGCGCAGGCGCTGACGATGTCGAAGTCGGATCGCCTGATCCAGCTCGGGGCGAACGTCACCGAGGGTCTCGGTGCTGGCTCGCAGCCCGAAGTGGGGCGTGCCGCCGCCGAGGAGTGCATCGACGAGATCATCGACCATCTGTCCAACACCCATATGTGCTTCGTCACCGCCGGCATGGGCGGCGGCACCGGCACGGGCGCTGCCCCGGTGGTTGCCCGCGCTGCGCGTGAAAAGGGCATCCTCACCGTCGGCGTCGTCACCAAGCCGTTCCATTTCGAAGGCCAGCGCCGGATGAAGACGGCCGACATGGGCATCGAGGAACTGCAGAAATGCGTCGACACCCTGATCGTCATCCCCAACCAGAACCTGTTCCGCCTTGCCAATGACAAGACGACCTTTGCCGACGCCTTCGCAATGGCCGACCAGGTGCTCTATTCGGGCGTCGCCTGCATCACCGACCTGATGGTCAAGGAAGGCCTGATCAATCTCGACTTTGCCGACGTCCGCTCGGTGATGCGCGAAATGGGCAAGGCGATGATGGGTACCGGCGAAGCTTCGGGAGAAGGTCGCGCAATGGCTGCTGCCGAAGCCGCGATCGCCAATCCGCTGCTTGACGAAACCTCGATGAAGGGCGCCAAGGGCCTGCTGATCTCCATCACCGGCGGTCGCGATCTGACCCTCTTCGAGGTCGATGAGGCGGCAACCCGTATCCGCGAGGAAGTCGACCAGGACGCCAACATCATCCTCGGCGCGACCTTCGACGAGGAACTGGAAGGCGTCATCCGCGTTTCTGTGGTGGCGACCGGTATCGACAAGACTGCGGCCGAAATCGCCGCCGCACCGATTGCCATCCGCCAGCCGCTGAAGCCAGCGCCGCGGCCTGCCGCCGAAATCCACCACGCCGCCCCGGCACAGCCTGTTCAGGAAATCGCCCGGCCCGAGCCGCGCGCTGCCGATCCTGTCGCCGACGCGATCCGCATGGCCGAAGCCCATGCCGCAACCGCTGCCGCTCCGGTAGCGCCACGCCCGGCACCTGCCGACGACTTCCGTCCGCAAAGCAAGCTGTTCCAGGCGCCGCCGCCCCCGCAGCAGCAGGCCGTTTTCCAGCCGCACCCGGCACCCGCGCCGGCGCCGCAGCGTGAGGTCGCCCAGCAGCCGATGCCGGCACCGAGAATGCCGCGTGTGGAGGATTTTCCGCCGCTGGTGAAGGCCGAGGTGGAAGCCAAGTCGCGGCCGGTCGAGCATCACGACAGCGGTCCGATGGGCCTGCTGAAGCGCCTGACCAATGGTTTGACCCGTCGCGAGGAAGAGCCTGCACGGCTCCAGCCGGCACAGCCGCGCGAGCCCAAGCTGCGCCAGGTCGCGCCGGAAGTGCGTCGCGCCACCAGCCAGGACGCGCAGCTCTACGCGCCGCGTCGCGGCCAGTTGGACGAACATGGCCGCATTGCCCCGCAGGCGGCGCGGCCGCAGGAAGACGACCAGTTGGAGATTCCGGCATTTTTGCGCCGCCAGGCCAACTGATCTGTTAACGGATTGTAACCAATGTTAACGGGCGGGCACGCAAGTGCCCGCCCGTTAGTTCATTAAATCAAATGAAAACAAGGGCTTGGTGTGTGATTGGCGGATGGCGGTGCCGTAACATCGGGAAAAAAACCGTGATTTGGAGTCTTTCCTATGCCTCACTATCTTCTGCTGCGAACGGAGTCGATCCGTGGAGGCCCTGGGGGAGGGGTCTTGTCCGCCGATCGAGGCAGGCATTTGTGAGCCGATGGGCTGGCGTAGCGGACATGCGCTAAACGGGCATATTGGGGATTCCTTTTGAACGACTATCAGACCACACTCAAGTCGGATGTTTTGCTGTCGGGATTCGGCGTCCATAGCGGCAAGCCGGTTTGCGTGCATTTCCTGCCGGCCGCAGCCGATACCGGTGTGGTGTTCCACTATGCTGGGCCGGGCAAGCCGCAGCAGGATTTGCGTGCGCTGGTTTCTGAGGTCGGCAGCACCGATCTGTCGACCGTGCTTGGCGACCCGGCCGGACACCATGTTGCGACCGTCGAGCATGTCATGGGCGCATTGCTCGGACTTGGCGTCGACAATGTCGTCATCGAGATCGACGGCAACGAAATGCCGATCCTCGATGGCAGTGCCGCACTGTTCGTCGAGGCGATCGACCGTGTCGGCCTCGAGACGCTGACGGCCAAGCGCCGCTATATCCGCATCCTCAAGCCGGTGCGGATCGATTCCGGTGCGTCCTGGGCCGAGTTCCGGCCCTATGTCGGCACGCGCTTCGAAGTCGAGATCGATTTCGAGAACCCGGCCATCGGCCGCCAATCCTTTGCGGCAGACATCACGGCAGATACATTCCGCAAGGAGATCGCGCGGGCGCGCACCTTCGGCTTCATGAAGGATGTCGAGCGCCTGTGGGCCGCCGGTTTTGCACTCGGCTCGTCGCTGGAGAATTCCGTGGTGATCGGCGAGGACGGCCAGGTCATCAATATGGAAGGCCTGCGCTACGCAAACGAATTCGCGCGCCACAAGACGCTCGACGCCATGGGCGATCTGGCGCTTGCCGGCTCGCGCTTCATCGGCTGCTTCCGCTCCTATCGTGGCGGGCACAAGCTCAATGCCGCTGCCCTGCGCCGCCTGTTCTCCGACCGCTCGGCTTTCCAGGTGGTCGAAACCCGCCGCGAGCGTGGCCGCTCGTCGGAGATGATTGCGGTCAACGCGCCAGCCAATGCGCCTTGGGCGCTTTGACAAGGCAAGTCGGTACACCGACAGCTTGGAAATCCACAGACCGGTGCTATCGGCCGCTTGTGCTGCCACAAAAATGTGCCATTGCCGGATGATAGCGTTGCCGTGCAACGGCAGTTGTGGTCTATGACTGCGGGCACCGAGTGTAATCAGGCCGAAAGGGCAGAGTCCGATTATGGTTTTTGAGCGAGCTGCACAGACGAGATCGCCGGCGCGCGCTGCTTTTCTTGCGCTTGCGGTGCTTTCTGCTCCGCTTTTTCTGTCCGCCTGCACGTCGTCGGACAAGGATCTCGACCTGTCGACCTATGTCGAGCAGACCGAGCCTGCCGATCAGCTCTACAATCAGGGCCTCGCCAATCTCAGCGCCGGGCGCCTGAAAGAGGCGAGCCGCAAGTTCGACGCCATCGATCGCCAGCACCCCTATTCGGAATATGCGCGCAAATCGATGGTCATGGGCGCATTCGCCAATTACCGGCAGGGCAATTACGACGACGCCATCAATTCGGCCAAGCGCTACCTTGCGCTCTACCCCTCGACCGAAGATGCCGCCTATGCGCAATACATTATCGGGCTCAGCTATTTCCGCCAGATCCGCGACGTGACGCAGGACCAGAAGGAATCGCGGCGCGCCATCGAGGCGATGCAGGAGGTGGTCGATCGCTGGCCGGAGTCCGAATATGTCGAAGACGCCAAGGAAAAGATTCGCGTTGCCCGCGACCAGCTGGCCGGCAAGGAAATGCAGATCGGCCGCTACTATCTCGAGCGCCGTGAATATATCGCCGCCATCAAGCGGTTCCGCGGCGTGGTCGAAGGCTATTCCAACACCCGCCACGTCGAGGAGGCGCTTGCCCGGCTCACCGAGGCCTATTACGCAATGGGCCTGACGTCGGAAGCGCAGACGGCTGCTGCCGTTCTGGGGCAGAACTACCCCGACAGCCCTTGGTATCGGGATTCCTACAAGCTCTTGCAAACCGGTGGGCTGGAGCCGCGTGAAAGCGCCGGCTCATGGCTCACCAAAGCCGGAAAACTGATCACGGGCTGACGTTTCAGGCAATGCTGTCCAGGCTTTCGATCCGCGATATTGTCCTGATCGAGCGGCTGGACATCGATTTCTCGCCGGGCCTTTCGGTGCTGACCGGCGAGACGGGCGCGGGAAAATCCATTCTGCTCGATGCACTTTCGCTTGCGCTCGGCGCGCGCGGCGATGCCTCGCTCGTTCGCCACGGCGCGGCACAGGGGCAGATTTCGGCCGTCTTCGACGTGCCGCGCAATCACCCAGCCCGCCAGATCCTGATCGACAATGCGCTGGACGACGAAGGCGACATCATCCTGCGCCGCGTGCAGACTGCCGACGGGCGCTCGCGCGTCTTCGTCAACGACCAGCCGTCCAGCGTCGCCATGATGCGCGACATCGGCCGCGCGCTGGTGGAGATCCACGGCCAGCATGACGAGCGCGCACTGGTCGATGCGGCTGCCCATCGCGAATTGCTGGATTCCTTTGGTGGCCACATCGGCGAAGCCCGCGCCTGCGCCCAGGCCTGGCGGCATTGGCGCGATTGCGAGCAGGAACTGGCCCGCCACCGCGCCAGGGTGGAAGCGGCGGCACGCGAGGCCGACTATCTGCGCTCCGCGGTCGGCGAACTCACCCAACTCGACCCGCAGCCGGGCGAGGAAACGGAACTCGCCGATATCCGCAACCAGATGATGCGGGCCGAAAAGATCGCAGCCGAGATCAATGACGCCCAGGATGTGCTGTCCGGTCCCAATTCGCCGCTGCCGCAACTGGCCAGCCTACTGCGGCGCCTGCAGCGCAAGGCAGGCGAGGTGCCGGGCCTGCTGGACGATGTCGTGACGTCGCTCGACGAAGCGATGCTGTCGCTGGATGCAGCGCAATCCGGGGTGGAAGCAGCCTTGCGCGCCACCGAATATGATCCGCAGCGGCTTGAAAAGGCGGAGGAGCGGCTGTTTGCGCTGCGGGCCGCTTCGCGCAAGCACAATGTGCAGGTCGATGATCTCGCCCGGCTGCGCGACACCATGGCTGCTGATCTTGCCGACCTCGACGCCGGCGAGGGCCGCCTGCACGTGCTGGAAAAACAGGCGGTCGCCGCGCGCGATGCCTATGACGGCGTTGCCGCCAGCCTGTCCGGCCTGCGCCAGATAGCTGCGAAGGCGCTGCGCGAGGCCGTCATGGCCGAACTGCCGGCGCTGAAGCTGGAGCGGTCGGAGTTCATCGTCGAGATGATGAGCGAGCCCGACAACCGCATGGAAGAGGGTATCGATCAGGTCGAATTCTGGGTGCGCACCAATCCCGGCACCAAGCCGGGGCCGATGATGAAGATCGCTTCGGGCGGAGAATTGTCGCGCTTCCTTTTGGCATTGAAGGTCGCGCTTGCCGATCGCGGCTCGGCGCCGACGCTGGTGTTCGACGAGATCGACACCGGTGTGGGCGGCGCGGTCGCGGATGCGATCGGCCAGCGGCTGGCGCGCCTTGCCAACAAGGTGCAGGTGCTGTCCGTCACCCATGCGCCGCAGGTGGCCGCACGCGCCGACACCCATTTCCTGATTGCGAAATCGGGCAGTTCCGAACAGGTTTCCACCAGCATTGCCGAGATGGATCGCCGCTCGCGCCAGGAGGAGATCGCGCGCATGCTGGCCGGCGCCAGCATCACCGAGGAGGCGCGCGCGGCGGCTGAACGCCTGCTGCGGGAAAACAGCGCCGCTTCGCTGTAGCGCCCGGTCGTCCGCTGGCGATATATGTCAGCAGTCCGCCTGCCTGCGTCGCGCTTTATGCAGGTTCGGCTCCCATATTCACGCGTCGCGGGTTATTGTCCCGGCGCTGACCCGCCGGATTCTGAAAAAGCCATGTCTGATATCGTCAAGCCCGTCGAAGACCTGACCGAAGCCGAGGCCCAAGCGGAACTGGCGCGGCTTGCCCAAGAAATTGCCGAGCATGACCGGCGCTATCACGGCGAAGACGATCCGATCATCTCGGACGCCGAGTATGACGCCCTTCGGCTTCGCAATGCCGCCATCGAAGCGCGGTTTCCCGAACTGGTACGCGCCGATTCGCCTTCGCTCAAGGTGGGGGTGGTGCCTTCGGCCACCTTCAGCTCGGTCGCGCATTCGGTGCCGATGCTGTCACTCGACAATGTGTTTTCCGGCGAGGACGTGATGGACTTCGTCGCCAGCGTGCGCCGCTTCCTTGCCTGGCCAGCCGATCAGGAACTGGTCTTCACCGCCGAGCCGAAGATCGACGGGCTGTCGATGTCGCTGCGCTATGAAAACCGCCGGCTGGTGACGGCTGCCACCCGCGGCGATGGCACCACTGGCGAGAACGTCACGGCCAATATCCGCACCATTGGCGAGATCCCGCAGCAATTGCCGGCCGACGCCCCCGATGTCATCGAGGTGCGCGGCGAGGTCTATATGCGCCGCGACGATTTCTTTGCGCTCAACCAGCGCATGGCCGAGACGGGCAGGGTGTTCGCCAATCCGCGCAATTCGGCGGCGGGCAGCCTGCGCCAGATCGACCCCGAAGTGACGCGCTCGCGTCCGCTGCGCTTCTTTGCCTATGCCTGGGGCGAGACCAGCGAGACGCTGGGCGAAACCCAGTTCGACGTCGTGCGCCGCTTTGCCGATTGGGGCTTCACCATCAATGACGGTATGCAACGCTGCCGCTCGATCGAAGAAATCCTGACGCATTACAAGGCAATCGAGGCCGAGCGCGCCGCGCTGCCCTATGACATTGACGGCGTCGTCTACAAGGTCGACCGGCTGGATTTGCAGGCGCGGCTCGGCTTCCGCTCGCGCAGCCCGCGCTGGGCGACGGCACATAAATTCGCCGCCGAGAAGGCGACCACGGTGCTGACCGGCATCGACATCCAGGTCGGACGTACCGGCGCGATGACCCCTGTCGCCCGCCTGGAGCCGGTGACGGTCGGTGGCGTGGTCGTCACCAACGCCACGCTCCACAATGAGGATTATATTCGCGGCATCGGCAACAGCGGCCAGCCGATCCGCGAGGGTAGGGACATTCGCGTCGGCGACACCGTGCTGATCCAGCGCGCCGGCGACGTTATTCCGCAAATCCTCGACGTGGTGATGGAGAAGCGCCCGGCAGATGCCGTGCCCTATGTCTTTCCCGAACGCTGCCCGGACTGCGATAGCCATGCCGTGCGCGAGGAAGGCGAGGCGGTGCGGCGCTGCACCGGCGGGCTTATCTGTTCGGCACAGGCGGTGGAGCGGCTGCGCCATTTCGTTTCGCGCAACGCGCTGGACATTGAGGGGCTCGGCGAAAAGCAGATCGCCTTTTTCTTCAATTCCGAGGATCCGGCGCTGCAAATCCGCTCGCCCGCCGACATCTTCACGCTGAAGGCGCGGCAGGAAAAATCGCTGACCAAGCTGGAGAATGTCGACGGTTTCGGCACGACCTCCGTGCGCAAGCTTTTCGCCGCAATAGACGAGCGCCGCAAGGTCGAGTTCTCGCGGTTCCTGTTTGCGCTCGGCATCCGTCATGTCGGTGAAACAAACGCCAAGCGACTGGCCCGTCATTTCATCAGCTTTTCCGAGTTGCGCCGCGTGAGCGAGGCGGCCATTGCGCCTAAGGACAAGGGCGACAAGGGCAATGCCGACTGGCAGGAACTGAACGGCGTCAGCGGCATCGGTGCAATTGTCGCCGAGTCGGTGGTGGAGTTCTTCGCCGAGGACCACAATCGCGAAGCGGTCGAGGCGTTGCTTACCGAGGTGACGCCGCTGGACGAAAAGCCGGTCGGTACGGTCGAAACCCCGGTTTCGGGCAAGACGGTCGTCTTCACCGGCTCGCTCGAAAAAATGTCGCGCGACGAGGCCAAGGCGATGGCAGAGCGGCTGGGTGCGAAGGTGGCCGGGTCGGTGTCGAAGAAGACCGATCTGGTTGTGGCCGGCCCCGGTGCCGGCTCCAAGCTCAAGCTCGCCACCGAACTCGGCATTGAGGTTATCGACGAGGACCAGTGGTTCGAGCGAGTGGGCGGCGCGTGACCGCCCGCCGACGCTTCATTTCGCCTGATCTTTGGCTCAAGCGAATTCATATGACAGCAAAGCCCGGCTCACCTACATCACTCCCATTCCCACGGCGGGATGGAATGCAAGCGGCTTGCGGCCGGCATTCCGCCGTTTCTTGAAGACAAAAGGGCCGCTTTCCGCTCCGGCTCGCGGCGATCCGGAGCGCGGTGGAGAATTCATGGCAGTCGAAGCAATAGAAGCAGGCGGCGGCACCAGCCAGTTCTGGCGCGGCGTGCGCGTCGCCGTGCCGGTGATGGTGGCGCTGTTTCCATTCGGCATTCTCTATGGCGCGCTTGCGCTCGAAAACGGCTTCACGGTCTTTGAAGCGGTGCTGATGAGCCTGACCATATTTGCCGGCGCCAGCCAGATGGTCGGTTTGGAACTCTTCGGCCAGAATGTGCCGGCCTGGCTGATCGCTTTTTCGATCTTCGCCGTCAATTTCCGCCATATCCTTTATTCGGCGGCCATTGCGCCGCGCATCCGCCACTGGTCGCCGCTCAAGAAGACGGTCGGCTTCTTCTTCCTCTCCGACCCGCAGATCGCCGAAGCCGAGATCAAGGCCGAGCGTGGCGAGGACGTCACCTTCGCCTGGTATATGGGCATGGGCCTGGGCATCTATGTAAGCTGGGTACTGGAATCGGCGCTCGGCGCGCTGTTCGGCCAGATGCTGCCGAGTACCCATGCGCTGGGGCTCGATTTCCTGCTCGCCATCTATTTCCTCGGCCTGCTGATGAGCTTCCGCAAGCGCTCGCTCTGGCTGCCGGTGGTGATCGCCAGCGCGATCGGCTCGATCCTCGCCTATAAATTCGTCGGCTCGCCCTGGCACGTCTCGCTGGGTGCCATGGCCGGCATCCTGCTGGCGGTCCTCATGCCGCCCGCGACCGAGGGGAGCCAAAAGCCATGAGCAGCACGGTCTGGATCATATTGGCGGGCGCGGTGCTCACCTATCTCACCCGCATCGGCGGCTATGTCGTGCTGTCGCGCTTCGAGCGGATCAATCCGCGTGTCGAGGCCGGCCTCAACGCCGTCCCGGCCGCGGTACTGACGACGCTGGTTGCGCCGGCCGCACTTTCGGCCGGGCCGGCCGAACTGATCGCGCTCGTGGTTGCCGGTCTGGTGGCGCTGCGCGGCGGCATGATGAGCATGTTCCTGACCGGCGCTGCGGTCCTGATCGCGTTGCGCTATCTGCTCGGATAATCAGGCAATCGGAGCGGTCGCCGCCTCCAACCATTTCAGCGTCTCGCCATCGACCATGGGGCCGATCTCTTCCAGCACGCGCGCGTGATAGGCGTTCAGCCAGTCCACCTCGGCCGGCGTCAGCAGGTCGGCATTGAGAAGCCGCCGGTCGAAAGGCGCCAGCGTCAGCGTCTCGAAGCCATGCATGGCGATGTCGCCGCCGGCAATCTCTTCGGCACTGGTGACGATGATGAGGTTTTCCAGCCTGATGCCGTAATGGCCGTTCTTATAATAGCCGGGCTCGTTTGAAAGCATCATGCCCTCGAGCAGCTTTTGCGTGCCGGTCTTGGCGATGCGCTGCGGCCCCTCATGCACGGCCAGATAGGAGCCGACGCCATGGCCGGTGCCGTGTGCGAAGTCCAGCCCGCGCTGCCACAGCGCATGGCGGGCAAAGGCGTCGATGTCGCAGCCGCGCGTGCCGGTGGGAAAGCGCAGCGTCGAGATGGCGATCAGCCCCTTCAGCACCAGCGTGTAGCGCTCGCGCATTTCATCGCTCGGCCGGCCGATCGGCATGGTGCGGGTGATGTCGGTGGTGCCGTCCTGATATTGCGCGCCCGAATCGAGCAGGAACAGCTCGCCATCCGCCACCTTGCGGTTGGTGGCGTGCGACACGCGATAATGCATGATGGCGCCGTTCGGGCCGGAGCCGGAGATGGTGTCGAAGGAGACGTCGCGAAGCGGCATCTGGGTTTCCTCGCCCACCTGCCGGCGGCAATCTTCAAGCCTGGTCACCACCTTGATCTCATCGAGGGAACCGGCGTCCTGCCGGTCGAGCCAGCACAGGAGCTTTGCGACAGCCGCGCCATCGCGGCGATGGGCGGCTCGTGCGCCGGCAAGCTCGGCCTGGTTCTTGGTGGCGCGGGGCAGGCGGGCCGGATCGGGCTCAGCCACCACCGTGCCGCCATTGTCCTTGACCAGCGCCCGCAGCCTGTCTGCCGCCAGCACCGGATCGAGCGCGACCCTGGCCTTGCCCTTGGCCAGTTCGATGATGTCGGCTTCCAGCTGATCGGGTTGCCGCAGATCGGCAAGCTGGGTCAGATAGGCCTTGACGCTGCGCGACAGCTTCCTTTCGTCGAGGAACAGAAGGTGCTTGCCATCGGCCGCCAGAATGGCGAACCCAAGCGCCAGCGGCGTGTGCGGCACGTCGCGCCCACGGATGTTGAACGCCCAGGCGAGCGATGACGGATCGGTCAGCACGCAATGGGTTGCGCCCTGCTTGGTCAGCGCTTCGGCTAGCCGGGCAAGCTTGTCCTTCGCCAGTTCGCCGGCAAAGCCGATCGGATGGAGTTCCACCGCCTCGGCGGGCGGCTGCGGCTGGTCCGCCCAAATTTCATCAATCGGGTTGCGATCGAGCGGCACCAGCTCCGCGCCGACCTTCTCAGCCGCCTTCTTCAGTGCTGCGACATCGCCGATTGTGTGCAGCCACGGGTCGAAGCCGAGCCGCGTGCCCTTGGCGAGATTGTCCCCGATCCAGGCGGGCGGCGGATTGTCGATCAGGCTTTCAATGGTGAATATGCCGAGATCGACCTGTTCGCGCACCTGCAACTGATAGCGCCCGTCCACGAAGATATAGGCCTTGTCGGCAAGGATGATCGCGACGCCGGCCGAGCCGGTGAAACCGGTCAGCCAGCGCAGCCTTTCGGAATGCGGGGCGACATATTCGCCCTGATGCTCGTCGGAGCGCGGCACCACGAAGCCGTCGAGATCATGCGCTGCAAGCCAGTCGCGCAATTGCCCGACGCGGGCTGCGGCGGTGGTCGGGTCGCTGGCGGAATCGAAGGATTGGAACATGGATCGTCTCGTTTTCGAGCCTGTGTCGGATCGCAAGTGAACCTAGAGCATGATCCCGAAAAGTGGAAACCGGTTTTCGGAAAAGATCATGCTCCACTGAAGAGGCTACGCAATGCGGGCCTCACCGCTTGAGGTACAGCGTCACCCAGCCCTCGCGGGCGATGGTTTCGACATGGCGGCAGCCCTGGGCGATATAGGCCGTCCGCACGGCGTCATGCTGGCGTTCCAGAATGCCGGACAGGATGATCGAGCCGCCAGCTTTCGCGTGCTGCGTCAGTTGCGGGGCAAGTTCGATCAGCGGGCCGGCGAGGATATTGGCCACGATCAGCTCGAAGGGCCCGCGCGCGGCAAAGATCGGGTCGTCGAAACCGGATGCGGTGTGCGTTTCCACCAGGTCGGAGACGCCGTTCAGTCTGGCATTGTCGGCCGCTACCTTAGTGGCGACCGGGTCGATGTCGGTGGCAAGCACCGGAATGCCAGCCAGCCTGGCAAGTCCGATCGCCAGCACCGCGCTGCCGGTGCCGAGGTCGAGCGCGTTTTTCGACTGCTCGCTGCCCACTACCTTCTCGATCATCTCCAGGCAGCCGGAGGTGGTGCCGTGATGACCGGTGCCGAAGGCAAGGCCGGCTTCGATCTCGATGGCGATCTCGCCTTCCTGCGGCGTCTGGCGATCATGCGAACCATGGACGATGAAACGCCCGGCGCGCACCGGCTTCAGCCCTTCCAGCGACAGCGCCACCCAGTCGACATCCGGCAGGGTTTCTCGCTCTATCGCCATGTCGAGATCGAGGTCCGCCAGCACGGCCTGCATGCGCTCGGCCGCCTGCTCGGCGTCGTCCTCGGCATAGAGCGACAATTCGTGGAGATCGCGCTCCTCATCCTGCTCGATCATGGCCAGCGGCAGGCCGTCATCCTCGAATTCGGTCTCCAGCGCCGCAAAGATGCGCTCGGCATCCTTGCGCGGGGCCGTCAGGTAAAGGCGGGTCTGGCTCATAAGGTTGCTCGGCTGCGGGGTTGCGTTGCCGCAGCTTGTGCCTGTTTCAGCCCTTGCCCGCAAGCCGCTTGAGTTTGGCAAGGGCGGTGTCGCCGTCTTCGCCATAGGCGATGGTGCCGAAGAAGTCGCCGCGCGGGTCGAGCAGTAGCACGGAAGCGGTGTGGTCCATCGTATAGTCGCCGCCATCCAGCGGCACTTTCTTGGAATAGATGCCGAAGGACTTGGCCATGGCCGCCACCTTGTCGGGATCGCCGGTAATTCCGGTGATCCGATCCGAGACATTGCTCACATAGGCGTCGAGGATTTGCGGCGTGTCGCGCTCTGGGTCGACTGAGACAAAATAGGCCCTGATGTCGCTGCCCTCGTTGCCGAGCTTCTTCAGCCAGCTGTCCATCTCGACCAGCGTCGTCGGGCAGACTTCCGGGCAATGGGTGAAGCCGAAGAACACCGCCGAGGGATGGCCGCGGAAGGCCGCTTCCGTGACTGCCTCGCCCTTCTGGTCTACCAGCGTGAAAGGCGCGCCGAAGGGCTCGCCACTATAGCGGGTCTGATACCAGTCGAATGACAGCCAGCCGATACCGCCCGCCATCAAAACCAGTATCCCGATCAGAATTGCGCGCATCATCTGCTTGAACTTTCATCAATCTGGCGAAGTCATCGCCGAAGGTTTTTCCTGCCCGCGAAGATAGTCGCTGCGGCCTGCCGGCAAAAGTGGCCAAGTTGCCGCTGTGCAATCATTCTGCGCACTTGCAACCGCTGTGGCACAATCCCAATTCTGTCTCGACCGACTTTCAGGGAGATGTCCATGCGTTTCATGCTTCTGGCCGCCGCCGCTACGGTTCTCGCAGGCCTTTCACCCGCCGCTGCGCAGCAGGTCGGCAAGGTCGGCGTCGACTGGCTCGGCAACGACATCATCGTTGAGGCGGTGAAGGACCCTGCCGTCGAGGGTGTGACCTGCCACATCTCCTATTTCGACCGTGGCATGGTGGACCGGCTGCAAAAGGGCAACTGGTTCGAAAACCCATCCGATTCAGCCATTTCCTGCCAGCAGACCGGGCCGATCACCATAGGCGACATCGATCTTGGCAAGGGCGGCGAGGAGGTCTTCAAGCAGGGCATCAGCCTGATCTGGAAGAAGCAGGTGGTCAATCGCATCTATGACAGGCAGAACGACACGCTGATCTATCTGTCGCATTCGCGCCAGGTGCAGGACGGCTCGGCCAAGATGGCAATCTCCACCATCCCGCTCTATGGCCAGCAGGTTACCTGGACCAAGGGAAAGCCGCAGTAGCTTTCGCACGGCTTGCGGGGCTGCGGCTTGCGGCGTAAAGCCCGCGCATGAGTGAGAAAGACGATCTTCGCTTCAAGCCGTCCGAGCCGCGCATCCACCCGACGGCGGAGCTGAAATCCTGCAAGCTCGGCCGTCATGTGGTCATTGGCGAGCGCACGGTGCTGCGCGAGGTCACGGTCGGCGACTTCTCCTATTTCGAGCGCCATTGCGAGGCGATCTACACTCAAATCGGCAAGTTCTGCTCGATTGCCGCCAATTCCCGCCTCAATGCGCTGGAGCATCCGATCGAGCGCCTCACCAGCCACAAGGTCAGCTACCGGCCGAACGAGTATTTCCGTTACCTCGGCGTCGATGCCGGTTTCCGCGAGCGCCGGCAGGGGAAGGCCGTCGCAATCGGCCATGATGTCTGGATCGGTCATGGCGCTGTCGTCATGCCGGGCGTGTCGATCGGCAATGGTGCCGTGGTGGGCGCCAATGCGGTGGTGACGCGCAATGTCGGCGCCTATGAGATCGTTGCGGGCTCGCCGGCAAGAGTCCTGCGCCGGCGCTTTCCGGCAGAAATCTCGGCCCGCATCGAGGCGCTTGCCTGGTGGGATTGGCCGCTCGCCCGTCTTGCCGATGCCATTCCCGACATGCAGTCGATGCCGATCGAAGCCTTTCTGGAGCGCTGGGAACGGCCCTCCGAGTAAGCGCCGGTAACCATTCCGCTTAACGTAAAGCATTAGGGTTAAGGAAAGGAAAACAGGTTGTATTGATCCCAAATTGCACTTCCAGATTGCATCTGCCGACAAGCTATGAATAATCAAACTCGAGGTACGACGCAGGAAGTTGAAGAAATACTTTGTGCAAATAGGGAGTCTACACCATGAAAACCTTTACGCTTACTTTGGCTGCTGCCTTCGTTTCTTGCTCGGCCATTGCTGCCCAGGCCGGTGGCTGGGGCAAAACCAGCTACACCCATGTCGGTCATAACCAGACCTCGACCGGCGGATTGATCAATGTGTCGCCCTCGCTCGGGCTCGGTGATGTCAATGTGCTGAATGGCATCCTCAACGGTAACAAGACCGGAAACGGTATCCTGAGCGGGATCGGCGTCGGCATTCTCGGCGGCAACAGCATCCTGAACAACAAGAGCTACAAGCTCGGCCGGCACTGACACTGTCGCGAACGGCAAGTGATGGGGCGGGAGGGCAACGGCCTTCCCGCCCTATTCCCGTCGGCGTTGGACCGGGCGTGCCCTATAGTTTGGTCCTGATGCCGACAAAGGCGTCCAGCGTCTTGCGGCGCTCGTCGAGCACCGTCAGGAAGCGGTCGGTGAAGTCCACGCGCACCACCAGCGCCATGGTTCTGGTCGCGTCATAGCTTGCCTCGGCATAGGCGCCGTGGGCGCGCTCCTGGTTTTCCAGCAGCAGATTGTCCTTCGATTCGCCGAACAGGCCGGAAGCCAGCAACAGCTGGTCCGAAACGCGCAACCGTGCCTCGATTTCGCCGCGCCGCAGCCAGGAGGCGAGGGGATCGTCGCTGTCGGCCGTTTCGAAGCGGGCAAACAGCGCGCCGCGCAATTCGAAGCCGTTCGGCAGCGGCTTGGCGAAGGCGACCCGGTAGGTGGGGCGGATATCTTCATAGATGCCCTCCGCACCGCGCAGCATTTCGAAGCCGATTGCGCTGTTAAGCGAACCGGCATCGGCATCCGTCCAGGCGCCTTCCAGCCGAAGCGCATATTGCGACAGCGAGAGACCGACAGGCGGGAAACCGAGCTCTTCCACAGCGACGCTGGTTGTGGAGGCGGAAACGCCATAGGCAAGCGGGCCGACGCTGCGCACCAGTCGGGCGCCGACGACGAGGCGGTTGCGGTCGGGGTCGAGTTTTGCCGGGGCAAGCAGCGATTGCTGGAAGCGCGCCGCGCCAATCTTCTCATAGGCGTCGGCCAGTTCGAGCACCAGCGCCGTGCCGCCGCCGAGATCTATGCCGATCTGGGTTTCCGCCGCGAAAACCTGCTTTTTCGTGCGCGTGCCGAGGATCAACGTTGCGATTGGCAGGTCGTCGCCTTGCGAGGAGATGCGGTAGGTCAGAGCGCCGCGCAGTTCCAGTTCGGGGGAGGTTTTTCCGGTGGCCTCCAGTTGCAGAACGGCGGCACGGTCGTTCTCGATTGAGATCGTGTCGTAGCGGCTTGCCTCGGCCTCCGCGCCGAGACGCACATAGCCTGTCTCGTGTTGCCACTGGTGCTGCAGGGAACCGCGCATGAGCGTATACCAATCCGGCACGGCAAATGAGCTGTCGAGCGCGTTGCTGGTGTGGTGGCGCTCAACGCTCGTGGTGACCGAAACCGGAGACGGATCTGCAAGAGCCGGGGCCGTCGAGATTGCGAGCAGCAAGGCACAGACACTTCTTGTCGCCACATCTTCCTCCCGGTGCGGGCGAGGCGCCGCCGCCGCCATTTTTCATGTTCCGGCGTTCCAGGCCGGCGCCGAACCCCTTCCGTTTGCGGGGGTGCGTAACGGAAGGGGCCGGAGGTACCGCCGTGAAGCGGAAGAGCAGGCTCATGCCTGCATAGAAATAATTACAACTAAAAGTTTAAACAAACTATCAATATACAATCTCAAAGGTTGCATCAGGTTGTGGCTGTCTAAGCGAAGGCGAAGGACGGCACCAAGCATGCTCTCCTCTCCCAAGCCCCCGCAGTCTTTTGCCGGCCCTGGGTGAAGGCGCTCGAACGGCATGGCTCATGATCTGACAGGCAACGCGCGAGGCTCGATTCCAAGCATGGTGTCAGTTCGCCGTGAAGGTATTTTCCGCTGTCGCCTTTGCGCTTGAGCCATGTCGCTTTCGCGAGCACTGCAGTCTTCGAACGATGATTAGATGAGGACGCTTGAGGTGCCCCGAACGCGAAAGTTGGCGGGTTAATTGGGAAGCCGGTCGGAAACCGGCGCTGCCCCCGCAACGGTAGCGGAGCTGAAAGGCCGACAGATAACCACTGGGCAAAAAAGCCTGGGAAGGTGTCGGGACAGTCCGGGAGGACGGCTCCGAAGCCCGAAAACCAGCCTTGAGCATGTTGAACCGACTGATCGCGGTGGGCGGTCAAGAGGCGGATGCTGCACGGCCTTCGGCCGGTCCGCAGGCGTTCTCCCCTGAAATCACCACCAAGTTCAGTCCTTGCATTGCAGAGGACAGGACATGGATACCAGGACTGAAATGCTGAGACGGCTTGAACGCCGCCGCCAGGGCTTCTCGCTCGAGCAGCCCTTCTATATCGACCCCGACTATTTCAAGCTCGACATGGAGCTGATTTGGTATCGTGACTGGCTCTTCGTCGGCCATGATTGCGAGCTGCCCAAGGCGGGCAATTATTTCACGCTGCAGATCGGCGCCTATCCGGTGGTGATCGTCCGTGACCAGAAGGGCCAGATCCGTGCCCTGCACAATTCCTGCCGGCATCGCGGCAGCCGGGTGTGCCCGGCTGAAAAGGGCACCGCGGCCAAGCTCGTCTGCCCCTATCATCAATGGACCTATGAGCTGGACGGCAGTTTGCTGTTTGCGCGGCAGATGGGCGAGGGTTTCTGCAAGGAAGATTTCGGCCTCAAGCCGATCGCCTGCGAAAGTGTGGCCGGCTATATCTTCATCTGCCTTGCTGATGAACCTGCCGATTTTGCTTCGTTCCGTGCGATGATGGAGCCATATTTCGCACCGCATAACCTTGCCAATGCCAAGGTCGCGCATGAGACGACCATCATTGAAAAAGGCAACTGGAAGCTGGTGTGGGAAAACAACCGCGAATGCTATCACTGCGCGGCCAATCATCCCGAATTGTGCAAGACTTTCCCTGAAGCCCCCACCATCACCGGCGTCCCCAGCGTGGACAGCGACCCGGAGATGCTGGCGCATTGGGCGCATTGCGAGGTGGCAGGCCTACCTTCGCGTTTCCGCATCGACGACCATGGCCAATACCGCACCACGCGCGCGCCGCTGCTGCGCGATGCCGTCTCCTACACCATGACCGGCAAGCCGGCCGTCAAGCGGAACCTGTCGGACGCCGTGACGGCGGACCGGATCGGCACGCTGATGCTCTATCACTATCCGACGACGTGGAACCATGTCCTGATCGATCACGCGACCACTTTCCGGGTGCTCCCGATCAGCCCGACCGAAACCGCGGTGACGACCAAATGGCTGGTCCACAAGGATGCGGTGGAAGGCGTCGACTATGACCTCGATGAACTCACCCATGTCTGGGCGATGACCAATGACGAGGACCGCCGCATCGTGGAAGAAAACGCGTTCGGCATCCTCTCGCCGGCCTATGAACCCGGCCCGTATTCGGAAGTCCATGAGGGCGGCGTGATCCAGTTCGTCGAATGGTATGCCGACTTCATCGGGCCTCGATTGGCCGAGAGCGACAAGCCGGCATTGAAGAACGTGGCATAGAGGAGGCGGCCATGAATGCGACGGTGAGCCTCTACAAGCATCTCGACGAGATGCTGCCCTGGAACGATCGGCTTCAGGTGCTGGAAGTGATCGGCGTCATCGACGAGGCGCCGGAAGTGAGGACCTTCATCTTCCGTTCCGACAACCAGACCTGGTTCCGCTATAAGCCGGGCCAGTTCGTGACGCTGGAGCTTCCCGTGGAGGGAGGCTCCGTCATGCGCACCTATACGCTGTCGTCATCACCGTCGCGGCCATTTTCGATTGCCGTCACCGTCAAGGCGCAGCAAGGCAGCATCGGCACGCGCTGGATGTTCGAGCATCTGAAGCCCGGCGAGCGCCTCAAGGCCTATGGGCCCGGGGGCAATTTTTCGCTGCACGACCACCCGGCGGCCAAATACCTGTTCATTTCGGCTGGGTCCGGCATCACACCGATGATGTCGATGCTGCGCTGGCTGAATGATTTTGCCCCCCAGACCGACGTCGCCTTCGTCAATTGCGCGCGCCGGCCGGAGGAGATCATCTTCCGCAAGGAACTGGAGCTGCTCGGCTCGCGCATGCCCGGCCTTTCGCTGGGTTTCATGATCGAGGAGCGGTCGAGCCGCGAAAGCTGGTTCGGCCATATGGGTCGCCTCGATGCGGTGCGACTGCCGCTCCTGTCGCCGGATTTCCGCGAACGCGAGGTGTTCTGCTGCGGGCCGGAGCCCTTCATGCGGGCGGTGCGCGCGATGCTGGAATCCTCCGGCTTCGACATGGCACATTACCATCAGGAGAGTTTCGGCGCGTCGCCAGTGGAGCCGGTGCCGGCACCTTTCGTCGACGAGCTGCGGCTGGCACCGGACGGTGCTCCCGCGGCAGAGACAGTGCCGATCCGTTTCTCGCTTTCCGATGTCGACGCCGAGTGCGTTTCTGGCCAGACGGTGCTGCAGACCGCGCGTGCGTCGGGGGTACGCATTCCCGCCGCCTGCGAGTTCGGCCTTTGCGGAACCTGCAAGGTGAAAAAAGTCTCGGGCGAGGTCGAGATGAGCCACAATGGCGGTATCCTCGACCATGAGATCGCCGACGGCTTTATCCTCGCCTGCTGCTCAAGGCCGCTTGCCGCCCTTGAGATCGAGGCTTGAGGCCATCCGCGCCATTTGCCGGGCCGGATGAGGATTAGCCAGGCTGGGCCGCCGTGACCGGCCGCCCGGGCTTCTGAAGAATATGGACATTGGCTCTTCGCAACTGCACAAAATTGTGCGACACGCCCTTATATTGACGTAAGGGAAGGAGATGCCATGAGCGTGACCGGTGCGACGAAAGCCCTCACGCCGCCCGATGTTCTGGCGGCGCGCAAGGGCGGGGACCCGCTCGTCTGCCTGACGGCCTATACCACGCCGATGGCCCGGCTTGTCGATGCGCATTGCGACATCGTTCTTGTCGGCGACAGCGTCGGCATGGTGCTTCACGGCCTGCCCTCTACGCTTGGCGTCACCCTCGACATGATGATCATGCATGGAAAGGCGGTGCGCCGGGGTCTCCAAAAGGCACTGATGGTCGTCGACATGCCGTTCGGCTCCTACGAGGAAAGTCCGCAACAGGCCTTCCGCAACGCTGCCCGGCTGATGGCCGAGACAGATTGTGCTGCGGTCAAGCTGGAGGGTGGCGAAACCATGGCGGAGACGATTTCTTTTCTTGTGCATCGCGGCATCTCCGTCATGGCGCATATCGGCCTGACCCCGCAGGCGGTCAACACCGTGGGCGGCTACAAGGTTCAGGGGCGCGGGCAGGATGCGGAGCGCATCATGCGCGATGCAGCGGCGGTAGAACAAGCCGGCGCCTTCTCGGTGGTGCTGGAGAAAGTACCCGCGGCGCTGGCCGACAGGATCACCGCGCAACTTGCCATCCCGACCATCGGCATCGGTGCCTCGGCCAGCTGCGACGGCCAGGTGCTGGTGGTGGACGACATGCTCGGCATGTTCACCTCGTTCCGGCCGAAATTCGTCAAGCGCTATGCCGAACTCGGCAATGGCGCGGATCAGGCCATCGCCGCTTATGCGGCCGAGGTTCGCGCGCGGCGTTTTCCCGCCGCAGAGCATGTATTTGCCGATCTGCCGCAAAAGGCTGCGGAGGGAGAAACCGCATGAGCGTCCCCATCGTCAGAACCGTCGCCGAACTGCGCGCACTTGTCGCCGGATGGCGCCGCGAAAACCTGCGGGTCGCCGTCGTGCCGACCATGGGCGCTCTGCATGAAGGGCATCTGAGCCTGGTGCGGGCCGCACTGAAAAAGGCCGACCGGGTGATCGTGACGCTCTTCGTCAACCCCAAGCAGTTCAACAGCGCCGCCGACCTTGCCGCCTATCCGCGCACCGAGGAGGACGACGCGGCAAAACTCGCGCCTCTTGGGGCGCATCTTCTCTACGCACCGCAGGCGGCGGAGATTTATCCGGACGGCTTTTCGACCAATGTTTCGGTGAACGGCGTCAGCGACGGCCTGTGTGGTGCCTTCCGGCCCGGTCATTTCGACGGCGTGGCGACTGTCGTTGCCAAGTTGTTTCTGCAGACCGGCGCCGATTTCGCTTTCTTCGGCGAAAAGGATTTCCAGCAACTGCTTCTGGTCCGGCGCATGGCGCGCGACCTCGATATTCCAATCGAGGTCATTGCCTGCCCGACCGTTCGCGAGGCCGACGGTCTGGCTCTCTCTTCCCGCAATGTCCGTCTCTCACCGGCCGAACGCCAGATAGCGCCGAAGCTCGCGCCGGTCCTGTTCGATGCGACCGAACGGATGGCCGAAGGCGCGCCAGTCGGCCAGGTGCTAGCGCAAGCGGGCGAAGCAATCCTTGCTGCCGGCTACGATAAGGTCGAATATCTGGAGCTCCGCTCGGAAGAGGATTTGCTGCCCTTGGCTGAACTCGACCGACCAGCACGCCTGCTGGTGGCGGCGTGGCTCGGTCAGACGCGCCTGATCGATAATGTGCAACTTTCGCCCCGGCACCTTGCCGGCTCTTCACACGCGCCGCAGGTAGCTGCAGTGTTGCAGCGCGTGGGCTGATCTATCGGTGGCCTTGGCCGCCGTCACGCGCTGGTGACGAAGCCATCCAGAACCCGTTTCTGGCCGGCCTTGTCGAAATCGATGGTAAGCTTGTTGCCCTCGATAGCCGCCACATTGCCGTTGCCGAATTTCTGATGGAAGACGCGGTCGCCGACCTTGAAGGGAGAGGGCGCGTCGGAAACGGATTTGGCCACCAGTTCGCCGTCTATGGTGCGGCTTTTGACCGAACCGCGCCCGGCGCCATATGTGGAATCGGTCTCGCCATAGCCGATGCGCTCGACCGCATGGCCGGAGCGCGAGCCCCAGTTGCGATCCGTCGCCTCGGTGCGGTTTGCTTGCGCGCGCTGCCAGCCAGGGGTGGCGTAAGTATTCGAGAATGACCCGCCCCCGGAGTAGCCTACATTGTCGAAGCGCGAGGCTCCATAAGGGTTCTGGCGGCCCCCACGCCCGCCGGCGAACGAGCCCCCGCCATAACCGCCATAGCTATTGCCGGCATCGGCGATCTCGACATGGGCCTCGGGCAGTTCATCAAGAAAGCGCGAGGGTATGGTCGACTGCCACAGGCCGTGGATACGCCGGTTCGACACGAACCAGATATGCAGGTTCTTCTTGGCGCGGGTGAGCCCGACATAGGCGAGCCGGCGCTCTTCCTCCAGGCCGGAGCGGCCGCCTTCGTCCAGCGAGCGCTGGTGTGGAAACAGGCCTTCTTCCCAGCCGGGCAGGAACACGGTCTCGAATTCCAGCCCCTTGGCGGAATGAAGCGTCATGATGGTGACGGCGTCCATCTCCTCATTCTGCTCGGCATCCATCACCAGCGCGACATGTTCGAGGAAGGAGCGCAGCGACTCATATTCCTCCATCGAACGGATCAGTTCCTTGAGGTTTTCGAGCCTGCCCGGCGCTTCGGCCGAGCGGTCGTTCTTCCACATTTCCGTGTAGCCGGATTCTTCCAGGATGATCTCGGCGAGTTCCGTATGCGGCGTGGTTTCCAGCGCTGCCTGCCAGCGCGCGAAATTGGCCGCCACCTCGCGCAGTGCCGCGCGCGGCCTTGGCTTCAACTCGTCGCTTTCGGCAAGCTTGGCCGCTGCCTCCAGCATGGGAACGCGCAGCGCGCGTGCCGTATCGTGGACCTGACGGATGGCGGCTTCGCCAAGCCCGCGCTTGGGCACGTTGACGATACGCTCGAAGGCGAGATCGTCCGCACCTTGCGCCACCACGCGCAGATAGGCCATGGCGTCGCGGATTTCCTGCCGCTCGTAGAAGCGCGGGCCGCCGATGACGCGGTAGTTGAGTCCCAGCGTGACGAAACGGTCCTCGAACTCGCGCATCTGGAAGGACGCGCGCACCAGGATCGCCATGTCGTTGAGATTGTGCTTCTGGCGCTGCAACTGCTCGATGGTCTCGCCCACCGCGCGCGCCTCTTCCTCCGAATCCCAGGCCGCATGGACATTGACCTTGGCGTCCTCCGGATCGGCGATGTCGGTGAACAGCGTCTTGCCGAGCCGGCCCTCATTATGCGCGATCAGATGCGAGGCGGCGCCGAGGATATGGGCGGTGGAGCGGTAGTTGCGCTCCAGCCTTATGACGGTCGCGCCGGGGAAATCCTTGTCGAAGCGCAGGATGTTGTCTACTTCCGCACCCCGCCAGCCATAGATCGACTGGTCGTCGTCGCCCACGCAGCAGATGTTGACCTGTCCTTCCTTCTCCCCGTTCACGGGGAGAAGGTGGTCCGAAGGACCGGATGAGGAGCCGGCGCCAACATCGGATGTTAGGGCGCCGCCCCTCATCTGCCTGCCGGCATCTTCTCCCCGTGAACGGGGAGAAGATGGCTGCTTCGGCCGCTGCGCCAGCAATCGCAGCCACATATATTGTGCGGTGTTGGTGTCCTGATACTCGTCGACGAGGATGTATTTAAACCGGCGGTGATATTCGGCAAGCACGTCATGGTGCTGGCGGAAGATGCGGATCGGGTGGAGCAGCAGGTCGCCGAAATCGCAGGCGTTCAGCGTCTGCAACCGGTCCTGATAGGCCTTGTAAAGCTCTCGGCCCTTGCCATTGGCGAAGGCGCGGGCATCGCCTTCGGGGATTTCGGATGGACCCAGCCCCTTGTTCTTCCAGCCGTCGATCATCATGGCGAACTGGCGCGCCGGCCAGCGCTTGTCGTCCAGACCTTCGGCCTGGATCAGCTGCTTGATGAGCCTGATCACATCGTCGGTGTCGAGAATGGTGAAGCCCGATTTCAGTCCGGCAAGCTCGGCATGGCGACGCAGCATCCTCACGCCGATGGAGTGGAAGGTGCCCAGCCACGGCATGCCCTCGATCGCCTCGCCGACCAAAAGGCCGATGCGGCTCTTCATCTCGCGGGCGGCCTTGTTGGTGAAGGTGACGGCGAGGATCTGCGAGGGGTACGCCAGACCGAGGCTGAGTATATGCGCGATGCGCGTGGTCAGCACCCGCGTCTTGCCGGTGCCGGCCCCGGCCAGCACCAGCACCGCGCCTTCCGTGGTTTCCACCGCCAACCGTTGCTCGGGATTGAGGCCGTCGAGATAGCTCGGCGCCGGCGGACGGCGCGCCGCCATGGCGCGCGCGGCGATACCGCCGGCGCCAGCACGCGGCATCGGCTCTTCGTCGAAAAACGGCATATCGTCTGGAAAATCGGGCATTACCTGCGAATGTAGTGATTCGGGCCTGAAAGACCAGCGTTGTTGCCGTTTTGTGCTCATTTGCGGCGTCTGCGCCCCGCATATCCACCGCATAATCCCGGCAGGCCGATATGCAGCCCGCAATCCCCATCACCGAGGCGTTACTGGACCGGCGGGGGGCAGCCCCTATCCTTTCTCCCCATAAACGACATGTGGAGGAAGACGATGAGCAAGCCGACCATCACCCAGGCGATGATCGACGCCTATGACGAATACACCCATCTGACGCTGGACCGGCGCGGTTTCATGGAAAAACTGACCAGGCTCGCCGGCTCGGGTGCGGCCGCCGCGGCGATCGCGCCGATGCTGGCCGCCAATTCCGCCCGTGCAGCCATTGTGGCGCAAGATGATGCGCGGCTGAAGGCGGAGGACATCTCCTATCCAGGCGGTGAAGGCGAGATGAAGGGCTATCTCGTGCGCCCAGCGGATAATGACGGCAAGCTGGGCGCTGTCATCGTCATCCACGAGAATCGTGGCCTGAACGAGCATATAAGGGACGTCGCCCGGCGCATCGCGCTGGAAGGCTTCATGGCGCTCGCGCCCGACTTCCTGTCGCCGCTTGGCGGAACGCCCGAGGATGAGGACAGGGCCCGGGAAATGTTTGGCGAACTCGATGCGGGCCAGACCATCGCCAATGGCGTGGCAACGGTTGCCTATCTGAAGGGGCATGAAGGTGGAAATGGCAAGGTCGGCGCGGTCGGCTTCTGCTGGGGCGGCGGTGCGGTGAACGATCTTGCGGTGAATGCCCCGGATCTTGCCGCTGGCGTGGCCTATTACGGGCGGCAGGCAAAGGCAGAGGAGGTGGCCAAGATCAAGGCGCCGCTGCTGTTGCACTATGCCGGGCAGGATGAGCGCATCAATGCCGGGATCGACGCCTATAAGGCGGCGCTGGAGGCGGCCGGCAAGGAGCTCACCATCTACATCTATGATGGTGCGCAGCATGCCTTCAACAACGACACTTCCGAAGCGCGCTACAACAAGCAGGCGGCCGATCTCGCCTGGGGTCGCACCATCGCCTTCTTCAAGGAAAAGCTGGCGTAAGCTTGCTGTTCAGAGCAGGGCCTTGGTTAATCCGGATGGTAAAAAACCATCCGGAGCACCTGCTTCAGCAATGGGACCTTGTGTCGAGTAAAGCGGCTGACGACTTGGCGGGAGTTTCTTCCTCGTGGTGACTATAAAGTATAATTTTACGCCCGGTGGGGCTGTCTCTTGCGGCGGGCAGTCTTTATGATCTCGCGTGCGTAGATCATCTGCATCGGGATAGGAAGCCGAAGACGTTCGATGCGGTAAAGCTCGTTATTTATTGTCTTTAGCGCGCGCCAGAAATCATAGTCACTTATCGAATGATCGGATGCCAGGCGGCTGGACAGTTGAGCTACGTCTATTTTCATTCCAGTCCTCCGGACGGCGCCCCCCACCGCCATTCCGATCTCTGAGTCGTCATGACCGGATTTTGCCCCCCGCCGAGGCGATATCAACCCGCGGGAATGGTTCAAACTGTTGAAAAGCCCTTAAGGTTAACAGTTCATTTACCATTAAAATTTTAATAAAATTAAGTGAAATCAGTATGTTTCAGGCGCTTTTGCGCTTGATGCCGATGGACCGGCCGACGCGCTGAGGAACCGGCAGTGTTGCATGCACGGCACGCATCGCCGCTACATTTTCCATGATGTCGGAAGGGAAGGCCGCGACCTTCGGGCCGCTCATGTCGACATGCAGCGACATGGTTTCCGACGTTGCCGCCAGCCAGCCATCGGCGTGGTGAATTTCCTGATAGGCATGCAGGCGCTTTTCGTCGTGATCGACGAGTTGGAAGGTGACGGTCACCTTGTCGCCCAGATGCAGTTCGCGCACATAGCAGAGATGGACTTCGGCGGTGTAGATGGTCAGCTTGCGGCCCTGGACATAGTCGAGCCCCATGCCGAGCGCGGCCAGCGCCTGGTCGGCACAGCGGTCGAAGATGACGTTGTAATAGGCCATGTTGAGATGGCCGTTATAATCGATCCAGTCCTTCTCGACCTCGATGACGCTGGAAATGAAGGGTGCGGGAATTGCCATCGAATCGCTTTCTCTTTTGGCGCTCCGGGAGTAGGCATCCATAAATGCCTCCCGGGGGCATGGATAGTCTGATTGCGGAGAAGACAATGGCCCTGAGCGACGTCAAGGGTGTGCAACGCAACGATGCCGGCATCGCGGCGGCGGTCGGCATTCTCAGGCAGCGCTTCGGCGACCGCTTCCAGACCGGCCATTCCATGCGCGAGCAGCATGCGCACACCACGACCTATATTCCAACCCAGATGCCGGATGGCGTCGTTTTTCCTCAGACGGTCGCGGAGGTGCAGGAGATCGTGCGCGCCTGTGCCGAACATCGCGTGCCGGTGGTGGCGTTCGGAACCGGCACCTCTCTTGAAGGGCAAGTCAATGCGCCGGGCGGTGGCATTTCGCTCGACATGTCGCGGATGAACCGGGTGCTTAGTGTCAATTCCGAAGATCTCGACGTGACCATCGAGCCGGGGCTGACGCGCGAGGAACTCAATGCCTATCTGCGCGATACCGGGCTGTTCTTCCCCATCGATCCTGGCGCCAATGCCAGCCTCGGCGGCATGGCGGCGACGCGGGCTTCCGGCACCAATGCGGTGCGCTACGGCACTATGCGTGACAATGTGCTGGCCCTGACGGCGGTGATGGCGGATGGCCGCGCGATCACCACGGCGAAGCGGGCCAAGAAGAGCGCGGCCGGCTACGATCTGACACGGCTTCTGGTCGGCTCGGAAGGAACGCTTGGCATCATCACCTCGCTGACGCTCAAGCTTTACGGCATCCCGCAGGCGATTTCGGGCGGCGTGTGCCCGTTTCCCAGCGTCGAGGCGGCCTGCCAGGCGGTGATCGCCACCATCCAGATGGGCATTCCGGTGGCGCGCATCGAACTGGTTAACGCCTTGCAGATGCGGGCGATCAATCTCCATTCCAGGCTCGATTATCCTGAAAGCCCATGCCTGTTCGTGGAGTTCCATGGCAGCGACGCCGGTGTGGCCGAGCAGGCGGAGATGTTCGGCGAAATCGCCAGTGAGCATGGCGGCGGGCCGTTCCTGTGGACCAGTGTTGCCGAGGAGCGGGCGAAGCTGTGGAAGGCACGGCACGAGGCCTATTGGGCCTCTTTCGTGCTGCGGCCGGGCGCCAAGGGCCTTTCGACCGACGTCTGCGTGCCGATCTCGCGGCTCGCCGAATGCATTGCTGAAACCGAGACCGACATTGCCGAAATGGGTCTGGTCGCACCGATCGTCGGTCATGTCGGCGACGGCAATTTCCATGTGCTGGTGCTGATGGATACGAGCAATCCGGCCGAGATCGCGCAGGCGGAAAAGTTTGTCGCGCGGCTCAATATGCGGGCGATCGGCATGGACGGCACCTGCACGGGCGAACACGGCATCGGGCAGGGCAAGATGGGCTTTCTGCGCCACGAATTGGGCGAGGCCGTCGATGTCATGCGGGCAATCAAGCGCGCGCTCGACCCCGACAATATCCTCAATCCGGGGAAGGTCCTGCCGGATTGAAACAGACGGTTCAGGCAAGAGATGCCAGGACCGTTCCGCCCCATAGAATGAGCGCGACACCGGCTGCCCTGCCGATCCAGTGGCCGGCCGGCGCCACTTTCTCGATCAGCACGAACAGGGCGATGCCGGTGATCCAAGCGAGGTTCATCACGCCGCCGGCAAAAAGCAGCAGCATCAGCATCCAGCAGCAGCCCAGGCAATAAAGGCCGTGTCGCAGGCCCATCGCCAGGGCGCCGGCCCGGCCTTTGCGCCAATATGTCATGACGAAATCGAGCGGCGAGCGGCAGTGGCGAAGACATGCCTGCTTCAATGGCGTCAATTGGTAAATGCCGGCGGCAAGCAGGATAAGGCCGGCCAGCGCCGTGCTGGTGGTCCTCATCATCGGCGAGAGCAGGCTAGCGCGGTCGAGGCCATATTGGAGGACAACTGCCGCAACGCTGAATCCTGCCCAGACGACCAGATAACCCAGTGCGAACAAGGCGGTGGGGCTGACGGTGCTATCGAGCGGATTTTGCCGCCTTATGATGGAATCGTAAAACAGCAGCATCGGCGTGGCGCTCGGCAGCATCATGGCCGCCATCATCGAAAGCCACATTGCCAACGTCAGCGCCAGATAGGCGGCGCTCCAGTTTGCAGGCATTGCCATGCCTTCCATTCCGGGCATCGGCGCCGGCATCTTGATGCCGAACAGAAGATATGCCCAGGAAATCACGACGACTCCCAGGAGGGCGGTGACGACAATCGCCCGGTCATGCCGGTGCAGGCTCGCCAGCAGCGCCACGCCTTGTCCCTAGGCGGCGACGCCTGTTGGCGTATGCACGACATAGGCCAGCGAGCTGTGCATTCCGGACGTCTCGAACTTGATCGCAGCCATGCTGCGGATATTGGCGGAAGCGACCTCGGCCATGCGGTGCTCGAAGCCTTCCGGCATCATGATCTGAATGCGGTGCGGGTCGCCGGTCACCGGGTTGCGGATCGGCTCCACTTCGGTTTCCAGGACACCGGGAATGACCAGACGCGCGGTGCGGGCCTGCTGGTCGAAGCTGAATTCGACCGGGGCAAAGACCGGGTCGTGCAGCTTGGTGACGATCAGGCTCAATATGTGAAAGAGCGTTCCTTCCGCCGAGTTCTCGCCCGACAGGATCGCCGTCAACGCCTCGCGCTGCCGTGGATTGGCGCGCTCGTCTATGATCGGCTGGGCATGGCCATTGCCCTCATGCAGCGGGCCGGGAAAGTGGACGGTGACGAAGAAGCTCAATCCGTCGAGCGGCACATCCTTGTAGTGGCCCTTGGTGATGTGCATGCCCGCCAGGCCCTCGCAATAGCCCTGGGTCGGCCTTGCGTTGAAATCGCAGGGGCAGCCATAGGCGCAACTGCAATTCTTGATCCACTCGCCTTCCAGTCTCCAATCGGCCAATGCCATTCTTTCCTCCCGGCATGCCATGTGCACGGACAGATCGTGTCCGCGCAGCAGGGGGTGTAAATCTGAACAGCCGTGCGCCGCAGGTGGCTGACGCGAGGCGTAAACCTTGCCAAGTTGCTGGAATCCTGCCTGAAGCAGGTGGTCCTGCGCTCGGCCAGAGTGGGAATATTAGCACTAAACAGGGTTGGGGAAAAACATACAGTTGGGGGAAGCGCATCCTTCGAAGGGAGGTTTTGGAGAGCGGGCGCGGCGGCAGCGAATAAGAGGTGACCGGTCGGTTGCCGCAATTGCCATTTAATCAACACCACGATGCGCATAGAGTAGCCGACTCATGGGGGTGGACTGCCGATAGGTGATGCTGGCACGACTTTTTGTATTCATTGGCGGATTGATCGTACTGGTGCTGACGGCGGCGCTGGTGGGGCCGTATTTTATCGACTGGACCTCATATCGCGGCGATTTCGAGCGCGAGGCAAGCGCGGTTCTGGGGCGCAAGGTGACGGTGGAAGGGGCTGCGACCGCCCGGCTGCTGCCGTTTCCCTCCGTGACCTTCTCGGACGTTTCGGTCGGCGGCGCGAATGGCCGCCAGCCGGCAATGACGGTCGAGAAATTTTCCATGGATGCGGAACTGGCGCCCTTCCTGCGCGGTGAATTCCTTATCTTCGACATGCGGCTGGTACGGCCGAAGGCAGTGATCGACATCGCGGCGGATGGCACCGTCGACTGGGCGATCCGGCCCTCCACACCCTTCGACCCGCATCGCATCGCGCTGGAAAAGCTGACGGTGACGGACGGCGAGGTGGCGATCCGCCATGCCGCCAGCGGGCGCACGCATCTGCTTTCGCAGATCAACACCGCAATTTCGGCCAAGTCGCTTGCCGGACCTTGGCGCGCCAATGGCACGGTTCTGGTGGACGGGATGTCGACCACGCTTGCTGCCTCGACCGGCCAGGTGGACGAGAATGGCGCCATGCGGCTGCGGCTGCGAGTGGACCCTGGTCTCTACCCGCTGGCGATCGAAGCTGACGGCAATGCCCGGATCGAAAAGGGCAAGGCGCTTTATTCCGGCCAGTTCAAGATCATGGGGGAGGAGAAGAAAGCCGAGGCGTTGCGAGGCAGCGGCGGCGAAAGCGTGAAGATCGAGGCGCTGAAGCCGGAACCCGGCTTCCGGTTGAATGGGGAATTCTCGCTCGATCACCAACGGCTTGGCATCGAGGCGTTCCGCTTCGAAACGGGACCGCTGGACAATCCTTATACGGCAGATGGGACAGCCTTTGTCGAACTGGGCAAGGAGCCGCGCTTTTTCATTGAGACCAAGGGCGCGCAGGTGCGCTTCGACGAGGCTGTGGCCGGCAGCGAGAGTGGTGCCGGCCTGACGCTGGCCGAGCGGATCGCCGCACTGGAAAGAGCGCTCGCCGATCTGCCGAAATTGTCCATGCCCGGCAAGGTCGAGGTCAATCTGCCGGCGATCGTTGCCGGCGACACCACCGTGCGCGATGTGCATCTTTCGGCCGAGCCTGCCGATGGCGGCTGGACCGTCAAGTCTCTGGCTGCGACGCTGCCTGGCCGCACCACGCTTGAAGCCGACGGCTTCTTGCGCACCGGCCACGAATTCGGCTTCGCCGGTTCGCTGCTGCTGGCGGTCGGCCAGCCTTCAGGCTTTGCCGCCTGGGTGGCGAGCGATGTCGACGAGGCAATCAGGCGGCTGCCGGCCGCCGGTTTCAAGGCGACAGTCGACATGACCGGGCAGCGGCAGAAATTCAGCGATCTGGAACTGGTGCTCGGCGATGCCAAATTCCGCGGCCGGATCGACAGCCGGCAGCCGCCGGATATGCGCCCCTCGGTGCTGCTGCAACTCGACGGCGAGGCGCTGGATGTGGACGGGCTTGCCGCCTTCGCCTCGCTTTTCGTCAGCGACAAGGGCGCCAACCGCTTCGCTGACCGCGATCTCGATTTCGAGATCAAGGCCGGGCCGGTGACGGCAGGCGGGCTGACGGCTGAAACCGTAGACACGGCACTGCGGCTGCGCAGCGGACTGTTGGAAATCGACCGGTTGTCGATCGGCGGGCTGGCGGGCGCCTCGCTGAGCGCGACCGGCCGGGTGAAGGATTTCCCGCAAAGTCCGACCGGCAATCTCGATGCCTCGATCCTTGCCGCCGATCTGGCGCCGCTGATTTCACTGGCGGCGCAGCATTATCCCGACAATGCGCTGCTCAAGGGCCTCGATACGCGGGCGAACGCCTATCCGGGCCTGTTCGAGGAAGCGCGGATCGACCTTGTGGCCAGCGCGGCAGCCGAAGATGGCGGGGCGACCGGACTGGCGCTGAGTGTGCAGGGCGATGCGGGCGGCTCGGCGATCTCGGCCAACCTGACGGCTAAGGGAACGCTCCAAGCCCTCGGCCAGGCACGCCTTGCCTTGTCTTTTTCGGCGCGCAACGAGGATGCGACGCGGTTGCTGGCGCTGGCCGGTGCGCCTGCGCTGCCGCTTGGCCTCACCGGCGGCGGCGACCTTACTGCGTCGGCCAAGGGCACGCTCGAAGGCGGGCTGGATACGACATTTCATTTGACCGCAGAGGATTTCCGGGCGAGCTTTACCGGCACGTCCGGCCGGGACGAAAAGGGTGGCTTTGCTCAAGGGCGGATTGGTCTGGAGGCTGCCGACATCGAGCCATGGCTGATGACGATGGGCGTCGGCCTGCCGGGGATGGGGCTGGGTACGCCGGTCTCGCTCGAGTCAGAGGGCGGTTACCGGGAGGGCGTTCTCACGCTCGACAGACTGGAAGGCGTCGTCAATGAGGGAGCGGTTACGGGAGGCCTGAACGCCAAGCTTGAAGACGGCTTGCCGCATCTGGGCGGTGCACTCAAGCTCGACGAGATCGACCTTGGCCCGTTCATTGCCATGGTGTTGGGCGAGGAGGCGCTACAGCCGGCCGAAGGGCGCTGGTCCGCAGTGCCGTTCCGGCAAAAATCCTTCGCGCCGGGTGCCGTCGATCTGCAGATTTCGGCAGGGACGGTGGCTGTAGGCGGGCTCGCGACCGCTTACGACGCCAGCCTGGCATTGGAGTTGAGTGCCGAAGGCCTGCGCCTTTCCGACGTCAAGGCCAAGCTTTACGGCGGGGCGCTGTCTGGCCTGTTCGAATTGAAGAACAATGGCGGGACGGGCCTGTTTTCAAGCCAGATGAAGCTCGACGGGGCGGATCTGGCGCTGGCGCTGGCCGGTGCCGGGCTGAATGGCAGCGGCGATTTTTCGACCGCGCTGACGGCCGGCGGCAAATCGGTGGGCGGCCTTGTCTCTACGCTTTCGGGGTCCGGCACGACGGTACTGAAAAATCTCGTCATTCCGGGTATCAACCCGCAGGCGTTCAGCAGCTTCATCGCCAAGGCCGATGCCGCCGGCCGCGACATTAATGCCGATCAGACGGCGGCGTTCGCACCCGATATTGCGGCGGCCGGGGTGCTGCCGGTGGCCGATGCGGAAATCGCCTTCACGGTCGCTGGCGGCATCTTGCGCGCGCCTCCGGTCACGTTTGAAAATCCGGCGGTGAAAGTGTCTGCCGATATCCGCGCCGATCTCAACCAAGGCAATGCCGTGCTTGACGGCACCATCGCCTATGCGCCGGGCGACGAGGCGCTGGCGGGTTCCGAGCCAAGCCTGCGCTTTGCTCTTTCGGGGCCGCCCATGGCGACAACCCGTACGCTCGACACGCAGCCGCTCGCCCAGTTCCTGACCCAGCGGGCGCTGGAGCGGGAACAGGCCAGGGTAGAGGCCATGCAGGCGGCGGTGCTGGAGAAGCAGCGGCTGCGCCGCGAAGCCCGCTACTATGCGGCACTCCAGCAAGAGCGGGTGCGGGCTGCCGAAATGCAGCGGCTGCAGCAAGAGGAAGAGGACAGGCGACGGGCGGCAGGGCTGGAACGCGCGCGGATCGCAGAGGAGGCCGCACGGGCGGAAGCCGAGGCGCAGGCGCGGGCGGACGAACAGGCGCGGCTTGAAGCCGAGGCGGCGGCAGCCGAGATGGAAGCGGCGCGCAGGAAACAGGAGGCCGAAAGGCTGGCCGCCGAGGAACAGGCACGCCGCGAGGCTGAGAAGGCCCGTCCCGCGCGCGAAATCGAGCGCGCGCCTTTGCCGCCGGCGGATGGTAGCGGAGCAGGGGCGGCGACGCAGGAGCCCAAGCCGTTCGACCCGTTTTCGGTCGATGAGTTCCTCAAATCCCTGCATGAGGGCGAATAGAGACGTTTTTCCTATTCGGCGCGGTTCCCGCCGCCCTTCGCCCATTCCAGCACATAGAGCCGAAGCGCCGACGACAAATTGGCCTCGCGCGGGCGGTTTTCATCGATTTCAGCCACAAGGGTAGCCAGTGTCAGGCCGCGCTGTGTGGCGATGGATACCAGATCGTCAAAGAACGGTTCCTCAAGCGAGTAGCTGGTGCGGTGCCCTCGGATCGTCACCGAACGTTTGCGCACCAGGCTCATTTTTCCTCGCCGTCATCGGGGCGGTCCCGCTTATGGGCGTCCAGAAGGCGAGATTCGCGCTCGGCCAGTTTTCGGGACTCGGCTTTTTCGAGCTTGGTGCGGCCAAAGCGGGCGCGATTCTGCTCGGCGACCTGTTCCTTGGCGGCTCGGGTCTTGCGTTTGCGGGCGAGGCGCAGATTGATGATGTCGGACATTGCTCAGAACCTGATTCCGAAAATCGGGCCAACAGCTTGTTGTTTCAGGAAAAAATCCTGAAGCGCGACCAGCTTCGCGCCGGCAATTCTGCGCTATTTCTTGCGGAAGGCATCGAGTGAAACCACGTCGGCGCCTTTCGCCGGTGCTGCTTCGCCCTCTGAGCCCTTGGCCGGCTCCTTGGCCTTCTTCTTCGGCTCTGTCGCGGCGGGCTGGATCGTTGCCGGCGGCGGGGAAAGCTTTGCCGGCTCGCCGGCGTCCTCGTCCGGCTCCTCGGTCTTGACGTCGAATTCGAGTTCGAAATTGACGGAAGGGTCGTAAAAGCCGCGCACTGCCGAGAAGGGGATCTCAAGCCTTTCCGGCACGTCCGAAAATGACAGGCCGATCTCGAAGCCGCTTTCATTCACCTTGAGGTCCCAATATTGGAACTGGATGACGATCGTCATCTGTTCCGGGTAGCGCTCGCGCAGGCGGCTTGAAATGCGCACGCCAGGCGCACCGGTCAGGAAGGTGATGAAAAAGTGGTGGCTGCCCGGCAGACCCGTGCGCGCGACTTCCGCCAGAACCTTGCGCATGACCCCGCGCAATGCTTCCTGGGCAAGAATATCGTAGCGGATATGGTCCTCGGCCATGTGCTGAAACTGTTCCGGTGAATCGACTGAATAGCTGTAATCAAGCTTGGGCCCGGCGTAAACCGCATATAGCGTTTCCGTGCGATCTCGCGCTGTAAATATTGCGGCGCAGCAAAGCTGCTGCGGTTGTCCACAAGCTTATTTGGCTGCGGCAATGTTCGAAAGACCGGCCGCAGCCAGAACGAAGTGCAGCCGCTCTTCAACGGGCAGGCAAGGCACCGCGACCAGTTCATACCCGAAGGCCGTGTAGACTTCGACCATCGCTTCATGGGTGCGCACGGCCTCCTGGAAATCCTGCTTGCGTTCGCTGTCTTCGCCGAAAATCTCCTTCCATGGCGGCAGGATGAACACCTTGCGGTTGTAGCGCAGGGTCCTGGTTGCGGCCTCGACATGCTCAGGGATGGGCAATCCGCACACATGCAGGTAACCAGCGATGTCCGGCACGCCCCGGTCGAAAAATACCGGTCCGGCCTGTGCGGAGGCGAGGGCATGCGAGCGCATCTCCCAATTCAGCATCAGTTCGGCAAACAAGGCCGGGTCGTTCCATGGCAGGGCCGGGCCGCCAATGGTCGCCTGGTCCCGGATGATGGCGCGGCCTGCTTCGACTGTTGAGTGGAAGCCGGCTTTGCTCAGGGCTGAAATCAAGGTGGTCTTGCCCGAACCAGGGCCGCCGGTGAGCACGAAGAATCGATCGGAATCTGAATGATTGGCATCGGATTGCATGGCGAGCTTTCGCAGGAAACTTTGCGGAGTCCGGCGCTGCGTGACGCAAATGCGGCAGCAGGCAGCGAACGAAATGCAGTGAGAGTGAGAGAAAGGAAGTGGAGGTTTCTGTTGCCAGGTACCTCCGAACCCCGCCTAGAGGTGCGAACCGCTAGGACTTGATTTGAAGCTATCGCACCGCATTAAGCGGCGAGACGTGCTTCCGCATAGTTGTCGTTTGCAACTACTGAGTTAGCCCGATAACGGTGGTACAATGCCGGGCAAAAGTACGATCTTTACACCTTCGTCGATCCTGTTTCGCCCCCAGCAAAAACCGCTCCCGAATGGTGTGAGCAGCGGCTTTTGGTGGAGGCGCCGGGTACCGCCCCCGGGTCCGAACGGCTTATTGCATCGCCCATTTATCGCCATAGTCAGTCAAGCTGACCCTCGGAATATAGGGGGATATTGCGGCGAATGAAAGGGCCGGCGGTCATCAAACAATACCCGGGCTTGACAGGTTGTGCATCCACAACCGAAGGTTCGCCACAGTGAGGATCGTCGGGTCAGTGCACCGATTGTGAGTCGCGGCTCCTCGCTCTGCGAAGTCCTGTTCTACGAGGGGAACTTTCATGACCGACTATGTTGCAGACGTGAAGAAATATGATGCCGGCGCCGATGCCGATGTGGTCAACAAGATCGTCAAACATCTGGGCATTGCATTGCGCAACCGCGATTCGTCGCTGGTTTCGTGCACCGATGCCAAGGAACTCGATCGCGTGAAGGCAAACTGGATCGCCAAGAAACTCGGCGTATCCGATGGCGCCAAGGCGGATGCGGCAATCGAAAAGGTCTGCAAGGCGATGTCGGCCGATAACACCAAGAGCCGGGTGACGTTCTACTATCTGGCGGCCAAGGAACTCGGCAAGCTCGGCGCGCTTTAGAAAATATTTTGTGCTCGCCCTGCCGTCCATCGCTTGTGCATGGAGGGGAGAGGGGCGGCGCGGAAAGCCTGGATATGCATAGGCGCATAGCCGGGCTTCGGCTATGATCGGCCTGTTGCTTTCCCGAATCGACGCGGAGCCGATGCGCCAATATCTCGACCTTCTCAGCCATGTCCTTGAAACCGGTACCGACCGCGGTGATCGTACCGGAACCGGCACGCGCTCCGTCTTCGGCTACCAGATGCGGTTTGACCTCTCTGAGGGGTTTCCGGTCACCACGACCAAGAAACTGCATCTGAAATCGATCATTCACGAACTGCTGTGGTTCCTGGCCGGCGACACCAATATCCGTTACCTGAACGAAAACGGCGTCACCATCTGGGACGAATGGGCCGACGAGAGTGGCGATCTCGGCCCCGTCTACGGCAAGCAATGGCGCTCCTGGCCGGCGCCTGGCGGCGGGGAGATCGACCAGATCGCCAATCTTCTGCGCGAGTTGCGCAAGAACCCGCATTCGCGCCGGCTGATAGTCTCGGCCTGGAACCCGGCCGAGGTGGATGAGATGGCGCTACCGCCCTGTCACTGCCTGTTCCAGTTCTATATGGCGGAAGGCAGGCTTTCCTGCCAGCTCTATCAGCGCTCAGCCGATATTTTCCTCGGCGTACCCTTCAACATCGCATCCTACGCACTGCTGACGATGATGGTGGCGCAGGTAAGCGGGCTTCAGCCCGGTGAATTCATCCATACGCTCGGTGATGCGCATCTCTACGCCAACCATTTCGACCAGGCGCGCGAGCAGTTGCAGCGGAGCCCCAAGCCCTTGCCGACCATGTGGATCAACCCGGCCGTCACCGACCTCTTCGCCTTCCGTTATGAGGATTTCCGGCTGGAGAATTATGTCGCCGATGCCAATATCCGCGCGCCCATCGCCGTTTGAGCCGAGGAGGCGGCGTGAGCCGGAGGCACAGTGACCAAGGACAATGAACATCCTTTTTTCCGCCCTCTGTGGCGCCGCATCGCGGTGGTTGCGGTGTGCGTCGCCTGGACGGGGGTGGAAATTGCCGCCGGCGAGAAGGTCTGGGCGCTCGTCGCCTCGGGCGCCGTCTGTTATGCGGTCTGGCAGTTGCTGCTGCGCTATTCGCCGCCGTCCGATACCGGCGGCAGGCCGTGATGCAGGACTAGGACCAATCGACATTCAGGGTTTTGAGGCGTGGTATGAGCAAAAATCGTTCAGTTCGAGGAGCGGAGCCGAAGGCGCAGTGGTCCTGCGTCGAGGCTTCGCGACGCGGAAATGGACGATTTTGGCCATATCCCTTCGGGACGCGGCGGATTTCGGCCCTGAATGTGTCGAAAATGCTCGACGGTGGTCGACACCGCCTTGCGCTTTTCTCCTGTTCAGGACCGAAATCCGGCTCGCGCCACGCCCGAAACCTGAATGTCGATTGGTCCTAAACTCTCCGGTGAAGGTTTGAACGCTATGGAACTTGCGATCCTGGTGGCGATTGCCGAGAACGGCGTAATCGGGCGCGATGGCGGCCTGCCATGGCGCCTGTCGAGCGATCTCAAGCGCTTCAAGGCCGATACGATGGGCAAGCCGATCATCATGGGGCGCAAGACCTGGGAAAGCATCGGCCGTCCGTTGCCTGGCCGGTTGAACATCGTGATGACGCGCGATCAGGGTTTCCGGGCGGAAGGGGCGGAGGTTGCCGGCTCGCTCGAAGAGGCGGTCACGCTTGCAACCGTTCGGGCGCGCTGCATGGCCACTGCCGATGAAATCTGTGTCATCGGCGGCGGCGAGATCTATCGCCAGGCGCTGCCGCTCGCCGACCGGCTCTATGTCACGCATGTTCTGGCCGAGGTCGACGGCGATACGCGGTTTCCGCCGATCGATCCGGCCGTGTGGCGCGAGGTTCGTGCCGCCGACATACCCCCCGGCGAGAAGGACAGCCATGCGACACGCTATACGGTTTACGAACGGCGCGCGGGCGTGCATTGAAGGATAGGATCGTGCCGTTGGCGAAAAAGGCTTGTGCAGACAGCGATTACGTTGAAAGCCGGCCATGGCGTCCCTATACAAGAAGCACGATGTGCGCGCGGTAGCGGGCTGTGCGCCGAAGTTTGAACTGGAAGGACATTCATGCCCTGGAAAAATCAGAGCGGCGGCGGCGGCGGTCCATGGGGTGGCGGCGGCGGCAATGGCGGCGGACCGTGGGGACAGGGGCCGCGTGGTCCGGTTGGTCCGCAAGGCACTCCGCCTGATCTCGAAGATATCATCCGCCGCGGACAGGACCGGCTGAAGGATATCCTTCCCGGCGGTGGCGCAGGCAACCCCGCGCTTTTCGGCTTGATTGCCGTGGCGCTGCTGGTCTTCTGGGCCTTCCAGGCAGTCTATACTGTGCAGCCCGACGAGGTCGCTGTAGAACTGCGCTTCGGCAAGCCGAAAGCCGAATTGTCGCAGCCCGGCCTGCATTTCCACTGGTGGCCGGTGGAAACGGTCGAACGGGCAAGCACTGCTGAAAAGCTGATCAATATCGGTTCGGGCACGCGCGAGACAAGCGATTCGGGCCTGATGCTTTCGGGCGACCAGAACATCGTCAATGTCCAGTTCTCGGTGGCGTTCCAGGTTTCCGACCCGACAGCCTATCTCTTCAATGTCTCCAATCCTGACGAGATGTTGCGGCAAGTGGCCGAAAGCGCCATGCGCGAGGCTGTCGGCCGCCGTCCCGCACAGGATATCTTCCGCGACGACCGCCAAGGCATTGCCGACGCCGTGCGCGGAATCATCCAGACTTCGCTTGATGAATATGGCTCGGGCCTCACCGTCAACGCGATCTCGATCGAGGATGCCTCGCCGCCTCGCGAGGTTGCCGATGCGTTCTCCGAGGTGCAGCGTGCCGAGCAGGACGAAGACCGCTTCGTCGAGGAATCGAACCAGTATTCCAACCAGAAACTCGGCCAGGCACGAGGCGAGGCAGCCCAGATCCGCGAAGAGGCGGCCGCCTACAAGAACCGCGTCGTCCAGGAAGCCGAGGGTGAGGCGCAGCGCTTCATCTCGGTCTATGAGGAATATGCCAAGGCTCCCGATGTCACACGCGAACGCCTGTTCCTTGAAACCATGGAAAAGGTGCTTCAGGGCTCGAACAAGGTCATCGTCGGGCAGGGCAATGGCCAGGGCGTCATTCCCTATCTGCCCCTGCCTGAACTGCAGAAACGTGCACCGGCGGCGCCAGCCGCTCCTGCCACGCCCAGCATGAGCAATGCCGGAGGGAATAACTGATGGCTAACCGGCTTCCCCTTATCGGCTTCATCGTCGTTGCCCTGCTGTTCATTCTCTATTCGTCGGTTTTCGTGGTGAACGCCAAGCAGCAGGCGATCATCCTGCGCTTCGGCGAGATCGTCGACGTCAAGAGCGAACCGGGCATCTATTTCAAGGCGCCGTTCGGCCTGTTTGAGGCCGACAATGTCCAGATGGTCGAAAACCGCGTGCTGCGCTTCGACCTCGACGACATCCGCGTCCAGGTTTCCGGCGGCAAGTTCTACGATGTCGATGCCTTCCTCGCCTATCGGATCTCCGATCCCCGCCGCTTCCGTCAGGCGGTTTCGGGCAACATATCGCTGGCCGAGGCGCGGCTGCGCACCCGTTTCGACGCGGCGCTTCGCCGGGTCTACGGTCTGCGCGGTTTCGAGGCAGCACTTTCGGAGGAGCGGGCCTCGATGATGCGTGAAGTGCGCGACCAGTTGCGGCCTGACGCCACGTCGCTCGGGCTTGAGATCGAGGATGTCCGCATCCGCCGCACCGACCTGACGCAGGACGTGTCGGAGCAGACCTTCGAGCGCATGAAGGCCGAGCGTCTTGCCGAGGCCGAGAGGCTGAGGGCGCGCGGCCGCGAAGCCGCACAGCGCATCCGCGCCCGGGCCGACCGCGAGGTGATCGAGACGGTGGCCGAGGCGCGCAAGGAATCGGAAATCCTGCGCGGTGAGGGCGAAGCCGCCCGTAACGCCGCCTTTGCCGCCGCATTCGAGCGCGACAAGGATTTCTTCGAATTCTACCGTTCGATGAAGGCCTATAGTGCTGCCCTTGAAGGAACCGGCACCACGATGGTCCTTTCGCCGGATTCGGAATTCTTCCGCTTCTTCCGCAGCGCGACCGGAGCGCCCGCCTCGACCGCGCCGGCTACCGGGGCTGCCCAGCCTCCTGCCGCCGGCGCGAACCAGTAACCCGCCCGGTGTCGGACTTTTTCGTCGCCATAGGTCTGGTCCTCGTCATCGAAGGGCTGATCTATGGCGGCTTTCCCAACCTTGCGAAAAAACTGGCGTCGGAAGTGCTTTCGGTGCCGGAAAACGCATTGCGGGTGGCCGGGCTTGCGGCAATTGCGATCGGCGTCGCCATCGTCTGGCTGTGCCGGGGGTAACGCAAGATTGTCGAACTGGCTGTAGCCAAGGTCGCAAACACGCCTTATTTCTTGCCAAGATGACGTGGCCTCCTGAGAGGTGGCCGCGTTTTTCCCGATAGCCGGAGGCAATTCAGTCCATGACACGCAATATCGTCCTGCCCCGCCTTTCGACACTGCTTGTCGCGGCTACCGCCGCCCTCATGGCCTGCGCGGTCGCAACGCCCTATCTGGCAACGCCTGTGCTGGCACAGGAAAAGCCGCGTGTTCCGGCGCCCGAGCCGCAAACGACGCCGCAGGAACAGCCGCGCGCGCCGGCGCAGGGGCCAGCCTCGGTCGCCGATCTGGCCGAAGGGCTTCTGGGTGCCGTGGTCAATATCTCGACGTCGCAGACGGTAAAGGGCGGCGGCGAGGGGACCGTGCCGATGCCGCAATTGCCGGAAGGCTCGCCGTTCCAGGACTTCTTCGACGATTTCTTCAAGGATCGTCAGGGCAACAGTGACGGCAGTCCGCAGAAGGTGCAGTCGCTCGGCTCCGGTTTCGTCGTCGATGCCGAAAAGGGCATTGTGGTCACCAACAACCATGTGATCGCCGATGCCGACGAGATCGAGGTGAATTTCTCCGACGGTTCCAAGCTGAAGGCCGAACTGGTCGGCACCGACACCAAGACCGACATCGCCGTGCTCAAGGTCGATCCGAAGCTGAAGAAGCTGACGGCGGTGAAGTTCGGCGATTCATCGACGATGCGGATCGGCGACTGGGTCATGGCGGTCGGCAATCCGTTCGGCCTTGGCGGAACGGTGACCGTCGGCATCATCTCGGCGCGCAACCGCGACATCAATTCCGGCCCCTATGACGATTTCATCCAGACGGATGCTGCGATCAATCGGGGCAATTCGGGCGGCCCGCTGTTCAACATGTATGGCGAAGTGGTCGGCATCAACACAGCCATCATCTCGCCTTCCGGTGGTTCGATCGGCATCGGCTTCTCCATCCCCTCGGAGCTTGCAGCCGGCGTGGTCAGCCAGCTTGCCGAGTTCGGCGAGACGCGCCGCGGTTGGCTTGGGGTGCGCATCCAGCCGGTGACGGACGAGATTGCCGAAAGCCTCGGCATGAAGATCGCGAAGGGCGCGCTGGTCGCCGGTGTCATCAAGGGTGGGCCGGTCGACAATGGCTCGATCCTGCCCGGTGACGTCATCACCAAATTTGACGGCAGGCAAGTCGACGAAATGCGCGACCTGCCGCGCGTGGTGGCGGAAAGCCCCGTCGGCAAGGCGGTCGATGTCGAGATCGTGCGCAAGGGCGTCGAGCAGACCGTCAAGGTGACGCTCGGCCGTCTTGAGGATGGCGAGAAACTGGCCGATGGCGAGAACGCGGCTCCTACCGATGAGGAGGGCGGCGAGATTGCGACCGCATCGGTCCTTGGCATGACGATCGGCGAACTCAGTGACGAGACGCGCAGCAAGTTCGAGATCGGCCCGGAAATTTCCGGCGTCGTGATCACTCAGGTAGAGCCGAATTCGCCTGCAGCCGAGCGCGGCATATTGGCCGGCGAGGTGATCACCGAAATCGCCCAGGAATCGGTATCGTCGCCAAAGGAGGTCACGGACCGCATCGGCAAGCTGAAGGAGCAGGGGCGCAAGAACGCCTTGCTGATGCTGGCCTCCAAGACCGGTGAGTTGCGCTTCGTCACTGTGCGGATGGATTAGCCTTCGCAGGCTCGCAGCCCTCGCAGGATATGGGTTCCTCGCCCCTCTGGGGAGAGGGGCCGAGCGCAGCGAGGCGGAGAGGGGCGGGGCAAGGCAGCTTAAGGGCGGGGCAAAGACCACCAGACGCATTTGCGGGCGGGGCAAGGGAAAACCGTTGCTAAGACCTTTCAGGACCTGGGTTCCTCGCCCCTCTGGGGAGAGGTGTCGAGGCGAAGCCGAGACGGAGAGGGGGTAGGGAAAAAATGCGCTACGTCTATCCGGCCGCCATCTTTCCTCGGCGCCAGTCTTCGCGCGACAGGCGGTAGAGGACATGGCAGTTTCAACTGCGGGTGCGTATCGGGAACACCAGGATGGTCGAAATCCGCCGCAATATCGCGGCGCATGCCAAGCCGCTCCATGACGGCGGTGGACCGCGTGTTGTCCCACACGGCAAAGGAGATGATCTCGGGCTTGTCCAGCGTCTCGAAACCGAAACCGAGCAAGGCGCGCGCGGCTTCCGTGACATAGCCGAAGCCCCAGAATTCCGGTGCGAGCCGCCAGCCGATCTCCACCGAGCCGGCGGGCACGACCGGTTCGATCTCGACGTCGTGCAGGCCGATAAAGCCGATGCATTGGCCGCTTGCCGCGATCTCCGCCGCGGTCCAGCCATAGCCCTTGGCTGAATTCTCGTCGCGCAGGTGATCCATCATCGCGTCGGACTGCGCCCGGTCGCGGCGGAACGGAAAGAATTCCATGACCGCGTCATCCGAATTGATCCGGAAGAACAGGTCGCGATCCCGCTCTTCCCAATTGCGCAGGATGAGGCGCTTTGTGTGGATCGGCTTCACGCAACGAAGTCCTGCTGGCGATAACCCTGGAGATAAAGCAGGGCCGTGAGATCGCCATGGTCGATGCGCACGGAAGCCTGCTGCGCCACCATCGGCTTGGCATGCAAGGCCACTCCGGTGCCGGCAAGGCGGATCATGTCGAGGTCGTTGGCACCGTCGCCGACGGCAATCACATCGGCGGGCGACAGGCCAAGCCGCGAGCTGATCTCGATCAGCGCTTCGGCCTTGGCGCTGCGGCCAAGGATCGGCTCTGTGACTTCGCCTGTGAGGCGGCCGTCGATCTGGAGGAGATGGTTGGCACGGTTCTCGTCAAAACCAAGCATGGCGCCGATACGTGCGGTAAATAGGTCGAAGCCGCCCGAGACGAGGGCGGCATAGGCGCCGTGGCCTCGCATAGTGGCGACCAGTTCGCGGCCGCCCGATGCCAGCGTCAGCCGGTCGGAGATAATGCGGTCGATGACGGCCGCATCCAGCCCCTTGAGCAGGGCGACGCGTTCGCGCAGGGCCGGCTCAAAGGCGATCTCGCCATTCATCGAACGCGCGGTTATGGCGGCGACACGATCCTTGACACCGATCTCGTCGGCCAGTTCGTCGATGCATTCCTGGTCGATCATGGTGGAGTCCATGTCGGCGAGAAGAATTCTTTTCCTTCGCGTCGCCTGTTCCTGCACGACGAGGTCCAACGGCTCCGAGCCGATCGCCCGGCGCAGGATTTCGGTCGCCTCAGGTGCCGACAGGCCTTGCGGCAGCGCCAGATCGCAGGCAATTGCCGGCGCCAGGACGTCGATGCGGGTTGCACCCACCGCCGTTAGGGCCATATTCGCCAGCGATGGCGACAGATGGCGTTGAGCCGGGTGGGAAATGAGCGTGGCGACCAGTGACATCGAAGATTCCGGCAAGGACAGGGGATTGCTGAAGAATGCGATCCTGATAGCCGGGCCGACCGCCAGCGGCAAGTCGGCACTGGCCTTGGATTGGGCGGAACGCAAGGGCGGCGTCCTGGTCAATACCGATTCCATGCAGGGTTATTCGGTCCTGAACGTGCTGACCGCACGGCCGAGCGAGGCAGAATTGCGACGTGCTCCCCACTATCTCTACGGCCACATATCGCCGGCCACGGCCTATTCGACCGGTATGTGGCTGCGTGATGCGATGAGATTGATCGATGAGGGCACGTTTGCCGGCAAGGTGCCGATCTTTGTTGGCGGTACCGGGCTCTATTTTCGGGCGCTGGTGGAGGGCTTGTCGGAAATGCCGGATATTCCGCAGCCAGTTCGTGAACGCTGGCGCTACAGGCTGATGGAAGAGGGGCCGGATCAACTGCATCGGGTGCTGATGCGCGAAGATCCGGAGGCCGCACTTCGCCTCAAGCCGACTGACAGTCAGCGAATCGTGCGCGCGCTGGAGGTACTGGAGGCATCAGGAAAATCGATCCTGGCATGGCAGGCCGAGCGCGGGCGGCCTCTGGTCGATCACGCCAGCGCTCACTTCTTCGTTACCGAGCCGGAGCGAGCGCAACTTGTGCATCGCATTGACCGGCGTTTCGAGGGTATGCTGGCTGAAGGTGCGCTTGAAGAGGTGCGGGCGCTGACGGCGATGGGGCTTGATCCGGCACTGCCGGCCATGAAGGCGATCGGCGTTCGCGAGCTTCAGGCGGCCGATACGGGTGAAATTTCCTTCGACGAGGCAATTCTGCGCGCAAAAATTGCAACCAGGCAATATGCCAAGCGGCAGGCGACGTGGTTCCGTCACCAGCTTGGACAGGAATGGAGACGTCTGACGCCTCAGAATCCTTGAAAGTAAACGGGCGGGCAAGAATTCCACATCATGAACCCTCTTTCGGGCGCCAATGGCGACTTCGCGTCGAGGTTGCCGTGATTAACTCTCCGTAAGGCCAGGCATGGGATAAGGAATTCGACTTTGTAGTGGAAACCATATGCGCTTCCATCAATCGGAAACGGCATTTTTCGTATTCATAACGGTTGTCCTGGCCGCGGGCGTGGTGACCGTGCACGCCTATGGTGCGCTTCAGATTTTCAACGGGTCGTTGGACCATTCGGAGCGAATGGCCCATATCGACTATCTGTCCAAGCTGCTGTTTACGACGGGCGTGCTTCTGGCGACCGCGTTGTTCTTTGGCGTCTTCTTCATCTACCCGCTGCTGCGCACGCAGGTGAAGGAGGAGGACAAGTTGCGTGCCATGGCCGCCTCGCTCAGCGCACGTTCCGAAACGCTGGAACACGCAGCCCTGACCGATGGGCTGACCGGCATGCAGAACCGGCGTTATTTCGACGATGCGTTGAAGGAGTATCTTCAGGAGTTCCGCCGTATCGACAAGCCGGTCGGGTTGATGATCCTCGATCTCGATCATTTCAAGCAAGTCAATGACACGCACGGCCATGATATGGGCGATGAGGTGCTGCGTGCCGTCGCCAGTTGCCTGAAGGACATGACACGCTATCACGATGTGGTGGCGAGACTCGGTGGCGAGGAATTCGCGGTCGTGGCACCCAACATGGATGGCGACATGCTGATCAAGCTGGCCGAACGCATCCGTCGGGGGATTGCCGCAACAACTGTGTTGTCAGGCAATGTGCGCCTGAAGATCACTGCAAGCGTTGGCCTGGCCGTCTGGGACAAGCGGGAAAGTGCCGAAGAATTCTTCCGCCGCGCCGACAAGCATCTCTACCACGCCAAGAAGCAGGGGCGAAATCGCGTCTGCGCCTGAAATGTCTGAACGGGAATTTCCGGGGTAATGTCCGAAATCCGGATGAAGCCTACGCCTTCGACGGCTCAATCGGAGCGAGGCCGTAAGCCGAACGTGGTCGGCTTGAGGCCGTAGCCAGCGTCAAGATCGTCGTCCTGCAGCGGAATATGGACAGCCGGCTTGCTGCGATAGTCGGGATCACCGGCCTGGCGCTGCACGGCAACCGGATCGGCGAAACCAATACCTGTGCTCGCCTGTTGCGGTCGCGGCAGGTTGCGCAACCGCTCGACAATTCCGGCCAGATCGACGTCGTTGCCATCTTCATGAGTGGGCAGATGGTGATCGCGCCTGCTTGTACCCGGTATCAGATGTGACGGCAGGCGCTCGAATTTGAGCCGCATGGTGGTTGCCACGCCTTCGCCGAAGGCGATCGCCTCGCGCTGGCCCATGGAAGACAGGAAGGACAGGGTCGAGGTGGAGGAGTCCGATACCGCCGAGCGGATGATGGCCTGGTCCTGCTCATTGGCGAGCCGCATGGCAAACACCGTCGAGCATTGCGACAGCACGGTCGGGTCGAGTTCGCCGGGACGCTGAGTGACCACACCGAGATAGCAGCCATATTTGCGCCCCTCCTTGGCGATGCGCGACAGCGCATGGCGGGTCGGGGCAAAGCCGAGGCGTGAATCCGCCGGCATGTAGCGATGGGCCTCTTCGCACAGGACCAGCAGCCGAAGCTTGCCCTCGCTCCACAAAGCCAGATCGAAGGCCAGCCGTGCCAGGACCGAACAGACGGAATTGACGACTTCTGACGGGATACCAGCCATCTCGAAGCAGGTCACCGGCCTGCCGTCATGCGGGATGCGGAAAATATTGCCGATCGTCTTGTGGATCGTGTCTTCCACCAGCCGCGAGGCGAACATGAAACGATAGCGCGGGTCGCTGACGGCTGCTTCGATACGCGTCTTGAGCGCGCGATAGACCGGACGGTCGTTCTTGCTGTCGAGCAGGCCCATGCGCTCGTCCAACTGCTTGATGAGATCGGCGATGCGGTAAGGGACCGGCGTGTCGGCGGTCAGCGAATCGCTGCCGCGCCGCAGATAGGCGCCGGCATTGGGATTGCGGTAGAGGCTCTTGGCGTGGGGAATGAGATCACGCAGCACGTCGAGTTCCTCTGGCACGACTTCGCGGCCACGAAACAGGACTTCGGCGAATTCTTCGAGCTGGAACAACCAGAAGGGAAGGTCGAGCGAGGCCGTGTCGATCCTGACGCTGAGATCGGGCAGGGCAGCGGAGAATTCGTTGTGCGGATCAAGGATCAGCACACGCAGATTGGGCTGAGCGGCAATGGTCTTACGCAGCAGCAGCGACACGGCGGTCGATTTTCCGACGCCGGTGGTGCCGACAATCGCGAAATGCCTGGCCAGCGTGTCCTCGACGGCGATACAGGCATCCATGCTCTCGTCCTGCGACAGCTTGCCGATGGTGATCGCCTGGCGGCCGGCAAGGTCGTAGACGGCATGCAGGTCGCGGCCGCGGATGCGGTGGGCAATCGCGCCGACATAGGGATAGGTGGTGATGCCACGGTCGAAGACGGGCGGACCGCCATCGACCCCGTCGCGGACCTCGCCGACCAGTTCGACGCCGACTTCGATGGGGTTAAGGCCATTGCTGTTCCAGGTCCGATCCGGCTTGCCGATCGAGTAGACCAATCCCACCGTGCGGCTGGTGCCGAGATTGATGGAGATCATGCGCCCGACGGTCCACAGACCATCGGCACTACCGGCAGCGCTATTGGCATGGGCGGCGATGGTGGCACGGGCGCCGTCGCAATGGACGACATGGCCGAGAATGCGCGCATCCGGCTGCCCCTCGTCGCGGCGTTCCTGCGGAGTAGTCTCTCCCGTCGATCGCTCCTGATCCACATACATTGACGACAAGCCCCCGATGCGTGCTCCGTCATTTCATAGCAAAGGCCGGTTAAGCTGGCGTGTTGCGGCGTGGTGTAGGAAGAGTAAAGCCGATCGCGACAATGCCGGTGGACTGGCGGTGTTGCCAATAATTCGATTGACACGTCGTCCGCGTCGCCCTTATGGTCCGCGACCATGAAAATAGCACTCATTCTCGTAGTAGGACGGCGCGTGGGCAAGGCGGTGTAACCGCCGGGCGAAATCCTCCCATGCGCTGCACACAGGCTCCCTCGGGGGCCTTTTTTATTGGCGAAAATACCGATACGACCAGCAATTGCTGAAAGAAGCGGAAGAAACGGGACCAGACCGATGAGCAACGGACAGAACGAGACCGGACGGCGGGAGATGACGGGCGCCGAAATGGTGGTGCAGGCGCTGAAGGACAATGGCGTCAAGCATATTTTCGGCTATCCGGGCGGCGCGGTCCTTCCGATCTATGACGAGCTTTTCCAGCAGGAGGAGGTCGAACACATTCTGGTTCGGCACGAGCAGGGGGCAGGGCATGCGGCCGAGGGCTATGCCCGCTCGACCGGCAAGGCCGGCGTGATGCTGGTGACTTCGGGCCCCGGCGCCACCAATGCGGTGACACCGTTGCAGGATGCGCTGATGGATTCGATCCCGCTGGTCTGCATTACCGGCCAAGTGCCGACGACGCTGATCGGCTCCGACGGATTTCAGGAATGCGACACGGTCGGTATTACGCGGCCCTGCACCAAGCACAACTGGCTGGTCAAGGACGTCAATGATTTGGCCCGCGTCCTGCATGAGGCATTTCACGTCGCCACGACCGGCCGGCCTGGCCCCGTCGTGGTCGATGTGCCGAAGGACGTGCAGTTCGCCAAAGGCATCTACACGCCTCCGCAAACCTCGCCGCGCACCAGCTATCATCCGAAGGTGCAGGGCGACCTCAACCAGATCAAGGAAGCGGTAGATCTGCTGGCAGCGGCGAAGCGGCCGATCATCTATTCCGGCGGCGGCGTCATCAATTCCGGATTGGAAGCGAGCCATCTGCTGCGCGAACTGGTCGAACTGACCGGCGCGCCGATCACCTCCACGCTGATGGGGCTCGGCGCCTATCCGGCATCGGGCAAGAACTGGATCGGCATGCTGGGCATGCACGGCTCCTACGAAGCCAATATGGCCATGCATGATTGCGATGTCATGCTGTGCGTGGGTGCGCGCTTCGACGACCGCATCACCGGAAGGTTAAATGCGTTCTCGCCGAATTCCCGGAAGATCCACATCGACATCGACCCGTCGTCGATCAACAAGAACGTCCGGGTCGATGTTCCGATCGTGGGCGATGTCGGGCACGTGCTGGAGGATATGGTGCGGCTGTGGCGGGCGACCGCCAAGACCGACAAGAAGGCGTTGCATCCCTGGTGGGAGCAGATCGCTCGCTGGCGTGCGCGCGACAGCTTCGCCTATACGCAAAACGCCGACATCATCATGCCGCAATATGCGATCGAGCGGCTCTACGAACTGACGAAGGGCCACGACACCTACATCACCACCGAGGTCGGGCAGCACCAGATGTGGGCCGCACAGCACTTCCATTTCGACCAGCCGCATCGCTGGATGACATCGGGTGGGCTGGGTACCATGGGCTACGGCCTGCCGGCGGCGTTGGGCGTGCAGATCGCGCATCCCGATGCGCTGGTGATCGACATTGCCGGCGATGCTTCCGTGCAGATGACGATCCAGGAAATGAGTGCGGCGGTGCAGCACAATGCGCCGATCAAGATCTTCATCCTGAACAACCAGTATATGGGTATGGTGCGGCAGTGGCAGCAGCTTTTGCATGGCAACCGCCTGTCTCATTCCTACACCGAAGCGATGCCGGACTTCGTCCTCATGGCACAGGCCTATGGCTGCCACGGCATACGCTGTGAGAAGCCGGGCGAACTGGACGATGCGATCAAGGAAATGATCGAGGTGAAGAAGCCGGTGATCTTCGACTGCCGCGTGGCGGCACTTGCCAACTGCTTCCCGATGATCCCCTCCGGCAAGGCGCATAATGAAATGCTGCTGCCCGACGAGGCGACCGACGAAGCGGTGGCAAATGCCATCGACGCCAAGGGTCGCGAACTGGTTTAATGTGACTTCTGGCGTCAGGGATTTCCCTGCGGAGTCAGGGCGCTATCGCAGAAATTTGAGATCGGGATTCATAGATGAACGCGCAACTTCAACCGACCGGCTCGGCTTATTTCATCTCCAAGGAGACGGAACGGCCCGAACATCACACGCTTTCGGTCCTCGTCGACAACGAACCGGGCGTGCTTGCCCGCGTCATCGGCCTGTTTTCGGGCCGCGGCTACAATATCGAGAGCCTGACGGTTTCGGAAACCGAGCATGAAAGGCATCTGTCGCGCATTACCATCGTGACCAATGGCACGCCGCATGTGCTGGAGCAGATCAAGCACCAACTCGAGCGCATCGTGCCGGTGCATCGCGTCGTCGATCTTTCGGTGCGGGCGGCCGAGCTTGGCCAGGAAAGGCCGCTGGCGCGGGAACTGGCGCTGGTCAAGGTTTCCGGCACCGGCGATTCCCGCGTTGAGGCTTTGCGATTGGCTGGCGCCTTCCGCGCAAATGTGATCGACGCCAATACCGAGCATTTCATCTTCGAGATCACCGGCAAGGTGTCGAAGATCGAGCAGTTCATTGCCATCATGAAGCCGCTTGGGCTGGTCGAGGTTTGCCGCACGGGCGTAGCGGCGATGAATCGTGGCCCGCAGGGGATGTGACCTGTCCAGGACAAAACTTGGCATAAGCGGCGGATCGCTGATGGATCGGTGCCTGCCGCTCCGCGATCTGCCATTATAGGGCAGTATTGCTGACATAAATTGGTGCCCATGCCTGCCGAAACATTCCTCGCATTGCTGGTCTATGCCTTCGTGACCTCGATAACACCGGGGCCGAACAACCTGATGCTGCTGGCATCGGGGGTAAATTTCGGCTTCGTGCGCACGGTGCCGCATATGCTGGGCATCGGCTTCGGTTTCCTGCTGCTGTTGCTGGGCGTCGGCTTTGGTCTTGGGGCAGTGCTGAGCGCACTCCCCGCTTTCCACCTTTTGCTCAAGGTCGCCGGTGGTGCCTATCTCCTCTATCTTGCTTGGCGCATCGCCATGTCGCGCTCGATGGACAATGGCGGCAGCGAGGGAGCCAGGCCGATGTCGTTCTGGGAGGCGGTGGCTTTCCAGTGGGTCAATCCCAAGGCCTGGGTGATGGCCTTCACCGCCATGGCCGTTTACACCAGCCCCGAAGCGCCTTTCGTCTCCGTGCTGCTGATTTCGGTGGCTTTCGCCGTGGTGAACTTGCCGAGCGTTTCCTCGTGGGCGGGTTTTGGTACGGCGCTGCGCAGCTTCCTGTCCGATCCGACGCGGCTCAAATGGTTCAACATCATCATGGGGCTGATGCTGGCGGCGACGGTCTGGCCGATGCTGCGCTGAGCCACTTGCTAGGCCAGCGCGGCAAGCCTAGTCTTTCCGCATGAGCCACGACCACGACCATCATCATCACGACAATGAACTCGACCCGATGGCGGCGCGGGTGCGGGCGCTGGAAACGATCCTGACGCAAAAGGGGCTGATCGACCCGGCTGCGATAGATGTGATCGTGGAGACCTACGAAACCAAGGTCGGTCCGCGAAATGGCGCGAAAGTTGTGGCAAAGGCCTGGAGCGATCCTGACTTCGCCGGCTGGCTGCAACGCGATGCGACTGAAGCCATCGCGTCGCTTGGTTTCACCGGGCGACAGGGCGAACACATGCAGGCGGTTTTCAATACTGCCGATACGCACAACCTCGTCGTCTGCACGCTGTGCTCCTGCTATCCATGGACCGTGTTGGGGTTGCCGCCGGTCTGGTACAAGGCGCCGCCCTATCGCTCACGGGCGGTGATCGATCCGCGCGGCGTGCTGGCGGAATTCGGCCTCGCGCTGCCGGAGGAAACGAAAATCCGCGTCTGGGATTCGACTGCCGAATTGCGCTATCTGGTGGTGCCGATGCGGCCGAAGGACACCGAGGCACTGGATGAAGAGGCGTTGGCAACATTGGTGACGCGCGATTCCATGATCGGCACCGGCCTTGCCTTGGAGCCTGGTGCAAGATGAACGGGCCGCAGGACCTTGGCGGGCAGATGGGGTTCGGGCCCGTCGCACCCGAAAAGGACGAGCCGATCTTCCATGCCGAATGGGAAAAGCGCGCATTGGGGGTGACGCTTGCCGCCGGCGCCTTCGGTGCGTGGAATATCGATGAAAGCCGGCATGCGCGCGAAAGTCTGCATCCGACAGACTATTACTCATCCAGTTACTATGAAATCTGGATCAAGGCGCTGGAAACACTGCTGAAAAGGCACGGTTTCGTGACCGCTGGGGAATTGGCGCATGGCACTGCCGATGGACCCGGCGCGACACCGAAGCGCGTGCTGAAGGCTGAGGACGTGCCGGCGACGCTGGCCAGGGGCGGACCTTGCGACCGACCGGTGGCCAGGCAGCCACGCTTTGCGCCCGGCGACAGGGTGCGGACGAAGAATTTTCATCCGCAAGGGCACACAAGGCTGCCGCGTTACGCGCGCGACAGGGAGGGTGTAGTCGAGGCCCTGCGCGACGGATTCGTATTTCCCGACAGCAACGCGCATGGCAATGGCGAGAGCCCGCAATGGGTCTATACAGTTGTGTTTACAGGCGCGGAGATCTGGGGCGAGGGCGCCGATCCGACGCTGACGGTCTCCATAGATGCTTGGGAGAGCTATCTTGAGCCCGCCTGAAATTGTCGAACCTTTGCCAATGCCGGGCGGCGATGCACCGGTATTTGCCGAGCCATGGCAGGCGCAGGCCTTCGCCATGGTCGTGGCACTGCACGAGCGGGGCCTGTTTTCATGGGGCGAATGGGCCGAGACGCTTTCGGCCGAACTGAAAAAGCCTGACGCAGCCCAGGACGGCAGCGACTATTATGTGCACTGGCTGCGGGCGCTGGAGGTGCTGATCACCAAAAAGGGCGTCGCCGGGCAGCCGGATGTCGATGCAGTCGCTGCGGCGTGGCAACGCGCCGCCCACGCGACACCGCATGGCAAGCCGATCCTTTTGGAGAACGATCCGGTTCACGGGCGGGAATAGTTCAGGCCAGCGGCTTCAACTCGCCAAGCACGGTCGGGATCAGTTCCGAAACGGTCGGGTGGATAGGCATGGCGCGCTGGATTGCCGTGTAGGGCGCTTTGGCATGGATAATGTCGATGATGCCGTGGATGGCCTCGTCGCCGCCGGTGCCGAGAATGGCAGCGCCGAGGATCGCCTTGCTGTCAGCATCGACCAGCACTTTCATCAGGCCTTGCGTCTCGCCTTTTTCGATGGCGCGGCTGACACGGCTCATCGGCCGCGTGCCGACGAGAACCCGCTTGCCTGATTTTCTCGCCTCGGCCTCGCTCATCCCGACCCGGCCCAGCGGCGGGTCGATATAAAGCGCATAGGCCATGGTCCGATCACTGACGCGGCGCGGATCATTGTCGAGAAGATTGGCTGCGACAATCTCGAAATCATTATAGGAGGTGTGGGTGAAGGCGCCGCGCCCATTGCAATCGCCAAGCGCCCAGATGCCAGGAACATTGGTGCGCAGTTGATCGTCAACGCTGATATAACCGCGCTTGTCGGTTTCGAGACCGGCCTTGTCGAGGTCGAGATCGTCGGTGTTCGGACCCCGGCCAACGGCCAGCAGCACATGTGAGCCGAGGACTTCTGGCTCGTCGGTGCTGCATTCTACGCCCACCCCGATCTGTGAGCCTTTCGGCGTGAAACTGATGCATTCGGCATCGAGCCGGATTTTTATGCCTTCATTTTCGAGAATCTCTCGAATTGCCTCGGAAATCTCCCGGTCCTCGCGGCCGATCAGCCGCGGGCCTTTCTCGACGATCGTGACTTCGCTGCCGAAGCGGCGATAGATCTGGGCGAATTCCAGTCCGATATAGCTGCCCCCGACAATGACCAGATGCGGCGGCAGCGTGTCGAGTTCGAGTATCGAACTGTTGGTGAAGAATTTCACCCGGTCGATCCCGGGCAGGTCAGGCACGGCGGCACGGCCACCGACATTGAGGAAGATGCGTTCGGAGATGAGGACTTCATCACCGACAATGATTTCCCGCGGGGAGCAGAAGCGGGCATGGCCTTTGAAGACGGTGCATTTGTCCATGCCCTTCAGCCAGCTTTCGACATTCTGGCGGCTGCGGCCTGAAACCGCATCCATGCGTGCCTTCACCACCTTCATGTCGACGCCGACCCGACCGCCGATGGTGACGCCATAATCGGCGGCGCGGCGCGCTAAATGTGCGGCATAGGCGCTGGCAACCAGTGTCTTGGTGGGCGTGCAGCCGGTGTTGACGCAGGTGCCGCCGAACAGTTTGCGCTCGATCAATGCGACGGTCATGCCCGCTTCGGTGAGGCGGCCGGCAAGCGGCGGACCGGCCTGGCCGGCGCCGATGATGATGGCGTCGAAGCGCCTGCTCATGCGACTGCCGACACTATGAGAAGTGCGCCGGTGATAGCGACGGCATCTTCCAGGATGGCGATCGGGAAATCCTTGCCGCCGGTTGCCATGACCAGCCGTTTGCGCGCCTCATAGCCCCCCAGCGTGCCGATTATTGCGCCGACAGCACCAGCTATCAATCCGCCGATCCATGCGCCGGCGGTGGTGCCGATGATCGCACCACAGAACGCACCGCTGACGATGCGTGCGCCGAATTGCTGCGGCACCTTGCGGCTTGGCGTGCTCGGTAATTGGTCGGCGATGAGTTCGACAAGGGCCAGAGCGGTGAAGACATAGGGCGTGAAGCGATAGCCCATGAATGCCGCCCAGCTGTTTTCCAGCGGCAGCCAGTCGAGATAGGCGGCCCAACTGACCGCGGCCGGTGCAGTCATCGCGCGCAGGCCGGCGACAACGCCGATAAGCAGGGCCAAAAGATAGATCGACATGAGAGCCCTCCGGAGTTCGGGTTGTTCCGGTGCGATAGAGCGCAGGCAATTCTGGCGACGAAGCTCCATGACATGGCATCGCGCGGGCGCTGTCAAGCGTGGCCCTTCGGGGGATATTAGGGATGTTCCTCTTGTGTTCTCGTTGTAGGTGAGCCAGTATCCCCAGCCTGGACACAACGCCTTGCCCTTCCGGCGCGAATCCTGTCTGTCGGAGCCATGGAATTTTCACCTCAACAAGATGAAGCGCTGCAGGCGGTGGCACGCTGGCTGAAGACCGGAAGGCCGCAGGTTTTTAGGTTGTTCGGCTACGCCGGCACCGGCAAGACGACGCTGGCGCGCTATTTCGCCGAGCACGTGGACGGACAGGTGCAATTCGCCGCCTTTACCGGCAAGGCAGCCCAGGTGCTTCGCTCCAAGGGCGCGCTGAATGCCCGCACGATCCATTCTCTGATTTACCGGCCGCGGGGCGAGGAGGCGGTGGAGGACGAGGCGACCGGCAAGACCTCGATGTCGCCGACATTCTCGCTCAACCGGCAGAGCCCGATCTCCAAGGCGGCGCTGGTCATCATCGACGAATGCTCGATGGTGGACGAGGCGCTCGGGCGCGACCTCCTTTCCTTCGGGACGCCGATCCTGGTGCTGGGCGATCCGGGCCAGTTGCCGCCGATTTCCGGCGGCGGTTTCTTCACCGAGCATGAGCCCGACTATCTGCTTACCGAAATTCACCGGCAGGCGCGCGACAACCCGATCATCCGCCTGGCGCTCGACGTTCGCGAGGGCCGCGAATTCATGCGCGGCGACTACGGCACGGCCAGGGTGATCGGCAAGGAGGAGGTGACGCAGGAACTGGTGCTGCAAGCCGACCAGGTGTTGGTCGGCACCAACAGGACGCGCAAGCGCTACAATCAGCGGCTACGGGAATTGAAGGGGTTCACGGCCAGCTACCCGCAGGCCGGAGACAAGCTGGTGTGCCTGCGCAACGATCCGTCCAAGGGCTTGCTGAACGGTTCCCTGTGGAAGGTCATGACCTCGTCGCGCGAGACGGTGAAGCCGGGTATCAACCTGCTGGTCTCGCCGGAGGAGGACGATCCGGACCGGGGCGTGGCCAAGATCAAGCTGCTCAAGGCCGCGTTCGAGGATCCGGATGCCGAAATCTCGTGGCAGCAGAAGAAGCGCTTCGACGATTTCGACTATGGCTATGCGCTGACCGTGCACAAGGCGCAGGGTTCGCAGTGGAACGATATCGTCCTGTTTGACGAAAGCTACGCCTTCAAGGATACCCGCCAGCGCTGGCTCTACACGGCGATCACGCGCGCGGCCGAGCGGCTGACGATCGTGCGTTGAAGCGCTGTGCGCCCAACAGGTGCAAAGACCCTCCAACGCTGTGACCGGGCATCGGAATAATCCGAAAACCGGATTCCACTTTTCGGTCTGATGCCCTGGCCATAGCCAGCCCCTGAGGCAGGTTCCGGCCCGCTATTCGACCGGAATCATCAGATGCGCATAGGGCGTGCCCGGCCACATGACATAGGGCTGCTTGGTGTCCGGCTTGGCCTCGGTCGGATAGCCCGTCATAAGGTCCATCGCATTCACGATCATGACATGCGGGCCGGTTTCGATCCAGTTATTGCCTGCCTCCGGCTTAGTGGCGTAGGGGTCGGTGTTGCTGCCATCCGTGCCGCCCGAAAGCATATACATGAAGCCGACCTTGCCCTTGGGCGGGTCCTTCTTGCCGATCCACGCCATGGCCCATTCCATCGAATTGGCGTCGCCGCACATCGGATCGGGGCCGGGCGTCTCGGTGTTGTCGGGCATGCACCAGAACCCGTTCTTGCCCTCGCGCAGCGTGCGCATCTTGCCGTCTTTCTCCATGGCGTAGATGGTCGCGCCTGCGCCGACTGCGGCGGGCGCGGCGGATTCGGCACTTTTGATCAAGGCAGCATCATCCGCGTTTGCTCCAAACGGCGCAAACAGGCTGCCCGCCGCCAACACGGCAGCAGTCATCGAAAGCCGTTTCATGGCTGTTCTCCCAAGCGGTGAAACCAATGTGCATGATGTCCGGCCCGGGGCCATTGAGGGCCGCATCTACCGGTGCGCCAAGTTTAAGTCCGAGGCGATGATGCGACAATATTGATGGGTGAAATGCGTCTACCAAATAAGGCGTAGCTTCCTCTATCGAAAGGAGAATTGGCGCTACCCACCAGCCTCATGCCGGTTTGCCGCCGACCCAATGCCATGCTTTTTCCTCTTCATCGGCGTCGAAATGGCGGGTCTCGACGGAGGTCAGCGGGCCGAAAATACCGATCATGATCCGCATCCAGCCCGGCCCGCCGACAACCGCATATTTGCGGATATGGCGCAACGCCTGGGTCTTGCCGCGAATCGTTGCTTCGGTGAAGGCGGAACCCCAGTCGAAGCCGTCATAGTGGGTTATGCGCAGCAGGAGATCGATCTTTTCGTGCTCGGTATAGGCCCCTTGCAGCAGGCCATAGGCGTTTTCCAGATCGGCTGCAGTGAAATGACCGACGATTTCCAGCGCGCACAGATCGTCTTTGTCGGTTTCGATGCGGCGAATTGCCGGTACGGCTTCAAGCGGGTTCATGAGGTTTTCCCTCCAGGAAGATTTGACTGGAACACATGAATAAGCCTGTCTGTTCCTGCCAGAGGCGTTATAGGGTTTGCTGAATGTCGTTGCTGTCTTGAAACGAGGCCTTGCCCATGCCTGCCAAGCTGTCCGTAAATCTTAACGCGGTCGCCATGCTGCGCAATCGCCGTGACCTGCCTTGGCCGAGCGTGACAGGGCTGGGCCGCATCGCCTTGGCGGCAGGTGCGCATGGGCTTACGGTACATCCGCGCCCGGACGAGCGCCATACGCGCTTTTCCGATCTGCCTGAAATCAGGGCGCTGATCGACGACGAATTTCCGGACGCCGAGTTCAATATCGAAGGCTACCCCACCGAAGAATTTCTGCAACTGGTGGAAAAGCACCAGCCCGATCAGGTGACGCTGGTGCCGGACGATCCGGCGCAGGCGACATCGGACCACGGCTGGGATTTTGTCGAACACGCGGCCTTTCTCAAGGCAACGGTCGGAAGGTTGAAGCGCAGCGGATTTCGGGTCTCGCTGTTTTCCGATCCCGATCCCGCGCAAATGCCAGCTGCGCGCGACACCGGAACCGACCGGGTGGAGCTCTATACGGGGCCTTATGGCAGTTGCCATTCGGATTCCGAAAAAGCGCGCAAGGAATTGGAAAAACTGGTAAAAGCGGCTGACGCCGCCTTTGCCGCCGGGCTCGCGGTAAATGCAGGGCATGACCTTGTGGTGTCCAATCTGCCGCCACTTGTTGCGCGCATTCCTGAACTGGCTGAAGTTTCGATCGGTCATGGCCTGACTGCCGACGCGCTGGTGCATGGCATGGCCGGAACTGTGCGGCGATTTCTGGCCGCTTGCGGCTGGTAGGCTCGCCATGTCGTCATATGGCAGGAGAGTTGTCGCCAGACGACGGGTTGCTATTGCACTGCAACAGGAGTAGAGCACCGCGCCTCATTTGGAGTCGCCGAAATGCCGCAAGCCACATCTGGCCCCGAAGCGGAGTTTTTGCAGCAGCCCAGGCCAATGGATGTGGCCTCCCAAAATACCAAGGTGCTCATGCTGGGTGCTCTCGGTGTCGTCTATGGCGATATCGGCACCAGTCCGATCTATGCCTTCCGCGAGGCGCTGGTGGCAGCATCAGGCGATGGCGTGGCCTCGCCAGAGGCAGTGTTGGGTGTGCTTTCGCTGATCATCTGGGCGCTGACCATCATCGTCACGATCAAATACATCCTGTTCGTGCTGCGGGCCGACAACAGGGGCGAGGGCGGTACGCTGTCGCTGATGGCGCTCGCACAGGGCAGCTTTCAAAAGCCCTCGTTGTTCATTCTCGGCGTCGGCATCTGCGGCGCGGCGCTGTTTTTCGGCGATGCCGTCATTACCCCGGCAATTTCGGTACTATCCGCAGTGGAGGGAATGAGGGTCGTCACGCCCACCTTCGAACCCTATGTGGTTCCGCTAACGCTTGTCATACTTGCCGTGCTGTTTGCCGTGCAGCGTTTTGGTAGCGGGCGGGTTGCGGCGGTCTTCGGGCCGATCACCGCCGCCTGGTTCCTGGCCATAGGCATATCCGGCCTGATCCACATCGCCGATGCGCCTTCCATCCTGGCCGCGCTCAATCCGATCCATATCATTTCCTTCCTGAGCCAAGCTCCCGGCGTTGCCTTTGTGACGGTCGGTGCGATTTTTCTGGCGGTGACCGGGGCCGAGGCGCTTTATGCCGATCTCGGCCATTTCGGGCGTCGGCCGATCGTGCTTGCCTGGCTGTCGATCGTCTTCCCCTGCCTGCTGCTCAATTATTTCGGTCAGGGCGCCTATGTGCTGGCCAACGACGGGCGGATCGGGCACCCGTTTTTTGAAATGAACGAAGGCTGGACGCTGGTGCCGATGGTGGTGCTGGCGACGGCAGCGACGGTAATCGCCAGCCAGGCGGTGATCTCGGGCGCTTATTCGCTGACCCGGCAGGCGGTGCAGCTCAACCTGCTGCCGCGGCTGGAGATCCAGCATACGTCCGAGACCCAGTCCGGCCAGATCTACATGCCGCGCATCAACATGCTGCTGGCCATCTGCGTCATGCTGCTGGTCGTCGGCTTCCAGCAATCGAGCGACCTGGCCTCCGCCTACGGCATCTCGGTGACCGGCAACATGCTGATGACCACGGTGCTGCTGTCGGTGGTGATGCTGCGGATCTGGAAATGGTCGCTTGCGCGGGTGATCGTGCTGATTACCTTGTTCGGCATCATCGATGTCGGCTTCTTTGTCTCCAACATCGTCAAGGTTCTCGATGGCGGCTGGGCCTCGCTGCTGGTCGCGGGCGTCGTCATGCTGGCGATGACGACGTGGGTGCGCGGCAGCCGGCTTTTGTTCGAAAAGACCCGCAAGAGCGAGGTGCCGCTCGATTTCCTGGCTACCAACCTTGTCGACAAGCCGCCTCATCTGGTCCCCGGTACGGCGGTGTTCCTGACCAGCGATCCACAAAGCGCGCCGACCTCGCTGATGCACAGCCTCAAGCACTACAAGGTGCTGCACGAGAACAATGTGATCCTGTCCGTCGTCACTGCGCGCCAGCCAAATGTGTCGGTTGAGGAGCGGGTGAAGATGGAGACGCTGAACGACCTGTTCATGCGCGTGACACTGACCTTCGGCTATATGGAGCATCCCAATATTCCCAAGGCGCTGGCGATCTGCCGCAAGCAGGGCTGGAAATTCGACATCATGACGACCTCCTTCTTCCTGTCGCGGCGTTCGCTGAAGGCCTCGCCGAATTCCGGGATGCCGCTGTGGCAGGACCGGCTGTTCATCGGCCTTGCCCGCACCGCCGCCGATGCGACCGAATATTTCCAGATACCGACCGGCAGGGTGATCGAGATCGGCACGCAGGTAGCCGTCTAGGCTCAGGATGGATACTGGGAAATGAGGCTTGCAATGTGCGGCGCATTTCGGCATTGATGGCTAAGAACCGTAACGTACGGTACGGCACGAGAGGAAATTTGTCGGATCACCTGACCCAGCACTTGGAACAAGCGCCGCCTGTGCAAGGCGGCGAGGCCAGCGCCGAATTGACCGAGCGCCAGAAGGACGTGCTCAACGCGGTTCTGCGGCTTCTGGTCGAGGAGGGCGACAGGCTGACCATGACGGCGGTTGCCCGGCGGGCGAGCTGCTCGAAGGAGACGCTGTATAAATGGTTCGGTGACCGTGACGGCCTGCTGACCGCGACGGTGCAGTGGCAAGCCTCCAAGGTACGTGTTGCCTCGGTCGATCGTGAGAGGCTCGACATGGCGTCGCTGACCGCGAGCCTGGAGCGCTTCGCTTCCGATTGGCTCAGCGTGATTTCAAGCGAGACCTCGATTGCGCTCAATCGCGTTGCGGTAGCGCATGCCGGTAGCGATAAACGGGATTTGGGCGCAATCGTGCTGGAAAATGGCCGCCTGGCCATGGGACGGCGCCTGAAGCCCGTTCTGCTGGCCGGTCAGGACAAGGGCCTGCTTGCATTCGAGGAGGCGGAGGATGCGTTCAGGACTTTCTTCGGGCTTGTCGCCCGTGACGTGCAAATCCGGTTGCTGCTTGGCGACCGGCTGGAAATGACTGACGCGACGATCGGCCGGGATGCGGCCCAGGCGACGCGACAGTTTCTCGCTCTTTATGGAGCACAAACCGGGGCGATGTGATGCCGCCCCTAAAACCACGCAAGGGAAGGACCAGGAAATGCGCGTTTACTACGACCGCGATGCCGATCTCAATCTCATCAAGGGCAAGAAGGTCGCCATCATCGGCTATGGCAGCCAGGGCAGGGCGCATGCGCTCAACCTCAAGGATTCGGGTGTCAAGGACATCGCCATCGGCCTGAAGGCCGGCTCGGGGACCGCCAAGAAGGTCGAGGCCGATGGCCTCAAGGTCATGAGCGTAGCCGAGGTCGCCAAGTGGGCTGACCTGATGATGATGGCCACGCCTGACGAATTGCAGGCCGATATCTACCGCGACGAGATTGCGCCCAATATCCGTGACGGTGCGGCAATTGCCTTTGCCCATGGGCTCAACGTGCATTTCGGCCTGATCGAGCCGAAGAAGACCGTCGACGTGCTGATGGTTGCGCCGAAGGGTCCGGGCCACACGGTTCGCGGCGAATACCAGAAGGGCGGCGGCGTGCCCTGCCTGATCGCCGTCCATCAGGACGCTTCGGGCAATGCGCATGATCTCGGCCTGTCCTATGCCTGCGGCGTCGGCGGCGGGCGCTCGGGCATCATCGAGACCAATTTCAAGGAAGAGTGCGAGACCGACCTGTTCGGCGAGCAGGTCGTGCTGTGCGGCGGCCTGGTCGAACTGATCCGCGCCGGCTTCGAGACGCTGGTGGAGGCCGACTATGCGCCGGAAATGGCCTATTTCGAGTGCCTGCACGAAGTGAAGCTGATCGTTGACCTGATCTATGAGGGTGGCATCGCCAACATGAACTACTCGATCTCGAACACGGCCGAGTGGGGCGAATATGTCTCCGGCCCGCGCATCATCACCGCCGAGACCAAGGCAGAGATGAAGCGGGTGCTGAAGGACATCCAGACCGGCAAGTTCACTTCCGAATGGATGCAGGAATACCGTTCGGGCGCTGCCCGTTTCAAGGGCATCCGGCGCATGAACGACAGCCACCAGATCGAGGAAGTCGGCGAAAAGCTGCGCGGCATGATGCCGTGGATCGCCAAGAACAAGCTGGTCGACAAGGCCAAGAACTAATCTGGAATTCGCCCTTTTCCCGCTTGGGAGGAGGGCACTTCCGAAAGATACGGCTGATGCTCGCCTTGCATCAGCCGTATTCATTTCAGCCATAGGGCGAATAGCATTGCCGGCGCGGCCCGTTATAGGGCTGGAAGGTGTTGTCATAGGCCCGGTAGGAGCGATACCGGCTATAGCACCAGTCGATATGACCCTGTGACAGGCCACGGGCCCGGTAGTACCGGCGCGGCGCGTAGTAGCGTGGGCCATACCAGCCGTAGCCAGGGCCGTACAAGCCGTAGCCAGGGCCATACAAGCCGTAGAACGGCAGGCCCAGGCCGAAATAGAAGGACGACCCGCCGTAGTGCCGACCATATCTCCGCCAGTTGTTGCCCCGCCAGTGACGGCCATGCCAGTTGCCGCCGCGCCAGTTATTGCCGTGCCAACGGCCTCCGCGCCAGTTGCCGCCCCCATGGCCTCGGTGCCACTGAACGGTTTCAGCGCCAATTCCAGGTGTTGTGAGGGATGAGAACTGGTTCATCGGCATCAGCGGAGCCGCAAGCGAAGGTGTGGCCATGCCGGCAACCAGACTCATGGCGACCAGGCTCGAGCGAGCGAGTGACCAGAAGTGCGGTTTCATTTTCGTCTCCAGAAATCGAAACAGTCCGGCCCGTCGCCCGAATGCCCGAAGGAGAAGGTCCAGAATGATCCTGACAGCATGAACGCGCGATGAACGAAAATGTTTCCGCGTTCGGCCACATGATGGGCGAACCCTTGTTTTTCCCTGCGCTTGCGGGCAAAGCTCGGCGTCATGTCGCTTCGCCTCGCCACCTTCAACGTCGAAAACCTCATGAACAGGTTCGACTATTCCGGCTACCGCAACCAGCTCAACCAGGACCGGACATTGGCCTTGTTCGATATCAAGGACGAGGCGGAATACAGGCTGCTTGAGCAGGGGCGTGCCATCGCTCACGCAGACGATATGCGGCAATTGACGGCACTGGCCATAGCCGAGACACGTGCGGACATTTTGTGCCTGCAGGAGGTGGACAATATCGAGGCGCTGAAGGCCTTCGAATATGGCTATCTGTTCAAGATGATCGGGCAGGGCTACCGGCACAAATACACAACTTCGGGCAATGATACGCGCGGCATCGACGTAGCCGTGATGATGCGCACCGAGACGGCTGACGGAGATCCTATCGAGTTCGTGCGCATGACCAGCCACGCCCATCTCACCTATGAGGAACTCGGCCTGCATACGCCAGAGCTGGCGGCAATCGGCAATGAGCCGTTCGAGCGGATCTTTCGCCGCGACTGCCTGGAAATCGATGTAAGGGTCGCCGGCAAGCCACTGACGATCTACAGCGTCCATTTCAAATCCATGGGCGGCCCACGTGACGGCGTGCCGGGGCGCGATGTCACGATGCCGATCCGCATTGCCGAGGCACAGGCGGTGCGGCGCATCATCGAAGACCGCTTCGGCAAGGATCATGCCGGCGACAAGCGCTGGGCGATCTGTGGCGACTTCAACGACTATCGGCAGCGTGTGATCATCGGCGGCACCGCGTTTGGCGGCTACACATTCACGCTTGCGGACGAGGAGAGTTCCTGCCTGGACATATTGCTGGCTGACGGTTTTGCCGAAAATGTCGTGGAACGGCGGCCGGAACTCGACCGCTGGACGCTCTACCACACGCGCGGGCCGGATGAGCGGCATCTGTGCCAATTGGATTACATATTGCTGTCGCCGGCATTGGCTCGCGAAAACACCGGCTCCATCCCTGACATCGTCCGTGGCGGCCAGCCCTGGCGCACGGTTTTCCCACCGGGGCAGGAGGTGGAACGCTACCCGCGCGCCGGCTGGGACCGACCCAAGGCTTCCGACCACTGCCCGGTCGCCATCACGCTCAACCTCAGGGCATGATCTCGAAGAAGCGGTTTTGCAGAAAGATAGGCGTTTGATGGAATTCGATATTCCGCGCAATGTGATCCTGCCGGTGGATCACCTCGATATCCGGCTCGACCCGGCTCCGCATCCCTTTGAAACGGCCAATAGCGAGGCGATCGAAGCCAACTGGATTGCAGAAAAGGCGGCCAATCCGGCGCTGTTCGATGGCACCGTGGTGTTGCTGTCGGCGCTTTCGCATCGTCAGGGGAGGCTTGAGGGCAACTGCCATGCCGTGCGTTTTGCAACCTTCATGCATTGGCGCGGCAACCGATCCCACGCGCGGGCAGAACATGTCTATGCCCATGCCGTGCTGGTGTCGCGCGACAATGCGCTGGTGGCAATTCGCATGGGCGGGCACACGGTCAATGCCGGCAGCGTCTATTTCGCTGCCGGCTCCTTCGAGCCGTCAGACTTTCGCGATGGGTTAGTCGATGTCGATTTCAACATGGCACGCGAGGTCGAGGAGGAAACGGGGCTGGAGATCAGCCGGGCGCGCCGCGACGAGCGATATCACGCCTTGTCGCTGGAAAGCGGCACGGTGATTTTCCGCCGCTATTTCCTCGATCGGGACGCGGACGAACTGGCCGAAACAATCAGCGCCTTCGTAGCATCCGATCCCGAGCCGGAAATCCAGGGGCCTGTCGTCATTCGCGGTCCCCATGACCTTCCCGACGGCTTGAAGCCGCATATGCTGCCGCTTGTGAGATGGCATTTCACGGGCACCGAATAAGCTTATTCGTGCCGGAGCGCGTCTATGGGGTCGAGCCGCGCGCCGCGAAGCGCAGGGAAGAAGCCAAAGACCATGCCGATCAGCGCCGAGAAGCCGACGGCGAGCAAAATCACGGCAGCGCTGGGTGCGAATGGAATCGACAGCGCAAGCGAGGCGGCACCGGCGAGCGACAGGCCGAGCACAATGCCGATCAACCCGCCGAGCAGCGAAAGCACCGTCGCCTCGACAAGGAACTGGATGAGGATGTGTTTTTCATGCGCGCCGATAGCGAGCCTGATGCCGATCTCGCGCGTCCGCTCCGTCACCGATACCAGCATGATGTTCATGATGCCGATGCCGCCGACAAGCAGGCTGACAGCAGCGACCGCGCCCAGCATGCCGGTCATGGTCGCCGTGGCGCTTGCCATGGCGTCGGCGATCTGGGTCATGTCGCGAACCTGGAAATTGTCGTCGGCTTCGGGCGCGATGCGACGCGTCTCGCGCAGGATCGTTTCGATGCCCTCCTGCACCGTCGAAGTCGAAACACCGTCCTGGGCGGCGACATAGATGGCATCGATGTTGCGGTTGCCGGCGATACGGCGCTGGAAGGTCGGCAACGGCATCATGACGACATTGTCCTGATCCTGGCCGAAGCCGGATGTGCCCTTGGGTTGGAGCACACCGATGACCCTGCAACCCATCCGGCTAACGCGAATGGTCAGGCCATCGGGGTCGCCCGCGCCGAAGAATTGCTGGCGCACTGTTTCGCCGATGACGCAAACATTGACGCCGCCGCGCACTTCCTGCTCGGTAAACAGGCGCCCGGTTGAGGCGTTCCAGTCGCGGGCGACGAAGAAATCCGTATCGGTTCCGGTGACGTCGGCAGCGACGTTACCGGCGGCATAGACGACGCGCACGCTCTTTTGCGATGCCGCCGAGACAGCCTTGGCATTGGTCAATCCCTTGCGCAGGCCGTCAAGATCCTTGTCGTCGAGCTGGCGCGGGGTAAACGAGGTGGAGCCGCCCCGATCCGGTCTTGCCGCGCGCACGACGAGCAGGTTGCTGCCGAGGCTGGAAATGTCGGTGCGCACCTTCTGCGTCGTGCCATTGCCGATGGTGATCATGGCGATGACGGCGGCAACCCCGATGACGATGCCAAGCAGCGTCAGGAAGGAGCGCAATACATTGCGGCGAATGGAGCGCAGCGCCAGGCGGATCGTTTCCCACACCATCACGCGACCTCAAGCTTGCGCGTGTCAGAGGCGATGCGACCGTCGAGGAAGCCGATGGTGCGCTGGGCATAGGCGGCGATGTCGGCTTCATGGGTGACCATGACAATGGTCAGACCGAGTTCGGCATTGAGCGTCGTCAGCAGTTCCATGATCTCATGGCTCCGGGCGGTGTCGAGATTGCCGGTGGGCTCGTCGGCGACCAGCAGGGTAGGCCGGGTAACGATCGCGCGGGCAATCGCAACGCGCTGCTGCTGGCCGCCGGAAAGCTCTGCAGGCGTATGGTTCTGGCGTCCCATGAGGCCGACCTGTTCCAGCGCTTCCATGGCACGTTCATGCCGCTCGCCGGAAGGCGCGCCGCGATAGATCAACGGCAGTTCCACGTTCTCGGCCGCGGTGGTGCGCGGCAGCAGATTGTAGCCCTGGAAGACGAAGCCGACATAGAGATTTCGCAGTACGGCGCGGCGGTTGCGATCGAGGCGGCCGGCGTCGATGCCAAGAAAGTCGTAGCGGCCGCTGGTCGGGGTATCGAGGCAGCCGATGATGTTCATGGCAGTGGATTTGCCGGAACCGGATGGTCCCATGATGGCGACGAATTCGCCACGGCCAATGGTCATGTCGACGCCGGAAAGCGCATGGACCTGGGCCTCACCCTGACCGTAGGTCTTCCAGACCTTGTCGAAACTTATGAGCGGATCGCGCGCCATGACGGATCAATCTTGTGCCTGACGGCTGCCGGTGATGACGAGGTCGCCGGAGGCAAGGCCCGAAATGATCTCGGTGCTTTCGCCGTCTGTGGAGCCGGTCTTGACCCGCACCGCTTCCGGGGCGCCGTTCTTCAGCACGTAGAGGGTACGCGTGCCGTCTGGCTCTGCTCTGCGCTGCCGCTCGCCGCCCGGTCGGCGCATGCGCGGCATGAACAGGCGTTCGAGACTCCAGCCGCGACTTGTTTCGGCCACTGGCGGGCGATAGCGGAAGGCCGTGTTCGGCACCAATACCGCATCCTTGACCTCGCGCGTGATGACGGAAACGGTCGCCGTCATGCCGGGGCGCAGCAACATCTCGGTATTGTCGACATCAAGCCTTGCATCATAGGTGACAACGCCCTCCGTGGTGACGGAGGCATAGGCGATGTCGCGGATGTCGGCATCGAAATTGCGCTCGGGGAAGGCATCGACGGTGAAACGCGCTTTCTGGCCAGGACTGACGGAGCCAATATCGGCCTCGTCGATTGCCGCTTTCAGTTCCATCTGCTTCAGGTCGGCGGCGATGACGAACAGCACCGGTGCCTGAAGTGAGGAGGCAACGGTCTGGCCCGGATCGACCGAGCGTGTCAGCACGACGCCATCGATGGGCGCATATATGGTGCTCTTGTCGAGATCGGCCTGCTGCAGCTTGAGATCGGCCACTGCAATCGCAAGATTGGCCTTGGCGCTTTCCACTGCGCTTTGCGCCCGGTCGCGGGCTGCCTGGGCGGTTTCGAGCGTCTGGTCGGCGACCATGCCGCGCGTGGACAACTGGCTTGCGCGGGCGAGCGCCTGATCGGTTTCCTTCAGAGTCGTCTCGGCGTCTGTGACCTTGGCTTTTGCCGCCGCTGCCGATGCTTCGGCGCGCTCGACCTGGGCGGCCAGGCGTGTCGTATCGAGCGCCGCCAGGACATCGCCCTTGCGCACCTGTTGGTTCTCGTTGACGGCGACCGAGCGAACGACGCCGGACAACTCGCTGGAAATGTCGACCTGGGTGAGCGGCTGCAAGGTGCCGGTTGCAGAAACCTCCACTGTGAGATTGCCGGTTTCAGCAGATGTGGTGATATAATTGACGGTCTCAGCCGAGCGACCCATCCATAGATAGGCTATGCCAGCGACGATCAGTGCAAGGGCAAGCCAGGCAAGGAGCCATTTGCGCGACCGAACGCTGCCAAGGCCATCCTGTTTGAGGCCAAGCGCGGCTTTGACAGAATCTGGAGTTTCCGTCGCCGGCCGATTGACAAGTTGGTCCATGACGGCCCCCTTATGCCTGCGAACGTCCCTATGGGTCGACAATTCGTGCCTGCGGGACAGGATTACAAGTTAAATTTCGCTCATGTTGGCGCCGTGCAGCGGGCGCAAGGCCAAGGGATACGGGAATGAAAGGCAGGAAATATCTGGTCTATGACGTGTTTGCCGACAGACCGATGGCAGGCAACCCGCTGGCGGTGGTGCTTGATTCGCAGGGGCTCGACACGGCGGCAATGCAGCGCATCGCACGCGAATTCAACCTGTCGGAAACAGCTTTCGTGATGCCGGCGCAAAATGAGGCGCATAAGGCAAGGCTGCGCATCTTCACGCCGGTCTATGAAATGCCGTTTGCCGGTCATCCGACAGTCGGCAGCGCCGTCGCACTTGCGGAACTCACAAGCGGCAGCAGGGACGAAATCTTCGTGCTGGAAGAAAACATCGGACCCGTGCGCTGCGCCGTTACCCGCAACAAGGCAGGCGCCTTTGCCGAATTTGACCTTCCCGAATTGCCACGACAGTTAGATCTTGCAATCGAGCCGGAAGTTGTCGGGGCCGCACTGGGGCTGGACCCGCAAGATATCGGCTTCGAGAATCACCGGGTCGGGCTGTGGTCGGCGGGCGTTCCCTATTTGACGGTGCCGGTTGCAGACCTGGAGGCGATAAAGCGCGCCAGGCTTGACAGTTCCGGGTGGCTGGAATTTTCCCCGAGGCGCACGGACGGCAAGGCGGCGAGCGCCTATGTCTATACGCGCGACACCGTTCATCACGACAGTTCCTTTCATGCCCGCATGTTCGTGCCTGGCAATCCATCTTATGAAGATCCGGCCACAGGCTCGGCCGCGGCGGCCTTTTCCGGTGCGATCATGCATTTCGACGCGCTGCGCGAGGGGCAGACGCGCCTTTGGATCGAACAGGGGGTGGAAATGGGCCGCCCGTCACGCATAAGGCTGGAGATTGATGTCGAGGGTGGCCGGATGATTTCGGCGCGGATCGGCGGCCATGCGGTGAAAGTTGCCGAGGGCCAACTCCTGCTGTGAAGAAAAACCCGGCGATCTTGTGCAGAATGCGGAATCCGGGGCTGGACAGGTTCGAAAGCTGCCGTTATATCCGCGCCAACACCGGCACGCCGGTGGTGTGGGTGTGTAGCTCAGTTGGTAGAGCAGCTGACTCTTAATCAGCGGGTCCACAGTTCGATCCTGTGCACACCCACCAATGTTTTCAATGACTTAGCGGAAATCGACGCGGAGCCCATCAGCGCGCGGCCAAAGCGTTCGCCCATGCGGGACAAATATTTGTTCCACGCCGGTCGAACAGGTGCTGAAAGGGCCTCGAGCCGTTTTTCAGCACCGCTTGTGTCGAGGATCTGTTAAAGCGCGGCGCCTGCGCTGCGCCCGGAGCCGCTATAGTCGCCACCCATCTTGTTGGGGTCCTTCTTGAGCGGCGTGACCGTGCGCTCGCCTCGGCTCCACGATGCATAGCCGTCGTCCATCGCACAGCCGGCAGCAGGAAGCAGCAGGGCGGCAACAATTATCAGTCTGATCAACGCAACCTCACAGGATCGGGCCGTTGGAACACAGGCGCGGTATTCCTTGATGAAATCCTGCAGTGCTTCAAGGCGTTACGCGCCAGGGCAGGCGCAGGGCAAACATGTCGATTTAGCCATAGCCGGTCAACCCACCTGGGGCAGGCACAGCCAGCGCAAATCACAACTATGATGTCGTTTCGGATGTGGTTGGGGTCTGGCGCTTTCCGCCGAGGTTCAGCAAATTGCCGCCCAGGATGAGCAGGGTGCCGATGATGGTGTAGGTGTCGACCTGTTCGGAATAGAGCAGCCAGCCGACGAAGGCAGTTGCCGGAACACGGACGAAATCCATCGGCATCACCACGGTCGCATCGGCATGGGACACGGCGCGCGCCATGCAGTAATGGGCAAATGATCCGGAAAAGGCGATCACCAACAGCCAGGGCCACGCGCCGAGGGTTGGCCAGCGCCAGACATAGAGGGCCGGCAGCAGGCCGAGCACCGACTGGATGACCAGCATCCAGAAAATGATCTTCACTGCGCTTTCGGCTCGCGTTAGCGATTTGACCATGACGAAGGAGGTTGCAAAGCCGAACGCCGCGGCAAGGACCACGAACTGGCCGAGTTCGATGCCGCCGGTGCTCGGCCGCACGATGATCGTAACGCCGATGAGGCCGGCGGTGATGGCGCCAAGCTTCGGCAGGTTCATACGCTCGCCCAGGAAAGCCATGGCCAGCAACGCGGCCCAGATTGGAGCGGTGAATTCAATGGCGATGAGCTGCGCCAGCGGGATAAGGGTGAGCGCGTAGAACCAACTGCCCTGCGCGGCATAGTGGACGGTGTTTCGGCCAATATGCTTTATCGGGTGGGCCGTGCGCATTGCACGCAGACCACCATTTCGCCAGACCAGCGGATAGAGCATGAGCAGGCCGATCAGCGAACGCAGTTCCATAACCTGGAAAACATTCAGTTCACGCATCGCCTCGCGTCCCGCCACCGTCATGGCGAGCATGCAGGTGAGCGACCCGCCCATCCACAAGGCGGCCTTCAGATTCGATTGATCGGCAGTCATTCAAACCCTATTGGCGAGAAACGCATGGATCGCAATCGCCAATTGCAGGCCAATCGAGTAGTCCAGCGGGTTTCCGGGCCGAAGTCTGCGGTCCATACATGGGGCGTGCGCTTTGGAATCAGTAGACGTTGTGGTGATCGGCGCGGGTGCCGCCGGCATGATGTGCGCGATCGAAGCTGGCAAGCGCGGCCGCTCGGTGTTGGTCCTCGACCATGCCGCAGCACCGGGCGAGAAAATCCGGATTTCCGGTGGCGGGCGCTGCAACTTCACCAATATCCATGCCAGCCCGAAGAACTTCATCTCGCAGAACCCGCATTTCTGTATCTCCGCGCTCGCCCGCTATACGCAGCGGGATTTCATCGCGCTGGTCGAGCGTTATGGAATCGCTTTCCACGAAAAGACGCTTGGGCAGCTTTTCTGCGACGGTTCGGCCAGGCAGATCATCGACATGCTGCTTGCGGAAATGAAACGCCATGCCGTGCAACTGCGGCTTGCCACAAGCGCCAACAGTATCGAGCCAACCGAGGATGGTTTCGTGCTGGCAGTTGGCGGCGGCCGGGTGCGATGCAAGTCGCTGGTCATGGCAAGCGGCGGCAAATCCATCCCGAAAATGGGTGCGACAGGATTCGGCTATGAAGTGGCGGCGCAGTTCGGCCTGCGGGTGGTCGAAACTCGGCCAGCGCTGGTGCCGCTGACCTTCGAGGCAAGGACGCTGGAACGACTGAAACCCCTTTCTGGTGTCGCGGTGGATGCGCAGATCGCCTGCGGCAGGACCAGTTTTTCGGAGGCGATGCTGTTTACGCATCGTGGTGTCAGCGGCCCGGCGGTGCTGCAGATTTCATCCTATTGGCGCGAGGGCGAGGAAATCCGCATAGCCATGCTGCCACAGACGGATCTGTTCGCCGCGCTGCGAACGGCGCGCGTGGAAAATGGCCGTCAGGCATTGCAAACGGCATTGGCTGTGCATCTGCCGAAGAAGCTGGCGCAGACCATTGCCGATGAATTGGGTCTCACCGGGCAACTTGCCGATATGTCGGACAAGGTGCTGCGGCGGGTGGAGGATGCGGTAAATGGCTGGCGCATCAAACCGGCTGGCTCGGAAGGCTATCGCACGGCCGAGGTGACGCTGGGGGGCATCGATACACGCGAACTCGATTCCAAGACGATGGAGGCCAGATCCGTGCCGGGCCTCTATTTCATAGGCGAAGTGGTGGACGTGACCGGCTGGCTCGGTGGCTATAATTTCCAGTGGGCGTGGTCTTCGGGCTGGTGCGCCGGACAGGTGGCGTGATGCCGCAATCGGTGCCGTGTCAACCGCCTTTTAAGGCCTTCAGGCCATGCTGCGGTCATGGCAGGTTTTGCACTTCCGAAATTGAGATGGCTGATGTTTGGCGCCGTTGGGGCGAGCATCTGGGCAATGACCCAGGAGCCGCCGCAACGGCATAGGCCGGATGCCACACCCCGGCCTGCGGCTTCTGTTCAGCGCAAGGCCGACGTTCCCCGGATGCCCAAGAAGGTGGAAACGCCGGTTCAGCGTCCCTCGCAACTCGTCACCAGTTCGGTGGCGCGCGCCGAGCGCCCGGTTCCTGAAAAGCGGCCCGACAATTCCCTCTATACGACGACGCGGGTGAATGTGCGTTCGACCGCCAACACCGCAGCCGCGATCGTAACCACGCTCGACGCCGGCGAGGCGGTCAAGCCGATCCTGCGCGACGGCAAATGGCAGCTCGTATCCGTCCAGGGACGCAAGGGTTGGATTCTCGGCGATTATCTGCGCCGATCGGGGCCGGATGCGCCGCGCCCCAGCCAGTCGGTGCCGGGTCCGACGACAGCGAAAATGTCACCCCGGCAACCTGGCCCTGCCTTGCGACCACAATCGGAGTCATCCTCGCTGCTCACCAACGTCAAGGCACTGTTCGGCGGCGAGAAAAAACCGCTGCGTGCGCCACAAGAGGGCGACTGCCAATGCCCCTATGATTTGATGATCAATGGCAGCCCGTGCGGCGAACGCAGCGCCTATAGCCGGCGCAGTCGCCGGCACGTCCAGTGCTATATGTAAGGGTGTCTATCAGCGGCCGCGCGCGAGCAGGCCGAGCAGCAAGCCGACAATTGCGACACCCACGACGGTTGCTGCCACCGGATTGTCGCGTGCCGCCTGACGCACTGCACGCGACTGCCTGGCAATGTCGGGCATGGCGTCGCTCAAGCGCGCCACCATATCCTCATAGATATCGGACGCGCTGTCTCGCGTATCCTCATAGGCCGTGGCTCCCCGCTTCGCGAGCGCCTTCTTCAACGACGACACCTCCCGACTCAGTCTCGCGACCTGCGATTCCAGATCGTCTTCAAACTGGCCGCGAAACCGGGAGAATGTGGATGCCATATCTGATTTCCTCTTGCGAAATGATGGTATCAGAACGACGGCAATGGTCGTTGGTTCCATCCAGTGCAGTCGAGACTATTTTTCCGACACACCTGCCTCGGCAAAGCTTGCCATGCCCGTGTGGCACTCCAGCGCCGAGCGCACGAGGTTGATCGCCAGGCAAGCGCCGGAACCTTCGCCAAGACGCATGCCGAGATCGAGCAGCGGCGAAAGCTCCATGGCTTCAAGCAGGTTGCGGTGGCCGGCTTCGGCCGAGACATGGGCGGCAAGCACGTGTGCGAGCCCCTGCGGGTGCAGCCGTGCCAATGGAGCGACGGCGGCGCTGCAGACAAAACCGTCCAGCAGAACGGGTACGCCGAGATGGCGTGCGGCAAGGGTTGCGCCGAAAATGGCGGCAAGCTCCCGACCGCCCAGGGCTGCGGCAAGCTTCAGCGGATCGGCGGCCTGCGCGGTGTGACGGGCAAGCCCCTTGTCGATTGCGGCGATCTTGCGCTTCAAGCCGGCATCGTCGACACCGGTGCCGCGCCCGGTCCATCTTTCGGCGCCTCCGCCGAAAAGGCCGGCAGCGATGGCGGCAGCCGGCGTGGTGTTGCCGATGCCCATCTCGCCGAAGCAGATCAGATCGATATCCTTGCCGACACTCTCATAGCCGGTGGAGACCGCTGCAAGGAATTCGGCCTCGTTCATCGCCGGTTCCTGCGTAAAATCGCCGGTCTGCCGGTCGAGTTCGAGCGGGATGACGTCAAGCTCGGCATTGGCGATGCGCGCCAATTGGTTGATGGCGGCACCGCCGGCGGCAAAATTCGCCACCATCTGCACGGTGACTTCGGAGGGATAGGCCGAAACGCCCTGGGCGGTGATGCCATGCGAGCCGGCGAAGACGATCACCTTCACCTTGTCCAGCTTTGGCATGTCGCGACCCTGCCAGCGCGCCAGCCAGGCCACGATCGTCTCCAGCCGTCCGAGGCTGCCTTGCGGCTTGGTCAATATATCCTGCCGATGTGCGACGGCCTGGGCGGCCCCGTCACTGCCGGCAGGCAGGTTTTGGCAAGCGGCGCGCAAATCTTCGAAAGAATTGAAAGGCATGAAACAGGCTCCAGAGAAAGTCAGATGAGAATGGCGCTGGCAATGAGCAGGACGAGTATTTCGCCGCCCTGCTGCAATGCCCCGATCGTATCGCCGGTGTGGCCGCCGATCTGGGCAAGGCAGAGCTTGCGAAAGAGAACGAACCAGAGGCCGAGAAGCAGGGCAGCCAACAGGGCACCCGGCAGGCCGAGCATCAGCAGGGCAAGTGCGCCGAGCACCGCGCCGCCGATGGCGGTGTTGGCGGTCGGCGCGCCGGCGTCGGCGGAAAGGCCAGTGGTGCGGGCGGAGGGCAGGAGATGCAGGAAGGCTGGAATGAGCCCGCGCGAGGCAGCATGGGCGGCAACGAGGCCAGCCAGCACGTTCGGGACTGTGGCAAGATCGTAAAGTGCTGACCAGCGCAGCAGGATCGACAGCACAAGTGCTGCCGCACCATAAGTGCCGATGCGGCTGTCGCGCATGATTTCCAGCTTGCGCTCGCGGGTCGTGCCGCCGCCGAAGCCGTCGGCGGTGTCGCAGAAACCATCTTCATGCAGGCAGAAGGTGGTCAGCATGGTTGCGGCCAGCGCGAGTCCCGCAGCCGGAGCCGGACCGATGCCCAGCCACGCCGCAAGCGCAAAGGCGAGGCCGCCGATCAATCCCACGGTCAGGCCGACCACAGGAGCGGCCCAGAGGGCGGCGGACAGGCTGCGACCCGCAAAATCCAGATGCGGCAGCGGCAGCCGTGTCAGGAAGACGAGCGATAGGGCGATGTCGCCCAAGATTCGGTTCTGGCGGTTCATCAGTCAGCCCTTGGCGATGGCATGGAAGAAAGTGCCGGTGACGTTGCCGCGCCGCCCGCCGAACTCGCCCAGCGCATTGCCCTGTCCGTCCGCCAGTGCCGCCAGCGGGGCGTCGGTACCCGGTGTGGTGATCTGGGCATAGTGGAATTCGTGGCCGCGCACTACGCTTCCTTGCAGTCCGATCGGGCAATCCGCAAGCAATGTCGCCTGGCGGTAGCCGAGATGCATCTTGCGCCTGGCGAAGCTGGTCGAGTGGCCGAGCAGGCCGAGCATGCGATGGGTGACGCCGGTGGCGTCTTCTAAGGCTTCACCCAGGGCCATGAAGCCACCGCACTCGCCATGGACGGGCTTTGTCGCGGCAAATTTTTCCATTCCGGCACGATAGGCATGCGCCGAAGCGAGCCTGCCGGCATGCAATTCCGGATAGCCGCCGGGCAGCCAGCAGACATCGCAATCAGGTGGGGGCGCCTCGTCGGCCAGCGGCGAAAACGGCATGATCTCAGCGCCCTGCTTGCGCCAATGCGAGGCCACATGCGGGTAAAGGAAGGTGAAGGCTGCGTCCTGCGCCAGGGCAATGCGCTGGCCGGGAGGGGGCAGGGCGTCGGCAAAATCCTCGCCGCTCGGCGCCAGCGGCATCATCAGGGAGATGATCGCGTCAAGATCGAGCGAGCGTTCGGCCATATCGGCCAGAATGTCGAGATGCGCCATCAGGTCGGCATGCTCGCCGGCCTGAACGAGGCCGAGATGGCGTTCGGGAAGCGACAGAGCCGAATCACGCAATATGGCGCCGACAACCGGCAGGCCGAGCGCTTCGATCGCCTCGCCGGCGAGGCGCTTGTGCCGGTCGCTACCCAGCCGGTTGAGCACGACGCCGGCGATGCGCACCGCCGGATCATAGGTGGCGAAGCCCTTGGCGATAGCCGCCGCTGTCTGCGACTGGCCTGAAACATCGAGCACGAGCAGGACAGGCAGGCCGTAGAGGCGGGCGAGATCGGCCGCCGACCCAGAGCGGCCGGCCGGGCCGGGTATGCCATCGAACAGCCCCATGGCGCTTTCGATGAAGAGCAGATCGGCGCTGTTTGCCGCGTCGGCGGCCAGCGTGTTCAGCAGCGCGGGCGACATCGCCCAACTGTCGAGATTGACGCCAGGCCTTCCGGTGGCGGCGTGGTGAAAACCGGGATCGATATAATCAGGCCCGGATTTGGCGCCGCCGACGCGTATGCAACGTCGCGACAAGGCACGCAGGATGCCGATGGTGACGCTGGTCTTGCCGGAGCCGGAACGCGGCGCACCGATGATGAGGCCTCGAGCAGTCATGATTTCCCCAGCAACCCGGCGCGCAGCGATACTATGCCGCCAATAACGATCAGTGCGGGCGAGACGACCTTCTCACGCTCGGCGGCCTCGACCAGGCCACCGAGCGTTGCGGTAACCGTGCGCTCTTGCGGCAGGGAGCCGTTCTCGACCAGCGCCGCCGGTGTGTCTTCAGGCAATCCTGCTGCCAGGAGCTGGGCGACAGTGTCGGCCATATGTGTCAGGCCCATATAGATGGCGATGGGCTGGCCGGTACGGGCAAGGGCTGCCCAGTCGGGACGATCGTCGGTGACGGCCGCAAAGCCGGTGGCGAGGATGATTGCGCCGTTAACGCCGCGCATCGTCGCCGGAATGCCGGCCGAGGTCAGTCCGCCGAAAGCCGAGGTGATGCCTGAAAGGACGCGCCAGGGAATATTCTCGCGCGTCAGCACCAGCGCTTCTTCCGCGCCGCGGCCGAAGACGAAGGGATGCCCACCCTTCAACCGCACGACCTTGCGGCTCTCCCGCGCAAGCTTCACCAGCAAGGCGTTGATGTCGTCCTGCGGGATCGAGAGCCTGCCGCCGCGCTTGCCGACGAAGAATTTCTCGGCTTGCTCGGCAATGGCGATGATTTCGGGCGAGACCAGCGCGTCATGCACCAGCGCATCGGCCTGGGAGAGCGCCGACAGCACATCGAGTGTCAGGCAGCCGGGATCGCCCGGCCCGGCGCCGGTGAGCCAAACATGACCCGGCTCCAGGCGCGGTGGTTGATGCCCGAGACGGGCGATGGCTTTTTCGAGACTCATGGATGCCGCTTTCGACGATGACGGACGGCTTTGCCAAGCCTATAGAGTGTTGCATGACCACCGAAGCTGCTCCCGCCGAAGAAGCCCCCTTGCGCCGTGGCTGGACCACGGGCGCCTGCGCAACCGCTGCGACCAAGGCCGCCTGCACGGCGCTTATGACCGGGACCTTTCCCGACCCTGTCGAAATCACGCTGCCGGGCGGCAATGTCGTGGCATTCGCGCTGGCCGATCACAAATTGAGCAATGGGCAGGCCATGGCAGGCATCGTCAAGGATGCAGGTGACGATCCCGACGTCACGCACGGCGCGCTGGTCAAGAGCACGGTGCGCGCCGGCAAGCCAGGATCGGGTATCATATTCCAGCGCGGATCGGGCGTCGGCCTGGTGACGCGCCCCGGCCTGCCGATCCCGATGGGCGAGCCGGCGATCAATCCGGTGCCGCGCCGCATGATTGTGGCGGCCATCCGCGAGGTGGCCGGTGAGAATGCCGATTTCGAGGTTGAGATTTCCGTGCCCGAAGGCGAGGAAATGGCGAAAAAGACGCTCAATCCGCGCCTCGGTATTCTGGGCGGGATTTCGATCCTTGGAACGACCGGCATCGTCATTCCCTATTCCTGCTCGTCCTGGATTCACTCGATCCATCGCGGCGTCGATGTGGCACGCGCCATGGGCTTCACCCATGTTGGCGGCTCTACTGGCAACGCCTCGGAAATGGCGATGCAGAAAGTCCACGGCTTCAACGAGGTGCAGCTGATCGACATGGGCGATTTCGTCGGCGGCATGCTGAAATATATCCGCGCCCATCCGCTGCCGCGCGTGACAGTCGCCGGCGGCGTCGCCAAGATGACCAAGCTGGCGCAGGGCATGCTTGACCTTCATTCCAAGCGCGGCGCGCCCGATCTGGAGGCACTGGCGGCCGTGGCGGTCGAAGCGGGTGCGAGCGAGCCGCTGGCCGGGCGCATTCGCGGCGCCAATACCGTTGCGGAGGCCTTTGGGCTGGCGACGGCCGAGGGCGTGCCGGTCGGAGAAGCGATTGCGCACGGCGCTTGGCGAGTGGCGGCGGATGTGCTGGAAACGCTCGACATCGAGCTTGAAATACTGGTGTTCAACCGCGACGGCGTGTTGATGGGGCATGCGCCCTTCGCGCCTGCTCATAGCGTGTCACGCCCCCGGAAACGGCGCTGATAATAGGCGTCATAGAGCGAGCTCTCGCGAAATTCCTCTGCAGCCAAGGTAGGCCCGACGAAAATGATGGCTGTCCGCTCGATCGGGTCGGCGGCAAGGGTTGCAGCGATCGTGGCCAATGTGCCGCGGATGACGCGCTCGTCTGGCCATGAGGCGTGAAAGACCACCGCTACCGGGCAATCGGCACCGTAGAGCGGTGTCAATTCTGCAACGATCCGATCGATGGCATGGATGGCGAGATGGATGGCGAGTGTCGATCCGGTCTTGCCGAAGGCGGAGAGCGTTTCGCCGGCAGGCATGGGGGAGGCGCGGCCCGAAATACGGGTCAGCACAAGCGATTGCGCCAGTGCGGGGATCGTCAATTCGCGGCCAAGTGCGGCGGCGGCGGCGGCAAAGGCCGGAACCCCCGGTGTCAATGTATAAGGAATGCCATGGCGCTCAAGCCGGCGTATCTGTTCGGCCACTGCGCTCCAGACGGAAAGGTCGCCCGAATGCAGCCGGGCGACATCCTTCCCGGCATTATGAGCCGCAAGATATTCGGCCTCGATCTCATCGAGCGATAGCGGCGCGGTGTCGACAAGCTTTGTGCCGGGCGCGCAATAGGCGAGCATTTCTGCAGGGACGATCGAACCGGCATAGAGGCAGACCGGGCAGCGGACCAGAAGATCGCGGCCGCGAACGGTGATGAGGTCGGCGGCGCCAGGGCCGGCACCGATGAAGTGGACGGTCACGGGCGTTCTCCACTGATGGCAACAGCACAGGTAACCGAATCGAGCAAAAGACGCGGTCCGAGTAGTCGGGCGTCCTCGCCGGCGGCGGCAAGGGCTGCCGCTTCCGAGACCGAAGGTGCGCCGGTGAGTGCCAGCGAAAGCTGCGAATGGCTTGGCACATACGCCCCGGCCTTTGCCAATGCATCGTCGTCCACGATGGTGACGGGCAGTCCAAGCTTGCGTGCTGCCGAAAAGATCGCCGCCTCCTGTCTTTTCAGTGTCGCGGTGGCGAGGCCATCGAGGCGCGATGGATCAAGGTCATACTGCGCCAGGGTCTTACGGATCGCGTTCAGAACCTGTTCTTCGCCGACACCTTTGCGGCTGCCGATGCCTGCGACGATCATGGCTTCACCCATGCCCATTGCGTGACGGGCATCGCCGGCCGCCAGCCCTGCATCGAGCCGACCGGTGTCGTGCGCGATACCGAAAGCCGAATGAGGTCGCCACCATGCTTCGCGTGCAGGGAAAGCAGCAGGGCTTCCATCTCCAATGTGACCGCGTTGGCGACCAGCCGCCCGCCGGCGGGCAGGGCGTCGATGGCGGCATCCATCACGCCAGCTTGCGTGCCGCCCCCGCCGACAAAGATCGCATCGGGTGTTTGCAGCCCCGACAAGGCAACCGGCGCACGTCCTTCGATGACCGTGAGCCCGGGGACGCCGCAGGCAACCGAATTGCGGCCGATCCGGACGGCCCGCTCGGGGGAAGCCTCGATCGCGATGGCGCACAGTGACGGGTCGCGCAGCATCCATTCGATCGCAATCGACCCGGAGCCGGCGCCAACGTCCCACAACAACTCGCCACGGCGCGGCGCCAAGGCCGACAGGGTGACCGCGCGGATCTCCCGCTTGGTGATCTGGCCGTCATGCTCGAACAGATCATCCGCTATGCCGGCGCTGAGTGGCAGGATGCGCGCTTCAGGCGTTGATTCCACTTCGATCGCCAAAACATTGAGGGGGCTGATGTTTTTAAGGTCGAAGGTCGATGCCTGGGCCGACATCAGCCGTTCGGCCTGCCCGCCGAGCGCTTCCAGCACCGTCAGCCGCGACGGGCCAAAGCCCAATTCCGATAGCAGGCGGGCAATCGCTGCCGACCCATTGCCATCGGAAGTCAGAGCCAGAATGCGCGTCTTTGGGTGCAGCAGCGGCCGGATCAGGTCGATCGGCTTGCCATGCAGCGAGATTGTCGCAATCTCGGGCAGCGACCAGCTGAGCCGGGCGGCGGCAAGGCTGAAGGAAGAGGGTGCCGGGATGACATGCATCTCGTCGGCGGGCACATGGCGGGCGAGCGTTGTGCCGACGCCGTGGCAGAAGGGATCACCGGAGGCGAGCACGCAGATGCGCTGCCCGCGAAGTGCGATCACCGCTTGCATGCCGGCGTCGAAGGGTGTGGGCCATGGCTGCGCCCTGCCACGCACGAGCCCTTCCACCAGCGCCAAATGCCGTCTGCCGCCAAAAACCGTCTCGGCCTCGGCGATCCGGCGCTTGGCCTCGTCACCAAGACCTTCTACACCGTCTTCGCCGATGCCGACGATGGTGAGCCAGCGATCAGGTGCGGCGGATAATTGGCGCTCAGCAGGCATGATGATGCACCGCATTTTGATACTTGGTGGAACGACCGAAGCCCGGCAATTGGCCGGGCAACTGGCGCATCGTGCCGGATTGAAGGTGACCATGTCGCTTGCCGGTCGCACCGCCGAGCCGGCGGCTCTGCCGGTGCCTGTGCGAAGCGGCGGCTTCGGAGGCGCCGAAGGGCTCGCAAACTATCTGCGTGCTGAACGGATCGGCCTGCTGGTCGATGCGACGCACCCTTATGCGGCGACCATTTCGCGCAACGCGGCCGAAGCCGGCAAGATCGCGGGTATCCCGCTCGTAGCGCTGCGCCGCCCGGCCTGGGAGCCGGTCGAAGGCGATCGTTGGACGCTGGTCGAAAATGGCGCGGGAGCGGTTGCGGCGCTCGGCGCAAAGCCACGCCGGGTGTTCCTTGCGCTGGGACGACAGGAAATCGGAGATTTCGAAAAAGCCCCGCAACATGCCTATGTCATCCGCAGTGTCGATCCGGTCGAACCGCGGCTTGCCGTGCCACACGCGACCTATATCCTGGCACGGGGGCCGTTTCGCGAGGAAGACGAAGGCAGCCTCCTGGCCAGCCATCACATAGATGCGATCGTGGCCAAGAACAGCGGCGGGACGGCTACCTATGGCAAGATCGCCGCAGCACGAAAACTTGGCGTCGAGGTGATCCTGCTGCGCCGGCCGGAACTGCCGCAGGTGCGGCAGGCAGCGAGCGTTTCGGAGCTTGTCGGCTGGATCGATCATTGGTTCGAACCTGCCGAAAAGCGCGGTGTGTAGACCAGCGGAGCCCGACCCTTACGCTCGATGATGCGCGTCTCGGCCGAGCCGATCATGACGCAGGTGGCCATATCGGCCTGCTCCGGCCTTGCCTGGGAAAGGGGTGTGATCTCGATGCGCTCGTCGGGCCGGCCGGCGGCGCGGCCGAAGATGACCGGCGTGGTGTCGGGCAGGATGCGGCGCAGCGTCTCGAAGGCGCTGCCGAGTTGCCAGGGCCGCGCCTTGCTGATCGGGTTGTAGAGCGCGATGACGAAACCGGCGCTGGCAGCAGCCTCCAGCCGCCTGACGATCAGGTCCCACGGCTTCAGATTGTCCGACAGCGAGATTGCGCAGAAATCATGGCCGAGCGGTGCGCCGATGCGGGCTGCGACGGCCAGCATGGCGGTGACGCCGGGAATGATTGTCAGTTCGACATCGCGCCATTGCGCCGGGCCGGTATCGATTGCCTCGCAGATGGCGGCGGCCATGGCAAAGACGCCGGGGTCGCCGCCTGAAACCACGGCAACGCTGGCGCCTTCGGCCGCCTTTTGCAGCGCGGCGTTGGCGCGGGACAGTTCTTCGCGATTGTCGGAGGCGATGCGGGTCTGGTCGGGTCGCAACTCCAGCCGTTCGACATAAGGGCCGTAGCCGTAGAAGAATTCGGCTTCCGCCACGGCACGGCTCGCTTCCGGCGTGACTTGGCCGCGATTGCCGGGACCAAGCCCGATGACGAAGAGACGCCCGCTCATGGCCGCCCCTCCCAACCCGGCACCAGAACAATGGAAAAATAGGGTGCGGTGTCGTCGGTCTTTGCGGCAAGCTTCATGGAGGCGGTGTTCTGCATCGTGCCGCGCTCGACATAGACGGCACGGTCCAGCTTGCCCGTTGCTTCGAGCGCGCGGCGGATTTTAGGCAGATTGCGCCCGACCTTCATGATGACGGCGGCATCGGCATCGGCCAGACGACGGGTCAGGTCGAACTCGCTCAACGTGCCGGGCAGGACATTCAGCACGTCGTCGCCCTGCACGATGGGCAGACCGGTTTGCGACCAGCAGCCGGACATGGCGCTGATGCCAGGGATGACTTCGGTCGGAAAATCTGACGCCAGCCGCACGTGGAGATGCATATAGGAGCCGTAGAATAGCGGATCGCCTTCGCTGAGAACGGCTACGATCCGCCCCGCCTTGAGATGGTTGGCCACGGCCTGCGCCGACTCTTCATAGAATGCGCTAATCGCCGATTTGTAATCGGCATGATCCTTGTTGATCTCAGTGGTCACCGGATAGAGCAGCGGCAGTTCGATGATTTGCGGCTTCAAATGGCCGGAAACGATGGCGCGGGCATTGCCACTGCTGCCGCGCTTGGCGAAGTGGGCGACCACATCCGCCTCTTGCAGCGCGCGCACGGCTTTCAGCGTCAGCAGTTCGGGGTCGCCGGGGCCAGTGCCGACGCCAATCAGGCGGCCTTTGGGTTGAGCGGTCATAGGCCCGGCCTCGCAAGCGCGTTGAGGGCGGCGGCGGTCATGGCGCTGCCGCCAAGACGGCCGCGCACGATGGCATAGGGCACGCCGTAAGAGTTCTCGGCCAGCGCATCCTTCGATTCGGCCGCACCGACGAAGCCGACCGGCATGCCGATGATGGCCGCCGGCTTTGGCGCGCCATCGCGCAGCAGTTCGAGTAGATAGAAGAGGGCGGTCGGCGCATTGCCGATGGCGACCACCGAACCAGCCATGCGATCGCGCCAGAGTTCGATCGCAGCGGCCGAGCGCGTATTGCCGATTTCCTTTGCAAGGGCAGGGGTGCGCGGGTCGCGCAAGGTGCAGATGACCTCATTGTCGGCGGGAAGGCGGGCGCGGGTGACGCCACGTGCCACCATTTCGGCATCGCAAAAGATCGGCGCGCCCGCTTTCAATGCGTTGCGGGCGGCTTTGATGAAGCCCTCGCCGAATTCGAATTTTTCCGCTGCCTCGACGATGCCGCAGGCATGGATCATGCGGATGGCGATATCGGCTTGGGCTTCGGAAAAGCGGCCGAGATCGGCTTCGGCTCGAATGATGGCGAAGGAGCGCTCGTAGATCGCATTGCCGTCGCGGATATAGTCGTAGGCGGCCATTCTCATCCTTGCTGGAAAAATGCGGCAACCCGGGCATGCCCCATGCGTGCGAGGCAGGTTGCTGTGGTTTCACTTGCGTGGCGTTCAATGCGCAAAGCCGCTGCCATGCGCCGGAATCCCCGTGCAAGTCTATCGGTTGGCACATAGGCGGCCGGTTCGTCTCGTGCCGTCCCGGTCAGGACCAGCCCGACGTGTTGGGCTTCGCTGCCGACCAGCGTCAATGCTGCTGCGCCCGGATGGGCGCAACCCTTGGCGCAGCCCGAGACATGCAGGACGAAGGGCGGGTCGAGCAGGTCGCCAGCGTCGCGGGCTATGCTTTCCGCGATCTGGCGGGTGGCGATGTGACCAGAGGCACAGGCGGGCGCGCCGACGCAGGCGGCAATGCCGCAACGTGGGTCGTCAGCATCGATGATGAAGCCGAGTTTCTTGGCACTGTTCTGCAGCGAAGCGCAGGCAGTTTCTGACAGGCCGAGAACGAGCAACGCCCGCTGGGGTGCGACCCGGATTTCGGTCGCGCCGAGGCAAAGCGCTTCCTTTGCCAGAGCGATCAGCCTGTCGGCCGGTATGCTGCCGAAAGGCAACCCAAGGCCGAGGGCAAGTGTTGCGTGAAGTGTGAAAATCCCGATCGGGGAGGGGTGTTCTATATTGCCCCCCTCTGTCCTGCCGGACATCTCCCCCTCAAGGGGGGAGATTATGCTGGCACCGGGCTCTCCGCTCGAATTGTCAGCGTAAGACGGTGCTGGCGGTGCAGAAAGAGGCTGGAAAAGTCGATGACGGCTGATCTCCCCCCTTGAGGGGGAGATGTCCGGCAGGACAGAGGGGGGCGTGAAAGAACTCAGGCTCTCGAGCTGGTGAAGTAACTCCCCCAAATGTTTCTCGTCCAAATCCCGCGCCCTGCCTTCTGGACCGAGGCCGGCGATGGCCTGCAATATCGTAAGGGCCGCCGTCAGCGCGTCGGCCTCATTGAAACTGCCGATGGGAGTGCAGTTATGCGCATCGCCGGCAATCGCCAGCAGCCAGTCTTGCTTGGTAACGGCAACAAGCCTGACATCGGCCGGTACGGAATTCATATTCAACTGGCCGCCGCCATCGACGACCACGGAGACTTTGGGACCGAGTCGGTCGGCAAGGCCCGATGCTGCGATCTCCTGACGGATGCTTTCGGCAAGCGCCATGGGGGTGCTGATTTCCTGCGGGTCCAGCCCGGCCAAGGGACCGGTTTCGACAGGAACGCTAGTGCGGGCCGCGATGCCAAGCCCATCCACTTCTGCCGCCAGCGATGGCGCGCTTTGTGCGGTCAGGCCTCGAATCTGCAGGCTGCCGCGAGCCGTCACCTCCATCATGCCATTGCCATGGCGCAAGGCCGATTCACAGAGTCCGATCAACGTTTTGGGCGAAAGACTTCCAGCAACCGGATTGAGGCGCACCAGAAGCCCGTCGCCGGTCTGCATCGGACGGGAGATGGAGGGGCAGGCACCGCGGCGGGCAAAGGCGCTCATGCTGCCTCCTCCAGCGCCTCGGCCTCGGCGATAAGCCAGGCAAGCTCGTCATCGATCGAATTGCGCAGCGGATGCCACAGGCCACGATGACGCGCGGAGGCGAAACGCTGCGCGATCACCTTTGCCGCCGCCGGGTTTTCCCGCAGCAGGAAGGCACGTACGGCCTCGTCGCCGATATAGGCGTCATGCACCGCCTCGATCAGCGCGCCCGGAATGGCTTCGGTGGTTTCGGCAAAGCCGATGAGGCGATCGACCGTCTCGGCAAATTCAGAAGCGCCGCGCGGCCCATGGCGCATCTGACCCGCGATAAAGCGCGGATTGACGGCGCGGGCGCGCACGACGCGCGTTACCGCCTCGGTAATCGAGCGAGGGCGCGGACGCGCCGGGTCGGTGGTGTCGAGCACGATGACGTCGGCATTTTTGCCAAGTGCGGCGAGTGCTGCCGAAAAGCCGCCGATGAAAGCAACATCGGCCGAGCCTTCGAGAATATCGCGGGCGGGATCGTCGCCGCTGTGGACGAGCAGATCGGCCCTCCCGATCCGCTCTGCAAAGGCGCCGGGGGCGGAGATGCCCTCGCCATCGGCGCCGCCATAGGCATGGGAGGTGGCATCGAGATAGGCGCGGCCGAGTTCCTCGCGGCTTACCCATTCGCCGCTGGAAAGCAGGTCTTCCAAGCCCGCCCCATAGGTGCCGGGAGAGGAGCCGAATATCCGCGAAGGCGTCTTGCCGGTTGAACGGGTATCGGCGGCCAGGGGATTTTCCGATGCCTCTTCCTCACGCGCCGCTATAGCCTTCACGGCCGCGTCGATCAGCGCGATCTGGGTTGGGAACATGTCGCGGAACAGGCCGGAAATGCGCCATGTGACATCGACGCGTGGCCGCCCGACGCTGGCTGGCGGCAGCACCTCGATGCCGGTGACGCGCCCGGTTGCGGCATCCCATTGCGGGCGGCAACCCATCAGGAACAGGCCCTGTGCGATCTCCTCGCCGCCGGTGCGCAGCGAGGCGCTGCCCCAGAGGTCGATGACCAGCGAGCGCGGCCAGTCGCCGTGATCCTGCAGATAGCGCGTCAACACCTCCTGAGCGGCGGCTCGGCCGAGATCGAAGGCGGTCGGCGTCGGCATGGTGCGCGGATCGGTGGTGAACAGGTTGCGGCCGGTGGGCAGCACATCGATGCGGCCGCGCGCTGGCGCACCCGCAGGACCGGCCGGGATATGACGGCCGTCCAGCGCAGCAATCAGCATGTCGCGCTCGCATGTGGCGCTGCACCGACGTAGCGGGTCCTGCTCGTCGGAAGCCGAACGGCCATAAATGTGCAGCCCGTCCTTGATGGCGAAATCCTTGAGGTCGCAGAGCCAGGCATCGATGCGGCGCAGCGCTTCGTCGGGAGCGTCGGTTCCAGTCACACCGGCTTCCGCGGCAAGACCACTGTTCGCTGCGGTTTCGACGATCAGCCTCGCCAGCCGGTCGCGGCGGCGTCGGTCTAGCCCGTCGGCCTGGGCGTATTCGTCGACGAGCCGTTCCAACTTCTGCTGGTTTTCGTCCATGCCTGCGGCGGCAAGAGGCGGGGGCAGATGGCCGAGCGTGACGGCGCCGATGCGCCGCTTGGCCTGTGCAGCTTCGCCGGGGTTGCTGACGATGAACGGATAGACGACCGGCAGCGCGCCGGTGACGATTTCGGGAAAACAGAAATTGCTCAGCGCCACGGTCTTGCCCGGCAGCCATTCCAGCGTGCCGTGTGCGCCAACATGCACCAGCGCATGGCAGCCAATCGAGTGGCGCAGCCAGAGGCCGAAGGCAACCAGCGCGTGCCGTGGCGGCAAGGTCGGGTCGTGATAGTCGGCGCGGCGGTCGGCTGCCCGTCCGCGATCAGGTGCGAGTGCCACGGTGATATTGCCGAAGGTCGCAGCCCGAAAGGAGAAGGTAAAGTCCGTGTTCGGGTCCCAAGCAGCCTCGACCGTCGCCCGCGCCTCTGCCGGCAATTCGGCGGAAAGGCGCGCATAGTCCTCAAGACTCAAGCCGTGGTCGCTGCGTTCCAGCAGATCCAGCAGTCTGCGTGGGGATTCCGGAATCTCCTCAACCAGATAGCCGGCGTCCTTCAGGTCGTGCAGCATGGCAAGCACGCTTGCAGGCACATCGAGGCCGACGGCATAGCCGGTACGGCCGGGGGCGCTTGGATAGTCAGGGATGAGGATTGCGAGCTTTCGCGTTGCACGCGGTTCGCGCTGCATGCGGATGAAGGCGGCGATGCGTTCGGCGACCTGGGCGATGCGGTCCAGCTCAGGCAGATTGATTAAACCCTTGAAGGCGAGTGCATCGTCTGCCTCGCTCTCAGCCTTGAAGGAGATCGCACCGGCCATGATGCGCCCGTCGAGCTCGGGCATGACCACATGCATGGCAAGGTCGGCAGGGGCGAGGCCGCGCTGGCTCGTCGCCCAGGCCTCGCGGCGCGTTGTTGCGACAATGGCCTGGAACACCGGCACACCGGCCCGGTCGAACAGCGTTTCGATGCCGGGCTCCGCGCTGCTGGCGAATGCGGTGGCGGTGACGATGGCGGCCGGCTGCAAGGATCTCAGCGCTTGCTCGACGAAATCGAGCGAGGCGGGGTCCTTCAGGCTGGAAACGAAGATCGGAACCGGGACCATGCCGCGTTCGTGCAATGCCTCGACCAGCGCGTCGATGGGAGCGGCATCGGCGGCAAGCAGCATCGAGCGGTAGAAGAGGATCGGGACGAGCGGGGCTGCTTTACCCTTCCCAGGAGGAAAATAAGGGAGCGCTTCCACCACGCCCGCACCAGGCATATAAAACCCTGCTTTCGGCACCGCGACCGGTTCGGGCGCCGCTGCTTCATGTCCGGCAAGTCCAGCCAGGCGCTGCATCAGCGCACGCATATTGGCGGGACCGCCGGCACGGAAATAGGCGAGCAAATGGTCGAGTTGTTCGCGCGGCAGGGTCGAGCATTCGATTAGCCGGATGTCTTCATCGTGGCTTTCGCCCGGCAGCAGCGCCAGATGGATGCGTTTCTGCCGGCAGATCGCGGCGAGCTGGTCGCAGCCATAGCGCCACCAGTCGTAACCGCCGAGAATGCGGATAAGGATGACCTTGGCATGGCGCGCTACGCTGTCGATCCACAGATCGACCGACATCGGATGGCGCAGGTCGCGAAGGGCGGCCAGCCGCATTGACGGCAAGGTGGCGGCATCTTGCCGCCATGCCGCCGCCAACCCGGCAAGATCGCTGTCGGTAAAGGACAGCGCCACGATATCCGCCGGCGCCTGCCGCAAATCGACCGGCTCGACCAGATCGTCGAGCGAAGCGGATGTGGTGGTCAGTATGTGCATGGCGATGCCCGTCTCGACGTGAAGACGTTTCGAAGGTGGTGCTCTACGACACCCCCCTCTGGCAACGTGGAACGCCGTCTTTTCACCGGGACCTCAGTTCACCAGAATCCTCTCGACGGCTTCGCGGTTCAGGCCTTTCAGCCCGATCACCACGAGCCGCGAGCGGCGATCGTCGGCAGGTGTCCAGACACGGTCGTAATAATGGCTGACGCGCGGGCCCACAGCCTGGACCAGAAGCCGCATCGGTTTGCCGCTGACATCGACAAAGCCCTTTACCCGCAGCACGTTTTCCTGTTCCGCCGCAGCCGCCACGCGTGCGGCAAGATCGTCCGGATCGGAGGTGGCGGGCAGTTCGACGATAAAGCTGTCGAAGTCGTCATGCTCGTGGTCGAGCATGCCGTCATGATGCGTCTTGCGGTTCTCGATATCGTCTTCCACGGCAAGACCGAGGCCAAGCATCACCGACGGCTCGATGCGGCCATGGGTGGTCGGCACGATCTTTACCGCACGGGCAAGATGGTCACCGATGCGGGTGTTGGCACGCAGGCTGCCGGCCTCGTCGAGCAGGTCGTTCTTGGAAAGGATGATGAGGTCGGCGCAGGCAAGCTGGTCCTCGAAGACCTCTTCGACGGGGTCGTCGTGGTCGACCGACTCGTCCTGCTGGCGCTGGGCCTGCAGCGCCTCCATGTCGGTTGCCACCTTGCCATCGGCAAGGGCAGGGCCGTCCACCACGGCAACCACGCCGTCAACAGTGACGCGGCTCTTGACCGAAGGCCACTGGAAGGCCTGCACCAGCGGCTTGGGCAGAGCGAGCCCCGAGGTCTCGATGATGATGTGATCGACCTTGGGCTCGAGCGCCAGGATCTGGTCGAGCGCGGGGACGAAATCGTCGGCAACGGTGCAGCAGAGGCAGCCATTGGCCAGTTCGAGGATGTTTTCTTCCGGGCATGTGTCGATGCCGCAGCCTTTCAGGATTTCCCCGTCGATGCCGATATCGCCGAATTCATTGACGATCAGAGCCAGACGCTTGCCGTTGGCGTGCTGGAGAATATGGCGGATCAGCGTCGTCTTGCCGGAGCCGAGAAAGCCGGTGACAACGGTGCAGGGGACGCGGGTAGCGGAAGCGGTCATGAAGGATCCTTCAAAAGGTCGATAGGAGGGATGCGTGCGACAAGGCCGCGCTTGAGGCTGTCGGGACGGCCCCGCCAGGGCAGGATGCCATCGGTCGAGGTGGCGAAGAGTTCGGCGCCCGCAATCAGGTCAGGTCCGCTGTCAGGTGTCAGATCGCCGAAGACATAGCTCCACGAGCCGTCACGGATGATCGCGGCACTGAGCCGTCGTCGGCAATTGCCGAGACATTCGACCTGTCGCACGTGAATTGTCGTATTGCGGGCCGCATGCGTGGTCGATTCGCCAAGGCGCTGGCCGGCACTGGGACGGATATCCGATCCGGTTTCATCGCGGCAGGAGGAGCAGACCACAATGGTGACATCGCTGCCGCCGGGATCGGCGTCATCAGTCCGTGTTACGGAATCACCGTCGATTTTCACTCGATCGTTCTCCTTGTCCGGGACACCCGCCGGACGATCGGATTTTCTGGTCTGACGGCAGGTCTCCTGGCTCGCGGATCGTCACCTCGGGCTGCCTTCCCGGGAAACCCCAGTGGCTATCGGCCTTCGGCTCTTCGCTTACAGTTGCGGGGACAGCTGCGGATTTGAAACATTGCGTTTCGCACCGCATTCCCTCTTAGCCCCTCCCATTGCGGAGAGGGGACCGTCAGCCATGAACTTATGCGTTAGCGCGCTGCCGTGTCAACGCGTGGCTGCGACATGATGATGTCGGCCAGCGCCGGGCCGAGGTCGCCGGCCGGAACGGCCTCGATGCGTTCCAGCCCGAGCCAGTCTGCCATCAGGCGGAGTTCCATTGCCAATGCCTCGGCCGTGTGTGCCGGTGCGGCCGGTTCTGCATAGGCGGCAAGCACCCGCAGTGTGCCCATCGGGCGGTCGGCCTTGAGGTCGACCCGCGCCACCAGCCGGTCGCCGAGCAGGAAGGGCAGCACGTAATAGCCATATTGGCGCTTCGGCGCGGGCGTGTAGATTTCGATACGGTAGCGGAAATCGAACAGCGCTTCGGTGCGGGCGCGCTCGAAGACAAGCGGGTCGAAGGGGGCAAGCAGCGCCCGTGCCTCCACCTTGCGTGGAATGCGCGCGCCGGCATGGAGATAGGCTTGCCGGTTCCACCCCTCTACGCGCACGGGCAGCAGTTCGCCGGCCTCGACCAGTTCTTCTATGCGGCCCTTCATGTCGCCGGCCGAAAGGCGAAAATAGTCTCGCAGGCAAGGTGTAGTGGCGATGCCATGGGCGCGGGCGGCGATGCGCAGCAATTGGCGATGCGCGTCGGCCGGCGCGGGGACAGGAGCGTTGACGGCCGAGGCAGGCAGGACGCGTTCCGGCAGATCGTAGACGCGCTCGAAGCCGCGTCGCGAAGCGGTGGTGATGCGTCCAGCCCAGAACAGCCATTCGAAGGCATGTTTCTCGTCGCTCCATCCCCACCAGCCGCCAGAACCCTTGGCGCCCTTGATGTCGGATGCTGCTAGCGGCCCGCGCGCCGCTACTTCCCGGTAAATATCGTCAATCAGCCCGGTATTGGCGCGCGCCCATTTGGCAAGGCCGCCATAAATATCCTCGTGGCGAGCGGCGCGGTCCATGCGCCAACGCATCAGCGGATAGGTTTCCACCGGAAGGAAGGAGGCCTCATGTGCCCAATACTCGAATAAGGAACGTTTCCTGCCTGAGGCGGCATTGTCCAGAAGCGTGCGCGCATAGGACCCGAGCCGCGAGAAAAGCGGCATGTAATGCGCCCGCACCACGACGCTGACAGAATCGATCTGGAGCAGGCCGATACGGGCGAGCGTCCGGTTGATGTGGCGCTGGTCGATTGCTCCATTCGGCCGTGCCTCGGCAAAACCTTGCGCTGCGAGCGCGATGCGCCGGGCCGTAGCGGCCGAGATCGTTTCCTTCATTCCAACCCGCCGGAAAAATTGGTTGATCGAGGTGAGGTCACATAATTGAATCAGCAAATCCACCCGAAACTAGCAGGTTCGACTTGCCATCCATGTCAGGAGAAAAAGTTGAGTAAAAAAGTATAGAAATAAGATATGTGCGGCATAGAGGCATTTGGCTGAAAACTAACTCTCGGGTCCATGGTTTCGCCAAGGTTGGACTTGCTTCGCAAGATTGCCTGCGCTAACCCTCGCCGCGTTGCAGCATGGTTTCTCGGCGCCGGTCTAATAGGGCCAATCTGTCACGGTTCTCCGGTTCGCGTCAGAGCTTATAATCAGGTCGTGGTCGACAACGGAAAGTCGGAGCATGAACGAGCTTTTGAGTTCATATCTTCCTGTCGTGATCTTCATCGGCGTGGCGCTGGTCGTCGGCCTGGCGCTGATCGTGGCACCCTTCATAATCGCCTATCGCAATCCGGACCCGGAAAAGCTGTCGGCCTATGAGTGCGGTTTCAACTCCTTCGACGATGCCCGCATGAAGTTCGACATACGCTTCTATCTGGTGTCGATCCTTTTCATCATCTTCGACCTGGAAGTGGCGTTCCTGTTCCCCTGGGCCGTTTCGTTCGGCGATGTCGGCATGCTCGGCTTCTGGTCGATGATGGTCTTCCTGGCGGTGCTGACCATCGGCTTCATCTATGAATGGAAAAAGGGAGCACTGGAATGGGATTGAACGACGCTTCTCCCACGCTGGTCGCGGCCAGGCCGAAGGGAATCATCGATCCGAATACGGGCAAGCCGGTTGGGGCGGATGATCCGTTTTTCGGCGACATCAACAGCGAACTGTCCGACAAGGGCTTCCTCGTCACCTCGTCCGAGGCGCTGATCACCTGGGCGCGCACCGGCTCGCTGATGTGGATGACGTTTGGTCTGGCCTGTTGCGCGGTGGAAATGATGCACATTTCTATGCCGCGCTATGACGCCGAGCGCTTCGGCATCGCGCCACGCGCCTCCCCACGCCAGTCCGACGTGATGATCGTTGCCGGCACCCTGACCAACAAGATGGCGCCGGCGCTGCGCAAGGTCTACGACCAGATGCCTGAGCCTCGCTATGTGATCTCGATGGGATCATGTGCCAATGGCGGCGGCTATTATCATTATTCCTATTCGGTGGTGCGTGGCTGTGACCGCGTGGTGCCGGTGGATATCTATGTACCGGGCTGCCCGCCCACGGCCGAAGCGCTGCTTTATGGAATTCTTCTGTTGCAGAAGAAGATCCGCCGCACTGGCACGATCGAACGGTGAGTGGCGATGAGTGAAGCCCTGAAGGACCTGGCGTCCTATCTCGCAGAAAAACTCGGCGGCAAGATCAGCGAAAGCGTGCTGGCCTATGGCGAACTCACGCTGTCGATCCCGGCGGATGATCTCATCAGTGTCGCGACGTTCCTGCGCAATGATGTGCAGTGCCAGTTCGTGTCTTTCATCGACATTTCGGGTGCTGATTATCCCGCACGCCAAAAGCGTTTCGACGTCGTTTATCATCTGCTGTCGCCGCGCCAGAATCTGCGCATCCGGCTCAAGGTGGCGACGGACGAGGATACGCCGGTGCCGTCGCTGACCGGCGTCTTTCCGGGTGCCGACTGGTTCGAGCGGGAGGCCTATGATCTTTATGGCATCCTGTTTTCCGGTCATCCGGACCTGCGCCGGCTGCTGACGGATTACGGTTTCGAGGGGCACCCGCTGAGGAAGGACTTCCCGCTGACCGGTTTTGTCGAAGTCCGCTACGACGACGAGGCCAAGCGGGTCGTCTACGAGCCGGTGGAGCTCAAGCAGGAATTCCGCAATTTCGACTTTTTGTCTCCATGGGAAGGGACGGACTACGTCCTGCCAGGAGACGAAAAGGCGAAGCAGTGATACGGCAGTCGGCAATGGGCAGTGGGCAATCGGAATGTCGGATGACGGCGCTATTCGCTCGTATCGCGATCTGAGAGTTTGGAACGAGGCTATGGAACTGGCTGCGGCGTGCTATGGGTTGACCCACGCTTTTCCTCGCGAGGAGGCGTTTGGCATGACTTCGCAAATTCGCCGCGCCGGAGCATCCGTGCCGGCCAATATTGCCGAAGGTTATGGCCGCGAGAGCGCGGGCAGCTACACGCAATTTCTGAGGAACGCACAAGGCTCGTTGAAGGAACTGGAGACCCATGTGTTGCTCGCACTTAAGGTTGGGCTTGCTTCGCAGGATGCTGTGACACCAGTACTTGAGCGCGCGGAGACGGTTGGGAAGATGCTTCGCGGCCTGATTCGTTCCGTGCAACCTACCGGAGCGTCGTCATGAACCGACTGCCGACTGCCTATAGCCGACTGCCTGTGAGGTCAGGTCTATGACCGAACATAACGTCCGCAATTTCAACATCAATTTCGGGCCGCAGCACCCGGCCGCACATGGCGTGCTGCGCCTTGTGCTCGAGCTTGACGGCGAGGTGGTCGAGCGTGTCGATCCGCATATCGGGCTCCTGCACCGCGGCACAGAAAAGCTGATCGAGCATAAGACTTATCTCCAGGCGATCCCATATTTCGACCGGCTCGATTATGTCGCGCCGATGAACCAGGAGCATGCCTTCGCGCTGGCGGTGGAGCGGTTGCTCGGCATCGAGGTGCCGAAGCGCGGGCAGTTGATCCGGGTGCTCTATTCCGAGATCGGGCGTATCCTTTCGCATCTGCTCAACGTCACCACGCAGGCGATGGACGTCGGCGCGCTGACGCCGCCGCTCTGGGGCTTCGAAGAGCGCGAAAAGCTCATGGTGTTCTATGAGCGGGCCTGTGGCGCGCGCATGCATGCGGCCTATTTCCGGCCCGGCGGCGTGCATCAGGACCTGCCGCAGCAGCTTGTCGAGGACATCGGCAAGTGGATCGACCCCTTTTACAAGACGCTCGACGACATCGACGTGCTTCTGGCGGATAACCGCATCTTCAAGCAGCGTAACGCCGATATCGGCGTCGTCTCGCTGGACGATGCCTGGGCCTGGGGTTTTTCGGGCGTGATGGTGCGCGGTTCGGGCGCTGCCTGGGACCTGCGCAAGAGCCAGCCCTATGAATGCTATTCCGAGTTGGAGTTCGATATCCCCGTCGGCAAGCATGGCGATTGCTACGACCGCTATCTGATCCGCATGGAAGAGATGCGCCAGTCGGCCAAGATCATGCGCCAATGCGTGGATCGCCTGCTTGGCAAGGAGTCGACCGGACCGGTTTCCAATCTCGACGGCAAGGTGGTTCCGCCCAAGCGCGCGGCCATGAAGCGGTCGATGGAAGCGTTGATCCATCACTTCAAGCTCTACACCGAGGGCTACCATGTCCCGGCCGGCGAGGTTTATGCCGCTGTCGAGGCGCCGAAGGGCGAGTTCGGCGTCTATCTGGTGTCGGACGGAACCAACAAGCCCTATCGCTGCAAGCTGCGCGCGCCTGGCTTTGCGCATCTCCAGGCGATGGATTTTCTGTGCAAGGGGCACATGCTGGCCGATGTTTCGGCCGTTCTCGGTTCCCTCGACATCGTGTTTGGTGAGGTCGATCGCTAATGTCAGTCCGTCGTCTTGCAGAAACTGACGTCCAGCCAGCAAGCTTTGTCTTCAGCCGCGCCATGGCCGCGCAGGCAAAGACATGGATCAAGAAATATCCCAAGGGGCGCGAACAGTCGGCGGTGATCCCGCTGTTGATGCTGGCGCAGGAGCAGGAAGGCTGGGTGACGCGGGCAGCCATCGAGCATGTCGCCGAGATGCTCGACATGCCGCTGATCCGGGTGCTCGAGGTCGCTACCTTCTATACGCAGTTCCAGTTGCAGCCGGTGGGCACGCGCGCTCATATCCAGGTTTGCGGCACGACACCCTGCATGCTGCGCGGTGCCGAAGCGCTTATGGATGTCTGCCGTTCCAAGATCCATCACGACCAATTCCATACTAACGAGACCGGCACGCTCTCCTGGGAGGAGGTCGAGTGCCAGGGCGCCTGCGTGAATGCGCCGATGATCATGATCTTCAAGGATGCCTATGAGGATCTGACGCCCGAACGCCTGGCCGAAATCATCGATCTGTTCGAGGCTGGCAAGGGCGACAGCGTGAAGGTCGGCCCGCAGGTCGATCGCATCTATTCGGCCCCGCAGGCGGGTCTGACCAGTCTGCAGGACGAAAAGGCGGTGCTGAAATCCACGCGCGAGGCTGAAGCCAAGGCTGCCGCAAAGGCAGCGAAGGTGGCGGCAACCGGCGCAGTCGTGCCGCCCTCCAAGGCCGCTAAGCCGAAGACGCATGCAATGGAGACCAATGGCACAGTAAAATCGCCGTCTCCGGTGAAGGCCGGCGCGAAGGCGGAAAAAAAGCAGAGCGCAGCGGCACCGGTGGCCAATCAATCAGCCGCAAACAAGGCCGAACAGACAGTTGAAGCCGTCGACAAGCAGCGCAAGGGCGCGGCGTCCAGGCATGAGCCCGCCAGTGCCTTCAAGTCACCTGAGCGGTTGAAGGGTGAGCCGATCGGCGCCGGTGGGCGCAAGGTCGGTGCCGTGGCCAAGCCGTCGCTGGACGACAAGAACCGTCCGGCAGGCATCGACAGGCCGGCTCTGGTGGACGATCTCAAGCTGATTTCGGGCGTCGGGCCCAAGAACGAGTCCATATTGCACTCGCTCGGCATATTCACCTTTGCGCAGATCGCCGCCTGGAAAAAGGCCGAGCGTGAGTGGGTCGACGCCTATCTGAACTTCAAGGGCCGTATCGAGCGCGAGGATTGGAGCAAACAGGCCAAGGCGCTCGCCAAGGGCGGTGTGGCCGAATATATCCGCGTCTTCGGCAAGAAGCCGGTCTGAGGGACGAAAAATGCTTCAGGACAAAGACCGCATCTTCACCAACATCTACGGCCGCTTCGACAACTCGCTGAAAGGCGTGATGGCGCGCGGCCATTGGGATGATACCGCTGGCATCATTGCCAAGGGGCGCGACTGGATCGTCAACGAGATGAAGGCTTCCGGCCTGCGCGGTCGTGGTGGCGCAGGTTTCCCGACCGGCCTGAAATGGTCGTTTATGCCCAAGCAGAGCGACGGCCGTCCTTCTTATCTGGTGGTCAATGCCGACGAGTCCGAACCGGGTACCTGCAAGGACCGCGAGATCCTGCGCCACGACCCGCATACGCTGGTCGAAGGCTGCCTGATTGCCGGCTTCGCCATGGGCGCGATCGCGGCTTACATCTATGTGCGCGGCGAGTTCATCCGCGAGCGCGAGGCGCTGCAACGGGCGATCGATGAGGCTTACGACGCCGGCCTGATCGGCAAGGGCAACAAGAACGGCTACGACTTCGACGTCTACATGCATCACGGCGCCGGTGCCTATATTTGCGGCGAGGAAACGGCACTGCTGGAAAGCCTCGAGGGCAAGAAGGGGCAGCCGCGGCTGAAGCCGCCTTTCCCGGCCAATGTCGGCCTCTATGGTTGCCCGACGACCGTCAACAATGTCGAATCGATCGCGGTTGCGCCAACAATATTGCGCCGGGGGGCTGCCTGGTTCTCGTCTTTCGGACGGCCGAACAATGCAGGCACCAAGCTTTTCTGCGTGTCGGGCCACGTCAACAATCCGTGCACGGTCGAGGAAGCGATGTCTATCCCGTTCCGGGAACTGATCGAGAAGCATTGCGGCGGCATTCGCGGTGGCTGGGACAATCTGCTTGCAGTCATTCCCGGCGGCTCGTCGGTGCCGTTGGTGCCGGGCGAGCAGATCATCGATACGCCGATGGATTTCGATGCGCTGCGCGACCTGAAGTCGGGCCTCGGCACGGCAGCGGTGATTGTGATGGACAAGTCCACCGACATTGTGAAGGCGATCGCGCGGCTGTCTTACTTCTACAAGCATGAAAGCTGCGGCCAGTGTACGCCGTGCCGCGAGGGCACCGGCTGGATGTGGCGCGTGATGGAGCGCCTGGTGCGTGGCGAGGCGCAGAAGCGTGAGATCGACATGCTACTCGATGTCACCAAGCAGGTCGAAGGGCACACGATCTGTGCCCTGGGCGATGCTGCAGCCTGGCCGATCCAGGGCCTGATCCGGCATTTTCGGCCGGAGATCGAGCGTCGGATCGATGAGTTCACGCGCAATGCACATCGCGCCCAGCCTGTGCTGGCGGCTGCCGAATGAGGGAATGAATTTGTAGCGGGCACGGCCGCGCGGCGGCCGTGGGGTGAACAGGTAAAGGATGGAGCCGATCAATGTCGACATCTTCCACATCCGAGACTCTCACACCCGATGCGAAACACCGGAAAGATATGAATCAGGAATTGGCTTTCACATTGCGGGATGACTTTGCCGGTGCCATCAATCTGATGGTGCACCCGGTGGCCAGTGCTGCCGCGTGCTCGGCGCTCGGGCTCGGCATGGCAAGCCATGCGATGGGTGTCTGGATGGGCGCGGTCGCTGGAGCGGCGCATGCCACGCAGAGCTTCTTCGTGTCGCAGGACGACGAGGCAATGGAAGATGTCGACGCATTCGTTCCCAAGGAGAAATCCGCGACGACACAGGCGCGCGCCGTTGCCAAGACGCTGATGGCCGATGTTCGTTCGATGGTGCGGGACGTCAGCGAAGCGACCGCCGGTCTGACCGGCGCTGAAAAGCCTGGCGTCAAAGCAAGGCAGCCGCTGGCGCTTGCCCGTCCGGCCACCCCTGACGATCTGAAGCGGATTTCGGGCATCGGCCCGAAGCTCGAGCAGGTCCTGAACGGGCTTGGTGTGTGGACCTATGAGCAGGTCATCGCCTGGGACGAGGCGGAGATCGCATGGGTCGAGGATTATCTGTCGTTCAAGGGCCGCATCGGGCGTGATGGCTGGGCCGCGCAGGCGACACGGCTGGTAGCTGAAAAGACGACGCATTGAATTGGTTGGCCGGACAGTAAGCGTCCGGCGAAGAGTTGCGGATCACCGCAGAGGTTTGAGCATGGCGAAACTCAAAGTCGACGGCACGGAGATCGAGGTTCCCGATCACTATACGCTGCTGCAGGCGGCGGAGGAGGCGGGCGCGGAAGTTCCGCGCTTCTGCTTCCATGAACGGCTGTCGATTGCCGGCAACTGCCGCATGTGCCTGATCGAGGTGAAGGGCGGGCCGCCCAAGCCGGTGGCCTCCTGCGCCATGGGCGTACGCGACCTGCGCCCCGGCCCGAATGGCGAGGCGCCGGAAATCTTCACGACCACGCCTATGGTCAAGAAGGCGCGCGAAGGCGTGATGGAGTTCCTGCTCATCAACCATCCGCTCGACTGCCCGATCTGCGACCAGGGCGGGGAATGCGACCTGCAGGACCAGGCGATGGCTTATGGCGTCGATTCCTCGCGCTTCCATGAGAACAAGCGCGCGGTCGAGGACAAATATATCGGCCCTCTGGTCAAGACGATCATGACGCGTTGCATCCATTGCACGCGCTGCATCCGCTTCACCACCGAGGTGGGCGGCATTTCCGAGCTCGGTGCCACCGGGCGCGGCGAGGATATGGAGATCACCACCTATCTCGAGCGCGCGATGACGTCCGAATTGCAGGGAAATGTCATCGATCTGTGCCCGGTCGGCGCGTTGACGTCGAAACCCTACGCTTTTCAGGCGCGGCCATGGGAGCTGACCAAGACCGAGTCCATCGACGTGATGGATGCTGTCGGCTCGGCCATTCGCGTCGATAGCCGCGGCCGCGAAGTGATGCGCATCATGCCGCGCAACAATGACGCGGTGAATGAGGAGTGGATCTCCGACAAGACGCGCTTCATCTGGGACGGGCTGCGCACGCAGCGCCTGGACCGGCCCTATGTGCGCCGCAATGGCAGGCTCCAGCCGGCAAGCTGGGCCGAAGCCTTTGCCGCCATAAAGGAAGCGGTTGCAAAGACATCGGCCGATCGGATCGGCGCCATAGCCGGCGATCTGGTGGCGGTCGAGGAAATCTACGCGCTGAAGGCACTGATGACCTCGCTCGGCTCGGCCAATATCGATTGCCGGCAGGATGGCGCCGCGCTTGACCCGGCGCTCGGCCGCTCAAGTTACATCTTCAACTCGACGATCGAGGGCATCGAGGAGGCTGACGCCATCCTCATCATCGGCGCCAATCCGCGCTTCGAGGCATCGGTGCTCAATGCCCGCATCCGCAAGCGCTGGCGTGCGGGCGGGCTGCCGATCGGCGTGATCGGCGACATGGGCGACCTGCGCTACGATTACGAGATGCTGGGCGCTGGTCCGGAATCGCTCAAGGAACTGGCGGACGGCAAGGGCAAGTTCTTCTCGGCACTGAAGAAGGCCTCTCGGCCGCTCATCATCATCGGCCAGGGTGCTCTTGCACGCGCCGATGGCGCGGCGGTGTTCGGCCAGACTGCGAAGCTTGCGACCGCCATTGGCGCGGTCAGCGACGAATGGAACGGCTTTGCCGTGCTGCACACGGCGGCGGCGCGTGTCGGCGCGCTCGATATCGGCTTCGTGCCGGGCGAGGGCGGAAAGAATGTCACCGGAATGCTGGGCAACATGGACGTTCTGTTCCTGCTCGGCGCCGACGAACTCGACATGAACAGGACCGAGGGCTCGTTCGTCGTCTATATCGGCACGCATGGCGATGCCGGAGCGCATCGCGCCGATGTGATTCTGCCTGGTGCTGCCTATACCGAAAAGGCGGGCACCTATGTGAATACCGAAGGCAGGGTGCAGCAGACCAATCGCGGCGGCTTCGCGCCGGGCGAGGCCAGGGAAGATTGGGCGATCCTGCGGGCGCTGTCGGATGTGCTCGGACACCGGCTGCCATTCGATTCGCTGGCTCAGTTGCGGGCAAGGCTCTATGCCGACCATCCCCATCTGGCCGAAATCGATGAGATTGCGGCGGGTGATCCGGCTGATATCGCGAAGGTCGCCCGGCTGGGCGGAAAGCTCGGCAAGGATGCGTTTGTGTCGCCGGTCAAGGATTTCTATTTGACGAACCCGATCGCAAGGGCTTCCGCCGTGATGGCGGAATGCTCGGCTCTGGCGAAGGGCGACATCAAACAGGCAGCCGAATAGGACGGTCATGGATACATTCTTTTCATTCTACGTCCTGCCCGGACTGCTGATCCTGCTGAAGTCGGTGGCGCTGATCGTCATCCTGCTGATCTTCGTGGCCTATATCCTTTATGCGGACCGCAAGATCTGGGCTGCCGTGCAGTTGCGGCGCGGGCCGAATGTGGTCGGGCCGTGGGGCCTGCTGCAGTCCTTCGCCGATCTGTTCAAATTCGTGTTCAAGGAGCCGGTCATCCCGTCCGGTACCAATAAGGGCGTCTTCCTTCTGGCGCCGCTGGTTTCGGCCGTGCTGGCGCTGGCCTGCTGGGCAGTCATCCCCGTAAGTGAAGGCTGGGCGGTCGCCGATATCAATGTCGGCATCCTCTATCTTCTCGCCTTCTCCTCGCTTGAGGTCTACGGCGTGATCATGGGCGGCTGGGCGTCGAACTCGAAATATCCGTTCCTCGGCGCGTTGCGCTCGGCGGCACAGATGGTGTCCTACGAAGTGTCGATCGGCTTCGTCATCGTCACCGTGCTTCTGCTGGTCGGCTCGCTCAACCTGACCGATATCGTGCTGTCGCAAGTCGACGGGCTCGGCACCATGATGGGCCTGCCCAACAGCTTCCTCGACTGGCATTGGCTTGGCCTGTTCCCGATGTTCATCATCTTCTTCATTTCGGCGCTGGCCGAAACGAACAGGCCGCCCTTCGATCTGGTCGAGGCCGAATCCGAACTCGTCGCCGGTCACATGATCGAATATTCCTCGACGCCGTTCCTGCTGTTCTTCCTCGGGGAATATGTGGCGATCGTGCTGATGTGTGCGCTGACAACCATCCTGTTCCTTGGCGGCTGGCTGCCGCCGCTGGATATCGCGCCCTTCACCTGGGTGCCCGGCGTGATCTGGTTCGTGCTGAAGGTCTGCTTCGTCTTCTTCATGTTCTCGATCGTGAAGGCGTTCGTGCCACGCTATCGCTATGACCAGCTGATGCGGCTGGGCTGGAAGGTGTTCCTGCCGATCTCGATCTTCATGGTCATTGCGACGGCCGCCTTCCTCAAGCTGACGGGTCTGGCATGAGCGCGGGCCTGATCGGCGTGCTGGCAGGACTGGCTATTGCGGCGGCGGATTTCATGCTGCTGCGCTTGCTTGCTTCGCGCGTCGATCTGCCCGAAACGAAACGGGTCCTGAATATTACCGGCCTGAGCCAGTTCGTGCTCCTGCCGATCATCGGCTACATCGTAGCCCCTTATGTAGTTGGAGATTGACGATGTCGGTTCTCGCCCAGGCTGCGAAATCGCTTCTGCTCAAGGAGTTCGTGGAGGCGCTGGTGCTTTCGGTGCGGCAGTTCTTCGCACCGAAATACACGCTGAACTATCCTTACGAGAAAGGGCCGGTCAGCCCGCGCTTTCGTGGCGAGCATGCGCTGCGTCGTTACCCGAACGGCGAGGAACGCTGCATCGCCTGCAAATTGTGCGAGGCGATCTGCCCGGCGCAGGCGATCACCATCGAGGCCGGACCGCGCCGCAACGACGGCACGCGCCGCACGGTGCGCTACGATATCGACATGGTGAAGTGCATCTATTGCGGCTTCTGTCAGGAGGCTTGCCCGGTGGACGCGATCGTCGAAGGTCCGAATTTCGAGTTCGCGACCGAGACGCGCGAGGAGCTCTATTACGACAAGGACAAGCTTCTCGCGAACGGCGATCGCTGGGAACGAGAACTGGCACGCAATATGGCGTTGGATGCGCCTTATCGCTGAGATGAGAATCATGGACGAGCCGGTTTTGCTCGTCTAAGGAACACGCGGTCTTGGGCCTTCCGGAGACGGAGAGGCGAGGACCTGAAGCGGGCCCCGATGCGAAGCTGTGGGCTCGAAAAGGAAAACTGGGGGAACCCATGCTGAGCGGATTAGAGGCAGCCTTTTTCTACCTCTTTGCCTTTGTTGTGGTGGCGTCGGCCTTCATGGTCATCTCCGCACGCAACCCCGTACATTCGGTGCTGTTCCTGATCCTCGCGTTCTTCAACGCCGCGGGTCTGTTCCTGCTCGCCGGTGCCGAGTTCCTGGCGATGATCCTCGTCGTCGTCTATGTCGGCGCGGTCATGGTGCTGTTCCTGTTCGTCGTGATGATGCTCGACGTGGATTTCGCCGAACTAAAATCGGGCGCGTTGCAATATGCGCCGATCGGCGCCCTGGTAGGCCTGATCCTTGCTGCCGAATTGATCGTGGTGACCGCCGGCTATGCCTTCGCGCCCGAGCTTGGCGGAGCCGTTGCCCAGCCCACGCCTGATATCGCCACACGGCACAATACGGCAGCACTCGGCGACATTCTCTACACGGACTACATTTTCCAGTTCCAGATGGCAGGATTGGTGCTTTTGGTTGCGATGATCGGCGCGATCGTTTTGACGCTGCGCCACAAGGAAAACGTCAAGCGCCAGGACGTCGTGGCCCAAGTTGCCCGCAAGCCGGTGATCGAGGTCAAGAAGGTCGAAACGGGCAAGGGGGTCTGACGATGGAAGTCGGCGTCGCACATTTTCTTGCCGTTTCGGCGATCCTGTTCACGGTCGGCGTGTTCGGCATTTTTCTCAACCGGCGGAACGTGATCGTCATGCTGATGTCGATCGAGCTTATCCTGCTGGCGGTCAATATCAATTTCGTGGCGTTCTCGGCGGTGCTTGGAGACCTTGCCGGACAGGTCTTCGCGCTCTTCGTGATGACGGTCGCGGCGGCCGAGGCTGCGATCGGCCTGGCCATCCTTGTCGTTTTCTTCCGCAATCGCGGCACCATCGCGGCCGACGATGTCAACATGATGAAGGGTTGACGGGACAAAGCAATGTATCACGCTATCGTCTTCCTTCCGCTCCTGGGTTTCCTGATCGCCGGGCTGTTCGGCACAGCGCTTGGCGCCAAGGCATCCGAATACATCACCTCCGGCCTGCTGGTGGTCTCTGCCGTTCTGTCCTGGATCGCCTTTTTTTCTGTCGGCTTCAGTCCGGCGGAAACCCTGAGCATTCCGGTTCTGCGCTTCCTGGATTCAGGCGGTATGCAGGCTGACTGGGCCTTGCGCATCGACACGCTGACGGTGGTCATGCTGGTCGTGGTCAACACCGTGTCGGCGCTGGTGCACATCTATTCGATCGGCTACATGCATCACGACCCGCATCGTCCGCGCTTCTTCGCCTATCTGTCGCTCTTCACCTTCGCCATGCTGATGCTGGTGACGTCAGACAACCTGGTGCAGATGTTCTTTGGCTGGGAAGGCGTGGGCCTTGCCTCCTATCTGCTGATCGGTTTCTGGTACAAGAAGCCGTCGGCCAATGCGGCGGCGATCAAGGCCTTCGTGGTCAACCGCGTTGGTGATTTCGGCTTCCTGCTTGGCATTTTCGGCGTGTTCGTGCTGTTCGGCTCGGTCGATCTGAGCACGATCTTTGCAACGGCTGCTTCCTATGTTCCGGCTGAGGGCGCGCAGGAAAATACCGCGGCTATCTTCAATTTCCTCGGCCACGACCTCGATCGGGCCGGTGCGCTGACCGTGGTCTGCCTGCTCCTGTTCATGGGAGCCATGGGCAAGTCGGCGCAGGTGCCGCTGCACACCTGGCTTCCCGATGCCATGGAGGGCCCGACTCCGGTTTCAGCTCTGATCCATGCCGCGACCATGGTGACGGCCGGCGTCTTCATGCTGGCACGCATGTCGCCGATTTTCGAGCTGTCGCATACGGCGCTGACGGTGGTTACCTTCATCGGCGCCTTCACCGCGTTTTTCGCGGCGACGGTGGGGCTGGTGCAAAACGACATCAAGCGGGTCATCGCCTATTCCACCTGTTCGCAGCTCGGCTACATGTTCGTGGCACTGGGCATGGGCTTTTATTCGGCGGCCATCTTCCATCTGTTCACGCACGCCTTCTTCAAGGCGCTGCTGTTCCTGGGCTCCGGTTCGGTCATCCATGCGGTGTCGGATGAGCAGGACATGCGCAAGATGGGCGGCTTGAGAAGGCTGATCCCGGTCACTTATTGGATGATGATCATCGGCACGCTTGCGCTGACCGGCGTCGGTATTCCTGCGACCCTCATCGGCACGGCCGGCTTCTTCTCCAAGGATGCGATCATCGAAGGCGCTTTTGTCGGGCACAATGCGGTTGCGGGCTTTGCCTTCACGCTGCTTGTCATTGCCGCGGTATTCACCAGCTTCTATTCTTGGCGCCTGATTTTCATGACATTCCACGGCCAGCCGCGTGCAACCGCCGATGTCATGCATCATGTGCATGAATCGCCGCCGGTGATGCTGGTGCCGCTGGTGCTGCTTGCCATTGGCGCGCTATTTGCCGGCGTGGTCTTCCACGACTACTTCATTGGGGCCAGCTATGAGCTCTTCTGGAAGACGGCTCTGTTCACACTAGCCGATAACCACATATTGCACGACTTCCACGACGTGCCGTTGTGGGTGAAGCTTGCACCGTTCGTGGCGATGCTGGTCGGATTCCTGACCGCATGGCATTTCTACATCCGCTCGCCGGAGACGCCGAAGAACCTGGCGGCAAGTCACCGTGGCCTCTACGCCTTCCTGCTCAACAAGTGGTATTTCGACGAGCTCTTTGATTTCCTGTTCGTGCGCAGCGCGAAGTGGCTCGGCAGCTTCCTGTGGAAGAAGGGCGACGGCTGGTTCATCGACGGGCTCGGGCCTGACGGCATCTCGGCGCGCGTCATCGACGTCACCAATAGGGCCGTGCGCTTCCAGTCCGGCTACATGTATCACTACGCTTTCGTCATGCTGATCGGCGTTGCCGCGTTCCTCAGCTGGATGATGCTCGGGAGCTCGTTCTGATGACCGACTGGCCTATTCTTTCCACGGTCACCTTTCTGCCGCTCGTCGGCGCGTTCCTGATCCTCTTGATCCGTGACGACAGTGACAATGCGCGGCGCAATATCCGCAATGTCGCGCTGTTGACGACCGTCTTCACCTTCATCCTGTCGCTGTTCGTCTGGGCAGGCTTCGACAATGGCGAGGCCGGCTTCCAGATGGTCGAAAAGACCGATTGGCTGGACAGCGGCATTTCCTACCATATGGGCGTCGACGGCATTTCGATGCTGTTCGTTGTCCTGACCGCCTTCCTGATGCCGCTTTGCATCCTGGCGAGCTGGGAGTCGATCCAGAGCCGCGTCAAGGAATACATGATCGCGTTCCTGGTGCTGGAAACGCTGATGATCGGCGTGTTCTGTGCGCTGGATATCGTGCTGTTCTACGTGTTCTTCGAAGCCGGCCTCATCCCGATGTTCATCATCATCGGCGTGTGGGGCGGCAAGCGCCGCGTCTATGCCAGTTTCAAGTTCTTCCTCTACACATTGCTCGGCTCGGTGCTGATGCTGCTCGCCATCATGGCGATGTTCTGGCAGTCCGGCACCACCGACATCCCGACGCTGCTGACGCATGACTTCCCGGCTAGTATGCAGACCTGGCTATGGCTGGCCTTCTTCGCCTCCTTCGCGGTCAAGATGCCGATGTGGCCGGTGCATACCTGGCTGCCGGATGCACATGTGGAAGCGCCGACAGCGGGCTCGGTCATCCTGGCAGGCATTCTCCTGAAGATGGGCGGCTACGGCTTCCTGCGCTTCTCACTGCCGATGTTCCCGGATGCGTCGCTCTACTTCCAGCCTTTGGTCTTTGCCCTGTCGGTGATCGCCATCATCTACACCTCGCTGGTGGCGCTGATGCAGGAGGACATGAAGAAACTGATCGCCTATTCGTCGGTGGCGCATATGGGCTATGTGACGATGGGTATCTTCGCCCTAAACCAGGAAGGCATCCAGGGCGCGATCTTCCAGATGCTGTCGCATGGGCTGGTGTCCAGCGCGCTGTTCCTGTGCGTTGGTGTCATCTACGATCGTATGCATACCCGCGAGATCGCCGCCTATGGCGGTCTGGTCAATAACATGCCGAAATATGCCGTGGCCTTCCTGATCTTCACCATGGCCAATGTCGGTCTGCCGGGCACCAGCGGCTTTGTCGGCGAGTTCCTGACGCTGCTTGGCGCCTTCAAGGCCAATACCTGGGTCGCGCTGTTTGCCACGACGGGCGTCATCCTGTCGGCCGGCTATGCGCTGTGGCTCTACCGCAAGGTTGTATTCGGCGCGCTGTCCAAGGAAAGCCTGAAGAGCATGCTCGATCTGTCGACGCGGGAAAAGGCGATCCTTTATCCGCTGATCGCCTTCACCATCCTGTTCGGCGTCTATCCGGCACCGGTCTTCGACGTGACCGCGAACTCGGTGCAGGCGCTGATCAACAACGTAACCGTATCGCTCGACGCCGCGCAGAGCGCGGCTGCGAACTGACAGGAATGGGCCTATGACGCCGGAACTCATTTCGAGCCTCTCGCTGGCTTCCCCTGAACTGATTATTGCGGTTGGTGCATTGGCGCTGCTGATGGTCGGGGTGTTTTCGGGACGGCGGGCCAATGACATCGTCAATGGGCTGGCGGTTGCCGTGCTTGCAGGCGCGGGCGCCTGGATGCTTTTGTTTGCCGGTCACGGCAAGGCGTTCGGCGGTGCCTTCGTCAGCGATCCCTTCGCGGTGTTCATGAAGGTGCTGATGCTGATCGGCGCTGCAATCACGCTGATTATGTCGGTGGGCTTCGCCAAGGCCGAGAAGTTCGACAAGTTCGAATATCCGGTGCTCGTGCTGCTCGCCAGCACCGGCATGATGATGATGATTTCGGCCAACGACATGATGACGCTCTATCTGGGCATGGAGCTTCAGTCGCTGGCGCTTTACGTGGTTGCGGCGATCAATCGCGACAGCGCGCGCTCGACCGAAGCGGGGCTGAAATATTTCGTCCTCAGCGCACTTTCCTCAGGCATCCTGCTTTACGGTATCACGCTGGTTTACGGCTACACCGGCCATACCGGTTTCGATGCTATTGCCAGCGCGCTGACCGACACCGGACGGCAGCTCGGCCTGGTCTTCGGCCTTGTGCTGGTGCTTGCGGGCGTCGCTTTCAAGATTTCTGCCGTGCCGTTCCATATGTGGACGCCAGACGTCTATGAGGGCGCGCCGACGCCGGTCACGGCCTTCTTTGCCTCCGCGCCCAAAATGGCGGCGATGGCGTTGATGGTTCGCGTGACGATGACGCCGTTCGAGCCGATTGGACCGGACTGGCAGCAGATCATCGTCTTCGTCTCCATTGCCTCGATGGCGCTGGGTTCGTTCGCGGCGATCGGCCAGCGCAATATCAAGCGCATGATGGCCTATTCCTCCATAGGCCATGTCGGCTTCGCACTGGTGGGGCTGGCTGCCAACACCGAGGAAGGCATTCGCGGCGTTGCCATCTATATGCTGATCTATCTGGTGATGACGCTCGGCGCCTTCGCCTTTATCCTGGCGATGCGGCGCAAGGACGGCAATGTCGAGCAGATCAACGACCTCGCGGGTCTCGCCGGAACCAACCCGATGATGGCGACACTATTGACGCTCCTGATGTTCTCGCTGGCCGGTATTCCGCCGCTCGCCGGGTTCTGGGGGAAATGGTATGTGTTCCTCGCCGCGATCAATGCCGAGCTATACACGCTCGCGGTTATCGGCGTGCTGATGTCGGTAGTGGCCGCGTACTACTATCTGCGCATCATCAAGATCATGTGGTTCGACGAGCCGGATGAGGGCTTCCAGCCTATGGCCGGCGAGCTGCGGCTGGTGCTCGGCGCATCGGGGCTGTTCGTTCTGTTTTACGTGTTGATCGGTGCTCCGATCGGGCGCATGGCGGAAGCAGCCGCAAAAACGTTCTTCTGACAGCATGGCCTTCACACTGGCTCCGACTTCCGCGTCCGAGGGCTTCAGGCTCGAAGCGCATGATAGTGTCGGATCGACAAATGCGATTGCCCTGGAGCGGGCGCGGCAGGGTGATCCCGGCCGGCTTTGGGTGGTTTCGAAAAAGCAGGAAAGCGGACGCGGGCGGCGCGGGCGGTCATGGGCAACGCCGGAAGGCAATCTTGCCGCTACGCTGTTGATGGTCACCGATTGCGACCTGAAGATTGCCGCCACGCTCGGCTTTGTTGCCGGTCTGTCGCTTGCCGATGCGTTGGATGCGGTGGTGCCGGGCGGGCGGATCAGGATCGCTCCCGACGGCGGCAGTGGCGAACGCGGCAATCGCTTCGAGCTGAAATGGCCGAACGATGTGCTGGCTGAGGGCGCCAAGCTTGCCGGTATCCTGCTTGAGTCTGCGGTGCTCGATCGCCAGCGGGCGGCTGTTGCCATTGGTATCGGTGTCAATGTCGTAGCCTATCCCCACGATGTTCCTTATCCGGCGACGTCGCTCGATGTGCTGGGTGCGAATTGCGATGCCGAAACGCTGTTCCTTGCGCTATCCGATGCATGGAGCCAGAACATCCGGCTATGGAACGGGGGGCAGGGCCTTGGCCATATCCGCAAGCGATGGCTGGAGCGGGCGGCGGGGCTGGGCGGCGAGGTTGCCGTCAGGGTCGATGGCGATGTGGTGCGCGGCGTGTTCGAGACCATCGACGAGGATTGCCGATTTGTCATTCGCAACACCAAGGGCGAAATAGTGAGAATCGCTGCCGGCGACGTGCATTTCGGCGCGGTCGCGTCGGCCGGCGCGCAATAAACGGAGGGCTGCAAGTCGGGTTCGTCTTGCGATACCGTTTCCGGACTGGAGAAAAAGACATGGCGCAAGACAGGCAGGCTGAACTCGTATTCGCACCGTTGGGCGGTGTCGGTGAGATCGGCATGAATTTCGCGCTCTACGGCTATGGCCCGGCGGACAAGCGCGAATGGATCATTGTGGATGTCGGCGTCACTTTCCCCGATGCATCCCTGCCAGGTGTCGACCTTGTCCTGCCTGACACACGCTTCATCGAAGGCGAAGTGCATAATCTGCGCGGTATCGTCATTACCCATGCGCATGAGGATCATTACGGCGCATTGCTCGACCTGTGGCCGAAGCTGAAGGCACCGGTGTGGATGACGCCGTTTTCTGCCGGGCTGCTGGAAGCCAAGCGGCAATCCGAAAGCGGCACCATCAAGGTTCCGGTGACGATCTATCGGGCCGGCGAGACTTTTGAAGTAGGACCGTTCAGTATCGAGGCGGTGCCGGTCAGTCACTCGATCCCCGAACCGGTGTCGCTGGCGATCACCTCGCCGCTCGGAACGGTGATCCATACCGGCGACTGGAAGATCGATCCGGCACCGGAAATCGGACCGGAGACGGATGAGGCGCGATTCAGGGCGCTGGGCGACAAGGGCGTGCTGGCCCTGGTTTGCGACTCTACCAATGCCTTGCGCGACGGCGATTCGCCGTCGGAGCAGGCGGTGGGCGAAGGGCTGCGCGGCGTCATTGAGAAAGCGCCCGGCCGTGTCGCCGTAACCACCTTCTCATCCAATGTCGGGCGCATCCGCTCCATCGCGGAGGCCGCGCGCGATGCCGGCCGTCAGGTTCTGGTGCTCGGCCGTTCGCTCAAGCGGGTCATCGATGTCGCCGACGAGCTTGGCTATATGGACGGGCTGCCGGAATTCATTTCCGAAGAAGATTACGGCTACATTCCGCGGGAAAATCTCGTCATCATCTGCACGGGTAGCCAGGGTGAGCCGCGTGCGGCGCTTGCCAAGCTGGCGCGCGACGAAATGAAGACGGTCGCGCTGTCCCCGGGCGACACTGTCATCTACTCCTCGCGCACGATCCCCGGCAATGAAAAGGCCATTCTCGAGATCAAGAATCTGTTGATCGACCAGGGCGTCAAGATCATCGAGGATGGCGATGCGCTGGTGCATGTTTCAGGCCACCCGCGCCGCAGCGAACTGCGCCGCATGTATGAATGGACGCGGCCGCGCATTGCCGTGCCGGTGCACGGCGAAGCAGCGCATCTGGTTGCTCATGGTGCGCTGGCCAGTGCGGCCGGCGTGCCGGAGGTGGCGCAGATACGTAACGGCGATATGCTGCGACTGGCGCCGGGCGCTGCCGAAATCATCGACCAATTGCCGTTCGGCCGCATCTATAAGGATGGCAAGCTGATCGGCAATGACGAAGCGATGGGCATTCGCGAACGGCGTAAACTGTCGTTTGCCGGCCATGTCGCGATGAATGTCGTGCTCGATGATCGCTACGAACTGTCCGGTGATCCCGATATAGTTGCAATCGGGGTGGCGCGAACCGATGGCGACGGCGAGGAACTGGAAGAACTGATGCTGGATGCGGCAATCGGCGCGGTCGACTCCATACCGCGTGCGCGCCGAAAAGACCTGGACCTTGTACAGGAGGCTGTGCGCCGTGCCGTGCGCTCGGCTGCCAACGAAGCCTGGGGCAAGAAGCCGCTGGTGACGGTTTTCGTCACGCGCTGAACTCGGAGCGATGACAATGCTTGGCCGATTGAACCATGTCGCTATCGCCGTACCGGATCTTGCCGCCGCAACCGCGGTCTATCGGGATACGCTAGGTGCGAAGGTCACACAGCCGCAGACGCTGCCCGAGCATGGCGTAACGGTCGTGTTCATCGACACCGTCAACACCAAGATCGAATTGCTGGAGCCATTGGGCGAAAATTCGCCGATTGCGGCATTCCTGGAAAAGAACCCGGCAGGTGGCATGCATCACATCTGCTATGAGGTCGATGACATCATCGTATCGAGGGATCGCCTGAAGGCTGCCGGCGCGCGCATATTGGGCGACGGCGACCCCAAGATCGGTGCGCATGGCAAACCGGTGCTTTTCCTTCATCCCAAGGACTTCCTGGGTACGCTGGTGGAACTGGAGCAGGCATGAGTTGGGTTTCGGGTGCTGCCGTCTTCTTCATCATCTGGTGGACCGTGCTGTTTGCCGCCCTGCCATTCGGGCTGAAGACGCAGGACGACAGTGAAGACGTGACTCTTGGCACGGTCTCGAGTGCTCCCGGCCGTCCTCATATGCTGAAGGCCGTGATCCGCACCACCATCATTTCGCTGATCATTTTTGGCGGCCTGTACTACGTTACGCGGGTCCTCGGCCTAGGGTTCGACGATATCCCGATCGTAATTCCGCAGGTCGATTGAACCACGGGATACATTTGGCGCGACGGCTGGAAGAATTGCGCCTCTGGCAACCGGTCAACCGCCGCGGCTGGTTGACCGATGCGTGAGGTTTTTGTCGCAAGCTTCTGATTGCCAAAAAAAATGCAAGGCACGAGGCCTTGCAGTTAAACGCGTCCGATCTACTTTCCGGTATCCGGCGGCAGCGTAGTTATCGCGCCTAGATCGCATCCTCCCAAGACTTGACCGCGTAGGGGGACAGATTTTTCTCTGCTCCCTCAGTTATCGGGGCACCTTAGACCAAGGTGCGCTAAAATGTCACTAACAATTTTCCGTCAGGGCAGGATTAGATGTGCTGCGCTGCACAATAAATATGCAAGGATCTTCATGTGACATGCCACAGGCCCGGCGCGTGCACGTGACGCGGTCGCGCGGGTTTCCATTCTGCCACGAAATGGCTATGAAGTCCCGGCAGTCAGCTCTTTGTTGCCGCCGATTCCGGTGCCATCCATCATTCTTCTTTTGACGGAATATCCCATGCGTCTGTCGCGCTATTTCCTTCCCATCCTGAAAGAGAATCCGCGCGAGGCCGAGATCGTCTCGCACCGGCTGATGCTGCGTGCCGGCATGATCCGTCAGCAGGCCGCGGGAAGCTTTTCCTGGCTGCCGCTGGGCAAGCGGGTTCTCGACAAGGTCTGTCGCATCGTGCGTGAGGAGCAGGACCGGGCAGGGGCGCTCGAAATCCTGATGCCGACGATCCAGTCTGCTGATCTGTGGCGCGAAAGCGGCCGTTACGAGGACTATGGCAAGGAGATGCTGCGCATCAAGGACCGGCATGAGCGCGACATGCTGTTCGGCCCGACCAATGAGGAAATGGTCACCGAAATCTTCCGTTCCTATGTGAAGTCCTACAAGGATCTGCCGCTCAACCTCTACCATATCCAATGGAAGTTCCGCGACGAGGTGCGGCCTCGATTTGGCGTGATGCGCTCGCGCGAATTCCTGATGAAGGACGCCTATTCCTTCGACCTCGACTATGAGGGCGCCAAGGCCGCCTATAACCGCATGTTCGTCGCCTATCTGCGCACTTTCACGCGGATGGGCTTGCAGGCCATTCCGATGCGTGCCGACACGGGCCCGATCGGTGGAGACCTCAGCCACGAATTCATCATCCTGGCAGATACTGGCGAAAGCCAGGTCTATTGCCATCGCGATTTCCTTGACCTGGCGGTGCCGGGAGAGGGCACGGACTTCACCAATGACAGCCAGATCGCCGATATCGTGAAGCAGTGGACCACGCCTTATGCGGCGACCGACGAGATGCATGATGAAGCCGCCTGGGATGTTATCGCCGATCGCGACCGGGTGTCCGCGCGGGGCATCGAGGTCGGCCATATTTTCCATTTTGGCGACAAATATTCCAAGCCGATGGGAGCGAAGGTTGCAGGCCCCGACGGGAAGGAACATTTCGTCTCCATGGGGTCATATGGCATCGGGCCGAGCCGGCTGATTGCAGCGATCATCGAGGCGTCGCATGACGAAAACGGTATCATCTGGCCGGAGTCGGTTGCTCCGTTCGACGTCGGCATCATCAATATGAAGACCGGGGATGCGGAATGTGACCGGGTCTGCGAAGAGCTTTTTGCCGCGCTGACGGCAGCGGGCAAGGAAGTGCTTTATGACGACACCGACCAGCGGCCGGGCGGAAAGTTCGCGACTGCCGACCTGATCGGCTTGCCCTGGCAGGTGATTGTCGGCCCGCGCGGCGTGGCAGCCGGCGAGGTCGAGATCAAGAATCGGCGCACGGGCGAACGCGAGACGCTGCCATTGGCGCAGGCCGCCCAACGCTTTGGTGCCGCCAGATGAGCATGACGGCAAGCGGCCCGACGGGTGCGGGGCCTTTCTCCGTATTCGAGCGCATGGTCGCTTGGCGCTATCTGCGTTCCCGGCGCAAGGAGACCGTCATTTCGGTGATCGCCTCGATCTCGTTTTTCGGGATCATGCTGGGGGTTGCCACGCTCATCATCGTCATGGCGGTGATGAACGGATTCCGCGCCGAGCTTCTGACGCGCATCCTTGGCATCAACGGGCACCTGATCGTGCAGCCGGTGGATATGCCGCTTGAGGATTATGCCGAGGTTGCTGGCCGCATCAACGGGGTGTCGGGCGTCAAATATGCCGTGCCGCTGATCGACGGACAGGTATTGGCGCAAGGCAATGTCGGAACCGGCACCGGCGCATTGGTACGCGGCATCCGTGGGGAGGACCTCGGCAAGGTCTCGCTCGTGGCCAATAATATTCGCCAGGGTTCGATTGTTGGTTTCGACAGCGGCGAAGGCGTGGCGATCGGGCAGCGTATGGCCGACAATATGGGTCTGTCGCTCGGGGACCCGATCACGCTGGTTTCTCCGGATGGCGATATCACCCCGATCGGCACAACGCCCCGCGTGAAGGCTTACCCCGTGGTGGCGATTTTTGAAGTCGGCATGTCGGAATATGATTCCTCCATTGTCTTCATGCCGCTTTCGGAGGCGCAGCTTTACTTCAACATGGAAAATCGCGCCCAGACGATCGAGGTGTTCGTGGACAATCCGGACGCTGTCGACAGCCTGAAACCGGCGGTGGAGGAGGCTGCAAAGCGCCCCGTGTTCATCTCCGACTGGCGCCAGCGCAACCAGACCTTCTTCTCCGCGCTTCAGGTCGAGCGCAATGTTATGTTCATGATCCTGACGCTGATCGTGCTGGTGGCGGCGCTCAATATCATTTCCGGCCTGATCATGCTGGTGAAGGACAAGGGCCGCGATATTGCGATCCTGCGCACCATGGGAGCGACGCGCGGGGCCGTGATGCGTATCTTCCTGATGACGGGGGCGGCAATCGGCGTCACTGGCACGCTGGCTGGGGTGGTGCTCGGAATCGTCATCTGCCTCAATGTCGAATCGATCCGCCAGTTCTTCTCGTGGATTTCCGGGACGGTTCTGTTCAATCCCGAACTCTATTTCCTCAGCAAACTGCCGGCGAAGATGGATTTCGGTGAGACACTCAGCGTCATCCTGATGGCACTGGCGCTGTCCTTCCTGGCAACGCTGTTTCCCGCCTGGCGTGCCGCCAAGCTCGATCCGGTCGAGGCGCTTCGGTACGAATGATGACAGGCGACAAGATTATCGAGTTGAAGGGCGTGGAGCGCCACTATGTGCAGGGGGCGCGCAAGCTGACCATCCTGAATGGTGTCGAGTTTTCACTGCGTCGCGGCGAGATGGTGGCGCTGGTAGCACCCTCGGGTGCAGGTAAGTCGACACTGTTGCATACCGCAGGTTTGCTTGAACGCCCAGATGCTGGTGATGTCATCCTTGGCGGGCGTGCCTGCGGGCGCCTGTCAGATGACGAGCGCACCGCGATAAGGCGCAACGACATCGGCTTCGTCTACCAGTTCCACCATCTGCTGCCGGAATTCTCGGCGCTGGAAAACATCATGATGCCGCAACTGGTGAAGGGGCTGCCGCCGGCGGAAGCCAGCGCGCGGGCAGCGCAGTTGCTTGACTATATGCAGATCGGCAAGCGCGGCCATCACCGTCCGGCCGAACTCTCCGGCGGCGAGCAGCAGCGGGTCGCCATTGCACGCGCGGTTGCCAATGCTCCGCTGGTGCTTCTGGCCGACGAGCCCACCGGCAATCTCGATCCGGTCACTGCCAGCTATGTATTCGATGCTTTGGCCGCTTTGGTGAGGCAGTCCGGACTGGCGGCGCTGATTGCGACGCACAACCATGAGCTCGCCGCCCGCATGGATCGTCGCGTCACCTTGTCCGAGGGCAAGGTCGTCCCGATCTGACAAGCCTTCGCTGGCGCGTTCTTGTCTTTTCCCATGACCGGATGGCGCAGGGATGCACAGGTTACATGACTTCAAAAGCTTGAGGTCATGTAGCACCGTCCATCCTGCGCCGATGTGGTAACCAGCTATTAACCTTCATGGCAAGCGTTCGCCCAAATCTGCCGGGCCGCACGCTTGTTCCGTCTTGACGTCCAGACAAAGATAGAACAAAATAAGAACATACTGAATACAGGAGAGAATCATGACCGAACTGCTTCAGGATGTTGCCTCGCTGGTCTGCATGAGTGCCTTTCTGGTGACTATGGCGATGTGGATCGGCGCGATGTAATCAAGGCACCTGTCGGGGTCAGCCGGCGGTGCGGAGCGGAAGGCCCGACACAGCCTCCACGGGGCCGAAAACCGTTTCGAAGGCGGATTTAAGGGCAATGTCCAGGTCGGCCATGGTAACCGGCAGGCCAAGATCCACCAGGCTGGTAACGCCATGGTCGGTAACGCCACAGGGAACGATACCGCTGAAATGAGAAAGATCCGGTTCGACATTGATGGCGATACCGTGAAAACTGACCCAACGCCGGAGACGAATGCCGATCGCGGCAATTTTGTCTTCAGCGGGAGAACCATCGGGCATGGATGGGCGGTCGGGCCGAACCACCCAGACCCCGACTCGATCTTCACGCCGTTCACCGCGGACATTGAAACTGGCAAGGGTGGCAATGATCCATTCTTCGAGCGCTGCGACGAATGCGCGGACGTCCTCGCGCCGTCGCTTCAAATCTAGCATGACATAGACGACACGCTGGCCGGGGCCGTGATAGGTGTACTCTCCGCCCCGTCCGGCGTTGAAGACTGGAAAGCGGCCCGGATCGACAAGATCGGAGGGCTGGGCGCTGGTGCCGGCGGTATAGAGCGGTGGATGCTCGACCAGCCAGATCAATTCTCCTTGGGTGCCTTCGCGAATCTCTGCGGCGCGTCGCTCCATCACGGCCAGCGCATCCTCATAGGCGGTCAACCCCGGCTCGATCCGCCATTCGGCGGCTGGCGAACCCGTTAGGGGCAGGAAGGACGTTGCTATCTGGCTGCGTTGCATGATCGAAAATTTCCAGGCTCGCTCTCCATATGGCGGTAGCCATGCAAAAGGTCCAGCGTTGCCGGCAATGGTCTGTGCAGAGCCATGAATTCCTGCCGAATATTGTGAACGCACACTTGTTTCGTCAGGGGCGATTTGCTACATGCCGCTGACCGGTTCCGACCGGCTATTTTCGTGACGTGCGGTCGTGGCGGAATTGGTAGACGCGCAGCGTTGAGGTCGCTGTGGGGCAACCCGTGGAAGTTCGAGTCTTCTCGACCGCACCATGAAAAATCTCCTTCGGAGATAGGTCCTTTCTTTTCTCAGAAAAAGTCTGCTGACCGGGCATGTAATCATGTGCCCCCGCGAGTGGTCGACATCTTGGCGTCAGGCTAACGGCCTGTTACGCCAAGCCCGCATTCCCTTACCTTCCATCCTCTCGGACCGAAATGGCACGCTGTAATCTGTCGCGTGGTGGCGCCCCAGAGCAAGTCTTTGGTTCGAGAGCGTTGTTAGAGCGTCCTTTATGCGTCCGAACGGACGCATAAAGGACGCTCTAACACTTTGATTAAGCATCGGAATAATCCGAAAGCCGATTCTATTTTTCGGCCCTATGCTCTGAGTAAAGGATAGCTACTTAATTGGTAAAATATCGTAATACGGTACGACTGATTTTTTACTGATATAGGAGTTTCAGTCTCATCTTGACTTATGGAAACCGTCAGGCAAATCAGTAATCGGTGGGTTATGGTTTGGGCGAGTCGTGGATAATACCGAGATTTCGGTCATAGATACTTTAAAGAAGGCATGGCGGCTGCGAGGTCTGTTGGCTTCGGTGCTTTTCCTGTGCTTGGTTCTGGCCTGCATTTGGGTTTTCAAGGCGGCGACAGGCGTTCAGACCCCCGTCAGCTATTTCATTACTCTCAAGAACATAGAAAATTCAAAGTTTCCCAATGGGACGGCCTTTTCGCCGCAGGATTTGTTGATCGCGCCGGTTGTCGGAGCGCTTAGCGATCAGTTCAATATTCCGGAAGGTATTGATCTAAGGCGTTACATAAACGTGCAGTACGGCTCGCCAATGGCGGCATCCGTCTCCATGAAATACCGAGAAAAGCTGTCGGCCAAGAATCTCGGCCAGACTGAGATAGAGGCGATAAATGCCGCCTATCAACTCGAATTGCAGGGGGTGATGCTTTCCGGTCTGCGCATTGACGTCAACCATATGGCCCTTGGCGTGGACGAAGATACAGGCGCGGCAATCGCTACTGCGTTGCCGCGAATCTGGAGTATCTACTCCAGCGAATTTCGTATTTTTGCCGATACACGCCTGCAAGGGATGGCGGTGACGCAGTCGGGTGAGCGCCTTGATACACCTGCGAGCATTCTGGTTACTAATGCCAGGCTGGCCAATATTGAGAAGGGATTGGCCATATTGTCGAGCGACAACCGGTTAGCCTCCCTGACGACGGCAGCAAGTCATTCAGCTGAAGATGTTAGCGCCGAACTGAAGCTATTCCGAACGATCTATTTCAACCCGATATTCGCGGATGGCCTTGACGGAAACGATACGGTCTCAGCGACTTATGTGCGGGAACGCTACCTGGCGATCGACGATCGGAAACGGCGGGTGGCTGGTCTCGATCAGATGCTTTCCAACCTTCGTGAATATCAACATGGCGGCAGGGATACGCGCGCGCAGGAGTTAGGGACCATTGGTCAGGGGGGCAATCGATCGGAGAGCCTGCAGGTGGGTGACAACGCGCTGGGGCAGATTATGGAGCTCACGCGAACGGCGTCCCTTTCGACTATGTTCGAAGTGTGCTGGAACAGCGTCAAGAAGTGATCGCAGAGATATCGAGTTTGCAAAAAGAGATCGAACTTGCATCCAGCATGGAGCAAACACGAATCACCCCGCAGTTCAGGGAATTGGCTGCTTCAGAGCTCGTGAAATTGACTGCCAACTATCAGGAACTCCTGCAGTCGGCGCGCCAGATGACGCGCGATAAAGCCGGCGATCTTTTCCAGCCGCTGTCGCCACCCGAAGTGGTCGGCGCTATCTTGCCGCCGCGTGCGCTGCTTGCTTTTCCAATTTTCCTGCTGCTTGGATTGGCGGTTTCAGCCGTGATTGTCCTGTGCTGGCCCGAAAGGCGACGCCCGGCGCTTGCCTCTGTGGCGGCGCCGGAGATGAGGGTTAGCCATCTTTGAGGCCCATGAGGGCAGTTCTCTCATAATGCGAGCGTGAGAGCGGCTGGTCGGCTCTGTCGGCCGCGATGTGGTGCACCTCGCCGATTGATTGGAATCCCCATTTCCGCAACTGAGACATCCGTATTTCGTTTGATCTTGCCGCGTGACTTGCTCTAGTTCTGGGAGGCATCCTTCCCGGAAATCGCAAAACACGAGGCAAGCTTGGAAGGCCAGGACGAACATTCGCCGGGGGCCAGCGCCCATCCTCATGCCGACGCCGATCTCTACGGCGACGATGGCGTCATTCGTGCATCGTTTCTGGCTCTGGTCGGGGCCGCGATCGCTGACCGCGACACGCTGACCCTACGGCAGGAGGTCGGAAAGCTCCATCAGTCGGAGCTTGGCGATCTGCTGGAGGCGTTGCTGCCTGAGCAACGACGCGCGCTGGTCGATCTCATGGGCAGCGATTTCGACTTTTCGGCGCTGACCGAGGTCGATGAGGCGATCCGCCTCGAGATCGTTGACAGTCTGCCTAATGCCCAGATCGCCCAGGCGGTCCAGGAACTCGATTCTGATGATGCCGTCTACATTCTGGAAGACCTCGACCAGGAAGACCAGGACGAGATTCTTGCACAGCTCCCGTTCACAGAGCGGATCAGGCTACGGCGCTCGCTGGATTATCCGGAAGAATCGGCCGGCCGGCGCATGCAGACGGAATTCGTGGCGGTGCCGCCTTTCTGGACGGTGGGACAGACCATCGACTATATGCGCGAGGACAAGGATCTTCCTGACCGCTTCACCCAAATTTTTGTCATCGACCCCACCTTCAAGCTGCTTGGCGCAGTGGACCTTGATCAGATCCTGCGCTCCAAACGTGCGGTTAAGGTCGAAGATGTCATGCATGAGACGCGCCATGCCATTCCAGCCAGCATGGACCAGGAGGAGGCGGCGCATGAATTCGAGCAATATGACCTTCTGTCTGCTGCCGTTGTCGATGAAAATGACCGGTTGGTCGGCGTCTTGACCATCGATGATGTCGTCGATGTGATCCAGCAGGAGGCAGAGGAGGACCTGCTGCGCATGGGCGGTGTCGGCGATGAAGAACTCTCCGACAGCGTGTTGGCGGCCTCGCGCTCGCGCGTGCCGTGGCTGCTGGTCAACCTGTTCACGGCTTTTCTCGCAGCGTCGGTCATCGGCTTGTTCGACCACACGATCGAACGGATCGTGGCATTAGCGGTGTTGATGCCGATCGTGGCCGGCATGGGTGGCAATGCGGGCTCGCAGACCATGACCGTTACCGTGCGGGCTCTGGCAACACGTGACCTGGATATCTACAATGCGGGGCGCATCATCCGCCGTGAGATGGGGGTAGGGTCCCTCAACGGCATGATCTTTGCCGTGCTGATCGGCATTGTTGCCGCGCTCTGGTTTCAGGACCCGAATCTCGGCGGCATCATCGCGGCGGCTATGATCATCAACATGTTCGTCGCTGCCCTTGCGGGCATTCTTATCCCGCTTCTTCTCGACAGGCTGGGGGCTGACCCGGCTGTTGCGTCTGCCGTTTTCGTGACCACGGTGACGGATGTGGTCGGCTTCTTTGCTTTCCTCGGCCTCGCCACCTGGTGGTTTGGCCTGCTTTGACCCCCGGCAGCCCTGCAGCCCGGCATCGCGGACATCGCTGTAATTGACTTTTACGTAAATGCCGTGCGTAAATGACCGGTCTGAGAATCTTTGACCGGCACGGAGCCTGATGCGGGAATATTATTCGATCACGGAGCTGACCCGCGAGTTTGGCATCTCGACACGTACGCTGCGGTTCTATGAGGATGAGGGGCTGATCCAACCGGTGCGACGCGGACGCACGCGCTTGTTCCGGCCAAGCGACCGGCATCTGATCAAGCAGATCATGCGCGGCAAGCGGCTGGGCTTTTCGATCAACGAAATTCGCGAGATCATCCAGATGTACAAGGAGCCGCCGGGTGAGGTCGGGCAGCTTCATCTGATGATCACGCGCATCGAAGAAAAGCGCGAGGACCTACGTCAGAAGCGGCGCGATCTTGAGGAGACGCTTGCGGAGCTGGACCAGGCCGAGGAGTCCTGCGTCGAACGCCTCGTCGAGCTTGGCGTGACGACCTGATGCATCTGCAACGGGCGGAAGCTGCGACCGACTTGGCTATGCCGCGATAAGCTGCTTGCGGTCGAGGCGTTCCTGCTGCGGTGAGCGTGCATAGAGTTCGCGGTAGCATTTGGAAAAATGCGACGCTGAGACGAAACCGCAGGCGACCGCCACTTCCACGACCGGCATTGATGACTGGATCAGCAAATGGCGGGCGCGATCGAGGCGGATTTCGAGGTAGTAACGAGCCGGCGACCGGCCCATCTCGGTGCGAAACAGCCGTTCGATCTGGCGCCGCGACAGGCCGACATGATCGGCGATCTCGATCAGCGACAGCGGCTCGGCAAGGTTTGCCTCCATCAATTCGATGATGGTGAGGACCTTGGAATTTTGCACGCCAAGGCGAGCGCGCAGCGGCAGGCGCTGGCGGTCTGTCGGGCTGCGCACACGGTCGGTCAGCACCTGCTCGCAAACCCGGTTGACCAGACTGTCGTCGAAATCATCGCCGATCAGCTTCAGTATCATGTCGAGGGCAGCCGTACCGCCTGCGCAGGTGTAGATGTTCTGGTCGACCTCAAACAGGTCGGCAAACACGTTGGATTTCGGGAAAGCTTCGGCAAAACCGGGCAGGTTTTCCCAGTGAATGGCGCAGCGCTTGTTGGATAGCAGACCGGCCGCTGCCAGAATATGCGCGCCGGTGCAAAGGCCACCAACGGCAACGCCGCGATTGTACTCTTCGCGCAGCCAGGCGAAGGCCGACTTGTTGTGATATGTCTCGACATTCAGCCCACTGCACACCACCACCATCGACGGGCGGTCCGGTCCGGCCATCTTCTTGCGCTCTTCCTCCAGCGAAGTGTCGACCGAGCATTCGACATAGTTGGAGGCGCGGACAGGCTTGCCGTCGATGCTGGCCAGACGCCAGCGATAGGCTTCATAGCCAAGCATTCTGTTGGCCGATCGCAGAGGGTCGAGCGCCGTTGCAAAGGCGATCATCGTAAAATCGGGAACCAGAAAGAAGACAAGCGATCTCTTGATCGGTTGTTTAGGAGCGTTCACCAAACCCTCACGCAAAGCGGCAGCGGCGCGATCGGATGTCGCGATCAGCATAGCGTCATCAGCAAAACTCGTTGCTGTCAATGGGTTGGGGCCGCATCCGGAAACAATATTTGCGACATCGGTGAATGCTGGTGGCTCGAAGGCTGCCGGTGGCAGATTTCAAGCAAAAACTACCGCTCCGGCTCTCGCAGAACGGCAGTTCATCAGGCGTTTCTGGCAGCCGACTGGTTTCGGATGGTGTGCAACACTACGGCGGAACGACCCAGCCAAATTTGAGGCGAGGCGGCTCCGGTCGGACCCGGTTTCGCTCAGGCGATAAACCCGAGGCGCGCTGCAGCAACCGCACCCGACTGGCCGGGCATCGTACGGTCAAGCCGCTGACGCTCAAGCGCGGTGGTGAGGTTCATTTCACGGCGCTTGCCGCGGAAAAAGCGGGAAAAAATCTTCATGACACATCTCCATGCAGTCAGTGTTACACGGGGTGCCTTCGCTTGATGGAGTGGGGCAGCACGTTGACGATGCGGATATAGTTAGTTCGTGGCGCAAGTTAAGCGGAAAAAGCGAACTACTTGGCGTGAAAAACGACATCGCCCATGTCGCCCATGTCGCGGTAGCGTTAAAAAATATAATTATTACAAATACTTATTCTAAAATTAACTGGCTATGCGGCTGCTTCATACGCGCCCTGCGGAAACGCATGGCTGGCATTTCTACTTGGCAGAGAGGCCGCAGCCAAGAAAAGGCCGACCGGACACTGTCGCGAGGTCCGGCCGGCCATGTGTTGGGCGGGCATGATTACTTGCATCCTGCCCATGCGCCAAGTGTAAACGGCAAAACGCGGTGCCGGGGCTCGATGTCCGGCCAGCCGATATCCTTTTGTACCTCAAGCGGCAGCGAGCGGATTTCGCGCTCGGTCTGGCGGCGGCTGCGGGCGGCGGCATAATCGGCGGCAAAGCGGCCGATGGTCGAAATAACGGACATGGCACTCTCCTGAGGTTGCTACCGGCCTGAATTCTGCCGGGGTCTTGGCGATGGCTGATCGATGTCATCAGGCTCATCGCACGGTCTTGACTATCCTCCGCTTGTGATATTCAATCAATCGAAATGAAATGATCATGTTGATCAGAAAAATTGAAAGTGAAGAGCGATGACAGCTCCACTCAATCATCCGTTGCCGGTGCTCGATCTCGACGTATTGCGCACCTTCGTGGCGATTGCCGAGACCGGCAGTTTCACCACCGCCGCCAATGCGGTGTTCCGCACTCCGTCAGCGGTGTCGATGCAGATCAAGAAGCTCGAGGATATTCTCGGCCGCTCGGTGTTTTCCCGGGATGCCCGCTCGGTGACGCTCACCAATGACGGCGAAATGCTGCTTGGCTATGCGAGGCGGCTTTTGTCGATCAATCGCGAGGCGGTGTCGAAGTTCATCGTTCCGGACATTGTCGGCGTGGTCAGGCTGGGTTCTCCGGACGATTATGGCGAACGGATATTGCCGCATGTGTTGAAGCGTTTTGCGCAGACGCATCCGTCGATCGCCGTCGATGTGACCATCGACCAGAGCAAGAGCCTCATCCGGCGCATGGATGACCGAACGCTCGATATCACCCTTGTCACCAATTCCTACAAGCCGGCGATGGCCGGTGCCGAAACGCTGCTGACGGAGCCGATCGTCTGGGCCGGAGCCAAGGGCGGATCGGCGCATCTGCGCGAGCCGCTTCCTGTGTCGTTATGGGAAGAGGGGTGTGCCTGGCGCGCCGGGGCACTGGAAGCTCTGGGGCGGGAAGGGCGCAACTATCGTATCGCCTATATGAGCGCACACACGGCTGGCCAGCGAGCCGCAATCCTGGCCGATCTTGCGGTGGCGCCGCTGCCGAAGTCCTTCCTGAACAGCTGCAATCTGGCCGAGTTGGGGCCGAAGGACGGTATGCCAGAGATCGGCGAATATAGCCTGGCACTGCTTGTAGCCCCCGAGGCCAGCGCGCCGGTGAAGGCGGTTGCCGACCACATACGCGCCGCCTTCGATCTTTTCCGGGAGACCGGCAAATTCTGAGCTCCCATCACAGAAAAAAGGGTCCGATCCCGGGCAGGATCGGATCCTTTCTTCTGCGTGGTTAATTGCGCTAAACCCTTGTTCTTGATGCATGAGCTTGTCCGAAAAGTTTGCAACTTTTCGGGATCATATTCTATCCACGCTCCCGCCGGGCCGCGCGCTCCTCGCGTGAGCGGCGCCGAGGTGCTGCCTCGCCACTTGCCGTCTTCTCCTCGGAATTTGCCTGCCGAGGCGGCAGGTTCACGGCCAAAGCAAGGTTCGGGAAAGGATCGACCTTGTTGGGTAGTGCCATGGCGTCGATGAAGATTTGCTGGAAATGTGGTTCCAGCGCGGTCTCGATCTTCTCGATACGATGGACCGCGTCTTCGATTTCACGGCGATGATCGCGGTTGAGCAGGGCCATCATGGCGCCTGTTCCCGAAGCATTGCCGACCGCCTTGACCTCGGCCAGGTCGCAATCCGGGATCAGGCCGAGTACCATGGCGTATTTCGGGTCGATGAAAGAGCCGAATGCACCGGCAAAGCGGATCATGTCGACATGGTCGACGCCCTGTTTTTCCATCAGCAGCTTGACGCCCGCGTAAAGGGCCGCCTTGGCCAACTGGATGGCGCGCACATCGCGTTGCGTGATGACCAGCCGGGGCTCGCCGTCGCGCAGCAGATAGGAATAGGTGCGGCCGTCCTGGAATATGCGCGGTGAGCGGGCGGACAATTCGCCGTCGATGACGCCGTCTTCGGAAATGATGCCGGACAAATACATCTCCGCCACCACCTCGATGATCGCCGAGCCGCAAATGCCGGTGACGCCGACTGCACCGACTGCTTCTTCGAAATCTGGTTCGTCGGACCATTTATCGACGCCAATAACGCGGAACTTCGGCTCCAGCGTTTCCGGATCGATGCGTACGCGCTCGATGGCGCCGGGCGCCGCACGCTGACCACCTGAAATCTCGGCACCTTCGAAGGCAGGCCCCGTGGGGGACGAGGCTGCGACGACCCGGTTCCTATTGCCAAGAACGATCTCGGCATTGGTGCCGACATCGACGAGCAGCATCATCTTGTCCTGGCGGTAAGGCCCTTCCGACAGCGTCGCGCCGGCGGCGTCGGCACCGACATGGCCGGCGATGCAGGGCAAGGTGTAGAGACGAGCGCCGCGATTGACTTCGATATCGATGTCGTGCGCCCAATATTGCAGCGCGCTGGAAACGGCGAGCGCAAACGGTGCCTGGCCAAGCTCGGTCGGATCTATGCCAAGGAACAGATGGTGCATGATCGGGTTGGCCACGAACACGCAATCGAGGATGTCGTCGCGGTTCGCGTTGCCTTCCTCGCAGACCTTGCCGATCAGGCCGTTCACCGCCTCGCGGACGGCCTTGGTCATGGCCTCGCGCCCGTCCGGGTTCATCATCACGTAGGAGACGCGGCTCATCAGGTCTTCGCCGAAGCGGATCTGCGGGTTCGATGTGCCGGACGAAGCGGCAACCCGCCCCGACAGCAGCGAAACCAGATGCATGGCGATGGTGGTTGAGCCGATGTCGCAGGCAATGCCATAGGCCTCGTTCTTCAAGCCCGGCCACAAGGCGACGATGAAGGGGCGCGAGGCGCCGGCGTCGCGATGGATAGCGGCTGTGACGGCCCAGTTGCCCTTGCGCAGGATGCCCTGAAGCTGCGGAACCAGATGCGGCGCGATCAGCAGATTCTTCCAGCCCCATTCCTTCTCCAACGCCAGCCTGAGGCGGTCGAGATCGCCCAGTGGCTTGTGCATGTCCGGCTCCTCGACCTCGACATAGCAAAGCTGGATGGCGGGGTTGCGCTCGATCACGCGGTCGCTGGCGGCCTTGCGCACCACCTGGGCGTTGATGACGGTGTCCTGCGGCACGTCGACGACGAGGTCGCCCTGGACCGTGGCCGAGCAGGAGAGGCGCCGCCCCTCCGGCAGGCCGCGCACGCGCTCATAGCGCTCCTCCTTCGGGCCTTTGGGGGAGATATGTTCGAGGGACGAGACGATCTTGTGCTTGGCGAAATTGCCTTCCTGCACCTCGATCTGGCAACGGCCGCAGGTCGCACGTCCGCCGCAGACGCTTTCGACATAGACGCCAAGCTGGCGGGCCGCATCCAGGATCGGAGTGCCGATCGGAAAGCGCCCGCGCTTACCCGAAGGCATGAACAATACGAGCGGATCGGTGATGTTCGGAGGCGGGTTCATGGCAAGCTGCTTTCCGGCCGGGATCGGCACGTCTTATCGATTTGCCCGTCTCCTCGGCATGCCGGCAATCCTCGACCTCTTGGAGGGAGGCTTCCGGCGGAACCGAGGGACGGCAGGTAGGTCATGATATCAAGCTGCCCATCATCCACGCGCCATGCGTGCTTCGCGTCCGCCGCGTCGGCGTCCGCCGGAAGCTGCACCTTCGCCTGCTGCCACGGGTGCCGGGGCAGCCGCTCCAGCCGCAGCGGGCTTGTAATCCTTGTAGGTCTTGATCCAGGTCGTGCAGTCCCGGTCGGTGCCGTTGAGCACATTGGCGGCACGCACCGCCTCCATTTCCTGCGGGCGTACGGGGTTCATGATCGCAGACGTCATGCCAGCGCCGATCACCATCGGAATGAAGCCGGCATTGATGCCGTGGCGATGCGGAAGCCCGAAAGAGATGTTGGAGAGGCCGCAGGTGGTGTTGACCTTGAGTTCTTCGCGCAGGCGCCGCAGCAGGGCAAAGACCTGGCGGCCGGCATCGCCAAGCGCGCCGATCGGCATCACCAGCGGATCGACGACAACGTCATGCGCCGGGATGCCATAGTCGGCACAGCGCTCGACGATCTTTTTCGCCACGGCGAAGCGCACGTCAGGGTCCATTGAAATGCCGGTCTCGTCGTTCGAAATCGCCACCACAGGGACATTGTATTTCTTGACCAGAGGCAGGATCGCTTCGAGCTTTTCCTCCTCGCCGGTGACCGAATTGACCAATGGCCGGCCCTTGGCGACCTTCAGCGCCGCCTCGATGGCACCGGAAACAGAGCTGTCGATCGAAAGCGGCAGGTCGACCAGATCCTGGACAATCTGCAGTGTCTGCACCAGGAGGGCGGGCTCGGTTTCGTTGGGGTTGACGGCGGTCACGCCGGCATTGACGTCCAGCATGGTGGCGCCGCAGGCGGCCTGTTCCAGCGCGTCCTTCTTTACCGTCTCGAAATTGCCTTCCATCATTTCGGCCGCAAGCTTCTTGCGGCCGGTCGGGTTGATGCGTTCGCCGATCACGCAGAAGGGCTGATCGAAGCCGATGATGATTTCCCTGGTAGCCGAGGCGACAATCGTACGCGTCATGAAACTCTCCGTTTGATATAAAGACTTCTTTATATCGTTATCTATTTTGTTTCAACCTGCCGCTTGCAAAACAGCTCATTGCGCTGCCTTTTCCACCATCTGCACCGGCTGCTCGCTTTCGCCCTGATGCAGGATATGCTCCAGCCGGTCGGCAACCATCTGGTCATCGGCGCGCGCTTCGCGCTGCCATGGGCGCCGTCCCTTCAGCACGCCCGATTCATGGACGATTTCGGCGACATACTCCTCCTGCCGGTAGGCCATCACATGGATGCCGGAAACACCGGGGATTTCCTTCACTTCATTGATGATGTCGATGCAGAGCTGCTTGCCTTCCTTCTTCTGGTCGGCGGCTCCTTCCAGCCGCTTGATCACCGCATCAGGAATGTGGATGCCCGGGACATTGGAGCGAATCCATCTTGCGGTTTTCGCCGAGGCGAGGGGGCCGACACCACACAATATGTAGCATTTGTCCGTCAGGCCGAGATCGCGCACCCGTTCCATGTAGGTCCGGAACATCGGCACGTCGAAGCAATATTGGCTCTGCACGAATTGCGCGCCGGCTGCGATCTTCTTGGCAAGACGGTGCGGACGGAAATCATAGGGCGGAGCGAAGGGGTTGATGGCGGCGCCGAGGAAAACGCTGGGCGGCGTGGTCAGCTTGCGGCCGGACAGGAACTTGCCATTGTCGCGCATGACGCGGATGGTTTCGAGCAGCGACATGGAATCGAGGTCGAATACCGGCTTGGCGCCCGGCTGGTCGCCTGCCTGCACGCCGTCGCCGGTCAGACACAATATGTTGGCGACGCCCATGGCGGCTGCGCCGAGAACGTCGCCTTGTATGGCGATACGGTTCTTGTCGCGGCAGGCGATCTGCATGATCGGTGCATAGCCCATGCGGGTCAGCAGCGCGCAGATGCCGACAGAGGACATGTGGCAATTGGCGCCGGAAGCGTCGACGGCGTTGATGCCATCCACCCAGCCGTCGAAAACGCGCGCCCGATCATAGACGTCTTCCGGGTCGGCGCTGTCAGGCGGGTTCAACTCGGCGGTGACAGCGAATTCACTGCGCCGCAGGATGCGTTCCAGCCGGCCGCGCGAGGAATGGCCGGGCAGGGGATCGAGCGGCAGATGCACCCCGTCCGGATGCTCGTCGCGCTGGCGCATCATGGCTTGGCCTCGCTTTGCACGGCGGCTTCGCGCGCTGCGGCAGACTGGGCGGTCACCCGCAGCCAGGCCGAGGTTTCACGCAGCGACTGGTCGACAGGCTTTTGCACATTGAGGATGGCGTCACCATGGACCATGTTGCGGGAGCCCTCCCAAGCCTTGACCCAGACGCAGGGCATGTCGGGCTCGACCTCGCAATTGCCATTGGCGCGAACGCCGCCGCAGGGGCCGTTGCGCAGCTGCTTGGGGCAGTTCATCGGGCAGGACATGCCAGTGGAAGAAAGAATGCACTGGCCGCACATGCGGCAGTCGAACATAAAGCCCTTGACGCGCTTCTCGACGAATTTCACCGGGGCTTCTACGCGCTCATAACCTAGGCCCTTCCAGAGCGGATGCAGCATCAGGAAGGCGTCGGCGAACCGGCCATAGAACCATTCGAGCAGCCGCGAATGGCGGACGGACCAAAGCCGAACGGTGTAGGAGCGCTGGACCCGCCGCTGCGGCGAGACGTCGGAGGGCTTGTAGTCGGATTTCGGCGCCGTCTTCCTGACGACGGTCGCTTGGGTCATGCCGCCCGACGAGGCGGGCGGCAGGATTTGCGGCGCATCGGAGGAGCCGGCCGCGGTAGTGGAGATCGGCTGGGGGTCAGACATTTTCCTTGCCGTGTGAATTGACGAGGGCGACAAGCCTTGCCTTGTCATATTGCGCCTCGAGTTCGGCCGCCGCCTTGTCGGCTTCGGCTTCGAGGTCGTCGCCGACTGGCACCGGATCGGCCTTGCGCCAGTCTTCGAGATAGTCGCTGCTGTCGCGGGCACCGCTGCGCATGGCGCACATGTCGATCGCCTCGATGAAGCGCAGCGGAAGCTCGCGCTTGGCGTTCTGCCGGCCTTTCTTGACGATGACCTGTGCAGGAATGTCGCGCCAATAGACGATGACGAGGTCAGCCATTTGAAGTCTCACTTTCTTCTGGGAGGGAGCATTGCCGGAACCGTTGCCGGGCTGCTTGTTATGGGACGACGCGCGCGCATTCAAAAGCGACGTATCAGGGAGTCGCAAATGAAAGCCGCCCGGACGAGGCGCGGCAATTACCAGATGCCGCGCCGGATGCCGGTCCAGAGATAGCTCCAGATCGGCGGATGATACCATTGCCTTGAAGCAAGCCGCGTGTCGATGGGCTCGAGCTTGCCATCAAGGGCATCCTGGATCGCCTTGATGCAGATAGGGCGCGAGATTGCGGCGAGCCGCAACGCATAGGTCGTCAGATTATCGTCCGGGTCGGGCCTGCCGCGCACCTGATACAACACCCCTCCCGTATCCACGCCGGCATCGACCAGATGACGGTTGCGCCGAAATTGTCGCGGTCACCGGTCGCAAGCGCCCAATAGCCGCCGTTCATGCCGCGGTATTTCGGGGTAATGCCGGCGTGATAGTTCAGTACCGGGCATTTGATTGCTGAAAGCGTTGCGGGCGATAGCATCCGGCAGCCGGCAAGCAGGACGACCGCCGGCCGGATATCTTCCAGCGCCTTGAGGAATTCGGCAGAATTGGCCGAGGGCACCGGCACTATCTTCTGCTGCGCGTCGGGGGCGGTTTCCAGATGATTTCGCGCGACCAGCCTTTGCATGCGATCGGCGAAAAGCCGTTTGCCGGCGCGGGTGAACGCCATTGTCCCGATCTGGCCGGCAACTGAAACCCAGCCTTGCTTGCGGGCCCGGCGCTGCAGCAACCTTGCCTTCGATTCCGGAGTTTCCAGAATGACGGTAACCGGCCGGAGCGCGTCGCCGATCGCATTGACGATGGCCCATATATGCGGCCCGCCCTCCGTTACCACGACAATCGGCTTTCGTCTTGCGGTGGTCATCGCCATTGCGGCCCATGCGGTGACAGAAAGAAGGCGAGCTTACACACTCAGCCCACGACCTAACACCGGCTAAAAAACCCACCCTAACGCTGCTTGTGTCGCCGCCGTGGCTGTGCCGACAACGAGCATGACAACGCTGAGCGCGGCTACGCCGACCGCGCCCCCGACTGCGAGCAGGATGCCGTCGCGCTCCGACAGCGCCAGTCCGAGCAGTGCTGTAGAAAAGGCCGGAAGCCAGTTGCCAAGGGGAATGGGCAGGGTCACCACGATGGCCAGCAGGAAAGCGACAATGCCGATGACGCGGTCGCCGCGGCGACGCCAGAAGGGCCAGTAGCGCGGCTTGATAAAGCGCTCGACCTGCGTGAGTCGGGGGATCACACGCGCCATGATGGCACGAAACTGTTCGGCCGAGAGCGATTTCTCGGTGACAAATTGCGGCAGCCAGACGCGCTTGCTGCCATACATCATCTGGGCGGAGACGATCAGCAGCGGCACGCCGAGAAATGCCGAAGCACCGGGCGGAAGCGGCAACAGGTTGAAGGCGGCAAATAGGACGAGCAATGCAGCAAAGCTGCGTGTTCCCAGGGCATCGCGGATGCTGCCCATCGTCACGCGGTCTTCCGCATCCTCTGCCAATTGCATGAAAAGCTGCGACAATTGACGCGCTCGCCGCCTGGGTTGGAGGGTCCCGCCCGCGTCAGATTCCTTCATATCGGATTCCATTCGCCCTTTGCGCCCTTTCCAGTCCGTTTGCCACGGACACCCCGCCTCACTTTTGCAAAGAGCGGTTAAGTCTTGGTGACGAGAGCCAGGCGACCGGTAAGTGTTGTCTACAAGGCCAAGAGGCATCAGGCAATGTAGTTGCAGCATCACGTAGGCGCGCTAACGCTTGAATTCGAGTATATCGAATTTCGATTCATAGCGCGGTGCGGGAAATTCGATGCGCCATTCGTTCGGGCCGCTGCGAAATGCATAGCCTGCCTGGTCGCTGTCGGCCTCGCTTCCGTAGGGCTTGGCCTTTTCCCCCGCGACATAAAACGAGCCAAGATAGGTCAGGCGGCTGTCGCTATCGGTGAAGAAGCGTCCTTTCGTGCGCTGTGAGCCGGTGAGCTTTTCCAATGTCCAGCCTGATCCGTCGTCGATGACGCGGCATCTGAACCATCCGTAGACGACCAGCGGGGCAGGGCCACCGGCCTTGATGGTGCGGCACTGCCACTCACCCGTCATGTCGAAATCGGCAAAAGAGACAGGTTCCTTCGCCAGCATCATATCAAGTGTTGAGACATCCTCGGCCAAACCGCCCCTGCGCGCTTCGTCGATCGCCGCGCTGCGAGTGGCGCCGAATTGTGCCAGGCGCGTGCGGTCGGGTGGGGTTATGAGACCCTCGATCTCGCCTGTGGCGAAGCTTGGCGATGTGCTCAGTGCCAGCACCAAGGTGAGAAGTGCTCTGCGCATCGCTGTGTGCAGCTCCTTTCAGCCCCGAAAAGAGCCTGCGATTTCGACGCTTTCGTGGTCAGGCATCGGCAGGTGTCTTGCCCGCCTTGGCGCGCAGCGTCGTTGTCAGGTCGCCATAGCCGGTAAAGCGGCGCTCATAGGTAAGCCCAAGCATACGGGCTGCATCCTCGGCCACCTTGTCAAGAGCCGGGTCGTTGGTCTGGGCGAGATAGACCACCTTTTCGTAGTTTCCGAAATATTCGCCGATCAGTTCGGGGTGGCGATCGAGCCCCAGCGGCTTGATGAAGAACGCCTCGAACTGCCGGCACAGGAAATCCGTCATATAGAAGGCAAGCATGTCGCCGTCTTCTATCGCCTTGAAGGCCTCGATGCCCTGATAGAAGGCAAAGCAATGCGGCCCTTCCATGCGCTCGACGCTGTGTTTTTCACAGATCCGGTCGATCATTCCACCAGTGCCGCAATCGGCATAGCCGATGAAAATATGCCGGTAGCCATCCGCCTTGGCCTGCAAGATCGCCTTGTCCAGCGCCGGCGCGATACGGTCGGGATAGTAATGAAATTCGGCAGGCAGGCAGGTGAGTTCGAGATGATCGAAGGACAGCCGCTCCTTCACCGCCAGAACCTCGCGCGCGATCATGCCGCAAGCAATGACGAGGACTGTATCGGCTTTAGCCCGACTATCTTTGCGTGTGGCTGTCATGGAACCACTTCAGTTCGACCGCGTTGTTGGAGTTGTATTTGCCCACCTGCTCTATTTAGTAAATGAGGGAGACATCGTCCATGAAACTGTCACGCCTTGCATCAATTGCCGCCGTTCTGGCTTGCGCCATGGCCATTTCGGCCTGTGCCAACACGGTTCGCGGCGTCGGCCAGGACGTCAAATCGACTGCCAATGCGGTTGAAGATACAGTCGAATAAACTCAGCCTGCTCATCAAGAAAAAAAGGCCGCGTAAGACGCGGCCTTTTTTAATCAGGCAGTGGCATGCACATTGTGCTTGCGTTTCATGAATTCCTTGGCGGTTTCGACCGCCACGGCCGCGTCGCGGCAATAGGCATCCGCCCCCACGGCCTTGCCGAACTCTTCATTGAGCGGGGCGCCGCCGACAAGCACGACATAATCGTCACGGATACCCTTTTCCTTCATGGTGTCGATGACGACCTTCATATAGGGCATGGTCGTGGTCAGCAGGGCGGACATGCCGACAATATCGGGCTGATGCTCTTCGATCGCCGCCAGATATTTCTCGACCGGATTGTTGATGCCAAGGTCGATGATGTCGAAGCCCGCGCCTTCCATCATCATGCCGACAAGGTTCTTGCCGATATCGTGGATATCGCCCTTGACGGTGCCGATGACCATCTTACCCTGCTTGGGCGCGCCGGTGGCCGCCAGCAGCGGGCGCAGGATCGCCATGCCCGCCTTCATCGCATTTGCCGAAAGCAGCACTTCGGGGACGAACAGGATGCCGTCGCGAAAATCCTCGCCGACGATGCGCATGCCTTCGACCAGTGCTTCGGTCAGAACCTTGTAAGGGGCCCATCCGCGTTCGAGCAGGATATTGGTGCCTTCCTCGATCTCTTCCTTGAGACCGTCGTAAAGGTCGTCATGCATCTGCTGCACGAGTTCGTCGTCGGAAAGCTCGGACAGGATGATCTCATCATCTGACATTTTTTCTGGCTCCTCGTGGCTGCAGGTTACCCATCCAGCGCAGCGCGCAACTTCGCTTCAATACCTATCTCGCATCGGCGGCAAATCCATAGCTGATTTGCGACTTCCTGCAAAAGGAAAGCGACTGGCAACTTATCGGATTTCGTGTCGAATTTGCGACAGCGCTTGGCGCTGTCAAGCCGTTTCGCTAAAGGTGCATGGCTACGATCCAGGCAAGGGCGCAAACATGCGTCCAAAGTCTGTTTTCTTAAGGAACGAGTTCGATGGAAGAAAAGCTCTTGTCCGAGCAGGAAGCCTCAGGTGCACGGCGTGGGCGCGGCGCCAGCGGTGGCGCTGCTGCGCGGCGCGCGGCGCGTTCAGGGGGCGGGCCGGGTATTCAGCAGACCTACATCAATCGCAAGATCAACGTCTATGAAGTGCTGGACGAGGAAGGGCTGGCGCTCATCGAAGCCAATGCCGACATTGTTCTTGAGGAAACCGGCATCGAATTTCGCGACGATGCGGAGGCGCTGGCACTGTGGAAGGAAGCCGGCGCGGATGTGAAGGGCGAACGCGTTCATTTCCCCAAGGGCCTGCCGCGCTCACTGCTGAAGACAGCACCATCCACCTATATCCAGCATGCCCGCAACACGGCGCGGTCGGTGCAGATCGGCGGGGATGCGACGGTGTTCGCTCCGGTCTACGGCCCGCCCTTCGTGCGCGATCTCGACGGCAACCGCCGCTACGCCACGATCGAGGATTTCCAAAATTTCGTGAAGCTCGCCTATATGGCGCCGTCGATCCACCATTCGGGCGGAACGGTGTGCGAGCCGGTCGACGTGCCGGTCAACAAGCGCCACCTCGACATGATCTATGCGCATATCCGCTATTCGGACAAGCCGTTCATGGGCTCGGTCACGGCGCCGGAACGCGCTGAAGACACGGTGGCGATGGCCAAGATCGTGTTCGGAGACGATTTCGTCGAAAACAACACGGTGCTGACCAGCCTGATCAACGCCAATTCCCCGATGGTGTTCGACGAAACCATGCTGGGCGCGCTCAAGGTCTATGCCCGGCACAACCAGGCCTGCATCGTCACACCGTTCATCCTTGCCGGTGCGATGAGCCCGGTGACGGTCGCCGGCACGCTGACGCAGGTTCTGGCCGAGGTGCTTGCCGGTGCCGCTTTCACCCAGTTGATCCGGCCGGGCGCGCCGGTTCTGTTCGGCACATTCGCCTCGTCGATCTCGATGCAATCGGGCGCCCCGACCTTCGGCACGCCGGAGCCCTCGCTGGTGTCTTACGGGGCAGGCCAGCTTGCCCGTCGCCTTGGTCTACCGTTCCGCACCGGCGGCTCGCTATGCGCCTCCAAGGTCGAGGACGCGCAGGCAGCCTATGAAAGCGCCAATACGCTGAACTCGACCATGCTTGCCGGCACCAATTTCGTATTGCACGCCGCCGGTTGGCTGGAGGGCGGCCTGGCGTCGAGCTATGACAAGTTCATGATGGACATTGACCAGCTCGGTATGCAGCAGAAGTTTGCCGAAGGCGTTGATCTGTCGGAAAACGGCCAGGCCATGGACGCCATCCGCCAGGTCGGGCCGGGCAGCCATTTCCTCGGTTGCGATCATACCCAGGCCAATTTCCAGACCGCCTTTTATCGCTCTTCCATCGCCGACAACAATTCCTACGAGCAATGGCTGGCGGAAGGCCAGAAGACCGCACCGCAGCGCGCCAACGCGCTCGCGCGGCGCTGGCTGGAAACATATGAGGCGCCTTACCTCGATCCGGGTATCGATGACGGGCTGAAGGACTTCATCGCGCGCAAGAAGGAGTCCATGCCCGACGCCTTCACTTGAAAAGAGCCCGATACAGGCCGGGCTAAAGTGGCCGAAATCATCCACAAGGAAGTCTGGCGGAGCGCCTTCTCCGACCCGGACAGGAAACGCTGATGGAGAAAACGCTCGCTGCACATGGTCTCATCCTGCGTGGCGGCTTCGTTTTCTCCGGCAACGAGAATGCACCGCCCGGTCCCTCAGGTGCCCCGGCACGATCGGTTCTGCTTGTCGGGCAGGCGGGAGCAGCCCCCTGGCCGCATTTCCAGCAATGGCTGGGAAGTCAGCCTGATGGCCTGGCAAATCCGCTCGATACATGGGCGCGGGAAGTCATCGGCGCGGTGGCCGAGAAATTCGGCGCCCGCGCTGTCTCGCCATCCGACAAGCCGTGGCTACCATTCCAGCAATGGGCGATGCGCGCCGAGGGCCTGAAGCCGTCGCCCTTGGGCATTCTCATGCATCCGCAATACGGACTGTGGCACGCCTATCGCGGTGCGCTGCTGTTCGACCATGAGGTCGAGATTGAGCGACCTCAGGGACAGATTCATCTTTGCGACTTATGCGTCGGAAAACCTTGCCTGAATTCCTGTCCGGTCGGAGCTTATTCGCAGTCCGGGTTCGCCTATGACAACTGCCGGTCGCATGTGCGCGGAGAGAATGGCGAGGCCTGCCGGGGCGAGGGGTGTGTGGCTCGCAATGCCTGCTCTTATGGGGCGGAATACCGCTACCCGGCCGATGAACAGACCTTCCATATGGCGAGTTTCGCCGGCCTGTGATCAGCCGCGGCGACGCCGTTCGCGGCGGGGCTCGGCGCCCTCCGCGCTTTCACCGCTCTGATTGGCTGTCTTGTTGCGCAACGGCCCGATGCGCTCGACGATCGTTTCGATGGTCGGACGCGTGCTCTTGTGGTGGGTGTCGAGCGCCTTGCGCATGGCCGCGAGGTGCTCGAAGGAGGTGCCGCAGCAGCCGCCGATGATCTTCGCGCCGCTGTCGACGGCAAGACGCACGTAATCTGCCATCAGTTCCGGCGTCCCCGAATAGCGGATCTCGGTGCCGTGAAACTGCGGAATGCCGCAATTACCCTTCACGATCACCGTGGCTTCGGGCTTGGCTTCGGTCATGTCAAGAAGCGAGGCAAGGATATCGGGCGCGCCTACGCCGCAATTTGCGCCGACTCCGACCGGCTCTTCGGCAAGTCCTTCGACCACACCGTGGATGTCCTTCGGTGCCAGGCCCATCATCGAGCGGCCGGCGGTGTCAAAGGAAACGGTGTAGGTGTAGGGCAGGCCGACATTGATGGCTGCCTGCGCGGCCGCCTTGGCTTCACCGGGCGCCGACATGGTTTCGATCCAGGCAATCTCGGCGCCGCCTTCCTTGAGACCCTTGATCTGCTCGGAGAAGGCTTCGACTGCATCGTCATAGGTCATGGTGCCGAGCGGCTCCAGAAGCTCGCCGGTCGGTCCGACGGAGCCCGCCACGACAACCTTGCGGCCGGCCTTGTCGGCGACGGCGCGGGCGATCTCGGCAGCGCGCTTGTTCAGTTCGTGGACGCGATCCTGCGCGTTGTGCAGCTTCAGGCGGTGCCGCGTGCCGCCAAACGAATTGGTGAGGATGATGTCGGCCCCGGCATCGACGAAATTCTGGTGGAGCGCGGTGATTTTTTCCGGCGCGCTCTCGTTCCACAGCTCAGGCGCCTCACCGGAGGCAAGCCCCAGGTTGAACAGGTTGGTGCCGGTGGCGCCATCGGCAAGAAGCACGCCCTTTTCGGCCAGCAGCGCCTCGATGGGGTTGGTCATGGGATGATGCCTTCCGGAAAAATGAGTGAGATAATGATATAAAGAAGTCATTATATCTAGTCAATGAACCTGAGCGTGCAAAGAACCGCCTATAGCGTGGAGAGATCCGTCTGGGCGAGCTTGCGCGCGAAATCTGCGGCTTCGTGGGCATTGATGTCGGCTCCACGGATGAGATTGTCGAAATGGCGTGTCAGCGTGCGGATCGGCGCGGTGGCGTTGAGCACCAGATACATGTCTCCGACATAGATAGCGGCCCGGTAGGGGCCGAAGATCGTATAGGGGATCGAATAGCGCGCGCGGCCATCATAAAGAAACAGACGGAAGGTCGGATAAAGGTCGTCCAGCAGCCTTGCCATATGGTTGAGTTGCGCCCGGCGCTGCTGTTCGGTAAGGCCGTCCCACACGCCGAGACCTCGCGCGAAAATCTCCAGCGTGTGGCGCGGCATGCACACTTCCATGTCGGTTTCGGGCCGCCTGCTATAGTCGATGCGGTATTGCGTCTCGATCGCCTGTGCGCGCCGGTTCCTGTTGGCAATATCGGCCTCGTAGGCCACCAGCGTCTCGGTGCGTAGCAGGTCGGGGATGCCCGCCGGCACATAGCGGATTTTCGAGCCGGCCGCCTCGGCATGCCATTTGGCGAGCAAGGTCCGGTCGAAACCTCCAGGGCCTTCCTCGATTTCCAGACTGGCGCGAATTTCTCCGGTCAGGCCTTCATCCTGGCTCAAGCCCAGCAGCCAGTCCAGCGAGACCTTGTGCTCGGCGGCAATCGTCATCAGCGTTTCGGCGCGCGGCAGCCTGGTCGTGGCGTCAGACAGGAGTTGCGACAGGGCGGAACGGTCGATGCCGACCGAAGCGGCAAAGGCCGACTGGTTCTGGCCGGAACGCTGAAGCAGCGTCTTCAGCCGCTCACGAAAAAGTCCCGAAAGATCACGCTTATCCACGGCTGGCTCCGACTAGGACCAATCGACATTCAGGTTTCGGGCGTGGCGCGAGCCGGATTTCGGTCCTGAACAGGAGAAAAGCGCAAGGCGGTGTTGACCACCGTCGAGCATTTTCGACGGTGAGGTCTCGTCTCGGGCGTAGCCCGACAAAACGTCCAGTGGACGTTTTGAGAGCTGAACGCCCGAAGGGCAGAGGGCCGAAATCCGCCGCGTCCCGAAGGGATATGGCCAAAATCGTCCATTTCCGCGTCGCGAAGCCTCGACGCAGGGCCACTGCGCCATCGGCTCTGCTCCTCGAACTGAACGATTTTTGCTCATACCACGCCTCAAATCCTGAATGTCGATTGGTCCTAGAGCATTTTGCAGCCAAGTGGACCCACTTGGCGTCGCACAAATGCGGCAAAAACAATCAGATAGAGCGGCAGCCAGGATTTATCCGGGCGTCTGCCGGTCTACCTATTTTGTGCGCAGACCCACTTCAATGCCGCAAAGGTGCGATGGTTCCGCGCTTTTGTTTATAATACACAACAATTGGCGTGCAATATGCGCAATATCAACATTTTGTGCACATTGTCGCGTTGAATCCTACCTCGGCTCCTGACATCGTCATGTCAGGACTCTTTGGAGTCCGGGCGTGGGGCTTACGAGGCAATGACAAGTAGGAAATACAAGCGGCGAAGCGAAAGGCCGTCTATCGAGTGGCCGACGGTCGTGCTTATCGCGGCAACTTATATGGCGTGGGCGGGCGCCGGCATTTTCCTCTGGCCGCTTTATCCTATTCCGGCGCTGATTCTGCTTGGCTTTATCCTGGCCATGCAATCTTCACTGATGCATGAGGCCTCGCACGGTCATCCGACCCGCAAGGCCTGGGTCAACGAAGTGCTCGTCGGCTTGCCGATCGGGCTTGTCTATCCGTTCCGCAGGTTCAAGGCGCTGCATCTGAGGCATCACGCCGACGAAAGCCTGACCGACCCGTTCGACGATCCCGAAAGCTACTATCAGGCGCTCTGGCACCATCGGGAGTTGCCGCGCGCCATGAAAGCGCTGCTCACGCTGAACAACACAATGGTCGGCCGTTTCGTGCTCGGCCCTGTCCTCGGCAGCGCGGGATTCCTGCTGGCTGAGGCAAAGCTGATTGCCGATGGCGACCGCCCTGTGCGCAAGGCATGGATGCTGCACGCGATCGGTCTTACCGTCGTCCTGCCGCTGGTGACGCTGGCCTTCGGCATCCCGCTGTGGCTTTACATCCTCGTGCCGGTCTGGCTTGGCCAATCATTCATGTCGATCCGCACCTTTGCCGAACATCAGTGGTCGGAGCGGCCGGACGGGCGTACCATCATCATCGAGCGCTCGCCGCTTGCCTTTCTTTTCCTCAACAACAACCTGCATTTCGTGCACCACAAACGGCCAACCATCGCCTGGTATGAGTTGCCTTCCCTGTTCCGCGAACAGCGGGACGAGTGGGTGCGGATGAACAAGGGGTATGTGTTCCCGAACTATCTGGCGCTGCTGAAAGCCTATGCTTTCAAGGCCAAGGAGCCGGTGGTGCACCCGGTTCTGCGCCGTGCGCCGGAAGCCGGCCGCGCTTTCAAGCCGCGGGTGCGCGGCCGCTCGGTCCATGGACTTGGCACGGTTCCCGTACCGGCCGAACCGCCCAAGGAATAGAGCAATTCCAGCAAAAGTGTGCCGCGGTTTTGCGTCCGGAATTGCGTAAAAACAAAGGGGAGGTCGTTTTTGCAGTTCGGAGAAAGCAGAAACGATCTACCCGCTTCATCTTGCCTTTGCGCCTGAACCCGTGGGAAATGCTGCCATGACATATGTTGCGGCGCTTCCCATGTATGACTGGCCCGAGAGGCGGCATGAGATCGATGCCGAGTGGGCGGAGATACGGGGCCGGTTGCGATCTGCCGGCATCGATGCGCCGCAGCATCTCACGCGCCGCAATGGCGATCTGCCTGCCGTGCCGGGTGGTATCAGGGATGGTGATGGCAATGTCATCGCCCCCGATCCGGCCACGCTGCCCCAAGACAGGCTCGACCTGCCGGCGCTATGGCGCCATCCGGGGCTTCTTCTTGCGCAGACCTGCTGGGGCCCGATGGAACTGGGATTGTCGCGGCATGTGCAGGTGATCGGTCAGCCTGACTATTCAGGCTTCGAAGGCGGGCAGGGGGAATCTTATTCGAGCGTGATCCTGATGCGGGCGGGCAACTCGGAGGAGAGCATTTCTTCTCCTTCGGATGGCCGCGCGATCATCCCTCTCGATGGCCTTCGCGACAAGCGGCTCGCCTATAATGGCGAGGATTCCATGTCGGGCATAATCGCCCTGACACGTGACCTTGCAGCAATAGGCGAAGATCTCTCTTTGTTTTCCGAGCCCATCGAGACAGGCGGACATCGCGCTTCGATGATTGCGGTTGCGCAAGGGCTTGCAGATGTCTGTGCCGCGGACTGCCGGAGCTGGGCGATGGCGCAGCGCTTCGAGCCGGCGGCGAAGCTGCTTCAACCCGTGGGCTGGACCCGTCGCCGCAAAGGCTTGCCGTTCATCACATCGATCAACACGCCGGCACCTGTAGTCGCAGCGCTGCGAAGCGTTCTCGCCCTGGCCGATCAGCGTGCCATCAGCCCGTCATCCAGCGGATAGTTCGACAGCTTTTCATTGCCGGTTTCGGTGATCAGGATCTGCTCTTCGATCTTGACGCCTTCGTGCCCGCCGAGCCGGCCGATATAGCTTTCCACGCACAGCACCATGCCGGGCTCGAGCACGCCATCGGGTGTGTCTTCGGTCCAGTCCGCCGCATGGGGCAGGGTCGGATATTCATCGGCAAGACCGACACCGTGATAAAGCACGCCATAGCGGGTAGGAAAGCAATCGGGCGGCGGGTTTTTGGCACGCTCTACCAGTCCACGGAACGATACGCCGAGTTTCATCAATTCGGTGTTGAAGGCGATCTGCTCGGCGGCGATGCGATAGAGATAGCGCTGTTCATCGCTCGGTGTTTCGTCTCCGCACAGCCATGTTCGCGACAGGTCGGCGCAAAAGCCGTAGGGACCGATGAGGTCGGTATCAAAGGCGACGAGATCGCCCGCCTCGACGATGCGCGAGGAGGATTCCTGGAACCATGGATTGGTGCGTGGACCGGACGACAGCAGGCGCGTTTCGATCCATTCGCCGCCGCGCGCGATATTGCCGCGATGCAATTCGGCCCATAGCTCGTTTTCGGAAATGCCGGGCCGCAGCGCTTCCTCCATCTCGCCCATCGCCGCCTCACAGGTCACGATCGCCCGGCGCATGCACAAGATTTCGTCGGGCGACTTGATCAGCCGGGCATTTTCCATGACGGCTTCGCCATTGCCGATCTTAATGCCACGTCGGGCAAGCTCGGTCACGCCTTCGGCATCGAGATGGTCGACGGCGATGCGCCTGTTGCCGCCGCCATGTTCCCGAACCAGTTCCTCAATCCCCGCAGCCCAGCGCCGCACCTTCATGTCGGTAAGGTCGCCGCTATAGAGATACATCCACGAAATTGCCGGACGGACCTCGTCAACGACACCCGAGTGATCGGACAGGTGCTCGCAGGAGAAATAGTCGAACAGCACGACCGGCCCTTCGGTGGCGACGAAACAATGGCGCGTCGGATTATGCGCGACCCAGAGCTGCATATTGGTGGAATCGGTCGCATACCGAATATTCACCGGGTCGTAGAGCAGGGCCCCGGCATAGTCGCGCCGCTTCAGCTCAGTGCGGATGCGCTCCAGGCGATAGCGCCGCATCGCAGCCAGGTCAGGATCGGCGATGCCGGCCCTGCGCCATTCGTCTTCCGCCAGCGCGCCATAACCCAGCACATGCTGGTTCAGGCCGGCGGCCTTGCGACGTGATGCAAGCCGCAGGCGGTCATCGGTATCGCCGGGCTCAAACGGCATGATCTTGCGATGACGGCCGAAATTTCCTGATGCGATCCGATCAGCCATGTCGACGCCATCCCTTGAGCATCGGATTTTTCCGAAAACCGGGTTCCACTTTTCGGTCCGATGCTCTAACCGCGCATCTTTTCGCCGTCCGGATCGAACAACGGCCTTGTGTTGATGCGGGCAGGGCGGCGCTGGCCGAGAATTTCGATCTCGAACAACCCTTCGCTCTCGTCATCGGCAAGAGTAGCCGGCACATAGCCCTGCGCCAGCGATTTGCGCACGTGATGGGCATAGCCGCCCGAGGTGACCCAGCCGACCACGCGCCACTCGCCATCGACAAGACCGCGAATGGAGGAAGCACCTTCGTCCGCCGCCGATACGCGCACCTCCTTGCCGGTCTCGTCGAAGCGCGGCGCGCCATAGCCATGCGGCTTGTCCACCGTGCCGTAATCGGTCGAGACCTTGGCCCAGATCGGTTCATCCCCCATCACATCAGCGTCGAGCGCGTCGACCACGAGCGAGACGCGGCGCAGCTTCGGGCCTTGCGTCTGCTCGCGGGCCGCTTCTTCCCGGCCGATGAAGTCGTTCTTTTCCATGCGGATGAAGCGCTCCATCGAGCCTTCGAACGGCCCGTAGATCGGCCGCAGCTCGCGGAACCAGGTCGGGAAATTCTTCTCCAGCCGCATGGAAAGCAGCGCGCGCATGCCGAAATCGGCGATGCCGAACTCTTTGCCCACCTCCTTGATAGCGGCATAGACAAGCCGCTGATAGGCCGGCTCCATCCAGATTTCGTAGCCGAGGTCGCCGGTATAGCTGATGCGGTTGATGATTGCTGGCGCACCGCCGACCGCCATTTCGCGGCAATCCATGAAGCGGAAGACCTTGGTCGAAACGTCCTCGTCCACCAATCTCGCCAGCAAATCCTGAGCCCGCGGGCCGGCAATGGCGAGGCCGACCAGTGTCTGGTCGAAGCGATGGATACTGATCGACTTGTCCTTGGGCAGATGCCGCTCGAACCAGCGCATGTGATATTTCTGGGCTGCCGACGAGCCCCAGATCATGAAGCGCTCTTGTCCATTCCGGCTCATATTGGCGATGGTGAAGTCGCCGATGAGCTTGCCAAACTCGTTGAGCATCGGCGTCAGCACCAGCCTGCTGGGCTTCGGCATGCGGTTGGTCATCAGCCGGTTGAGGAAATCCCCGGCGCCCGAACCCGCGACTTCATACTTCGCAAAATTGGCGATCTCGGTGACGCCGACGCTTGTCCGAACGGCCCGCACTTCATTGCCGATATGTTCGAAATCATTGGAGCGGCGGAAGGAAACCACGTCCTTCGGCTCGGTGCCCTTCGGCGCAAACCAGAGCGGTGTTTCCAGCCCCCAGCTATCGCCCATCACCGCATTGTTGGCGAGCATCGTGTCGTAGAGCGGAGTCGTTTGTGCCGGCCTTGCGGCCGGGAGCTCTTCATTGGGGAAGCGGATCGAGAAGCGGCGCGAATAATTCTCGCGCACCTTTGCGTTGGTGTAGCGCAGGGTCGCCCATTCGCCGAAGCGGGCGACATCCATGCCCCATACGTCAAATCCCGGATCGCCATTCACCATCCAGTTCGAAAGCGCCAGCCCGACGCCGCCACCCTGGCTGAAGCCGGCCATGACGGCGCAGGCACACCAGAAATTGGTCAGCCCCTGCACCGGCCCGACCAGTGGGTTGCCGTCCGGCGCGAAAGTGAAGGGCCCGTTGATGATCTGCTTGATGCCAGCATCGGCAATGCCGGGAAAATGCTTGAAGCCGATCTCCAGAGACGGCGCGATGCGGTCGATATCGGGCTGGAGCAGTTCGTGGCCGAAATCCCATGGCGTGTTGACCGGCGACCACGGCTTGCAGGCCTTTTCATAGGTGCCGAGCAGGATGCCGTTGCGTTCCTGGCGCGTATAGATCTCGCCCTTGAAATCGAGCACGCCGACCATCTCGCGGCCGGTGGCTCTGTTGAATGCCTCCACCTCGGGCATGGGCTCAGTCAGCAGATACATGTGCTCCATGGCAAGCAACGGCAGTTCGATGCCGACCATGCGGCCGACCTCGCGCGCCCACAGCCCGCCGCAATTCACCACATGCTCGGCCTTCACCGTGCCTTGCTCGGTCACGACGTTCCAAGTGCCGTCCGGTTCCTGGGTGAGTTCGACCACCCGGTTGCGCAGCACGATCTCGGCGCCCAGTTTCTGCGCCGCCTTGGCATAGGCGTGGGTCGTGCCTGAGGGGTCGAGATGGCCTTCGACCGGGTCCCACATGGCACCGACGAAATTGGTCTCGTCCATAAGCGGGAACATCGCCTTGGCTTCCGAAGGCGTGATGAGCTCGGTGTCCATGCCGAGATAGCGGCCCTTGGCATGGGCAAGGCGCAGGAAATCCATGCGTTCGGGGCTATCGGCCATCATGATGCCGCCGGTCAGATGCAGCGAGCAGGATTGGCCGGAAAGCTCCTCCAGTTCCTTGTAGAGCTGCACCGTATAGGCCTGCAGTTTTGCTACATTGGGGTCGCCGTTCAGCGTATGGAAACCGCCGGCGGCATGCCATGACGAGCCGGAAGTCAGTTCCGAACGCTCGATCAGCATCACGTCTTTCCAGCCGGCGCGGGCGAGATGATAAAGCACCGAGCAACCGACGACGCCACCGCCGATGACAACAGCTTTTGCATGGGATTTCATGATGTTAGATCCGGATTTGCATGGATTGATTCAGAGGGGCGCGCGGGACGATATCGCAGGTCGAACGCTTCGGTGGGTTCGATCAGACGACCTTCGACGGCAGAAAGGATCGTTTCGCAAACGGAGTGGCGGTGCTTCAGGACGTCGGTGTTCCAGACGCGCAGGATGGAATAGCCGCGGGCTTGCAGGAATTCGTCGCGGATGCGGTCGTGGGCACTGCCGGCATGTTGCGAGCCATCGATCTCGACGACGAGCCATCGTTCGCGGCAACAGAAATCCGCAAAGTACGGTCCAATCGGGAATTGCCGGGTAAATTTATGACCACCGAGTTTTCGGCGCTTCAGTTCGAGCCAGAGAATAGCCTCAGCTTGGTTCCCACCAACGCGTAATTTCTTCGCTCGGCTGGTCGTTCCCGCCTTGCGGCGGCTGCGTGTTCCCGCAACTTCTTCCCCCACTCCGTCGCCGCTTCGCGGCGCCACCTCTCCCCCCTCCGGAGGGAGAGGAAAGCCGCCAGGGCCGGCGAGTTCGCATCCTTCCTCTCCCCCGTCGAACGGGGGAGAGGTGGTCGGCGTAGCCGACCGGAGTGGGGGTCGATCTGGGTTGGTCATCGTTTGATCAAGTCGCGATACGCCAATTTGGTGACCTGCTCAAAAATCCGTTGGTGCGCCGCCTTCCAGACGGCGCTTTTCAACGAAGGCGTTGAGTTCCTCCTCGATCGCCGGGTCGAGCGGTGGCTTTTCGTAGCTGGCAAGGCGCTCCTTCCAGATCCGGTTGGCGCGCTCCATCGCGGTCGGGCTGCCGGCCTCCATCCAGGTCTCGTAATTGCGCCAGTCCGAGATGATCGGCGCATAGAAGGCGGTCTTGTAGCGGTCCTGCGTATGCTGCGTTCCGAAGAAATGCCCGCCCGGGCCGACCGAGCGGATGGCCTCGATGGCAAGCGCGTCTTCGGAAAGATCGAGCGGCGTCAGGAATTCGGCGACCATCTGCAAGAGATCGATATCGAGGATCATCTTCTCGTAGGAGCAGCGCAGGCCGCCTTCGAGCCAGCCGGCGGAATGGAGCATGAAATTGCCGCCGCCCTGAATGGCGCCCCACAGTGAAAATACGCTTTCGTAAGCGGCTTGCGCATCGACCGTGTTGGCGGCGCAGACATTGGAGGTGCGGTAGGGGATGTTGTAGCGCCGGGCAAGCTGGCCGCCGACAAGTTGCGCCTTCATATATTCCGGCGTGCCGAAGGCCGGCGCGCCCGACTTCATGTCGACATTGGAGGTGAAGCCGCCATAGCCCACGGGCGCGCCTTTCTTCACCATCTGGCTGAAGGCAAGGCCGGCGAGCGCCTCGGCATTCTGCTGCACCAGCGCGCCCGCTACCGTCACCGGGGCCATTGCGCCAGCCAGCGTGAAGGGCGTGACGATGACGATCTGGCCCTTGCCCGACATCTGGATGATGCCTTCCATCATCGGCACGTCCAGCTTCAGCGGCGAATTGGTGTTGATGATGGTGTAGACGGAGGGCTCGTCCTGCAACTGCTCGCGGCTGATGCCGCGCGCGATGCGGGCGATTTCGATGCCGTCGGTATTGCGCTCCTTGCCGAGCGAGTAGATGTGGAAGGCCTTGTCGGTAAAGGTCACGAAGTCGCGAATGCACTCCAGGTGGCGCACCGAAGGGTGGATATCGACCGGCTCGACCGGATAGCCGCCGGTGGTGTTCAGGATGTTGTGCATCTGCGCAAGTTTCAGGAAATTGCGGAAGTCGGCCTGATTTCCTGGGCGGCGGCCACCATCCATATCAGAGCAGTTCGGCGCCGAACCCATCTGCGCGAAGATGAGATTGTTGCCGCCAAAGCGCACATTGTGAGCCGGGTTGCGCGCATGCAGCGTGAATTCGGATGGGCAGGACGCCATCAGCTCCATGATCATGTCGCTGTCGAAGCGGACGCGCTCGCTGCCGTCACGCACATCGGCGCCATGGCGCTTCATGATGGCGCGCGCTTCCTCATGCAGTACCTCTACGCCGATCTCCTTCAGCACGCGCAGCGACGCCAGATGGATCGATTCCAACTCGTCATCCGAGACGATTCGTGTCGGTTCGAACGGAATCTTGAGCTGGCGAAAGGGTGGTTGCTCGAAGGTGGCCGACGCTCCGGCCCTCTTTCCGGCCCGCCCGCCACGGCGTGTGTGATCGGGGGAGGGTGGAGTGAAGGCGGCAGTCATGGCAGTCCTCGCATTGGCGCAACGAGGCCGCATAATGGACCGGCGTAAAGCTTGTCAGTGCCGATGCGACGACCCGTTGGGCAAGCAAAGCGACATCGGGAAGCGGCGACTGTCGCTGGCCCTGCCGATTGATGCCGGCTGTCGCAGCAGCGCAGGCGGCGCGATGGCTATATGCTCCGCTGCCTGAAGCAGGGGATGCGCGTGAACATGTCTGTAGTCGCTGAAGATGCCGGTCCACCGCGCTGGGCAGCGCTCGCCGGCGTAACGGCTGCGCTTTCCATGTTCGGTGTCGCGCAGGGGCTCAGCTATCCGCTGTTTACCTTGCTGATGCAACAACAGGGGCTTTCCCCGGCAACGATCGGGCTTTCGGCGGCGATGATGCCGCTCGGACTCATTCTTTCGGCATCCTTCGTGCCGAAAGCAGTGCAGGTGCTTGGTGCGCGCGCATTGGCAGTCGGTTGCGCGCTTTTGGGCTCGGTCTGCTTCTTTGCAATCGGATTTCTGCAGGACTGGGTCGCGTGGTTCGTTATCCGCTTCCTGCTCGGCCTGATCATCAACCCGCTCTACATTCTGGGCGAGGTCTGGGCGCTGGCGCTTGCTCCGCCCGCGCGGCGCGGCAGGGTAATGGGCGTGTTCAACGCATTGATGGGTGCAGGCTATGCTGCCGGGCCGCTGGCGCTGGCGATGACAGGCATCAATGGCTGGCCGCCGTTCCTGGTGGGCGTTGGCGGATTTGCCGCCTGCGCGGCAGTGCTGTTTATCGTCTCGGCAGGGCTTCCCGGCTTCGAAGCGCCCAAAAGCCAAGCAGCGGAGAGCGATGATAAGGACAGGGTTGGCGGCGTCATCTGGTTTGCCAGTCTTGCACCGGCGCTGCTGGTAGCCGTCACCGTCTCTTCGGCAACACAGCAAAGCGCATATTCCATGCTCCCGGTGTTCGGGGCGGGCTACGGGCTGACGGCGGCGGCGTTGGCCGCGCTCATCACCGCATTGTCGGCCGGCAACATCCTGCTCCAGATACCTCTCGGGCTTGCGGCCGAACGCTTCGGCGGCCGCGCCATGGTCGTCGCCTGTGCGCTGACGACCGCAATCTGCGCACTGCTGCTGCCATCGCTCATTCTGACGCCCTTCATCTGGCCGCTGCTTACCGTGATGGGCGGTGTGGGCTATGGGATCTATACCATGGCGCTGGTCGAGCTTGGAGGCCGCTTCAAGGGCCTTGCCCTTGTCGCCGGCAATGCCGCTTTTGCGCTGATGTGGGGCCTTGGCGGTATGATCGGGCCTCCTGTGGCCGGATCTCTGATGCAGGCCGTGGGGCCGGTCGGGTTGCCGCTGGTGATCGCCGGATTGACCGGCGCATTGGTCGGTTTTGCGCTTTACCGGGCAGCGCGCCGCAGCGCCAAGGGTTGAACCGCGCCCGCGCTCTCGGTTACACTCTTTCCATGCAGGAGTGCTGCTTTCATACGATTGTGGAGCACGTTGCCGTCACGCCGTCGCCGCGTACGCGCCACGCCGAACTTCTGCGCCTGTGCGCGCGCATAGGCTATTCGCCGCCTTTCCTTCGTTGATGCTCGCCCCGGCCTTGCCGGATTGAATCAACTGGAAGGATCAACCCAATGACTTACCAGAATTTTTCGCTATCGCAGTTGCAGGCGATAGATAATGCGCATCACCTTCATCCCTTCACCGACCACAAGGACCTGCGCGGAACCGGTGCGCGCATGATCACGCATGCCAACGGCCCGTTCATCTATGATTCCGAGGGCAAGGAACTGCTCGACGGTATGGCCGGCCTGTGGTGCGTCAATGTCGGCTATGGCCGCAACGAACTGGCAGAAGCCGCCTACAGCCAGATGAAGGAACTGCCCTATTACAATTCCTTCTTCCGCTGCTCGACGCCGACGCCGGTGCTTTTGGCCAAGAAACTTGCCGAGATCGCGCCCAAACATATCAACCAGGTGTTCTACGGCTCATCGGGCTCGGAATCGAACGACACGGCGCTGCGTCTCGTCCGGCACTACTGGGTTCTGGAGGGCAAGCCGCAGAAGAACCGCATCATTTCCCGCGAGATGGCCTATCACGGCTCCACCGTCGCCGGCTCGTCGCTTGGAGGTATGTCGGGCATGCATGAGCAGCTTGGCGGCGCGGTGCCCAATATCGTCCATGTGATGATGCCCTATGCCTATGAACTGGCCGAGCCGGGCGAGAGCGACCATGATTTCGGCCTGCGCGCGGCAAAGGCCGTCGAGGATGCGATCCTCGAAGCCCGCCCCGATAATGTCGCAGCCTTCATCGGCGAGCCGATCCAGGGTGCTGGCGGCGTCAAGATCCCGCCGGCAAGCTATTGGCCGGAAGTGCAGCGCATCTGCCGCAAATATGATGTGCTCCTGATGCTGGATGAGGTCATCACCGGCTATGGCCGCACCGGCGAATGGTTCGCGGCGCAGTCCATGGGCATCGAGCCGGATATGATCACCACAGCCAAGGCGCTCACCTCGGGCTATCAGCCGCTTTCGGCGCTGCTGGTGGGCGACCGCATCGCCAATACGCTGGTGGAAAAGGGCGGCGAGTTCAACCATGGCTACACCTATTCCGGCCATCCGGTCTGCTGTGCGGTCGCACTGAAGAACCTGGAAATCATCGAGCAGGAAGGGCTGATCGAGCGCGTCAGGACCGATACCGGGCCATATTTCGCGCAGATGCTGAAGGAGCGCGTCTCTAGCCATCCGCTGGTCGGCGAAGTCCGCAGCTTCGGGCTGATGGGGGCAATCGAGATCGTCAAGGACAAGGCGACGCGCGAGCGCTTCGAGCCGGTCGGCAGTGCCGCCGTGGTCGTGCGCGACCATGCCATCGCCAACGGCATGATGATGCGAGCAACCGGCGATTCGATGATCCTGTCGCCGCCGCTGATCTGGACGCGCGAAACCATCGACATGGCTGGCGAGCGCATCGTGAAAGCGCTCGATCTTGCCGAGGCTGACCTGCGCAAAGCCGGATAACACAGCAAGGCGGGCAGAAGTTGTCTGCCCGCCTTGCTTCGGAACATCCATAACTGCGGTGCGTTGTCGGTTGCTGCCAGCGCAGCCGGGTGCGGGGATTTTTCATGACAAGTCGAAGAAGCTACAGGGCGACGCGCGAGGCGATGGCGATCGGCCACGATCTGATGCTTGCGCCGATGGTTATGGCCATGCGGCTGCCGTTGATGGCTATGGAAGCGCGGGACAAGAACCTCTGGGGTGTCGAGACCACCCGTGCGATCAGCGAGAAGAATGCGGCGCTGGTCGAAGGGATCGCCGCCGCGCAAATGTCGCTGCTGCGTTCAGCCACGGCGTTCTGGTTCGATGTCGCTGCCGGCAGAACGCCGGCGCTCATGAATGGCGCTGCGGTCGAACGGTCGATGAGGGCGGCAATGAAGCCGGCCAGCCGTCAGGTGAAGGCGAATTATCGCCGCCTGTCCAAATCAGGTTGAACAACAGGCAAAAACCGCGCCCATCCGATTTGCGGAGGGAACACGGCTTTGCCACTTGAACGCATGGCCCTTCGCGACTGAATACGCTGCGAAGGTACGGCTCCGGTACGCGAGACCTGATCCGGAGCGGTGGGCGGCTGCGATTTGGCCGCCTGCAAACGGTTCTAGCGGGACATCGTTACCGCGTGGTTAGCGAGAGCTTAATCAAACCTAAATTTGAGGTTTTTTCGGCTTATTTTTGAATAAAATGCGACGGCTATTCGTTGCTAAGAGGCTTTTCCGCGCAGGAAATTTATGATGCCGGAAAAATCTGTGCTGCCGCCGCCCTGCGCGTTGAACAGGGCATAGAGTTGGGCGGCCTCCGCGCCGAGCGGCGTGACCGCGCCGGCGCCTTGTGCGGCTTCCTGGGAGAGCTTCAAATCCTTCAACATCAGGGCGGCGGCAAAGCCGGGCTTGTAGTCGCGATTGGCAGGGGAGGCTGGGACCGGGCCGGGCACGGGGCAGTAGCTCGTCAGTGACCAGCACTGGCCTGAGGAAGTGGAAGCGACGTCGAACAATGCCTGATGCGACAGGCCGAGCTTTTCGGCAAGCACGAAAGCTTCCGCCACGCCGATCATCGAAATGCCGAGGATCATATTGTTGCAGATCTTGGCCGCCTGGCCGGCGCCGCCGTCGCCGCAATGCACGATGCGGCCTGCCATCGGCTTCAGCACCGGCTCGGCCTTGGCAAAGGCCTCAGCCGAACCGCCGGCCATGAAGGTCAGCGTGCCGGCGGTCGCGCCGCCGGTTCCGCCGGAAACCGGCGCATCTACGGAAAGCAGGCCGTGCTTGGCGGCAATGGCATGAGCCTTGCGCGCCGAATCCACGTCGATGGTCGAGGAATCGATGAAAAGCGCGCCTTTTTCGGCCTTTGGCGCGATGTCCTCATAGACTGACAGCACATGCTTGCCGGCGGGCAGCATGGTGATGACGATTTCCGCACCCTTCACCGCCGCCACCGCATTGGCCATGACGGTGACACCGTGTTCGCGCGCGATCGTCAAGTTCTCGGGCACGAGGTCGAAGCCATGCACTTCGTGACCCGCCTTGACCAGATTGGCGGCCATCGGATTGCCCATATTACCAAGCCCGATGAAGGCGATTGTCGTCATGTCTGCTTCTCCCGGATGTTGTTCTTCAGCGCCCGATCAGGGCGCGCGCGATGATGACGCGCATGATTTCATTGGTGCCTTCGAGGATCTGGTGGACGCGCAGGTCGCGCACCAGCTTTTCCACGCCGTAATCGTGCAGATAGCCATAGCCGCCATGCAGCTGCAGCGCATCATTGGCGACGTTGAAGCCAGTATCGGTGACGAAGCGCTTGGCCATGGCCGACCATTTGCTGGCATCATGGGCCTTGCGGTCGAGCTTGGAGGCAGCCGTGTAAAGGAAGATACGCGCCGCCTGCAGTTCCGTTTCCATGTCGGCCAGCTTGAACTGCAGCGCCTGGAACTGGTTGATCGTCTTGCCGAAGGCCTTGCGTTCGGCAGTGTAGCCCACCGCCTTGTCGAGCGCGGCTTGTGCGCCGCCAAGCGAACAGGCGGCGATGTTGAGCCGTCCGCCGTCGAGCCCGGCCATGGCGATGCGGAAGCCTTCGCCTTCGTCGGAAAGCAGGTTTTCGGCCGGCACCTTGCAATCCTCGAAAATCACCTGCCGCGTGGACTGCATGTGCCAGCCCATCTTGTTTTCAAGCGCCCCGAAAGAGAGGCCCGGCGCGTCCTTTGGCACCACGAGCGTGGAGACGCCTTTCGGCCCGTCCTCGCCGGTGCGGACCATGGTGACGTAGAGGTCAGTGTCACCGGCACCGGAAATGAACTGCTTGGCACCGTTGAGCACATAATCGCTGCCATTGCCGCCGCTGCGAACCGCGCGGGTCTTCAAGGCGGCCGCATCCGATCCCGATCCCGGCTCGGTCAGGCAATAGCTCGCCAGCCATTCCATGGAGGTCAGTTTCGGCAAAAAGCGCTGGCGCTGCTCGTCATTGCCGAAGCGGTCGATCATCCATGACGCCATGTTGTGGATCGAAATGAAGGATGAAAAGGCCGGGCAGGCCTTTGACAGCGCTTCGAACACCAGCACCGCGTCGAGCCGACCCAGAGCCGAGCCGCCGACGTCGTCGCGCACATAGATGCCGCCAAGGCCGAGAGCGCCGGTTTCGCGAATCACGTCAGCTGGAAAATGGCGGTTCCGATCCCATTCGAGCGCATTGGGTGCCACGCGGTCTTGTGCGAAAGCCTCGGCCATTTCCTGAATGGCGCGCTGATCCTCATTGAGATCGAACTGGCCGGCGGTCGCGTCGACGCTGGTATTCATCGCGTCCTCCCTGAATTTTTTCTATGCGCGAGCGCCAATCTAGACCAATGATGCGCCCACGCAAGCGGACCTGATGAGCAGCGGCTGTGCGTATTTTGATAGGCGGGAATATTCAGTGACGACATTTTTAGACAGGCCGACTGGAACCGTCCCCGTCGCATGTGGGAGTGCTTGAGCCATGGCAAAGGCGATCATGCTGCAAGGCACCGGGTCTGATGTCGGCAAGACCGTGCTGGTAGCCGGGCTCTGCCGGGCAGCAAGAAATCGCGGGCTCAGGGTCAGGCCCTTCAAGCCGCAGAACATGTCCAACAATGCCGCCGTAGCCGATATTCCGGGTGAGGCCGGCGGCGAGATCGGCCGGGCGCAGTGGCTTCAGGCGATCGCCTGCGGCGTGGCCCCTTCGATCCACATGAACCCGGTGCTGCTGAAGCCGCAGACTGATATCGGCGCACAGGTCATCGTGCAGGGGAAGGTGTTCGGCGAGGCGAAGGCGCGCGACTATCAGGCGCTCAAGGGCAGGCTGATCCATGCAGTCATGGATTCCTGGGAAAGACTGGGAGCCGAAGCCGACCTCGTCATTGTCGAGGGGGCGGGCTCGCCGGCCGAGATCAATCTGCGCGACCGCGACATCGCCAATATGGGTTTTGCCACGCGCGCCGATGTGCCGGTGGTGCTGGTCGGCGATATCGACAGGGGCGGGGTGATCGCGTCTATCGCCGGCACGCATCTGATCCTGCCGGAAGAAGACCGTCGCATGATCGTCGGCTATCTGATCAACAAGTTTCGTGGCGATGTTTCGCTGTTCGAAGACGGCATCACCGCCATGGGCCGCTTCACCGGCTGGCCCTGCTTCGGCGTCGTGCCGTGGCTGAAGGCGGCCGCACTGCTGCCCTCGGAGGATGCGGTGACGCTTGAGCGGCTGGCGGAAGGCAAGCAACGGGCGCTCAAGATTGCAGTGCCGCTGCTTGGCCGCATTGCCAATTTTGACGACCTCGATCCGCTGCGCGCCGAACCGCAGGTGGAAGTCGTATTCGTGCCGCCGGGGCGCAGATTGCCTGCGGATGCCGGACTGGTGGTGATACCCGGCTCCAAATCGACCATCGGCGACCTCATCGCCTTCCGCGCCAATGGCTGGGACCGGGACCTCATCGAACATCGCAGCCGTGGCGGCCATGTCGTCGGCATTTGCGGCGGCTACCAGATGCTTGGCCGCGTGGTGCGTGATCCGCATGGCATCGAGGGCAGTGCGAAGGAAACGGAAGGGCTTGGCCTGCTGGATGTCGAGACGGTGATGGAGCCGCAAAAGACGGTGCGCAACGTGACCGCGCAGTCGGTGCATTTTAGCGAGCCGCTATCCGGCTATGAAATCCATCTGGGCGCAACTCAGGGTGCCGATTGCCGACGCCCGGTCGTCACCATCAACGGCATCGATGACGGGGCCACATCTGCCGACGGCAAGGTGTTCGGGACCTATCTGCATGGCTTGTTCGGAGCGGACGGCTTCCGCGGAAAATTCCTCGAAAGCCTCGGCGTCGAGGGCGGCGGCATCGACTATCGCGCGGAGGTCGAGCGCGCACTGGACGAGATTGCGGCGCATCTGGAGATGCATCTCGACTGCGACGCGATTTTTGCTGCGGCGCGGTGAGAGCGACGAAGCTGCCTCCCGGCTTTTTATGGAAGCTATGCGGCCGGTTCGTCCGCCTTCGGCCAATAGGTGCCGAACGACCAGACATTGCCTTCCGGATCGGCGCAGATGAACTCGCGGCTACCATAGTCGCGGTCGGTCGGCTCTTCCAGTATCTGCGCGCCGGCCGCCTTGGCGCGGGTATAGAGCGCGTCGGCATCGTCCACGGCGACATAGACGGATTTCCCACCATTTTGGCCGGGCTCGCCGACCATCCTGCCATAGGCATCGTCGCGCACCGTACCGAGCATGATCATCGAGGAACCGAGCGCCAGCTGCGCATGCTGGATGACGCCGGTCTCGTCTGCGTATTTGGCGTGGACCGTGAAGCCGAAGGCGTTGTCGAGCCAGTCGATCATTCTGGCGGCGTCTTTGTAGCGAAAGGTCGGGAAAATGCGCGGAGGCTCGATCAGGGCGCGGGTAACCATGTGCTTCTCCTGAGGCAGTTGCAGGACGCCCTCCGCCGAATGTCCCTTTCGGAAAATAGCGCTGATGCCTCAGAAGCCAACCATTGCCCGTAGCGGCTGTGCAGGGTCCATCAGCAGTCTGATTGCCAGGACGAGGCAGGTGAGCACCAGAAGCGGCTTGATCAGCTTCGAGCCGTTGCGAATGGCCATCCCGGCCCCTAGGCGCGCGCCGATGAATTGCGCCACGCCCATGATCAGCCCGATCTTCCAGATCACGGCGCCGGCAAACAGGAAGACGAAGAAACTGCCGATATTTGAGGCGAAGTTGAGCAGCTTGGTATGGGCCGTGGCTTTAAGCACGCCGTATCCGGCCAGCGTGACAAAGGCCAGCATGAAGAACGAGCCGGTGCCCGGACCGAAGACGCCATCATAAAAGCCGATGATCGGCACGATAACGAGCCCGAACAGGAAGGGCGTCAGCCGATGGGCACGGTCGATATCGTCCATATTGGGCTTCAAGGCAAAAAACAGCGCGATCGCTACCAGGATGAAGGGCAGGACTGCTTTCAGGAGATCGCCCGGCAGCACCGTGGCGAGCGCTGCGCCTGCCGCCCCACCCAGGAAGGACAGCAGGGCGGAGGGCAATTGGTGGCGCAGGTCGACATGCCCCTTGGCGGCATAGGTGATCGTTGCCGAACCTGAGCCGAACAATCCCTGCAGCTTGTTGGTACCAAGCGCCTCCACTGGACTGAGACCCGAGATGAGCAGGGCGGGGATCGTGATCAGTCCGCCGCCGCCGGCAATCGAATCGATGAAGCCGGCCAGCAGTGCTGCAACGGCCAGCATGACAATCATCTCGGTGGCAGGGTCGAACATCAAACTGCGATGACAGAGGAGAATTGCCCCGCTTCGACCACATGGAGCCGGTTTGCGCAAGGCGCATTTCGCGCTACCAGTTCAAATGGGGGCACAGCGACGAGGATTCCATGGCGACGGCTTTGTTGACGCAGATACGCAACCTGTTTGAGGGCGACCCGGGCGTGCGCAAGGTTGCCGACGACCCGGCCCTGACGGCCGAACTGCTGCTGCTTTTCCGCATGATCCTGGCAGATGGCACGGCAAATGACAGAGAAATGGCGGTTTTTCGGCGCATTTGTACCGAAAAATTCGAGATTTCGGGCAAAAGTCTCGATGCTGTGGTCGAATATCTCAACGATTTTGGCTATGAAATCACCGGAACGCAGGCAATCGCGGTGTTTGCCGAACTCGATGTCGAGCGGCGCAGGAGCCTGGCGCGCCACATGGCGGATATCGCCAAGGCGGACTCGCAGCTGGAGCAAAGTGAAATACGCCTGTTGCGCCGCACGCTCGAAATGCTCGGCCTCAGCCCGGCCGATGTGACGCGGCCTGCGGACTGAATCAACCACGCTGCACCGCTTATCCCTGCTCTTGAAGGCGCCGGGCGATGGCGCGCCGCAGATCCGGCGTGGCTGAGACCAGCGCCTTCGCCGCTTCCGATTGAGGGTTGTCGAGGACTTCGCCGGTGCGGCCGCGCTCGACGATCCTGCCCTCATGCATCACCATGACGTCGTCGGTGATGGCACGGGCAACCGTCAGGTCGTGCGTGATGAACAGATAGGCGATACCAAGCCGCTGGTTGAGATCGGCGAACAGATCGAGGATTTGCGCGCGGATCGACACATCCAGCGCCGAAACCGGCTCGTCGGCGACGACAAGCCGTGGCCTTGTGATGATGGCGCGGGCAATCGACAGGCGCTGGCGCTGGCCACCCGAGAATTCATGCGGATATTTGCCCATGTCGGAAGGCTGCAGGCCGACCTCATGGAGCGCCCGCGCCACCAATTCGCGCCTTTCGGCCCCGCTTGGTTGCTTCTCGAGAACATGCAGCGGTTCGGCCACGAGCCGTTCGACGCTGTGGCGCGGATCGAAGGAGCCGTATGGGTCCTGGAACACCACCTGCATATTGCGGCGCGCCGGCTTGAGTTCCGCTTCCGGCTTGCCGGTCAGTTCCTTGCCCAGCAGGTGGATTGCGCCGGAGGTCGGCCGGTCAAGCGCCAGGATCATGCGCGCAAGCGTTGATTTTCCGCAGCCTGAGCGACCGACCAGCGCCACGGATTGGCCGGGCCGCATCGAAAACGAGACATCGTCCACCGCGCGCGTCGGCGCGGCGCGGCGAAACAGGGAAAGGCGACGGCCCGGATAGTCGCGGGTGAGGTTTTCGACGCAGAGGAGGGGGACGGCGTTACCCTCCCCCTTGTGGGGAGGGTCGGTCGACAAAGTCGGCCGGGGTGGGGGTACTGAAACGCTCGACACCCCCACCCCGGCGCTACGCGCCGACCCTCCCCACAGGGGGGAGGGTAAAGGGTGGCGTGCCGGCACATGCATGGAGGCGCGAGCCAGTTGGCGTGTGTAAGGGTGGGATTGTGCCGACAGGATGGGCGCCGTCTCGCCAGCTTCCATGACCTCGCCATGGCGCAATATGGTGATGCGGTCGGCCATTTCGGTGACCACGGCCAGATCGTGAGAGATCAGCAGCAGCGCCATGCGGTTTTCGGCGACGAGATCGCGCAGCAGGTCGAGGATCTGCGCCTGCAGCACTACGTCGAGGGCGGTGGTCGGCTCATCGGCAATCAGCAGTTTCGGGTTCAGTGCGCAGGCGATGGCGATGACGACACGTTGCCGCTGCCCGCCGGACAGTTCATGCGGGTAGCGTGACAGCGGAAATTTGGCAGCCGGCAGCCCAACGCGGCCCAGTATGCGCCGCGTGCGCTCCTCGGCTTCGGCGCGGCTTACGCGGGTATGCCAGCGAATGCCTTCCGACACCTGCTCGCCAATGGTCTTGACCGGATTGAGCGCGGTCATGGGCTCCTGGAATACCATGCCGATGTCATCGCCGCGCAGGCGGCACATCTGGTCTTCACTGGCTCGCAGGATATCGGTGCCGTCGAAACGGACCTTGCCCGATGCCTTTGCCGCATCCGGCAGCAACTGCATGACGGTCAGGGCCGTCATCGATTTGCCGGAACCGGATTCGCCGACGAGTCCCATCACTTCGCCCTGGGCGAGCGTCAGGTCGATATCCTTGAGGATCGGCGTCGAGCCGATGTTGAGCGACAGATTCTCGATCTCCAGCAGGCTCATTGCCGCCGCCTCAGCTTGGGATCGATGATGTCGCTGATGCCGTCGCCGAGCAGGTTCAGCCCAAGCACGGTGAAGACGATGGCAAAGCCGGGAAACAGCGCCAGATAGGGCGCAACCATCATGCGGGTCTGCGCGTCGAACAGCATCCGTCCCCAGCTTGGCATAGGTGGTTGAACACCCAGCCCGAGATAGGAAAGGCCGGCCTCGGCCAGAATCCCGAGCGCAAACTGGATTGTGCCCTGCACCAGGAGCAGGTTGGCGATGTTGGGCAATATGTGCTCGGTCGTGATGCGCGCCTTGCCCTTGCCGGCGGCCCGCGCGGCGAGGATGAATTCGCGTGGCCAGATCGCCAGCGCGCCGGCGCGGGCAACACGGGCAAAGACCGGGATGTTGAAGATGCCGATGGCAATGATGGCGTTGACGGCGCCGGGCCCGAAGATCGCGGTGATCATGATGGCCGACAGCAAGGCAGGAAAGGCAAATACCAGGTCGTTGAAGCGCATCAGCACCTCATCGACGATGCCGCCGCGTGCGGCCGCCCAGCAGCCGAGCGGCACGCCGATGCCCATGCCGATGCCGACTGCCACGAAGGCAACCGCGATCGAATTGCGTGACCCCACCATGATCATCGACAGCACATCGCGGCCGAAATGATCGGTGCCGAAGAGATGGCTTGCCGATGGCGGCAGCATCCGGTCGCCGACGACCAGCCTGGTGACGTCATAGGGTGTCCAGACGAAAGAGAGTGCCGCCATGGCGGCGACAAGCAGCGTAATGAGAAGGCCGACCACGAAGGAGCGGTTGCGCAATGCCCGGCTGGCGAAAGTCCGCCAGGTTTCCTGCGGTGGGGCGGCGACCGGCATCATCATTGCCGCGCCCTCAGTCGCGGGTCTATCGCCGCGTAGGATAGATCGACCAGAAAATTGACCAGAACGACCGCGGCGACCAGCAGCATGACGACGCTTTCGACCACGATCAGGTCGCGCTGGGTAATCGCCTGGAAGATCAGGCGGCCGAGGCCGGGAAGATAGAAGACATTCTCGATGATGATGGTGCCGGCCAGCAAGAAGGTAAATTGCAGCCCCATGATGGTCACGACCGGAATCATGGCATTGCGCAAGGCATGCCGCCACAGCACATGGCGGCGCGGCATGCCCTTGGCGCGCGCAGTGCGGATATAATCCTCACTCATCACGTCGAGCATGGCCGAACGGGTCACGCGCGCCAGGATGGCCGCCTGCGGCAGTGCCAAGGCTATTGCAGGCAAAAGCAGCGACTTCAGCGCTGGCCAGAAGCCACTCTCCCAGCCTGGGAAGCCGCCCGCAGGCACCAGCCGCAGCCACACCGCGAAGACATAGATCAGGAGCAGCGCGAACCAGAAATTCGGCACCGCCACACCGATCTGGGCGGCCCCCATCGAGATCGTATCGGCGGTTTGGCCGCGTCGGGCGGCCGAGAATATGCCGACTGGAATGGCAATCAGCGTTGATAGAGCAAGCGCGATCAGTGCCAAGGGGAGCGAGACAACCAGTCTTTCGCTGACGAGTTCGAGGACCGGCACGGAATAGGTGTAGGATTTGCCGAAATCGAGCGCCAGCATTCCGCTGGCCCAATCGAGGTAACGGACCGCCAGCGGCTGGTCGAGCCCCATCTGGTCGCGCAACACCTGCACGGTCTCGGCGCTGGCATTCATGCCGAGCATCAGCCGGGCAGGGTCACCGGGCACGACCTCCAGCACGCCGAAGACCACAATCGAGGCGGCAACCAGCGTTGCCAGACCTGCGATCAGCCTTTTGACGAGATAGGCGGTCATGAAGGCAGGGATGCCAAGGGGGGCGGCGTAGGGAAGAAGTGCACGCTTCGCCTCTCAGCCGTTTAATCGGCCCACTTCACCTTGGTCAGGTCATTGGCCTGGATCGGGGAGTTTTCCCACAGGCCTTCGACCTTGGCATCCCAGACACCGATTTTCGGCAATTCGAACAGGAAGCCGACCACCGCATCCTCGGCAAGAATCTTCTGCGCCTGGCCGTAAAGCTCGTTGCGCTTGGCGTCGTCCAGGGTGGCGTTCAGTTCCTCGATGACCTTGTCAAAGGCAGGATTGTCATAGTTGAAGTAATAATCCTTGCGCGAATAGATATCGATGTCGTTCGGCTCGGTGTGCGAGACGATCGACATATCGTAATCCTTTTCGGTGAAGACCTGTTTCAGCCAGTCGGCCCATTCGAGCGGGATGATTTCGGCATCGATGCCGATCTCACGCAGTTCCGAGGCGATGATCTGGCCCCCATCGCGCGCATAGGGCGGGGGCGGCAGCTTCAGCGTCGTCTTGAAACCATTTTCGAGCCCGGCTTCTTTGAGCAGCTCCTTGGCCTTGGCGACGTCATGCGGGTAGGTGCCGGTCAGGTCCACATAGGCCGGGTTGTGCGGGGCGAAATGCGAGCCGATCGGCGTACCGAACCCCGATGAGGCGCCGTCGATGATCGCCTTGCGGTCGAGCACGTGGGAAATCGCCTGCCGTACCTTCAGATTGTCGAAGGGTGGCTTCTTGTTGTTCATCGACAGGATGGTTTCGCCCTCGGTCGAGCCGATCACCACCTTGAAGCGCGGGTCGGTTTCGATCTGCGACAGGGCGTCACCCAGCGGCATGTTGGGGAAGGCCTGGACATCACCGGAGAGCAGGGCAGGGATCGCTGCCGCCGCATCCGGGATGATGCGGAATTCGGCCTTGTCGAGCGCTACCGGATCGCCCCAATAGCCTTCCGCTTTCACCAGCTTGATCGAGGAACCCTTGGCCCAGCTTTCGAATTTGAACGGGCCGGTGCCGATCGGCTTTTCCTTGTTCGTCTCCGCCGTTTCTGGCGCCACTATCACGGCATCGCCCCAACCCATATTGTAGAGGAACGAACCTTGCGGCTGCTTCAGCGTCACGGTCACGGTTGCCGGGTCGGTCGCCTCGACGGTGTCGATGGCTGCAAACAGCGCCTTTTGCGCATTGGTGGAGTTTTCGGCACGCGCACGATCCAGCGAGAATTTCACGTCATCGGCGTTGAAATCTGTGCCGTCATGGAATTTCACGCCGGTCCGCAGCTTGAAGGTGTAGGCCTTGCCGTCATCAGAAACGGTCCAGCTTTCGGCGAGCGCCGGAAGAACCTCGCCCTTCGGGCCGATGCGGGTCAGCCCCTCAAAGACATTGGCATAGAGGATTTCGTCTATCGCTGCGGCGGCCCCTGCGGTCGGGTCGAGATGCGGCGGCTCCAGCACGACGCCAACAACCAGATCTGTTCTGGCGGCCATAGCAGCGCTGCTCGATGTCAGTGCCAGCGCTGCCGCTGCTACCGCGATTTTCCACAGTTTCATGCCGCAAACTCCCATTGCCAAAGCTCCGCGCGGATAGAAGCGTGAATTCGATGCAGAGTAAATCACTTTGTGCGGTGCAGCGCCGGCCACCGGCGGTCAGCGGCCCCGGCCACCGCGCAGCAATATGTCGAGCCCGATTGCCATCACCTTTGCCGACTGCACCATGTCTTCGATGCCGACCCACTCGTCCGGCCGGTGTGCCAGATCGAGTATGCCCGGGCCGTAGGCGATGCAGTCGTAGATATGACCGATGCGGGCGACGTGCTTCTGATCGTAAGTGCCCGGCGAGATGACATATTCGGGCTCGCGGTCGAAGATTTCGCGGATGCCTTGCGCGACGGCTGTTACCACCGGTGCGTCCTTCTCGGTCATGGTCGGCTGTACCTCCATGACATCGCGGATCGAATAGTCGAATTTCGGGCGCTCGCGCTTCAGCCGGTCGAGAATGGAAGTGACCTCGCCTTTCACTTCGTCCAGCTTTTCCTCCAGCAGGAAACGGCGATCGATGGTGAGCCGGCAGGAATCCGGTACGTTGGGCGAGGGCAGACCCGGCTTGAAGTCCTCCGTCTGGCCGCCATGGATCGAATTAATGTTCATGGTCGAGCGCCTTGCGCCTTCCGGCACCACCGGCATTTTGGTCTGCTTGCGGTCGAGCGCCGGGAACAGGTCCTGCTCGAAAGCTTCCAGCACAGCGCCCATGTGGCGCACCGCGCAATCGCCAAGGAACGGCATGGAGCCATGCGCGATCTCGCCCCTGGTTTCGATCTCCGCCCACCACACCCCCCGGTGGCCAAGGCAGATGCGGTCCTTGTTGAGCGGTTCGGGGATGATGACATGGTCCACGCGCGGCTTGGAGAAATAGCCCTTGCCGGCCAGATAGGCCACGCCGCCGAAGCCACCCGACTCCTCGTCCACCGTGCCGGAAATCTCGATAGCGCCGGAAAAATCCGGATAGACGTCCATGAAGGCTTCGGCGGCGATGATGGAAGCGGCCAGCCCGCCCTTCATGTCGCAGGCGCCGCGGCCATAGACCCGGCCATCGCGAACCAGCCCGGCGAATGGATCGACGGTCCAGCCAGAACCTGCCTCGACGACATCGATATGCGAGTTGAAATGCACCGTCTTGCCCGGGCCGCGCCCATCGAAACGGGCGACGACGTTGACGCGCGGATAGCGATCGGTGTCGCCGGGAGTGCCCTCGGCGCGAATGAATTCAATGCCGAAGCTGCGTTTCTTCAGGCGCTCGGCTATGTATTCGGCACAGGGACGATAGGCCTCGCCGGGAGGATTGACCGTCGGGAAGCGGATCAGCTCGGCCGTCAGCGCGACCAGATCGTCGCGGCGTCCGTCGATGGTCGTGAGCAGCTTGTCATACATGCGTGCGATTGATTCCCGTAGTCTCGAACCAGTCTATACCTCGCTCCGGTGAAGTCGAGCCGTGCCGGGTCGCCGATTGCAAATGGCGCAAATCCGGCGATTTTTCGCTCGCAAGTTTACCGGACGTAGAGGTTACCACGCTAGTTTCCCGTCGAAGTAGAAGAGTTCGGGTTGTCAAGGGTATGCGTCAATGTACCGTGCGTTGTTTATCGCGGTATCCCTGATATGGGCCGTGCCGGTGCCGACTTGGGCCGCAAGTCTTGTCGCCAATGTGAATATCTCCACCCAGACCATGACGGTGATGAAGCATGGCCGCATCATCCATCAATGGCGGGTTTCAACGGCGAGGAAGGGCTATGTCACGCCGCGCGGCAGCTGGCGACCGACGCGCATGCACAAGATGTGGTATTCGCGAAAATACGACATGTCGCCTATGCCCTATTCCGTATTTTACCACGGCGGCTATGCCATTCACGGCACCAGTGCCGTCAAGCGTCTTGGCAAGCCGGCCTCGCATGGCTGCGTGCGGCTCGATACCGCCAATGCCAAGCGCTTCTACTCGCTGGTGAAGGAAATCGGCCCGAAAAACACCCGCATCATCGTCTCGAACTGAAAAAGGGGACGAGTCCGAGACGACAGGCTTGGCGATCTGCCGGGTAAGGTTTACGGCCTGATTGCCGTGACCTCGATCTCCACCAGGAAGCCCGGATTGGCAAGGCCCGCGACCTGAAACACCGAGCGGGAGGGCAGGTTGGGCTGGGCTTCGGTGCCGAAGAACTGGGTATAGCCTTCCATGAAGCCGCCAAAATCCATCTTGCCGCCCTTGTCGGGATCGCCGACCAGGAAGACCTGCATCTTGATCACGTCGCCCATTTTGAGGCCGAGCCCGTCGAGCGTCTTCTCGATCGATTTGAACACCGACTCGGTCTGAGCCTTGGTGTCGCCATAGGCGGCGACGCTGTTCTTGTCGGCCTTGTCGTCGGTGACGGAAGGAACGGCGCCGCTGACATAGACGGTAGTCTTGCCGGCCGGGACTTCGACCGCCTGCGCGATCGGGAAATCCGAGCCGGGAATCTTGTGACGAACGATGTCCTGGGCAAATGCGCTACCGGCAAATGTCAGGCCAAGAACAAGCGTGGCGGCACTGATCCGCGTGATATGCATCGGGTGTCTCCTTCTTCATTGGGGGATGTGGCGGCCAAATGAAATGCCGGCCGCCTATGCGTCATCTCGTGTCGGCAACGTCCTGTGCAGTCACTTCGTCCTTGTAGTCATTGCCGAAATTGGTCCGGATATAGTTGACGACGGCGGCGACCTGTTCGTCGCTCATCATCTGGCCGACTGCGGGCATGCCTTTCTGGCCATGCAGAATGACGAAAATAGGATAGCCGGCAGATTCCAGATTCTCGTTCTTGGCAAGCGGCGGATATTTGCCGGCCCCGATCGCGCCCTTGCCCTCTTCCATATGGCAGGCCTGGCAGACATTGGAGTAAAGCGCCTCGCCTGTCTCTTCGGAAAACTTGTCGCCCTGGCTGACGGTCGCTCCCGCCGAATCGGCGAAGGCGGCCGGGGTTCCCAGCGCCGCGAACAAGGCTGCCGCGGCGACAAACTTGAGCGATGTATTTGTCCGGCTCATCGTCATGTTCCTCGCGAAATCGGGGAGAAGGTTCTGGAAACTCATGGCGCTCACCCCTTCAACACGCGCTTATGGAGCCGATCGATCGCATCCAGCGAAGACAGGATCGCTCCCTCCATCCAGGCCGGGATATAGGAGGCGTGCTCGCCGGCAAGGACGATACGGCCGTCGATCTGGCACAGATTGTCGTAATGCTCCTTTCTTGCCTCCTCGGTCCAGTCGCCGGCGCAGCCCAGCGTAAAGGGCGAGCGATGCCAGGCCATGGAGACGCCATTCTCGAACTCGTCCTTGTATTGCGGATGGATCTGGGAGCCATATTCTACCGCCTTGCGGACGCGCTCTTCCGGCGCCATGGAGGTGAGTTCGTAGGAACTGGGCCCACCCCAAGTGTAGCAGCCGAGCAGAACGCCCTTGCCGCCTGCATTGAAGCCGGTACTCGGATAGGAAATCTGCGTGATCGGCAGGTTGGTATAGCTGACACCGCCGAAGATCAGATCATCCTCCTCCCAGAAGCGCCGTTTGAACTGCAGGCCGACCTTGACGGAGGAGACGTAGGGGACCGCGTCGATCGCCGCCTTCATCGGCGCGCCGACATTGATGTCGATCTGGCTGAGGATGCTGAGCGGTATGGTGCAGATGCACCAGTCGGCGCTTGCCTGCTGGGTGGCACCGGGCTTGCTCACGTCTTCATAGGTCACCATTACGCCCTTGTCGTTCTGCTCGATCTTCGTGACCTTGGCATTGAAGGTGATGAGATCTCCGACCTCCTTGGCGAAAGCCTTGCCGATCATGTCGATACCGCCGACCGGCTGGAACATCGTGGTCTGGAACTCGTAGAGGGCGAAATTCGCCAGGTTGCCCCACAGTTGCGATTTCAGGATGTCCGTAAGAGCGATGGGATCGCTCGGCACGGGCTCGGCCCCCAGGCCACCGCCAGGGTCCTTGGCAAAGCCGCGGAATTCCGACGATGTCAGGCCTTTGACATAGGCGTAGTTCTTGTCCAATGCTCCCCAGGAACGGAGCGCTTCAAGCAGCATCTCCTGATCTTCCTTGCCGACATCTCCTTCCAGCTTGCCCTTCTGCGTAACCTTGGCAAGTAACTCAGAGACATGGCCCTGGAAATCGATCTTGATATCGCGCACGCGCTGCGGCTTGCCACCGAAGGCTTCGGTGGAATGCAGGAAAGCGTTATGGTTGAGTTGCTGGAAGGGCTCGAGCGTCACGCCCAGGCGCTTGCAATAATCAAGCAGGCCGTTGTGGTGGTAAGGGATGCGCCAGGGGCCGGGATTGATGTAGAGGCCTTCGTCGAACTCGCATTTTTGCGTGGCACCCCCAAGCTCGGTGTAGGTGTCGCCGCCCCGCAAGGTCCAATTCCGGCCACCGGGACGGCTGTTGTATTCCAGAATCTGCACCTTGTAGCCAGCCTGGCGCAGTTCAAGCGCGGCAACCATGCCGGCCAGCCCGGCGCCCAGGATCAGTACCGAAGCGCCTTTGGGATCTCCCTCCAGCTTGATGCGCCCTTTATAGCCGGACTCAACGGCCAGGCCCAGGCTGGTCATTGCCTGATACATGGCCGCGCTGCCGGCCGTCATCCCGATCAATGTCAATAGCTGGCGCCGGCTGAAGCCGGCAAGCATTTGGTGCCGCTGCATTTTTGAACCCTCCGAATTGCCGCCCTCAACGAGCGTGCCTGCTCGACCGGCTTGTCCATGCCTTCGCCGCCAGTCCAAAAATGAACTATGGTGGTGCCAGGCCAAGTCAACCGCCATGCCTTGAAAAGCCCTACGGCAGGGTCAAAATCCATTGGGTGCGGAAAGCTAAGCGGGCGGTGGAATGGGCATGAATTTGCGTGCCGGCCGCAAAACGCAGTGATTATTTGTCGTTGGAATGCCGCTTTCGGGCATTTCATTTTAGTGATGCGCTCGCTAGGTATCGCTCGAGGAGCAATATCGATGAAATCCGAGCCCCGCGTCGCGTTGCATCGGCCTATCGCCGACGAGGTCCGCAAGACGACCTGCTATATGTGCGCATGCCGTTGCGGCATCAATGTGCACATCAAGGACGGCAAGATCCGCTACATCGAGGGAAATCGCGACCATCCGGTCAACAAGGGCGTGTTGTGTGCCAAGGGCTCTGCCGGCATCATGCAGCACTATGCGCCGGCGCGGCTACGTGCACCGCTGAAGCGGACCGGGCCGCGCGGTTCAGGGCAGTTCAAGGAAATCTCTTGGGAAGAGGCGCTGGAGACCGCCACCGCCTGGCTGGGCGATGTCCGCCATACCGACCCCAAAAAGCTTGCTTTCTTCACCGGGCGCGACCAATCCCAATCGCTGACCGGTTATTGGGCGCAGCAATTCGGCACGCCGAACTATGCTGCCCATGGCGGCTTTTGCTCGGTCAATATGGCGGCCGCCGGCATCATGACGCTGGGCGGCAGTTTCTGGGAATTCGGCGCGCCTGATTGGGACCGCACCAAACTCTTCATCATGTTCGGGGTTGCCGAGGATCATGATTCCAACCCGATCAAGATGGGTATAGCCAAGCTCAAGCAGCGCAGAGCACGTTTCGTTTCGGTCAATCCCGTTCGCACCGGATATTCGGCGGTGGCCGACAACTGGATCGGCATCCGGCCGGGCACCGACGGGCTGTTGATCCTTTCCGTCATCCACGAATTGCTCAAGGCTCGCAAGATCGATGTCGACTATCTGGTGCGCTATTCCAATGCGCCCTGGCTGGTGATCGACGCGCCGGGTACTGCCGATCATGGCCTGTTTGCGCGCGATGCCGCTGGTAAGGAACTGATCTTCGAGACCGTTACCGAGCGGGTGGTGCCAGTGGGCACCAGAGGCGCGCGGCCTGCACTTTCCGGCCGCTTCGAACTTGCGGATGGGCGCTTTGCGGTGCCTTCGTTCCAGTTGCTGGCGCAAAAATATCTCGATCCGAAATATGCGCCGGAGGCGGTTTCTGACGAGACGGGAGTTGCCGCCGATGTGATCCGCGGACTGGCTGCTGAAATCGCCCGTGTCGCCTTCGACGAGGCGATCGTCATCGAGCAGGCGTGGACGGACATGAATGGCGAGCGCCATCAGGCTTTCATCGGAAGGCCGGTTTCATTTCATGCCATGCGCGGTCTTTCGGCCCATTCCAACGGCTTCCAGACGGCGCGGGCGCTGCATCTTCTGCAGGTGCTGATCGGCGCGGTGGATTGCCCCGGCGCCTTCCGCTTCGAGCCGCCTTATCCCAAGCCACTGGGCGCGCACCCTAAGCCGCACGGCAGGGCCGAGCATTTTAGGCCGGACGTGCCCCTTGCGGGCCCGCATCTGGGCTTTCCGCAAGGGCCGGAAGAGCTGCTGATCGAAGCCGACGGCACGCCCAGCCGCATCGACAAGGCGTTTTCATGGGATGCTCCAATCTCGGCCCATGGGCTGATGCATATGGTGATCGCCAACGCCCATGCCCGCGATCCCTATCCGATCGACGTTCTGTTCCTCTACATGGCCAATATGGCGTGGAACTCCTCCATGAACACTGCCGGCACCATGAAGATGCTGGAGGAGAAGGACCCGCAGACCGGCGAATATGTCATCCCGAAGATCATCTATTCTGACGCCTATGCCTCGGAGATGGTCGCCTATGCCGATCTGGTGCTGCCGGACACGACCTATCTGGAACGCCACGACTGTATCTCGCTGCTCGACCGGCCGATCTCCGAGCCCGACGCCGTGCAGGACGCGATCCGCTGGCCGGTGATCGAACCGGACCGCGACGTGTGCGGCTTCCAGAGCGTGCTGATCGATCTGGGGGCGAGACTGAAACTGCCGGGCTTTGCCGACCAGCAGGGCAGGCCACTCTATATGGACTATGCCGATTATATCGTGCGCCATGAGCGCCGACCCGGCATTGGCCTGCTCTCAGGATTCAGGGGTAAAGACGGCAGCGAGACAGGGAGGGGGGAGCCCAATCCCGATCAATTGGCCCGCTATATCGAGAACGGTGCGTTCTTCTCAGCCCATATCCCGCTGGAAGCGCAGTTCATGAAACACGCCAACCGCGCCTATCAGGAGTTTGCGGTGCGCATGGGTTTTTTCGACAAACCGCAGCCGGTCACGTTTCAACTCTACAGCGAGCCGCTTCAGAAATTCCGGCTGTCGGCGCAGGGTTTGCGCCAGCCCTTCGCGCCCGAATCGCATCGCGAGCGCATCCTTGAGGCGTTCGATCCGCTGCCGGATTGGTATCGACCGTTCGAGGAGGCGATAGTCGATCGGGATGCCTATCCTTACCATGCGATCACCCAGCGCCCCGCGGCGATGTATCATAGCTGGGGCTCGATGAATGCGTGGCTGCGTCAGATCCATACGAAAAACCCGCTCTATGTACCGGGGCCGATCTGCGACCGACTCGGCCTTGCCGATGGCGACTGGGTTTGGGTGATTTCGCATCACGGCCGCATCAAGGTCGAGGTGGCGCGGATGGAGGCGGTCAATTCCAGCACCATCTGGACCTGGAATGCGATCGGCAAACGGAAGGGTGCGTGGGCGCTCGATCAGGACGCGCCGGAAGCCGGAAAAGGCTTTCTGATGAATCACTTGATCCACGAACTTCTACCGCCGAAAGGCGACGGGATGCGCTGGTCGAACTCCGATCCGGTGACGGGGCAGGCGGCGTGGTACGACCTTCGCGTGCGTATCGAAAAGGCCGAGCCGGCGACGGCCAGCGAGCCGCAGTTCCCGGCCATCGCGCAGCCGGAGCCAGAGCCGCGCCCGGCAGAGCTGCGCTACGGGCAGGAGTGGTCACAATGAAAGTGAATTTTTCCTTTTGTCGACCCCCACCCCTTACCCCTCCCCACAAGGGGGAGGGGAGACATCGACGTCGGCATCCTTTCCGAAATGCTGGTGCGATCGGCGATTGGGGTGCAGGATTCCCCTCCCCCTTGTGGGGAGGGGTAAGGGGTGGGGGGGCTCGCCTATGACCTCTTTGCCTTCTCTCCCCACACCCAAAAAACTCGGCCTCGTGATCGATCTCGACGTCTGCGTCGGCTGCCATGCCTGCGTGGTCAACTGTAAGGAGTGGAACACCGGCGGTTATGGCTCCGCGCTATCGGATCAGGATCCTTACGGCGCGGATGTCTCAGGTGCCTGGCTGAACCGGGTGCATACGTTCGAAGTGGTGCCTGATGGGGGTGAGGTTGTCGGCGAGGCCGGGGAGGCGCGTATCGTGCATTTCCCGAAATCCTGCCTGCACTGCGAGGATGCGCCCTGCGTGACCGTTTGCCCGACCGGGGCATCCTACAAGCGCGCTGAGGACGGCATCGTGCTGGTGGACGAGGAAAAATGCATCGGCTGCGGCCTGTGCGCTTGGTCATGCCCCTATGGCGCGCGCGAGATGGATCTGGCGGCCGGCGTGATGAAGAAATGCACGCTCTGCATCGACCGCATCTACAACGAGACCTTCGAGGAAGCCGACCGGCAGCCTGCCTGCGTGCGCACCTGCCCGGCCAATGCCCGCCATTTCGGCGATCTGGCCGATCCGCATTCGGCGGTGTCCATCATGGTTGCCGAGCGGGGCGGCATGGACCTGATGCCGGAACAGGGCACGCGCCCGGTCAACAAATATCTGCCGCCGCGCAAGCGCAAGCCTCTTGCCGACAGTGCGCAATCCCTGCCGTCCGCCGAGAATACCGACGAGGCGAAGGGCTTTTTTGCCTGGCTTGACGGCATGCTGGACCGGATCTGATCCATGCATCCGGCCTTTTCGATCATCATTTTCACGACCTTGTCCGGCTTGGGCTATGGGCTGGCGGCCGTGCTTGGCCTGGGCCTGCTCGACCCTGCCGCACTGGCAACAAAACTGGCCCATGTGCTGGCGCTGCTGCTGGTCGCTAGCGGGTTGCTGTCCTCGACGCTGCATCTCGGCAACAAGCAGCGGGCGTGGCGGGCGCTGTCGCAGTGGCGGTCGAGCTGGCTTTCGCGCGAAGGCGTGATGGCGATCGTCGCCTTCGTGCCGCTCGCCTGGTCGGCATGGCTGGCGGTGGTCGAAAGCCGCTATTCTCCGCTTCCCGGATTGATCGGCACCGCGCTTTGCCTGGTCACGGTCTATTGCACGGCGATGATCTACGCCTCGCTGAAGGCGGTGCAGGCCTGGCACACAAGGCTGACGCCGCTTTGTTATCTTTTGTTTGCCGGGGCGGGCGGGTTCACGCTTGCCAGCTTCTTTGCCTTTGCCGCGCAAGATCGCACGGTCATCATTCCACTGCTGGCGATATTTTTCATTCTAGCAGCATGGAGTGCAAAAAGCCGCTGGCGCGCGCGCATGCAGGCGATGGTTCCGCTCTCCACGCCCGAAAGCGCCACTGGGCTCGGCCATATCGGTCGTGTGCGCCTGCTGGAACGACCGCATGTCACCGAAAACTACCTGACCCATGAGATGGGCTTCCGGATCGCCCGTAAGCATGCGGAGAAGCTTTGGCGCCTGGCCGTGCTGGCAGGTGGCATTGTTCCCGCCATTCTGCTGGCCCTTCTTGTGCTTGCCGGCGCGAGCGGCACATTCGCGGCATTGGTCGCGGTGGTGGCGGTGCTTTTTCACTATGCCGGAATGTTCATCGAGCGCTGGCTGTTCTTCGCCGAGGCGCGTCATGCGGTGATGAACTATTATGGCGGATGAAGGCTCAGGCGGCTGATGGCCGCTTCTTCGGGCGGCGTGAGCCCGAAAGCGCCCAGCGCTTGTGGAACCACATCCATTGGCCGGGGTCTTCGCGCACCCAGCGCTCGACGACGTCGTTGAGGAGTTGCGCCATTTGCAGCGGATCGACGACCCCTTCTGCAGTGCGCGGCAGATCCAGTTTTTCCTCAATTTCCAGCCGGAAGCGGTTTCCGGGCAGGCGGATGCAGCGCGCGGGATAGACGTCGCAGTCATATTGCCGTGCCAGCTTCGGCAAGAGCGGGCTGCTTTCGCATGGCCTGCCGAAGAAGGTCGTCTTGAGCCCGTGCATGAATTTCTGATCGACCAGCGCGCCGATGGTGCCGTTGTTTTCAAGAATGCGAGCGAGCGCGAAGGAAGCGCCCTTGCGCGATGCGAGCAGGCCGCCCATCGTCGCCCGGCGCGTCGAAAGAATGTAGTCGGCGATGTAAGGGTTGTTGGGCGGACGAAACAGCGCCGTCACCTTCATGCCATAGGTCGCGCCAGCGATCGGCAGCAGTTCGAAATTGCCCAGATGGGCGGTGAAGAGGATGTGCGGCCGGTCATCTTCGCCAGCAATGCGCTCGAATAATTCTATACCCGAGACTTCGATGCGGCCCGGTGTCTGCGCGGCAGGGTTATAGTCGAACAGCGTATCGAGGAAGATATATTCGGCCGCCAGCCGGGCCATGTTGCCCCACATGTCGAGCGCGATGGCCTGGATTTCCTGCTCGCTTTTTTCAGGATAGGCACGGCGAAGATTGTCGAGAGCCACGCGGTGGCGACCCACCAGAGGGCCGACTCGCCGTCCCATCCGGTCGGCGAACTCCAGCGCCTTGTCGGTCGGAAGCCGGCGCAGGAGGCTCAGCACGGCCTTGGCGAATTGCGCCGTCAGCCAATAATTTGCCTGTTTCAGGCCTTGCGAGAGGCGATAGAGAAAGAACTTCACGGTCGCTATCGGGAAGCTTGCGGCATCGGCTGTAATCCTCAGCCGACGCGCAGGATGATCTTGCCGAACACGTCGCGGCCTTCCATGCGCTTGAGCGCCGTGTCGATGGAGGCGAAATCGACTTCAGTGTCGATGACCGGCGCGACCAGCCCTGCCGCCATCTTCTGCATGGCGTTGGCCATGTTCTCCATGCTGCAGCCGAAGGATCCGAGCAGCTTCAGCTGTTGCTGGAACAGCATCATCAGGTTGACTTCCGTCGAGACGCCCGAGGTGGAGCCGCAGGTGACGAGACGGCCGCCGCGCTTCAGGCTGAACATCGATCCGGCCCAGGTATCCTTGCCGACATGTTCGAACACCACGTCGACGCCCTTCTTCTTCGTCAGCTTGCGCACAACGCCTTCGAAGCGATCTTCGCGGTAGTTGATGACATGATCGGCACCGAGTGCCTTCGCCTTCTCGACCTTGTCGTTGGAGCCGACAGTGGTGATGACGGTGCAGCCCATGCGCTTGGCAAGCTGGATCGCGGCTGAGCCGATGCCCGAGCCGCCGGCATGGATAAGAATTGTTTCACCGGGCTCCAGCCTGGCATTGTCGAACAGCATGTGCTCGACGGTTCCGAAAGTCACGGGTGCAACAGCGGCGCCGACGGCATCGAGGCCGGGCGGGGCAGGCACCAGAAGCCGGGCCGGCAGGTTGATCTTTTCCTGGGCGAAGCCATCGAGATGAAAGCCGTGAACGCCCGACACATGCTCGCAAAGATTGTCGCGGCCTTCGCGGCAGGGCCGGCAGAGCCCGCAGGTGCGAGCGCCGTAGATCGAGACAAGCTGACCGGGGGAGAGATTGGATACGCCGGGCCCGACCGCCTCCACCTCGCCGGAAGCTTCCGCGCCGATGACCAGCGGAAGCTTGCGCTTGGCAAAGGCCATGCCGCGCCAACCCCAGACATCGATATGGTTGAGGGCTACGGCCTTGATGCGCAGCGTCACCTCGCCAAGCGCCGGGGCAGGCGGTGGAGCGATATCAACCGCCTCGAGCTTGCGGTCCTCGACGAGTTGCAATGCGCGCATCGGCGGACTCTTCCTTCCAACAAACCTTCGGAAGGGGTCGCTTAGACCGGTTCACGCGCCATGACAAGGCAGGTGTTCTGGCCGCCGAAGCCGAAGGAATTCGACAGCACGGTCGAGACATCGGCCTCGCGCTTCCTGTGCGGCACGACGTCCAGCTCAATCGCCGGGTCGGGATTGTCGTAATTGATCGTCGGCGGGATGACGCCTTGGCGCATGGTCATCAGCGAAAAGGCCGCCTCGATGGCGCCAGCGGCTGACAGCGTGTGGCCGATCATCGACTTGTTGGAAGAAACCGGCATGGAGCGTATATGCTCGCCGAACACCGTCGACAGCGACAGATGTTCCATCTTGTCGTTTTCCGGTGTCGAGGTGCCATGCGCATTGACATAGCCGATACCGTCTTTGCCAAGGCCCGCATCGGCAAGGGCTGCCTTCACAGCGCCGATTGCCGGCGAACCGTCCGGCTTGGAGCGGGTGCGATGGAAATCGTCGGCCTTTTCGCCGCAGCCGCGCATTATGCCGAGAATGGTGGCGCCGCGCGCCAATGCCGCTTCGAGCGACTCCAGCACCAAAGCGGCCGATCCTTCGGCAAGGACGAAGCCGTCGCGATCCTTTGAGAACGGCTTTGATGCCTTTTCCGGCGTGTCGTTCTGGGTGGATAGAGCCGACAGCAGCGAGAAGCGGATGAGCGCCTCGGCTGTGGCCGAACCGTCGGCGCCGATCGACAGCGCCCGGTCGCACTCGCCGCGGCGGATCGCCTCGACGCCGAGCTGGATGGCGGTCGCGCCCGATGCGCAGGCAGTCGAAAGTGTAATCGGCAGGCCGCGTGTGCCGAATTCATCGGCTAGCCTTGCGGCGATCGACCCGAATTGCGACGTCTCGAAGATATCGAGCGTCTGCAGATTGCGGGCTACCGCCAGCAGCCGGTCGGAGGCGCTTCCTTCCTTGCTGGCATTGTAGAGCGAGAAGCGCTCGCGCCAGTCGAGTTCCACCGGGGGCGAGGCAAGAAACAGCGGCCCGCCGAACTCATCGGTGTCGAAACCGGATTCGGCGATCGCCTCGCGACCGGCCTTTTCGGCCAGTTCGAAGGTCAGGGCGCTGGCGCCCTTGTCGCTGGACGCCAGAAAATCGACCGTGCCGGCAATGCGCGTGTTGAGGTGATCGACCGGGAACCGGGTGATCGGATGGATGCCGGAGCGGCCCGAGGTCAGCGCCGTCCAGTTGTCCGTCTTGCCGACGCCCAGCGAAGTGACGACGCCGATCCCGGTAACCGCGACAAGCGGCCTGCCGAGATGGTCGTGATAATGTGCCATGTCTTTATCCCGGCAGGTTCAATCGGAGGCGCTGACCAGCGCCATGCCTTCGAAATAGTGATAGCCGACCGCCGTTGCCAACACCGAATGCGGAATTCCCTCATAGCGCTTTTCGGCCTGGGCATCGAATGCGGGATAGCCGGCCTTGCGATCCACCGCCAATGCGGCGAGCGCGACGGCGAATGGAAATTGCGCTTCCTTCATATGGCCGGTCAGCGTGGCAAAGCCGCGCGCCGCGATATTCCCGTACTGCGCCAGTGCCGATCCTTCGGCAGCGGTTGCGGCATGCGCGCCCGATGCCCCGGAGAGCGCCAGAAGCGGCCCATCGGGCAGGGAGGTCTTGTCCAAGAGGCCGCCGATCGCCGTGGCGAGATCTTCCTTTGAACGTCTGGCGCGGCCGGAAATCACCGGGCCAAGCTGGGCATAGATGTGGCGGCCGCGCGCCTTCGCATGCTCGCGCGATTCCAGCACCAGGAAGGCTGCGCCCGAACCGCTGACTACGCCGCCGCCTTCCGCGCCGTCGCGCTGCCAGACCGGTTTCCACGGACCCCTATGCAGATAGCCGCCGAGTTCGTAGCCGAGCAGCATATCCGGATGTTCAGTCTGGAAGGCGCCTCCGACCAGCATATGGGTCGATTGACCCGAACGGATACGGGCAGCCGCAGTCTCCACGGCCGAGACACCGGCACCTTCCTCGCCCATGAAGGTGCGCGAGGAACCCGTCACCTTGTGCACGATCGAGATATTGCCGGCGAGCAGGTTGGAAAGTTGCGCCAAAAACAGCGTCGGCCGCAATTCCGTGGTCAGCTTTTCGTTGAGCAGGACCTCGCGATCGTTGCGGGTCTCGGAAGCGGCAAGAATGGCATCGTCGACGGTGCCGTCGCGCTCGCCGCCGCCGGCTGCCACCACCATGTCCATGGTCGCGCAAAGGCCTTCGTCACCCTTGATACCGGCGTCATCCAGCGCAAGGCCGGCCGTATAGGTGCCGAGCCGCTGCCAGGTCTCCATCTGGCGCTGGTCGCCGCGCTTGGCGATCTGCAGGCTCCAGTCGATTTCCGGCAAAGGATGGACCGTGTAGGGCGGATAGCGCGTCGCATCCACGGTGGGAGCGGCATCGGCAGCGGTCAGTTTGTGCCAATGCGCATCAGTGCCTTCGCCCAAGGACGAAACAAGGCCGATGCCGGTGATGACGACGTCGTGGGCGCTCATGGGCAGTTGTTGTCTGTCAGGCAGCCTGCTCCCGTCAAGGGGTCAGGCGGCAGCCTTGGCGGCGACGAGGCCGTCGATCTTGGTGCAGAGATTCTTCATCAGGAAGTAATCGTCGGTCGAGGCCTTGCCGTCATTTACGTCCTGCGTCCACTTTTCCAGCGGCACCTTGATGCCGAATTCCTTGTCGATCGCAAACACGATGTCGAGGAAATCAAGGCTGTCGATGCCCAGATCGTCGATGGTGTGGCTTTCCGGGGTGATGGTATCGATATCGATCTCGCTCGTGTCGGCGATGATCTTGGCAACTTTTTCGAATGTCGTTGACACGGTTCTTCCTTCAAATCGGGGCGGGTCTCGCCCGCGCTGTTGTTCGGCTCTCTAATCGGTTTTTCCCGGCAGGAAAAGGCCCAATCGGCCCGCGAAGCATGGGCGGTCGGTCTAATTGAACACAATACGGCCGAGAATATGAAGGCCTTCGCCTTCGGGACGCACGATCAACGCTTCGCCTTCACGCGCGGTGCTGCCGGTCAGTGCGACGATATTTTCCAGATGCGTCACCAGAACGAAGTTGCCCGAGCCGCTATAGGCGCGGATCTCCTTCATCACGGCGTCGTTCTGCGCTTTTGCGGCTTCCTTGTCGTCGGACAGGCGATCGAGCGGCGCAAACGGCTCCACGATCCGGTCGCCGAAAACGATACGCGCCGTATCGAGGCTGTTGCAGTAGCGGCTCGACAAGACCCGCTCCGTGAAGTCGGAACGGGCGAGGAAAAGCGCGCCCATCTTGCGCGCCTGCTGCCGGCCTCGATCCGTCAGGTTGCGCTGGGTGGAGCATTTCTCGATGTCGAAATTGGCCGGCTCTCCGCTGCCGGGCGTTATCGCGTGGCGCAGCAGCACGACATGGCCGCCGTCGCGCAGAAGTGCCCAGCCGGCTTCCGTAGCCTGGGCCGGCAAGAGGCCGAGGAACACGAAAATCAAGGCGAATCGAAGCATTGTCCATCCTTGCATGATTTCGCTGATATAGGGATGCAAGCTGCTGGTCAAAGACAAGGCACCGGGAGGCGCATCGGCACGACTTGCCGGGATGACACCGTAGCGGAAGCTCGATGCCCAATTCTTTCTGTAAATTCATTCCGTTAGCAAGACTGCGCCGCTTGCGCGGCCTCGCGCACACGCTTATCACCGTGCGATGTCTTCGCTTGCGGGAACGGTTCTCTTCATCTTCGGGCTGGTCGCGCTTGGCTACGGCGCCGGCCTGAGCGGCTATTTGAAGGCGGAAGCCGGCGCGGCGCTGTCGCAATTCGCGGTTGGGGTTGCACTTCCCGTATTATTGTTTCGCACCATGGTCGGTGCCGATTTCCACGGTGCAGCGCCCTGGGCGCTATGGGCGACCTATTTCACCGCCGTGGCTGTGACCTGGAGTTGCGGTCACCTCGTCACGACGCGGGTCTTTGGACGCGACCCGCAAACCGGGGTGGTCGGCGGCGTGGCGAGCGCCTTCTCCAATCTCGTGCTGCTCGGCATTCCCTTCATGCTGGGGGTGTTTGGCGAGCAGGGCTTCGAGGTGCTGTCGCTGATCGTATCCGTCCATCTGCCGATCATGCTTGCGTCCTCTATCGTCATGTTCGAGATTTTCGGCAAGCATGGCGACGGCTCACCACGGCTGCAGCAGGTTGTCGGCATGTTCCTGGGCAGGCTGTTCAAGAATCCGCTCATCATCGGCATATTGGCCGGGCTTGTCTGGCGTCTCACCGGGGCGCCGCTGCCCGATCTGCTTAGCCGGCTGGTCGATGCGCTGGCCGATGTCGCCGGCCCGGTCGCGCTATTTGCGATAGGGGTGGAACTGGTCGGTTTCGGCCTGTCGGGCAATATGCGGCCTGCATTTGCGCTCTCGGCAATGAAGCTGCTGCTGATGCCTGCCGTGGCGCTGGGTGCGGCATGGCTTTTTGGCCTGCCGCCGCTTTCGGCCAAGGTTGCCGTCGCGGCCGCGGCATTGCCCTCCGGGGTAAACTCCTACCTCATTGCCACCCAGTTCGGCACTGGTGAGGCGCTTGCCTCCAACCAGCTGACCATAGCTACGGCCTGTGCCGTGGTGACGACCGCGTTCTGGCTGACGGTTGCGCAGACGGTGTTCGGTTAACGCCGTACCTATATAAAACCGTGAAGATTCTGTCTGGACCATGGGGGCGGCGCGCGCAGGGCGATTGATCGTGTGCCTTCCGGTGGGTAAAGAGGTGGCGCGGTCGCAAGCAGGGCCATATATTTTCTATTGATAGGCGAAAAGACAGCCGTTTCATTCCGTAAAGAGTTCCAGGAAAACCAGCGTACGGCGCTGGGGGAAGGCAAGACGATGCTCCAGAAGACCAGTCATTTCATGCGCGAGGCCAATCTGATCGACGGCGCGTGGGTGCAGGCCGACAGCGGCAAGACGATCGACGTGATCAACCCGGCGACCGGCTTGAGGCTCGGCACGGTGCCGCGCGCGGGCGGGGCCGAGACCCGGCGGGCGATCGAGGCCGCCCATACAGCCTTCCAGAGCTTCCGCAAGACCTCGGCGCTGGAGCGCTCGAAGCTTTTGCGCAAGCTGCACGACGCCATCATGGACAACCAGGACGCGCTGGCCGAGCTTTTGACGCTCGAGCAGGGCAAGTCGCTGACCGAATCGAAGGGCGAGATTGCCTCGTCGGCCGCCTATGTGCTGTGGTTTGCCGAGGAGGCGCGCCGCGCCTATGGCGATGTGGTGCCCTCGCCCTGGGCCGACCGCCGCGTCCTGGTGACGCGCGAGCCGGTGGGCGTGATCGCCGCCATCACGCCGTGGAACTTCCCCTCCTCGATGCTGTCGCGCAAGATCGGCCCGGCAATTGCGGCGGGCTGCACGGCGGTGGTCAAGCCGGCCTCGCAGACGCCCTATTCGGGCCTCGCCTGGGGGGCGCTGTGCGAGGAGGTCGGCATGCCGAAGGGGGTGGTCAACATCGTCACCGGGTCGGCCGGCGAGATCGGCGACGAGATCTGCGCCAACCCGCTGGTCAAGAAGATCACCTTCACCGGCTCGACCGAGGTCGGCAAGCTGCTGATCGAGAAGTCGGCGTCCACGGTCAAGAAGGTGTCGATGGAGCTCGGCGGCAACGCGCCGTTCCTGGTGTTCGACGATGCCGATCTCGACCGGGCGGTGGAAGGGGCGATCGCCGCCAAATACCGCAATTCGGGCCAGACCTGCGTGTGCACCAACCGCTTCTTCGTGCAGGCGGGCATCCATGACGCCTTCGTCGACAAGCTGGCGGCGGCGGCCAAAAAGCTCAAGGTCGGCCCGGGCGTGGAGGACGGCGTGCAGCAGGGGCCGCTGATCGACGTCAAGGCGGTGGAGAAGGTCGAGGAGTTCATCGCGGACGCGGTTGCCAAGGGCGGCAAGGTGGTGTCGGGCGGCAAGCGCCATGAACTCGGCGGTTCCTTCTTCGAGCCGACGGTGATTGCCGGCGCGACCACCGGCATGAAGTTCATGACCGAGGAGATCTTCGGGCCGCTGGCGCCGGTGTTCAAGTTCGACAAGGAGGAGGAGGCGGTGGCGCTTGCCAACGACACCGAATTCGGGCTGGCCTGCTATTTCTACACCGGCGACCTCGGCCGCGCCTTCCGGGTCATGGAGGGGCTGAAATACGGCATGGTCGGCGTCAATGAGGGCATCATCACCACGCCCGAGGCGCCGTTCGGCGGGGTCAAGGAATCCGGCCTCGGTCGCGAGGGCGGCCATCAGGGCATCGACGACTATCTCGACACCAAATATGTCTGCATCGGCGGGCTGGGGCTCTGACCTCAGGGCATAGTCGTCAGCGCTAAGGGAAGGCCGGAGATGGCAGATGAGATCTTCGGCTCTTTCCATGGACAGGACGTCCGGCGGTTTACCCTGACCGCCGGCGGTCTTTCGGCAAATATCCTGAACTGGGGCGGTGTGGTGCAGGATTTGCGCCTGCATGGCCACGAGGCACTGCTGGTCCTGGGCTTCGAACATTGCGAGGCCTATTTTTCCGATGCCGCTTATTTCGGCGCCATTGTCGGCCGCAATGCCAATCGCATTCGTGACGGGCGTTTCCGCATTGGTAGCAAGGAATACCAGGTCGATCCGGATCATCCCGAAATGCACGGCCTGCATGGCGGCTCGGGCGGATTTTCTCGCCGGCTTTGGCAGGTTGCCGATCATGGCGCGGATTTCCTCACGCTCGCCTTGCGCGATCCCGATGGAACCATGGGCTTTCCGGGCACGCTCGATGTGCAAGGCACCTACAGGCTGCGGGCACCCGCCACATTATCGCTGGAACTGACGGCCGTTTGTGATGCGCCGACGCTGTGCAATCTGGCGCATCATTCCTATTTCAATCTCGACGATGGCGGCAGCGGCGATATTCTCGATCACCGATTGATGATTGCCGCCGATGCCTATCTGCTGGTTGATGAAGCGCTTATCCCCACGGGCGTCGTTCAGCCGGTTGAGGGGACGCCTCTCGATTTCCGGCAGGCACGCAAGCTGCGCATGATCGCCGATGGAAGGCAAATTCCCTATGACCACAATTTCTGTCTTGCTGCCGGGCGAGGGGAATTGCGACAGGCGGCCTGGGTTCGGGGCGCAACGTCCGGCGTGGAAATGGAAGTCTGGACTACCGAGCCGGGCCTTCAACTCTATACAGGCCAGCATGTAGCGCCGGATTCGGTGGGACTGGAAGACCGCAGATACCGCGCCTTCGCCGGCCTCTGTCTCGAGCCTCAGGTCTGGCCGGATTCTCCAAATCAGCCCCATTTTCCGCAGGCGACCCTTCGGCCGGGCGAAATCTATCGCCAGATCACCGAATATCGATTTCGCCTGACCTGAACGATTACGCGCGCTGCACAGGACGCAATGCGTTCAGAATCCGCCTCCACAGGATGCCCGCGCTGAATTTCGGGTGCTGTTCGATGATCTTTCCCGACACCATGAAAGTGCCGTCACCCATATAGTGGAGCGTTTCCGGATATTTGGGTGTGGTGGCAGCATGGGCTTTCACCACCTCGAAGACGAAGAAGCTGTATTTTCCGACGAGGCTGTCATCAACCAGCCTGCATTCCAGATTGGCGAAGCATTCGCGGATGAGGGGTGCCTTGACCAGTTTTGCGGGTTCGGTCGTCAGCTTGAAGGTTTCGAACTTGTCGATCCATGCGCCGGAGCATTTGCCGATACCGACAATTTCCTCGGCAAGCGCACTGGTCGGAATGTTGATCACGCATTCGCCGCTGTCGCGGACCATGCCGAAACTGTGATTGTTGCTGGAGATCACGCAGCCGATCAATGACGGGGAAAATTCGATAACGGTGTGCCAGCCCATGGTCATGACGTTCCGTCTCTCGCCGTGAGTTGACGACACCAGCACGATGGGGCCAGGCTCGAGATAGCGCCTGATCGATGCAACCGGCAGGTCGACCTTTTCGTAGAGGGGCTTCAACACAGTCCTCCTGGTCGGTTCCTTGAAGGCTTGCGCTCAACGGTTGAACGCCAGCCGCAGGATTTCGAATGGCGCCAGCGCACCGCGTGTCTGAACCACGGCGGCAGCGACGCGATGAGCACGTTTCGCCGCTTCTGCGGGAGCGATGCCGAGCAGCCGGGCGGCAAGATAGCCGCCATTGAAGCCGTCGCCGGCGCCGGTCGTGTCGATCGGGCTGGCGACATGTGCGGCAGGAACGGACACCGTGTTTTCGTAGTGGGAGGTCAGGGCAGCGCGGTCGCCGTTCTTGACAACGATCTCAGCCACGCCCGCCTTGTCGAGCCGTTCCACTGTGGCTTCCGGTGACTGGTCGCCGAACAGGCTTTCCTCGTCGGGGAACGTAGGCAAGGCAATGTCGGTCACCTTCAGGGCCTCACTGATGGCATCACGGGCGATTGCCTTGTCTTGCCAGAGCACTGGCCGGTAGTTGGGATCAAAGGCGATGTGGGAGCCGTGAGCACGCGCATCCGCAATCTTCTGCAGCAATGTGCGTCTGGCCGCGGGATCGAGAATTGCCAAAGTGATTCCGGAAAAATAGATAAGCGACCGGTTTTCAAGGCTTTTTGCCAAGGCGGCAGGATCGTTGGCAAGCTTGCGTGCGGCCGCGTCGCCGCGCCAATAGGTGAAGGAGCGTTCTGCTCCATTCAGCTTGATTGCGTATAGGCCTGGGCGGGCGCCGGCGATGATCGGACTGTTGGCGATGCCGATTTCATGCTGGCGGAAGAACTCTATCTGATCTTTCGAGAACGGGTCGTCGCCAAAGGCCGAGACATAGTCGACATGGTGCCCGGAACTGAGGGCGCGTAGCGCCCAGAGCGTATTGAACGTGTCGCCGCCAAAACCCATCCGCCAGATCGGGGCACTTTGTCCGGACAGTTCAAGCATGCACTCGCCGATCGACGCAATGCCGTTTGCCATTCGCTGCTCCTCCGCATCAATGGTGATTTTACATGGGTCCCGTCGAACTGACTACCTCACACAAAGGTGACGGCAATGCCGTTGCTCAGCGATCCTTCACCGTCTCCATCGCCACGAAGGTCGATGTCTGTGCGACATGGGGCAAAGCGGAAATGCGTTCGCCAAGCACGCGCCGGTAGGACGCGATGTCCTTGGTGCGCACCTTGAGCAGGTAGTCGAAGCTCGCCGCCATCATGTGGCATTGCTCGATCTCGGCCACGCCTTGGACCGAGCGGCTGAAGGCTTCGAGTGCGGCCGAGCGCGTATCGGACAGCTTCACCTGAACGAATGCTACATGGCCATCGCCCATACGCTCATGGTCGATCACTGCCGCATAGCCGCGAATGAAGCCTTCCTGCTCCAGCCGCCGGACGCGCGCCTGGACCGGCGTCTTCGACAGGCCGACCCGTGAGGCCAGTTCGGCCATGGAAAGCCTGCCATTGCGCGACAGGGCGGCAAGAATATTGCGGTCGATGCGGTCCAAATGATCTTTATTCATTGTATAGGCAGTCATTAAGTCGGAGCAACTTGTCTTTTATAGGCTATTTGATCTTTCAAATCCAATTCTTTGGGCCGCACCTGAAACGGGACTATGATAGGGCTGGCATCGGTTCCCTCTCACGCCGGCAGGATGTCCAATGACCGCTCCACTGCTTGACACCATCCGCGAACAGATCCGTGCCAACTACCTGCCCGATGAGGATAAGGCGCTAGCGCGTCTGGTGGAGGCTGCCCGGTTGGGCGAGGCCGAGCGCAAGGCGATTTCAGCGCGCGCGGCAGAGCTGGTGAAGACGGTTCGTGCTTCGTCCGATCCGCGGCTGATGGAGGTTTTTCTCTCGGCTTACGGCCTTTCCACGAAAGAGGGCGTGGCGCTGATGTGCCTGGCCGAGGCCCTGTTGCGGGTGCCCGATAGCGAGACCATGGACGAACTGATCCAGGACAAGATCGCGCCCCATGACTGGTCGGCCCATTCGGGCGGCTCAAGCTCGATCTTCGTCAACGCATCTACCTGGGCGCTGATGCTGACCGGCCGGGTTCTTGACGATGAGGACGATGACGGCATTGCCGGCACGTTGCGCTCCATGGTGCGGCGGCTGGGCGAACCGGTCATTCGCAAGGCGGTGGCTGCGGCAATGCGCGAAATGGGCGAGCAGTTCGTTCTTGGCCGTACCATTTCCGAGGCCGTCAGGCGCGGGCGACCGCTGATTGCCAAGGGTTATCTCTATTCCTACGACATGCTTGGCGAGGCGGCGCGCACCGATGCAGATGCGCTGCGCTATCATCGTGCCTATGCCGATGCCATTTCCTCCCTGAACAGCGGGTCGAACAGTCCGGATATCCGCACCAATCCCGGCATCTCGGTAAAGCTTTCCGCCCTACACCCACGCTATGAGGTCGCGCAGCGGGAAAAGATGCTGCCGGTGATGGCCGAGCGTCTGCTGTCTCTGGCGATTGCCGCCCGCCATGCCCGTATGGGGCTGAACATCGATGCCGAGGAAGCCGACCGCCTGGACCTGTCGCTCGATGTCATCGAGCGCGTTCTGGCCAGCCCCGAACTTGCGGATTGGGACGGTTTCGGCGTGGTGGTGCAGGCCTATGGGCCGCGCTGCGCCTTCGTCATCGACTGGCTTTATGCGCTGGCCCAGCGGCTCGACCGCAAGATCATGGTGCGGCTTGTCAAGGGCGCCTATTGGGATACCGAGATCAAGCGGGCGCAGGTGCTTGGGCTAGACGGCTATCCGGTCTTCACGCGCAAGGTGAACACCGATATTTCCTACATTTCCTGCGCCCGCAAGCTGCTGTCGATGACCGACCGCATCTATCCGCAGTTTGCCACCCACAATGCGCACACGGTCGCCGCCATCCTGTCGATGGCACCGGATCGCGACTGTTTCGAATTCCAGCGCCTGCACGGCATGGGCGAACAGCTGCACGAGGCGGTGCGCAAGGCTGAGGGCACGCGCTGTCGCATCTATGCGCCTGTCGGTGCGCATTCCGACCTGCTCGCATATCTGGTGCGCCGCCTGCTTGAAAACGGCGCCAATTCCTCCTTCGTCCATCAATTGACCGATGAGAGCGTGAGGCCGGAAACCATCGCGCGTGATCCGTTCGAGGTGGCGGAAGTTCAGGGGCCAGCCACCAATCCCGCCATCGTGCGGCCGGCGGAAATCTTCGGGGCAGGGCGGCGCAATGCGAAAGGCTGGGACATCACCGATCCCGTGACGCTCGGCGCGATCGAGCATGCGAAGGCGAATTTCAGCACCCCGGACCGCTGGTCGGCAAAGCCGATTACGCGCGCAGCCGAATATGGAGCCGAATGCAAGGTCATCAATCCCGCGCGACCGGATGATGTTGTCGGCACCGTGGTCGAGGCATCAGCCAAACTGGTGGCAACGGCGGTTCGCATAGCGGCCGAGGCGCAACCAGCTTGGGCGCGGCGCCCGGTAGAGGAGCGTGCCGCCACCCTGCGCCGGGTTGCCGATCTTTATGAGGCAAATGCGATCGAGTTCTTCGCGCTGGCCACCCGTGAGGCCGGCAAGTCGCTGGCAGATGGGGTTGCCGAGGTACGTGAGGCGGTGGACTTCCTGCGCTATTACGCGTCTGAAGCCGAGAACGCCGAGGCGGGGACGGCGGCGCGTGGCGTGATTGGCTGTATTTCGCCGTGGAATTTCCCGCTCGCCATCTTCACCGGCCAGATTGCGGCCGCGCTTGTCACTGGCAATGCAGTGATCGCCAAGCCGGCCGAGCAGACGCCGCTGATTGCCGCGCGCGCGGTGGAGCTCATGCGTCAGGCGGGTATTCCGGAAGATGTCATCCAGCTTCTGCCGGGCGACGGCCCGACGGTGGGTGGACCGCTGACGGCCGATCCGCGTATCGCTGGCGTGTGCTTCACCGGATCGACGGAAGTGGCAAAGCTGATCGAGCGGCAGCTTGCCGAGACGGCGGCGCCTGATGCCATGCTGATCGCCGAGACCGGTGGCATGAATGCGATGATCATCGATTCCACCGCGCTGCCCGAACAGGCGGTGCGCGATATCCTTGCATCCTCCTTCCAGAGTGCGGGGCAGCGCTGCTCGGCCCTGCGGATTCTCTATGTCCAGAAGGACGTGGAGCGGAAGATGCTTGAGATGCTCGAAGGCGCGATGAAAGCGCTCGGCGTTGGTGATCCCTGGCTTATATCGACCGATGTCGGCCCGGTGATAGACGAGGAGGCGCAGGAATCAATCCGAGATTACTGCGCTTCCATGGAAGCCAAGGGCAAGCTCGTCGCCAAGCTGGAAGCGCCAGCGGAAGGCCGTTTCGTTCCTCCGCATGTGTTTCGCGTGTCGGGCATTCAAGAAATGGAGCGCGAGGTATTCGGCCCGGTCCTGCATGTCGCGAGCTTCGACGCCGACGATCTCGATAAGGTCATTGCCGCCATAAACTCAAAGGGTTACGGCCTGACATTCGGCCTGCATACCCGCATCGAGGCACGTGTCCAGCATATCGTCGATGGCATCCATGCCGGCAATATCTACGTCAATCGCAACCAGATCGGTGCGGTCGTCGGCTCGCAACCCTTTGGTGGCGAGGGCCTCTCAGGCACGGGGCCGAAAGCCGGCGGCCCGCATTATCTGCGCCGGTTCCGTCGCGCACCCGGAAGAGTGGCGGAAGCGCTGGACGGCACTGAAATTTCCTCTGACCGGCTGGCAGAAAGCCTTGCCGCATCAGTGTCGATCGGGTGGAACCCTGCGGGAGACCGCATCGCGCTGATGCGAAAGCTTCTGCGGGGCAAGGGCGCGTCTGCGATTGCAGCGGCAGCCGCGATCGATCTTGGTCCGGTCGATCTGCCCGGTCCGACGGGAGAAGCGAATACACTGTCGCTGGTTCCGCGCGGCCGTGTCCTTTGCCTGGGCCCCGACAGCGATGCGCTGCTGGCACAGGTCGTCCAGGCGCTGGCCGCCGGCAACGCTGTCCTTGCCGTGGCGCCCGGCGCGCCGCCGGTGCTCAATGCGCTCACCGGCAAGGGATTGCCGCTGGAGGCAATGGACGGAATCGTGCCTGTGGCCGCCCTGGAAACGCTGGCGGTGCACGTCGTCGCCTTTGCAGGAGGAGCGGAGACGGCGAAGGAAATCCGGCGCGCGCTTGCCAAACGCAAGGGGCCGATCGTGCCACTGGTCGGCGAAGTCCTTTATCCGGCGGCCTATGCGCATGAGCGCGCGGTCTGCGTGGACACCACGGCTGCCGGTGGAAACGCGACCTTGCTTGCGGGCGCATGACAAAAAAGCCGCCGCCCGGCTGTACGGACGGCGGCTTTCCGAGACTTGGGAGGTCGTCTCTTAAATCCTGCTGACGTTTGTCGAACCGTTATCAGGCTCTTTCTATTTGTTTTAGCATGATCTTTTCCGAAAACCGGTTCCCACTTTTCGGGATCATGCTCTGGAATCAGGCGCCTTCGACAGACGAAAAGCCTTCGAATTGCGGATGGCCGAACACGGTCAGCTTGCTGGTGCCAGCGTTCTTGTGCGAATCGCGAAAATTCTGCGACTTGGTCCAGGCCTCGAAATCTTCGCGGCTGTCCCAGACGGTATGCGAGGCAAACAGCGTATAGCCTTCTTCTTCGTTGAAGGTGCTGCGCAGCAGATGAAACTGGCGAAAGCCTTTCATTTCCGAAAGTGTCGAGTTGCGGTTCTTCCAGACGTTTTCGAAATCTTCCTCCATGCCCGGCTTCACCTTGAAGCGATTCATCGCGACATACATGCGTTCATTCCTTTCAGATGCTGAGACAGATTGGTCGTCATCATGTGCTGAACACCGTGTCAGTGCGGCTGTTCAGCTTGAGGCGGCCCATGCAGGCGCCCGGCTCCACGTCAGCCCCGGCGCATTCGGTCGCCTGATTGATAAGCACGCGGCTGATGCGCGCGCAATCGACCCCGGCAAGGTCGAAGCGGATCACCTTCGTCTTTTCCTTCGGCAGGTCCTTGAAGTCGAGTACGGTCAATCGATCGACCACGCCTGCGTCGTTGAACAGCGCTATCTCGAATGCCGCCTTGGAGAGATCGGAGCCAAGCTTGTTGGCCACGACGAAGGTCAGCCGGCAGCCCTTGTCGGAGGGTTGCGTGGCGTTGAGTTCCAGTTCCAGGGAGGGGGCGGAAGGTGCCTCCTGGGCATATGACGGCATGCCCAGGACAAGCGACAGCACCATCATGGAGGCCAGGGGGTGGATGAGTGTTGTCGCTTTTGGCACCTGTTCTTAACCTCCGAAACGCATGGTTGCTGCCAGCTTCAAAGTGACGCCGGGCTCGTAGATAGTGGTTGTAGCAGAGGCGTTGAGTGGGTTCGAGTATTTCACGTCGAAGATGTTGTCGGCGCGGAAGTCGACCCTGAAATCTTCCGTCGCCTGATAGGACGCGAAAGCATTGACCAGCGTGAAATCCCTGGCAGCATCATTTCCCTTGGGAGCGCCGTTATATTGCACCTCCCCGCCGACGGTCAGTCTGTCTTCCAGGAAACGGAAGCCGATCTGCGCCGTCACCTGACTTGACGGGATGGTGACGAGGTCTTCGCGAAGGCCATCCTCATCTATGGTGTGGCCGTTGATGATGGAGGCGGAAAGCCCGGCAAAGCCCCAGCTTGCATCATAGATGCTTTCCAGTTCGAAGCCCTTGATCCTGGCATTGGCGAAGTTCTGGTACTGGTAGCAGAGCGGCATGCGCGGATTGACCATCGGGCAGCCGGCGGTGGGATCGAATGCCGACACCATCGTGCCGCCGATGTAATCGTCCACATCATTGTTGAAATAGGCAGCCTTCATGCGCAGCGTATCGTCTGCGGCAAAGAGGCCATCATAGCCGTAGTTCAGCCCGACCTCCCATGTCTTGGCGGTTTCCGGCCGGAGGTCGGGATTGGGCAGGAAGGGAAAGACCACGCCATTGGGGTGCAGGCCGCTGATGACTGTCTCCGAAAGCGATGGCGACCGGTAGCCTTCGGCATAGGTTCCGTAGAATTGCAGACCGCTCAGGCTGGGCTGCTCGAATGGCGAGACACCGACCGTGAGGCGCGGTGAAAGACGATCTCCCGATACTTCGGTCGTATCGCCATCGAGCTTGTAGCTGTCGTAGCGCAGCGCACCGATGACCTCGAGCCATTCATAGGTCAGCTTGTCCTGGATATAGGCACCGGAAACCCGGCGCTTTCCAGACGGCGTGAATACGTCGCTCCCGCCTTCGGGGCTGGTGGTCACCACATCGTCGCTCACCCAGTCGCCGCCATAGGTCAGTTCATGCGCAACGCCGCCAGTATCGAAGCGGGAGGTGTTCCAGATGTCGACGCCATAGGTGTCGAGATCGTAGGTCGTCTGTGACCCTGCGGGGAGGGTGATTTCTCGCCCCGTGACCGAACTGAAGCGGGTCACATCCCTGAGATAAGTCTGATCGAGGCCGGCCTTGTTGAGCGAAGCGTTGATGTGCAGGTCGAGCCAGCTCTGGTTCTCGTCGGTAATGTTGTAGCGGCCGGTGAAGGTGTTTTGTTTCACGTCCATCCCGTAGGCATCGCCACCTTCGGTCCAGCTGTCATTCGCGCCGAGCCAGCCAAGTTTCAGCTCACTGTTTTCAGTGGGGCGCAACGTGGTCTTGAGCAGGCCGCTGAGCACGTCGAAGCCCGTTCCGGAAACCCGGTCCCCGTCGCCATCCTTGTAGTCGCCGAAGTCACGCCAGACGATATTGCCGATGATGTCGGCGTCGTCGTTGAAGCGATAAGCGCCGGTCGCGCTGGTCGTCCAGCCATGCCCGTTGGTGTCGTGGCGGCCAGTCACTGACGCACCCCAAGTCTCTCCCGGACGCAGGAAATCGACGGCATCCTTGGTTTCGTAGGTGACGACGCCGCCAATGGCGCCGGAGCCGTAGGTATTAGCTACGGGCCCGCGGATGACATCTACCTGCTTCACCAGTTCCGGATCCAGCCAGAACATCGACTGGGTGCCGTGGCCGGAACGCTGGAAATTCTGCCGTGCCCCGTCGACGATCACTGCGACGCGTCCGAAATCCTGCAGGCCGCGTATATTGACGCTTGATGCCGATCTGTTCGCATCCGACTGCAAAGCCACGCCGGGAACGCCGAAGAGCACATCCTGTGGCGTCGAGGCCATGCGGCGCTGAAGCTGTTCCTCGCCGATATGGCTGACAGACGCCATCGTATCGATGGCCGTTTCATTGGTGCGGCTTACAACGGTGATCTTGTCCAGAACCGTGGTTCTGGCTTCAGAATTCGTATCGGCGGGTTCCTGCGTTTGCGTTGCAGCCTGTTCTTCAGTTTCCTGTGCCAGGAGCGGTGTGCTGAGCCCGCAGGCAATCGCCGCCACACCCGCCATCAAGGCTGCCGAGCGCTTTGCGCGTATCCTGAATGGTGCGACTGCGTCATCATCAGACGAAGCGGCTCCGTTGGCCAAAAACCCCATGCCCATGTTCTCCGGTATCTTTCATGCGGGCTGGCACGGGGCTTGCTAGCATCTTGATTGAAGCCGGAGCATTTTAAATCTTGACTCGTTTACTCCGGTATTGCACTGACTATTGAACATGACAGTTCGAGTCAAGATTGATTTCGGGCTGCCGATGCAATCCCGAAACCGCCGGGCAAACAGCTGGAAAATAGGTGGGAGCGACCCATGAACAGTCACAGTCACGATGATTTCCGCTATCGAGCCAGAAGGTCTTATGTCGAGGTTCCCGAACGCAGGCAGACACAGCCTGTGGCCATCCGCACGGTATCGAGTTCGGCCCTGTTTGCAGGTGACAATGAGATCGGCATCGATCATGGCGGCTCGCTCTATCGCTTGAAAATCACCCGCCAGGGCAAGCTCATCCTCAATAAGTAAAGGCCGTTTTCATGGACGCCCGCGTCAAACCTGCGCCGCATCAGATCCGCTTGGCGAGATCCGAAAATCCGAAAATGCGAGAGCGCGACCTCGCCGAAATGCTGGGCATCTCGGAAGCCGAGTTCGTCGCCGCCTATTGCGGGGAAAGCGTCACGCGTATCGAACCGCGCGTCAACGATGTGCTGGTCGGGCTTGAAGCGGTCGGCGAGGTCATGGCGCTCACCCGCAATGCAAGCGCGGTGCATGAAAAGATCGGCGTCTACGACAAGGTCCTCACCGGGACCCAGCATGCAATCGTGCTTGGCGAACATATCGACCTCAGGATCTTCCCGAAGCAATGGGCGCATGGTTTGCCGTGGAAAAGCGGGATGGCGGTGAAATCCGCCGCAGCCTCCAGTTCTTCGACCAGTCAGGTGAGGCAGTGCACAAGGTGCATCTGCGCCCGGCTTCGAACCTTTATGCCTATCAAAACCTGGTTTCGTCGCTGGTTGCAGCGGATCAAAGGCAGGCCATCGACGTTTATGTCGAGGACGGCGCGGTTAAGGAGAGTGAGACTGGAGATGCGGTTGCAGGCGTAGAGGAACTGCGCGAGCGCTGGTCGAAGATGACCGATGTTCATCAGTTCTTCGGCATGTTGCGCAAGCTGAAACTCGGGCGCCAGCAGGCCGTTCAGCTGGTAGGTTCCGACTATGCATGGCTCGTGGACAATGATGCGCTATCGGCAATGCTGCATCATGCCGCCGAAGACCAGATGCCGATAATGTGCTTCGTCGGCAGTCGCGGTTGCGTCCAGATTCATTCCGGCCCGGTCAAGAATATCAAGACGATGGGCCCCTGGATCAATGTGATGGACGAAACCTTCCACCTGCATCTCAGGACCGATCATGTGCGTGAGCTCTGGGCGGTTCGCAAGCCGACCAAGGAAGGGCATGTCACGTCGCTCGAAGCTTATGATGCGCAAGGCAATCTGATCATCCAGTTCTTCGGGCAGCGCCATGAAGGCGAGATGGAGCGCGAGGATTGGCGGCTTCTTGCTGAAAACCTGCCCCGGATTCCGTCTGCGGTGACAGCATGAGCGCAATCTCGCCCCGGCCTCGCGGATTTCCTTCCCGGAGCATCTGGGTAGTCTTGCTCGGCCTTGCCCTCGCGCTTTTTGCTGCGCCGCCGCCGGCAAAGGCGCAGGAGGGCGGGGCGATATTTGCCGACCCCTCCCGTATCGTCGCAATCGGAGGGTCGATCACCGAGATCGTCTACGCGCTTGGCGAGGAAGGCAGGCTGATAGCCCGCGATTCGACCAGCACCTATCCGGAAGCTGCGCTGAAACTGCCCGATGTCGGCTATATGCGCGCGCTGTCGCCTGAGGGTGTGCTGTCGGTTTCTCCGACCGGCATTCTTGCGCTGGCAGGCAGCGGCCCCGCCGAGGCGATAGATGTGTTGAAGAAAGCCAGCGTGACCTTCATCACCGTTCCGGAAACATTCAATCATGAAGGTATCCTGGAGAAGATACGGATCGTCGGCAAAAGCCTTGGTGCGGACGCTGCGGCCGAGAAGCTGGCTGCTTCGGTCGATGCTGATCTCGCTGCGGCCGAAAAGCTCACAGCCAATGTGCCCGAGCGCAAGCGCGTTCTTTTCCTGCTCAGCGTGCAGGGCGGCAAGCTGTTGGCCGCAGGGGCCGATACGGCTGCCGATGGCATCATCCGGCTGGCCGGCGGAATCAACGCCGTGGAGGGCTTTTCCGGCTACAAGCAGCTTTCCGACGAAGCGGCGCTGACTGCCCGGCCTGATCTTGTTTTGATGATGGACCGGGGCGACGACCAGGCGGCCGCCGCCGATCTGTGGAACCATCCAGGTCTGGCCGGCACGCCTGCTGCTGCAACCAAAAAACTGGTGCTGATGGATGGCGGCTATCTGCTCGGTTTCGGGCCGCGTACTGCCGGCGCGGTTCGCGACCTGGCGACGGCGCTCTATGGCGACCAGCTTCGGAATTGAGCGGAAAAAGCCGTGGTTGACAGTTTCGCCGGCAGGCTCGGCATGGCGTATCGATCCACTCCGCAAGGCGATCGCTCGACACGCGCGAGGCTTGTGCTGGTGCTGTTGGGCATGATTCTTGCCGCCAACATCCTTTTCGGCCTGACCGCCGGAGCTTCGGACGCATCGGCTTTGAGCGTCCTTCGAAGCTGGCTTTCCGGAGCGGGAACCGATGGCGTCGCGCTTTCGGCTCGCGACTCGATCATCATCTATGAGATCAGATTGCCGCGTGTCGTCCTCGGCGCACTGATTGGGGCCGCACTTGCCGTGTCCGGCGCAGTCATGCAGGGCCTGTTTCGAAACCCGCTTGCCGATCCTGGCCTGGTCGGTGTTTCGGCTGGCGCAGCGCTTGGGGCAATTTCGGTCATTGTGCTGGGCGGCACTGTGCTCGGCCCGCTGCTTGCCCTGTTCGGCATCTACGCGCTGCCGCTTGCCGCCTTTCTGGGTGGGCTCGCCATAACCATCGTTCTTTATCGCGTGGCAACGCGACGCGGCCAGACCTCGATCGCCACCATGTTGCTTGCCGGCATCGCACTCGGTGCCATGGCCAGCGCCTTTTCGGGCGTCCTCATCTATCTCGCCGACGACCGGCAGTTGCGTGACCTGACCTTCTGGGGCCTCGGCTCGCTTGCCGGCGCGACCTGGACCAAGATACTGGCGGCTGGGCCGATTATCGTGCTTGCATTGATCGTAACGCCGTTTTTGGCGCGCGGGCTGAACGCCTTGGCGCTGGGCGAGGCGGCGGCAAGCCATCTGGGCATTCCCGTGCAGCGCCTCAAGGCTGTTGCAATCGTTTCGGTGGCGGCAGCCACAGGAGCGTCCGTTGCCGTCAGCGGCGGCATCGGCTTCGTCGGCATCGTCGTGCCGCATCTGCTGCGCCTGCTGATGGGGCCGGACAATCGCTATCTGCTGCCTGCCTCGGCACTTCTCGGTGCTTCCATGCTGCTTCTTGCCGACGCGGTCAGCCGCACCATTGTCGCGCCGGCTGAACTGCCGATCGGCATCATCACGGCGGCGGTGGGCGGGCCGTTCTTCCTCTGGATATTGCTGCGCAAGCGTGGCGTCCTCGACCTGTAGGGGATGAGAATGATCGAGGCTCGCGGGATATCGGTTTCAATTGGTGGCAGGCGCATCATTGCCGATATCGATTTCGATGTGCGTGCGGGGGAGGTTGCCGCCATTGTCGGGCCGAACGGTTCGGGCAAGACGACTTTCCTGAAGGCTGCGACCGGAGATTTGCCTTATAGCGGCAGGATCGCGGTCAATGGCCGCGATCTCTCCCGTCTCAAACCATGGGAAGCGGCTTCCATGCGGGCCGTGCTGCCGCAGGCGACCGCGCTGTCTTTTCCCTTCACGGTTCGCGAGATCGTCAAGCTTGGGCTGATGAGCGGCCGTTCAGGTGCGCGGCCGGGCGAAATCGAACGCCTGCCGGAACTGGCATTGGCGCGGGTCGATCTCGATGGATTTGCCGGGCGCTTTTATCAGGAACTGTCGGGCGGCGAGCAGCAGCGGGTGCAGTTGGCCCGCGTGCTTTGCCAGGTATGGGCGCCGGTTTTCGAGGGCGAACCGCGCTATCTGTTTCTCGATGAGCCGGTGTCGAGCCTCGATATCAAGCATCAATTGACGATCATGAACATTGCCCGCGATTTCGCGGCGCGGGGAGGTGGTGTTGTCGCCATCCTGCACGACCTCAATTTGACGGCAATGTTTGCCGATCGCATCTTCGTCATGCATCGCGGCCGGTTGGCTGCCGCCGGCGCGCCGCAGGACGTGCTCAATGACGAGCTGATTTCAAGGGTCTTCGAGTGCCGGATGAAGGTCAGCACGCTGCCTTCAGGCAATATGCCTTTCGTGCTGCCTCAATCGGCAGCACTCTAGGTTTGTATTTATGCCGCAGGCGCGTGACGGTCGGCCAGAAGATCGATGCCGAGCAGCGAACGCACGCGGGATCCCTTCTTGACCAGATCGTCGATGCTGTGACGCGACAGCACTTCGAAAAACGCGTTCAGCGCCTCGCGCAGTGCCGCATTCAGGCCGCAACTGTCCACCAGCGGGCATTCCGTGGCGTCGTTTTCGAAGCATTCCGCCATAGCGAAGCTTTCTTCGGTGACGCGCACTACATCGAACAGTGTGATCTGGTCGGCCGGGCGTCCAAGCCTGACACCGCCATTGCGGCCGCGGACGGTCTCAACCAGCCCATTCTCGACGAGCGGCTGCAGAATCTTGAACAGGAACAGCTCCGATACCGAATAGGCGCTGGCGATTTCTGGAATCCGGCTCAGCCGGTCGTTGTTGGCGGCGCAATACATGAGGATACGCACTGCGTAATTGGTCTGACGGGTAAGCCGCATGATCTGTCCTTCACAAAGCTCGACGCATATCCGCGAAGGCCGCCTCTAGGCGTGGCCGATTCAGCGAGGTAGCGTCGATCCGATGCCATGGCATTGTCAATCCTGCTGGATATCGCTGTGCCGTAGGTCAGATTCGAATATGGCCTACAGTTTGGAATAATTCCAGACAAGATCAGAAAAATACCTGCGGCGTGTGGTCAACTTTGCGAGTGGTGCCTGCGGCATCGTGACCTTTACGTAAGTGACGGTTGCAACTGATGCTGCGGTGCACAATATAGGCGCTATCGGGAGTCGTAAACTTTTGGGAGGAACCCATGAGGAGTACGACATGCAGGAATTTGCATCGCACCATGCCGTTCCCCCAGCGGGACTCATCCGGCAGTTGCGGCCATCCGACCTGCCGCGTTTTCGCGAACATCTGCTAAGGCTGGATCCGGCAAGCCGCCGTGACCGCTTCAACGGCGCCATCAACGATAATTTTCTCGCAGCCTATGCCAAGCGCAGCTTCTCCGAGGGCGCTACCGTGATCGGTTATGTCGAGGGCGACCGGGTGCTCGGGGCGGCGGAACTGCACGAGCGTGCGGAATTCGCCGAGCCGACGGGCGAGATTGCCTTCAGCGTCGAAAGCCATTTGCAGCAGCGCGGCATCGGTGGGCGGCTGTTCGAGCGGCTGATCTCCAATGCGCGCGGGCTGGGCTATTCCAAGTTGCTGGTCACCACGCACCCGCAGAACGAGGCGATGAAGGCGTTGGCGCGAAAGTTCGATGCGGCCTTGTCCTTCGATGCAGGCGAGACGGTCGGCGTGATTACGTTGGAGCCGTTGCGGCCGCTTTTTGTGCCGACGTCGGGCTTTGCCGCTGAAGCGCGGATGCCCTCGCGTGCGTGAGTAGCGCAAAGTCATTCGGATGATAGGGTGGCGGTGATCCAGGACGGACAGATCCATGTCATCGACCGAAGCCTCATCCGCCGTGCCTTTTCGTGACCAGACAGAAAAACTGGCAGCCCTTCGGCGAACCAAGGCCATAGCCACGGCTGCGCTGATTTTGTGTGTGACTGTCTTTGCCGCCGCAAAGGCTTTCGAGAGCTATTGGCCATGGCTCGGCTTCGTGGCGGCATTTGCCGAGGCAGCCACCATTGGCGGGCTGGCCGATTGGTATGCGGTGGTGGCGCTGTTCAAGCGGCCGCTCGGCCTGCCGATCCCGCATACGGCTATCATTCCCGCCAATCAGAATCGCATTGCCGACAATCTCGGCCGCTTCATCGAAGCCAATTTCCTGGCGCCCGAGCCGGTGCGCGAGAAACTCGAAGAGGTAGATTTCTCCGCCCTTGTTTCAGATTGGCTTTCCGATCCTAAACGCGCTGACGGGTTGTCGCGCTTCGTCGTCCGCCTCGTGCCGCAAACCCTCGCCGCCATCGACAGATCGGGTCTGCGCGGATTCGTGGCCGACCGGATGCTGGAACAGGTCGAGAAGGTGCCTGTTGCACCGCTGGCAGCCGGCCTGCTCGGCGCCTTTACCGAGGACCGCCGTCACCAGAAGCTTTTTGACCAGTTCATCAAGGTCGCCGGCAGGTTCCTGACCGACGAAGAGGCGCTTGCCGCCATGCGCGAGAAAATAAGGGAAGAGCTGCCCTCGCTGTTCAACCTGTTTCGCGCTGATGCCTATCTCCTGAAGAAGATCGTTGCCTCGGCCGGCTCCCTATTGGAGGAGGTGCATGCCGATAAAGACCATCCGATGCGGCTGGAATTCGATCGATTCATGCTGAAATTCATCGAAGATCTGCGCAGTTCACGAGCCTATGCAAGGCGTGCCGAGGCAATGAAACGGAACTTTCTTGCCCGTCCCGAAATGAAAGCGCTGGCAGGTGACGTATGGGAAAGCTTTCGCGCGCTGATCGAACAGGACGTGAAAGCGCAGAACTCCGTGATCCGGGCTCATCTTGCCAATATGTTCGTGGAGATCGGACGCCATCTTGCCGGCGACGCGAAAATCCGTGCCGACATGAACCAGGGCTTTGTCGTGGCGCTTGCCTCCTTCGTGGAAAGCCAGAAAAGTGGGGTTTCCACCTTCATCGCCGATCAGGTCAAACGCTGGGATCTGGCCCAGCTCACGCGCCTTCTGGAAATGAACATCGGCCGGGATCTGCAATATATCCGCTTCAATGGCATGCTGATCGGCGGCCTGGCTGGACTGGCGCTCTACGTCGTCGAACTGACCCTTCTCTCGAATTGACCGATGACGCCGCCGGTCTATTCTTGTGGGATGAAGTTGCCGGAAATCCGCGAGCGAAAGGTTGGAGCCATGGCAAGGAAACCCGAATCCTTCACCGACATGTTCACCAGGCTTGGGCAGGACCTGAAGATGCCGCGCGTGGATATCGATGCGGTCCTCGATCACCATCGCAAGAATCTTGAAGCCCTGCAGAAGTCTGCGTCGGCAGCGACCTCCGGCGCGTCGACCTTGATGTCGCGGCAGGGACAGATGTTGCAGGAATTGCTGCATGAAATCTCCGATGTGGCGCAGACGCTGCGCAGTTCCGGCAGTTCCCAGGAAATCATGTCGAAGCAGGCCGATTTTGCCCGCAGATCCTTCGAGGCGGCGGTGAAAAACGCGGGCGAAACAGCGGATATCATGAGGAAATCGGGCGGGGAGTCCCTGGACATCCTGCGGACCCGCATGCGCGAGTCACTGGAAGAAATCCGCAACAGTTACGAAAAAAGAAAGTAGCCCGTCGCCCGGCATGAATTGACAGGCGCCAGCCATCAATGGTCCGAAGGAGGTGAACCCGCATGCGCGCTTGCCGCACCGCGCGTCGGTCGGAGCGAGGAGGTGACGACGCTCGATCCGACGTCATGGCAGGGCGAGTGCGGATTGATGATGCTAGACCATGATGCCGAAAAGTGCGTAGCGGTTTTCGGACGACATCATGGTCTACCTAATTGATTTTGCCGCATGTGTGCGACGCCAAGTGATTCCACTTGGCTGCAACATGCTCTGGGAGAATGCCATGTCGATGCCGGTTCTGACCTTTGCCAATCTGCCCGATCGGGTCGGCCATGAACTCGGCGTTTCGAAATGGGTGATGGTCGATCAGGAGCGGATCGACAAATTTGCCGACTGCACGGGCGATCACCAGTGGATTCATGTCGATCCGGAGCGTGCACGCCAGCAAAGCCCGTTTCGCACGACCATCGCGCATGGCTATCTGACACTGTCCATAATCGGGGCGTTGGGACAGGAGATTGGTGCGCTGCCCGAGAATACGCAGGCTGCCTTCAACTACGGGCTGAACAGGGTGCGTTTCGTGGCGCCGGTCAGAGTGGGAACGAGGATTCGCCTGCGGTCGACGCTGATAGGCCTGGAGAATCGGGGGCCGGGCCAATATCTGATGAAGGCTGACAATGTGGTGGAGATCGAGGGGGAGGAAAAGCCCGCGCTGACTGCCGAAACGCTGGTGATGATCTATGAGCGGCGCAGAAAGGCCGGTGACTGATCACCGTCATTCTGCGTCGGGCTGGTTTTTCGGTGCTGCCTTCACAAAGGCCGGCAGTTCCATGCAGGCATCATATATGCGTGAAATGATCGGATAGGGCGTCATATCGACGCCAAAACGCTGATTGTTCGCCACCTGGGCTGCAAGGCAGATATCAGCCAGGCCGGGCGTGTCTCCGTGGCAGAATGTTCCCGTCTCGCGACTGTCAGCCAGAATCTTTTCAAGCGGTTCGAACGTTTCGTTCACCCAATGGCGGAACCAGTTGGCGACGTCCTCGTCGCTGGCGCCGAATAACGTGCGCAATGAGGTCAGCACGCGTAGATTGTTTACTGGATGAATGTCGCAGGCAATCATCTGAGCCAGCATGCGTACTCGTGCGCGGCCAAGCGCGTCCGCAGGCAGAAGTGGCGGTTGTGGCACCGTTTCGTCGAGGAACTCGATGATTGCCAAGGACTGGACCAGTAGTGTTCCATCCCGCCAGATCAGTGCCGGTACCAGCCCTTGGGGATTGACCGCCCTATAGGGCGGTTCCAAATGCTCGCCATGGCGCAGATGGTGCGGCACGTAGCTATAGTCCAGCCCCTTCATTTCCAGTGCGATGCGCACGCGATAGGAGGTCGAGGAACGGAAATAATTGTGCAGGACGATCTCGCTCATCGGCCGGGTCTCCAGTGCCCCGCTGATCGAACTTGTGTGCCCGCGGGGCGATCAGATGTACTATTTGGCAATAATCGCTTACGCGTCGGTGGGCTACCTTGAAATTGGCGCCATGGATCGAGGATTTGGAAAATATGTCCCTTTGGGTCGGCGGAAAGTGCCGGCATGTCTCGGTCGCAGCCTTTGCATAATGGAGTGTTGGCTATGAGTGCCGCCAACGATGCCGCTCGATTCCTGATAATCGATGACCACCCGTTATTTCGTGAGGCGCTGCACAGCGCCGTCCGTATGGCCTATCCGGATGTGGATACGGTGGAAGCCCGTTCGATTGCCGAGGCGCTGACGCTGCTTGCCGATCCCAAGCCGTTCGATCTTGCGCTTCTGGATCTCAGCATGCCTGACGTCCACGGCTTTGACGGGTTGCTGCAACTGCGCACACATCATCCACGGCTGCCGGTAGTCGTTGTTTCCGGGCATGACGAGCCAAAGATCATTTCCGAAGCACTTTCCTATGGCGCAGCCGGTTTCATTCCCAAATCGGTGCGCAAGAGCGATCTGGCCGATGCGATTCGTTCGGTGATGGAGGGCGCCATCCATGTTCCGGAGGGCTATGAGGGACAGGCGCCGGATGATGAGAGCGCGGATCGTGCCGAGATGATCCGGCGTCTCTCCAAGCTGACGCCGCAACAACTGCGCGTGTTGCAGATGTTGCGTCAGGGGCTGCTCAACAAGCAGATCGCCTTCGAGCTGCAAGTCGGCGAGACCACGGTGAAGGCACATGTCTCCGAGATCCTGCGCAAGCTCAATGTCTACAGTCGCACCCAGGCGGTGATTGAGGTGTCCAAGCTCGACAACGCCGATCTGTTCCGGGAGCCATCGGGATTTTAGACCTGAAGATGGTCGGAATCGATCAAAGGGCGCGCGCTATATTGCCAACTACGCCAGCAAATGCGCCAGCAGAGCCCTCAACTGCGCCGGCTTCAGCGGCTTGCGCATCAGTTCCACACCGATTTCGCGGGCGATATTGACCACTGTCTCGGAAGCGTCGCCGGTAACGATCAGGGCAGGAACCGCCCGGCCGAGATGATAGCGGGCGTCGGCAATGGCGACGCTGCCGAGGTCGCCGCCATCCAGATGCTGGTCGGCAATGATGATGTCGGGAATCCAGGCCGTGTCGCCCAGCGCTTCCAAAGTGCCGGCCGAAGAGGATGCCGTCCTTACCGTACATTGCCAGCGCTCCAGCAGCGCGGTCATGGCGTCGCGCACTTCCATGTCGTTTTCGATCAGCAGCACCTTGGTACCGAAAAGGCCATAGCCGCGCGGCCGTTCGGGCTCGGACGCCGCTGCCTGATGGGCGAGCGCCGCCCCGGCAGCGACTGGAACGTCGATACGGAAGATGGTGCCGCGGCCGACGACCGACGAGAAGGTGACCGGATGACCAAGCGCGTTTGTCATGCGGCGCACGATCGAGAGCCCCAGGCCGAGGCCGCCGGAGAGGTCGGTATCGGGCGGTATGGTGCCGCGGTGGAATTCTTCGAATACCGCCTCACGCTGGTTTTCCGGGATGCCGCAGCCGGTGTCGGCAATCTGGATGCGGATCATGTTTGAGCGGTGACGCATGCCAACGAGGACACCGCCGGTTCGTGTATAGCGTACGGCATTGGAAACGATGTTCTGCAGGATACGGCGAAGCAGTGTCCGATCAGAACGGACCACCGCATTGCCGGCGTGGAATCTGAGTTTCAGCCCTTTCAGTTCCGCAAGCGGCTGGAAATCCGACTTCAGCGAGACAAACAGTTGTTCCAGCGATACGTCCGTGATCTCGGGTTCGACCACGCCCGCGTCCAACTTGGATATGTCGAGCAGCGTGTGGATCAGGTCGTCCATCGTCTCCAGCGAGCGCTCGACCTGGCGCACCAGCTTCTTGCCTTCCTCGTCGGTCTGGATTTCGGCCAGCGCCGAAACCGACAGATGGGCGGCATTCAGAGGTTGCAGGATGTCGTGGCTGGCGGCAGCGAGAAACCGCGTCTTGGACAGATTGGCCTGCTCGGCATTCTCCTTGGCGGCTGCAAGGTCAAGATTGGAGACTTCCAGGCGCCGCAGCGTCGAGCGCAATTCGTCGGTTCGGCTGCGCACCCGGTTTTCCAGGTTGATTGCAGTCTGGAACAGCGAAAAGGCATTGCCTTGCTGGTCCATCGAGCGTTCGACGCGGGAAATCAGCGCCTGGTTGATCTTCTTGAGTTTCTCGAGGTCGTCGATCTGGCGGATGGGCATTGTCGTCCTGTTATTCGGCCGCCTGCTTGTGACCGAAAGCAATGCCGGTGAATGTCTGGTTCAAATGCATCGACCGATATTGCTCGCCATAAGTCCCGAAACCTATCACATTGTTGGTGCGGTAGAGTTCGGAAATATCACGGAAAACCTGGCGGTTGCGCGCATCGAGCCGCCTCAGCACGCAGTCGAAGCCCAGCACGACATCGATGCCGCCTAGGCGTTCATTGACATTTTTCAAGGCCGTACGGGTCGATTCCACCATGCCGGTCGGCTTGGCAATCGACAGCACGATGCCGTCATCGATGGCACAATAGAACGAGAGCGAGCCGTCCGGATTTACCTTCTGGATGGAGCGGCAGTAATATTCGCCGCCGACCCGCACCACGACAGGATGGGAGGCGAAGGTCAGGGGCGTCATAGCGCCGGGCGCGACGCCGACTGCCGTGGCGAACTCCTCGACCGCCACTTCCGCATTGAACTCGCGCACGATCCGTCGCTCGGGGTCGGACGAGGTGACCACGAGCTTTTCTTGCGTCGGCACGAAATTCTCGGTCTTGAAGACGTGGAACGGAACTTCGGTTGCCATCAGCACCACGATGGCGCAGTCGCTGCCGACAAAGCCGTTGGAGATCAGCGTCGTGGTCTTGAATTTGAGGTCGTCGCCGGCTGAACCGCCGATCAGCGGAATGTCGTCCAGCCCCCAATGGATCGCCGAGGTGACGGCTTCCTCGGCATAGGACAGCCCATCGATGAGGCAAAGCGCAAAAAGATTGGGCGATTGTGCGTAGCCCGTACGGGCATGAAGCGTGCGCCGCAGGCCATCGACCTTGCCGGCAATGTCGTCCATGCCGCCGGCAGAGAGATTACGGACCAGGGCGCTGACTGCCGTGAACCCGGAGCGGGGAAACAACAAGGCCAGCATGTGGCCGTCTTCAAGGCCGGCGGGTGTGATCTCGCCTGCCGTGGAGCATCCGGCATAGGCGAGGTTTGGCAGGTGCCGTTTCAGCGCGCCTGAAAGCGAGGAGGCATCCACCAGCGCCTGCGAAAAGAAAAACAAGGCGAAATCGGCGTCCATGGCAGTTGCTTCGTCGGCAACTGCACGGACAAAACCATCCGCATCTGCGCTGTCGGTCGTCAGGGCCGACAGGCCGCACGCGTAATGTGTGCGCGAACAGGTCAGCGCCACATCTCCTCCCTTACCGCCCACGATGTTGTCGCCGCAGGCCTCATCTTGTGCATTGTTGCCTTGAGAGGCTAGTTTAGCAATGCTTGAATGCTCAATCCGTGTGCGAAAGTACAATATACGGGTTTTGGGGAGGGCTGCATTCTCGTTGCTTCTGGATTGCGAAAGATCATTATGGCTTGCGCGGATTGCCGGGTGAGGTCGTAACGGCAAACTGCGACAGGCAGGGCACTCAGGGAGGTTTCATGTCGGAAGTATCGCTAGTGGTCAACGGCCGGCGTGTCGGCGGAACGGTCGAGGATCGTACGCTGCTGGTCCATTTTCTGCGCGAGCATGTCGGGCTGACGGGTACGCATGTCGGCTGCGACACATCGCAATGCGGCGCCTGCGTCGTGCATGTCGACGGCAAGGCGGTGAAGTCCTGTACGATGCTGGCCGCGCAGGCTTCCGGGTCGACGGTGGTGACCATCGAAGGGCTGGCCGACGGTGCTGAACTGCATCCGGTCCAGGCCGCGTTCAAGGAGCATCATGGTTTGCAGTGCGGCTTTTGCACGCCCGGCATGATCATGACTGCGACCGACATGATCCGCCGCCATCCCGAGGGGCTGGACGAGGCAACGGTGCGCGAGGAACTGGAAGGCAATATCTGCCGCTGTACCGGCTATCACAACATCGTCAAGGCTATCCTTGCTGCTTCCAAGACAATGGCGAGGAGCAAGGGCAAGGCTGCGAGCAAAGCGAAGAAGGCGGCCTGAGCGGCAATCGGCAGTAGCCAGTCGGCAATAGGATTAAAGGGAGGAAATCGGTATCAGGACGGCACATACGGTTCGGAACCGACTGCCGACTGCTGATTGCCGAATGCCTCATCTTGGAGGAAAACATCCATGGGCATCGAAGGTGTTGGCGCTCGCGTGGCGCGCAAGGAAGACAAGAGGTTCATCACGGGTGCCGGCCGCTATGTCGACGACATGGTCGTGCCGGGAATGAAGCATGCAGCCTTCGTGCGCAGCCCTTATGCGCATGCGCAGATCAAGAAGATCGACGTAAAGGCGGCGCAGGCAATGCCGGGCGTCATCGGCGTGCTTACCGGCAAAGAAATCAAGGCGGACGGCATCGGCAATCTCATCTGCGGCTGGATGATCCATTCCAAGGACGGCACGCCGATGAAGATGGGCGCGTGGTCGCCGCTCGCCTTCGACAAGGTTCGCTATGTCGGCGACGCGGTTGCCATCGTGGTGGCCGACACCAAGGGGCAGGCCCGCGATGCTGCCGAAGCCGTCGAGGTCACCTACAAGGAACTGAAGTCGGTTACGGACGCCTCCAAGGCCATGAACAAGGGCGCGCCGCAAATCCATCCCGAGGCCGAAAACAATCTCATCTTCGATTGGGATATCGGCAATGCCGACGAGACAGAAGCTGCCTTCAAGAAGGCCGCGCATGTCGTCGAGATGGATATCGTCAACAACCGGCTGGTTCCCAACGCCATGGAACCGCGCGCGGCACTCGGCCACTATGACAAGGCCGAAGACCATTACACATGCTGGACCACCTCGCAGAACCCGCATGTGGCGCGCCTCGTGATGAGCGCCTTCTACAATGTGGCGCCGGAAAACAAGCTGCGCGTCATCGCGCCCGATGTCGGCGGCGGCTTCGGCTCGAAAATCTATATCTATCCGGAAGAGATTGTCTGCCTGTGGGCATCGAAGAAGACCGGCGTTCCGGTCAAATGGGTGGCCGACCGCACCGAAAGCTTCCTTACTGATGCGCATGGCCGCGACCACCATAGCCACTGTGCCATGGCCTTCGACAAGGATTACAAGATCCTCGGGTTCAAGGTCGAGACCAAGGCCAATCTCGGCGCCTATATGTCGCTGTTTTCCTCAGCGACGCCGACTTACCTCTACGCCACGCTTTTGTCGGGCCAGTACGACATTCCGGCGATCCACGCCAATGTGAAGGCGATCTACACCAACACCGCGCCGGTCGATGCCTATCGTGGGGCAGGGCGGCCCGAGGCTGCCTTCAATGTCGAACGAATGCTGGAAGTATCGGCACGGAAGTTCGGCATTTCCCCGGCGGAACTGCGCCGCAGGAACTTCATCACATCGTTCCCGCACCAGACCCCTGTCATCATGAACTACGATGCCGGCGATTTCGGCGCCTCGTTGGATGCCGCTATGAAAGCAGCCGACTATGACGGTTTCGAAAAGCGCCGCCAAAAGGCCAAGAAGGCAGGTAAACTGCGGGGCATCGGCTTTTCCTGCTACATCGAGGCCTGCGGCATCGCGCCTTCCGCCGCGGTCGGCTCGCTCGGTTCCGGCGTGGGCTTGTGGGAATCGGCAGAGGTCCGCGTCAATGCGGTCGGTACGATCGAGGTGCTGACCGGCTCGCACAGCCACGGTCAAGGACATGAAACGACGTTCGCCCAGCTCGTGGCCCAGCGCTTGGGCGTGCCGATCGATCAGGTGTCCATCGTGCATGGCGACACCGACAAGGTGCAGATGGGCATGGGCACCTATGGTTCGCGCTCGGGCGCGGTCGGCATGAGCGCGCTCTCCAAGGCGCTCGACAAGGTCGAAGCCAAGGCGCGCAAGATCGCTGCCCACCTGATGGAAGCCGACGAAAGCGACATCGTTATCGAGAACGGTGCCTGCAAGGTGGCCGGCACGGACAAGAACGTGCCGTGGTTCCAGGTTGCGCTTGCGGCCTATACCGCCCACAACCTGCCTGGCGGGATGGAGCCCGGCCTGAAGGAAACCGCCTTCTACGATCCGGCAAACTTCACCTTCCCGGCCGGCTGCTACATCTGCGAAGTCGAGGTGGACCCTGAAACCGGCCAAACCCAAGTGATCCAGTTCGTCGCTGCCGATGATTTTGGCAATATCATCAACCCGATGATCGTCGAGGGGCAGGTCCATGGCGGTGTCGCCCAGGGCATCGGTCAGGCGCTGCTGGAAGGGGCGCATTACGATGACAGCGGGCAGCTGCTGACGGCCAGCTATATGGACTACACCATGCCGCGCGCCGACGACCTGCCGTCCTTCCAGGTTTCGACCACGAGCACGCCGTCTCCCTCCAATCCGCTCGGCCTGAAAGGCTGTGGCGAGGCCGGTGCGATCGGTTCGCCACCGGCAGTCATCAACGCCATCACCGATGCGATCGGCACCGAGGACATCACTATGCCGGCAACGCCGCAAAAGGTCTGGGCAGCCCTGCGCGCGTCGGCCAGGAACTGAGGGAGGACGAAGATGTATCAGGTCAATTACCATCGCGCCTCTTCTGTGGCGGAGGCTGCAAAACTCGCAAAATCCGGCGATGCACAGTTCCTGTCGGGCGGCATGACGCTGATCCCGGCCATGAAGGCGCGGCTTGCCGCCCCTTCCGATCTCGTCGATCTTGCCCATATCGCCGAATTGAAGGGCATCAAGGTCTCGGGCAAGACGGTGACGATCGGCGCGGCGACCACTCATTTCGAGGTGGCCAATGACGAGAAGCTGAAGAAGGTCGCACCTGCGGTAGCACATCTTGCCGGATTGATCGGCGATCCGGCGGTGCGTCACAGGGGCACGATCGGCGGCTCGATCTCCAACAATGATCCGGCTGCGGATTATCCCGCCGCCCTTCTGGCGCTCGGTGCGACCATCGCCACCAACAAGCGCGAGATTGCCGCCGACAAATTCTTCAAGGGGTTGTTCGAGACCGCGTTGAAGGATGGCGAAATCGTCACCTCCATTACCTTCACCGCGCCGGCCAAGGCGGCTTATGAGAAATTCCGCAACCCGGCCTCGCGCTATGCAATGACCGGGGTGTTCGTGGCCAAGGGCAAGGACGGTGTGCGGGTCGCAGTCACCGGAGCGGGTGATGACGGCGTGTTCCGTTCCAAGGAAATCGAGACGGCGCTGACGAAGAAATTCGATGCTTCGGCGCTTGACGGGCTGCAGCTTTCGCCTGCCGACCTGATGAGTGACATGCACGCTTCGGCTGAATATCGCGCACATTTGATCGTTGTCATGGCCAAGCGGGCGGTTTCTGCTGCGAATGCCTGACACTTTGGGCTAGGGGAGAGGCCGGCAATGCTGCCGGCCTTTTTCTTTTTGGGACTTGTCCACTCGTTACACGGCAATGATGCCTGACAACCGCTTCGGGCCTGCTTTGACTTGCCTCAGCAGTAGCACTAAATCTTCACCCGGTTGCGGCACCTTATCCTGATGCAGGCAGTGCGGATTGAAAATTTTCATAAAAATCACAATTGCTCTGCTGCTTGTCATTGCCCTGTCTGCCTTCGGTGTCTGGTATCGCACCAGCAGTTTGGGCCATGAGGCGCTGCTTGATATCGCCACCCAGGCCAATCTGTGCAAAACGGAAGCCTGCACTGAAGGCATCGAGGAAGCAGCATCATATCTTGCCGAGGAGTTCGGCCTGTCGCCGCGATTGGTCGAATGGTGCGTCGGTGTGGATACATTGGCCGAACGCGGTGGCGGCAAGGGGCTAACCAACCGCTCATGGTGGATCAACCTGCTTTACCGCCCCTGCGGGGAACCCGTCGTGGAATGATGCGGGGGCGTCGGTTTGACAGCCGGATGCCCCAACGGATACGACAGGCCGAAACGATCGGACGATTGAGACCGCTCTATGCACAGCACGACCGGCATCTATTCCGGCCAAGTCCTTGCCATCGCCCCCATGATGGATTGGACAGACAGGCATTGCCGCTATTTTCACCGGCAACTGACCCAGCGCGCGCTGCTTTATACCGAAATGGTCGTCGCCGATGCCGTGATCCACGGCGCGCGCGAGCGGCTATTGGGCTTTTCGGACGAAGAGCGCCCGATCGCACTTCAGCTCGGCGGCTCGGACCCGGCCAAGCTGGGGCAGGCTGCGCGTATCGGCGAAGATTTCGGCTATGACGAGATCAATCTCAATGTCGGCTGCCCCTCGGATCGGGTCCAGTCCGGCACTTTCGGCGCCTGTCTGATGAAGACGCCCGACCTCGTCGCCGAGTGCGTCGCGGCAATGAAGGCAGCGGTCTCGATCCCGGTCACTGTCAAATGCCGTATCGGCGTCGATAACCAGGACCCGGAAGTTGCGCTGGATACGCTTGCCGATGGCGTCTTTGCGGCCGGTGCGGACGCACTCTGGGTGCATGCACGCAAAGCCTGGCTGGACGGGCTCAGCCCGAAGGAAAATCGCGATATCCCGCCACTGGATTATCAGCGTGTCTATCGCCTCAAGGCGAAAAGCCCGAATCGATTCATTGGCATCAATGGCGGTATTCAGACGCTGGATGAGGCAAAGGCGCATCTTCTGAAAGTCGACGGTGTGATGCTTGGCCGTGCGGCCTATCACACGCCGGGTATCCTGGCGGACGCCGACGCCAGCCTGTTCGGCGACGCCAACGGTGATTTTGATTTCGGGCGGCTGATCGAGCGCATGGTCGCCTATGCGGAACGTCATATTGAACAGGGCGGGCGGCTTGGCCATGTCACCCGCCACATGGTCGGTCTTTTCCATGGCCTGCCGGGGGCGCGGCGTTTCCGCCAGATTCTTTCAACCAATGCGACGCGGCCCGGAGCCGGTGCAGATATCTTGCGCGACGCCTTTGCCGAGGTCGATTCTGATCCGGCCCGCCGGGCAGCGTGAGCGCGCCTACCGATCACATATGGGTGAGGATATTGACCAGTTTGCCGAACGGGTCGCGTACGTAGAACCGTCTTACGCCCCAGGGCTCCTCGGCCGGTCCATATTCGATCTGGAAGCCGGCGTCTTTCATGCGCTGAAGGGCGGTGTCAAGATCATCGACTTCTATCGACAGATCGGGAACCGGGGTCCCTGATCCGCCTTCCGAGGCGAAGCTTACCTGGGCCCTTGCCTTCTCGTCAGATCCGTAGGTCGCAATCCAGCCGTGATCCATCAGGAGATCGAGACCGAGCACATCGTGATAGAAACGTCTGGCTGCGCTGATGTTCCTGGTGTCGATATTGGCGACGATCCGTTTTACCCGCATCTTCGCTCCCTCAATCGCGCAGGATCATGCGATCCCCGCGGACATCGAATCCCGATAGCGCGCCGATGAAATTCATGCCGAGCAGGCTTTGTTCCAACATGCCCGGCGCGGCGACCAGCAACGGCATGTTGCGGCGCGTTATAGCTCCAAGCCTGATCTCGCCGGCGATCACCCGGGCGGCGGTGGCGTTGCCATTGGCGGTGGAGATCGGGATGGTGTAGGCGAGCTTTTCCGCATCGAAGCCGACACGTTCGGCGTCGCGCGTGGTCAACACCGTGCTGGTCGCGCCGGTATCGACCAGCACTCGAACCGGCTTGCCGTCGATGGAAAGACGTGCCTCGAAATGACCATTGGGCAGCTTTTCAAGCGTGACCGTGTTTTGGCCCTCCGAATCAGTCACAGAGAGCGGGCTGCCCGGCACCAGCCCAACGGTCACGCGGTTGGCGACGTCCTGCAATTCGTAGCGATATTGATAGCCCGCGACGAGCAACAGCACGACCAACAGCCAAAGTGCGAGGTTGCGGGCCATGTCGCCGAAGCGATGGCGCGAGGCGAGTATGCCGGCGCCGATCACAGCGCCCAGAACGCCGAGATAGAAAACCCGACCCAGAGTGTCGCTGGAAATGCCGGACGCATCGCCACTGGCGTCATTGAAGATGAGCAGGGCAAGCCCGATGCCCATCACCGCCAGAATAACCCAGATGAAACGACCCGATCTCAAGAGTGGGTCAACCCGTTGCTTCGCGCCCGCGCGCCAGGCGTGAACGCCTGGTTTCGCGGCGTGGGCGGCGCTCGACCGTTTCCAGTCTGGCCGGCAGTTCGGCCATGATCTCGCGGCGCTGCTGTGACGTCATCTCGATCCAGGCGGAAATCTCGCCTTGCGTGCGGCCGCAGCCGAAGCAGTAGCCGGTCTTCATATCGATCGAGCATATGAGAATGCAGGGGGATTCAATTGCCGCCATGTAGCAGTCCTGTTGTGCCATCTTTCAATTGGGTCAGACGACAGGCGGATGCAAGCCCTGTCACTATCCAACCATACTCCCATTGTGCCACGTGACCATCGCGGCTATGCCGCTGCCAACGACGATCTTAGCGAGCATTGACGACATGACCAGTGCGCTTCCCTTTGATGACTTCCGCAATTTGCTGGCCCGGCTGCCGGCCGGCGACGAGGCTGCCGGCGAAAGGGTTCGCGCGCAGTTTGCCAGGGCCGAAAAACCCAAGGGGTCGCTTGGTCGGCTGGAGGAAGTTGCCGCATGGCTGGCGACCTGGAGCGGCCGCCCGCCCGCCGTCAACCGTCCGCTGGTGGCGATTTTTGCCGGCAACCATGGGGTTGTCGGGCGGAGGATTTCACCGCGTCCGATGGAGGCGACCGCACGCGCGGTCGAACTCAGCGCCGCCGGCGGCTCCGCCATAAACCAGATCTGCCTTGCCTATGATCTGGGGCTGAAGGTCTTCGATCTGGCGCTGCATCTGCCGAGCGCCGACATGACGCGGGATGCAGCACTTGATGAGCGCGGCTGTGCGGCGACCATGGCCTTTGGCATGGAAGCGATATCGGGCACGGACCTGCTTTGCATCGGCGATCTCGGCGTCGGCAATTCGACGGTCGCTGCGGCGATCCTCGCCGCGCTCTATGGCGGCTCCGGGGCCGATTGGATCGGTCCGGGTTCAGGCGCCGATGCGGCCATGGTTGCGAGGAAGGCCGAGGCGGTGGATGCAGCGCTTGCGCTGCATGGCAGCCATTTGAAGGACCCGCTGGAAGTGCTGCGCCGCGTGGGGGGACGTGAAACCGCGGCGATTGCCGGCGCGATTATTGCCGCACGGATGGAGAAGATCCCGGTGATCCTGGATGGTTTTGCTGCGATTGCCGCCGCCAGCGTTCTGCACGCCGCCAATCCGCATGCGCTCGATCACTGCCTTATCGCACAGCTTTCCACCGAGCCCGGCCAGCGCCAGGCGATCGAAAGACTGGCCATGCGGCCACTGCTCGATCTTGATCTTTCGCATGGCGAGGGCGTTGGGGCCGGCCTTGCTGCCGGGCTGGTCAAGGCGGCTGCCCTGTGCAGCACCGGCATGGCCGCAGCACTTTGAAGCCATGAAGCTCCGGCGTTTCAGCGCCTGCGTCCGCCGGCCGCGACCTTGCGTGTCGGCAGCGCCGGCAGCACTTCCATGACACGCGAGGCCGGGAAGATCGCAATTGCTTCGGTGCCTTCGCGCAGCTTCGAATGGAGCTCGAATTCGCCGCCATGCATATGGATCAGACCCTGCACGATCGGCAGGCCGAGGCCGGTGCCCTGTTCGGCACTCTTGATGGCGATCGAGCCCTGGCCGAAGGCGGACAGCACGACCGGAATCTCGTCGGGCGGAATGCCGGGCCCGTTATCCTTGATCGACACATATTGGCCGCCACCTGCCGTCCAGCCGACTCGCACGCGGATTTCACCACCGGTCGAGGTGAATTTCACCGCGTTCGACAGCAGGTTCAGCGTGACCTGCCGCAAGGCGCGTTCATCGGCGAAAAGGCGCGGCAGTTCGGGCTCGAATTCCTGGATGATGCGCAGATCCTTGTTATGCGCCTTTAGCTCCATCAGATGGCAGCATTCCTCGACAATATGCAGCAACCGCACCGGCTCTTCGTTGAGCTGGTAACGCCCGGCCTCGATGCGCGACAGGTCGAGTATCTCATTGATCAGGTCGAGCAGATGCTGGCCTGAATCATGCACGTCGCGCGCATAGTCGCGATAGGTAGGGTTCTGCATCGGCCCCAGCACTTCGTTGGACATCACCTCCGAAAAGCCGAGGATTGCATTGAGCGGTGTGCGCAATTCATGGCTCATGGAGGCCAGAAAGCGCGACTTGGCCATATTGGCCTCTTCGGCACGCCGCCGTGCCTCGTCGGACATCGACTTTGCCGTCTCCAGTTCGGCGATCAGAGCGTCCTTTTCCGAACGGAATGATAGCAGCATCACCGACGAGCGGTTAAAGTGGCTAGCGACATAGCTGAAAAAGGGCAGCGAGAGCGCCAGCAGTCCGGTCATGACAAGCTCGATCGGCGCCCATGAATTGATGCCGATATAGGCGTAGGCGGCGACGGGGAGGGCGAAGGTAGCCAGCAGCGCACCGCGCAGCGATGAGGTGATCAGTGCGGTTGCCGCCATGGCCAGAAGCAGGACGATGGCCTTGATGATCGGGAATTGCTCGACCTGACAGTTGACGCAGCCAAGCGTGGCAAAATAGACCCAGCCGAGACCGCTGATGAAATGGCCGGCAAGAAGGTTGCGCTTGGTTGAGATCGTGTTGAGCCGGCTCGCGTCAGCCTTGCGCACGCGGTGGGCCACCCAGGTTAACCCGGCATAGCAGGTCATCGTCAGGAATGCCCAGACCACTATGTCGCCGGCCATGCCGCCAAGCAGCCCGGCTGCAGTGATGATCAGCACAAGCAGGGGTATGGTCGCGGCGCTGCCGACAATGGCATGTGCGTGCAGCTTCAAAAGCTCGCGGTCGAATACGGGGGTGCCATGGCGTTGGGAGAGCCGATCGCGTGATCTGCGCACCGCACGGGCCACGTCGCTGTTGCGATGAGGCTTCCTGCGGTCCACAATGAATTTGTCCGCTGTGTTAGAGCGCAGCAACGGCATGAATGTCTTCAACTTGTGCGAGCAACCGGTTCGATTCCGCAGGCTAAGCCCTAAAGCTTAAGAGTTTGTTTTCCATATGAATCGAATGCTGTGGAGCGGGCGGCAGCGCAGACGCCCGGCGCGAAGGCGCAACCGGCGTGGAAAGTTCCTGGACTATTGTCTTGCCGCTGCGATTCTCGGCCTTCTGGTTCTGGTGAGTGCCCGGCTGGACCGTGTCGAAACCCGGCGGATTGGCGGTGTTGCGATAATCAACGATGGTGATTCCATTACGCTTGGAACCGAGCGCATTCGGCTCGTAGGCATAGATGCTCCGGAATACGGGCAGATTTGCCGCCGGAATGGCACCGACTATGCCTGTGGCCGCCAGGCGCGCGAGGCTCTGGCAAAGCTTGCTTCGGGTCGCAGCATCACCTGTTCAGGCTGGGAGCGTGATCGTTATGGGCGGCTGCTTGCTGTCTGCACGGCGGATGGCGTGGACCTGAACCGCAGGCAGGTGGAGCAGGGTTGGGCCGTTGCCTATGGCGATTATGAGGAGGTCGAAAAGACCGCGCGCAGAAAGCGGCTGGGCCTTTGGGCCGGCGAGTTCGACGTTCCACGACATTGGCGCGACAGCCATGGCGGCATGGTGGAGCGCAATCATGATTATTTCGGCGCGATGTTGAACTGGGTGCGCGAAATCCTTCGGTTTTCCTGATGGTGGGCCTATAGTCAGGCGTAGATCTTGAGGCGGGAGAAGCTTGTGAAACTTTATGATGGCGGGCGGGCACCAAATCCAAGGCGTGTCCGCGTGTTCCTGGCGGAAAAGAGGATCGAAATCCCGCTTGTGCCGGTCGATATGGGGGCCATGCAGCACAGGGGGCCGGAGGTCACGACCCGCAACCCGCTGCAGCGCCTGCCGGTGCTGGAACTCGATGATGGTACGGTCCTGACGGAATCGGTGGCGATCTGCCGCTATTTCGAGGAACTGCACCCCGAACCGGCGCTGTTCGGGCGCGCCGCGCTCGGCAAGGCACAGGTCGAAATGTGGCAGCGGCGGATGGAACTCAATCTGCTGTTTTGCGTGGCGCAGGCCTTTCGCCATATCCATCCGGCGATGAAGGATTGGGAAGTTCCACAAATTCCCGAATGGGGCGAAGCCAACAAGCCGAAGGCCCTTGCATTCCTGAAATTGCTGGATGACGAGCTTGAAGGTCGCGAATACGTCGCCGGCGACGAATTTTCCATCGCCGATATTACGGGGCTTATCGCCATCGACTTCATGAGGCCCGCTCGCATAGCGCTGCCTGAGGAATTGCGCCATGTCGGCCGCTGGTATCAGGCGGTTTCCAGCCGGCCGAGCGCTGCTGCCTGAGGTGAGCGCGGATCTCGAACATCTGCTTGGGGCGATCGGTGCCTGCCGCATCTGCGTGGAGCAGCCCATCGGGCGGCCGCTCCCGCATGAGCCGCGCCCGGTCGTAGTGGCCTCCACGACCGCGCGCATATTGATTGCCAGCCAGGCGCCGGGAACAAAGGTGCATTTGAGCGGCATTCCGTTTGACGACCGCTCCGGCGACCGCCTGCGCGATTGGCTCGGCATGTCGCGCGAGGAGTTCTACGATCCGCACAAGCTTGCGATCGTGCCGATGGGTTTCTGTTTTCCGGGGCAGGATGCAAAGGGCTCGGACCTGCCGCCGCGGCGCGAATGTGCGCCTGCCTGGCGCAAATCGCTGCTCGACTTGATGCCGCAGATCGACCTCGTGCTGGTGATCGGTCTTTACGCGCAGGCCTGGCACATGCCGACCCAGCGCCGGCCTTCGCTGAGCGAAACGGTGATGGATTGGCGCGCGATCTATGCAGCGTCGGGCAAGCCCCATGTTCTCCCTCTGCCGCACCCTTCATGGCGCAACACCGGCTGGCTGAAGAAGAATCCATGGTTTGAAATGGAATTGCTGCCTTTCCTGAGAGCAGAAATCCGCTCTCGCATTTCCTGATTTGACGACAGTTTGGTTCTTCCGATGGCCCGCGCGCCGAGAATTTCTTGCTTGTGAAATTGTATCGGCCCGGCGAGTATGATAGAATAATTTTCTATCGGAGACCTCATGGATCGCCTCGACCGAAAAATCTTACGCCTTCTGCAGGAAGACGCTACGCTTGCAGTTGCCGACGTCGCCAAGAAAGTGGGGCTGTCGACAACACCTTGCTGGCGCCGTATCCAGAAGCTGGAAGAGGAAGGCGTCATCAAACGGCGTGTGGCGGTCCTCGACCCGGTAAAGATCAATACGCGCGTTACCGTGTTCGTGGCGATCCGTACCAATTCGCACAGTCACGAATGGCTGAAGCGTTTTTCCGAAGTCATCCAGGATTTTCCGGAAGTCATCGAGTTCTACCGGATGAGTGGCGACGTCGACTACCTGCTGCGTGTGGTCGTGCCGGATATCGCCGCCTATGACGCCTTCTACAAGCGCCTCATCGCCAAGATCGAAATCCGCGACGTCTCCTCGTCTTTTGCGATGGAGCAGATCAAATACACCACCGAACTGCCGCTGGATTATATGATCCTGGACAAGGAAAGCAGTTCAAACGCCGCATGATCGGGCATTTTCCACCCGTCAAGGCAACAATCCGGGATGAGTCGTACTCAGATTCTGGTTGAAGCATCGTCCCGCAAGGTAGGACGATGCTTCTTTACGTGGGGGCCTATTTTTCAAGCCGCGCCAGCAGGGCGGACGTATCCCAGCGCTTGCCGCCCATAAGCTGCACTTCCTTGTAGAACTGGTCCACCAGTGCGGTGACGGGCAGGGCGGCACCGTTGCGATCAGCTTCCTCCAGGCAGATGCCAAGATCCTTGCGCATCCAGTCGATGGCGAAGCCATGGTCATATTTGCCAGCATTCATGGTCTTGTGGCGGTTTTCCATCTGCCAGGACCCGGCAGCACCCTTGGAGATCACTTCAACCACTTTTTCGATGTCGAGGCCGGCCTTCTTGCCGAAATTGATGCCCTCGGCCAGTCCCTGCACCAGTCCGGCGATGCAGATCTGGTTGATCATCTTGGTGAGCTGGCCCGAGCCGGCCGGGCCCATCAGACCGACCATGCGGGCAAAGGCATCGATCACCGGCCGTGCGCGGTCGAACACTTCCTGCTTGCCGCCGACCATTACCGTCAGCACGCCGTTTTCGGCGCCGGCCTGGCCACCCGACACAGGTGCGTCGAGAAATTCAAAGCCGGAAGCATCGGCCTTCGCCGCCAATTCGCGGGCAACTTCGGCCGAGGCAGTCGTATTGTCGATGAAGATCGAACCTTTCTTCATCGCCTGAAACGCGCCGTTGGCACCGATGGTGACGCTGCGCAGGTCATCGTCATTGCCCACGCAGCTGAACACGAAGTCCTTGCCCTCGGCGGCCTGGCGCGGTGTCGGCGCGAGCTGCCCGCCATGCTGGGCAACCCATTGTTCGGCTTTGGCGGTCGTGCGGTTATAGACGGTCACGTCGTGGCCGCCCTTGTTCTTCAGATGCGCGGCCATCGGATAGCCCATTACGCCAAGTCCGAGAAATGCCACCGACGCCATGTCACAACCTCATGAGTTTTGCTGGAAGGATTCGTGTCTGGTCTATGCGATCGATGCGTCAGGTCAAGCCGCCGAAAGCATAAAATTTCTGGCTCAGCGCTTCAGGTGCCGGGTGATGCGGCGTTCGATCCATTCGATGGCATGGCGCAATGTCTCGACCACTGACAGATAGATCAATGCCGCCCAGATATAGGTCTGGAAGTCGAAGGTGCGTGAATAGGCCCGGCGTGTCTCGCCCATCAGATCGTAGACGGTGATGATGGCGACGATGGCGGAGCCCTTGATCATCAGGATGATTTCATTGCCATAGGGCCGCAGCGCTACGATCAGTGCTTGCGGCAGGATGACCTTGTAGAGCGTCTGCAATTTGCTGAGGCCAAGCGAGGTTGCGCCCTCCCATTGACCTTTCGGCACGCTTTCAATCGCGCCGCGCAGGATTTCGGCCTGATAAGCGGCCGTGTTCAGCGAGAATGCCAGGATTGCGCAGTACCAGGCTTCGCGGAAAAAACCCCACAGGCCGATGGCTTCGAGTTGCGGCCGAAACGAGCCGAAGCCGTAATAGATCAGGAAGGTCTGGGCCAGAAGCGGCGTGCCACGGAAAAAATAGACATAGGCGTAGGCCGGTCCGTAAAGCAGCGGATTTTTCGACATGCGCGCATAAGCAATCGGTATGGAAAGCACGGCACCGATCAGGCTCGATATCGCCACCAGGGCCAGCGTTACGCCGAGACCGCTCAGATAGAAAGGCGCGTATTTGGCGAAGAGATCCGGGTCCCAGGACCGGATCAGGAACAGGATGATGCCAAGCCCGAGCAGCGTCCACAGCCCGAGCAGGGCCGTCCCGACGATGCGCTCGCGCGGCCAGCCTCGGGCCGGTGGCGGCGGCGGATCGATGGTTTCGCTTGGACTGCCGGCCAGGCTCATCGTTGTATATCCGCCTTGCCGACCGCGCGCTCAATGGCGCCGATGCCGACAGAAGAGATGATTGCGAGCACCAGATAGATCAGGCAGGCCAGACCGAAGAAGAGGAACGCCTCTTTGGTTACGCGCGCGGCAATGCTCGACTGGCGCAGGATGTCGGCAAGCCCGATCACTGAAACCAGCGCGGTATCCTTCAGCAGGATCAACCACAGATTGGACAGGCCGGGCAGGGCGATCTTGATGAGTTGCGGCAGCACGACAAGGCGCATCGTCTGTCCTTTGGACAGGCCAATGGAATAGCCGCCTTCATACTGGCCCTTTGGAATGGCGCGGAAAGCGGAAAGGAAGACCTCGCTGGCGTAGGAGGAAAAGACCGCGCCGAGGGCGACCATGCCGGCAACGAAACTGTTGACCTCGATGCTCGCACCGGGATCGAACACGCGCACGATCTGCTGGATGCCGATCTGTGCTCCGTAAAACACCAGAAACAGCGTCAGAAGTTCAGGCAGTCCGCGGAAGATGGTGGTGTAGATATCGCCGGCGAGCCGGAGCGTCTTGTCCGGCGATCGTTTCGCCAAGGCGACCATGAAGCCGACGAAGAGCCCGAGCGGAAGCGTTGCGAGCGCCAGCGAGGCGGTAACCAGGACACCATAGGCGATATCGTCGCCCCAACCGTCCGGTCCGAAACTGATGAGCGTCCACACATCCATATGTCGGTTGCAACTCCGTGACGGGCTGGACGGCGCAGAATACTGGCAATGATGACGGCGGAAGCGTCTCCGCCGTCACCGGAACTCACGCTGTCAGCAACTAAAATGCTTAGCTGCCATAGGCGTCGAAGTCGAAATATTTATCGTTGATTTCCTTGTATTTGCCGTTGGCACGGATCGCGTCGATGGCGGTGTTGAATTTTTCCGCCAGTTCGGCCTCGCCCTTGCGGATGGCGATGCCCGCGCCCGGGCCGTGAATCGTCTCCACCGGCGTGATTGCACCGGCAATCTTGCAGCATTCGCCTTCCGGCGTTGCCAGCCATTCCTGGAGGACGATGATATCATCGTTCACCGCATCGAGGCGACCGTTGATGATGTCGAGCTTGTACTCTTCGGCCGTCGGATAGAGCTTCACATCGCTGTCAGTGTAGGTGGTTTCCGAATAGTTGGAATGGGTGGTGGAACCCTGCACGCCGACGCTCTTGCCGGCCAGGTCTTCCTTCGTGATGCCATTGATGTCGCTGTTCTTCGGCACGGCGATGGCCGGCGGGGTGTTGTAGTATTTGTTGGTGAAGTCGACCTGCTTCTTGCGTTCGTCTGTGATCGACATGGAGGCAATGATGGCATCGAACTTGCCGGCCTGGAGGGCCGGGATGATGCCGTCCCAGTCCTGGGTGACGAATTCGCATTCGGCCTTCATTTCCTCGCACAGGGCCCTGGCGATATCGATATCGAAGCCTTCGAGCTTGCCGTCGGAAGTCAGGTTGTTGAACGGCGGATAGGCGCCTTCCGTACCGATCTTGAGTTTCAGCTGTTGTGCCTGGGCGGACCCGATCGCCAGAGCGATGGTCGACGCCGCAAGGGCGATACGCATTGCAATTCTCATGATATTCCCCCTGTTGATGCCCGCCGCAAATCATTGCGGCATCGCTGGAAGCCGCTTCAGGCTCTCCGCTGCGGCGGATACTCCCATTGTTCGCGACAAAAAAGCAACTGCAAAACAGCTCCCGGCAAATGACTTGGCGCCTGTTTCACCAATTCATGCGAACTCTTTGCCTTGCCTGAAAATTAGGCTTGGAGCTTCCGTAACGTCAGTTTTTTTTCAGACCGGTTGCAGTCTCGATGAAATCCGCGATTGCCTCGATATCGTCGAGTGAGAATATCGGCAGGGCTTCGCCGGTTACCGGATGGTCGGCAGCCACGGCAACGATGTGCGGATCTTTCACCGCCAGTGATGCGTGTTCCTTGGCCTCGAGGCGGCGCGCCTCGATCTTGGTGTGATGCCCGCGCTTGTAACCTTCCACCAGCACAATGTCGCAAGGTGAAAGTCGTGCCAGCACGTCGTCCAGTGTGGGCTCGTCCTGGTCATGCAGTTCATGCATCAGCGCCCAGCGGCTTGCCGAGACGATGGCGACTTCACCGGCGCCGGCAGCGCGATGGCGAAAACTGTCTGTGCCCGGCTTGTCGATATCGAAGGCATGGTGGGCGTGCTTGACCGTGGAAACGCTGTAGCCGCGTCGGGTCAGCGCACTTACCAACCGTTCGGTCAGCGTTGTCTTGCCGGAGTTCTTCCAGCCGACGATGCCGAAAACGCGATTGCCTGTCTTGTTGGCGCTCACCATTCATCCTCCCCCCGGCTTTTGGTGAATATCACGAAAAGTGTCGATGCTGCACCGGCCAAGGATGAAATCAGCATGACGACGATCAGCGGGTAGGGGCCGGTGCCCGGCGTCAGCAGCGCGCCGGCCAACACCGCCAGCAATGCACCGCCTCCGACCTGGAGCGCGCCGCCGAGCCCGGATGCCGAACCGGCCAGCCGCAGATTCACGCTGACGATACCGGCATTGGCACTGGGCAGGGTCACGCCATTGCCGACGCCGGTGAAAAAGATCGGCCCGAAGAGCGAAAGCGGATGGTCCACGCCAAGCAGGAACAAGCCCAGGGAAAGCGCCATCCCGAAGATGGCGATGAGATTGCCGTAGAGCATCATCCGATTGATGCCGATGGTGCTTGAAAAGCGTCCCGACAGGAAATTGCCTAGCAGATAGCCGGCTGAGATGATGCCGAAATAGAAGCCGTATTGTGAAGGTGACAGGTTCAGGACATCGGTTGCGACGTAAGGGCCGCCGCCAAGAAAGGCGTAGAATGCGCCCGAAGTGAACGCGGCCGTTGCGGTATAGCCCCAGAAACGCGGTGAGCCGATCAGTTCAGGGTAGGCACGGAACTGTGCGAGGAAGCTGCTGGACTTGACGTGGTTGGTTTCGCCAAGATCAAACCAGACAAGTGCAAAAGTGAGCAGGCCGGACACCAGCATCAACAGGAAGGTCGATTTCCAGCCGTAAATCTCCTCCAGGAAGCCGCCGACGATTGGCGCCAGCATCGGCACCAGGGCCATGCCCATGGTAATGTAGCCGATCTTGCTTGCAGCCTGTGCCGCGTCGACCGTGTCGCGCACCACCGCTCTGGCCAGCACCATGCCTGCCGCCGAGAAAGCCTGCAGCAGCCGGCAGGCCAGCAGGAACTCGATGGTCGGGGCGTAGATGGCAGCTAGGGTTCCGATGATGAATATGCCCAGGCAAACCAACATTACCGGCCGGCGGCCGTATCTGTCGGAGGCGGGCCCGATGAACAGCTGCACGATTGCTATCGCAGCCAGATAGAGCGAGACCAGCAATTGCACGACTGCATAGTCGGCCTCGAAATAGCGTGCCATGCCCGGCAGGGAGGGCAGGAACACATTCATCGACAGATTGCTTAGCGCCGTCGCCACGACGAGCGTGAAGATATGCGGAGCGCTCTTCGGATTGAGGAATTGTCGTGTCATTACTCACAGGCCATCCGGCGTCATGCCCGGTGCGGTGCTTTTTGTGGCGTTCATGGACTTTCCGACGACCTGTTCACGGTAGAGTGTATAGAGACCGGAGCCAACGATGATGGCTGAGCCAACGATCATTGCTGCGTCCGGCATGTCGGCGAATATCCAGTAACCAAGCAGGATCGACCACAGTAGCGAGGTATAGCGAAACGGCGCGATATAGGAGATGTCGCCTTCACGCGTCGACAGGACGATGAACTGGTAGCCGAACAGGATCAGCACGGCCGCCGAGCCGAGGAGGACCAGGTTTTCGCCCGAAACAGGCTGCCAGCCGCCCAGCGGCGCAATCAGCGCGCAGCCGCCAAGCGTGACGGCGAGCGACGTCGAGACCGATACGAAGAGGGAGGGAATAGCTGTGGGAAGCTTGCGGGTGACGAGATCGCGCAAGGCTGTGAACATGACGCAGACCAGGACCAGAACGGCATAGGCGTTGAAGCCCTCGACACCGGGCCGCACAACGATCAACACGCCGATAAAGCCGGCGATGATCGCAAGCCACCGGCGCCAACCAACGCCTTCGCCGAAAAATAGCGCTGCTCCCATGGTGACAGCGAGAGGTACGGCTTGCAGTACGGCCGAGACATTGGCGATCGGCAGATGCTGGAGGGCAGCGATGAAGAACACCGTACCGCCGATTTCGCACAATGCCCGCAGCCAAACCAATGGATGGAGGGCAAAGCGCGGCACCTTTAGTGCGCCTCGATGCCAGGCGATGAGGGTGATCAGAATCGTCGCAAACAGGCCGCGCACGAACATGAGCTGACCGGCATTCAGATCTGCCGTGGTAATTTTTATGAGGGCGTCATTGGTCGTAAACCCGGCCATTGACACGACCATGAAGAGGGCGCCGCGCTGATTATGAGAAAGAGCCAAGACGTCCGATTCCATTAGAACCAAAACGCCGCATGTAGCAGCCGGCTGCGAAACCGCAAACGGCAAAAATAAATAGATCAGAACTGGATAGGGGTAGATCAGCCGCCGGTGACGCTCATATGGCGGGAGACGGCGGGCCGCTTGGTGCGGCGGTCGATGACGAAGTCATGTCCCTTCGGCTTGCGCCCGATCGCTTCGTCAATGGCGCTAGACAGAAGCTCATTGCCCTCGGAGGCCCGTAGCGGCGCGCGCAGGTCGGCGGCGTCTTCCTGACCAAGGCACATATAGAGCGTGCCGGTGCAGGTCAGGCGCACGCGGTTGCAGCTTTCGCAGAAATTATGCGTCATCGGGGTGATGAAGCCGAGCCGACCGCTGGTTTCGGCCACTTCGACATAGCGGGCAGGGCCGCCGGTCTTGAAGGGAATGTCGGTCAGGGTGAACTGGCGCTCGAGGTTGGCACGTAAAAGCGACAACGGCAGATATTGATCTGTGCGATCCTCATCGATCTCGCCCATCGGCATGGTTTCGATCACGGTCATGTCCATGCCGCGGCCATGTGCCCAGCGCATCAGGTCGGGCAGTTCGGCGTCGTTGAAGTCCTTCAGCGCGACTGCGTTGATCTTCACCTTCAGCCCGGCCTCCTGAGCTGCATCGATGCCTGCCAGCACTTTGTCGAGGTTGCCCCAGCGGGTAATGGCGTGGAACTTGTCGGCATCGCGCGTATCGAGCGAGACGTTGATGCGCCTGACGCCGCAATCTGCCAGTTCGGCCGCGAAGCGGGACAATTGCGAACCATTGGTCGTCAGCGTCAGTTCTTCGAGCGCGCCGCTGTCGAGATGGCGCGAGAGCTGGCGCACCAGATGCATGATGTTGCGGCGGACAAGCGGCTCGCCCCCTGTCAGGCGCAGCTTCCTGACACCTTTTTCGATGAACACCGTGCACAGCCGGTCGAGTTCTTCCAGCGACAACAGGTCCTTTTTCGGCAGGAAGGTCATGTCTTCCGCCATGCAATAAGTGCAGCGGAAGTCGCATCGATCGGTAACCGACACGCGCAGATAGCTTATGGTGCGCCCAAAAGGATCGATCATGTCCATGACTGCCGTTCCCGCTCCACCCCGGCCGAATTGCCCAATCCTGTCAATGTCATGCAATCGCGCCGCGCATTCAAGCCCTGTGCTCCAACCATTTGGTAGCATTCCGATCCAAGATACCGCAATCCCAAGCCCGGAACCAATCGGTTCCAGCTTTGTGGCACAGTGGCGCAGTGGGCTTTCCGAGAGCAAAGAAGGCGCGTAGGTTCTTGCGGAAGCAAAGGACAGGGCGGGATCATGACGGCGCCAAAGGAATTGAGGGTTTCCAAGGATCGCAAGATGTTGACGATCACTTTTCCGGATCGCCAGCCATATGAGTTGTCGGCAGAGTTCTTGCGCGTCGTGTCGCCGTCGGCCGAGGTGCAGGGCCATTCGCCCGAACAACGCATCACCGTGCCCGGCAAACGCAACGTGGCCATCATGTCGATAGATCCGGTCGGCAACTACGCGATCCGTATCGCTTTCGACGACATGCACGATACCGGCATCTTCAGCTGGAGCTATCTGGAGGAACTCGGTCGCGACAAGGATGAACGCTGGAACGCCTATCTGGCTGAACTTGCCGAGAAGGGCCTGTCACGCGGATAGGATAAAGTAAGCGGCATCGCTGATGCCCCCACGAGCCAAGGGAGCCTACGAATGTCGGTCATCACCACGATTGCAGCCCTTGAGGAACTGTACGGCCAGCCGGGCGAAGCTTCACTGATCAAGGAACTGGATCATGTAAGCCCCGAATATGCCGTCTTCATCGAAAATTCGCCTTTCGCCGTCCTGGCGACCAGCGGGTCTGACGGGCTCGACTGCTCGCCGCGCGGCGATCTTTCCGGTTTCGTGCGCATCCATGACGCCAAAACATTGATGCTCCCGGACCGACGTGGCAACAACCGCCTCGATTCCCTGAAAAATATCCTCGCTGACAACAGGGTTGGGCTGCTGTTTCTCGTTCCGGGTTCCGGCACCACTTTGCGGGTCAATGGCCACGCGCATATCACTATCGATACCGAGCTTTGCGCGTCGTTTGCGGTCGACGGCAAGCCGCCGCGCTCCGTGATCGTGATTGAGGTCGATGTGGTCTATTTCCAGTGTGCCCGCGCCATCCATCGCTCGGATTTGTGGAATCCACAAAAACATGTCGATGCGAAGTCGCTGCCTTCACCTGGCAGGATATTGGAACAGGCAAGCAAGAGACGCATCGACGGGGATGCCTATGATCGCGACTGGCCGGCGCGTGCCAAAGCCAGCATGTGGTGAAGGCCTGATGCCCTAATCGATCTTGAGGACGTCGGCGATGCGCCTCATCTGCTCACCGATCATGTCGCATTCGGTAGCGGAAGATTGCGCCATGACCTTTTCGATCAGTGCCATATGCACTTCGAGAGCCTTCATCAGCAGTGCCTCGCCATCGCTGGTGAGAGAAAGCCGCAGGATTCGCCGGTCCTTGCAGTCACTTTCGCGCCGGACAAGCTGGCGACCTTCCAGTTGCGGCAGGAGCATGGTGATATTGGACCGGCCGACCAGCAGCTTTCGGGCCAGGTCGTGCTGCGACATGCCGGGATGGCGGTATAGATTCATCAGCACATCGAGTTGCGCGGGCTTGAGGTCGAGCGGTTGCAGTGCCGCCGCCAGCGCGCGCTCGACGGAATGGCAGGCGCGGGCAACCGCAACCCAGTTGCGGAAGCGCGGATTGTCCCACGGCAGCTGTTGATTATCGTTCATGCTTGAACTATTATGTTCATGATTGAACCATTGGTCGGATTGCTAATATGGCATCAATTGGCCTCAAGGTCATCCGTGGCATGTTCGGGGCGGCCGAGCATCTGACGCCGCGGCTCGGCGGACGAGCGGCGTTCGAGTTGTTTTGCCGCACGCCGGACCGGCGCAAGCTTACCGCGGGCGAGCGGCGGGCCGTGGAAAGTGCCGCCGATTTCATGAGCGAAGCCCGCCATCATCGGCTGAAAGCGCGTTCCGGCTGTATAACCGTCCATGAGTTTAAGCCGGTGCCGCGCCGATTGGCGGCTGGAACGGTGCTGGTCGTGCATGGCTGGCGTTCACGCACCGAATATATGCGCTTGCTGATCGAGGGGTATCGCAGGGCGGGTTTTCGCGTCCTGTCGCTTGACCTGCCCGGACACGGCGCATCGCAGGGCCGGCGGCTCACCATGGCCAATGCGGTCGATGCCGTGCGGGTGGCGGATGAATGGTTCGGGCCGTTCACCTGCGTCGTCGGCCACTCCTTTGGTGGGGCAGTAGCGCTCAGCGCAGCGGCTGGCGCCATTCGGGGCATCGCCCCGTTATCCGTCCAGCGCCTTGTGCTCGTTGCCGCGCCCAATGCCATGTCTGACGTTTTTGCGGGCTTTGGCAGGCACATCAATATCGGCCCGCGTTCTGCGTCATCCGCTGATCGCCAGGTCGAGCGGATTTCCGGTCATCGGCTGGCCTATTTCGTCGGGTCCGAATTCCTGCAGCGCCTGAAGGTGCCGGTGCTGGTGATCCACGCGCCGGACGATCGTGAGGTCTCGGCCGATAATGCCAGCGCGCTTGGCTCTGCTGGCTCCCATGTCCGGCTGCAGTGGGCACCGGGGCTGGGCCACCGGCGCATATTGACGGACCCCACGGTTGTGCAACTGGCGGTTGGATTTGCCGGCAGTGCCGACGAAATGGCGCACTGATCCTTTCAGCCCTTCTTTTCCGGCATAGCAACGGGCAGCCCGGCCTTCTTCCAGGCCGTGAAGCCGCCTTGAATATGTTTGACCGGTTCAAGACCCATGTCCTGTGCCGTCTTGGTTGAAAGGGCGGAGCGCCAACCGCTGGCGCAATAGAAGATGAAGGTCTTGCCGGAAGCGAAGATCGGCTTGTGATATGGGCTCTCGGGATCGATCCAGAATTCGAGCATTCCGCGCGGGCAGTGCTGTGCGCCGGGAATCATGCCTTCGCGCTGCAATTCGCGCGGGTCCCGCAGATCGACGACGACGGTGCCGTCATCTTCGAGCAGTGCCGCCACTTCCTGCGGTGGTATCGCCACGATTTCGGCATTGGCTTCTTCAAGCAGTGTTTTGTAGCCTTTTTTCATGAGCGAACTCCGATATCTCCAGCAATATGTTCGAGCATTGATGCATATTCGACGCCTCTCTGCCACCGGCCACGGCTCGCAATCTCGTGAAGCCATTGGGCAACAGCAATGGCCAAACTTCATAAAGCCTTAACCAAATCGGTATGAATCGAAGGGAGTGCGCTCTATATCCGCTAGTGGGCCGAGTTCATTGGTTTCGCGGAGATTGGGCTCGGCCAGCTCAGTTGAACGGGGAAATGATGACAGTCTTCGCGAAAAAGGCCGCCCTTGTCCCGCTTGCCGCTCTCGCTGCGACGCTGTCCCTCAGCGTTCCTCAAGCCGATGCTCAAGGGCTTTTCAGTACGTTGTTCGGAAATGGCGTGATGCGCTCGCCGCACAGTGATTTTCCGCCGCCCCCAAGTGCCAAACGGCGGATCGTCACGCCGCGCAAGAACGCGCCCGTGGCGAAGATCAGCGGACCTTCCTATTACACATACAAGGCCGCCCCCCTGGTGCGCGTAGACTTTGCGGCGCTTGAAACAGCCGCACCCAGACCTGCCGCCTTCGAACCGATGTTGAGCGGAATAGTCTTCCGGGAGGGGCTGGCGGGACTGCAGGATTTCAACCTCTATGCCGAAAAGGAAGTCGCAAAGGCGCTTGCCGATTATTATGCTGCCAATCCGGATTTCATCTGGGTTTCGGGCCATACGGCAAACAGCCGGGCCAGCGAGGCAGTGAGAGTGCTCAGTGAAGCCGGCGGCTATGGTCTGGAAACCTCGGACTACACCGTAACGGTGCCGCGGGCTGCCTATTCCATGGACAATATGGCCGCCCGGCAACGTGAATTGATACGTTTCGAGATGACGTTGTCGGCGCGTGTGTTGCGCTATGTCGGTGATGCGCAAGGCGGTCGCATCAATCCGAACCGGCTTTCCGGCTACCATGATTTTCCGGTCAAGCCACTTGATCGCGTCAATGTGCTGAAACAATTCGCCAGCGCCAGAGACGCGCGCGGCTTGTTGGAATCCTACCATCCGCAAAATCCGGAATATCAGGCGCTGCGCGTCGAACTCGAGGCCGTGAAGGCCAGTGCGGAAAACGATATCGTGGTCGACGCCAAGCTCTTGTTGAAGCCTGGCGAATCCAGCCCGGAACTGCCCAAGCTTCTGCAACTGATCGCGCGCGATCATGGCGAGGAGCTTGGCGCGGAACATAATGACGTGATGGCTCGCTTCGGCCAGAGCGAGACCTATGTCGACGAGCTTGGTCCGTTGATCAAGGCTGCGCAAACCAAGGCGGGGCTGAAAGCCGACGGCGTAATCGGGCCGCGTACGGTTGCGGCCTTGGCCGGAACCTCAAGGGCCGACCGCATCGCCAAGGTCACCTACGCGCTGGAGCAACTGCGCTGGCTGCCGTCCGAACTCGGTGACCCGCGGGTCTTTATCAACCAGCCCGCCTATACCGCCAGCTTCATCGAAGGTGGTGCGGAAAAGCTGAAGATGCGCGTCGTCATCGGCAAGCCGACGAACCAGACCAGCTTCTTCTATGATGAGATCGAGCAGGTCGACTACAACCCTTACTGGGGCGTGCCGCAGTCGATCATCGTCAATGAGATGCTGCCTCGGCTTCGCAACGATCCCGGCTATCTCGACCGATCCGGCTATGAGGTGACCGATTCGAAGGGGCGTCGCATCCCGTCTTCATCGATCGACTGGGGCCAATATGGCGCCAAGGTTCCCTATAGCGTGCGCCAGACCCCCAGCGAGGCGAATGCGCTGGGCGAATTGAAGATCCTGTTCCCCAACAAGCATGCCATCTACATGCATGACACGCCGCAGAAGGCATTGTTCGAGCGCGATACGCGCGCTTTCAGCCATGGCTGCGTGCGCCTTCAGGACCCGCGCGGCATGGCGGCCGCCGTTCTGGGCACAGATGTCGATCATATAGCCGGCAAGCTGAAGCAGGGGCATTCGACGGAGCGTGTTTCGCGCAAGATCCCGGTCTATGTCGCCTATTTCACAGCCTGGCCGGATGCGAGCGGCAAGGTGGAGTATTTCGACGATGTCTATGATCGCGACGCTCGCTTGCAGATCGCCATCGAGAAGACCGAAGCCGAGCGCGGGCCGAGCAGTTGAGAACTGCGTTGTCCGCAGCCCTTAATAGCCGTCAATGATCGGGAGAATTTCGCCGGTTATGTAGTTGGAACAGTGCGCCGGCTGCATGGTGTTCGACCGTCGCCTGAGCAGCAGGGTGTGTTTTACGGACACGGCAGAGGTTCGGCGAACCTGCCGCTCTCTACGCACTGATTAAAGCTACCGGGATTGTGGTGGGCGATGACGGACTCGAACCGCCGACATCTTCGGTGTAAACGAAGCGCTCTACCAACTGAGCTAATCGCCCGATGCGAGCCGGACCTTTAAGCGGTTCGCCCTCGAACCGCAAGCGGAAATACCTTGATTTTGCCAGTCATCAGGGTGTCTGACATGCGTCCGGAAGAACCAGTGGCGAATTGCTGGGAAATGGCGCGCGGGGCCGCTTGACACTTACAACCGAACCCCTTAATGCCTCGCCCAACGATGCAAACAGCATCGGTGCGCGGGTGTAGCTCAGTCGGTTAGAGTGCCGGCCTGTCACGCCGGAGGTCGCGGGTTCGAGTCCCGTCACTCGCGCCATTTGATACAAGGGTATGAGGCCTTTAGGCTGAAACTTAGCCCTTGTTTCCATTGGTCCTTGTTCCTCACGATAGATCCGATCTGCCAGCCAAATACCCCGAGTAGGCTGCTGGACGAATACGCTTTCAAAATTGCCGCAAGCCTATGCCGACGCTGGCAGATAAAATCACGCCCAAACGATTCGGCACAAAACGGAAAATTCGATGGAACGCATAGTCTATGTGAATGGGAATTATGTTCCCGAACCGGATGCAAAGATCTCGGTTTTCGATCGCGGCTTCTTGTTTGCCGATGGGGTCTACGAGGTCACGTCGGTGATCGACGGCAAGCTCGTTGATTTCGCCGGGCATGCCGCGCGCCTGCGCAGATCGCTGGCGGAACTCAAGATGGAGATGCCGTGTTCGCAGGAGGAGCTTCTGTCGATCCATCGCGAGCTTATCGTTCGCAACGAGGTGACGGAGGGTCTTGTCTATCTCCAGGTCACGAGAGGCGTGGCCGATCGCGATTTCGTGTTTCCGTCTGCGGCAACACCGCCCACCCTGATCCTGTTCACCCAGTCCAAGGCGGTCGTCGACAATCCGCTGGCTGATCGGGGTGCACGGATCGTTTCGATCGAAGATATCAGATGGGGCCGGCGCGACATCAAGACGGTGCAACTGCTCTACCCATCGATGGCCAAGATGATCGCACGGGAAAAGGGCGCTGACGATGCCTGGCTGGTGGAGGATGGGGTCGTCACCGAAGGCACATCCAACAACGCCTATATCGTGACGCAGGACGGCACCATCGTCACACGCGACCTTTCAAGTCACATCCTGGCCGGCATCACTCGCGCAGCCGTGCTGAAATGCGCGCGCGACCTCCAGATGAAGGTTGAGGAACGCCCCTTTACCATTGCGGAAGCGCAAGCCGCCCGCGAAGCCTTCACCACTTCCGCGACCGGCTTTGTCTGCCCGGTCATCGAAATCGATGGGGCCGCGGTGGGCGATGGGCAGCCCGGACCGGTGGCTCGCCGGCTGCGGCAGGCCTATGTCGAGGAAAGCCGCAAGTCGGCAATCTGACCTGAGCAGGGAAGGGCGCCCTCTGGCTCCCTTCTTTCAAAGATACTGGCTGACTTGCCTGCCGAGCTTTAGGAAGCGCACGGGATTGACCGCGGTGCCATTGTGGCGCACTTCGTAGTGAAGATGGGGACCCGTCGAGCGGCCGCTGCTGCCGGCCCTGCCGACAACTTCTCCCTTGCCGATCTTCTGGCCTTCCTTCACCTCGATCTTGCTCAGATGGGCATAGCGCGTGGCAAAGCCGCCGCCATGGTCGATTTCGACCATCCTGCCATAACCGCCATTCCAGCCGGCCTTGACCACCGTTCCTGCAGCAGTTGCGCGTGCAGCCGAACCCGCCGGCAAGCGGAAATCCATGCCGGAATGAAGCGCAGGCGTGCCCAGAAGCGGGTCCTTGCGCACGCCGAATGTGCTGGAAATCGAACGGCCAGGCGCGGGATTGGCGAGCGGCAGCCGGCTTGTCTCCTTCTTCATTTTATCGAGCATGTCGAGCGCTTCATCGAGTTCCCGGACCTTGGTATCGAAGGCGGTCGGATTGTCGACAGCGATCAACGGACCGCCCATGGCGTCCTTGTCGATATCGACATCGACTGACAGGCCGGCAGTCTCAAGCGCTTCGGAAATCGCGTCCGCGGTTTCGTAAGCGTTCTGTGCCAGCGAGGTAATGCGCTCCATCTGCTCGTTTTCTATGGAGCGCAGTGACTGGTTAATAGCTACGAAAAGCCTGTCGGCCTGATCAGCTGAAGAAGGAACCGCCGGTCTATCTGCCTTTTGTGCCGATAAGAACGCGAATGGGTCCGCTGCCGACCCCGAGGTGGAGGCATAGGCGAGTTCGGGGACAGGCGCGTTTGGAATATCCAAACCCAGGCTCGCACGGATCTCGGGCTTTTCCATCGGCGTCGGCGCGGATGCCGGCAGGTTCGTGCTGGCGGCTTCAGCCCTGTCGAGCAGCGGGCCAAGCCGGCCATGGCGCATGGTCAGTTGCGACTGGCGCTGCAGCAGTTCGCCGACCTTGGTTTCCACGAGTTGCTGATCGAGCAGTTGCCGGCTGGTGATGCGGTCTACCTGTGCGCGGAGTGCCGAGATGCGATCTTCATAGGCTTGCTGCATGCGCGCCTGCCGCGCCGTCGTCGCGCCGATCAGGTCGTCGCGCAGGACAAGGTAGGAGGTAGCTAGCAGATAACCCATTGCCACCGCCGCGAGGGCAGAACCGATGAATGCCGCCATCCAGGGCCGGACTGTGAAATGCCGGATATCGTTGCCACGGGCGATGATCACCATATGCGGTTCTTTGCGCCTGCCGAAGACCGTCGCCTGACCAGATTGTTTCACGGGACCGAACTTCCATACCCAGAGAGCAATGGCGGGATTACACATTGTTAGGGTTAATAAAGCTTTTCCCGACAACCATTCTTGGTTAATTCAACCTTGGATTGCATAAATGGAGTGACAATAAAAAACCTCGCCGAAGCGAGGTTTTCTGAAATCTGGCTGGATTCATGCTTGCTAGCGCATGAAAAACCACAGCAGAATGATAATCGGGATCGGAACTCCCAGCAACCAGAGCAGAATACTGCGCATTGACTTTCTCCCGGCTTGCATCAGTTGAAAGACAAATGCCGCTGCCGGAGAATGGTTCCGCTCGATCCTGACCCTAGATCGCGCGAACGGCGCCTAGTACTTCCTCGGCGTGCCCCGGCACTTTCACCTTGCGCCAGATTTTGGCGATCTTGCCGCCGGCGTCGATCAGGAAGGTGGAACGCTCCACGCCCATATATTTACGGCCATACATGCTTTTTTCGACCCACACGCCATAAGCCTCGAGCGTCTTACGTTCCTCGTCGGCGATCAAATCGATCTCAAGACCGTGCTTGGCCTTGAATTTGTCATGTTTCTTGATGCTATCGGGCGACATGCCGATGACGATTGCGCCCGCTTTTTCGAATTCTGATCTGCGGGTGGAGAAATCGATAGATTCGGCTGTACAACCGCTGGTGTCATCCTTGGGGTAGAAATAGAGCACGACTTTCCTGCCCCGCAACTCGTCAAGCGCCAGCGTGCCGCCGCCGTCGCGCGGGAGGTTGAAGTTCGGCGCAATCTGCCCTTGTTCCAGTTCAGCCATACCCATGTCCTTGTTTAATGCTATGTGCCGCGGGTCAGAGATATAAGGATGTTCAAGGATTCGTCCACGATTGAAATGCCGCAACGGGACAACGTGTGGGCCAAGAGCTAGAAAAGCACGAAAAGATACGTTTTCGGCGTGACGAGATCAAAGATCTTGGCGCGTTCCCGTCGGCGGTAGGTGTGGCACGCAAACGCCGTGGGCTCATGCGGCGCGCAATGCGGGTTGTCGTTGGGGCGGTCGCGATAGCAGCCACCGTCACGGGATTGCTTGCCGGCATTGTTTTCCTGGTCGGTATTTCAGGTCTGGGCACGGAGCGGCTGCGCGCGCAGGCCGAGAGCGCCATAGAGGTCATTGCGGGCACAGATGTCAGCCTTGCCATGGGGCCGACAGGCATTTCGCTCGACGGTCCGCGCCTTGTCGCGCTCGATGTGCGTGATTTGAGCGTGAAGGCGGCCGATGGCGCAAGCGTCGTCGATGCCGGCCAGGTGCGCTTCGGCCTGCGTTTCCTGCCGCTTCTGTCGGGCGATGTCCGTCTGGGCAGCGCCAGGATTTCCGATGCGCGGATTGCGATAGCGGCGATGCCGCTGGCCGACCGCGGCGATTGGACGGCGGTCCTGAAGAACAGCGAAGGGTTGATCGATCCGGACAAGCTGGCGAAGCTGATCTTCGGGCAGGTTCACCGGGTTCTCGATGCGCTGAATGCCGGTTCGACGCGCCGAATCGAGTTGGAGAACGTCGAATTTGCCCTTCCCGAGGAGGGGCAGGTGCGGGTTGTCCACATCGTTAGCGCCGATCTTTCCGAATCCGAACCGGGCATTCTGGCCTTTGCGGCCGAGATCGCGGTCGACGGAAGGACAATGACGTTGGGCGGAACCGCGGCTCGAGACATCGTTTCGCGCCGCATCTCCCGGCTCGATATGGCGGTAAACGCGCCTTCGCTCGAACCCGTCGCCAGCGAGGCGCCGGGAACTGGCGGCAACAGGAGCGAGATGGGGGCCTTCGACATCAAGATCACCGGCCGCGAAGGCATCGGCGACGACGCCGACCGCCTGTCGGCCGCGCTGCGACTGGACGCAGTGTTGGACCTTGGTAAGGAAGGCGTGTTTTCGGGGAGCGTTGATCTCGATGCTTCCCTGGTCGAAGGAACGAACAAGATCGAACTCGACAGGTTGCGTGTGGTGAGCGGCCGCACCGACCTGGAATTCAACGGCGCCATCGGCCCAAAGCCGCCCAGTGGCGAGGCCGGCGAGAAACCGGTCTATCGCTATGAACTGGTCACTACCCGTACCAGGCTGGCGCCGGAGGAATCGCCCGAGCCGGCGCTTGCCTTCCTGGCACGTATCCGGGGCGTCTATGATGCAGATGTAAATCTGGTTAAGGCCGACGACATCGCGATCAAGAGCGGGCAGGGCGAGGCACTGGGCCGGGCCTCGCTGGAATTTTCGCCAGGCAATGCACCGGGAATCATGCTTGCCTTTACCGTCCACGACATGCCTGTTTCCCACGCCAAGCAGCTATGGCCGTGGTTTGCCGCCCATGGCGCGAGAAAATGGGTGCTCGACCACTTGTTTGGCGGGCGGGTGCTTGATGGTCAGATCCATTTTCAGGTCGTTCCGGCACGGCTCGGCAACGGCATTCCACTCTCGGCCGAGGAAGTGTCGGGGCGTTTCGAGGTGGACGATACGCGTTTCGACACGGCCGGGCTGATCCCGCCGGTGCGCGATGCCGTGGGCGTGATCGAATTCCACGGCAATGATGTCGATATCTCGCTGTCGACCGGCACCGTCTACATGCCGAGCGGACGCTCGGTTGCAGCCACCAGAGGCACGCTGCGCATCGAACACGCCAATCGCCCGCCATTGATCGGCCTGCTGGACATGGACGTGGTCGGCGATGCCGATGCCATTACGGAACTGGCCTCCTACGAGCCGATCAACGCCATGCGCCATGTCGGGCTCAAGCCTGAACATTTCAGCGGACAGGTGAGCGGCAACGTCAAGGCGCAGATACCGCTGCAGAAAGGTATCGATGCCAGCAAGCTGACCTGGCGCGTGGCGCTTGACTACAAGGGCTTGACGCTAACCGAGGCGCTGGATGGCCAGAAGCTGAGCGAGGCCGATGGCACGATCGTCGTGGAGCCCGCCCAGGCGCTGATCAACGCCAAGGGCAAGCTCAACGGCGTGCCAGCCGAGATATCCATGGTCGAGCCGTTGCGGCAGGATGGGCCGGAGCGCCAGCGCAAGGTGCAGCTTGTTCTCGACGATGCGGCACGCAAGGCAGTCGCGCCGGGGCTCAACGCCCTGGTTTCGGGCACGGTTCGGGTCGATCTTGACGCAACCGGCAAAGGCGAGCGTAACGTCACGGCCGACCTTACCGGTGCTAGGCTTGATATCCCCTGGGTCGGCTGGTCGAAGGGGACGGGCATCAAGGCGGATGTCAGTTTTAAGCTCAAAACGGCGGATGGCGTTTCCACGCTTTCGAACTTTCTGCTGGAGGGGAAATCCTTTGCCATTGGCGGAGCGGTAACGCTTGCGGATGGCGAACTGGCGTCGGCCAAGTTCACCAATGTCAGGTTGAACCGCGGCGACGATGTTGCCGTAGCAATCGAGCGCAAGGGAAAATCCTATGCCGTGCAGGTCAATGGCAGCGCCTTTGATGCCCGTTCGATCATCAAGCAGTTTACATCCAGCACCGGGGCAGGCGGCCGGTCCACCGAAAGCCCCGCGGTTTCACTCGGTCTTGAGGTGAAGACGATCACCGGCTTTGGCGGCGAAAAACTGTCCAACGTCAAGCTCAGCTACAACGGTAAGGGTGCACGGCTGGATGGTCTCGACGCTACCGCCGCTCTTGGCTCGGGTGCCGCACTCTCGGTGCGCAGCAGCACGCGGGAGGCCGGCCGGCGCGGGCTGCAGATGCAATCTGCCGATGCGGGCGCGATCTTGCGCTTCCTGAACGTTTACGAGCACATGGAAGGCGGCGTCATAAAACTTGCGCTGGCGGCGGAGGGCAACGGACCGATGCGCGGCCAGGTCGATGCACGCGATTTCTGGCTCGTCAACGAGCCCAAGCTTGCCTCGATCGTCTCGACAACCCCGCCCGGAGATCAGCGCAGCCTCAATCAGGCAGTCAAGCGCGACATCGATACATCGCGGGTGCAGTTCGAACGTGGCGCAGCGCGTCTCGAAAAAGGTGACGGCTATTTGAAAATCGAAAACGGCGTATTGCGCGGCCCCTTAATCGGGACCACCTTCCAGGGAACCCTTTACGATCCGGACGGCAACATGGCCATGACCGGAACCTTCATGCCGGCCTATGGCCTCAACCGGCTTTTCGGAGAGCTTCCGCTGGTCGGGCTGATCCTTGGCAATGGCCGCGACCGGGGCCTGATCGGCGTGACCTACAAGCTTGCCGGCAAGGCTAAGTCGCCGACGCTGCAGATCAACCCGCTATCGGTAATCGCACCGGGGATCTTCCGGTCGATCTTCGAGTTCCAGTAACGCGGTCGCCTTTATACCGGCCGCACCAATATGTGCTTCTTCTTGCCGAGCGACAGTTTCAGTACCCCGTCGCCGGTGAGGTCGGCCGATGTCACCGCGCGCCGGTCGTCGGTGATCGGCGTGTCGTTGAGGCGTACCGCGCCGCCCTGAATATGACGGCGGGCCTCGCCATTCGAACCGGCAAGCCCGGCATTGACGAACAGGGTGAGGATGCCGATGCCGGCCTGCAAATCGTCCTTGCCGATCTCGACCGTCGGCAGCGTATCGGCAAGCGCGCCTTCCTCGAAGGTCTTGCGGGCGGTTTCCGCTGCCTGTTCGGCAGCCTCGCGACCGTGCAGCATCGCGGTCACCTCGGTGGCGAGCACCTTCTTGGCATCGTTGATCTCGGCGCCGCCAAGCTTGCCGAGCCGTGCGATCTCGTCCATCGGCAAGGTCGTGTAGAGATTCAGGAAGCGCTCGACGTCGGCGTCCTCGGTGTTGCGCCAATATTGCCAGAAGTCATAGGGCGAGAGCATGTCGGCATTGAGCCAGACCGCGCCATTCATCGACTTGCCCATCTTGGCGCCCGAGGCGGTGGTGAGCAAGGGCGAGGTCAGCGCATAGAGCTGCGGCGTGCCCAGCCGGTGGCCAAGGTCGATGCCGTTGACGATGTTGCCCCACTGGTCCGAACCGCCCATTTGCAGACGCAGGCCATAGCGCTTGTTCAGTTCCACGAAGTCATAGGCCTGCAGGATCATGTAGTTGAATTCGAGGAACGACAGTGATTGCTCGCGATCCAGCCTCTGCTTGACCGAATCGAAGGCCAGCATGCGGTTGACCGAGAAGTGCTGGCCGACGTCGCGCAGAAATTCCAGATAGTTCAGTGGCAGCAGCCACTCCGCATTATTGACCATCAGCGCATCGCGCGGACCGTCGCCGAAGGTCAGGTAGTTGGCAAACACCTTCTTGATGCCGTCTATATTGGCCTGAATGGTTTCTGGCGTCATCAGCTTGCGCGCCTCGTCCTTGAAGGACGGATCGCCGACCATGCCTGTGCCGCCGCCCATCAGCGCGACCGGCCGGTGGCCGGTCTTCTGCATCCAATGCAGCATCATGATCTGGATCAACCCGCCGGCATGCAGGCTGGATGCCGTCGGATCGAAGCCGATATAGGCCGAGACGGTTTCGGTTGCGAACAGTTTGTCGAGCCCGGCATCGTCGGATGTCTGGTGAATGAAGCCGCGCTCGGAAAGGATGCGCAGGAAATCGGATTTGAAGCTGGACATTCTCTGTTTCCCGAAACACCGCGGCGCATCGGGCCGTGGTAAGTGTGGTTCCGGCCGTTTAGCATCCGCCGCCAGGGAATCACAAGAACGGCACGAGAAATGGCGACAATCTGCGCAATCGGCCTGATGAGCGGCACCTCGATGGACGGCATCGACGTCGCGATACTGAAAACGGACGGGGTGAGCGCAATCGAGGCCGGACCCTCGTTGTTCGTGCCTTACGAAGCTGAATTCCGCAAGCGTATCGAGGCATCGCTGGAAACTGCCCGGCAAATCGTGAAGCGGCAGGAGCGACCGGGCGAACTCGTCGAGCTCGAACATGAAATCACCATCCGCCATGCACGCGCTGTCGAGGCATTCCTGAGTTCCTCTGCCGGCGATTGGGGCAGGCCGGAGGTCATCGGCTTTCACGGCCAGACGGTTTTGCACCGGCCGCAAGCCGGTATCACTGTGCAATTGGGCGACGGGGCGCTGCTGGCGCGGCAAACCGGCCTGCCGGTCGTTTACGATATGCGCGCCAACGATATGGCGCATGGCGGGCAGGGCGCGCCGCTGGTGCCGGCTTACCATGACGCCCTAGCGCGCTGCCTGCCCGAACCTTATGCCGGTGGCTTTCCCGTCGTGTTCGTCAATATCGGCGGGATTTCGAACATCACCTATGTGCCGGCAGCTGGCGATCCCATCGCCTTCGATACCGGCCCGGGCAATGCACTTATCGACCAATGGGTGTTGCGCGAGGGTGGGGTTCCATTCGACGCGGATGGCGCGATCGCCAGCGAGGGCCATGTCGTGGCCGGAGTGGTCGAGCGCTATATGGCGGCCCCCTTCTTCCTTAAATCCGGGCCGAAATCGCTCGACCGCAATGATTTCACGCTGGCTCTCGCGGAGGGCCTGGAATTGTCGGACGGCGCACGCACACTGGCCGCCGTTTCGGCCAAAGCGATCCTGAAAGCTACCGAGCACATGCCGGAGCCGCCTCGATTGTGGATCGTGTGCGGCGGCGGCCGTAAAAACCCTCATATCGTCGGCGATCTGCGCACAGGTGCTGAAAAGATGGGTGCCACCGTTATCGTGGCCGAAGACGCCGGCCTCGACGGAGATGCGACCGAGGCGGAAGCCTGGGCCTTCCTTGCCGTTCGTTCGTTGAAGGGGTTGCCGCTGACTTTCCCGACCACCACAGGCTGCCACGAAGCGGTGACCGGCGGCATTCTGGCCCAGCCGGATAAAATGGGCCTGCCCGGGGGGTGAAATCCCAGGCAGGCTGTTTGCATCAGGACAAGGGTTTCAAATTGCGCTCGATCCAGTCGCGCTTTCCTTCAAGGAAGGGCGGCAGCGAGAGGCTTTCGCCCAGGGTTTCGAGCGGTTCGTCCACGGCAAAGCCGGGTCCGTCCGTTGCGATCTCGAACAATATGCCGTTCGGCTCGCGGAAATAGAGCGAGCGGAAGTAGTAGCGTTCGACCTCGCCGCTCGAGGGCAGGCGGAAGTCGCGAAGCCGCTGTGTCCACTGATGCAGCGTTTCCTGATCCGGAGCGCGGAACGCGACATGATGCACGGCACCGGCACCCTGACCAGCAACCGGCAACCCTGGCTGGACGGCAACATGAAGCTCGGCCGCCGGCCCGCCATTGCCCATCTCGAAGACATGGATCTGGCCTTCGCCATCGGGCGAGGAATAGTCACGCACCTTGCGCATGTTCATCACCTGCGTCAGCACCGCCTCGGTATTGGCGATATCAGGCACGCTGATGGTGATCGGCCCCAGGCCCCTGATCTGGTGTTCGGCCGGGATCGGGCTTTTGTCCCAGGGGTGGGATTGGCCGATACCGCCATCGTCGATCAGGCGCAGGCGCTGCCCTTCGGGGTCCTCGAAATCCAGCGCCTTATGACCGCCGATATCGGTGATTTCGCCGGTCTTGACGCCATTTTCCGTCAAGTGGTCATTCCACCATTTCAGGCTCGCCTCGCTGCCAACCCGCAGGCCGGTACGGGCAATGCTGTGGGTCCCGCGCCGTTCTGGGGCTACGGGCCAGTCGAAGAAGGTAAGGTCGCTGCCGGGTGTGGCTTCGCCGTCGGCGTAGAACAGATGATAGGCGCTGGTATCGTCCTGGTTCACCGTTTTCTTGACCAGGCGCATGCCCAGTATCTTGGTATAGAAATGAAGGTTGCCGGGCGCATTGGCGGTAATGGCAGTGAGATGGTGAATTCCTGTCAGTTGCAAGCTCATGGCTACCTCCTGGAAAAATGCGAGAAGTGTCGTCCCTGCATATCTGCAGTCAACACGTCTGATGGAAGAGAGCACCACAAGACAGTCTGTAGTCAAATCGCGAACGATCAAGGGCTGTAGGTTCGTGACCTAAACTTGCACGCCTGAAAGATGGGCGGCGAGCCGCAATGCGAATGCGACGATGGAAAATGTCGGGTTTGCGCTGCCGGTGGTCGGGAAGACGCTGCTCGACGCGATATAAAGATTGCGAATTTGATGCACCCGGCATGACTCATCCACGACGCCCTCCTGCGGATCGGTTTTCATCCGCGTCGTTCCGGCCTGGTGGTAGCCGTCGGTGGCGATGTCCATGATGGCTGCAAGGCGCTCCTTGAGCGGATACCAATAGTCGAGATAGCCGCGTCCGGTCATCCGCAGTTCGTGATCCAGAATTTCATGGGCGCGCAGTACGGAACGGGCGTCCTGATCGGTAAAGCGAAAGTCGATCTTCAATGTCGGCTCGCCAAAGCGGTCGAACTGATCCGCCAAACGGATGCGACTTTCCGGGTTCGGCACCTGCTCGGCGTGATAGCGCAGCGTGTAGCGGCCCGCATTGTTGCCGATGAGGACGGGTATCTTGGTCTCCTGCAGGAATTGCTGCAGGATCATCTTGATGTCCTTGACCGTGCGCATAGGCGCGCGCAGCGTATTGCCGACATGTTTCCATCGCTGCGGCGACGGTGGCACGTTTGAATGGCTGGACAGCCTTCGCGAGAAGAAGCGCTGCCCGGTCAATGGATTGGACAGGCACAGATTGATGAGCGAGAGCGCGCCGTTCATGTGCCGGTGATCGCCGATGGCAGGGTTGCGCAACATGAAGGCGGTGTTGAGGAGACCTTCCCGTTTCTGGACGCCTTCCTTGATCTTGATACGCCGTAGCGCATACACCTTTCTTGAATCCGGCTGGAACAGGAAATCCACCGAATCCTTGGGATCATTGAAGACGATCGTGGAGATTTCGCCGGCGATATGACCCATATAATAGCGGCCGAGCGGACCGCTATCGCCGCCCAATAAATGCGGGAACGACCGTTGCAGGTTCAAGAGGAGATGGGTCGTTCGCACCCCTCCGCCTGCCAGCACAAAAAAACGCGCCTTCTGCGTTTCCGTCGCGCCGCCCAGCGAATTCCTGATATTGAGGCCGGATACTGTGCTTCCAGACACATCCATCTCGATGCCGGTCACGGTCTTGCCGACACATAGCAGAATGTTTGGCGACCGTTCGAGACGGTTGCGATAGCGGTTGGCGAGGTTCGAGGAGGTGGAGAACCGGCCTATATGGTCGACATTGCAGGAAGCGAGATCTTCCCACCCGGACAGGGCGCGGAAAAAATTCGGACTGCCGCAGGCGAGGAACTTGGCGGCAGCGCCATGCCAGGCTGCAATGTCCTTGTAGCCGATCGGCCATCCCGAATGCGGGACGTGGTCGCGCGGCTCGAAATCGATACGATCGAAGGGGATGCACTCACCGCCCCAGGCCCAGGAGGTCCCCCCAAGCGCCTGTCTTGTGACGACGTTCATTTGCCCGTGACGAAGCTTGTCGAGAATATCGGTTGCTTCCGACACGAGTCCGGTTGATCGAGGCTGGAGACCACCTGCCTCGATCATGATGATGGAAAGGCCTCTCGCCTCGCATTCAAGCGCCACGGCAAGGCCAGCCGGTCCTGCTCCGGCAATACAAACGTCAAACGATCGTCCGTCTTTCGGAAGCTCTGAAGCGATTGTCATTGGGGGTCCGCATCTCGACGCGCATTCATGAAACTCATGACAAAAATACGATATTATAAAGGCTTGCCGTATATAACGGCCAACGCAACCAGCGCCCGCGACATGGGCGCAGCACCGTGCATCGATACATGCTCCGCGCCAGAAATCGATTGAGATTTTGGGAGCTATACGTTGGGAGTATCCGGTTCATTCGGATGTAGGAATCGGGCTGAGGAGATAGAGCATTTTGGGTCGGTTCTCTCCGACGCAATCAGGACGGGCAGCGCGCTATTCAACGGAAGGAGCGTGGTGCGCCTCGAATTCTAACAACGGTTTCACTGAACGAGTGCTGCATTAGGCCCGGACGACAAGCCTTCGAATTGTTCATGCGCCCAGTATTCGGTCAAAGATGCGCTGTTGTGCGCCTTTTGGGAGGCGCGCCGGTCAAGTTCGACCTCCACGATCGTGCGCATCTTGCCTTTGAACTCTTCTGCGCTGAACTGCTGGGCATGCTGTCTTATCAGCAGCGGTTCGAACTGGCCTTCCATGGCTTCGAAATATTCAATCGCCTGCAACAGACCTTCGGTCGACTGGTCCTCGAACAGTACTCCGGTCTTGTTGGGTATTATCGTGTCCATCACGCCGCCGCGACCATAGGCGATAACCGGTCGGCCGCTGGCCATGGCTTCCACCGGGGTGATGCCGAAATCTTCCTCGCCCGGAAAGACAAGGGCGCGGCATTGGGACAAAAGTTCCTTCAGCTTATTGAACGGCACCCGGCCCAGGAAGGTGATATTGGGCGTTGCCGTTGCTTTCAATCGTGCCATTTCCTCGCCTTCGCCGACGACGACCAGTTTCTTCCCGTTAAGCTTGAATGCCTCGACGGCGAGGTCGACACGCTTGTATCGAACCAGTTGTCCCGCACAGAGGTAAAAGTCGCCGCTTACTTCGGCGGGCAGGAAATTCTGGACCTGGACAGGCGGGCTGACGACTTTCGAACTGCGCCGGTAATATTTTGCGATCCGATGTTGCACATGGTGGGAATTGGCGACGAACACGTCCACACGCGCGCTCGTCGACACATCCCATTGGCGCAGGCGCGGGGCAAAGAGCGGCATCAGCGCCCGTGAAACCGTGCCGGAATTCGCGCGGTAGGTGTGATAGTGATCCCACACATAGCGCATGGGCGAGTGGCAGTAGCAGATATGCACGGCGTCGGGTGCCGGAATGATGCCCTTTGCCGGACCGGATTCGCTTGAGATCACCAGATCGTAGCTCGACAGGTCGAAGCTCTCGAGCGCGAACGGCATCAGCGGCAGCAGTTTCTTGTAATGGGCGACGGCACCGGGAATCCGTTGCAGGAATGACGGTGTTATCTTGTGACGTTTCAGTTTTTCGGAGATTTTCTTCTCGTCATAGACAAGCGTGAAAATGTCGGCTTGCGGATAAAGATCGCTCAGCGCTTCCAGCACCTGCTCTCCACCGCGCATTGACACCAGCCAATAATGGACAAAAGCAACTCTCACCGTGCCACCCCTCGATTAAGTGCGGGGCAGCATAGGTGCGGCGTCGATGCCAGGAAAAGTTGGGAAAACAGTATATTGCGAGGTCAAGCGACCGAACCGGCTCATCCTAACGAAGGTGAAGGGCTTACCGCAGTTGTCTCAATCTGCCCCTAACGTCGTAGGTCTCTCATGGGGGCAGCAACTGCTGCTCCGAACTGGGTAGCACGAGCGTCATCGCTTTGGATTTTCCTTCGGCGTTGTTGGGTCCCGCATGTTTGCCAACGCCTGCTTGGTATGCCGGCGGCCACGGCCAGCCAGTATGGACAGGCTCCATGTTCGGCACATGGTTGGAAGGGGTAGACGGTACGCCTTATTGGGTGCGGGGCGTCGTATTGACCGGTTCGCGACCTCGCTCCTAGGCTCGGCTCGTATAGTTGTGGGCCATGTGAGCCTTGGGGCGCCCGAGATGCCGGTTATAGGCACGAACATATCGCTTGGATTTATGCGCCGGCTTGGCATGCTATGCGCATTGGCCATGCTGGCCTTCGCCTCCGTGACAATGGCCGCTCCCGCCGATGAGGATTTCCGGCTATTGCCGCAAACCCGTCTGCGTATCGTCGTGCTGGAGTGGATCGCTTCCACCGGCGATTACAAGGAATGGACCGTCCTCAACGGCGAATACACCGTTTCCAATGCGGGCGAGATTTCTGTTCCCCTGATCGGCACGCTGAGAGCTGTCGGGAGCACGCCGTCGGAACTTGCCTCCGATATCGGCAACGGCCTGAAGGAGCGTACCGGGCTGATGCAGGCGCCCGATGCCACCGTCCAGGTCGTGGCCTATCCGCCAATATTCGTGACCGGCCATGTCGAACGTCCCGGCGAATATGCCTACACCCCCGGCTTGACCGTCTTGAAGGCCGTGGCATTGGCGGGTGGACGGGCGCGACGCCGCGACGGCACGGGCCTGGACGTCGAAGTCGATCAGATTCGCTATTATGGCGAGTTGCAGAAAACCGAGATCGACCTTCCGCGCATGCAGGCGCGGCGCGCACGGCTGCAGGCGGAGCTGAACGATCAGGCCGATATCGCGTTCCCGAATGAACTGCTTGCCGCTCAAGGCGACGTCAAAGAGATACTCAATGAAGAAAAGAGCATCTTTGTCGCGCGGGCGGAGGCGTTCAAGCGTCAGCTCGACTCCCTTGATGAGCTGCGCATCCTGCTCACCAATGAAACGAAGGTGCTGGCCGAGAAGATTGCCAGCATGGATCGCCAGATCAAGATTGCGCAAGACGAGTTGAACGACGTCTCGGCGCTTGCCCAGAAGGGCACCGTTACGCGCTCGCGCGAATCTGAAATGGAGCGCCTGCTGGCCGGCCTGCAAAGCGACCGGCTGGATCTGGCGCTGGCTTCCATGCGTGCAAGCCAGAAGATCAGCGAGACGGAACGCGAGGCCACCACGCTGAAGGGGCAGCGCCGGACCGAGATCACCAAGGATCTGCAGTCGGTTCAGGCCGACATGGAGCAGCTGATATTGAAGCGCCAGAACACCCAGGCCGTGTTGATAGCGACCGGGGCGGCAGTGCTGCGGCAGTCCAAGGGTGCGGCCATGGACGATGTGCCGCTCAACTTCACCATCATCCGTAACAGCGGGAAGGAAGAGCTACCTTCCTCGGAGGCCGCGCAGTTGCTGCCTGGAGATGTGCTGAAGGTCGATCTGGTGGCGCCGCCAGCCGAAACGTCTTCGATCGAACCGGCAAGGTCCGTATCGACGGAATGAGTGTGGCCGGCAATACGCGGCCGCATCGAGCGAGGTGTGAATGGTAGTGCAGGACATACGCAAGATGACGGCAGCGGATCGTGCGGGCGCGGCCGGGCAATATCTGACATTTCGCGACATCTGGGCGTTCCTGCGCCGCCACATGGTGCTGATCGGCGTGGTCAGCATCGCCGGTCTCGGTTTTGGGGTGGTCTATATGCTCAAGACCCCGCCCTCCTACACGGCAATCGCGCGTCTGGTCATCGATCCCGAGCAGGCGCGTATCACTTCGCAAGACGCCTATACCGGAACGATCATCATCGAGGCCGCCGAGGTGGCCAGCAAGGTGGAGATCGTCAAGTCGGAAGCGATCGCGCTTTCCGTCATCCGTCAGTTGAAGCTGACGGAAGACCCAGAGATTTTCGAAAACACCTCTTGGCGAGCAAGTCTCCGCAAATTGGTGACGGGCGTCATGTCCATTTTCGAACCGGAGAGCGAGGAGGCGGACACCAACACGACCATCGACGAAGAGGACCTGATGCGCCGGGCCATGGCTGGCTTTCTGTCGCGGGTTTCGGTGCGGCGCGTTGGACAATCTTATGTTCTGGAGATCGGCTACACCTCCAATGACGGTGCCAAGGCAGCGCGTACCGCCAATGCGATCGCCAACGCCTATATAAAAACCGGCATGAACGCCAAGTCGGAAGCTGCCCGAAGCGGTGCTGACTGGCTCGAAGGACGGCTGATCGAAGTCGGACGCCAGGCGAAGAAGGCGGCACTTGCGGTCGAGGAGTTCCGGGGGCGCAACAATATTCCGCAGATTGGCGCCACCTCGTCGCTGGAACAGCAGCAGGTATCGGAGATCAACTCGCAACTTCTGGCCGCCAAGGCCAACACTGCGGCAGAAGCTGCGAAGCTTTCGACCATCAACCGCCTCGTCAGCGGGGGCCTCCCGGATGGCTATGTCGATGATGCGCTGAAAAGCACGTCGATCTACAAGCTACGCGACGATGCGCTGGCAGCGACCACCAGGCTGAATATCTTGAAAAGCCGCTATGGAGAGGACGGTGCGGCCGTTCAGGCTGCCGAGCGCGAGATTGCCGCTTTCCAGCAGGAAATCCGCAATGAGCTTTTGCGGATACAGTCAGTCTACAAGGCAAATGTCGAAACCGCGAAAACTCGCGAGCGTCTTCTGGAACAAGACTTCAACATGATCGTGGCATCTGGCTCCGAAAAGAACATGGCCAGAGTCGAGCTTGCCGAATTGGAAAGCCGTGCCAGCACCTACAGGCGCATGTATGAAAGTGTGCTGCAGCAGCTCATGTCGACGTTGCAGAAGGAATCCTTTCCTGTCGGCGATGCCCGTATTGTGACTGCCGCCACGACCCCCTTCACCAAGACCTGGCCGAAAAGCAGCATCGTCATGCCGTTCTCGCTCGCCCTTGGCATGATATTCGGACTTCTGGCGGCCGGGACGCGCGAACTGACCGACCGGCGGATCGGCGAGGGTGGACGGCTGGGCCGGGAGCTCGGCCTTCAATCTCTGGGGCATGTTCCGCGGGTGAACCTGCTGCCGCACCAGGGTCCGCAAATGCTTCAGCCCGTCGGCAAGCTGCCGGTCGCCAACACCGCCATGCCGGAAACGCGCCTTCTGCGGCGCGTGCTTGACTCGCCTTATTCACACTTTGCCGAAGCGCTGCGAGGTATCAAGAACGCGATTGATTCCGCCTTCTTGTCGAATGACGTGAAGGTGATCGGGGTCACGTCGGTGGCAAGCGGCGAAGGCAAGACCACGATCGCCACCAATCTGGCTCAGCTTTATCTCAATGAAGGCGTGCCGACAGTCCTGGTCGATGCCAATTTCCAGGACGCGCATCTGAGCAATCTTGCAACCCGTAGCAGCCATGAATTGAATCTGACGCTTACGCCGGTACCGCCGTCCCTGCAGGAGGCCTCGACCAGGCGCCTGCGTCATCCGCAATATCATGGCGAGCGTGGGGGGATCGAAACTGCCGAAATTCAGGCGGAGACAATCAAGGGACAGCCTGCCTTAGCTTCGGCTCTACCCGACTGCGCACTCCTGCCGCTTGTGACTGTCGGGCAGATCAGGAACGCGGCTGATCCGCACCATAAATACGGCCACCTTCCGGCGCTGAAGACCACGCTGGAAGGCCTGCGTCGCCAATACAAGGTCGTCATCGTTGATCTTGCCGCCTTTGAGGGGTCGGCGGATGCGCAAAGCGCCGCCTCCTACACCGACGCCGTGCTGCTGGTTTTGGGTAATCCCAAGAAGATGACGCTCGATCGCTTGAGCGATGCCCTGGTCGGATATGGCAAGGCCAGGGTGAGCATTCTCGGTGCGATCCTCAATCGCAGCGGTGACGCAAGTTCAACCCGCCGGAGGGGCTGGTCGATAAGGCGCCTCTGGCACAACAGGAGCATGCGGCCCGGCAAGCAGAAACGGAGCGCGTCGCGATGATCGAACTTCCCAACGATCATTGGTGCGCAAACGGTTATGCCCCACGGCTGAACCTGGCGATCGGCATTGCCACCACCGGCCGGCGCGATATTCTTCAGGCGGTGCTGCCCTATCTCGCGGCGCAAACCCGGGCGCCAGACGCAATCGTCATCTGTGTTGCCGCCGACACCGATATCGACAAATCGACGGTTTTGCGCCTCGACCTGCCGATCCGCATCATCAAGGCGGAACGCGGCCTGTGCCGGCAGCGCAATGCAATCATCAGCAGTGTGCCGGATGCGGATGTGCTGCTTTTTCTCGACGATGATTTTCTGCTGACGCCGAACTATCTGATGGAAGTGGAGCGTGTTTTCCTCGATGCGCCCGATGTGGTCGTCTGCACCGGAACGGTCGAGGCCGATGGCATCACCGGTCCGGGCATTCCGGTTTCGGAAGGCGTCAGGATCATCGATGTAGCGTCGCGTGGGCCGGGCAGTTCGCCATCGATGATGCCGATCTACAACGCATATGGCTGCAATATGGCCCTGCGCATGCGCATCGTCCGGCATGTCGGCCTGAAATTCGACGAGAACCTGCCGCTCTATGGATGGCTGGAAGATGTCGATTTCAGTCGGCAGATGGCACGTTTCGGCAAGATCGTGCGTTCCGGCGCGTTGAGAGGGGTACATCTCGGCACCAAGCGCGGGCGCACCTCGGGGATCAAGCTGGGCTATTCGCAAATTGCCAATCCGCTTTATCTGATGCGCAAGCGCACGATGAGCGCGCGCCATGCCGGGGTCCAGATATTCCGCAACGTGGTGGCCAATCTTGTGAAGGCGGCACAGCCGGAATCCTGGGTCGACCGAAGGGGGCGGCTGAGAGGCAATCTGCGCGCCTTTGTCGATCTCCTGCGCGGGCGGCTCGCCCCACAGAACATCCTCACGCTGGAATAGCACATGACCGCGCGGCGCCCCGATCGTGTCGTGGTCATCAATGATCGATCCGCGCCGGTGGGCGGCGCTTCCCATCTTTCGCAGCTTTCCGCGAGGCTGATCGAGGAGCGGGGTGTGCCGGTGACCTTCATAGCCGGCGATACGCCCGTTTCGGGCCAGCATCGCTTCGAAGTGCTGGGCGCCGGTGGGGCGACACTTCTCCAGCAAAGCCGCGTCTCTGCGTTTTCCAACGGTCTGTACAATCGCGCGGCGTTCCGCTTGCTCGCCGACTTCATTGACAGCCGCGACACCGATGCGACCTTGTACCATGTCCATGGCTGGTCGAAGATCCTGTCGCCGTCGATCTTCCGTGCGCTGGCAGGTGTCAGGCAGCGCGTGGTGCTGCATGCGCATGATTATTTCCTTGCCTGCCCCAATGGCGGCTTTGCCCATTATCCGGATCGCCATGTCTGCGAGCTGGTGCCGATGTCGGCAAGGTGCCTGGCTACACAATGCGACAAGCGCGGCTATTCGCAAAAGCTGTGGCGTTCGGCGCGGCACGCATTGCGCCAGAACCTGTTCGACTTGCGCAACAAGGCTGCCAATATCGTCGTCGTCCACGAGGCCATGATCCGCTATTTCGAGCGGGCGGGGGTCGCTTGCAACGACATCACGGCAATCCGGAACCCGTTCGAGCCATTGCTTGCGAGCCAGGCAAGCCCCTGGCTGGCCAGCGATTTCTTCTTCATCGGACGGCTAGAACCGGAAAAAGGCTTTGAAGACGCCGCCGAGGCGGCAAGGCGCGCCGGTGTCGGCCTGCAGGTAATTGGCGACGGCGATGGCCGCGAACTGCTTGAACGTAAATATCAGTCCGTTGTCATTCACGGCTGGAAATCCAAGGCCGAACTGGCTCGCCTCGTTACCGGCGCTCGTGCAGTCGTCGTCTCCTCGCGCGTGCCCGAACCCTTCAGCCTGGCGGCGGTCGAGGCTGTTGGCAGCGGAATTCCGGTCATCCTGCCAGCCGAAGCGCTGATTGCCAGCGACATGATCGGCGCCCATTGCGGGCTCACATTCCGGGCTGGCGATATCGGGTCGCTCGCCGCAGCGATGTCGAGGCTGGCCGCAAGCGACGATCTGGTGCGCGAGATGAGCGCAAACGGCTTTCGGGAGGCTGCCCGGCTGGGAAACAGCCCGCAGCGTTGGGGCGATTCGCTGCTGTCGCTCTATAGCCGGATACTGGACAGCAAGGGTGAGCTTTCGCCGGCGAATGAAGTTGAAAGGGCGAGGGTAGGCCCTAACCCTTTTGGGCAATGTGCTAGTTCATCTGGAAGTACATGAATACCCTATATGAATATTACAGTTAATTCCTCGTTATTACTATGAAATCAAATAATATAAGTTATCCGCTTTAGCGACATAATGAATAGACAGAACGATAAGTTTACCCATCGAGAGCGCTTTGTTATCTGTGATAAGGGTTGAGTCTTTTTGGACAGGGGTGCTTGATGCTTGCCATTCCAGATCGTGTTGATGGATCAGACCTCCGCTCGACCCGGCAGAAAGGCCGGACCGGCTACGCGACCGCTAAACGGCTCATGGACGTTTTATTTTCGTTCGCAGCTCTGGTCTTCCTGCTTCCGGCGATTGCGGTAATTGCCTTGGCCTTGCTGATCCAGGACGGCCGCCCGATCTTTTACAGGCACAGGCGTATTGGCCGCGATGGCCGTGAGTTCGGGTGCCTGAAGTTCCGCACCATGCGTCGCGATGCCGACGCGGTGCTAGCCGACTTGCTCAAGCGCGATGAAGCCGTTCGACAGGAATGGGCCGAAAACCAGAAATTGAAGCAGGACCCAAGGGTTCACCGCGTTGGACAATTCCTGCGCAACACAAGCCTTGACGAGATTCCCCAGTTTCTCAACGTGTTGCGTGGCGAGATGAGCATTGTCGGGCCACGTCCGATCATCACCGACGAGGTGCCGCATTACGGCGAGAACTTCGTTTTCTACCTGTCGATGACTCCGGGCGTCACCGGCCTGTGGCAGGTCAGTCGCCGCAGCGACACGTCCTATTCGGCGCGGGTGGCCTTTGATGTCGATTACTTTCGCGCCCGCTCGATCAATCTCGATCTCAAGATCATGTTGCAGACGGTCGCGATCGTCCTGTTTGCGAGGAATGTCGGGTGAAGCGACGCCTCACGCCATTACAACCGCCATCACGATGCCCAGCCAGACGATCAGGCAAAAGACGATGACCAGCCAGCGGCCCATAAGTTTCGACATCATGCTGCCGGGTGGCGTCGGCGCCTTCATGCGACCAGGATCACCTTTTTTCGTTGGGGCGGAGGGTCTGCGCGAGCGAATCAAATCCAGCATTTCACCACCTGTTGAAACCAAAATACATGCGATCTCTCGTGGTTCCAACCGCTCCGGGAAAAGAACCATAGCGCAATTCCAGGAAGGTCCTGATCCTAACTCCTGGCTGGAATTCATGAACAGCAACATCCGGGACGGATTGCCGAGCCAATAGGCCGGCATCGGTTCCAGCCCGGTTCGGGCAGCAGCGGGACAGAGAATGGCGGACATGCTGGATGGCGAGGCTTACGAAACCCGGCCGGTAAAAGAAGGGTCCAGGGAGCGTATTTCGGCCTTGGCCGGAAGCGGATTGTGGAATGCCGCCTCGAAGGTGGTATCGCAGACTTCCCAGCTCGCAGCGTTCCTGGCGGCGGCGAGCATCTTGTCTCCCACCGAGTTCGGCTATTTCGCCTTCGGGTCTGCGGTGGCCATCCTGCTTGTCGTGCTTGCGGAGGCCGGTTGGGCCGAATTCGTCATGAAGACGGATGACCGGCCGGAGACGGTCAATCAGGTCGCATCGGCCTCGCTCGTTACAGGACTTGCCTTCACGTTCATCGCTCTCGCCGTGGCCGCCATCATGCACTGGTATTTTCAGGCGAGCATGGAGGCCACCCTTCTTGCCATGTTCAGTGCATGGATTCTGCCGGCGGCGCTGGTCACCACCTATGATGGGATTCTCGTCTTCAGGAACCGGCTGCGCGACCAGGCGATCATCAGGATGACGGGGGAGATCGTCGGGCTAGGCGTCGCGATAGGCGGCCTGCTGCTTGGCTATGGCATATTCTCGCTGGTCGCCTCGCGGCTCACGACGCAACTTATCAACCTGGCCGGCTGCACCATCGCGCTGCGCTGGCTGCCGTCCTTCAACCTCCGGCGGCCCTTCACCTTCGAGTTGTTCGAATTCTCACGCCACATACTTGCCAGCCGAATGGTCACCTTCTTCAGATCCTATGCGGCGACGCTTGCCGTCGGCAGCTTTCTTGGCATGGCGGAAGCGGGCTATTTCCGCGCCGCCGAACGGATCGTCGCTGCCTTTTCCGAGCTGCTGGGCGATCCCGCCCGCATGATCGGCTGGATCGTCTTCCGCCGGGCCATTGAACGCGAAACGACCGATGGCAAGGGGACCCAGCTCACCCAGGCGGGCAACACTATACTGACGCTTCTTCTGGCCATAGCCGCGCCGGTTTATCTGGGCCTTCCGCTGGTTGCCGACGGTCTGGTCTATTTTGCGCTGGGACCGGAATGGCAGCCGGCCGTGATCGTCATCTGCATCCTTTCGATCAAGCAATTGCTGCTCATCCCCAGCTATGTCACCGAGCCGCTGCTGTCGGTCACCGGCAATGTGCGGCACATCCCGCCGATATCGCTTTTGAACGGCGCGGTCTCCGTGCTGCTGATCGTCGTCCTGTCGCCATTCGGTCTGCTGGCGGTCGCGCTTGGCCAAAGCCTCGCAGCGGTGGTCGCGCTGGCTACCACGATATGGCTTCAAACCCGCTACGGCCGGTTGAACTGGCCGCAGATCCTGCGCCACAGCGCCTTCATCGTCGTTGCCATCGCCGCCATGGTGGCTGCAGTCTACGGTCTGACCGCCTTTGCCTTGACGCGTGAATTCAAGCCGGCATCGACGATGGCCCTGCAGATCCTCGTCGGCGTGGTGATCTATTGCGGCGCGATGATCGTGCTCAAGCCCGCTTCGTTCCGTTCCTTCTGGCTGCTGAGAAAAGGATAGGCGATGAGCGACAACAGCGCTGCGAACGTGCTCAAATCACGCGCTGGCATCCGCCCTCAGGTGATGGCAAGCGTGAAAAGCCTTGTGCACGGAGCACGCTCGGCCCTCATGCCTGCACGCATGGTCGTGGGGCGGTTGAAGTTGCTGTCGCCCTTGCCGCGGCGGTTCTCCGGGGCTTATGCATCTCACGCCCAGGCGCTGTCGTCACCGGCCGCCGGCCGGCTCGCCGGATATGATCACGACGAGATTGCCGAGGTCTCTTTCGAAAAGATGTGCCAGGTGATGGTCTGGGACTATCCGGTTCTGTTCTGGCTGGAGCGGCTGCTGCCGCAGATAGGCTGCCTTGTCGATGCAGGTGGCCATATGGGCACCAAGTTTCGGGCCTTCCGCCCGCTTCTGCCTCTCGACGGCGGGGTGAACTGGATCGTCTACGATCTGCCGGCGATCGTGCGTGCCGGGCGCGTGCAGGCAGCCAGGGACGGGCTGAACGGCCTCACCTTCACCGATGACCTCAAGACCGTCGAAGGCGCCGATCTATTCCTTGCCTCGGGCCTACTGCAATATCTGGATGTGCCTCTGAGCGATCTGTTGCGGCGCCTGCCATCGCTTCCCCGTCATCTCATCATCAACAAGCTTGCCGTACGGGAGGGCAAGACAGTGGTGACACTGGAGCGAATCGGCAAAGCCATGGTGCCGTATCAGATCCGCAACCGGCAGGATTTCATGGCGGAATTGGCCGGCCTCGGCTACCGCGTCGTCGATAGCTGGTCCATTCCGTCGCTTTCACATGTGATCGACACCCACCCGGAGCTTGGCGCCAGCCAGAGCATGGGGCTTTATCTCAGGCTGGATTGAATCAGCCTCATTGCCCAAGCCGGGACTTCAGGTGATCGGCCAGCCGGACCGCGAGCGCCACCACCATCAGCGTCGGATTGGCATGTCCTGGAGTCGGAAACACCGAGCTGCCGGCAATATACAGCCCTTCCACCCCGTGGACCTTGGCATTCTCGTCAACCACGCTTGTTTCGGGCGAGCGACCCATGCGGGTTGTGCCGGCGGGGTGGGCCATGTCGCTGAAATTGGCATTTTCCGGGGCGTCAGCTGCGATCCAATCGGCCAGATTGGGCCGGGGGAGCCCGATGCGGGCAAATTCCGAAGAGATTGTCCGCGCCAGGCGGGCCGCGCTCGCGATTTCCTGTGCCGAGATACGCCAATCTACCCGCGCCTGTCGGACGCCCAGCTTGTCCCGCTTCGCTGAGAGCGAAACCCGGCTGTCTGGATCGGGGCGCTGTTCGCTCATGCATTCGATCCGCATCTGGTCGAATTTATGCAGCACGCCCCGCTTCTTGACGAGGCGGCTATAGGCGCCGCGCGTGAGCATGCCCGGCGATGAGGCGATCGCCATTATATCGTTAAGCGCGGATTTGCTGGAGCGGTGGGCGAGCCGCCGCAGCGCTGACCAGGGATCGTCCTGCGCATGGGTTTTCGCAACGAAGGCAGCGCAGTTCAAAAGGCCTTCTTCCTCCTGCAGGCGCGGGCTCAGAGCCAAGCCATGAAGGTAGTAGTGAAGCTTTTCGGAGCCGACGAGCCCGTAAAAGCCGAACCGCTCCTGAATCATGCCAGCGGGGTCTTCAGGGAAATAGCCAAGGACGGTGCGGGGATGGTCGGCAAGGTAACGCCCGACGACATCGTGGCCGTTGCCGATACCTTGCGGGTTCTGCCGGTCCGATGCCAGCAGGAGACGCGCATTTTCGATACCGCCGGCGCAAAGGACGAGGAGCCTGGGCCGAACGATCACCCTGGAACCGTCGGCGGACCGGGCTTCCAGCGATATGATGTGCCCGGCCATATCGTCGGTGCGGATTTCGGTTACGGTGGCGTAGGTCAGGATCTGGACATTGGGCGCGTCGAGATGACCGTATTCGGCGGCAAAGCGCATAGGCTGCTTGGCCGAGCCGCGCGAATAGCTGAATTGCCAGAAAAACGGCCGCAGCAGAGCGGGATCGAATTTTGAATCCTCGGGCGGAGAATGAAGGAATTTGCGCAACCGCTCATCATAGATATTCGGTCCGAGATTGAGGATGTTCCCCGCGCGGTCCACATAGGGCGCAAGCTCCTTGCCCGATATCGGCCAGCCCGACTGAGGGATCCAGGGCCGGCAGGCATAGTCCATCTCATCGAAAGCGGCACATTTCCCCACCCAGGTATGGCTGCTGCCGCCGAGGATACGGTTGCGCAATTCGAAGGCCTGTATGTCGTTCAGCCATTCATATTCGCCCGTATAGCCACGATGGGGCGGGGGCGAATTCTTGCGCAGCCCTGGCTCGCCGATGTTTTCCACGGCGTTCAATTTCTGGATTGCCGGATCAAGTTCGATACCGCCGCTTTCCAGGATGAGGACATCCGTGTGTGACCCGGCGAATTCACGCGCGATGGTCATGCCCGAAGGACCCGAACCGATCAGAGCAAGATCAGTATCGACAACAGTGCCGGCCGGCAGCGTTCGAATATCTCGAATTTTCATTATTCTACTATGAACAACCGTAAACCGGTGTCAAAGGTCAAGCCTAACCCAGATTAGGTAGTTTTGGCCTACCCAAATGCACCAATGTTCCTCCCCCTAAGTTGGGGTGGATAGTTTGGCTTATATTTCATCTATTTATCAGTCATTTGCAGAAGAAATTTCCCTCGACTTCCCAGCTCGTGAGGAGCGGGGTTCGTCCGGAGCGGGCAAGCTGGAGCGCATAGATGGCAAGGGTGGGTTTTGCGGAGTGGATGGCGCTTGGCCGGGTCATCGCCAGCGGTCAGCTGGCACGCTATGGCGGCCAGAAACCCGGGCCGCTGGTGAAGTTCGAACATGATTTCGCAGCCAAGTTCGGCGTGAAGCATACGCTTGCCGTAGGCAATGGCACCGGCGCGCTGATCTGTTCGCTGGTTGCTGCTGGCGTCGGCCCCGGCGACGAGGTGCTGGTTCCTGCTTATACCTGGATTGCGACCGCTGCCGCGCCGCTGGCTGTTGGCGCTGTTCCGGTGCTCGTCGATGTCGATGAGACCCTGACGATGGACCCGGCCGATATCGTGCGCAAGCTGTCGCCGCACACCAAGGCGATCATCCCGGTCCATATGGCCAATATGGTCTGCGACATGGATGCCATTACGCGCATCGCTGAAGAGCATGACCTCATCGTGATCGAGGATGCCTGCCAGGCAGTGGGCGCCACTTACAAGGGCCGGCGCGTCGGTGCCATCGGCAATGCCGGCGCCTTCAGTTTCAACCAGTTCAAGAACATCAATATTGGCGAGGGCGGTGCCATTGTGACCAATGACGACCGCTATTTTGCCCGCGCACGTATGTATCACGATGTCGGCGCCGTCTTCCGCGGTCATCTGGATAACTACAACGAGCCGCATTTTCCCGGCGTCAATCTCAAGGCCAGCCAGTTGCAGGGCGCTATGCTCAACGTCCAGCTTGCCAAGCTCGACCCGATGATCGAGCGCATGCGCAAGCGCTATCGCAAGATGTCCAGCATCCTTTCCACCTCGAAGAAATTCAGGGTCGGGCCGCATAATGATGTCGAGAACGCCATCGGCCTGCATGTCATCTTCGACACGGCTGACGAGGCAATCGCCTTTGCCAAGCAGAACCGGCGCGGCGTCTACCGCATCCTCGATTCCAGCCGGCACGTCTATACCAATTGGCAGCCGGTGCTCGAGCAGCGTGGCGTGCATCCGCACATGAACCCCTATTCCTGGGCTCCGCGCAAAATCGACTATTCGGAAGGCTCATGCGCAAAGACGCTCGACCTGCTGGGCAGGACATGCCGTATCACGCTTGGCGAACAATATCCGCTGCCGATGATGGCGGTATTGGCCAAGCGTATGGTCAGTGGCTTCGATCGGCTGCATTGACCGACATGCGTCCGCTCGATTCCTGTCCGGTGGATATCTGGCGTTGGGATCTGGATCGGCCGACAGCCGAACTTGCATCGCTACGGCCGCTTTTGTCTGAAGACGAGAATGCGCGCGCTGCGCGCTTTGTGTTCGACAGGGACCGCAATCGTTTCATTGCCGGCAGGGCGGTTTTGCGCCGGATTTTGGGCCGCTACCTGGCAAAGGAGCCGGAAAGTTTACGATTTTCCTATAACGGCTTTGGAAAACCCTGGCTTACCGGCGAGCGCGCGTGGTCACTTCATTTCAATCTCAGCCATGCGGGCGGCGTTGCAGCCTTGGCCGTATCGCATCTTCATGAAATCGGGATAGACATCGAGGAAAGAAAGCCGCTGAAGGAGGACGTCGCGCGCCGCTTCTTCTCGGCAGCCGAATATGGCGAACTGCGCGAGCTTTCGGGTCGGGACTATATCGAGGCATTCTACCGCTGCTGGACGCGCAAGGAAGCCTTCGTGAAGGCGCATGGCGAAGGCCTGTCGCTGAACCTTGCGAGTTTCGATGTGACGCTGTTGGAAGGCGAGGCCGCGCGCCTGCTGCGGCTGGCCGGCGACGGCGAAGCTCCCATGCATTGGCGCATGGCGAATGTGAGTGTCGCCCCGCACCTTGCGGGAGCGGTCGTGGCAAACACTGGCGGGGCTGATATTTCGCTTAGGTATCGCCGCCTGCGCGACATGGATCAGGCAATGCTGCTGGATTCCGCTCCGGCCTGATCAGTGGTTCATGCGCGCATCGAGGATGAAACGCCCGCCGGCGGCGTCGAAGTGGTGGCAGCCGCACAGGCCCTTCTTGAAGTCAGGTGTTAATGTGCGGACCATGCGCTCGCGGTAGGTTTCCAGGTCGAGCTGTTCGATCTCCATGATGTTCAGCCCGAAACCATATATCCCGCGCGAATTGTTCTGCGAGGGTCGATAGAGCCTGCCATTGCGGCTGACCACGCGGCCGGCATTGCGGGCGATCGCGCTCCCGATGACGACGGGATTCGTCTTGTGCGGCACGACTGATTTCAGCGCCGGCCCATCGACTTGGAACACGTAGAGTTCGCTGCAATGGTCCTCGAAGGCGTGATGGTCCGACAGGTTGGTCAATAGCCACCACTTGCCCTGATGCTGGAACATGGTGCTGTCGACGGGCGACAGGCCGTCCAGCGCGGTGGCGTGCAGTGTCCATTTCAGCGGAAACTCGACGCAACGCCAGATTTCAAGGCGGCGCGCCTGGTGTGATTCCGGCATCATGTAGATGTCGTCGCCATGCGAGAATACGAAGGGGAACGACAGATGGTAGTCGCATTGAAGCGCCTTGCCCAAAGGCTCGATGCGGTTGCCTTCCAGCCGGCCCACCGCAATATGCGCCCGTTTGTCATGCGTCGTATAGTTTTCGTAGAAAACGTAGTTTTCGCCCGCATGCTGAAAGAGGAACGGATCGGCCTTGATCGAATCCGGCGTCGGCGGAATTTCCACCGTCTTTGCCGGGTCGAAATCGTCCACCCCGCCATAGCCGCTATAAAGCGTCCACATCGCCGAGCGAAGGCCCAGTTTGGCCTGTGCGCTCTTGGCCAGGCGGGTTGCGGCCGACCAGCTGGTCTTGAGGATATAAGCGCCGATCTCGCCGGCGTGCGGAGCTTCGATGCCGGGGGTGACGGTGCCGATAGCTTCCGACCGGATGCTTCTTGTATCCGCAAGGCGACGCAATTCGCGCATCAACAGGATGACGGCCTTTTCCTTGACGAAGGCTGCATTGCGCGCAGCGCTGAACTTGGTGTTGTATGCGGCCGAAGCGATCGTCTTGGGTCTGGCCTGTCCGCGGCAGCGCACCCGCAAAGAGACATTGGTCACCGGGGCGTGGCTGCTCGAATCGGCAAAAGCGGTCCAGTCCGCCTTGCGGGAATGGGTGTCGGCAAAGCTCAGTGCCCAGACGCCGAAAGGAAGTGCCGCAACGATCGTATCCGGCAGCAGGCCGGGCTCATGGCGCAGGACCAAATCGAGGTGCAGGCGGTCCAGTGCCTGCGCGTCGACCTGCGTCACCGGCAGCCGCTCGATCAGTGCCTCGCGGCTCCTGAAAAGCGGAGCCTCGACGCGTGGCTGTCGGGCAAAGAGGCGATTGTCGACATAAGATACGAGATCATAGAGCCGGGTTGGCTCAGGCGTGGCCGGGGGCCGATCCTCTATGATGAAGGCGGTCAGTTCGAAGCGGGAATCCGCGAGCAGCTTTTCAAAGAGCCGTAGCTCCCAATTTTCAAAGCGGCGCTGCTCGCGGAGCAGTATTCCTATGCGAAGCGAAGCGGTTTCATCCTGCATTGTGGCTGTCCTGCCGGTTTTTGTTGACGCCGCCCCATGGTTTTATTCGAGGACTCCTAGCCTAGCCATCGAGCTTTTCGGAGATCACACCGGCAAGACGCTTGATGCCGATGCTTGACAACGAATCCTCATGCCAGCCGCGCAGGTCGAACACCTCGGTGGTTTTCGGCAGAAGTTCGCCCCAGCCGAAGCGCAGTCTGGCAGCGCGCGGATGGTTTGCCTGGCTTCGGAAGAGAAGCACCCGGCCTTTTCCGGGGTAGTGATTCGGATGGTACCGGCGCGAGGCCGCCACCAGATAGTCCGTTACCTCGACGGTTTGCACCTCCTCGCGCGAAGGCGCGCCGATCAGGCCTATTTTCGTGAGCAAGCTGAGGCTGAGCCGGAACTCCTTGAAATATTCAGTTACCGGCATCCTGCCGCTCAGCAGCTTGCCGGTGAAGTAGAAGGCGCGCTTCACGCGCTTTTCCAAGTTCCAGCGCCAGCGCGTGAAGCGGTTCAGCGAGGTGACATATCCCGGCGCCCAGCTATCGATCATGGCAACGAAGCGCACGTCCTTGCCAAGCGCTGTCAGCTGATGGGCCACTTCCAGCGCCACGATGCCGTTCACGCACAGGCCGACCAGTCCGATCGGAGCGTCCTGTTCGTCGATGCGCATGGACTGGATCAGTTCGGCAGCGATTTCCTCCATAGAGAGGCTTCGCATCTCGTCGGTGATCGTCGTGTTGAACATATGGACGTTCGAGACACCCGTCTCGCCGCCTATCTCCCGCGCCATCTGGAAATAAAGCAGCGGGTGGTTGAGCGTGTAAATCACCGTGCCGTCGTTTCCCGGGCGATAGACGCTCATATCCCAGTGCGACGGTGATACGCTCGGGTCCGATGGCGCCATGACGGCGCCGAACGCGGTCTGGACGAAGTCGCGCAGGGTCGAGGCACGAAACAGCAGCGCCAGGTCCGGTCGGATGCCGAACTTCCCGTTGACTGCCGCCAGCATGCGCAGGGCGAGCAGCGAGTGCCCGCCGAGAGCGAAGAAATCGTCTTCGGGCCCGACCATGTCGAGGCTCAGCATTTCAGCCCAGATTGATGCCACCTGCTTTTCGATTTCCTCCAGCGAACCCCGCAGGATCGGTGCTGCCTCAGGGGCCGGTTCGTCGGGTATGGGCAGTTTTGAAAGGTCGATTTCGCCCTGTTCGTTTTTCGGCAAGTCGAGGATTATGCTAACGCCCATTGGCATATCCTTTCCGGCTAGGGTGGCGTTCAGATGGGTAAGCAGCTTCGCTGGCAAGCCCTCGAGCCGCTCGGCTGTAGTTTTCCTGGGAACGATGAAGGCATAGGTTCCGCCGGGTTTGCCTGGGAATGGAACCGTTATCGCCTCCGCCACCGCCGGATGTTGGCAAAGTAGTCTTTCGATAAGGCTGCCTTGGCTTTCCGCCACGCCCGGCGTGGGAGCCTGCCTGGGGCGTATCGGTATGGACGACAGTTTTGCCGACGGATTCTCCAGAGCCAGCTCATAGGTCGCCTGCCAAAGCCGCAGGAATTCCTCGGCCGTGCTCTTGTCGAAAAGATCGGTGTTGTATTCGATCGACATGCGCCAGTGGTCCGGCCGGCCGATCATGATGAAGCTCAGATCGTAGATCACGCCCGGCGATTGCGAAGGGGCGCTAATCAGTTCGAAATCGCCGTAATGCGCGTTTTCAAGAAATGCCTTCTGCAGGTTGAAATTTACCGAAATCAGCGGATTGCGCGACGGATCGCGGTGCGGATTGACCAGTTCTACCAGCTTGTTGAAGGGCATGCGCTGATGGTTCAGTGCCTTGGAGACAACTTCATTGGCCTGTCCGATATGCGCGTCAAAGCTCGTTTCGTCAGCGATGTTGAAGCGCAGGACGAGGTTGTTGATGAAGACTCCGATGAGATTTTCCAGATCGACATCGTCACGGCCGGCGATCTGCGTGCCGAAAAGCACTTCCCGCTCTCCGGTGAAACGATGGAGCAGGGCACTGATGACGCCGCTGCCATAGCCGTAGATCGACATTTGCCGCGCACGTGCCGCCCGGTCCATTCGCTCGCCGAAATCCTTCGGCAGCACCAGCGAGATGATGTCGCCGCGATAGCTCTTGCGTTCGCCGCGCGGATGATCCGGCGCCACTTCGAAATAGGGCGCATCGCCGAGTTGCTCTTGCCAGAAGGTCTTTTCAGCCTCGAAGCCATAGCTGGTCAGATATTCGTCCTGCCACATGGCGTAGTCGCCATATTGCAGCGGCAGCGGATCAAGCCGCGGCTGGCGCTGCTCGTCGATGGCAGCAGCGAATTCTCCGAGTTCACGCCCCAGGACGCGGATCGACCAGCCGTCGAAGCAGATCTGATGGGCTGTGATCAGAATGAAGCCGCGCTCATTGTCGACCTGCAGGAAGGTGATGCGGAAAAGCCCGGTATTGCGCAAATCGAACGGGATGCTTGCCGTTTCCCGCCCGATCGACTGAACGCGCTCGTCGCGCTGCTCGGCCGGCACATTGCGCAGGTCGATCACCGACATCTTGAAATCGACCTTGTCGACCACTTGCTGGAACGGCTGGCCATCCTTGACGATGAAGCGGGTCCGCAGGATTTCATGCCGGTCGACGATCTGCTGAAAGGCGGATTCGATGCTCTTGATCTTGAAGCGGCCGCGGATTTCCCAGCGCACGGCCACGTTAAGTGCGGGATTGCCCGGATTGAGCTGGTCGAGGAACCAGCACCGCTGCTGCGTATGCGTGCAGGGAAACTCGCCCACGACCGTCGGCGTGTCACCGGCAATGTTGCTGAACTGGTCCTGCTTCATTGCGGCAGTCTCCCCAGGCCACGCCGTGCGCCGTTACGGAAGTCCCGCAGCGAGGGCATGGCGGAGCGAAGCTCGATATTCTGCGTCTGCGCATAGACCGCCAGTTCCGAGATCGTCGGGTAACGCAGCAGGTGCTTTGCCTCCAGCGCCAGCCCCTGATCCATCATCCTTGCCGCCATGCGGAAGATGCTCAGCGAGTCCGCGCCCAGCGAATAGAGATTGTCGTGCACGCCGACATCATCGATCTTGAGCACGTCCTTCCAGATGCCGGCGAGCTTTTCTTCCATCGGCGTCATCGGCATCTTGATGGCTTGGGCCGCCTCTCTTTGCGGTGCAGGCCGTGTCGTCAATGCCTTGCGGTCCAACTTGCCATTGGCGGTTTGCGGCAACGCTTCGAGCGATACCCATGAAACCGGAACCATATGGGTCGGCAGATTCGCAGCCGCATGGGTGGCCAGATCGGCGGGTGTCGGCTGCGCGCCTTCCAGCGGCACGACGTAGCAGACGAGTTGCTTGTCGCCATTGCGGGCGGTCGCCAGTGCCACCGCGCAGTTCTTTACGCCGGGAGCGGTCTGGATAACGGATTCGATGTCGCCCAGTTCGATGCGGAAGCCGCGCAGCTTGATCTGCTGGTCGCGCCGGCCAAGCAATTGCAGCGAACCATCCGCCAGCCTTCGGCCGACATCGCCGGTCTTGTAGAGCCGTTGCGGCGGCGCATCGCCTATGGCGATTTCGACGAATGCCTTGGCAGTCAGTTCCGGCTGGTCGAAATAGCCGTTTGCCAGACCCTCGCCGCCAATATGCAGTTCGCCGATGACGCCCACCGGCGCCAGCCGTCCGGCTTCATCGAGAACGAGAAGCTGCGTATTGGCGATGGGCTCTCCGATCGAGATCGGCGCATCGCCTGCCGCCACGCGGGCCAGCGATGACCAGATCGTGGTCTCGGTCGGACCGTACATATTCCACAATTCGCCGCCGACCTTGAGCATCCGGTTTGCCAGATCGCGGGGCAGGGGCTCGCCACCGCACAGCATCTTGAGGCCAGGCTGGTCCTTGAGCCCTGCCTCAAGCAGCATCATCCACAGCGTCGGCGTGGCCTGGACCACGGTGGCGCCGCTCTCGACGATGCGCTTGACCAGCGCAAAGCCGTCCTGAACCTCGATGCGGTCGGCGATGATCGTCCTGCCGCCGGTGACCAGCGGCAGATAGAGTTCAAGTGCTGCGATGTCGAAGGAGATTGTCGTCACCGCGACAATTGTGTCTTCGGCCGTGAAGCCCGGCTTTGCCGCCATTGATGTCAGGAAGTTGACCAGGGCGCGATGCGAGACCTCAACGCCCTTCGGCGTACCGGTGGAACCGGAGGTGAAGATCACATAGGCACCCATCTCCACGCTGGCAGGACGTTTTTCCAGCGGCCCGCCATCCATCGCGGCGATCGTGTCCGCATCCAGATCCATACGGACGACGCTCGTTCCCTCCATAGCGATTTCGGCGATCGCGCTCGAATTGCAGACCAGGCCGGCTATGCGCGCCGTTTCCATGACCTGGCGTAGGCGCACTGCCGGGTGACCGGCGTCGAGCGGCACATAGGTGTGCCCCGCCTTCATCACCGCAAGCAGGGTCACCAGCATGTCGAGCGAGCGATCCATGGCGATGGCGATGCGCTGGCCGGGGGCGGGCAGTTGCGCCTGGATATGACGCGCCAGCCGGTTCGATTTTTCGTCAAGCTCACGGAAGCTCATCGGAGTTCTGTTGTGCTCGGCTGCGATGGCATCCGGGCGTGCTTTCGCCTGTTCGGCAAAGAGGTCGAACATGAACTTGTCGCGCGGGTAATCCGCAGCCGTCTTGTTCAAGCCGTGGGCGAGCCAATCGGATTGCTGCGTATTCAGCAGCGGGATCGCTGCGACCTGTTGGCCGGTATCGGCGGCGAGCGAGATCAGCATGGTCCGGAAATGGTCCAGCCAGCGCTCGATGGTGTGCGGGTCGAAAACATCGCGGTTGAAATCGACATCGATGCGCAACCCGTTGTCACCGTCGATCATGTTGAGGAACATATCGAAATTGGAGAAGGCCTTGGGGTTGGGCGTTACCGCGGCCTTCAGGCCGGGCAAGTTGAGATTGCGCGCCACCCGCTCCAGGTTGAACTGGATTTCCGTCAACGGCAGGCGCGAGGGGTCACGTTGTTGACCGAGTTTGCGCACCAGCGTGCCATAGGTGTAGTCCTGATGCTCGAAGGCCTGCAGCACCAGTTTCTGCGTCTCTTTCAGGTGGTCGCTGAAATTGGTGTCGGCGCTGACCGTCTGGCGGATCGGCAGCAGGTTGACGCAGTGGCCAACCAGGATCTTGTCCTCGACCAGGCTTTGGCCGGCCGAAGGCACGGCAATGACGATGTCGGAACTGCCCGACAGCCGTGAGATCATGATCTGCAGCGTTGCCAGCAGGGTGGAAAACAGCGTCGCGCCATTGCGCGCGCCGGCAGCACGCACCGCTTTGCAGATTTCCGGCTCGATATGGACGGTCTGCGTGCCGCCGCCGAAGGTACGCCGCTCGGGGCGCGGGCGGTCCAGCGGAAGGTCAGGCAGGTCCGGTATCTCGCGGAACTGGTCGAGCCAGTAGTTTTCCGTCTCCGCCGAAGGCACGGCGGCGTCGAGGCCGGCCGCATAAGAGGCGAAGGACATCGCCGGCTCAAGGTCCGAACCGGAGCCGGTCACGCGCGCGGCATAACAAGCCGAAAGCTCTTCAAGAATGACGTTCATCGACCAGCCGTCGCAGACGATGTGATGCGCGCTGAGCATGAAGACGTGGTTTGCCGGCGACATGCGGATAAGCCGCGCCCGCACCAGCGGGCCTTCGACCAGATCGAAGGGCTGGTGGGCATCCTCGACGATCAGCTTGCCCAGCCTGGCAACGCGGGTTTCATCGCTGGAGTAATCGAGGTTTTCCAGCTCGAGCTTGAAATCGGGAATGATCTCGAAGCTCTCGCCGCTGCGCGCAAAGCGGATATGCAGCGCATCATGGCGGGCGATCACCTCATCGAGTGCTGCCCGGAATGCGCCTTCATCCAGTACGCCGTCCAGCGTCAGCCGGAAGGATTCGTTGAAGGCGCATGACGCCTCGTCGCCGAGCTGTGCGGAGAGCCAGATTTCGGTCTGCGCCTCCGTCAGCGGCGCTTCGCGTATGGCCGCTTCCTGTGCCGGTGGTTCGCCGGCAGGCGCGATGGCGGACGCAGCGACGCTTTCGCCGTCAGAGGTCAGGATGCCGGCTGCCTGCAGCGTATCGACGCTTGACTTGAACGCATCGGCGATATGCCTGAAATCGGCCTCCGAATGCTCGGTCGTCAGGAAGCAGGGATAGCCGTCCTGGATGTGGATGCCCTGCATGCGTAGCAGCGGATAGATCAGCGTGCCGAGCGGATCGCCGTGGCTGAAATTGGTTACGAACCAGCTCTTATAGGTTTCCAGCCTGTCGGCCACACCGCGCTTGCCAAGATGCTCGTTGATCTCGGCTACGAGGCTCTGTGTGCGCTCTGCCACCCGCCCATAAAGTGCAGTGCCTTCACCCTTGATATGGTTGAGCACGGCCTTGGCCGCGGCAAGCACCACCGGGTGGCGCACGAAAGTGCCAGCAAAGAAGGTCGGCGCCACCATGGGAACGGATTCATCGCCATATTGCCACTGGCCGCCGTCAAGCGCGTCCATGAATCGCGCATCTCCGGCCAAAACGCCGATAGGCATGCCACCGCCCAGCACCTTGCCGTAAGTGGCCATGTCGCCGCGAATGCCCCACACGGCCTGGATGCCGCCGGGATGGACGCGGAAGCCCGTCACCACCTCGTCGAACACCAGCGCGAATTCCGAGGCGGTTGCGACCTCGCGCAACGAGCGCACGAATTCCACCGGCTGGAATTCCGGATGCCGGCTCTGGATCGGTTCGATGATGACGGCAGCGATGTCGTCGGCATTGTCGCGGATCCAGTCGAGGCTTTCCTGTTCGCCATAGCGCAGCACGGTCATGTTGGAGACCGAGCCCTGCGGAATGCCGACAGCGATCGGCAACGCGACCGGCGTGCCGGATTTGTTGCGGCCCTTCACCAGCACTTCGTCAAACTGGCCGTGATAGTCGTTGCCAAACACCACGACACGGTCGCGCCCGGTGACGGCACGGGCCACGCGCATCGCTGCCATCACGGCTTCCGAGCCGGTGTTGCAGAAGGTGACGCGCTCATGGCCGGTTATTTCGGCAATCAGGGCTGCCACTTCGCCGGCAAGCGGCGTCTGCGGGCCAATCGCAAAACCTGCTTTCAGCTGTGCACTCACCGCGTCGAGCACGAAATCAGGCGCATGACCGAAGGCCGTCTGACCCATGCCATCGACCAGATCGATATATTCGTTGCCGTCGATGTCCCAGATACGCGCTCCTTTCGACCTGTCGGAGACCACCGGAAAGACGATTTCCTTCAGGTCCAGGCGGAAGCCTGAGGCGGCGCGCGGATCGGCCAATTGGCCACGATGCTGCTCGGTGAAGGCCTTCGATTTGCTGTTTCGCTCGCTGTATTTTTCGGCCAGGTCGGCAATGAAACGCTGCTTTTGCGGGGAGAGTTGCGCATCAGCAGCGCCAGGACGATAGAGCTTGATGCGGCCACCGCCGATATCGGCATCGTCCGCCAGCTTGCTCGCGACTGCGGCAGGTTCAGGCTTGGGGGGGCTTGCGGGGGCCACCGATGTCGTCGCTGCTGGCGCCGGCATCGGTGCGGGAGTGGCGGTCATATGCTGGACCGCCTGGAGCTGTTGGGCGAACAATTGCTGCATGGCCTGCATCTGCACCTGCAGCAGGGCGCCGAGATCGCCCGCAGTACCATTCGCCACCGGCATCGCGACCGGCTGGGCCGGCATCGTAGCGGGGAGGGACTGGGTCGCCGGTGCCGGCATCTGCGCCGCAGCCGCAACCGGTGCGGCCGCCTGTGCCGGCTCAGGAGGCAGTTCGCTATCGAGATACCGCGCCAAAGCGGCGATCGTGGGAATGCTGCTCAGCAACTGCCGGAACGAAAGCTTGGTCTTGTATTGCTTTTCGATGCGCTGAGCGAACTGCCCGATGAAGAGCGAGTCATAACCAAGTTCGAGGAATGTGGACTGGATCGAATCCGGTCCCAGATCGTCGCCCGCCATCTCCGCCAGGAGCGTCAGAAGTGAGGTCTCGAACGCCGGCACGCGGCTGGCGACGATTGGCTGCGCAGAAGCATTCATGACGGAAGTTCCATTTTCGACGGATGGGAAAGCAGGTGTTGGGTCGACGGATTGGGAGGCTGCGGGCGGGTGGTGTGCAGACTGCTGGAGCAGTTGTTGCCGGATCGGTGCCGGTGCCTTGATCCAGTGGCTTTCTCGCTGGAAGGGATAGGTCGGCAGGGCAATCCGCCTGACCGCACGTGAGGCCGGCCAAGGGAGGTCGACGCCGACGCTCCAGATCCGGCCATGCGTTTCGGCGACGGTTTCGCTGGCGCTCGTTTCGCTGTCGTGCAGCGGCAGCGACTGGACGATTGCCGCAATTGCCTCGCGCTTGACCGTCTGCGTGGCGAGTACCGACAGGGTCTGACCCGGCCCGACTTCGATCAGAACCGACTTGCGCCCCTCGCAGATCCTGGCGATGCCGTCGGCGAACCGCACTGCTGCCCGGCAGTGCTGCGCCCAATATTCGGGTGAGGAGCCAGACTGATCGTCCTGCCAATCGCCGGTCACGCAGGACACATAGGGAATGATCGCCTTGCCGAAGGCCACCTTTTCGGTCTCACGGCGCAGCGCGACGACTGCGTTGTCCATCATGGCCGAATGGAAGGCGTGGGAGGTGTGCAGGCGGCTGGATGCTATTCCTTCCTGCTCAAGCTGCGCCGATACGCGATCGATCGCGTCGAAGGAACCGGCAAGAACGCAGAGCTTCGGCGCGTTCACGGCAGCGAGATCGATACCGTCGCCTACGAATTTCATCGCGGTTTCGACCGGCGCGCGCACCGAGATCATCGCACCGGCCGGCTGCAACTGCATCAGCTTGCCGCGCGCGGCGACCAGGCGCAGACCGTCGTCGAATGACATGGTGTTGGCAAGTGTGGCCGCCACGAATTCGCCGACGCTATGGCCGATCATGGCATCCGGCACGAGGCCGCGTGACATCCAGAACCGTGCAAGCGCATATTCGATCAGGTAAAGCGCGGGCTGGGCGAGCTTCGTGTCGCGAAGCATCCGCGCCTTCTCCTCATCCGTGCTGGTGCGGTCGCTGCAGATGAAATCACGGATGTCCGTGTCGATCAGCGGTTGTAAAAAGTCCGCACCACGGTCGATCCAGCGCGAGAATTCTGGTTCTCGCGCATACAGATCGCCGGCCATTCCGACATACTGGGCGCCCTGTCCCGGGAACATGAAAATGACGGATGGCGGCTGGCTGTCAGCGTTGCCTGAGACCAGTCTGTCTTGCTGCAGTCTTGCGATCGCCTCATTGACATTTCTGCAAGCGATCGTCGTCCGGTGCGGAAAATCGCGGCGCCCTACTTGAAGGGTGTGCGCCATCCTGGAAAGCGAGATGCCGGGCTGCTCCTTCAGCCATTCGGCAAGGTTGGACCGCATCGTCGTCAATGCGGCTTCGTTTCGTGCCGAAAGCGGCAGGATGTGGATTTCCTCCTGCTCCCCCCGGTCATTGGCATCAGGCGCCAATGGTGCCTCTTCCATGACGACATGGGCATTGGTTCCTCCGACTCCGAAGGAACTGACACCGACCCGCCTTGGCTCGGCACTGCGAGGCCATTCGACGAGGCCGGTCGGAATGAAAAATGGACTGTTGGCGAGATCGATACGCGGATTGGGAGTGTGGAAATTCGGCAAAGCAGGAATTTCGCCGTGATGCAGCACCAGGGCGGCCTTGATCAGACCGGCTACACCTGCTGCGGCATCGAGATGGCCGACATTGGCCTTGACCGAACCGAGCGCACAGCGGCCCTTGCGGTCCTGATCGCCGAAGGCGCTGAGCAATCCACTGAATTCGATCGGGTCGCCAAGGGGCGTGGCGGTGCCGTGGCATTCGACATAGCCGATGGTGGCGGCATCTATGCCGGCATTGGCATGCGCGGTGCGGATGCATTCGGCCTGGCCATCGACACTCGGAGCCGTATAGCCGGCCTTGTGCGAGCCGTCATTGTTCAGCCCGTAGCCACGAATGACCGCATAGATATGGTCGCCCTCGGCAAGCGCGTCTTCCAGCCGCTTGAGCAGGACGACACCGGCGCCGCTGCCGAACACCGTTCCGGCCGCCTGCGCATCGAAAGGCAGGCAGCGCCCGTCAGGCGATGCCATGCCGCCTTCCTGGTAGATATAGCCGCGCTTCTGCGGGAAGGTGATGGAGACGCCACCGGCGAGCGCCATGTCCGACTGATAGGTCAGCAGGCTCTGGCAGGCCTGCGTCACCGCCACCAGGGAGGTCGAGCAGGCGCACTGAACCGTGACGGCGGGCCCGCGCAGATTGAGCTTGTAGGCGACGCGGGTGGCCAGCGTGTCGTTGATTGCGCCGACGAGTTCGGAAAAGCAGCCGATCTGATAGTTGGAGGTGAATTCCTCCACCTTTTCGCGGTCCGACAGCACATTGTTGATGAGATAAGTCGCCATGGCGCTGCCAGCGAAAACGCCGATCGGCCCGCCCACTTTCTGCGGGTCATAGCCGGCATTCTCCAGCGCCTCCCAGCAGATTTCGAGAAACACCCGGAACTGTGGGTCGGTCAGCGCCGCTTCCCTCGGATACATGCCGAAAAACTCGGGATCGAACTTGTCGACCTCTTCGAGGAAGGGCCGGGAGGCAACGTATTCGGGCGATGCGCGTGTTTCGTCACCGAAGGCATCCTCGATCTCGTCGGAAGCGAAAGTGACAAAGGAATCCTTGCCTTGCCTTATATTGCTCCAGAATTGCTCGATCGTTCTGGCGCCTGGAAAACGCCCGGACATGCCGACGATGGCGATCCGGCCAAGACTGTCGTCCTCAGCGAAGGCGGCATCGAAGTCCGAGGAGAGAAGCGTGTCGGTCATATCGCCCTCCGGCGCATCTGAGCGAGCATCTGCTGCTGGCGCTGCGCCCTTGAATTGATCCGGGCGACCTTGTCGGATGCGTCTGCCTCGCCGTTCAGATAGCGGGCAAAGTCGCGGATATTGGCGTGCTGGAACAGGGCGACCACGTCGATCAGCTGGTCGTATTTCTCCTGCAGCGTCGCGTGCACCTTGATCAGTTGCAGCGAGGTTCCGCCGAGGTCGAAGAAGTTCTTGGTGGCGTCGACATTCTGTATGCCAAGCACCTCGCCCCAAAGGGCTGCCAGCAGCCGTTCCGTTTCATCGTGGGCCGCGGTTTCGTCCGTGGCGGAGGGGGCGGCTTCCCTCGAAGGGATCGGCAACTTCGCCCGATCGACCTTTCCGGCGCCGGTAAGCGGGAAGATGTCGAGCACCATCGTCTGGCCGGGGATCATATGCGCTGGCAGCCTTGTCCGAAGGGCTGCAAGCACTTCCGATGCGAGCTTGCCATCCGCGCTTGGCTGGAGCGGCTTCAGATAGGCAACGATCCGTTTGCCAGTGTCATCCTGGTGGCACATGACGATGGCATCGGCCAACCGCTCGTCCTGCCGCAAGGCGCTTTCGATCTCATCGAGCTCGATGCGCTTGCCGTCGATCTTGACCTGGCGGTCGCGCCGTCCCAGAAATTCCAGCGAGCCTTCGAAGTCCATGCGTGCCATATCGCCAGTCTGGTAGACCCGGACCTGCCGCCCGTCCGCCAGCGTGACGGTGACGAAACGTTCCTCCGTCAGATCTGGCCGGTTGAAATAGCCGATCGCCAGTCCGTCACCGGACACACAGAGTTGTCCCTCGTTGCCGAACGGCACTTCTTGGAGCTGTTCGTCCAATATATGGACTTCGCTATGGGCGATCGATTTGCCGATCGGCAGCGTGTCGCCGGCAAAACCCGGCGGGACCGTATAGGCGGAGGCCATCACCGTCACCTCGGTCGGGCCATAGGCATTAGTCAGCAGGCAGTCGGGATAAAAACGCAGGAACCGCCTTGCATGGGATGCCGAGCCCACATCGCCGCCAAACAGCACATGACGCAGCGATTGCAGTCCCTCCAGCCGATGGTCTACGAGCAGATGGAACAGGCCGGTCGTCAGCAGGGTCACCGTCACCCGGTTATTGGCGATGGTGCGCGTCAATTGCTCGAGCGAGAGCTGGCGGTCGCCGATACCCACGAGACGGCAGCCGTTCAGCAGCGCCCCCCAGATTTCAAATGTCGAGGCGTCGAAAGAGATTGTCGCGGTGTGAAGCACCACATCATCCGGCCTGAATCGGATGTAGTTCTGGTCTCGGACCAGGCGCGCGATGCCGCGATGGGGGACGACCACTCCCTTCGGCCGTCCCGTGGAGCCCGACGTGTACATGACATAGGCGGCATCACCACCTGACACCAGGCATACAGGCCCCCGAGCTTCCTGCGTCTGTTCGATTGAGGCTACCAGCCGGTCGAGATCAACGAGATTGCCGGTCTCGCCAGCGATCGAGGCCAGCCTGTCCAGAGACTCGTGCTCGGAAAAAATCAGCTTTGCCGCGCAATCACCGATCATGTAGCGCAGATGCTCGACGGGATAGGTCGGATCGAAAGGCGCGTAGGCGGCGCCCGCCTTGAGGATTGCCAGTTGCGCTATGATCGTGTTGAGCGAGCGCGGCAGAAACAGGCCGACGACATCGCCTTTGACGACGCCTTGGCGGGCGAGTTCATGCGCCAGCGCCGATGAGATGATGTCGAGCCGGCGATATGAGAGCCGTTTGTCGCCGAAGGAAATGGCTGTGGCGTCAGGCTGGAGGGTGGCGAGTTCGGTTACGAGATCATGGATCGGTCGGTCGCGCTCATATCGCAAGCCTGCACCCTCCTGTGTGTTGTGAACCTGGTTTCGAGCAGATGTCGCCTGCGGCCCCCCATTCCCCATCGCTTGCATATGCATCAGCGCCACCACCCCGTTTCGCACCGCTCATTCCTGCATTTTCTGCAGGCAAGTCTGGGGCCGTCTTCTCGGAAAGCCGCCCCGGGCGCCGTTTGGATTATGGAAATAGACCGCGCTTTTGCGCGTTCAGTGAGTTGGAAAACTTCGGTAGCCGATACCATCAAGGTATGATCGGGCTACGCCGTTCGAGGGGCATAACGGCGCCATGACTTCGGCCGGACGTGCAAAAGGTACGGTAACGCCTTGAATCGGCGTGCAGTCCGCCTCGCCAAAGGCAGCGGAGCGGATGAGGGGGCTATCGGGGTTCTTGCCCATGCCTGATCCGGGTCAGGGAGCGTAGACCCGGACATAGTCGACGAACATTTCGGAGGGGTCGGGTGTGTCCTGCGTCATTTCTTCGACAAGGGCGAGGTTGAGCAGAACATAAAGGGGCTGACGGTGCTCTGGCTGTGTCGGTGTCTTCCAGATGAATCGGCGGTCGAAATAAAACCGGATCCAGTCATGGTCGATGGCAAGGCCATAGGTATGAAACTGGGTTGGATCGGCTTCCGGGAAAACCTCGACCCGGTTGAAGGTGGAATAGTGGCGACCGTCGCGGTGCCAGACATGCACGCCCGAGGAATAGCCATCGGGCTTGTGCCCATAATATTCAAGAATGTCGATTTCGGCTGTCGATTTCGACCGGTCCTTGCCGATCAGCCAGAATGCCGGCCATACGCCGACACCGATCGGCAGCCGGGCCCGCATTTCGAAATAGCCATATTGCTGGGCAAAGCCGTTGCCCTTGGGGTCCACCGAGGCAAGCAGGCCGGACCGCCAGTCGCCTTCCTTATCTTTCGTGGCCTCGATCTTCAGGATGCCGTCCTTGACGGTGAAAGGGTAGGTCTTGGTGGGGTTGGCGAATCTGGCGGCGCCGAAATCTCCCGACCATGGCGTGTGGGCGATCCATTTCGTGCCCGGTCCCCAGGCCGAGACATCGAGCGTGTCAAAATTCTCCTCGAAAGTCAGGGTCATGGCATCCAGATCGAGGTTGTCACCCGGCTCGGCAGCCGGGGCCGATTGGGCGGAGCGTAAGCCCAATGCGGTCGGGGCTACGCCGAAAGCGGTAGCCAGCATACCCATCGTGAGAAATATGCACAGCATCAGGATAATCGTCCCGTACGATCTACGTAGACGTTTCATGGAATTCTACTCCGTCTATACCTTAATATGACCAATACACCTTGAGTAAATTCGATCTTTACCCCTGCGTGTCTCGCGTTCATTCTAAAGACAAAGATACATATAAAAAAATCACAAAGAATAAGCGTTGGTCGTTTCTGGAGCGACCCAGCACGGGGAGTACGCAAAAGGGATTCCTGATGGGGCTCAGCGGGCTTGGTCTAATTGCGATAGTGGCGGGTCTGGCCGTCCTGGTGGTGCAGGCGAGATGGGCAGCAATGCTCATGCTGACGTCGACGGTGTTCGGCGCGGCGGCGGCTTTCAGCGTGCCCGGTCTCGGCGGCGCATCTGTCCTGGTCCCAAGCATGTTCCTCATCTTCTATGCGGTCCGCGTCTTCATGGCCTGGGGCGAAGGTCCTATTTTCGGGTCTTTCAAGCCCTTCGGTGCCGGGTTCTGGCTGCTGCTCCTGACCACCTATGGCCTGGTGGCGGCTTTTTTCTTTCCCCGCCTCATGGAGGGCATCACCGATACGATGCTCGTGACGCGGCTGGTCGGCGGCCTGAGTTCGATTTCACTGATCCCGCTGGAGCCGTCTGGCAACAACATCACGCAATCGGTCTACGCCGCGGGAGGGCTGGTCTGCTTTGCGGCATCGGTGGCTTATTACCGCCGTCCCGGAGCGCTGGAGGACCTGTACAAGGCCGTTATTGTCGTCACCATCGTCAATCTTTCATTCGCGGTGATCGATGTCGCTACCTGGGCGATTGGCGCGGAGTTCGTGCTGGATTTCGTCCACACCGCCAATTACGCGTTCCTGACCGCCGCAGAGAAGGGCGGATTGAAGCGGATTTCGGGTTCGTTTCCGGAAGCATCGGCTTTTGCTGGCTACACCTTGGCGTTGTTTTCCGTGAATGCCAGCCTCTGGCTCGATCGCATCAAGCCGCATGTCACGGGGCCGGTGACATTGGCGCTGCTGCTGGCGCTGGCGCTCTCGACGTCGGCCACGGCCTATGTCGGGCTGATCTCGATGCTGGGCTTCCTCACGCTGCGGTCGTTGAGCGCGCCGGTCTTCGGGCGCGAAGCGCAGCGGCCGGTCTTGCTGGTCGGCCTGCTGGTGTCCGCACCCGTCCTGCTTGGCGTCGGCATGATCCTCTTGCCAGGGGTTGCGGACGTGGTTGCGGGCTTTCTTGACGAGATGCTGTTCAACAAACTCGACAGCCAGTCCGGGCAAGAGCGGATGATGTGGAATGCGGTAGCCTATCAGACATTCCAGGATACCGGATGGCTGGGGGCCGGCATCGGCAGCGCCCGCGCATCGAGTTACCTTTTGGTGCTGCTATCGAATGTAGGTGCCCCGGGATTGATGCTGTTTGTGTTGTTCCTTGGCTCGATCCTATTCATCGGGCCGGCTGAACATGTCGATGAGTTTGGGCGCGGCGTGTTTCGTGCCGCGCGCGCCGGTGTTCTGGCGGGCATGGCGGAGGCCATGACCTCCGGCACGGTCTATGATCTCGGCTTGCTGTTTTATGTGCTGGCCGGCGCGGTTGCGGCCAATCAGTTACTGCTGCGCGCCAGCCCGCAATTATCTGCCCTGGCCTGCTTTGGCAGCCGCCGCTTTGCGGCCGGGACCAAGAGGGCAGGCACATGAGAATCCTTATTTTCAACGTCAAGTTCAGCGAAAATCTTGGCGATGGCATTTTGGCGATGTGCCTTGAGCGTGGACTGATGCGAGCGCGGGAGGACATTGAGGTTGAAACCGTCGACGTCGCCGGCAGGCAAGCCTTCGGCGAGGTGAGGGAGGGACGTCGATTCTTACTGCGCCTGTTGGAATTGATGCCGACCTCGCTCAGGCGCCTTGCAGTGAGTGCGGCATTGGCTCGCTCTCTGCCGCGTTGGAGCGGGTTTTGGCGGCAGCGTGTCGATCAAGCCGATGTTGCCGTGATCGGCGGCGGAAATCTGTTTCAGGACGACGACCTGAATTTTCCTCTCAAGATTGGAACAGTCCTGGGAATTCTGCGCGGCGCCGGACTTCCCGTTGCAGTCCATGCCGTCGGCGCCAGTCGCCATTGGTCATTGCGCGCAAGGGAACTGTTCGCCGGCCTTCTCGGCAACAGGGTCGTGCATGTCTCTGTCCGCGACGAGGGGTCCAGGCAAAACTGGCGAGGATATTTCGGTGAAACTTTCGACGTCGAAATCTGCCCGGACCCTGGATTGCTGGCAGCCGAGATGCTGGGAATCCAGCCCGTACCACCGCTTGACCGGGAACCGACTGTCGGCATCTGCGTCACGCATCCGGTGATCCTGCGGCGGCATGCCGGCATTTCATTTTCGCAAGTGCCGCTGCGGAGCGTTTCGGCCTACCGCGACCTGGCCCGCGACCTCGCAAGACGCGGCTACAAGGTCTTGCTGTTCACCAATGGGGCGCGGGAAGACCAGAGTTTCCTCGATAAGGTGATGCAGGATCCGGCGAGTGCGGAACTGATTGCTTCCGGGCATTTGCAGGCAGCGCCGCGGCCGCGCGAGCCGGCGGAATTGCTCGCCATTCTGCAACCTCTGTCTGCGATCGTCGCCCATCGGCTTCACGCCAGTATCGTCGCATATTCGTTTCGGATACCCCATGTAGGGCTTGGTTGGGACAGCAAGGTGAAGTCGTTTTTCAAGGCTGTCGGGCGCGATCGCTTCCTCGTCGAGGGCGATCATCGCCCACCGGAAATTGCCGCGAGTGTCGCTGCTGCCATCGCCGAGGGTATCGACCCGGCGCTTCACGCTCATCAGTTGGAACAGGCCAGACAGGGTATTGATCGTCTCTTGGACAATCTTTCCGTCGCCTTTGCCGGGCCGCTGTCCAGATTACCCTCAAAAGTGTCTTAATTCTCTCCCACTGTGTCATTGTTCATAGAGGATGAAGGAAATCGATCTAAAATTTCATTTACCTTTTTACGTGAAGGTAACGCAGGTGGCATAGATTCCATGACGTTCTCTGCTCAGACATTTCAGTTCTTCTTGCAGTCGCTCCCGATCGGAGCAGAGTTGAATAGCGCTGAAATATCAAGCATCCAGTCACTCAATGTCACACAGAAATATTACCCCCCACATACATTGCTGACCGGGCAGGGTGAATTCGAGCACCGGATATTTTTCATGAATTCCGGTTGGGGTTGCATCTATCGTGACCTTGCTAACGGCGACCGGCAGATCATCGATTTTCCCTTGCGGGGCGACATCATGGGGATGCGCTCTGCCGAAGGTCCGAACTACAATTCGTTCGCCTCTGTAGCAGATGTTTCGGTGTTCGAAGTTCCGGCGAAAGCTTTCTATGCCATGCTGGAGCAATCGCCGCGGCTAAGCAGCTATTTCATGCGGGTGACAAGTCGTCAGCGTTCGATCATCATCGAACATCTAACGAATTGCGGACGGCGCAGCGCGCTTGCACGAACAGCTCATCTGTTCCTGGAATTCGCCTCCAGGCTGGATGCATTCGGTTCGCTTAGCGAAAACAGCTATGAGTGTCCGCTAACGCAATATGAACTGGCGGATGCGGTCGGGCTTACACCCATCCATATCAATCGAATGCTGAGGGAATTGCGGGAGCGAAAACTTGTATCCTTCCGCAACGGCGTCGTGAAAATCCACGACTGGTACGAACTGGCAGCGCTGTCGAACTTTGATCCGGATTATCTGGTGCTCAAAACGCTTTCCTGAGTATGAGGCTGCCTGGTTTTGCTGCCAGAGCCGCGTTGACCAGTATGGTTAACATTGTGCTGACCCCGACAATTCTTGCTGTACTATATGTGCACGAAAAGGTGCAGCTTCTTCGTCTGGATCGCAGGAAAAAAAATTTTCAGATGTTGCCGACTTGCATCAATACTTTTCGAAAAGCCGGTGGGTAACGATTTGTTAGGGAAGGGCTAACCTGGATTAGCGTAAAAGTTTTCGGGACACCTATCATCATCATTGTTCTGACTCGTCAATGCGTTAGCCGTGCTGAAGGGCGGCATGTCGCGATGCAGAATCGCGACCGGCTTAGGGTGTGGGCGCATGAAGAACATAATGGCGTAAAAATTCATTAGGGGTCGTGGGCACGTCGTTAGGTCAACGGCATCCAATTGGGTGGAGTCTTACAATGGAGACTATGGCTAAATCGAACGGAGAGCAGGTACCCATCAGAATTCCGAAGTCTGACGGGATCGATGGTCAAAATGCACGGGCGGACATGGCCCTGCACAACCGGCCATTCGACTATGGTTCCTCACTCGTCATCATCGACAATCGCGCGCTGGATCGGGAATGCCTGGCAGAAAGCCTTGCTTCCCACGATATCGAAATGGATGTCGTCGCCTGCGGATCGATCGAGCAGTGGAGGGCAATTGAAAAATCGCATCCGCCGCTTTCGGCAGTCCTTTACAATGTGGGCGGGCGCAAAGTTACTGACCAGGCTGTAGCCAATGAAATCACGCAGCTTGTAACACACCTCAGCCCGGTGCCTGTGGTCGTGCTGGCAGACACGGATGACCTTTCCCATGTCGTCAAGGCGTTGGATTGCGGGGCTCGCGGCTATATCCCCTCATCGGTTGGCATCGGCGTTTGCGCTGAGGCGATCAGTCTGGCCCTGGTGGGCGGGGTGTTCGTTCCGGCCAGCAGCCTGCTGGCCATGCGAAAGGTTGTCGAATCCAACAACCAGCAAGCGCACCCCATGGCGGGAATGTTCACCTTGCGCCAGGCAGAAGTGGTCGGCGCGCTGCGGCGCGGCAAGGCCAACAAGATCATAGCGCATGAACTCAACCTGCGCGAAAGCACGGTCAAGGTTCATATCCGCAATATCATGAAGAAGTTGAAGGCCACGAACCGCACCGAGGTGGCCTACAAGATCAATGATCTTTTCCCGATGGAAGAAGATCCTCTCGGTTTCCGCAGCTGATCCGGGTAAAAATTATTGACCTCTCCAACGTATCGGGCTGTGGAGACGCAGTCCGGTACGTTTTTTTGTCTTTATAGCGACGTGAAGCGAACGCCTGAGGTACTTGGAACGGCCGTCCCTATTTCCGGCATCATGTATCGAAGCGGAATTTAATGCGCGCGGCCTGTTCGAAGGCTGGCGGGGCGCTGCCGCAGGGGCATCAACTGCGCATAGGCGCAGGCGGCTGCAAGGCCCAGGAAGTATAGGAGGGAAGCGGGATCGGTGCCCGCTACCCTATGACCTCGTGTCCAGTGGGAACAGGTCGTTGATCTTGTAGGCCACCTCGGTGCGGTTCGTGGCCTTCAGCTTTCTCATGATGTTACGGATATGGACCTTGACGGTGCTCTCATGAAGATCGAGCTCGTAGGCTATGATCTTATTGGCTTTTCCACGCCGAAGCGCATTCGCCACCTCTGCTTGGCGAGGTGTGAACATGCTTAATATCGGGTGGGTTTCCTGCATGCCGCTGTCAATGGCTGATTTCATCGCCACGACGCTGCTCGCAGGCACGAAAGTACCTCCAGCTAGAGCCAGGCTGATGGCTTCGGCACAGATCTCAATTCCCACGGAACTTGGAATGTAACCCCGCGCGCCGCATTCGAGCGCCTTCAATATCTGGGCGAGGTCGTCATTGTCGGCCAGTACGATGACCGGGACCGAATGGAATTTCGATACCAGTCGCGTTATGTCTTCCGAAATATCGGGATCGGTAAGCCTGCGACCGCCGACATTGACGAGAATGGCCGACAATGGCGGATGTTGAGCCTCCTGGCTGCGCCATTCCTCCATCGACCCGACCGCCACGACGTTCAGGCAGATGCCGCTCGATCTCAGGCTCTGGGTCAGGCATTGCCGTCCGAGGGCGCGGCTGTCCACGACGACCAGCGATTGCTCCCATATCGTTCTGGTCGTTTTCGGTTCACCTGGCGGCATGACTATGGGTGCACTGGCATCGCCGATATCGTTGATATGGCTATAATGTGTGGGTGTCGTGGTGCCCGTCATCATTGCGGTTGCTCCTCTCAACAGGATGATGGTTTCGTCGAGCAAGACTCTCGAACGATGCCGCATGCTGCAGTCGGATGTAGCGCGGGTCTGTGAAGGAAATTACACTCGATCTCAACTTTTGCGCGCAACCGATAATTCCGCTATGGTGACGCCCGGCGACCATGCGGAATGGTCGACAAGGTTGGTGCCGTGCGGAAAAACTGAAGACGGTCGGTCAAACGACCCGCTTCAGGCTCTGCAAGGCGGGGGTGCGATGGGGATGATGGCTGAGCGGCGCTACACCCGTCAGCTTGCGACGATCGTTTCTATTGATGCGGTAGGTTTCTCACGCCTGATGGGTCTCGACGACGAGGCGGCTGTCACGGCCTTCGAGGAACGACGGACGTTGATCGCCGAATCCTGCGAAGCTTATGGCGGGCGGACATTCGGTGCTGCCGGCGACAGCATCATGGCCGAGTTCGGAAATCCCATCGAGGCTCTGCGCGCCGCGTTTGACTTCCAGGAAAAGATTGCCGCTCTCAATCAGACTGTCGGCGAAAATATGCGCATGCCTTTCCGCGTGGGGCTCAACACAGGCGATGTCATCGTTCGCGACGAGAGCCTTTATGGTGATGACGTCAATATCGCGGCGCGGATCCAGGAATTCGCCCCGCAAGACGGTGTAGCCGTTTCGGAAACCACATGGCACCACGTCAAGGACAAGACCGCTACCCAATTCACCGACCTTGGCGAGTTCACCCTGAAGAATATCGCACTACCCGTTCGCGTGCTGGTTGCCGGCGGGGAGGGGCGTGCGACTACCAGCCGCCCGGCAATGCTGGCGCAGGCAGTAGGCAAGCAGAACACCCCTTCCGGCGGGTTGCCGACAATCGCCGTCCTGCCATTCCGCAACGATGGCAGCGAGCACGACATCGACTATATGGCCGATGCCATTGCCGAGGACATCATTCACGGTCTGTCGAATACACGATCAGTTTCGGTCATCGCCAAGAGTTCAAGCTTCCAGTTCCGCGACGACGCGCTGGGAACCAGGGCCGTCGGCATGGCGCTCGGCGCGCGCTACATCGTCAGCGGAAACCTCATGCGCCACGATTCGCGCATACGCGTGAATGCCGTCCTTGCCGATGCCTCCAACGGCCGACTGGTCTGGTCGCGGCGGTTCGAGCGGCCGCTCAGCGACATCTTCGACCTGCAGGACGAACTTGGTGGCGAGATCGTGTCGATATTGGAAAAGGAGGTCGACCGGGTCGAGCAAGTCAGGACCTTTCAGGTGCCATGGGAAAGCCTCGAGACCTGGCAACTGGTCCGGCGTGGGCGCTGGCATATGCAGCGGCGTACCCGGGAGGATACGGCGCTTGCGCTGGAATTCTTCCAGAAAGCCTATCAGGAGGACCCCAATTCGAGCGCCGTGCTCAATGAGCTTGCCTGGTGGTATTTCTGGCGGGCGTGGCTTCGTTCCGGCGACAGCAGTGACCTCGACAAGGTCGAGGACTATGCTCGCAAGGCATTGCTGATGGACAGCCAGGATGCACGTCCGCATGCCTATCTGGGCGTGGCCGAGATCATGCGCGCCCGGCCGAAAGCAGCGCTGGAGCATCTCGGCGAGGCGCTTCACATCAATCCGAGCTTCGCCTTCGCGCATTCGGGCATTGGCAGTGCCCATCTTTTGCTTGGGGAGGCGCAGGCGGCCATACCGTTCCTGCTCGATGCCGAAAGGCTGAGCCCGTTCGACATCTATCGTTTCCACAATCTTGGCGAGCTGACTGCCGCCCATTGCTTCATCAACGATTGGGACACGGCAATCGCCATAGCCGATCGTTCCCTCAGTCTGTCGCCGGGCTATTTTTATTCGCGCTATCTCAAGGTGGGGGCGCTGATGCGCAGCGGCCGCACCGAGGAGGGAAGGCAGGAATTTGCCATTTTCCAGGCCAGGCATCCGGAATTCTCGAACCAGCGGATCGAGTGGATCCCCTACGCCCATAAATCGGCCAACGCATTCATTATCGCCAGTTTCGAATTGGCACGGGGCACCGACCTCAAGGGACCGTGACCATCGCCCTTTGTGAAGCCGTTCACAGACCCCGACGATGTTGAGTGAGCAGATCGCAGTGCCTTGAGAAAGAAACCTAGCACCGGGCCGCGCCTCGGTCGGAACGCCGATGACGACGACAAAATACTATGCGGCAATCCATAAGGCCCAGGCCACTCAACCGCCTTTGGAAGAGTTGCCGGATTTCGACATTCAACGCCTTCGGTCGAAAGGCCTCGGCGCCCGGCTCACCAGCCATTTTCTCGAAAATCCGCGCTGGGCGCTCGCCCTGCTCAGACGGTTCTGGCCGAACCTGAAAATCGGCCGCTTCCTGCTGGTCACCAAAAGCCAGGATGTGCGCGACATACTGGAGCGGCAGGACGAATTTGAGACGCCTTACGGTTCTGAAATGGCCGAAATGGCGGGCGGCGCGAATTTCATCCTCGGCATGCGCGACGGGCCCGCCTATCGACGCATGAAATCCACTGTGCTCAGCGCTTTTCCGGTCGATGAGGTCGAGCAGATGGTCCGGCCGATTGCGGCACGCCACGCGGTCGAGATCATGCGCGGGGCAGCCCCCGGTTTCGACGTGGTCGATGGTCTGCTCAGGGTCGTGCCGGTGCGTATCTGCCGCGACTATTTCGGCATGCTGATCGACGATGAGAGGGAATTCGGCGACTGGGCCAACGCCTTGAGCGGGATTTTCTTTGCCGATCCCTTTGCCAGCCCCGTGGTGCGGGAATTGGCGGTCGTTGCGGCCGATCGAATGACCAAGGCGATAGACCGATCCGTCGAGGCGGTGCGCGCAGGCCGGATAAATGCCGAAACGCCACTCGGGCGCCTGGTTGCGATGCTCGATGCGCCGTCGCCGCTGCTCAGTCTTGGCGAGCTTCATTCGATCATGATGGGCATGATTGCCGGCTTCACCCCGACAAACCTGCTTGCCTCCGCCAATTGCCTGGATGTGGTCCTGTCGCGGCCGGAAGCGCAAAGCGCCATCGAAACGGCGGTGCGTGCAGGGGATATCGAAGCGCTGGACCGGGCGATCAGGGAGGCAATGCGCTTCAAGCCGATCTGGATCGGACCATTCCGCTATGTCACGCGCGATGCGCTGATCGCACGGGGAACGAGCCGCGAACGCCTGATCAAGGCAGGAACCACGGTGATGCCTTCCACCCTGTCCGCCATGTTCGATGCCGACGCGGTGTCCGATCCCGAGATGTTCGACCCGGATCGCCCGGCGCGCGATTATCTGGTCTACGGCCACGGCATCCATCTGTGCATCGGTGCGGCCATTGCCAAGGTGCAGATCGGCGAGTGCTTCCGTGCCCTGTTTGCCAAGGTTGGGGTCAGGCGCGCGAAGGGCAGGGCGGGCCGTCTTGTCCGCCTCGGGGCCTATCCGCAGCATCTCAAGATCGAGTTCGAACAATCGCCGTTGAGCAAGACGGTATCGCAGTCGATGGTCACGGTGGTTTGCGAAATCAGGCGCGGCACGTCGCTGGCCGAGTTGCGCGCCAAGGTCGAGCGGCTCGGCAACCCTGCCATCCACGAAATTGACAATGCGCTCGATGCAAGTGGCATCATTCACTTTGCCAGTCTCGCGGTGGCCTGCAAGGCTGACCCGGCTGACGAGGGGCCGGACGATGTGGCGCATCTCGTGCTCGAACTGTCGGGCGATGGCTCCCAGGACGAGGTGCTGGAGGAGTTCACCCACCAGGCTGGCCCATTCATCGGCGAAATATTTGAAGCGGCCGCCGGGTTTGACGGTGCCGAGCCGCTGGAGAAATTCCTCCGGCGGCATGCGCTCAAGATATCTCCTTCTTTCGGCAGCAATTCAGGTCTGGTGTTTTCGGGGACGCCGGGCCATTCGGTTGCCCGCATCCAGGCTGAAGCCGACCTCGCCGATGCGGTGCGCGCGATGATCGATGAGGCCGGGCCCGCCAAGGAAAGCCGCGCCGGCGCGTTGCTTGCACTGGTACGGCGGCGGCTGGCGTCCGACGAGGATCGCGCCTGGGCATTCGAGCCGGCCGACAGCCTGCTGGAAAAGCCCAAGGGCAGCGTGTGGCGGGCCGTCAAGGCGACATTGATGGCGCCGCCGATTCTGGCTGTCGTCATTCTCGTGCTGGCCGTCTTCTGGTGGATCACCTATACGGTGGTTTTCGACTATCGGCCGGGCATCTTGCGCAATCTGCTGGTGGGCGGCTCCGCGCTGGTGCTCACATTGGCCGGCTTGACCCTTTTGCTTGCTTTTGTCGCCTTGCTTTTCTTTTTTGCATTGCGGCGTCTGGAAAAGCGTGATCCTTCGGGCGCGGATCTTGTCAGTATGGATCGGCTCAACGATATTCTTGCGCGCGAAAATCGCGGCGCGCAAAATAATCTCACTGCCATTTCCAGCGTAAAACCCGGCTCGCTGCGCAGGCTTGCATTGCGCGTTGCCTTCTATCTGATTTCGATTTCGGCCCGCAACGTCTTTCGCCCCGGCATGCTTGCCAGCATCGACACCATACATTTTGCGCGATGGGTGCTTCTGCCTGGCACCAACCAGCTGATGTTCTTCAGCAATTTCGGCGGCGGCTGGGAAAGCTACCTGGAGGATTTCATCGTCAAGGCGCATGCCGGCCTGACCAGTGTGTGGAGCAACACATTGGGATTCCCCAAGACCCGAGCCTTGTTCTTCGAAGGGGCGACCGACGGCGACCGGTTCAAGCGCTGGGCAAGGGCGCAGCAGATACCGACCCTGTTCTGGTATCGGGCCTATCCCGAAATCAACACTTTGCGCATCCGCATCAATTCGATGATCCGCCAAGGTATCGCCAGGGGCCACACGGAAAGCGAGGCGCGCGACTGGCTGGCGCTTTTCGGCTCGCTTCCACGGCCAGCCGGAGCCATCGAAACCGAGGAAATGCAGTCCATCATCTTCGGTGCGCTTGGCCCGTTGAAGCATGCCGCAATGGTGGCGGTGAATATCCCGGATGGCCTTGCGCATGCCGGGCGCAGAGCCTGGCTGGAATTCGTCACAGCCCATACCAGCTTCGGGGATCGCCTGCCGCAAGGCCGCGCAATGATGGCGGTGTTCGGTCCGGAGGGACTCAGGCGCCTCGGCCTGGATGATGATGGCCGCGACCCGCTCGCCACATTTCCACTGGCGTTCCGGCAGGGCATGGGCAATGCGGCCCGAAGCCGGATGCTGGACGATATCGGCCCGAACGCGCCGGAGCGCTGGGAATGGGGTTCGGCCGCAAAGCCCGTCGACGCAATGGTGATATGCTATGCGGCAGACCTCGATGCGTTGGTTGCCCATGTGGCTGAGCTGGAACATGTCACCAAGGCCGCGGGCATGGGCATCACCGCGCGTCTGCCGTTGATCGTTCGGCGCAGGGGCAAGCTGCCGCTTGAGCATTTCGGCTTTGCCGACGGCGTCTCGCAACCTACCATCAAGGGGCTGCGTGGCGGCGCTTCCGGGCCGGATATGCACAATATCGCGCCGGGGGAATTTATCTTCGGCTACAAGGACGAATACGGCCGCTACCCACCGACACCGACGATACCTGCTTCGCGCGACGAGGAAGGCCTGCTGTCGTCGGTCAGCGGGGAGGGCGAGCCTTTGCCCAGTTCGCAAGCGCATCTGCGCGACTTCGGCCGCAATGGAAGCTTTGTCGTCATCCGGCAACTGGAGCAGCATGTCGAGCAGTTTGACAATTTCTGCTGTTCGGCGGCAGCGCAGGTGCGGCAGAGGACCGGCAATGAGGCGATCGATGCCGAGTGGGTCGCCGCCAAGATGGTCGGACGTTGGCGGGATGGAACCTCGCTGGTGCGCAACCCCAACGGCCGTCCGGCACGCGAGCCGGACAATGATTTCACCTATGGTGCGGAAGACCCGCAGGGGCTTTTCTGTCCGCTGGGATCGCATGTGCGGCGCGCCAATCCGCGCGATTCACTCGGTCCCGATCGCGAAACCCAACTGAGGATCAGCAAACGGCACCGGATTTTACGCCGTGGCCGCACCTATGAGAAGGACGGCGAAAAAGGGCTGCTGTTCATCTGCCTCAATGCCGATATCGAAAGGCAATATGAGTTCATGCAGCAGACCTGGGTGTCGTCCGGTTCGTTCCATGGGTTGCCGCAGGAAAAGGACCCTACGATCGGCTATCAGAATGGCAGCGGCCGTTTTTCCATTCCCACCCATGATGGCGCGGTCATATTGAGCGGGTTGCCCAGTTTCGTCACCACGCGAGGCGGCGGCTATTTCTTCATGCCGAGCCGATCGGCGCTGCGCTATATGATGTCGCGTCTTTAGACGCTTCCGATACACAGAACCGGTTCCATCTGAATTCATCTTGTTCTAGGCCTATGCCTGTCTGCCAGAATGTGATTCAAGCAGACAGGCGCCCATTCAGGCGCCGGGAGAGCGCGGGAACACGGGCAAGAGACGGATGGGAAACGAAAAGCGGGGTGAATTCTATCCCATACCGATGGTCGACCACAATTCGCGCCCCGGCACGATCACGCGGCTGATCATCTTCACCGTGGTCCTCACCGGGGCTGCGGTTGTTTTCGGTATTTTCCGCGAGCGCTTCGGCGATCCCTTCCTGCTCGGCATGCTCGGCATCCTGGCGATGATCGGTGTTGGCTATCTTTTTGCCACTGCCATCGGCTTTATCGAATTCGCACGGCGTTCATCCACGGACGATCTGTCCAGGGCGTTTGTGGATTCAATGGCGCAGGGGCTCGTCGTCACCGACACCAAGGGGCGGATCGTCTACGCAAACCGTGCCTATGCCGACATGACCGGAGCTTCGACACCGGCAGACCTGAAGACGGTGGAAGGGTTGCTGTCTGATGTTGCCGAGGCGTCGCCGACGATCTATCGCCTTGCGTCCGGCCTGCGCGACGGCCAGGCCGGCGATGGCGAGTTTCGGTTGTCGCAAGCGGTTCGTCCGGGTTCGGCGCCCGGTGCCCATTGGTATCGCGCCAGGGCCCGCACCTTCAATATTCCCGGCCATCGCCAGCCTTTGTTTGCATGGCAGCTTGCCGACATTTCCAAGGAGCGAGCCGAGCAGGAACGCTTCTTCCTCGATCTGCAGAAGGCTATCGACCACCTTGATCATGCTCCTGCCGGTTTCTTCTCCGCCGATCAGGAAGGGCGCGTCACCTATATCAACGCCACCCTTGCCGAATGGCTTGGGATCGACCTTGCCAGTTTCACGCCGGGTGCGACCACCCTGCATGAGATCGTGGCCGGTGACGGCATGGCGTTGATCCGCTCGGTCAAGGCCGATCCGGGCACGACGCGGAACGCCGTGATCGATCTTGATCTCACGACGGTCAATGGCGAGGCATTGCCGGTGCGCTTCCTGCATCGGGTTTCGGCTAGCCGCGAGGGGCTGCATGGTCCCACGCGCACCATCGTGCTCAACCGCACCGAGGGCGAGGATTCCTCGGCCGATCTGCGCGCCGCCGAAGTGCGCTTCACGCGGTTTTTCAATTCCACGCCGATGGCCATTGCCGGCGTCGATCAGGACGGCCGCATCCTGCGCACCAATGCCCCGTTCCTCTCGCTGTTTGCCAATGTCGTCGACCGCGACGCGGTGGACCGGCGCGTTCGTCTCGACACCGTCATTCATGAGCGCGACCGTGCCGCGCTTGCCACCGCACTGGAGAAGGCGCATCTGCAACAGGCCGATATCGCCCCGATCGACACGGTCCTGCCCAACGATGAGGAGCGCCATATCCGCGTCTATGTGAACGCGGTGGCCGACGGCACAGGCGGGCAGGACGCGGAGGAGGCGGCGATCGTCTACGCGGTCGAGACCACGGAGCAGAAGGCGCTGGAAAGCCAGATGGCACAGAGCCAGAAGATGCAGGCGGTCGGCCAGCTTGCCGGCGGCATCGCGCATGATTTCAACAATGTGCTGACTGCCATCATCATGGCGTCAGACCTCCTGTTGACCAACCACCGGCCGTCTGACCCGTCTTTCCCCGACATCATGAACATCAAGCAGAACGCGAACCGCGCTGCTTCGCTGGTCCGCCAGTTGCTCGCCTTCTCGCGCAAGCAGACGCTGCGTCCGGAGGTGCTCAGCCTGACCGATGTGCTTGCCGATCTGCGCATGCTGCTTGCCCGCCTCGTCGGCACATCCGTGTCGTTGAAGGTCGATCATGGCCGCGACCTGTGGCCGGTGAAGGTCGATCTGGGCCAGTTCGAGCAGGTGATCGTCAATCTCACCGTCAATGCCCGTGACGCTATGCCGGATGGCGGCGAACTCATCATCCGCACCAAGAATGTCGCGGAAGAAGACTGCCGCGCCTTTGGCTACCGCGAACTCGTCCCGGCCGATTATGTGATGATCGAGGTCGAGGACACCGGAACCGGTATCCCGCCGGACGTGCTGAAAAAGGTGTTCGAACCCTTCTTCACCACCAAGGAAGTCGGCAAGGGCACCGGGCTTGGCCTGTCCATGGTCTATGGCATCATCAAGCAGACCGGCGGCTTCATCTTCTGCGACTCCGAGCCGGGCAAAGGCACGGTGTTCCGCATCCTGCTGCCGCGTCATGCAAGCGAGGCGCAGCCGGCTCAAGCCGAGCAGAAGCCCAACGGTGCCGGCACCGAGGCGCCGGTCGCAAAGGCGCCGGAAGCCGTGCGCGATCTGTCCGGTTCGGCGACCGTGCTGCTGGTCGAGGACGAGGACGCCGTGCGCATGGGCGGCATGCGGGCGCTGACCTCGCGCGGCTACACCGTGCACGAAGCGTCGTCGGGTGTGGAGGCGCTGGAAATTTACCACGAACTCGAAGGCCAGGTCGATGTGGTGGTTTCCGACGTGGTCATGCCTGAAATGGACGGGCCGACATTGCTTGGCGAGCTAAGGAAGCTGCAGCCGGACATCAAGTTCATCTTCGTTTCCGGCTACGCCGAAGACGCATTTGCCCGCAACCTGCCAGCCGATGCCCAGTTCGGCTTCCTGCCCAAGCCGTTCTCGCTCAAGCAGCTGGCAACCGTCGTCAAGGAAGTGCTCGAAAAATAGCCGATGGCCACCATTTACCACGCGCGAGGTCGGACCGGTGCCGGTCTTGCGCAAGGGGGAGTGGACATCCTATTTATCGGGAGACATACACTCATCGAATCTGCCATCCGGCGCCGCAATCCCCTCCTGACCCAAAGGGACGTTTTATGAAGAACCCCGTCGAAACCTACATGAACCTGGTGCCGATGGTCGTTGAGCAGACCAATCGCGGCGAACGCGCCTACGACATCTTCTCGCGCCTGCTCAAGGAGCGCATCATTTTCATTACCGGCCCTGTCGAAGACGGCATGGCCACGCTGGTTTGTGCACAGCTTCTGTTTCTTGAGGCGGAAAATCCGAAGAAAGAGATCAATCTCTACATCAATTCGCCGGGCGGCGTGGTCACCAGCGGCATGGCGATCTACGATACCATGCAGTTCATCAAGCCGGCTGTCTCCACGCTCTGCATCGGGCAGGCGGCCTCGATGGGCTCGCTTCTTCTGTGCGCCGGCCACAAGGACATGCGCTTTGCCACGCCGAATGCCCGCATTATGGTCCATCAGCCCTCTGGTGGTTTCCAGGGGCAGGCCTCCGACATCGAAAGGCACGCTCAGGATATCATCAAGCTGAAGCGCCGCCTCAACGAGGTCTATGTCAAGCACACCGGAAAAGATTATGAAACCATCGAAAGGACGCTCGACCGCGACCATTTCATGACCGCGGACGAGGCGCTTGATTTCGGGCTGATCGACAGGGTCATTTCGACGCGCGAAGCCGTGGAAGGGCCCGAGTCGACGCCGGTGAAGTGAGGTTTTGTGGCGGGAAATGTGGAATGGCGCACTTTTAAGGCACCTCTGCGGTATTTCCGTCACAATTTGCTGTTCCCTCGACGGCGTCTACGACCTACGTTAAGTTTGTATTGAGTTTCGGCGGCTTAGCTTTATGCGGGGGCTGCCGTGAATCGAGTGACGTTCCATCAGTGCAGAGTTGAGCGTTGATGGAGGGCACCGATGGTGATGCATCCCATGGAAGGCATCATCATACGGGGTTTGGCCGGACTACCGGCCGGGCAGGACTGAAAGGACTTGGACAATGAGCAAGGTCAGCAACGGCGGCGGTGATTCCAAGAACACGCTGTACTGCTCGTTTTGCGGCAAGAGCCAGCACGAGGTCCGCAAGCTGATTGCTGGCCCGACAGTGTTCATCTGCGACGAGTGCGTCGAACTGTGCATGGACATCATCCGCGAGGAGAACAAGACCTCGATGGTGAAGTCGCGCGAAGGCGTGCCCACCCCGCAGGAGATCCTGGCGGTGCTGGACGACTATGTCATCGGCCAGCCCTATGCCAAGCGGGTCCTTTCGGTGGCGGTCCACAATCACTATAAGCGCCTGGCACATGCCTCCAAGAGCAATGACGTCGAACTGGCGAAGTCCAACATCCTGCTGATCGGCCCGACCGGCTGCGGCAAGACGCTGCTTGCGCAGACGCTTGCGCGCATCATCGATGTGCCGTTCACCATGGCGGATGCCACCACGCTCACCGAGGCGGGCTATGTCGGTGAAGATGTTGAAAACATCATCCTGAAGCTGCTGCAGTCGGCAGACTACAATGTCGAGCGCGCCCAGCGCGGCATCGTCTATATCGACGAAATCGACAAGATCAGCCGCAAGTCGGACAATCCGTCGATAACCCGTGATGTGTCGGGCGAGGGCGTGCAGCAAGCTCTGCTCAAGATCATGGAAGGGACGGTCGCTTCCGTTCCGCCGCAGGGCGGCAGGAAGCATCCGCAGCAGGAGTTCCTGCAGGTGGATACCGCCAATATATTGTTCATCTGCGGCGGCGCCTTTGCCGGCCTCGACAAGATCATTTCGGATCGCGGCCGCAAGACCTCGATTGGCTTCGGCGCGACGGTTGCTTCGCCTGAGGACCGCCGTGCCGGCGACCTCTTCCGCCAGGTGGAGCCGGAAGATCTGCTGAAGTTCGGCCTCATTCCGGAATTCGTTGGCCGTTTGCCGGTTCTGGCGACGCTGGAGGATCTGGACGAGCCGGCGCTGATCCAGATTCTGACCGAACCAAAGAACGCCCTGGTCAAGCAGTATCAGCGCCTGTTCGAAATGGAGAATGTCGAGCTGTCGTTCCATGAGAACGCGCTTTCGGCTATCGCCAAGCGCGCCATCGAGCGCAAGACCGGTGCGCGTGGCCTGCGTTCCATCATGGAAGCCATCCTGCTCGACACCATGTTTGAGCTGCCGGCGCTGGAAGGCGTGCAGGAAGTGGTGATTTCGGAGGAAGTGGTGACCGGCAGTGCACGGCCGCTCTACATCTATTCCGAGCAAAAGGAAAAGAAGGGCAATGTCAGCGCCTGATCCGGCCTGATTTCTCTTTAATCGTTGAAGGCCGCCCGAGGGCGGCCTTTTTCATATATGTTGGGCTAATGGCGCAAGGCAGCCATCAAATTTCGAGATGCGAGCGTGGCGGCAGTGGAACAACTGTGCTAAGGGCCGCCGTGACTGGTGTCCGTTGGGGAATGATGGGCACCGCCCCTGACCGTTCCAGACAGCAAGGATTGACCCGACATGGCAAGAGACTCGGCCGATTCGCAACATTTCGAATCCTTTTTCTCCACGACTTTGGCCGATGCCGATCCCGAGATTTTCGGCGCTATCCGCAACGAGCTGGGTCGCCAGCGCCATGAGATCGAGCTGATCGCCTCCGAAAACATCGTCAGCCGGGCCGTGCTGGAGGCGCAGGGCTCGATCATGACCAACAAATATGCGGAAGGGTATCCGGGCAAGCGCTATTATGGCGGCTGTCAATTCGTCGACGTTGCCGAGGAGCTGGCCATCGCACGCGCTAAGAAGCTGTTTGACTGCAACTTTGCCAATGTGCAGCCCAATTCGGGCAGCCAGATGAATCAGGCGGTGTTCCTCGCCCTGCTGCAGCCGGGCGACACTTTCATGGGCCTCGATCTCAATTCGGGTGGCCATCTGACCCACGGTTCTCCGGTCAACATGTCCGGCAAGTGGTTCAAGGTCGTCTCCTATGGTGTGCGCAAGGACGACCATCTGCTCGACATGGATGAAGTGGCGCGCCTTGCCCGCGAGACCAAGCCGAAGCTGATCCTTGCCGGTGGCACCGCCTATTCGCGTGTATGGGACTGGAAGCGCTTCCGCGAGATCGCCGATGAGGTCGGCGCCTATCTGATGGTCGACATGGCCCATATTGCCGGCCTGGTTGCCGGCGGCCAGCATCCGTCGCCGCTGCCCTATGCGCATGTCGTCACGACGACCACGCATAAGTCGCTTCGTGGTCCGCGCGGCGGCATGATCCTGACCAACGACGAGGAGATCGCCAAGAAGATGAATTCGGCGGTGTTCCCCGGACTTCAGGGCGGGCCGCTGATGCATGTGGTTGCCGCCAAGGCGGTTGCGCTGGGTGAGGCGCTGAAGCCGGAATTCAAGACCTATGCCGCCAATATCGTCGCCAACGCCAAGGCATTGTCCGAGAGCCTGAAGGCAAGCGGCCTCGATATCGTTTCCGGCGGCACCGACAATCATCTGATGCTGGTCGACCTGCGGCCCAAGAACGCCACCGGCAAGCGCGCCGAGGCGGCGCTCGGCCGCGCCAACATCACCTGCAACAAGAATGGCATTCCGTTCGACCCCGAAAAGCCCTTCGTCACCTCCGGAGTGCGGCTTGGTACGCCTGCCGGCACCACGCGCGGCTTCGGTCAGGCTGAATTCCGCGAAATCGGCAATCTGATTGCCGAGGTTCTGGACGGACTGAAGGTCGCCAACTCCGACGAAGGCAATGCGGCGGTCGAAGCTGCGGTGAAGAAGAAGGTTGTGGAACTGACCGACCGCTTCCCGCTCTACCCCTATCTGGGATAAGGCACATCGGTTCCTTCCAATGACTGCGGGATGCGCTTTGCTTCCCGCCTGAAAGGCTCTAATCCTTTCGCGAGAGGAATCGCGAAAGGATGAAGGCTTTCCATGCGCTGCCCCTATTGCCAGTCTGAAGACACCCAGGTGAAGGATTCCCGCCCTGCCGAAGATGGTGCGGCGATCCGCAGGCGGCGTGTCTGCCCCGACTGTGGCGGGCGCTTCACCACCTTCGAGCGCGTGCAATTGCGTGACCTGGTCGTGGTCAAGAAATCCGGCCGCAAGGTTCCGTTCAGCCGCGACAAGCTGCTGCGCTCAATGGAAATCGCCGTGCGCAAACGCAATGTCGACCCCGAGCGCATCGACCGCGCCGTCACCGGTATAGTGCGCCAGCTTGAAAGCTCCGGTGAAACCGAGGTGACCACCGGCGAGATCGGGCGGCTGGTCATGGAGGCGCTGAAGTCGCTCGACGATGTCGCCTATGTGCGCTTTGCCTCGGTCTACCGCAACTTCCGTGAAGCCAAGGATTTCCACGAGGTCCTGGGCGAGCTTAAAGGCGAGGATGAGGATCTCAACTGAGCCATGAGCGGCGTTGACGAGGCCACAGACCGGCGTTTCATGGCGGCAGCGCTGCGGTTGTCGCGCAAGCATGCCGGTCTGACTGCCACCAACCCGGCTGTCGGCACGCTTATCGTGCGCGACGACGGCAATGGTCCCGTCATCGTCGGCAGGGGTGTTACCGCTGTCGGTGGCCGGCCCCATGCCGAGGCCGAGGCTATGGCCGAGGCGGGCGATCTGGCGCGTGGTGCCACCGCCTATGTCACGCTCGAGCCCTGCGCCCACCATGGCCGCACGCCGCCTTGCGCCAATGCGCTGGTGGCCGCCGGAATTGCCCGCGTGGTGGGTGCGGCGAGCGATCCCGATCCGCGCGTTTCGGGCAAGGGCTATGCGATCCTGCGCCAGGCCGGCATCGAAGTGGTGGAGCGCGTCCTGGCCGACCAGGCCGCCGATCAGCTTGCTGGTTACCTTATGCGCTCGGTTAGCAAGCGACCCCAAGTGACGCTGAAGCTTGCGCTTTCCTCCGACGACATGATCGGCCGGATGGGCGAGGGGCAAATTGCCATTACGGGTGCGGCATCGCGCCGGCAGGTGCATCTGATGCGCGCGGAGGCCGATGCTATCCTGATCGGCATCAACACAGCGCTCGCCGACGATCCGGAATTGACCGTTCGCCTGCCGGGGCTGGAGAGCCGTTCGCCTGCCCGCATCGTTCTGGATCGTCTGGCGCGGCTTGATCCCGCCTCGAAACTGGCGCGGTCGGCGCAGAGCGTGCCGGTTTTCGTGGCGATCGACGCCGAGGCCGACGCCGGCCGTCGCGGCAAGCTTGAGGCACTGGGCGTGAAGTTCATTTCGACGGACACGTTCGAGGGCCGTATAGCGCTGCCCGAATTGCTGGAGGACCTCGCCGCACAAGGCATCATGGACGTGCTGGTCGAGGGCGGAGCAGGGACGGCGCGGGCTTTTCTCGAAGACGGCATGGTCGACCGGCTGGTGCTCTTCCAGGGGCCGCAGCCTCTGGGCGCTGGGGGCATTGCGTCGCCTGTGTCCCGCGACCATATGCCGGAGGGATTTCGTCTGCTGCGCGAGGCACGCTTCGGCGACGACGCCTATGGCGAATGGATAAGGGATAGCTGATGTTTACCGGAATTGTCACCGATGTGGGCAAGGTCGCCTCGCTCGCACCGCTGTCTAAGGGCGTCAGGCTGCGCATCGAAACCGCCTATGACCCGAAAACGATAGACATCGGTGCCTCGATCGCCTGCGCGGGCGTCTGCCTGACGGTGGTGGGGCTGCCGGAAGCGGGCTCAAACCAGCGCTGGTTCGAGGTCGAGGCATGGGAGGAGGCATTGCGGCTCACCACTGCTTCGTCCTGGGAGGCCGGCACGCAAGTTAATCTCGAACGTGCGCTCAAGATCGGCGACGAACTTGGCGGCCATATTGTTTCCGGCCATGTCGATGGCCTGGCTGAGATCGTTGCGCGTGAGGATGAGGGGGATGCGGTGCGCTTTCGCCTCGCCGCACCGCGCGAACTGGCGAAGTTCATTGCGCCCAAGGGTTCGGTGGCGCTGGACGGCACCTCGCTGACGGTCAATCAGGTACAAGGCACCCAATTTGACGTGCTCCTGATCCACCATTCGCTGACCGTCACCACATGGGGTGAACGCAAGGTGGGCGACCGCGTCAATGTGGAGGTGGACACGATGGCGCGCTACGCAGCACGGCTTGCGGAAGCGGCCAAAGAAGCCTAGACCACCGCTTCTGATTTCAGGGGGCTCGCTCCCCCGCATCCGGAGAGACTTCATGACCAGCCCCAACGCGCCGAAACTGCTCATCGTCGAAGCGCGCTTCTACGACGAACTGGCCGATGCCCTGCTCGACGGAGCCAAGGCCGCACTGGATGCAGCCGGTGCGGCCTATGATGTCGTGACGGTGCCCGGCGCGCTGGAGATTCCGGCCGTGATCTCCTATGCGCTGGATGGTGCCGCCGATGGCGGCGTCGACTATGACGGATTCGTTGCTCTCGGTACGGTCATTCGCGGTGAAACCTATCATTTCGACATTGTCGCCAATGAGTCCTGCCGGGCACTGATGGATTTGGCCGTGGATGAATCGCTGGCAGTCGGCAATGGCATCCTGACGGTCGAGAATGACGAGCAGGCCTGGGTACGCGCCCGCCGCAGCGAGGGTGACAAGGGCGGTTTTGCTGCCCGTGCCGCCTTGACCATGATTGCACTGCGCGAAAAACTCGGAGCCTGAAAATGGTCACCGACCCCTCGGGCAAGGACAGGCCGGTCATTCGCCAGGCTAATAAGCGTGGCGTCGCCCGTCTCGCCGCCGTGCAGGCGCTTTACCAGATGGATGTGGCCGGCAGCGGCCTGCTTGAAATCACCGCCGAATATGAGGCCTTCCGCCTCGGCAAGGAGGTGGACGGCGCGCTCTATCGCGAGGCGGATGCCCAGTGGTTCCGGGCTATCCTTGCCGGTGTGGTGGAAAACCAGAAGGTGGTTGATCCGGTCATCCGCGAGGCGCTGACCGAGGACTGGCCGCTGTCGCGCCTCGATTCGACCTTGCGGGCGATCCTGCGGGCCGGCGTCTATGAGTTGATGAAGCGCGCCGATGTACCGGTCGCCGTCATTGTCTCGGAATATGTGGACATCGCCAAGGCGTTCTACACCGAGGAGGAGCCAAAGCTGGTCAATGCGGTTCTGGACCGTGTCTCGCGCCGCTTGCGTGGTGAGGGGCGAGGCAAGGGCGCTTCATGACCGCTGCCGCAGAAAGGAACGCGCGGCGCACGGCGATCATCCTTGCGGCTTCTCAGGCGATTATTGGTTCGGCGGGACCAATTTGCTTTGCGCTTGGTGCACTGGCCGGCTACCAGCTTCTCGACGCCGACAAGTCGCTGGCCACGGCTCCGATCACCGGGTACAGCGTCGGCCTGGCGCTCGGCGCATTGCCGGCGGCAGCCCTGATCCGCACGTTGGGACAACGCAACGGATTCTTTGCCGGAACGCTGATCACCGCGCTTGGCGGGTTGGTCGCGACGCTTGCTCTGTTTGAACAGGGCTTTTGGCTGTTTGCAGCCGGATTGTTGACCGTGGGCGTCGGCGCAGCCTTCGTCCAGCAGTTTCGCTTTGCCGCAGCTGACAATGCGCCGCCTGAATTCAAGGCGCGTGCGATCTCCTTCGTTCTTGCCGGCGGCATCGTCACGGCAGTGCTCGGGCCGCAGATCGTCATCTTCACACATGACCTTCTGGCGCCCGTCGCGTTTGCAGGGTCTTTCGCAGCAATCATCGTCCTGGCTGCGGCCGGTGGTGTCATCCTGTCCTTCCTGCGGGCCGAAGGGCATTCCGAGAGGCGACAGGAAGCCGAATCAGCCAGCAGCGGCAGGTCGCTGCGGCAGATCGTTTCGCAGCCGCTTTATGCCATAGCGCTTCTGTGCGGGGTCGGTTCCTATTCGCTCATGACATTCGTCATGACCGGCGCGCCACTGGCCATGGTCGGTTGTGGTTTCTCCTCCGATGAGGCGACACTCGGCATTTCCTGGCACGTAATGGCCATGTTCGGGCCCAGCTTCGTGACCGGCCGCCTCATCCATCGTTTCGGGGCTCCGACGATCGTGGCTATAGGCTTTGTGCTTTTGATCGGCTGTGCCTTGGCGGGGCTTTCGGGAATACAGCTTTGGCAGTTCTGGTTCGCGCTGATCCTGCTCGGCCTTGGCTGGAACTTCGGTTTCATCGGCGCGACCGCCCTGGTGGCCGAGACCTATCGTCCGTCGGAAAAAGCACGGGCACAAGGTTTCCACGATTTTGTGTTGTTCTCCAGCGTGGCTTTCGCCTCGCTGATGTCGGGCGGTATCTACAACGCCTATGGCTGGGAAATGCTGAATTGGATCGTGTTTCCCGTCACCTTCCTGTGCCTCGGGGCGCTTGGCTGGCTGGTGCTTATCCGCAAGCACTTCGCGCTTCCCGCCAATGCCGAGGGCTGACCTTTAACCCTTGCTCGGCTTTTTGCCGCAATTCATGTTAGAACGACTGTGAAGGGTTGCATCGTAAGACATTGCTTGGAGAGGGAAAAATGAGAATGAACTTGAAGCTGATGGCAGCGCTGACCGCTGCCGTTTTTCTGGGCGCCTGCACCACCGATCCCTATACGGGCGAGCAGAAAGTCTCCAACACGGCCGGCGGTGCCGCCATCGGCGCGGGCCTCGGTGCGCTTGCCGGCATGGCTGTCGGCGGCAGCAAGAACGCGCAGCGTAACGCCGTGCTGATCGGTGCGGGCGTCGGTGCGCTGACGGGCGGCGCCATCGGTGCCACCATGGACCGCAACGAAGCCGAATTGCGGGCACAGCTACAGGGAACCGGTGTCAGCGTAACGCGCGCAGGCGACCAGATCATCCTCAATATGCCGTCGGACATCACTTTCGGCATCGATCAGGACGACATCAAGCCCGGCTTCTACCAGACGCTGAACTCGGTTGCGCTGGTGCTGAAGAAGTTCAACCAGACGCTGGTCGACGTCTATGGCCATACCGATTCGACCGGCAGCGACCAGCACAATTTCGACCTGTCGCAGCGCCGCGCGCTTTCGGTCGCCAACTATCTCAACGCGCAGGGCGTGGATCAGCGCCGCTTTGCCGTCACCGGCTTCGGCGAGACCCGCCCGATCGCCTCCAACGACACGGACGCCGGCCGCGCACAGAACCGCCGCGTCGAAATCCAGCTCTCGCCCTTGACCCGATAAGGCGCCTTCGCTCAAATCAAGAAGCCCGCTGCTTCTTGCGGCGGGCTTTTTGTTGTCGGCTGACCGGCCTTGTGCGCGGAAGGGACCTTGCATGAATGTGATTGTCGTCGGCGCCGGAATAGCCGGCCTTTCGACCGCTTGGGCGCTGGTCAAGGCGGGCCACAGCGTCAACCTTGTGGAGCAAGGGCCGATCCCCAACCCGCTGGCGGCGTCCGGCGATCATCATCGCATCATCCGCCGTGCCTATCGGGCATCCACCGGTTACGGCCAGCTGATCACCGAGGCCTATGAGGCATGGGACGAGCTTTGGGCCGATCTTGGCAAGACACATCTCGATCCGCGCGGCTTTCTTTGCGTTTCGCGCGAGCCGGGGGATGAAGCCGAGGAATACCGCGAAGGGCTTGAGGCCGGTGGCTTTCCTTTCGAGCTTTTCGATGCCGAAACAGCTGCCCGGCGCTGGCCGTTCCTGCAGCCCGGAACATTTCGCTATGCCTATTTCTCGCCCGAGGGCGGGGCGCTGCATTGCCGCAGGATAGCGACCGATTTGGCAGCCTGGCTGCGGACGCATGGCGCCAATCTCTATGAAAACAGCAAGGTGGTTTCGGTCGATGAAGAGCGAGGCATCGTCGAACTGGAGGGTGGCCAAAGGATGCAGGCCGACAAGGTGGTCGTCACCGCCGGCGCCTGGGTCCTCAAGCTCTTTCCCGAGCTTGGTTTCGAACTGACGACCTATCGCACCGCATTGGCCTATCTGGAACCTCCGGCAGATCTCAGATCGGCCTGGGAAGCCGCACCAGTCATCCTCGATGTCGGCGGCAAGACGGACGGCTACATCATTCCGCCGACAGGCGGCGCCGGCCTGAAATTCGGTTCTAATCTGCACCGGGTGGAGACCAGCGATGCCGACTGGAACCGGCAGCCGGTGGCAGGCGAGGGCGAGGCAATCCGCAATCTGTTTTCGCCGCCCATCGCCCGTGTCGAGGAGTATAAGGTGACGGAGGTCGTCACCTGCGCCTATACTTTCACCACCGACGAGCGCTTTACTGCGCGCAGCAGTGGCAGGTGCCTCATGGTGTCTGCCTGTTCCGGCCATGGCTATAAATTCGGCGCGGCCGTCGGACGCCGGGTGGCCAAAGCGGTTGAGGATGGCGATATGGACGGGCTGTTGTCCTGGCTGCGGGCCGAAACGGCGTGAGCATCTGTCCGTTCCCGCTTTTTGGAGAGAACACGCCTTATTGCCGTGGCGGTGTTGCCGGCTGCCGGCAATCGGGATTGGACCATTCCTCACAGGGCGAGGGGGTAGTCGGGCCGTCCGAGCGCTTGGCCAGTTCTGAAAAAAGAACGGCAAAGGCGGTAATGAGCATCAGCATCAGTATCAGGCGTAAGGTCATGATATGTCTTGGTTCGGCTTTGCCCCCACCGCCAAGCTTCTTGTCCTTCGAATGGGATCGGTTTCCGCCCGAAAAACGCGCAGCCTCAATCAACTGCAGCGGCACGAGCTTCGTAAACCGTTAGAGTGGTTGATTGCCTCAGCGTCCGCAGGCGCGCAGTTGCTCGGCGTATCTGGTTGCCATATCCGCTGCCCGGCGTGCACCGCGCTGCGCGACCGAGCTGTTTCGCCACACCCCTTTCGAATAGCCAGCATGCCCCGAATAATAGGCGAGATAAAGACTATAGGCGTCGTTGAGCGCGATACCGTTCAGCTGGTGGCTTCGATTATGATACCAGCCGATGAAATGGATGGCGTCGGCGAAATTCGATCGTCTTGCGCCCCATCGCCCCGTGTGGGTCTGATAGGTTGTCCAGGTGCCGTCGAGCGCTTGCGAATAGCCATAGGCGGTGGATGGCCGCTTCCAGGGAATGAAGCCGAGAAGCTTGGTTCGCGGTGGCTTGGCACGCGGATTGAAGCCGGATTCGGTATAGATCGTAGCCATCAGTATGGGGACGGGAACGCCGAATTCCCGCTCGGCCTGCTTGGCCTCGCGGTGCCAGTTGGTAAACCAGCCGTCGCGCTGGTCGAAAACCGCGCAGGCATTGTTGATCCGATTTGGAGCGGTTGCGCAGCTCCCGAGCATCAGGAGCGCTACGAAAAACAGGGTGCGCGTCATCATCTCTCGCTTTCAGCGAGTGTGATAATGCTTAAACATTAACAGGAAACTTGCACAAATCTTAACGACCCTGCTGCTGCTTCCCCAGGCGGCCGGCAGCCCGCTGCCATCTGTTTCACAAAATGACCTCATATGAGGCAGGAACCATCGCTGCCTGACGCTGTTCTGCGCACCGAAGGGACAGCTACCAAGAGGTATGAAGTGATGAAACGCACGCTGACACTAGCAGCCGCATCGATGATCGCCATCGCCGGGCTTTCCGGTGCCTCCTATGCCGAAGATGCGATGAAGCCTGCCGCCGGCGCTACCACCGGCGCTGAAAGCGGTGCGACGGGAACGACGACGATCGCACCCGACGCCGGTACCACGGGCAGCGTCTCGGCAGATGTCAATTTCGATGATGTCATCTCGTCGATCCGTAACGCCAAGAGCGACGCGGATCAGATTGGCACGTTGACGGAAGCATCCAACGTCAAGGTGGTGAAAGTCGGCGATCTCGCCACGGGCGAGAATGCGACTGCACTGGAAACCGCTTTGAGTGAAAACAAGGAGCAGGTGACCGAGTTGCAGGCCGCGGTAGAGGCCAACACCGCGCTGAAGGCTGAACTTGAAAAGCAACAGGTCCAGGCTTCCAGCGTGGTTGCTGCCAAAACCGAGGCTGACGGCTCGATCACCGTTTTCGTACAGTAATCGGCGAGACGGACAGGCCTGCCGCCTCTCATCGGGCGGCAGGCCATCCTCATCCTCACGAGCTGAAGAATTGCTTGCGGATATGGGTGGCGATTGCCAGGCAGGCTGTCAGCCCGGGGCTCTCTATGCCGAAAAGATTGATCAGCCCGTCAATGCCATGAGCCTCTGGCCCCTGGATGGTGAAGTCCGCAGCGATTTCGCCGGGACCGCTCAGCTTCGGCCTGATGCCGCTGTAAGCCGGCAGAAGTGCACCATCGGTCAGGCCGGGCCAGTAATTTCGGATCTCACATTGGAATTGGTCTGCTTTTGCCGGATCGACCGTGTAGTCGATCTCGTCTACCCATTCGACGTCCGGCCCGAAACGTGCCTGGCCGGCGAGATCGATCGTCAGGTGAACGCCAAGGCCGGCTTCGGACGGCAGCGGGTAGATCAAGCGGGAAAAAGGCGATCTGCCAACGAGTGAAAAGTAGCTCCCCTTGGCCATCCGCCGCTGCGGGATGCTGTCGGCCGGCCAGGTTGCGATCGCGTTGGCGATATCATGCGCGTGCAGCCCCGCAGCATTGATGAAATGGCGCGTCGACAGCTCAAATTGCTTGCCGGTTTCGACATCTTCCGTGGTCAGGACGATTCCGTTGGCATCCGGTTTGCCGCCGAGAACCTTCGTGCCGAATGCGAGCTGGGCTCCATTGGCTTCCGCCTCCGCCTGCAAGGCCAGCATCAACTGGTGGCTATCGACGATTCCAGTCGACGGCGAGTAGAGCGCGGCCGAGCAATTGAGCTCTGGCTCCATCTGCTTGGCCTGCGAAACCGAAATCAACGACAGGTCGTCCACGCCGCACGCATTGGCGCGTTGTAGGATTCCATCCAGCGCAGGAATCTGGTTTTCGCTCGTGGCGACGATGAGCTTTCCGCATCTTGAATGGGCAATTTTGCGCTCGGCGAGAAAGTCGTAAAGCAGTTGGCGCCCTTCCAGGCACAATTTCGCCTTGAGGCTGCCGGGCGGATAGTAGATCCCGGCATGGATGACCTCGGAGTTCCTTGAACTTGTGCCGGTTCCGATATGGTAAGCGGCGTCGAGGACGAGTGGCTCATGCCCGGCAAGTGCAAGGCTTCGCGCCACGGCCAGACCGACCACACCGGCGCCCGCAATGAACACAGTCGACGCGCTCCATCAGATCGCTCCTGCCGGGGATATCTGGTCCTGTCGAGGCACGATAAATTAACCACTCACCTTGGGCAGTTCAGGAGGAACAAGCCTGCCCACCTTTTCATGGATGAGGTTGCCCAGCCTCAGAACGCTCAGGTCGTCATTTCTGCGCCCGACGATTTGCACGGCAGTCGGCAGTCCGCCTTGAGAAAGGCCGCTTGGCACCGAGAGCACGGGGCACTGCCCGAAAAGATTGAAGGGGGCCGTCATGTCGAGCCCGTGATGCAGGCCCCGGTCGTCGGTCCAACCGAAGTCGCGATCGCTTTGCGTCGCCAACGGCGCCGGCAATGCCATGGTTGGACACAACAGGAAGTCGCAATCCTTCAGAATGCTGGCAAGCTGGTGCCACCATGTTGTGCGCGGTATCTCCAGGCGCTTGTAGTCGACGGCAGAGATGGTTCGTCCCTGCTCGATAAGCTTGGCGACCGCGGGGTCGAGCTCGCTTGCCATGGCGTCGTAGGCATGGCCGAAGAACGCAGCCATGAAGACCTTCCAATAGTCCTGCCAAACCGTGAGAATATCTTTGGTCCAGGGAAGTTCGACCTCGATGATTTCGGCGCCCAGGCTCTCAAGATGGGCTACGACCTGGAGCAGGTTTCGTTCCACGTCCGGATCCACGGCGTAGAAGCCGAGATTTCGCGAGACGGCGATTCGGAACCTGGCAGGATCGCAATCGAGCTTGGCAGGAAGGTCCAGCCTCTCGGTCAGCGACATGACATCGGTGTCGTTGGGTCCCTGGAGGGCAGCCAGAAACAGCGCCGCATCATCGCAATCCCGGGCGAGGGGGCCGAAATGCGAGAGCGTGTCATAGACACTGGGTAATATCGTGAAGGGGACGCGACCCAGGCTGGGTTTCAAGCCGACGATGCCACAGAGCGCTGCCGGTATCCTGACCGAACCTCCCATGTCCGATCCTTCGGCAAGGGAAACGCAGCCGGTTGCGACCGCAACAGCCGCGCCGCCGGAGCTGCCGCCGGGCGTTCGGTCGGCAGACCACGGGTTGCGGGTCACGCCGAATAAAGGGCTCTGGGTGAAACTTGAGTAGGCAAACTCCGGCGTGGTCGTCTTTCCAACGATGATGGCCCCGGCCTTTTTCGCCGCCTGCACGATTACGGCATCTTCGTCGGGAACCCAGGAACTATAGGCGCGCGATCCCAATGTGGTGACCTTGCCCTGCATCGGCGTGAGGTCCTTGAAAGCGATGGGGACGCCGTGAAGCAGGCCGAGTTCGCGGCCTTCCCGTACGGCGCGTTCGGCACCGCGTGCCTGCTCGCGGGCTTCTTCTGCATAGACGGCACAAAACGCGTTCAGGCGCGGATTGATCTCGTCGATTCGCGCGAGTGATGCGTCGACCGCATCGACCGGCGACACATCACCGTTGCGAATCCGCGCAGCGAGCTCGGTCGCCGACATGAAGTCCAGATTCTGCGTCATCGAAATGTCCTGCTATTCTTTTGCTTCGGAAATATACTGGCTCGGCCGTCATCAGGAACCAAAACCAAGGGCATCCTTGAGACGGTAATAGCCGATGGCAGCCGTCAGCAATGGTTGACGGATTCTATGCCAGGGGATTGCCTGCAATGGCGATGGCGGGATCAATGAGTGCATCGGGCCGCCGGCGATTCGGTCGGCCAGCAAAGCGCCCATCAAGGTTGAGACAGCAATACCGCGGCCATTGTAGCCGTGGCCGATGTGAATGCCGGGGGCCGGCTCATGGATGTGCGGCAACTGGTCGATGGTGAGCGAGACCTTGCCCGACCACTGATGTTCGATTTCGCAATCGGCGATCGCTGGATATCTTTGCTGGATGGCGCTCCGCAGCGCGGTAAACATGCCTTCCGCGCTTTTTTCCTCCCGCATCGGGCCGCGACCGCCAATGAGAAAGCGCCCTGCCGCATCCCGCCGGAAGTAATAGGAAAGCTTGCGGCTCTCCGAAACGCAGGCGCCAGTCGGCAGGATCTCTTCCGCGATCTTGCCGAGCGGTTTCGTCGCCATCTGGATGCTTCTTACCGTAAGAAAGGAATTTGCCAGGCCGGGCCATAGCCGGTCGCTGTAGGCATCGGTGGCGATTACGACATGAGTCGATGAGACAGACCCGCCGGCGGTATTCGAGCGCCAGCCGCCCGGTACCTTGCTGATGGAAAGCACTGGCGACTTGCCGAAGATCTGAGCGCCTGCCTGCCGCGCAGCGCGTGCCAGGCCTCTGGCATAGCCAAGGGGTTGAATGGTTCCTGCTCGCCTGTCGATCAGGCTGCCGCAATAAACGTCAGTCCCGGTCAGCGCCTTAGTCTCCGCTGCCGAGAGAAAATCGACGGAAGCTCCCCTGCGGGCCCATTGCTCTGCCCGCCCGTTCAGTGCCTTGAGCGCACGTGGCGAATGTGCACCCTGTATCCAGCCTGCACGCCTCGGCTCGCATTGAATGCTATGTTTTTCGATGAGGGAGAATACAAGATCGGCCGTGGCGCCGGCTGTCTCCACGAGAGCGGCGCCGAACCGTCGCTCCAGGTCATCCGGGTCGAGTTTCAGTCCCGGTATCACCTGGCCGCCATTTCGGCCTGAAGCGCCCCACCCAACCTGCTTCGCCTCGATCACGGCGACCGAATAGCCGCCTTCAGCCAGGTGAAGGGCTGTGCTCAATCCTGTATACCCCGCTCCGACTATCACTACATCGGATTGCAGATTCTCGGTGAGGTCAGGGTCGATGACTACGGGCTCGCCGACTGTACGGTACCATAGGGAATCTCCCATCTCGGGTATTTGCATCGAATAAGTCCGTACGGTACCTGTCTGTGAGCATCACTGTTGCATTTGATGGATTGGATTGCAATCCTATTATAATTTGAAAGCGGAGCGGTATGTCCAAGAACGCTAGTATGAAATCAACGCCGAAACAGGCCAGCACCGAGGTTTCGAATCCCGCTTCGGCTGATCTCTGGCTTGGGCTGCAGGTGCGCGCCATGAGGAAATCGGCTGGCCTTTCATTGAAGGAGTTGGCCGAGAAAGCCGGCCTTTCGATCGGAATGATCAGCCAGATCGAGAGGGGGGCGGCATCGCCGTCGATCAGATCCCTGCGACAGATCAGCGAGGCGCTGAAGGTGCCGACGTCGCTCTTTTTTCAAGAGGGAGACATCCCCCCAGCTAATGAAATCGGCCGGATTGTCCGGAATAATGCACGTAGAATCATGATGTTACGCCAAAATGGGGTCTCCAAGGAGCTGCTCACTCCCGATTTCAGCGGGACGGTTGAGTTGTTGCTGATCCGGCTGGAGCCGGGTGGCACGTCAGGGCCGGAATACTATACGCATAAGGGTGAGGAGGCAGGCCTGGTTCTGTGCGGCGCCATAAAATTGTGGGTGGAGGAGGACAGCTACATTCTGAAGGCCGGCGACAGCTTTCGCTTCAAGAGCACCTTGCCGCACCGCTATTGTAGCGCATCGGATGAAGTTACCGAGGTTCTGTGGGTGGATACGCCGCCCTATTATTAATTGCGCATAAAGTGTGCCTCTTGCGTTTAATGCTCTTGCAATTTTAAACAGAAATTGTAGTCCTGTGAAAAGTTGCATGGAGGAAGCGCAGTGGAATATCGTGACGAGGTCTACCTCAAGAGTCAGCCAGAGAATGAAGCGCCGTTCTCGGATCAGGAGTTCAGTGACCGTCTGACCAAGCTGCGTGGCCGCATGGCTGCGGCGGGTGTCGACATGCTGTTCCTCACTGCTCCGGAAAGCATGTTCTACATGTCGGGCTACCAGGCACTTTGGTATCAGGCGCAATCGCCAAGCCAGTGGCCGGCCAGTTCAGGCATTGCCGTTCACGTCGATCACGACAAATACATTCTGTTCGACAGCGAGCGTGAGGCCGTGCTCGGCCGCGTTTTCACGCGCTCGACCGACACCCGGTTTTTCCCGCGTCACATTCTGCGCGGCAGCATCGATTTTGTTGTCGATCAGCTCAAAGCCGAAGGCTGGCTGAAGGGAACCGTTGGGCTTGAATATCGAAGCTACCGGCCAAACAGGGTCATTGGAGGGCAGCATCAGGCCGCCTTCGAGGCTGCGGGCGTGAAGGTTGTCGACGGGACCGATATCCTGCGCGAGCAGCGCTGGGTCAAATCGCCGGCCGAGATCGCCTGCCTGGAAGAGGCTGCCAGAATCGCGAATATCGGCATGGCGGCCGCCAAAGCTACGATCCGTCCAGGAGTCACCGAACTCGAGGTCTATGGCGAGATCGTACGGGCGATGGCGGCAGCCGGCGGTGAAAACCCTAGCATTACGATGCCTGTCCTGTCCGGGTCCAAGACCAATGCGCATCATGGCCTTGCCACGCGCAGGAAGATCGGCAAGGGCGAGCTGGTCCTCGTGGACCTCTGCGGCGTGCACAAGCGCTATCACATCAACATGGCGCGAACCTTCTCGACCGGCGAGCCTGATGCGGATGTGGCCGATGTCGCCAACAGGGTGGCTCACTCCATGGAGTTGATACGCGGCGTCCTGCGTCCAAACCTGCCGGTACGCGAGTTCAACGAAACGATGATGAATTACTTCATCGAGGAAGGGCTTTGGGGTGAGCGTGGCTGGATCGGCGGCTACGAAATGGGAATTTCCTTCCCGCCGGACTGGGTCGGCAATTTCATTTTTGACCCGCTCTCCGAGATTAATGCGGATCGGCTGTTTGAGCCGGGCACTGCGGTGAACTACGAAAATCAGTTCTTCCTGCCACGCTTCGTGGGGCAGTACTTCACGATTGAATCCTTCCTGTTCAAGCAGGATGAGGCGTTGATGCTCTCCGAGCAGCCGTTCCCCTTGATCGTAATCGACTAACCAAGAACGACTACCCTAAAAACAGAGAAAGATCTCACATGCGCATGAAAAGCTTCTGCAAGCTGGCGCTTGCATCTTCGATTCTATTTGCTGGTATCGCTCAAGCTGCGGCCGGGTGTCTCGATGACATCCGTACTGCCGGAAAACTTCGTGTCGGCGTCGGGGTTATGGGTCTCAAGCCCTGGATCTGGCAGCAGGAGGACGGCGCCTATACCGGGCTCGAAAACGAAATCCTTGAATTCGTGGCCAAGGATATGGGCCTCGAATACGAATATGTCATCACCGAATGGACCACGCTTATCCCCGGCCTGAAGGCGGAGCGTTGGGACATCGTCATGTCTGGCATGGGCAAGACCGAGCAACGGGTCGCGGAAGGCAAGATCAGCTTCTCCGACTTCTACTTCATGTATCACGACCGGATCGTGGTGAAGAAGGACTCGCCGATCCAGAACATCGAAGATCTGAAGGGCAAGACACTAGCCTCCACGATGGGCTCGAACGACTCCCTGGTCGCCCATTCGCTGGTCGAAAAGGGTGTTGCCGACAAGGTGATGGACTACAACAATTTCGGCGAGCCTTTCGTGGCGTTGCGCAATGGCCAGGTCGATGCCGTTGTCATGGATCAGGCTGTCCTCGTCGCCCAGATGTCGGAAATGGACGATCTGCGCATCGTCGGGGAGCCCCTGTATTTCGTTCCCAGCGCTGAATGGGCCGAGGTGCAGAACAAGGCGGATTACCGCCTTGGATCGACCGGTGTGGCGCTCCGCCCGGAATGCGACGATCTTCGCATCGCCTTCAACAGTGGCTTGAAGAAGCTTGACGAGCAGGGCGAGCGGCAGAAGATCCTGTCCAAATACGGCCTCTGGGATGAATCCCAGACCAATTTCGCGAAATAATCACCGGACTTCACCGCACAGCGAAATGACACTGCTGCAGCGCCGATGGCGCTGCAGCAGCGTGCAGGGATTTCGACGTTATGTACGACTTCTTCTTTGTCCTGTTTCCACGTTACTTGCCAAGTCTGCTCGAAGGCACGGTGATGACTATCACCCTGTCGATCCTGAGCATGGCTGCATCGATCGCGTGCGGATTGCTGGTCGCACTGGGCAGGATGAGCAGGTTCAGGTTGGTCAGGATGGTTCTCAACGCGTATGTCGAGGTCTTCCGGGACATCCCGCTGATTGTTCAATTGCTCGTCATCTATTTCAGTTTGCCGCAGTTCGGCATATCGCTGCCAGCATTTTGGGCCGGAGTCCTGGGTCTGACGCTTAACTTGTCGGCCTATCTTTCAGAGGTGTTCCGTGCAGCGATCATGTCGATCGACAAGGGGCAGAGAGAAGCTGGCCTTTCCATCGGAATGTCCGCCTATACCATCCAGACCAGGATCATCCTGCCACAGGCGCTGCGGATCGCGCTCCCGACCATGGGCGGCTATTTCATATCGCTGCTGAAAGACTGCTCGCTGGTCTCGTTTATCGCGGTTAACGAGCTTCTCAGGAAAGGCACGATGATTATCGCCACCACTTTCAAAAGCATGGAAGTGTATATGATGGTCGCGATCATTTATTTCGTGCTCAGCTTTGTGGCTTCCCGAATTGTCATCCGCATCGAGCGGAAACTGACGCCCAAATACCTGCTTGAGGAGTTGCGGCGCGGAAACGGCGCTGCGCATGCGGGAGGCAGGTAATGGACCGGCACGATGATCAGATAGTCGTTCGCATTGAAGGACTGCGCAAGGAATTCAACGGGGTACAGGTCCTCAAGGGTGTCGATCTTTCCATTCGGGCAGGGGAGGTCGCCTTCATCATCGGGCCAAGCGGCGGTGGAAAGTCCACCCTGCTTCGCTGCATGAACTTCCTTGAGACGCCGACTGGCGGAACCATCAAGTTCAGGGGCGAGGCTCTTTGCCACGAGGAGAATGGCAGCATCCGCATCAAGCCGGAGAGCGCCATCAGGCAGGCCCGTGCCAAGATGCCGATGGTTTTCCAGCACTTCAATCTTTTCAACCATCGCAACGTTCTTCAGAACGTCATCGAAGGTCCGGTCCGGGTGCTCAAGCAGGATCGCGAGAAAGCCATCGGCGAAGCGCAGGAAATACTCCGGTCCTTAGGCCTCTCGGCTGAGATGGAGAAATATCCGGCCCAGCTTTCGGGTGGCCAGAAACAGCGGGTTGCCATTGCGCGGGCGCTGGCCATGGATCCCGAGGTCATCCTTTTTGACGAGCCTACTTCGGCGCTCGATCCGGAGTTGGTTTCCGGTGTCCTGGAAACCATAAGGGTTTTGGCGCAAAAGGGCAGGACGATGGTTGTCGTCTCGCATGAGATGGGTTTTGCGCGGAGCCTGGCCGATCAGGTCTATTTTGTCGCGGACGGCGTGGTTCGGGAATCAGGTCCGCCAGACCATCTGTTCAACAACCCGCAGACCGACCAGTTGAAGCGGTTCATGTCATCGATCTTGAGATGAACCGTGCCGCGGGTTGTGGCCTCGTCGGCATGTGTGCAGGACGTGAATGTGGTGGCAGGCGTGGGCGACCCGTCCCCCTCTTGCCCGGCTTCGGGGCAAATCTGGTTTTGCCCTGTTTGTTTTAACATAATGGTGGAGCTAGCCGTCATTGCGATGCTCCCGACGGATAATCAGGAAAGAATGCTATGACCGCTGTTTCAGTCATCTCCTTTGCGGACGAACCCTTGCGCGTCCAGGACGGTGCTCCGGATCCGGCGCAGGTGCTTAAGGGATCGCCGCAAAACACGACGCGATTGTTTTTTGCCAACGGCGAGGGCAACTTCGTCACCGGAACCTGGGAGAGTACGCCTGGCATGTGGCGAGCGGGTTCGGACAAAGACGAATTCTGCTATCTCGTCAAAGGCCACGCCCGGCTCATCAGCGATTCCGGCGAAGTCTCGGAGTTCCGGGCAGGCGATGCCTTTGTCATCCCGAATGGTTTCTCCGGTTGCTGGGAAATTGTGGAGCACACGATCAAGCACTATGCGATCATCAAGTATCGCTAGCCTGCAGGAGCTTGCCCTCTAGCGTGCGCAGCACGGCCCCATTGCGCTCGCCATTTTAGGCAGCGGCCTTGCGGCGTCACATGCGCCAGCGTCGTGCAAATACAGCAAGAACAAGTAGATAGAGCGGCGGGCGCCCGCCGCTCTACGTCGTGAATTCATGAATATGATCCATGCGACCCCTGAAACCGCACGCGAGGCGCGCAAGTTCGGATAGGTCGCTGGCCTAGCGCTTCTCCGTCGCTCGGGTGCAAGATTTTAGGACCACGGCCCCGCGCTCCCGCCTTTCTGGAGACTGCGTAGGTGTTTTCCCTTGCTCAAAAATCTGGATATATTGAATCTCACTACTGGATATATCGAAACCCGCCCTGGTAGCTAATGCTAAAGTAGCAGTTCAGTCGAAATGACTCAGGGAGGGTTCGTGGTTCCGGTTAGTGCGCTGGCACGAAATTTGTTGACATCGATCGTCACGGTTTTGGCCGTGATCGTGTTTAATTTCACGCTTATCCATCTGGCTCCGGGCGATCCCGTTACCGTAATGGTCGGCGAGATGGGCGGGGGCGACCCCGAACTGATCACGCGGCTCCAGCAGCAATATGGTTTGGACAGGCCGTTTGCCGAGCAGCTTTTCACCTATGTGTTGTCGGTGCTTACCGGCGATCTTGGTTTTTCATTCTACTACAACATGCCTGTGCTGGATCTTATCCTGCAGCGTTTGCCTGCTACCCTTCTGCTGGTGGTCTCTGCGCTTTGCCTTGCCATCGTGATCGGAACGGCGCTAGGTGTGGTTGCTGCCCAGAGGCCCCGCGGCATACTGAGCCATCTCATCACGGTGATCTCGATCGCCGGTTTTTCTGCACCCGTGTTCTGGGTGGGCATCGTGCTCATCATCGGGCTCGCTTCTGCCTTGCCGATTTTCCCGACCAGCGGCATGCGCGATGTAACCAATATCGGTGCTGGAATATGGGGTGACACCGTCGATGTCGCCTACCATCTCGTGCTGCCGGCTTTCACTTTGGCAACCGTCTATCTGGCGCAGTATAGCCGCCTGGCCCGGTCGAGCATGCTTGAGGTCCTGTCTGCCGACTATGTACGCACCGCGCGTGCGAAAGGGTTGCCTGAGCGGCTCGTGGTCTACAAGCATGCCCTGCGCAATGCGGTCCTTCCCGTGGTCACCATTGCGGGGCTGCAATTCGGGCAGGTGGTCGCAGGCGCCGTGCTGGTCGAGACGGTGTTTGCCTGGCCGGGTCTTGGCCGGCTGGCCTATGAATCGATCCTGCGGCGGGACTCCCCGACGATGCTCGGCATCCTTCTGTTCTCTGCCGTCATCGTGATCGTCGCCAATATCGTGACAGACATGGTTTATCGTATGATTGATCCGCGTATCGGGGCCAGGGCATGAACGCCGGCGTTTCATCCTCCCAGCCGATGTCGGCCCCCCGCGCGCCAAGCGCGGGAAGGGAAGCCTGGCGCATGTTCTCGCGCAACGGCTCGGCCGTCGCGGGGTTGGTGATTCTGCTCATCATCCTTTTTACGGCTCTCGCCGGGCCGGCCCTTTATGGCGTCGATCCGTTTGCGATCGTCTCTGGTCCATTGCTGCCGCCGGGCGATCCCGACGCGCCGCTCGGCACCGATGGCATCGGCCGTGACATACTGGCCGGAATGCTTGTCGGCGCAAAGGCAAGCCTGATCGTTGGCGCCACGGCGGCCGCGCTCACCATGGTTATCGGTATCTCCGTTGGGGCCATTGCCGGGTTCTATGGCGGCAGGATCGGGCAGGCCCTCATGCGCGTGACCGAATTTTTCCAGGTCCTTCCCGCGCTGCTGCTGGCCATGACGATCATCACGCTCTTCTCGCCGACGCTGACCACGGTTGCCGTTGCCATCGGCATCGTAAGCTGGACAAGTGTCGCCCGGCTTACCCGGGCGGAGTTCCTGCGTATCCGCAACCTTGAGTATGTCCAGGCGGCTCGCGCCATGGGCGCCCGTAACCGCAGGATCATCTGGCTGGTCATTCTGCCCGCAGCATTGCCGCCGCTGATCGTCACCGCCACGCTGACGGTGGGTATCGCCATCCTGTTTGAGAGCGGGTTGAGCTTTCTCGGGCTCAGCGACCCCAATGTCATGAGTTGGGGTGTCATCATCGGTCAGAACCGCGACTACATGCTGAGCGCATGGTGGGCCGTGACCATCCCGGGCATTGCGATCTTTGCCACTGTCCTCAGTGTCAGCCTGATCGGCGATGGTCTCAATGAGGCCTTCAACCCGAAGCTTCGCGAGCGATAACATGCAGCCTTTACTGTCGATCAAAGACCTGCGGATATCCTTCCGCAGCCGGACAAGCCAATTCGCGGTCCTGGAAGATTTCGATCTCGACTTGCAGAAGGGCGAGACGGTCTGCCTGGTAGGCGAATCGGGAAGCGGTAAGACCATGACCGGTCTTGCCTTGATGGGGCTGGTGCCCAGCCCCGGATTTATTTCGAACGGCGCCATCTCGTTCGAGGGTCGCGAGATGATTGCTGCCGGGCGCAACCGTGCAGCGGAAATCCGCGGCAAGAATATCGCCATGATCTTCCAGGAGCCGATGACGGCGCTCAATCCGGTCTTCACGATTGGCGAGCAGATAGCCGAGATGCTCCGCTATCACGAAGGCCTCGGCAGGAAGGCTGCCATCGAGCGGGCGGTCGAGTTGCTGCGCGCCGTCGGCATTCCGGAGCCGGAGCAGCGCGTGCACGAATATCCGCACCAGATTTCGGGGGGCATGCGTCAAAGGGCAATGATTGCGGTTGCGCTTGCCTGTTCTCCGCAAATCTTGATCGCCGACGAACCCACGACTGCGCTCGACGTGACCGTGCAGGCGCAAATCCTGGACCTTCTGGAAGAGGTACAGGAGCGGTTGGGCACCACTATCTTGCTCATCACTCACGATATGGGCGTCGTGGCCGATGTGGCCGACCGCGTCGTCGTCATGTATTGTGGGCGCAAGATCGAGGAGGGGCCGGCTGCGGAGGTGCTTGCCGACCCGCGCCATCCTTACACGAGCGCGCTGTTGGCATGCATTCCCAGGCCTGACCCGGAAGCGACCACGCGCATGAAGCTGCTCGACATTCCGGGTATCGTACCTGCGGCCTCAGCGCGTCCGGCCGGCTGTGCCTATGCGGCACGCTGCGCCTTTGCATTCGATAAGTGTCGGGCCGAAAGGCCCCCTCTGTTTGAGGTTGCCGAAGGGCGGAGCGCCGCCTGCTGGCTGGCCTCCAAGGAACATTCCCAGTGAGCAAAGAAGCCGAAAAAAATCTGCTCGAGGTCAAGGATCTCCGCGTCTCGTTCCCCAGCCGACACGGTGCCGGCGCAAAGCGCATGGTCCATGCCGTCAATGACGTCAGTTTCTCGCTTCGACGCGGCCGCTCCCTGGGGATCGTCGGCGAAAGCGGATCGGGAAAGACCACTACCGCGCTGGCTGTGATGCGCCTGGTTGAGCCAAGCGGCGGTTCGATCCTGTTTGACGGTGTCGATCTGACCCAGGCAAAGGGCGAGAGCTTGCGGCGGATGCGTCCGCGTTTCCAGATGATTTTCCAGGACCCGTTCAGCTCGCTTGAGCCACGCAAGCGGGCAGGCGCCATTGTTCGCGAGCCCATGGACCTGCTTGGCATCGGCACGGAAGCTGAAAGGCGGCAGCGAGTTGACGAACTGTTTGCGCGCGTCGGTTTGCGCGACGACCAGAAACTCAATTTCCCGCACCAGTTCTCCGGCGGCCAGCGCCAGCGCATAGGCATCGCACGCGCCATCGCCACCCGGCCGGACCTTGTGGTTTGCGACGAGCCGGTTTCTGCCCTGGACGTGGCTATCCAGGCGCAGATCCTCAACCTGCTCGTCGAGGTGCAGGAAGAGTTCAGGCTCTCCTATCTGTTCATCTCCCACGATCTGGGTGTCGTCCACTATGTGTGCGACGAGATCGCGGTCATGTATCTGGGCAAGATTGTCGAGCACAATGACCGCCAGTCGCTGTTTCGCCAACCGCTGCATCCCTATACGTGGGCCCTTCTTTCGGCCGTTCCTGGCCGGGGTGCCGCGGGAAGGCAGAACCGCATTCGCCTCAAGGGCGATCCGCCAAGCCCTTTTGACCTGCCAAAGGGGTGCAGCTTCGCGCAGCGCTGCCCTTTCGCGCAGGATGAGTGTCGCAATGTCCGGCCGGAACTGCGTGCGGTTTCCGGTGGGCGGCGTGTTGCCTGCCATCGGGTCAACGACGAGGGCATTGGTCCTCATCATGAATTCGGGGAAGCTGTTTCCCGAGTCGAGGCGTGACGCGTTGTCATTACGGTCATCGCGCTTACTGCCCTGAGACAGACTGAAACTCAGTGCCTAACAATAAAAATCCAGTGCCTAACCAACAATGGGACACCACCATGACCATATCTGTTTTCTCATTAAACCGTCGCAGATTCGTCCAGGGAGCAGGCCTGACGGCAGCTTCCATGATGCTGGGCGGATTGCCTGAAGCTTATGCTCAGACCAAGGGCGGCACGGTTGTTATCGGCCACACCACGCTGCGTCACCTGAACCCCGCCATCCAGTCCGGCCAGGCTACCGGCATCCCCGGTACGCAGATTTTTGCCGGCCTTACCCAGCTCAACGACAAGTTCGAGGCGCAGCCCTATCTCGCCAAAAGCTGGGAAGTCTCGCCGGACGGCCTGACCTATACCTTCCATCTTGAGGAGAATGCGGTCTTCCACGACGGCAAGCCGATCACTTCGGAAGACGTCGCCTTCTCGCTTGACGTGGTCAAGGCCAACCATCCGTTCGGAAAGCCGATGTTCGGGACCGTCAAGGCGGTTGAAACGCCCGACGCCAAGACGGCGCGGTTCGTGCTGGAGCGCCCGCATCCTGCATTGATGAGCGCGCTTTCGCCGCTGCTGCTGCCGATCCTGCCAAAGCACGTATATGGCGAAGGCGACATCCGCGAAAATCCGGCCAACCTCAAGCCGGTCGGCTCGGGCCCGTTCAAGTTCAGCGAATACCGCCCTGGCGAGGTTCTCGTGCTCGATCGCAACGAGAATTTCTTTCGTCCTGGCCGCCCCTACCTCGATCGGCTGATCTTCCGCATCACGCAAGACCCGGTGGTCAATGTTCTCGGCCTCGAGCGCGGCGACATCAACTACCTGCCATTCGCGCTGGTGCGCGTCAGCGACATCGATCGTCTCAAAGCCAACGAGAACCTGACGGTGACCACCGATGGCTATGAGGCGTTCGGCGCTACCAACTATCTGGAGTTCAATCTGCGCCATGCGCCGCTGGACGATGTTCGCGTGCGCAAGGCGATCGCCCATGCGGTCGACAAGGACTTCATCCAGAACAAGATCCTCGCCGGTCACGCGAAGCGCCTTGATGGACCGCTCACGGAGTCGAGCCCGTTCTATTCCGCTGAGAGCCTCAAGAAATATGAACTCGACCTTGAAAAGGCGAAGGCCCTGCTCGACGAAGCAGGCCATCCGGTCAAGGACGGCGGGATGCGTTTCTCGCTGACGCTCGAATGGCTCCCAGATGCCAATATCAACAGCCAGCAGCCGGTTGCGCAGTATCTCAAGGCGCAGCTGCGCCAAATCGGCATCGACATCGTCCTGCGGCCCAATCCTGATTTCGGCAGCTTTGCGACCCGCATCGGTAATTGGGAACACCAGCTCACGATGAACGGTATCTGGAACTATCCTGACCCCGTGATCGGTGTGAACCGCGCCTATCTCAGCACGAACCAGAAGAAGGGCGCCATATTCACCAACACGGAAGGCTATGTGAATCCGCGTGTGGATGAATTGATGATCGCAGCCGGCGGCGAATCCGATCCTGCAAAGCGCAAGGAGCTCTATGCCGAGTTCCAGGCCATCCTGACGGATGAACTTCCGCTTCTCTGGACGAACGAAGAACCGCTCTTCACCTTGTACGACAAGAAGTTGCAGGGCCTTCCGCTGACCGTGTGGGGAGCGTTGGCGCCCTACGACGAGATGCATTGGGCTTAACTAGTAGCTCGACATGATCCGGATCGCGCGAACCAGCGCATTTTTTCGTCGTGAAGGGAAAGAAAATGAGTAAATGGCCCGACGGCGCACGATGCGCCTTGACGCTGACCTTCGACTTCGATGCCGAAACCAATTGGATTTCGCGCGATCCGGAAAATATCAAGCGCCCTGGGACACTCTCCCAGGGCACATTTGGCGCCAATGTCGGTGTTCCCAATATCCTCGAATTGTTGCGCGAGGAGAATCTGCCGGCAACCTTCTTCATCCCCGGCTGGGTCGTCGAAAACAGAACGCGGCAGGCGGAAGCGATCCTGCACGCCGGGCATGAAGTTGCCCATCACGGATATCTCCACCGCTGGGTAGATCCCGATTTTCCCGACGAGGAAGTGGAGGAGCTCGAAAAGGGTCTCCATGCGCTCCAGCGGCACCTCGGCGTACGGCCGAAGGGATACCGTTCGCCTGCCGGAGAAACCAGCTCCAATCTGATCAAGCTGTTGAATGAACGAGGCTTTCTCTACGACAGCTCTTTGATGGACAGTGTCGATCCCTACTATCACATGGTTGAAAACAAGCAGCGCGGCCCAATTGAGCTGCCTTGGCACTGGAGCCTGGACGACGCGCCGTTTCTGTTGTTTGCCATCAAGAGTCCGCGACCGATCTTCACCAACGAACACATCCTTTCCATCTGGAAGGCGGAATTCACCGCAATGTATCGGCGCGGCCTGCTGTGTAACATCGTCATGCACCCGCAGGCCATCGGCCGGCCGTCCCGGGTGGAAATGCTGCGTGAGTTCATTGCCTTCACGCGGCAGTTTGAAGGTGTCTGGTATGCGACCTGCGAACAGGTCGCGTCTCACTGGCAAGGCGCGGTCCCGTTCGATGCGGATGATCCGCGCTACACTCCCTTTATTTCCCTTTGAGCATAGCAAATGAATTCTGACATGAAACGTATCCTGGTCTGGGGCGCCGGGGCGATCGGCGGCACGGTTGCGGCCCATCTTTCCAGGGCCAGAAAATCTCCGACCCTGGTCGATGTCAACGCAGCCCATCTCGATGCGATCAATCGCGACGGGTTGCGGATTTCGTCTCCCGATGGCGAGTTCACGGAGCGCCTTACCGCACTGGCTCCCGAACAGGTGAGCGGCGTCTTCGACGTCATCTTTCTGGCGGTGAAAGCCACCCACACGGAGATAGCGCTGGAGCGGGCGAGGGAGTTCCTCACGCCCGATGGATGCGTGGTTTCGCTGCAGAACGGCCTGTGCGAAATTGGCATCGCGGAGTTGGTAGGGCGCGAACGCACGGTCGGTGCCTTCATCAATTTCGGCGCGGACTATGTCGAACCGGGGCATTTGCTATTTGCCAATCGGGGCGTGGTGATCATCGGCGAGATCGACGGACTGATGCGGCCGCGCACCCAGCGCATTGTCGAACTGCTCCGGCCGTTCGAGCCCGACGCGGCGACCACGGACAATATCTGGGGTTATCTATGGGGCAAGACGGCCTATAGCTCGCTTCTCAAGGCGGAGGCGCTGAGCGACCAGACCATGGTCGATTTCATCGGTGATCCTGACCTGCGGGAGGTGCACGTCAAGCTCGTGCGCGAACTGCTTGCGGTCGCTCGGGCCGAAGGCGTAGAGCCGCTGGGGTTCAACGGCTTTGATCCCCGTGCCTTTGAGCGCGACGATGAAGCCGCTTACGCCAATCTGGCCGATATGGCCGAATTCTATCGCCCTTCGGCCAAGACACATAGCAGCGCCTGGCGCGACATTGCCATATTTGGGCAGAAGACTGACGCACCTGCTCAGCTGACGCCGGTATTCGCAATCGCCGAAAAGCACGGCCTGCAAGTGCCCATAAGCCGCAAGTTGGTGCAGCTTATCGAAAACCTGGAGGCTGGCCGGGCGAAGCAGGGGTCTTCGCTGGTCGCCGAACTTGCCAAGGAGGCGATGGCATCATGAGGCTGGAAGGACGCAAAATTCTCGTCACCGGTGCTGCCTCGGGCATTGGCGCCGCGATTGGGGCACTCTTCCATCGCGAAGGCGCCAGGCTGGCACTGCTTGATCGCGACGAGCCAGCTCTCACAACGGTAGCGGCCGGTCTGCCCGGCACACAGCCGCTTGCATGCGACGTCGCTGACGGCGATCAGGTAGAAGCCGTGGTGAAGGATGCGGCAGCCAGGCTCGGCGGTCTTGATGGCATCGTCAACGTTGCCGGCATAGACCTGTTCAAGAAGTTCGATGAAATGTCGACCGGGGAGTGGGAGCGGGTACTTGCCGTCAATCTCACAGGCCCGATGGTCGTCTGCCGCGCGGCTTTGCCGTTCCTGAAGCAGTCGCCTGAAAGCGCGATCGTCAATATCGCCTCGGGGGCGGCGCTGCGTCCTCTCGTCAACCGTACCGCCTATTGCGCGTCCAAGGCCGGACTGGCCATGTTCAGCAAGGCGCTGGCGCTGGAGTTTGCCCAGGATGGTATCCGCGTTAATGTCGTCTGCCCCGGTGTTATAGATACGCCGCTGTTGCGGGATTGGTACGACAAGACCGGCGATCCGGACGCGGCACGCAGCGAGGCGCGCAACCGGCCTGCCATGGCGCGTCTCGGCGAAGCTGAGGACATCGCCTATGCGGCGCTCCATTTGACAAGCACTGAATCCCGCTACACCACGGGTTCCACCCTCGTGGTGGACGGTGGTCGTGCTTTTTATTGACAGGTCAAGGCGCCGCCTGGCTGCCTCTACCTGATATCTGCCGAAGGAAAGATGATGACCACGACCGTTGTCTACGAGGCACGCAAGATCCTCACCATGAACCCGGGCAAGCCCACCGCGACGCATGTGGCAGTTCGCGATGGCCGCATCCTGGCTGTTGGTTCCCTTGATGAGGTGCAGGCTTGGGGGGCGGCCGAGATCGACCGAACCTTCAGCGACAAGGTTCTGATGCCCGGTCTCATTGAAGGACATGCCCATGTCTATGAGGGCATGGTCTGGAACAATATCTATACCGGCTCCTACGATCGGCGGGACCCGGATGGGAAGGTCTGGACCGGGCTGGGTACGATCGATCAGATCGTCGGCCGGTTGGCCGAGGCCTGCGGCAAGCTCGATGACCCCGAGCAACCGTTGATCGGTTGGGGCTTTGACCCGCTTTTTGTTGACCGGAGGATGGTTGCCAGCGACCTGGACAAGGTTTCTACCACCCGTCCGGTGTTCATATACCATGCGAGCCTTCACATCATTAACGTGAACTCCTTCGTGCTGGAGCGCGCCGGGGTTACGCTCGACACGGATTCCGAATTCATCCTGCGCGACGAAGCCGGGAAGATTACGGGCGAACTGGCGGGCCATGTCGGACGCTACCTGCTCTACAAGTCGGTGGGCAGTGGCGAGTTCGCAGTACCGGGCAATACGCCGGAGTCGGTGAGGCGCTATGCAAAAAGCGCGCAAATGGCAGGCGTCACCACGGTCACCGACCTCAACAACGACCTTCTGCAACCGACGGTCGACAGCTATGTCAAGGTTACGGCCGAAGACGACTTTCCTGTGCGGCTCATGCCGGCGATGCGCGGCACGGCGCAGCGGGAGGACCCGGTCGGCTATCTGCGCAGTCTCACCGAACTCAATTCGGACAGGCTGCGCTTCGGCCTCGTCAAGATGACGGTTGACGGCTCCATCCAGGGATTTACCGCCAGGCTGCGCTGGCCGGGCTATTTCAACGGGCGCCCGAATGGGCTGTGGTACACGCCGCCCGAAGAGATCAAGCGCGTGCTCGGCGCTTTTCATGAGGCGGGTTTCCAGGTCCATATCCACACCAATGGCGACGAGGCCACCGAGGCCGCTATCGAGGCTATCGAGGCGGTGCAGATCGAGAAGCCGAGGCCCGACCACCGGCACACTTTGCAGCATTGCCAGATGGCGGATGCCGCTCAGTTCCGCCGCATGGCGAAGCTTGGTGCCTGCGTGAACCTGTTCTCCAACCACATCTATTATTGGGGCGACGCCCATTATTCGCTGACCATGGGGCCGGACCGCGCCGAGCGCATGGATGCGGTGGCGTCGGCCATGCGTTGCGGCGTGCCCGTTGCCATCCATTCGGATGCGCCGATCACGCCGCTGGGGCCGCTGTTCACTGCCTGGTGCGCGGTCAACCGCAGGACCTCGTCGGGGCGGGTGCTTGGGGCGAGTGAATGCATCTCGGTCGATGAGGCGCTGCACGCCATCACGCTCGGTGCGGCCTACACGCTCAAGATGGAGGGCGAGGTCGGCAGTATCGAAGTAGGTAAATACGCCGACTTTGCAGTGCTTGAGGACGACCCGACCGAAGTCGCGCCCGAAGCGCTGAAAGACGTCCGCGTTTGGGGAACGGTACTCGGCGGGCGCATCTTCGCCAATCCGCGCGTTTTGCCGTGACACGGATCCCGCTCACAATCATCGGGGGATTTCTCGGGTCCGGCAAGACCACGCTGCTCAACCGCATGCTGCGTGGCAGCGCCGGTCGGCGTATCGCTGTTCTGGTCAATGATTTCGGCGACATCAATATCGATGCCGAACTGATCACGGGGCATGAGGGTAGCACCATCAGTCTCAGCAATGGCTGCATCTGTTGCAGCATAGGCGACAGCCTCGTTGAGGCGCTGGTGGAGGTCGTTCGCATGACGCCGCCGCCGGAACATATCGTCATCGAGGCCAGCGGTGTCGCGGAACCGCAGAATATTGCCGAGATCGCTCGCCTCGATCCGGGATTGCGGCTCAGCGGCATCCTGGTCATGGCAGACGCCGAGCGCGTAAAGGAACTGGCGGGCGACAAATTTGTCGGCGACACGGTGCGCCACCAGCTTTGCGCTGCCGACATGATCCTGTTGAGCAAGGTCGACCGCGTTTTGGAAGAGCGGAAGGCCGACCTGCATGCCTGGCTCCGGAACGCGATCGGCGTCAAAAGGATTGTCGAGACCGTCCATGGTGCGGTGCCGATGGATGTTCTCTTCGATACCGATTTCGAGGAGCCCGGCGCCGGCGCGACGGTCGCGCACCACGATCATCACGATCATCACGCCCATGACGACCAGTTTGAAACCTGGGCATTTGTGAGCGATCAGGAGTTTGACGGCGGGAAGCTGGGAGAATTGCTCGGTTCGCTTCCTGCAGGTGTCCTGCGGGCAAAGGGTTTTCTGCGGACGCAGCAGAAGCCTGGACAGACAGGGATCCTGCATCTGGTCGGCGGTCATTGGGAGATTGCCTGGCATGCCGCGCCAGCAGGGACCCCAGCCATCCGGCTGGTGCTGATCGCCGTAAAAGGAACCCTGGACAGGGAAGCACTGCAGAAGCGCTTTGCCTGCGCGCTTGCCGATTGATCTGTCAATTCACGCGGCGGACATTCGCCGTGTTCACACCACATCCGAATAAAGCAGTGAAGGAAGTACCATGACGAGCAAATTGTTCTCGCCGATCCGGCTGGCAGGCCTGGAATTGCCGAACCGCATCGCGGTATCGCCAATGTGCCAGTACAGCGCCGATGACGGCAGTGCCTCATCTTGGCATCTGGCGCATCTGGGCACGCTCTCCGGTTCGGGTGCGGGCGCGCTTGTCGTCGAGGCGACCGCCGTGGAGCGCATCGGGCGCATCACCCATGGCTGCCTGGGTCTATACAGCGACGAGAACGAGGCGGCGCTGGCCAAAGTCATTGCCCATTGTCGAGCCCACGGTTCGGCCAAACTCGGCATCCAACTCAGCCATGCCGGCCGTAAGGCTTCGTCGCAAAAAGCGTGGGAAGGCGGCAAGGCACTGGGAGCCGCCGAGTCCCCATGGGCGACGGTGTCGCCATCCGCATTGGCTTTTGCCGATGGCTGGCATACGCCTTCCGCCATGCAGGTCGAAGATCTCGATCGCGTGCGCATGGCGCATGCGGATGCCGCTCTCAGGGCGCAGCGCATCGGCTTCGATCTGCTGGAGATCCATGCCGCGCACGGCTATCTGCTGCACCAGTTCCTCTCGGCCACCTCCAACCGACGCACCGATGAATATGGTGGCAGCCTGGAGAACCGGATGCGTTATCCGCTGGAGGTCATTCGTGCCGCGCGCGCGGTCTGGCCCAAGGAGCGGCCGTTGGGCGTCCGGATCACTGGCCGCGACTGGCTGGAGGGCGGGATCGATCTCGACGAAGCGATTGCCTTCGCAAAGGCGCTGAAATCAGAGGGCGTGGATTATGTCTGCGTCACCAGCGGCGGACTGGCGGCAACGGCCATCCCACAGATCGGTCCCGGTTATCAGGCCCATCTCGCCGATGCTGTGAAGCTGGGCGCGGACATTCCGACACGCGCGGTGGGGCTGATCGCCACGCCGCAGCAGGCCGAAGCAGTGATCGCGGAAGGCACGGCGGACATGGTGGCGCTGGGACGCGCCTTCCTTGACAATCCGCACTGGGGCTGGCTTGCAGCGCGTACGCTGGGCGCCGATGTCGAGCGGCCGCTCCAATACCAGCGGGCGACCCCGAAGTTCTGGCCGGGCGCTGCCTATGCGGAAATACTGGAGAAATCCTTGGTGGCAGCGGAATAGCGAACTCTCTGCACACCCGGTATCGGCAGGCGCCAGGTCTCCTGGCACCTGCTGCAAAATGCTAGGGCAGGAAGATATCCTGGAGCTTCTTGCCTTGAAGGGCGGCGGCGAGGCCGAGCGCCCGAAAGGCGTGGAAGGGTATGCCGCTAACCGGCACAACGGGCAGGGGCAGCGAATCCGGGTGCCGGTCCATCGCACGCTCGGCAAGCGACTTGCCCATCATGGTTGCCATGGCCACACCGCGTCCGTTGAAGCCGATCCCGGCGAAAAGCCCGGCAGCCAACTCATGCACATGCGGCAGGTGATCAAGCGTCAGGGCGACGAGGCCGCTCCAGCGAAAGGAAATTGCAACGTCACGCAATGCGGGGAACGCCCTGTATAGACGCTGTTCCACCGCTCGGAATTCATTAGGCCTGTCCTTGCCGGATTGGGCGCCGCGCCCGCCAAGGATCACCCGTCCGTCGCGATCGATGCCGAACCATGAAATCAGTCGTCTGGTATCGGCCACGGAATGTCCGCCGGGAAGTATGGTCGCCCTGAGGCTGGCGGGCAGGGGCTCCGTGGCAACAACGGAACTCACGATCGGGATGAGAGTGCGTCGTAGCCCTGGCCACAACCCGTCGGTATGCGCGTTCGTGCACACAATGACCCGATGTGCCCTGACAACGCCTTCTGGTGTAGCAATCTCCCAGCGTGTCCCGACGCGTTCAAGTCGCCGCGCCGGGCTACTGGAGAAGATCGAGACGCCGAGGCTTTCTGCGGCCACGGCGAGGCCGCGCACATAAGAGAGCGGGTTGATCTGGCCGCCCTGCCGATTGATGAAGCCTCCGACATATCCATGAACACCGGTCAGCGAGGTCAAATCCCGCTCAGTCAACAGTGATATGTCGGCGCCACGCTGCTGCCATTGCGCGGCACGATGCTGTACAGCTTCCAGCCCACGCGGGCCGGCCGCGCACTGGATCCAGCCGTTACGACGAGCATCGCAATCGATGCCGTAGTTGTCGATGAGTTCGAAGACGAGATCGGCCGCTTCGGCCGACGCGGCGATCAGCTTCTTGCCTGTTTCCGATCCATAGCGCGCGATGATGTCGTCGGGATCCGAACGAAAACCGGGAACCACCTGGCCGCCATTTCTACCGGAAGCGCCCCAACCGGGTTCGGCCGCGTCGAGCAGAACGATCCGTTCGATTCCCGCTTCCGCCAAATGCAGCGCAGCCGAAAGACCGCAGAAACCCGCACCGATGATCGCGATATCGGCCCGATGCTCCCCCCGCAACTGTGCGCGTTCCGTTGCCGGCGTGGCGGTCGATGCCCACAACGAGTTCGGCATCTTGAGGTTGATCTGGCCCATGAATGTCTGCCTCCCTTTTCGGGGCACATGATAGTCAGGCCCAGCGATCAGCAGAAATCGTGCATTCTGATGCCTTGATCAGGGGAGCTTATGATGTCGTCAAGGACATAAGTGCTCCTGATGTTCTGATCAGCTTATTCGATTTTTCTTATGGAGCCCGTCGATTTAGCGTTGTGTCTCGATGCGGCGTCCTGCCGCCTTTGCAACGATCGGAATGGGACACGTATGCTCAGATTATCGGTAGACGTTGGCGGAACTTTCACGGATCTCGTTCTGGTGGACGACGGCTCGGGCCAGCGCTGGATGGAGAAGGCGCCAACGACCCCAGGCTCTGCCGAGGGCGTCATGCATGGGTTGAAGCAGCTTGCTGCTCGGGCACAGGCTAAAATCGAGGATATCGACCTGTTCGTCCACGGCTTCACCATCGCCACCAATGCCTGGATCACGCGCACCGGCGCTGATGTGCTGCTCCTGGTGACGCGCGGCTTTCGCGACATATTGGAGGTTGCCCACCAGCGGCGCCCGCATATCTACAGCCTGACTGCGCAGAAGCCGGTGCCGCTGGTCGCTCGTTCGCAGGTGGCGGAGGTGAGCGAGCGCATCGATGCTTTCGGCAAGATTGTCGAGCCGCTGTCTTCTGACGAGATTGAGCGCATTCTGGCTGAGATCGCCGCCCGGCGCCCGGAGGCGATTGCAGTATCGCTTCTTTTCAGCTTCGCAAACGACACTCATGAGCGTGCGCTGGCGGCTTCTATCCGCGAGCGCTTCCCGGATATTCCGATCTTCCTTTCCTGCGACGTCAATCCGCAGATCGAGGAATATCCGCGCGCCAATACCAGCGCTGCCAGCGCCTATGTCGGGCCGCCCGTTGCGCGTTATACCAAGGCACTCGAGGATGCCGTCGCGAAGGCGGGCATGTATGCAAAACTCGTCTATATGCGCAGCGATGGCGGCGTCGCCACACCAGATTCGGCGCGCCAGAATCCCTGTGCAATGCTGATGTCCGGCCCGGCAGGAGGCGTGATCGCTGCCGTCGAGGCCGGTCGGGCGCTCGGCGTCGAGAACTTGGTTACGCTCGATATTGGCGGAACTTCTGCCGACATCGCGACCATCTCGCGGGGTGCTGCGATGTTGAGCCGTGGCCGCGACGTGGACGGGCTTCCGTTGCGATCGCCGACGCTCGACATCACGGCCATTTCGGCTGGCGGTGGATCGATCGGCCGGGTGGATCGTGGCGGCGCGCTGCATGTCGGGCCGCAATCGGCCGGCTCAGTGCCTGGCCCGGCCTGCTATGGCCGGGGCGGGACCAAGCCGACCCTGACCGACGCCGCCCTGGTGCTGGGCTATCTGGACTCGAAGGCCTTTGCTGGCGGCATCGAGTTGTCGGTGGAAGCTGCTGCACAAGCCATCGACCAGGAGGTCGGCGGGCCGCTGGGCCGCTCCACTCAGGACGCGGCACTCGGAATGTTCGCTATTGCCAATGCCAATATGGGCGAAGCAATCCGCACCCTGGCCATGGAGCGCGGGTATGATTTGCGCGAATTTGCGCTTTTGGCCTTTGGCGGGGCGGGTGGGCTGTTCGGCTCCTTCCTCGTCCAGGATCTCGGCCTGCGCGAACTCATCGTGCCGCCGACGCCCGGCGTATTCGCGGCAATCGGCTTGCAATTCGCCGATATCCGCCACCACAAGCAGATCCCGTTCCCCACACAGCTCGCCAACCTCGATCCGGCCGCCCTTTCGGGAATACTTCTGGCGGCCGAGAACGAACTGCGCGAGCAGCTTTCGCGTGACGGTATCGCAACTGATCGGCAGCGCATCCTGTTTTCGGCGGACCAGCGCTACCAGGGTCAGTATCACGAGATCAACGTGGTGTTGGCTGACGGTTCGGTCAGCACGCTGCCGGATGCCCGTGGCATCGCTGCGCGCTTCCATGAGGCGCATGACCTGGCCTATGGCTATGCCAACCCGGACGCGACCGTCGAGATCACCAATCTGCGTATCGATGCGATAGGCGTTCTCGATAAGCCGACCCTTGGGCAGCATGGCGAGGCCGGCAACCCGCAGCCTGCCGGGACGCGAGATCTGTTCTTTGAGATCGGCGGAGCGGCGCATCCCACGCCCATCTATCTCCGGGACGATATTGGCCCCGGTTCGACCGTCGAGGGACCGGCCATCATTCAGCAATATGACTCCACCACCGTGGTGTTGCCTGGGCAGGTTGCCGAGGGGGTCGAGCATGGTTTCATTCGTATCAAGGCAGCCTGACATGAACGAGAAAACGACATTCGACGCGCTGACCCGCGATATTTTCCAGCGCCGGCTGATCGGCATCGCGGAGGAAATGTCCGCGTCGCTGCGCAGGGCTTCCTACTCCTCGATCATCTGGGACATGTATGATTATTCCTGCGCCATCCTTTCGCCGGACGGCGAAATCCTGGCCCAGGCAGAGACGATCCCCGCGCAACTCGGCATCCTGCAGGTTGCGTGCCGCGACGTCGTCAAGGTCATCCCGCTGGAGACGTGGGAAGACGGCGATGCCATTATCTGCAATGACCCCTATCAGGGCTGCACGCATACTCCGGATATCGTACTGTTCAGCCCGGTGATTCATGATGGAAAACTGGTGGCGATCGCCGCGACCATCGCCCATCACGTCGATATCGGCGGCAAGACGCCATGCACGACTGCGCCGGACAACACTGAAGTGTTTGGGGAGGGCCTCATCTTCCCGCCGCTGCGCCTTGTCAGCAAAGGCGTTCCCAACGACGATCTTTTCCGCATGCTGGCGGCGAATGTGCGACATCCGCAATCCTCGCTCGGAGACCTGCGCGCGCAGATCGCGGGTTGCCGGACTGCCGAGAGAAGATTGAAGGAGCTTGCGGCACGCTACGGAACGAATTTGTTCCTGCAACTGAACGATGCCGTTCTCGCTTATGGCGAAAATTACATGACCGCCGCCCTTCGTGAGCGCGAAGGCGTCGTCGTCAGCGCCACGGTGCAGATCGAGGATGAGATTGCCTCTGACGAACCCATCACGATGGTCTGCCGTGCCAGCGTTTCGGATGGGTGCATCCAGGTCGACTTCTCCGGTACCAGCGACCAGCGGGCCAATGCGCTCAACTGTCCCTATGCCTCGACAGTGTCGCTGGCCAGCTACGCGGTAAAGACAGCCTTTGCCCCCGATAGTCCGCAAAATGGCGGCTTCATGCGCCCCATCCATGTCATCGCGCCGCGTGGCTCGGTGCTGAACCCCAAGCGCCCCGCTGCGGTCGGCAGCCGGCACTATGCCGCGCAGGCGGTCGCCGAAGTTGTGCTGCGCGCACTTTGCCGGATGCCCGGCGTGGCTGGCTATGCCGGTTCGCAGATATCCTTCCCCGCCGTCAAAGCGGGCGGTTTCGACACCAGGCCGGAACGCCGCAATGCAAATGGTGAGGCTCCCTATTTCATCATCACCGACATCATGGGGGGCGGCAGCGGTGCGACTGCCCAGGGCGACGGCCTCAATGCCATCGATACACATGGTGGCAATTGCTCAATCCTGTCGGCTGAAATCATGGAGACGGCGAGCCCTGTCCGCGTCCTTCGCACGGAACTGGTCGAGGGCTCCGGCGGCAAGGGTGCTCATGAGGGCGGCATGGCGCTGAGGCGTGAATATGAATTGCTGTGCGACGGCGTCAACGTGAACGTCTATGTCCAGCAGATGCGCGACTATGCCCGCCCGTGGGGCGAGGCCGGCGGTGCTCCGGGGCAGGCGGCCGGCTCCCATCTTAATCCGGGAACCGACCGGGAAACCGCATTGCCGCCAAAGGCGTTGGCTCTCACGCCCGGCAAGGGCGCGGTCATCCGCCTCCAAAGCTCGGGCGGCGGCGGCTGGGGCGATCCCGCCGATCGGGTAGAGGGACAAAGCGCCTAGCCCAGAGGCAAAGCCTCATGGATTGTCTTCGGGCTGACTGGGGACAATCCATCAAAACTCATAGCTGGAGCGGCGGACCGGGGATAAATCCGGGTCGCCGCTCCATCTGTTTGTGTTGCCGGATTCGTTCGACGCCAGTTGAGTCCACTTGGCTGCAACTTCTCTAAAGCCCAGGAACCGAGGCCAGTTCCTTGCGCAGCAAATGCGCAAACTCTTCTGCTACCAGCGAGCGGGCACGCTGGGCAGGAAAGAAAAGTGCAAGATCGAAATGGATTACCGGCTCGAACGGCCGGACGGCGATTGCGTCGCTCTGCGCGGCCAGCAGGTTGATCGGGTCCGCCAGCGCCAGTCCTGCGCCGTGGGCAACGAGTTCCAGAGCCACCGAAAACATATCGACCTCGAAGGCGCGGTTGAACCGTGCTCCAGCCTCGGCGAAGGCCCGTTCGAGGGAAACGGTCGAGTGATGCCAGACCGGCATGGTCACGATGGGCTGGCCGTCAAGGATGCCGGGCGTGAGGATTTCCCTGTCGGCGAGGGGATGTCCTGCCGGAAGGACGCAGACAAGCCGCTGCGGTAACGCCTCGAAATGCAGGAGCGGATTCGGTTCGGTTGGCATCTCCGCTATGCCGAGATCGTAGTGCTGTGTTGCCATCCATTCCTGGATACGCTTGGATTCGCGCGTGACAATGGAGACGTTCACCTCGGGATGGCTGCGCGAGAAAGCAGCCGCCACGCACGGCAGCAGATGCATTGCCGGTCCATATATGGAAGCGATGCGCAGGCTGCCGACGCCACGCCGGGCGATCTGGTCGGCGCGACGCTTCAGATTGGAAAGGCTCTCGAAGGTTTTCTCGGCTTCGTCGGCAAGCAGCAGCGCTTCGGGCGTGGGAAATATCCGGCCTTGGCGTCGCTCGAAAAGTTTGAACCCCAAGGACTCTTCGAGATTTGAAATGAGCATGCTCACCGCCGGCTGGGTGACATTGAGCACCTCTGCCGCACGGGTTATCGAGTTCGTGAAAATGACAGCGCGAAAAGCGACGATTTCTCGAAAATTCATAGTGTTCTTGCTTGCAGTTCCATTGCAGATGACTGGTCATCTGAACGGCCCGAGCAGACGGGAACGGGAATGTTCCTCGGGCGCCAGTTGCTACCGTTTCCAACGGTCAAGCAATCGTCGGCAACTGTCAATTACCGCTTGGGCATGATCTGTCAAGGCTCAGCCCAAATGGTCCTGCCTTGCTAGAATTGAATTGAAGCGTTCATCGTCGCGATACCCTGCCGGTCGGCGCACCACAGATCGATGCCATTGGCCGTACGGTTCGCATTGACGGTGAAAGCCGCGCCGTGAAACAGCGGCGATACTCCGCGGTACGAGACTTCCCGCGGCTGTTGCCCCTCGTGGAGCCGCGCTGCCATGTGCAGCATCAGCGTCGCCTGGAGGGGGCCATGCACGACGAGACCCGGATAGCCTTCCACATCGCGCGCATAGTCGAGATCGTAGTGGATGCGGTGACCGTTGAAGGTAAGCGCCGAATAGCGGAACAGCAGCGTCGTGGTGGCTTCGACCGTCTCTGTGTGATCGGCAGTCTGTGCAGGTTTCGGCGCCGACGCATCGAGGCGCCGCGAAGGGGCAGGGCCCTTCGCTGCTTCCTCCATGTTCCGGTAGACGATGTCCTGGCGCTCCGTAATGGCGGTTTTCCCGTCGCTCTCGATGGAATGCTCGACGGTCACGAAGACGAGTTCTCCGCTACGCCCGGTCTTGTGGGTCACATCGGCAATGCGCGAGGCGCGCGTCACCTCTGCGCCAGCACGCAGCGGATGGTGAAAGGCCATTTTTCCCCCGGCCCACATGCGACGCGGCAGCGGCACCGGCGGCAGGAAGCCACCGCGCGCTGGGTGTCCGTCGGAGCCGAGTTCATCCGAAGGCACGGCCGGCGGTGCAAGGCACCAGTGGATGGCAAGCGGCGCGGCATCGGGCATGCGGTGCGCCGAACTGCCCAGCGTCGCCTCGAACCGTTCAACCAGATTTGGCGTAATGGTTTCGCAAATCCGCTCCTTGCGGCCGATCCATTGCCGAAGATAATCGGTATCTACCATGCTCACGACGTTCCCTCCGCAAATTCCTGTCGCACTTCATCCGTATGCGCGCCGAGTGCTGGCACCGGCCCGCCCTTGATCTCCCGGCGCACTGGCGAAGCGACGCCGTCGAAGGAGCCACCCGGTATCTCCACCAAAACGCGACGCAGCGCCGGATGGTTGGAAAGGTCGGCGACCGTGGAAACATTGGACCAGGCCAGCTTGTTTGCCTCCAGCCTCTCGATTGCCTGCGCCCGCGTCAGCTGTCCGAATATCGCGGCCAGTATCTTGCCCAGCGCCAGGCGATTTTCGACACGCTTCGGGTTGTCGCAATAGCGCGGATCGTCGATGAGGTCCGGCCGATCGAGCACGCCTTCGCAAAAGCGGCGCCATTCGCCTGGGTTCTGGACCACTATGACGGTCTCGCCGTCGCGACAGGCGACACTGCCGTAAGGAAAGATCGCGGCGTGGGCGAGGCCGGTGCGCGGTGTTGCCCTGCCGCCATAGTCGTGGTGAAGCAGCGGGACGCTCATAATGTCGGCCATGGCGTCGAACATGGCGATTTCAATCGCCTTGCCTCTCCCGGTCCGGGAGCGCTCGATCAGCGCCTCCAGGATCGCGGCATGGGCGTTGACGCCGGTCATCACATCTGCCATCGAAACCCCGACCTTGACCGGTGTTTCCGGCGTACCGGTGACGGCACAGATCCCGCTTTCGGCCTGGATCAGCATGTCGTAGGCGCGCATGTCGCGGGCGACGCTATCTTGCCGGTAGCCAACGATATCGACGGCGATCAGCCGTTCGAACCGTGCCGCAAGATCGGCAGAGCCAAGCCCGAGCCGCTGCGCTGCGCCCGGAGCAAGGTTCTGCACGAACACGTCCGCCTTGGCGACCAGCCTTTCCACCAAGGCGCGGTCGGCCGTGTCCTTGATGTCGAGCACGGTGCTCTCCTTGCCGCGATTCAGCCAGGCGAAATAGGCGCTCGTGCCGTGCACGGCCTTGTCGTAGTGGCGAGCGGTCTCACCCTCCGCGCGCTCGATTTTGATCACCCGCGCGCCGGCATCGGCCAGGCGCAGGGTGCAGGTCGGTGCGGCAACGGCCTGCTCGATGGAGACAACCAGCAATCCTTGGAGCGGAAGCATCGGCGAGGCCTCAATAGGAGCGTGGCATGCCGAGCACGTGCTCGGAGACATAGCTGAGGATGAGGTTGGTCGAGATCGGCGCGACCTGGTAAAGTCGCGTCTCGCGGAACTTGCGTTCCACGTCGTACTCCTCGGCAAAAGCAAAGCCGCCATGCGTCTGCACGCAGGCTTCCGCCGCCGCCCAGGAGGCCTCGGCCGCCAGCATCTTGGCCATATTGGCCTGCTCGCCGCAGTCCTGCCCCTTCTCGAACAGGGATGCGGCCTGGTGGACCATCAGTTCGGCTGCGCGCATCTGCGCATAAGAGCGTGCAATCGGGAACTGGACGCCCTGGTTCTGACCGATCGGACGGCCGAACACCTGACGCTCGCTCGCATAGGCGGAGGCCTTTTCGATAAACCATTTGGCATCGCCGATGCATTCGGCCGCGATCAGGATACGCTCGGCGTTCATGCCCGACAGGATGTAGCGGAAGCCTTTGCCTTCCTCGCCGATCAGGTTTTCGGCGGGCACCCGCACATTGTCGAAGAACACTTCCGTCGTGGCGTGGTTCATCATGGTGCGGATCGGCTTGATCGTCATGCCACTCTTCAGCGCTTCGCGCATGTCTACGATGAAGACCGACATGCCGTCGGTGCGCTTGGCCGCCTGTTCCTTTGGCGTGGTGCGGGCAAGCAGCAGCATCAGGTCTGAATGCTCGGCACGCGAGGTCCATACCTTCTGGCCGTTCACCACATAGTGGTCGCCGTCTCGTCTGGCGAAGGTCTTGATCGAGGTCGTGTCTGTCCCGCTAGTCGGCTCGGTGACGCCGAAGGCCTGCAGGCGCAGTTCACCGGAAGCGATGCCGGGGAGGTATTTCTGTTTCTGCTCCTCGTTGCCGTGCCGCAGAAGCGCGCCCATGATATACATCTGCGCATGACAGGCTGCACCGTTGGCGCCGGCGTGCTGCACTTCTTCAAGGATAGCTGCGGCGGCAGAGAGCGGCAGGCCGGAGCCGCCATATTCCTCCGGGATGAGCACCGACAAATAGCCGGCATCGGATAGCGCCTTCACAAATTCGCTCGGGTAGGCGTGATCGCGATCGAGCTGACGCCAATATTCCGGCGGGAAGGATTCGCAGAGCTTCCTTACGCTCTGCCTGATCTGCCCGATTTCCTCGCCTTGTGGAATGTCTCTGATGCTCATGGGGGTGTCCTGGTCTCTTGTCTGGTGTGTGGGGAACCGCTCAGCCTGCGTCCGGCCGGGCCGGCATGAGCGGCCCGATCGAATTGGCGCGGTCGATCTGCCACAGGCGAGGCAGCATGGCGTCCATGTCATTTACGTCGGCGGCGCCGCTGAAGGCTGCAAGACCGCGTACCTTGCCGTCGATCTCGTCTCGGGTAAGTGTGTTGCCGGGATCGCCCTTCGGCTCGTCAACACGCGCCTCTATCCTGCGCCCGTCGGTGGTCTCGACCAGAACCTTGCCGATCCAGCAAGCAGGATAGGCAGTGTTAACCTCGTCGTCGAGTACCATGCGGACGCGGTCGCGGAAGGCGGTGACTTCCGGGCGGGCATAGCCCTTCTCGAATTCATCCATGCCGGCACGGCCATAGGCGGCAATAAGGCCGAGCGTGGTTCCCATCGAGAACTTTGCCTGGTGGACGGTCGACGGCGAAACGACCGGCCCCAGAACATCGATGGCCCCCTGGTGGACGAGGGTGGTCACGCTGCCGATGTCGGCCATGCCGAGATCGTTGTCGCGCATGGCCTTCAAAAGCGCGTCGGCCGCAGGATGAGTGTGGCGGCAGGATGCATGGAACTTGAACGACGTCTCCGCCAGCGTCCAGCGTACTCCCAGCCGATCGGTCAGGCGCGCCGGGTCGGCGTCGCTCGACATGCCGGCGGCCATACCTTGCCGGCCTTCGAGGATCTGCTTTGCGCCGGTGAAGCCGTCCTTCGCGAGGTAGGCCGCGACCAGGCCGTTGGCGGCGGCCTTGCCGGTGTGCAGGGGCTTGGAATCGGCGGCGTCGCGCAGGAATTCCCACAAGCCGGCCGCTTGCGTTCCGGCAGATCCGAAGGCATCGAGCATCGAAGCGGGCGACAGGCCGAGCAGCCGCCCGGTCGCGGCCGCCGCCGCCAATGCCCCGGCCGTGCCGGTGGTGTGGAAGATCTTGTAGTGGGAACGACCGAGAAATTCTCCGACGCGGATGCCCACTTCATAGCCGGCCGTCACGGCGGCGATGAAGTCCTGCCCTGAAGCTCGATTTGCCTGCGCGACAGCAAGAGCGGCCGGAAACACCACGGCGGCCGGGTGGAAGACCGAGCCGTTGTGGACATCGTCCTGCTCGGCGATATGCGAGGACGCACCGTTGACGAGGGCTGCGAAGAAAGGCGAGGAAAAGCTGCCGTCGATGAGGATTTCGCTCAAGCCTTCCGACGGCCCCATGCTCTTGGAAAAAGCGGCGATCGTTTCGACCGGACGTGCGCCTTTGCCGGCCAGCGCCGATCCGACCCAATCGACGAAGAGATCGACGGCACGGCCCACGACCGGGGTTGGAATATCCTTGAACCGCAGGTTGGCGGCGAATGCGGCAAGTTCCGCGCTTGGCGAGGTCTGCGAGGTTTTGTCCATTGTTTTTCCTTGTGCGCCGGCGAGCTTGTTCCTGGCGCGGTAGCAGCACGCGGCTTAAGTCCGCTATCCAGCATGTGGCACCGCCATCCGCAATTTGTTATTCGGAAAGGGTGCATTCAGCAGCGGCAAACACGGCAGCTTGCAAGGAAATCCTATGGCCAGCCTTCGCTACGATCTCGTGGATCTACGCCTGTTCGTCTGCATTGCCGAAGCAGGCAATCTGACACGCGGGGCAGAGCGCGCCCATCTTTCGGTCGGGGCCGCGTCGTTGCGCGTGAAGAACCTGGAAGAAGCGCTCGGTGCGTTGCTTTTTGTCCGGCGCAGCCAGGGCGTGACGCTAACCCCCGCCGGGGAAACTTTGCTCACCCATGCTCGCAGGGTATTCCGGGATCTTGAGCGGCTCCATGGCGACCTGCAAATTTATTCGCGTGGCCTCAAGGGCAATGTGCGCATCCTCGCCAATACGACCGCCATCACCGAAATCCTGCCGGCCGCCCTTGGCTCGTTCCTGGCTTCCCACCAGCATGTCGATATCGAACTCGAAGAGCGGCTGAGCCCGGAGATCGCGCGCGCGATCGCGGATGGGAGTGCCGATATAGGCATCCTCGCCGGCAATATCCGCACCGACGAATTGGAGGTGATTCCTTACCAGAAGGACAGCCTTGTGCTGGCGGTACCGCTGGACCATCCGCTCGCCTCGCTGGGCATGGTCGACTTTGCCGAGGCAGCGACGCTAAGCTTCGTCTCGCTGCAGCAGGGAAGCGCCATCCACGGCTTCATGGGCAACATCGTCGCCCAAATGGGTGGCAGCCTCGACATCCGCATCAAGGTCTCGGGCTTCGAGTCGCTCTGCCGTATGGTCGAGGCCGGTGTCGGTGTCGGCATACTTCCCGGTTCCGTTGCAAACCGGCTGAAGACGAGCCATGCGATCGCGGTGGTGCGGCTCTCGAACCCCTGGGCAGTACGCGAACTCAAGATCTGCGTGCAGCGGCTGGAAGATCTGCCTTCTTTCGGCCGCGAGCTGGTCGACCATCTGGTCGCTCAAGCAAACCACTTCGCCCGGTAGACGACCGAACGAGGTGCTCAGCCGGCAGGTCGAATCAACATTTCCTCTGATGCGTTCGAAGGACGACCATCTGCGACCCTCGCATTCCGGCAAATACTGGACGGAGATTGTCCAACCGCATCGAAGGTCAGGAAAACACAGCCGAAGCTTTGAAGGGGAGAATTAAATGAAGGTGGTACGCCAACCGAGGCGAATATGCGAACGTCTATGTTGTTGAAATCAATCATTGATACAGCAAAACCTACTGGCCAACTCTCTGGCGGGCGATCTGCGTCCGCCAGAGGTCATATAGCTCTGTTATTCGGCACGCTTGGCGTCGACGGCGTCTGCAAAATCCTTCATCGGCTTGAGTGGAAAGTGGGCTTGGTCAACCTTTCCGGCACCGGAGTGGCTCCAAAACCTTCCATGCCCTCCCGGCGTTCGATCCAGCAGGTCGAATAGCCGAGCTCTGTGGCAACACCAATATCGTGCCACTGGCTTTGCGCCACATGCAGGATCTCCGACTGTTGTAGCCGAAGGCGAATTGGAGGCCCAAATCGTACGCGAAGTAGAGCGAGTCGGGCTTGTGAACTCCTGTTTCCTCTGATGTCAGCGTGTCATGGAACGGGAATCCCGATGCAGTATGGTACGCTGACAAGGAGGTTCGATCGACATTAGTCATCGAAAGGCGGAAGGTCTTGCGCAAACGATACAGTGTATCGACCGAATCGGAAAATGCTGGCCAGAATGGAACTGACGCTTGAAAGCGCTCGCCGCTTAATTCGTCGTTTCACCAACTCGGCCGTGAACGCCCGGTAGACATCGTCCGCACGCTTAAAGGCATCAAATATTTGTAAGCGGTGTTCTCAGGCCACGGCCTCAAGCTGGGGAGTGGCGATGTAGGCCCAGGGCAGGAGATCGTCGATCTGGCTATTTGGGTGGCCGTTGACGATCCTGGCGAGCACGTCGGCGAGGTAGCCGAGCGGCTCGACGTCGTTCAGCTTGCACGTCTCGATCAGCGAAGCGACGACGGCCCAGTGCTCGGCACCGCCGTCAGAGCCCGCGAAGAGTGTGTTCTTTCGGTTGAGCGCGATCGGGCGGATCGACCGCTCGACGGTATTGGAGTCGAGCTCGATGCGGCCGTCGTCGAGAAAGCGAGCGAGCCCGTCCCAGCGTGACAGCGTATAGCGGATCGCCTCGGCGAGCTTCGTCTTCTGGCTGATCAGGCCGAGCTTCTCGCGCAGCCACGGCTCGAACTCGGCCAGGATCGGCCGGCTCCTTTCCTGGCGCACGGCACGACGAGCGTCTGCTGGCTGGCCGCGGATGTCGTCCTCGACGCGATAGAGCTCTGCAATGCGCCGGAGCGCCTCGCTCGCGATCGGTGTTGGGCCGGCTGCGGCGAGCTCGTAGAAGCGCCGGCGCACGTGTGCCCAGCAGAAGGCGAGCGTCGCGCCGCTCTTGTCGGCGAGCACCCGATAGCCACCATATCCGTCGACCTGCAGAATTCCGGCAAAGCCCGCCAGATGAGCGATCGGTCGCTCCGCTTTGCGGTCCGGCGCATAGACATACGCCACGCCCGGCGGATCGTCGCCTTCCCACGGTCGATCATCACGGGCATAGGCCCAGAGCTGCCCGGTCTTGGTCTTGCCGCGGCCGGGATCCAGCACCGGCGCCGTGGTCTCGTCGGCAAAGAGTTTCGGCGAGGCTTTCAGCTTTTCCAGCAACCGCTCGTGGACCGGACGCAGATGCCAGGCCGCGCGGCCTACCCAGTCGGCGAGCGTGGAGCGGTCGAGGTTGATGCCCTGCCGGGCGTAGATCTGCGCCTGACGATAGAGCGGCAGGTGGTCGGCATACTTGGAGACCAGAACCTGGGCGACCGTCGCCTCGGTTGGCAGACCGCCTTCGATCAGCCGCGCGGGTGCCGAAGCTTGCACGACCACGTCCTCGCAGGCACGACAGGCGTATTTGGGCCGGCGCACGACGATCACGCGCAACTGCGCCGGCACGATGTCGAGCCGTTCGCTGACGTCTTCGCCGATCCGATGAAGTCCGTTGCGGCAGCATGGGCAGGCATGGTCCTCGATGTCGACGACCATCTCGATGCGCGGCAGATGCGGCGGCAGCGCCCCCCGGTTCGTCCGCCGCTTTGCGGTACGCTCCCTGCGTGCGGCAGGATCGGCACGTTCGGCCTCTTCCTCGCCTGCCGCCTCGATCTGCTCAGCCTCCTCGAGGCCAAGAAGCAGTTGATCTTCGGGCAGGCTCTCGGCCCGGCGGCCGAAGCGGTGACGCTGCAATTCCTTAATGATCTGGGTCAGGCGAGCATTCTCGACATCGCGCGCCAGGACCATCGCCTTCAGCACATCCGGATCGTCGGGAAGCTGGTCCGCCGTCATTGCCATGATCGGATGAGACCATATTCGCCAGTTCCGGGCGACAGCGGAATCGAGACTGATTCATTTGGTCGCGGATCAACCTGCCTGCGCCGGAGCGCGGGTCCGGCGGGCTTCATGGACACGCCGCCAATCAAGCCCTTCAAGCAGCGCCGATAACTGCGCGGCCGTCAGCCGCATCACGCCACCCTGCACTTTCGGCCAGCGGAACTCGCCATCCTCCAGCCGCTTCGCATAGAGGCAGACGCCGGTGCCGTCCCAGAAGATCAGCTTGATCCGATCCGTTCGTTTCGCCCGGAACACATAGACTGCGCCACTGAACGGATCGGCGCCCATCGTCTCGCGCACCAACGCAGCCAGCCCCTCCGCACCCTTGCGGAAGTCCACCGGCTTCGTCGCCACCATGACCTTGACGGCGCCCGTCGGCCCGATCACGACGTTGCCTTCAGCGCACGGATCACCGCCGCAACCGTCTTGGCGTCGGCTCCCCGGCCGACCCGCATGGCGACACCGTCAATCTCAAGCTCGATCACGCCAGCATCTCGGGGAGTCTTTCGCTTCCGTGATGGACGCGTCGGCGCGGGTTCCGGAGGCGGCACCACCGCCGGCACGAAGGCCGGGGATTCCTGCTGCACCGAAGCGACCTGTTTGCGCGCTTCACGCCGCCAGGCGAACACCTGCTGTGGCCTGAGACCATAACGCCGGGCGACTTCCGAAATGATTGCGTTCGGTTCCAGCGTCTCCGCGACGATCCGCGCCTTGTCATCCAGCGACCAGTGACGCCGGCCGCCAGCACCGTTGATCACCTCGAAACGCCGAGGCTGCCGCTCCGGGTCAAGCGTAAGGTCAAGTCCAGACACAAGCCTATCTCCGATCCCAATACAGGATCGGCAACCTCACAGATCGCGATCATTCTTGAAAGGTGGCCCCGAAACACCGCTTACAAATATTTCGTTGTCGAGCATCCAGCACCACACGCAACTCTACTTCGATGGGGCATGAATAACCGAGCGGAATACCTTGCGAACGTCTATACATCCTGTCAGTGCCATGCTAGTATCGAGTTCCTTGCGGATGAGATCGATTACCTTGCTCACGCCAACCTCGCCGGCAGCGGCTAGCCCATAGAGTTGAGCGCGGCCAATCAGGCAGGCTCTAGCACCGAGCGCCAAGGCTTTCAGAACGTCCTGACCGTTTCTAATGCCACCGTCGAGTATCAGCTCAGTTCCATCCAGCGCGTCGGCGATCGCCGGCAAGACGGAAATTGATGACGGTGCGCCGTCGAGCTGGCGCCCCCCATGATTGGATACAACGACGGCGTCCGCCCCCACTTTCAACGCCATACGCGCATCGTTCACGTTGAGTACGCCCTTCACAATCAACTTGCCCTGCCACATCTCGCGAATCCAACCCACGTCGTCCCATGTGAAGGATGGATCGAAAGAATCGGCGACCCATTGAGCAAAGGTCGTCATGCCACTCGTCTTCACATCGCGGAAATTGCCGAAACTGAACCGGCCCGCTTTCGCCACTCCGATCGACCAGCGATATTTCAGTGCCATCTCCATTAAATTCCGAGGAGTCAGGCGGGGCGGTACAACTAGGCCGTTGCGGATGTCTCTGTGCCGCTGCGCCTGCAAGGGCAGATCCACGGTGAGCACGAGCGCGGGACAGCCCGCTGCTTTTGCCCTCTCGATCAATGACCGGGTGAAACCTTGATCGCGCATGACATAGATCTGAAACCAGAATGGACCCGTGGCTTCGGCAACGTCTTCAATCGAGCAGATTGACACAGTGCTGAGGCAATACGGGATTCCCGCGGCCTTTGCCGCGCGGGCGGAATGGATTTCGCCATCTGGATGAAAAAAGCCAGCAAGCCCTGTCGGTGCGATCGCCAGCGGCAGCGCCATCGGCATGCCTGCGATTGAGGTTTCGAATTGGCGACTTGACACGTCGACGAGGACGCGTTGCTCCAGTTTAATTGCCAGCAAATCGTCACGATTCGCGTTCATCGTGCGCTCGTCATAGGATCCGCCGTGCGCATATTCGAAGACCCATTTTGGAATCTTCCTACGGGCAATCCTTTCGAGATCGCTGAGATTCGCAACAGTGCGCATGTGACTTCTCCATCGACGAGCCTGCCCGCCGGCTAGGATCAGGTTTGAGGCGAGCCCTCGCGGGAAACCAACAGGAGTTCGCTTATTCGCAATGCGAATCCAGCAAAGCGACAAGTTTGTTGCCATAGAACAGACTATGGTCACGAAGCTCTTTTTCGGCTTGTTGGGCATTCCCAGCCAAGATGCTTTCCACGATATTGCGGTGCTCGGCGGCTACATCTTGAGGGCTGGGAAGCAAGCCGTTGACAGAGCCGATATAGAGCCGCAGTTGCGTTTCCACCTGCTGGTAGTGCTGGATCAGCCGCCGATGCCCCGACGCCGCGACAATAGTCCGATGAAGATTGAGATCGGCGTCGGCGAGCTCGGCCGGGGAATTGTTGTTCGATGCGGCGATCAGTTCGGTGAATGCCTGCGAAATGCTCTTTTCCGTCTGGGCATTCATCTTTTGGGCGGTTAGCTGGCCGGCCAAGCCCTCGAGGCTCGCACGAAGGGTATAAAGCTCCCAGGCATCATGACTGGAAAGCGGTACGACCTGCCAGCTAGAATACATGTGCTGGACTACCAAACCCTCTGACGCCAACCGGTGTAGGGCGGCGCGGATTGTCCCGCGCGAAAGCCCAAGATCCGCAGCAATCGCCATTTCGGTCAGACGCGTGCCCGGGGCAAGGGAACCAGTAACGATCGCATCGCGCAACCGATTTGCAGCCTTGCGATCGAGGCTTTCGCGAACCACCGGAGTTCGGCCAAGAGTAATTCCATCCGACATGACGCTGCGCCTTGTTGTAGTTGGGTCCAGAATTTGACCGGAATCTGGACCCTGAGTCGTAGAGCTTCCAGCGAAGTGGCTCCGATACGTTGTAAAGAAGCCGCACCTTCAGCGCTTGTAACCAAGAAGGTTTAGTCGAATCCCAGATATTTCGAAATCACCCGCGCCGGGCGGGCGCGGATCGCTTCCTCGTCGGGTTCGATTCCCCAGCCTGGCGTATCGGGGACCACGATCGCCCCGTCCTTCATCTCGAAGGAGTTCGGATAAAACTCGTTGTCCCATTTGAGGCGGTCCACGTCGAGTTCGAGAACCTTGACGTTCTGCATCGCTGCCAGGAAATGCACATTGATCATCGTGGCCAGATGACCATAGAAGTTGTGGCCGGCGATGTTCACGTCGAACGCGTCCGCGGCATTGGCGATCTTCATCGATTGCCAAGCCCCATTCCAAATCACGTCGACGATAGCCACGTCCATAGATTGATGCTGGAAGTAGGGCAAGAATTGCCGCGTGCCGAAAAGGGTTTCGCAACTGGCGATTGGAGAAGCGCTCTGCTGGCGGATCAGCGCCAGGGCTTCAGGATTGTGATTGTCGAGTTCGATCCAATAAAGAGGGAAGTCGCCAAGCGCTCGCACAAGTTGCAGATACCCTTCTGTTCGCGCATTGAAATTCAGGTCGATCATCACCTGTACGTCAGGGCCGGCGCCCTCAATCAGCGCCTGGAGGTGTTCGCAGACGTCGCGTATCAGTGCCGGCGAGATTGTCAGGCCTGGGTTCCAGGGCACGCCGAAGCCTGACATCCAGGCTTTCGGGCGGCCATCGGTGTATTTGAACATGTTGGTCTTGACCGCTTTGTAGCCGGCCGCACGCGCATCGCGCCCGGCCTGGCGCACACCTTCCAAATCGGTGATCGGCGGCTTGTAAAATGTCGGGTGATTGATGCGCCAGCTTGCGCAATGCGACCAGTAGACTGGCACAGCCTCGCGCTGCTTGCCGCCAAGAAGTTGATAGCAGGGCATGCCGAGGATTTTTCCCTTCAGGTCGAGAAGCGCGTTCTCGATGGCGCCCATCGCCTCGGCCGTCAGCCCGATGGGCGCCGGCCTGCTCATTCCGTAGAGTTCGGCGAAGATGCGCTCATGGTCGAGCGGAGACTTGCCCCGCAAACGTTGTGCATAGTAGGGAATAGCGTCGGCAACGCCCGGAGGGCTGAACGCGCCGTCGAACTCGGCCCATCCAACGTGGCCGCTGTCGTCGATCAGCTTCAAGAAATAATAGTTGCGCCAACCTGCATCGCAGGAAAGCACTTCAAAATCGGCAATCATTCATTCCTCCGCACTCGGCCGGCGATACCGGCCGTCCTTATTCGCTGCGACACACTTCTTTCGCCGTGACCCAGACTGCCGAATGAAAATTCGATCGACAGCGTTGTTGACAGAGGCAATGTGGTCTGCCACTAATTGATTGTCAACAATTGATTGATGTTCTTAACGGCAATGCAGTTTTGGAGAAATCCGGGGCGCAAGCCGGAAGATGCTTCTGGGAGGAAGTTGGCTAATGATCGAAAAGAGAAGTGGCAATCGAGGTGTCACGCGCCGTAGCGTTCTTCAGGCTACGGTCGCCGGGGCTGCATTTGGCGCCATGTCCGGGGCGACGTTGTTTGGGGCTCGTGCCCAGAGCAAGCGACTTGAAGGCAAGGTCCTGGAGTTTCTGGTCACCCAGCCCCGGATCGGGGCTGCAAACAAGTTGGCGGAGATGTTCGAGGCGAGCACCGGGTGCAAGCTGAACATCACAGCTATCCCATATGATGCGGCCGAATCCCAGGCGACTCTGGATGTCAATTCCGGCGCGAATCGCTACGATGTCTTTGACTATTGGTATGCGAGCATCGGCGCTCTTTCTACGAACGGCATTATTCAGGATGTCACCGACCGCATCGAACGGGACAGCTCCGAGATCAAGCAGGACGACTTCCTGTCAGCTTTCTATGACGTCTATACGCTTTACGATGGTCGCCGTTGGGGTTTGCCCTGGGATGGCGATACGCATTCTCTCTATTACAACAAGGCGCTGCTGAATAAGCATGGGCTTGCGGTCCCGGTAACCTGGGACGATTACCTGAACGTCGCCAAGACAATCACCGAGGCAGAAAAAGCTGCGGGCATTTATGGCGCCATTGTCATGGGCGTCAATATTCCCGTTGCGCTGGGTTCGCTCTACGTCAATCGCCTCGCTGGCTTCGGCGGGTCGCTTTTGACGGACGATGGCAAATCGGGGCTGCTTCTCGATGCCTCCATCAAGGCTGCGAATTCTCTGCACGACGTAATCCCGTATGCGTTGCCCACGCCGTCGGAGATTGGCTTCGAGAATGGCATACCGGCCTTTATTTCCGGCCGTGGCGCGCTGATCGAGTTCTGGACCGATCTGGGCATTTCGGCCCAGGATCCCGCGCAATCCAAGATTGTCGATCAGTGGGGCGTCACCAGCCTTCCTGTTGGCGATTCGTCGATGACGCCGCGGGCGGCCATGGACGCGGGATGGGGGCTCGCCTTGTCAGCAGGCAGCAAGGATCCGGATCTGGCCTGGGAGTTCATGAAGTTCGCGACCGCTCCTGAAACGCAGCTTCAAGTGAGCACCACCCCACAAACTTTCTCGGATCCAGTGCGCAGTTCCGTCCTCGAATCCCAAGCATACAAGGACTATGCCCCGTTGGTGCAGGCAGCCTTCGAGCGCGCTTCGAAAAGCGTTCTGCCTTGGCCGACGATACCGCAAAGCCCGGTGATGATGCGAACGCTGACGGACGAGCTCAGCAAGATGATGGCGGGGCAGCAGACTCCAGAGCAAACGCTGGAAAACGCCGACGCACAGTGGCAGCGCCTCCTCGGTTAAGGCGGAAAGGACGCTTCGCCTAGGTGGGCGAAGCGTCACTCGGCAAAGGGAAGCGGTACGCGCAAGGCATGGCCGCTCCCTGCAATCTCCATCCCTTTCTCAGTTACCGGGTCCGAATGAGTAGCTCTATGACAAAAGCAGCAACGTCAGACACGCTGGCCTCCAGACTCCTCCTGGAACGCAGCGCCGCCTGGCTGTTGGCGGCCCCTCTGGTCGCGACTCTGCTCATTATCGGCCTTTATCCCGGCCTTTACACACTCGCTGCCGCTTTCTCCAAGAGCACGTTGGGCAAGCCCTTCCAGTCGTTCGTCGGCCTTTCCAATTACAGTTTCGCCATGCGTGGCGACTTCGCCGACGCGCTATGGCGCACCGTGGTCTTCGCGATTCCGTCGAGCCTGCTGCAGATGCTCCTTGGTGTCGCCATCGCACTGCTTCTAGTCCGTGTCTCCCGGTTTGGATCAATCTGGCGGGCGCTTATCTTCCTGCCGATGATGACGCCGCCGGTGATGATCGGTATAGCGTGGAAGCTTATGCTGCTCCCCTCGGGCGGGCTGCTCAATGGCGCGCTCATGCATTTCGGCCTCATCTCGGCTCCGCGTTCCTTTCTGGGCGAAATGCCATGGGCGCTCATCTCCATCGCGCTTGCGGATACTTGGCAGTGGACGCCATTTGTAGTGCTGCTTGCCTATGCTGCCCTGCGTGCGCTGCCCGACGATATCCGCCAGGCAGCCTACATGGATGGTGCCGGCAAGTTTCGAACCTTCTTTCAGGTGCAACTGCCGATCCTGATGCCTGCGCTGCTCGGCATCTTTCTGATCAAGCTGATCATCTCCTTCAAGGTCTTTGACCTGATCTTCGTGCTGACAACCGGAGGGCCGGGCACCGGTACGACGCTGGCCAGCTATGCGATTTTCCGCACGCTCCTGCAAAATTACGACGTCGGTTTGGCTGCGGCGCAAGTTCTGCTGCTGGTGTTACTGGTTACAGTCCTAACCCTTCCATTGCTGCGCCTTCACAAGCGTCTTTCAGAGGTGACGGAAGCATGAGCGCCATGACACAATCCCCCCCTTCCACGTCCCGGCCTTCGCAGCGTGATGCAGAAGCTGCACCATCCTCGATCGGTTTGCGCAGCATGGTCGGCTGGCTGCTGCAGACAGTGGCGATCATCGCGGTGCTTGGCTTTTTCGTGCTGCCTATCGTCTATCTCGTGGCGGTCAGCTTCAAGACGCAAAGTGAAGTCGCCACCAGCATCTTCTTCCCGTCCGAGCCGACGCTCGCCAATTGGTACGCGATATTGGGCACGTTCCCCATATTCGGCTTTCTGGGAAACAGCGCTTTTGCTGCTATTGTCAGCAGCTTGGGAACACTCCTGATCGCGGTACCGGCGGTATATGCAATCAGCCGCTACAATATGGGCGGCAACGCACTGCCTTCGCTTACGCTGGGTATCTACATGGCCCCGCCGATTGTCAGTTTGCTTCCGCTGTTCTTCCTGTTGAGGGCAACTGGAATCCTGCACACGCTGGGTGGATTGACCTTTGTCTATGCGTTGATGAACGTGCCGGTCGCGCTTTGGCTGCTCCAGGGCTTCATGCATCGCATCCCGCGAGAAATCGACCAGGCGGCCGCAATGGATGGAGCGGGTCCGATCCGTACCCTGGTGGCCGTAATCTTGCCTACAATGATGCCCGGCATCGTTGCGACTGGCATCATCTGCGCGGTCCTTTCCTACAATGAATTCCTGTTTGCCTTCTTTATGACGGCGAGCGAGACCCGCACGATGCCGATCGCGCTGGCGCTCTTCCAAGGTGACCAGATTGTCAATTTTGGCCAGATGGCGGTCGCTTCGCTTATCGGCATCTTGCCTATCGCGATCGCAATCTTGTTCTTCCAACGGTGGCTGATCGGTGGATTGACCGCCGGCGCAGAGAAATAGGAGAGCCGCTATGGCCGGCATCGAAATCACCGACCTGCACAAGCACTATGGCAATCTTGCCATACTGAACGGCGTGAACCTTCGCATCGAGGATGGGGAATTCGTCACCCTGATAGGCCCCTCCGGCTGCGGAAAGTCGACGCTGCTCAAGATCATAGCCGGACTTGAGGCCGCCAGTTCCGGTTCTATTCGGATAGCCAGCAGAGTGGTCAACAATGTGCCGCCGCAGCAGCGCGATCTGGCGATGGTTTTCCAGAATTACGCGCTGTATCCGCAAATGACGATCCGGCAGAATTTGGCCTTCGGCATGAAGGTGAAGGGCTTCACAAAACCCGAGATCGAACGCCGTATCACCGAAGTCGCCAACACGCTGGGATTGGGCGCGCTGCTCGACCGCCGTCCCCGTCAGCTTTCAGGCGGCCAACGCCAGCGCGTCGCAATGGGGCGGGCGATGGTTCGCGAGCCGCAGGCGTTCCTGCTTGACGAGCCGCTGTCGAACCTGGACGCGGCGTTGCGCACGGTCATGCGAAGCGAGATCAAGACACTTCACCAGCGCCTTGGTCGGACCATGGTTTATGTCACTCACGACCAGGTCGAGGCGATGACCATGGCCGACCGCATCGCCATCATGCAGAATGGAAAGATCGTTCAATACGGTGCGCCCGACGATCTGTACTCGCGTCCGCGAAACCAATTTGTGGCGACTTTTTTCGGTACGCCGCAGATTAATTTGTGGCCGGCCCAAGTGACCGGGGAGGATGGCGGTCGGATTCTGGTGAGCGTCGCAGCAGGTGTCACCTTCAGTATCCCCAAACCGCAGCGACTCAATACTGGAAACTTCGTCCTTGGCATTCGTCCCGAAGCGCTGTCGCTGCGATCGGGCGGTGAAGGAGCGCCGGAAATTGCCGCGCGGGTCGAACTGCTCGAGCCGACCGGTGCGCAGACCCAGATCAGAGTGGAGGTCGGCAATCCGAGCGGCACGGCTCATGCCAACGCGCTGGTCCCCGGGCGCTTCGCCGGAGAACTGGGGGCAAACCTACAACTGCTTTCGACCGTCGACGACGTGCATCTTTTTGAAGCGGCTTCAGGCGACCGGCTGAACTGAACGACGCAAGTATCGTGGCAATAGTGAGGACATGGATATGAGAGAAGCCACAACGCTGCGAGGCCCGGCCTCAAGCACCAAGAAGGATATCCCCGATGTATTGATCATCGGTGCGGGCCCGGGAGGCTCGATGGCCGCTTATGAACTTAGCCGGCAGGGGCTATCCGTCGTCTGTCTGGAACAGGGCTTCATGCCTGATCCGAGCAAATATACCGGCCGTGATCCGGAATGGGAACTGACGACAAGGAAGACCTGGAACCCAAATCCCAATACTCGCGATAATCCGCAGGACTATCCGGTGAACACATCGGAATCCGATATCAATCCATTGATGTTCGCCGGCGTCGGCGGTAGCGCTACCCTATTCAATGCCCAGTGGGCGCCCATGTTGCCATCTGATTTTCGTGTCAAGACGCTTGATGGCGTCGCCGATGATTGGCCGGTCAGCTATGAAGAACTCCTGCCGCATCTTGAGGACGTCGAACAACTCGTCGGCGTTTCCGGGTATAGGGGTAATCCCATTCACCCACCGCGACGCGACTTTCCCACGCCTCCGCTGCCCGTTGGCGATGTCGGCCGCAAGGCGATAGAGGGGTTCGACAAGCTCGGTTGGCATTGGTGGCCTGGCACCAACGCCATTGCATCGGTCGCCCATAATGGTCTCAACCCTTGTGTGCGACGTGGTACTTGCGCCTATGGATGCCCGGAAGGCGCGAAGTCTACGACTGACATCACTTTGTGGCCGCATGCGCTGAAGGCCGGCGCCAAGCTTGTCACGGGTGCTCGCGTCCGTGAGATTGAGGTAGATTCCCGGGGCTTGGCCACCGGTGCGGTCTATATCGACCGCAACGGACGAGAAAGACGTCAACTTGCCAAGACGGTAATCCTGGCAGCGAACGGTGTAGGCACGCCGCGCCTCATGCTCCTGTCGCAATCCGGCCGCTTTCCGAATGGGCTCGCCAATTCTTCCGGCCTTGTCGGGAAGCGACTCATGTTCCACCCCTATTCGGCAGGACTTGGGGTGTTTGAGGAAAACCTTCATTCCTGGCGTGGGCCATACGGGCAGATGATCGAGTCCTACCAGTTCTACGAGACCGACAAGAGTCGTGGATTCGTGCGTGGGGCCAAATGGGCGATCCTGGCCAACGGCGGACCACTCGGTGTCAGCAGCATCGCCGGATCGAAGGTTTTCGAGAGCGGTGACATGAGCGCAGTTTGGGGTGAAAACCTGCACCGCAATGTCGAACAACGTTTGGGCCGTTGCGTTGTCATCAGCGTCGTCGGCGAGGATTTGCCGCAAGAAAGTAACCAGGTCCAACTCGACCCGGTGCTCACCGATAGCGATGGCATACCGGCGCCTAAAATCATCTATCGGATGGACGAGAACTCACGGCGCCTGCTTCGCTTCCATGAAGAGAAGATGCTTGAACTCCTGAAGGCGGCGGGAGCGGTGGAGACCGTAATCGTGCACCAGATCCGCGATTCCGGCTGGCATCTCCTGGGCACTGCCTGCATGGGCAATGATCCGGGCTCCTCGGTCGTCGATCGATGGGGGCGCACACACGACGTTCCAAACCTTTTCATCGTGGATGGCAGCGTTTTCACGACATCCGGCGGCGTCAATCCTACGGCCACGATCATGACGCTGTCGATGCGCACGGCAAGACACATCGCCGAACAGCGGCGCAATCAGGAGGCAGCTTGATGACCATGATGCGTAACGCCTTGACCGCAGAACTGAGGGCGTGCTTCGCCGGGATGGCGGATGTGCTGATCCCTGCCTATAAACAGATGCCAGCAGCCTCGGCTGTCGATGTCGCGGGCCCCTTCCTCGATAAGGCGATTGGCGCCCGCGAGGATCTGCTTGAGCCGTTGATACGCGGACTGGAAGCGCAGTCCGCCGTGCCGGCGGCCGAAGGCATTGCCAGGCTCTACGTTGAAGACCAGGAAGCCTTCGAAGCGATCGCCACGCTCGCGTCCGGCGTCTACTACATGATCCCCGCCATCCGAGAATTGATCGGCTATCCAGGGCAGGAGAATATCCCCACGCCGGACCCTTACGAAACGCCGAGCTACGTACTCGACGGGTCACTCCGCCGCGTGTTCGAGCGCGGTCCGATCTACGTTCCCAGCCCGGGTGTTGCTGTCGCTTCTCATCCGGCCCCCTTCGCCAAGGGAGACACGTTGTGAACATTGTCGTTATTCTTCAAACGGTCCCGGACAGCGCCGAAGAACTGACGCTCGCCGATGGTGTGCTCGATTGGGACGAGGCGCCGCTCAGGCTCAATGAATTTGACGATCATGCGCTGGAAGAAGCCGTGCTCGCCAAGGAAGAAGCCGGGGCCACAGTCATCGCACTGGCCCTCGAAAGCGCGGGCGACCGCGTTCTCCAGACCGCGGTCGCCCGAGGCGCCGACCGGGCCGTCAAGCTGATCAAAGAGGTTCCGCTCGATGCGTCCGCACGGATGGTGGCGCCGTTGATGGCGGAAGCTGCGCGCAAGCTGGGGGCCGATCTGGTTGTGACCGGGGTTCAGGCGCCGGGCGACATTTTTGGGCAGTTGGCTCCCTTTACGGCTGCCGAACTCGCCTGGCCGCTGCTCGGCGGCGCGGTCGGCATCGATTGTTCCGCGGATGCGCCCATCGTCGCCCAGGAATTTGGTGGCGGTCGCAGTGCCCAAATTTCGGTCACGCTTCCTGCCGTCGTCGGGGTTCAGGCAGCACGACGTCCGCCGCGCTATGTTTCGGGGAGCAAGCTGCGCCAGGCTGTGCAGTCCGCGTCCATCGAAAAGCTCGATGTTGCCGCTGAACTTGCCGACGAGCCGGGCAAACTGGTGACGCTGCATTCCCCGCACAAGACGACGGCGATCTCCTTCCTTGACGACGATCCGGTCACTGCCGTCGACCAGATCGTTGAAATTTTCAGACAGCGCGGCATCGTGGGAGGCGGCCGTGGCTGACATACTGGTCTATATCGAACTCGTCTCCGGCCAGCCGACACAGGCTTCGCTCGACCTCCTGTCGGGTGCGCGTGATCTTGCCGGAACCAGCGGCCGCGTCACCGCTCTCGCAGTGGAGGATGACAGCGCCGTCGATACCGCCAAACTTGGGGCCGCCGACCGTATAGTGCTCGTGAGCGGGGATGCGAAAGGTTACACAGGTGAACGCCACCTCGCAGCGCTAAGCGAAGCCATTGAGCGCGACAAGCCTGGCATCGTTCTGATCGCCAACTCTTATGTCGGACTGGATATCTCCACATCGGTGGCGGCGCGCGTGGGCCAGCCGCTATTGGCCTACTGCGTCGCGCTTGCCCTCGGCGACGATACGCTTCGCGCCACATGCCAGATCTATGGCGGTAAATTGGAAGCCGATGTCGAGTGCAACCTGCCGGCGATCGCCGCCGTCAATCCCGGGGTGTTTCAGGCTTCCGAAACGCGTGGCGCCGGAGAGATAGTCCAGGCAGCCGCCCCTGTGTTCACGGCTCGAACAATGGTCCAGTCGACAAGCAGCGCAAGCGATACGGGTGTCGACATCACTGCCTCCGATCTGCTCGTCTGTGTGGGGCGCGGCGTCGGCGACGAGGACGGCGTGGCCCTCGCCCAGGAGTTGGCCGATGCGCTCGGCGCGGAACTTGTCGCCAGCCGGCCGGTTGTCGACCAGGGCTGGGTGGAAAAGAGCCGCCAGGTCGGAAAATCCGGTAAAACGGTCAAGCCGAAGCTCTATCTTGCCGTTGGCGTGTCCGGCGCACCGGAGCATCTGGAGGGCATGCGTGATGCCGGGCTGATCATTGCCGTCAACACAGACGCCAATGCGCCAATCTTCGATGCTGCTCATTTCGGCACCCGCTGCGACGTGCTTGAATTCCTGCCGCTCCTTACCGAGAAACTTCAGGGAGCGATTGCGTGATCTCGGCATTAAGTCTCGCACTGGTCACACTTTTGGCGGCTGGCGCCGCCGCTTGGCGGGCGAGTATACGGCTGAGGCCGCTCCTCTCCGGACGGCCGAGCCTTCGTAAGGATGTCCCTGTTCGGCGCGCAGGCTTCCTGCTGCGCGAGATCGGACTTCACCGGCGGCTTTTACGATTTCGTTTATCCGGCATCATTCACGCCGCGATCCTTGTCGCGTTCGTCATTCTTCTGAGCGGTATTCTGCAAGCCTATTCGAAAGCGTTCTTTCCGGATTTTCGGGGGTGGGACGCAATCGCGGTGGTCCAGGATCTGGCGGCCATCCTCATGCTCTCGGCAATAGGTCTTGCACTGTACAACAGGCTGGTGCTGCGGCCTGCCCGATTCAAAGGGTCCAACAAGCGAGACGCCCTTGTCATTCTCGGTATGATTTCCCTGATCGTGCTGACCATGGAATTGGAGTTTGCGTTCCATATCATCGCCGACGGCCAAAACAGCCCATACCGGCCGGTCGCGGGCCTGTTGGCCACGGGGCTGACCCCCCTGATGCCGAGCGTCTCGGCGGCGCAAATCGCCGAACAGGTGTTCTATTGGGCGCATATCGCGTCGATCCTCGGCTTTCTCGTCTATCTGCCGGGTTCCAAGCACTTCCACATGGTTGTGGGTTTCCCGAACGTGTATCTGCGCAGCCGCGAGCCGCGCGGGCGCTTGCCCACCAGCGGGGCTGAACCTGCACCGCCCACGCGCATCACAGAATTGCCTTGGAAGGGAATGCTCGACCTATACTCCTGCACCGAGTGTGGTCGCTGCCAGTCGGTTTGCCCGGCATATGCCGCTGGCCTGCCCCTGAGCCCCAAGACGCTGATCATGGATCTGCGTAATAATCTGGTCGATACCGCTCTTGGAACGCCGGCCGCAGCGACAATCCCGCTTGCGGGCGGGGTCATCTCCGCCGAGACGCTATGGGCTTGCACGACTTGCATGGCCTGCATGCAGGAATGCCCTTTGCATATCGAGCACGTGCCCCGCATCGTGGATATGCGCCGGGCGCTGGTCGACGAAGGCGAGATGTCCCCTCTCTTGCAGGCGACCCTCGTCAATTTCCAGAAATACGGCAATTCCTTCAAGAAGCCTGCGCGGCAACGCCCGGCCTGGACCAAGGAACTGCCGTTCCAAGTGCCCGACGCGCGTGACGAACCGGTCGAGTATCTCTGGTATGTCGGAGACTATGCATCCTTCCATCCGCTGGTCGCCGAGCGGACACGCAACGTGGCAAAGCTCCTGCATCAGGCCGGCGTCAGCTTTGGCATCCTCTACGACCGCGAGAAGAACAGCGGCAATGATGTGCGTCGGATCGGGGAGGAGGGTCTTTTCCAGGATCTTGCTGAAGAAAACATTGCAGCTATCAACGAGTGTGACGCCCAGCGCATCTTCACGACTGATCCGCATACGCTGAATACCCTCGTCAACGAGTATCCGGCCCTCGGGCTCAGGAAGGATGTCGTTCACCACACTCAACTTCTTCACGAACTGATGCGTGACGGCAGGCTTCGGTTTCGACCGACCGGCACCGGCCAGCGGGTGACTTATCACGACCCCTGCTATCTCGGCCGCTACAATGGTCGATACGATGCGCCGCGTGCCATCATTCGCGATCTCGGCTTCGACCTGCACGACATGCCGCGGTGTCGGGAAAAAAGCTTCTGCTGCGGCGCGGGCGGCGGCCGCATCTTCATGGAAGACGAAAGCACACTCGAACGCCCAAGTGAGAACCGTATCCGCGAGGCGCTTGCGCTCGGCGATATTTCTCTGTTTGTCGTCGCCTGCCCCAAGGATATCGTCATGTACACCGCCGCGATCGAGAATATCAACGCATCCGATAAGATAAAAGTTAAGGAAATCAGCGATCTGTTCGCGGTGGTCTGACCTCGGCGCGCATGCATCCCATAGAGAGGGCTCACATATGAGAACACATCAATTCTTCATCGACGGAAAGTGGATAGCGCCCGAAAGCTCGGCGAAGAAAGCCATTGTCAATCCCGCCACGGGCGAAGAGTTCGCGACTGTCGCGATGGCAGGCGCGGCCGATGTCGTGAAGGCTGTCTCAGCTGCCCGTAAAGCCTTCGCAAGCTTTTCACAGACGACGCGCGACGATCGTATCGATCTTCTGTCGCGCGTGCTGGTGGCCTATGAGCGGCGGCGCGACGACATCGCCAAGGCAATGATGGATGAATGCGGCTTCCCTCGCGAACTGGCTTACGGGGCGCAGGCCGGCATCGGCGCCGCCCACCTCACCAAAATGATTGAGGTCTTGCGTACGTTCCCCTTCGCGGAAGCAAAGGGCAGCACCATGGTCTGGCGCGAGCCGATCGGTGTCTGCGCACTGATAACACCGTGGAACTGGCCAATGAACCAGATCACCTGCAAGGTTGCGCCGGCGCTGGCTGCGGGATGCACCATGGTTTTGAAGCCGAGCGAATTGTCGCCTCTCAATGCTCTGATTTTCGCGGAAGTGATGGAAGAGGCCGGCATTCCGGCTGGTGTTTTCAATCTTCTCAACGGAGACGGCCCGAATTGCGGGGCACATCTGTCCTCACATCCCGACGTGGACATGGTTTCGTTTACCGGCTCCACGCGCGGAGGCATTGCAGTAGCCAAGGCAGCGGCCGATACAGTCAAGCGTGTCCACCAAGAATTGGGTGGGAAATCGCCATTCATCGTGCTGCCAGATGCTGATTTCGACAAGGCCGTCGGTGATGCTGTAACCGGGTGCTATCTCAACGCGGGTCAGTCCTGCAATGCGCCGACGCGCCTCCTGGTCGAGCGGTTGCGGCTTTCCCGCGCGGAGGAAGTTGCCCGTGCAATTGCCGAGAAGCAGAAGGTGGGAATGCCCGACGACGTGGGGACGGTTCTCGGGCCTGTCATCAGCGAGGCCCAGCACAGTCGCATCCAGGACCTCATTCAGAGCGGCATCGACGAGAAGGCGAAGCTGGTGCTCGGAGGCACCGGACTGCCGGAAGGAGTCAACCGGGGTTATTTCGTACGGCCAACCGTGTTCAGCGACGTGACGTCCGACATGACGCTGTTTCGCCAGGAAGTGTTCGGTCCTGTGCTTTCCATCGTTGCTTACGACAGCGTCGACCACGCAATCGAACTCGCCAACGATACCGAATATGGCCTAGCCGGCTATGTACATGGCCGGGATCTCGATGCCGCCCGCAAAGTGGCAGCGCGCATTCGGGCCGGCAACGTCTATCTCAACAGTCCCGCATGGGATGCGAGTGCGCCCTTTGGCGGCTACAAGATGTCCGGGAATGGTCGCGAATACGCCGAGTACGGCCTGAACGACTTTCTCGAGATCAAGGGGGTGGTCGGCTACGAAGCCGCCTAATTTTCCGCCATGCAGTCATCCGGGAACGGTTTCGGCGTTCGACGCCGAGACGGGCTTGGAACTCGTTTCAACAAGGAGCTAAAATCATGCTAAACGGTATCAATCTGGACGGCCTCAATAGCGCCAAACAAGCGATCACTGCGCTGCCCGAAGCGGGAATCGCGCGCTATGGCGTCGAACTCGATTGGCAGGGCGGTGTCAAAATGATCGCCAAGACGCTGCCAATGAGTGTCGGTACTGACAAAATCGAGCGCAATTTCACCTGGACGATCGATGAACCGCCGCAGCTTTTGGGCAGCAGCACCGGCCCGACCCCCCAGGAATACCTCATGTCGGGGGTAGGGGCCTGCATCATGGTCGGTTTTGTGGTGAATGCCGCGATCGAAGGCGTTGCGCTTGAGAAGCTCTCGGTTCGTATGAGCGGCAATCTGGACCTTGCAGGTTTTCTCAACCTGCGCCCGGATGCAGAGATCAAGATGGGCGGTCTTTCGTATGAAATCAACGTGACGGCGAATGCCCCGCAAGCCACGCTGGACAAGATTGCCGAAAAGGCTTTCGCATTCAGCCCGAATGCCATGACGGTCGTGCACGGCATCCCCGTCAGCGGCAAGATGACAGTGGTACGGCCTGTTACCGATGCGGTCGGAGTAAAATGAGCGCGACGCCAGTGGCATTGCCGCCGGTTTTGCGTCCGGCGCAAGGTGTCTCCGGTTTCCACTAGAGCATCGGATCGAAAAGTTCGATCCGATGCTCAATCAAAGTTTTAGATCGTCCTTTGTGCGTCCTATAAGACGCAGGACGGTCTAAATCATCTGTATTCATAAGGGGGAGCGATCATGACCAGCAAGGCGAAAGTCGTCATCACCGATCACATAGGTGCGGGAAACGACGTCGAGCGAGGTATTCTGAGCGATCTGGCCGAACTCGTCGTCCTGGATACGGCGATCCCCGAAGCGTTTCTCAATGACGCCGCCGATTGCGATGGCCTGATCAACCTCCTTGCCGGCCCAATCACTTCTGAAACGATGGCAGCCATGCCACGCTGCAAGATCATCGCACGCTATGGCATCGGCGTCGACACGATCGATCTCGAGGCGGCCACGCGCGCGGGGATCATCGTCACCAACAACCCTGCCTACTGCCTGGAGGAGGTCGCCGAACATGCCGTTGGCCTGATGCTCGCGGCCGTTCGCAAAGTCCCTCTTTATGACCGCCAGGTCCGGGCTGCCGGTTGGAACGGCATGGCGGGAGCCCCTGTCCTGCGGCTGGCGGGCAAGACGCTCGGACTGGTCGGTTTTGGCAATATCGCGCGTCTTGTCGCCAAGCGTGCGACGGCGTTCGACATGCGGGTGGTCTTCTTCGATCCGTTTGTCGACAATGATGCCTCTGGTCAAGCGGAGAAATGTCACCTCGACGAACTCCTCGAGCAATCCGACGTGATTTCTGTGCATGTCCCGCTGACAGCGGGAACACGTGGCTTGATCGGCGACGACGCCTTCGCGCGCATGAAGCCATCCGCGTTCCTGCTCAACGTCTCGCGCGGGCCGATCGTCGATACCATGGCGCTCGTGCGGGCGCTCGACCACGGAGCCATTGCTGGCTGCGCGCTCGACACAACCGATCCCGAGCCGTTGCCGCAGGCGCATCCGCTGTATGGGCGCGACAACGTGGTACTGACGCCGCACGTCGCCTGGTACAGTGAGGAATCCAAGCGCGATTTGCAGTCAGGCGCTCCATCCCAGGTGAGACGCGTCCTAGAAGGCGTTTGGCCGGCAAATGTCGTGAACCCCGCAGTGAGGGGCGTCAATCGGGCCGGAATCAGATAGGCTGAGCGGTGTGATCCTCGCGACCCAAGGCTTGTTGATTTGGTAGGGCGGGCTGCACCTGGCACCGCCCGATCAGCTGCTTCGGCAAGGCACTGGCTGATCATGATCTCGGGCGAGACAAAACCCTTGCCGCGGCTACCCACGCGCGCACTCGTGACCGGTAACACACGCCTTGTTCGCAAGCAGACCGTTAGTTTACGGCGTAGCGCTCCTCGGCTTTGGACGAACAGTGCCTCATATAAATGGCTTCGTGATTAATACGCATTGTCTTGTTGTCCGGAAAGTTGATACGTTGATACGTAAGCGACAACGCAATCACAGCACGAATTCAAACGCCAGATTGTACAGGAATATCTTTCCGGTGAGGCCTCTATTGTTTGGCCAAGTGGCATTTCCCGCAATCTGATCTGCGGGTGTGAGAAGACGATGCCGACAAGTACGATCGCGGTGCCAGCGAGGCCGCGAAGAGCGGCGGCCACCGCTGGATGAGCATCTTCATGGCGGGTTAGTTCAAGGCCCCGCCACGTACAGTGAAGAGCAGGAGCCCGTATCCGATCCACAGCCGTTTGTCGGTAGCGATGTCCCGCGCTCCTCGTTCGCACCGTTACTCTGCTGCTGCCTGCTCTAGGAACGGATAGTCGGTATAGCCTTCCTCCGCACCGCCGTAGAATGTAACTCGCACGTGCTTGTTGAGCGGCACGTTGCGTCGAATGCGCTCGGGCAGGTCCGGGTTCGCGATGAAGGGACGACCGAACGCGATAGCGTCTGAGTTTCCGGTCGAAATGGCCGCGCGTGCCGTATCCGGCTGAAAGCCGCCGGCCGAGATGATCGGTCCGCCGAAACCCTTCTTGAAGAGGGCCGCGACATCGGGAGCATCCATGTTCAGCGGCTTCTCGTCATTCGTGAAGTCGGCCCGCGGTTCGATGAGATGGAGGTAGGCCAGGTCCCGCTTGCCCAGCTCGGTGATGACGTATTCCCAGAGTTTGACACCATCCGAATCCGTCATACCCTGAATATTGCTCCACGGAGAAAGACGGACGCCGACCCGTCCCGCACCGGTTACGGCTGCAACTGCGTCCGCGACTTCGAGAAGGAAACGAGAGCGGTTTTCGATCGAGCCGCCATAGATGTCTGTCCGCTTGTTGCTGCCGTCATTCAGGAACTGGTCGAGCAGGTAGCCATTCGCGCCGTGGATCTCGACACCGTCAAAGCCTGCGTGCCGGGCGTTCCGGGCGGCCTGAACGAAGTCGCCCTTGATAGCCGCGATCCCGTCGAGGGTCAGGGCGTGTGGTGTTTCGAAGGGGACGGTGTTGCCGTCTGCATCATAGTGTTCGCCGGGGGGAGCGATCGCCGAAGGGGCCCCTGGGAGCGCACCATTGGGCTGCAGGGACGAGTGGGAGATGCGGCCGACGTGCCAGATTTGATTCACGATGAACCCGCCCTTGGCGTGAACGGCCTCGGTGACTTCTTTCCAGCCCGCGATTTGGTCGGGCGTGTAAATACCTGGCACCCAGCGATAGCCCTGGGACTGCGGACTGATGTCTGTTGCTTCGGTGATCTGCAGTCCGCCGTCGCTGGCACGCTGGCCGTAATACTCGGCATTAAGTGCGTACGGGACGTTGCCTGGCTGCTTGGTCCGCATGCGGGTTAAGGGCGCCATTACGATGCGGTGCTTGAGTGCCAACGCGCCGAGTATGAGTGGTTTGAAGAGCGGGTCTTGTGCCATTGGAGCCTCTGAAAATTGCAATGAATAAGATGTAGAAGATCACACTGCATGTTACTATATTCGCTACTTGTGAAGCTCAATAACGAATATCGTTAGGTTCAAAAATGGACACCCAAAACCTGGAGGTTTTCTTGAGCGCCGTAAGGACCGGAAGCCTTTCGGGTGCCGCACGGCACCTCAAGTTGACGCCGATGTCCGCAACGCGGAGGCTGGCCGCCCTTGAGGACGAGCTAGGCGTTCGACTTTTCCATAGGTCGTCGAGGTCCTTGTCACTTACGCCTGAGGGCGAGGCCTTCCAGCCCTTTGCCGCCGAAATGATAGACACGCAGGAAGCCGCGCGCGCGACGCTGCAGCCGTCTGAAGGCGGAGCGACCGGCCTTCTGCGGGTCACGGCTCCGATCACCCTGGGTCGCAAGCGGATCATGCCGATCGTCCACGAACTGCTCGATGAAAACCCTCGTCTGCGTATTGACCTAGAACTCAGTGACGCGATCATCGACATCGTCGCTTCGGGCATCGATCTTGCGATCAGGATCGCCCCGATGAAGGACTCAGGTCTTATTGCGCGACGCCTCGCGGACAATTCCAAGCTTATTTATGCCGCGCCTTCGTATATCGAGAGAAATGGCGCTCCGAAAACAATCGAAGACCTCGAGTATCATGAATGCCTGACGTTCTCCAACTTCACGCACTGGCAATTCCTAGTCGATGGAAAGGAAAGATCGGTCCGGGTGAGCAGCCGGTTCTCGTCAAGCGGAGTAGACGGCTTTCTAGCGGCCTGCGTCTCTGGCCTCGGACTTGCCCAGCTCTCCGCTTGGGACGTGAAAGACGAACTGGAGAGTGGCCGCTTAATCCCCGTTCCCATCGAAGGCGCATCGCCGCGCGATCTGGCGATCTGGGCCGTGTTTCCTTCGCGAAGTCAAGTTCTGCCTAAGCTTAGGGTCTTTCTGGACAAGTTCCAAACGGCTTTGATCCCGTGAACCCGCGTGGCAACTCCGAGGGAGGCACTGCAGATGGGGCCGGTCGTGGCGACACAATCATTACGTCGTCCACGCCGCCGGGCGTGCCTCTCCTCAGGAGATAATCTGGAGCGGCGCAAAGGATGCGGCAGATGCGGGCGAGAACGGACCTGACTATGGACGAGTCTCGATGTTCGCCGGTACGGACCGCGACACCGATGCCAGGGTTAAGGTCTGGTTCTTGCGCCCCTGCGGCGCAATCCCGCGAGAGCCGTCAAATCGAACAGGAGGCCTTGAAGCCCCGTCATGGCCGCAAACGCGCAGGCCTCGACAGCATTGACACGCGGGAGCGGCAATCCCTTATCCGCGACCTGATCCGGGAAACGCGCGTTACCGACCGCCTGCACCAGGCGCATGGCGCTCGTGCGGGCGCTGGACCGCGGAGCCATTGCTGGCTGCGCGCTCGACACCACCGATCCCGAGCCCTTGCCGGAGATCCATCCACTGCGCAAGCGCGACTCCGTGATTCTGACGTCGCATGTCGCTTCGTACAGCGAGGAATCCAAACACGCCTTGCACGCCGGAGCGCCACCGGAGGTGAGGTGTGTCTTGGAAGGTGTTTGGCCGGAGACTGTGGTCAATCCAGCCGTGAGAAGAAATAGTCGGGCAGGGATCAGATAGGCTGAGCGATGTGATCGTCGTGACCAAAAGCTTGTTGATTTGGTAGAAGCGGGCCCGCACATTACCTCAGCTTCCGACTGCGGACGCTGGCAGGCGCTGTCGGTTACCCGCTGCTACGGCCAGAAACGTAAATGCCGAGGCAAAGCCGAAGCCTGTATCGCCCATATACAGGAAGGCGCCTCCCAGGAACGTCAGGAGCCATGCCCACATAGCATAGAGTTCCCACATATGGCCGAAATAGCCGATATTGACGAGCAGCAGATTCCGGTGCCGGAACACCATCCCGATTTCTTTGGGATTGAATACGGCCTTGCTGAAAAGATAGGGACCTTCTCGGCAGAGCAGGAGAAATATCAATCCCGAGGCGAAGGCCATGATGCTGGTGGCGCCCACGACGAGTTGCCACGGCAATGTCTGGCCCAAGGCGCGGAAAAGATGTGGCAGCGCGGAGCCGAGCGAGAGCGCACCGATGACGGCGCCCAACGCCAGCCCGCGATCGCGGAGAAACCAAGTGGAAACCATCTTCATGGCCGGCGGATAGACGGCGGCAAGCGAAAGTCCAGTAATCATGCGTAAGACGATGACGCTGGCTGCCCCAGGTTCCAAGAGCAGTCCGGCATTGGCCAGCGCGGCGGTCGCGGCTGCGGCCGCCATCAGCCGATTGAGCCTGGTCAGGTCGGGCAGGTTTACGAGGCTTGCTAGCAGGGCGCCAACAACAAAGCATATCTGCACGGCATTCGTGAGCCAGGCCACTTCTGTGTCCGACAGGTTCCAGACCCTCTTCAGTTCAGGCGTCACTGCGGTAGCCGAGAACCATGTGGTCAGGGACAACACAACGGCGATCGCTATAACCGACAGCGCCTGCCAGCGTCCGCAGTCGGAAGCTGAGGTTAGGCGCAGGCTCGCTCTAGAGGCTTTCGGCACCTGGTCAGTCCTTAACAAGCGGCACGGTGTAAACCGTTGCTGTGCCTGTCAGGCAAATCTCACCGGCTGCGTTGCGCACGCTCGTGGCGAGCTTGCGGATCGGCTTGTCGCCCCGCACTTCCGTGACTTCTACCCGTCCGATGATTTCATCGTCAACGCCGACCGCTTTGACGAACTTCCATTCGACGCCGAGGAAACCGTTCCGGGGCCGGGAATACGGGGTCGGTTCGGGTGGCAAGATAGCCCTCGGCAGCGCGCTAGCAAGCTGCGCGCCGGGGATAATGGCCGTGAATATCGACAATGGGTTTGGAGCGGCGGTGGCCGCCATGAAAATTTGCCGCATGTTCGAAAGCGCCGCCTCTGTCGCTGATCCTGTGCCGGTCGCTGAAACGACGTAGCGCCAATGAGATTGCGCGATGCGTTGACCGTTGATGATGTCAGGCTAATGGCTCAGGCACGGATGCCGAAGGTCGTCTTCGACTATGTCGATGGCGGGGTCGAAGATGAAGACGCGCTGGCGGCCAACCAAATGGCCTTTCGTCGGCGCGTATTCGTGCCCCGCTATCCAGTGAACGTCGAAAATCGCATTCATAGCACCCAGTTGTTCGGCAGGCAGTACGAGCTTAGCTTTGCATTTCGCCCACGGGCTTCGCTTCGCTTTTTCGACCGGGCGCGGACTTGATGTTGGCGCGTGCGGCGGCCAGGGCAGGAATCCGTTTGTGCTTTCTGGGGCGAGCAACAGCCCAATCGAGCTTGTCGCGAAGGTTGCGCCCGGCAATAGCTGGTTCCAGGTTTATGGCGCCCGCAATCGCGACATCACCGCCAACCTTCTGGACCGTGCTGCTGGCGCGGGCGTCGAGACGCTGGTGCTGACCCGTGCCGGTGACGCCGAAGCGCACGCGCAACATCCGCAACGGTTTCGGCCTGCCGCCGCGTATGTCGCTTTCGACAATCGTCCAGGCGCTGATTCATCCGGCATGGGCGACCGGCTATCTCGCCAATGGCGGACTGCCAAAGCTCGGCAACTGGCAGCCCTATGCACCGCACGGCGCTTCAGCCCTAGAGATTGCCCACGTCTTCACACGGGAGACGCCTGACCCAACTCAGACACTGAAGGACATTGCGGATGTGCGTGCCCGATGGAAGGGCAGGATGCTTGTGAAGGGCGTTCTGCACCCGGACGATGCCGTTGCGATGCTGGGTCTGGGCGTTGACGGCATCTGGATCTCCAACCATGGCGGACGCCAACTTGACCGCATCGTCCCGTGCATCGACATGCTCCGCGCCATCCGCGCCGCCGTTGGCAAGGACGCGACGCTGGTAATCGACAGCGGCATTCGTCGAGGCGCCGACATCGCCATTGCACGCTGTCTGGGCGCTGATTTCGCCTTTATTGGCCGCGTCACCCTGTACGCCACGGCGGCGGCCGGCGAAGCGGGGGCAACCCGCGTCGTCGACCCGCTGGCACAAGAACTCGATCTGGTGATGGGGCAGATCGGCTGTGCCAATGTTAACCAGCTTTGCTCCGACAACCTTCATGACCTTGGGCGTTAAACGACGAGTACCACTATGAACCCCTTTTTCTACTCCTTTCCTGGTCCTTTTCCTGGCAACCGTCCCGACCGCCGCTTTGGCGCATGCGGGCATAGGGGAGACAGGCGCCTTTATACACGGGTTTGCTCACCCCTTCTCTGGACTGGACCACGTGCTTGCGATGGTGGCTATAGAGTTGTTCGCATTCCAGATAGGAGGGCACGCGCTCTGGCAAGTGCCGGCGAGTTTCGTGGCCGCAATGGCAGCGGGCGGCGCGCTCGGTCTGAGGGGGCTTGACGTTTCGATGGTTGAGCCATGGCCTTGTCCGTTTTGGTACTTGGCATGCTCGTGGCGCTGGCTATCAAGGCGCCGGCAGTCGTAGCGATGGCGATAGCAACGCCAGTCAAAGCCGGCGTCTTCTGTCGCTTGCGGCTTTGCTTGAGGGGATGGTCCGAGTGATCATATGATAGGTTAGGGCAACGCTACAGTTTATTGCACCTAGCACGCCCAGTAACACAAGCAGGCTATCGATGCCTGACGTAACAATAATGCGTGCCGCTATAACAGGGAAACCGAACGCGCCCAAAAAATACGATAGGCTGAATAGAAGCAATGCTTGGGGGACCAGACCCGAGGGCGCCAGATTTACGGCCTGTGCGTTGATCAATGAGTAGAAAAGCCCGTATCCCCCTCCAAACATGGCAGAGGCCGAAAAATAAAGCGCCGTGTTTCCTGTATTTGCGAGGAATAGCCCGATGCACCCGGTGATCAGGCCTGTCAGCAGTAGATTGGAAAGGGATGGCGACCAGTGGGCGGCGTAGCCGACAAAAAATAAACGGGTCACAATGGCTGCTGGCATGAAACCGATGAAATAGATGGAAAAATCGAGACCGCGAATGGATGCGTAACTCGTTTGAAAACTGGACAGCCCGCCGAAAATGGCGCCGCTGATCCCGACCATGATGATCGGATAGCAGGCAAGTGACTTAGCCAGGCGATGAACAGCGTTCCAAGACAGTCGTGCGCCCTGAATTTCTTCTATGCCATTACGGGCGATGCGGCCTTTCAGGAAAGCAAACATAGCCATCCCGAATAGGCTCGCAATACCTGAGGCCAGGAAGGTGCTTTCGATCGGAAGGTTTGCAGCGGAAGCGGCCCGACCGAGGATCGGGCCGGTGCCGATGCCTGCCATCATCGCACCTGCGAGCATCCCAAATCCGCGGGTTCTCTGCTCTGAGGGCACAATTGTTGCCATCAGCAAGGGGCCGAGTGTGTAAAATGTGCCCCACCCTAGGCCTAATACGAGGCCAATGCAGATAATGCTCCATGACGTTCCCTGGTCAAACGCAAAACCAATACAAGCGATTGTCAAAACCGCTCCCGACAGGATCACAGCCCGACTTGTACCTAGCCAATCCGAGAAATGACCGGAGAGTATAACCGCAATGACGGAACTTATCGCGGCTGCCGAGATAACATAACCCGCGAGCATCTCATCAGCGCCGCGAGCCATCACCATCGATGGCAAAAGAAAAGTAACTCCATATGCGATCGCAAAGAGGTAGCCCGCTAGGCACAGCAAGACAGGGATTGAACAGGGCTTCACGATACGCCGGTGCGGCATTCAAAACCTTCGACCGGGCTGCCGCAGCCCGAGGAATGTTCGGGTTCGGCTGACGTAGTCAAGATACCGGTGATATGGACCGGTATCGTCTGATCGTAGCTTGCGCTCATGGCACCGACCGCAGGACCGCTTCATGTCCCGCCTATATAGGGCGGAGCTTTCATGATGCGGATCGGATGGGTCGTCATTTTTCCCAAGGGACAAGAGCGTGCAGAATTAGGTCACTGAAAATATCACCGATTTCATCAGCGGTTTGCGGGCCTTCCGGATTCAGCCATAAGAAGCTGTAGAAGAACATTCCCATGAGACCCTTGATGGCCACTTTCTCGATCGATCTGAATTTGCCCTGTGCGACACCCATCGAGACGGTATCGGCCCATAGCTGCTGATAGTCCTGATGCAGCTGGTTGACGTTACGATATCTGTCGCCTGAAAGCCCATGGATTTCGCGGAAACACACAGTCATCGCCGCGCGATGATTATAGACGGCACCGATCATCGCGCGGCTCAACAATCTAATCCGTTCAACGGGATCGAGTTCACGCGCGATGATGTTGCGGCCGTCATCGATCAACAACTGCACGTAATGTGATGAGATGTCGTAGAGCAGGTCTTCTTTGCTTGAAATATGATAGTAGAGGGCACCTCTGCCCAGCCCGACCGCTTCGCCTAGATCGGCAACGCCAACCGCGCCGTAGCCGTGCTTGGCGAATAGCTCTGCGGCGACCGCACGAATCCCATCAGATCGTTTCGTCTTCATCCGGTAGAGACCCCTCCACATAGATATGCGCCACTGACCATCGTATCGATAAACAGGTCCAACATTCTTCCCGGAATGTCAAACCCATGGATCGATCAGTACACAAATAGCTTTTTCCCAAAATCCGGACAGCCATGATCGGACGGCTCCCATTTAGTGAGGGTTTGTCGTGCGAACCTAGCGTACCGCAATGGCATATACAACAATAACGCCGTATTTATTCGACGGATGCTTATTCGCGGCAGTTGGTGACGCGGGAGGCGAAGTCCCGACATTTTTTTAAGAAGCCCCCTTGACAGGCGAGAAGGCAAGCGCTGATTATACCGACCGAACGATACAAAAATTTTATTAGTATCGACCAATGGGGGGTCAAAAGTGGGCATTTCATCCACACTGCGCCAATGTCTGGCAACATGCGATGAGACCATGCATGCGCTGGGTCGGTCTGCCGGACAGGGCGGGATGCCTCAATGACCGCGGGGGCATCTTCCAAAGACATACTTCTAGCCGTCAGCCACGTGTCCCTGTCCTTTGGTGGTGCGAAGGCGATCAATTCGTTTTCGTTTGAGGTTGAGCGCCGCTCGATCTGTTCGTTGATCGGCCCGAATGGGGCCGGCAAGAGTTCGATGCTGAATATTCTGAATGGCGTCTATGTTCCGCAAGAGGGGTTGATCACCTACAACGGCACCACGTTTGAGCGGATGGAGCCGCTGAAAGTGGCTGCGATGGGCGTCGCCCGCATGTTTCAGAACAACGCTCTCTTCGGCAAGATGACGGTTCTGGAAAACGTGATGGCAGGCTTGTCACGTAAAGCCAAAACTACCGTAATCGAACACGCGCTTGGACTTCCTCGTGCCCGACAGGAGTCGGCATCGTTCGAGCTGAAGTCCGATCAGGCGATCGATTTCCTGGACCTGAACCCCTATCGAGACCTTGTTGTAGAAGCCTTACCTTATGGAATTCAGAAAAGGGTCGGACTTGCCCGTGCCCTAGTGTCTGATCCCGAAATGATCCTCATGGACGAGCCGATGGCCGGCATGAACAAAGAGGAAAAGCAGGAGATGTCTGGATTCATTCTGGACATCAACAAGAAGCTTGGGATCACGATCATTCTGATCGAGCACGACATCTCGGTCGTCATGAGCCTGTCCGACCGCGTCGTCGTCCTCGACTACGGGCGCAAACTGGCGGACGGTCGGCCCGAGGATGTCGCGAAGAACCCCGAAGTGATCAGCGCCTATCTGGGGACAGTTCACTGATGTCGGCTGTGCTCTAGCAAACGAAAGATGGGATTCATGGCTCTCTTTCTTGAAACACTGATTGGCGGCGTGCTGGCCGGTACGATGTATTCCCTGGTCGCCATCGGCTTTGTGCTGATCTTCAAGGCGTCCGGAGTCTTCAATTATGCTCAGGGTGCGATGCTTCTATTCTCAGCCTTGCTGTTCGTAACCTTGCTGAAACTGGGGTGGCCGATTCCGCTGGCGCTGTTCGCAACCATGGTCGTGACGGTGATCGGCGCGCTCGCAATAGAGCGGATCGTATTGCGGCCTTTGGCCAACCGATCGACGATGACTCTGTTCCTGGCCACTTTAGGATTGTCCTTCGTCATCGAGGGCTTGGCGCAAGGGATCATGGGCACCGAAGTCCATGCGCTCAATCTGGGTGTCGAAGATCTGCCGATCTTCTGGGGGGACATCCTTATCAGCCAGTTTGATCTTTATGCCGCGGGTGTCGCCATCACGCTGACTCTGTTGCTGGCGTTGTTCTTCAACAAGACACGGATTGGTGTCTCATTGCGGGCCGTCGCTGACGATGCCGGCGCGGCGCAATCCATCGGCATCAATCTGAATTTTATCTGGCAGGTGGTCTGGGCGGTGTCGGCATTGGTCGGGCTGGTTGCCGGTCTGGCATGGGGCGCCCGCCAAGGGGTGTCGTTCAACCTGTCGCTGGTGGTTCTCAAGGCACTGCCGGTGCTCATTATCGGCGGCTTTACATCCATCGGAGGCGCGATCATCGCGGGCGTTATCGTGGGAGCGGCCGAGGCTCTGGCCGAGACTTACCTGGGTCCAATTGTTGGCGGTGGGATTCAGTTCTGGTTCGCTTATTTCCTCGCTTTGATTTTCCTCTTTATCCGCCCGACTGGTCTGTTCGGCGACGCCGAAATCGAAAGGGTGTGACGTGCCATGAAAACCAACGCCGGGCAGATGACCGTAGAGACCAGCCTTCAAATCAATGCGAAACCGCAAACACGCAAGTTGCCCAGTGCATCGACGATTGCTTTCGTTATCCTGGTCCTGACGGCCCCGCTCTTTGCGAGCCACTACTGGCTTATGGCCATTATTACGCCTGTGATGATTCTTTCCCTGGCCGGGATCGGGCTGAACATCAAGACCGGCTATGCGGGGATGGTGTCGGTGGGGGCGGGCGCCTTTATGGCGGTCGGGGCCTATGGGATGTTCAACTTCGCGGCGCATGGGGGAATAACGAACTTTCCCCTTGCCTTGCTATTGGGCGGCATTTCCGCGGCAATTGCGGGCTATCTCTTTGGCCTGCCCAGTTCGCGGATCAAAGGGTTCTACGTAATGGTAACAACCCTTGCTGCGCAATTCTTTGTGGAGTGGCTCTTCACTAAGAATGCCTATTTCTACAATTACGGATCGGTTCCTACAATTACGTTACCTCCAATGACCTTATTTGATCTGGATATTAATGGGAACAACACTATACGCTATTACGTTGTCGTTATCATTGTCCTGTTAATGACTTTGGCTGCAAAGAATATCATCCATAGCCACGTCGGGCGCAACTGGATGGCGATCCGCGACATGAACACCGCGGCCGGTGTCATCGGCATCGACTCTGCTCGCTATAAGCGCTTGGCTTTCACTATCGGCTCTTTCTATCTGGGGATCGCGGGCGCGCTCTGGGCATTCCTGTTCCTCGGCACGGCCAGCACGCTCAGCTTCGACATCAACCGTTCCTTCCAGGTCCTGTTCATCATTATCATCGGCGGCCTGAGTTCGATCCGCGGGAATTTCATAGGGGCGGCTTTCATTCTGCTGTTGCCCATCCTCATCGACTATATGGTCAAGGCCACGCTGGGCAGCGCGCTAAACCCGGGTTTCCTGTCCAACATGAATAAAGTCATCTTTGGCAGCCTCATCATCATTCTGCTGATCAAGGAACCCGAAGGTTTCGACAAAATGCTCCGGAACCTGACGGGGTACATAAAGCGGCGAAAGTCGTGACCAATACCCGACGTTTGTTTCAACCCACCAACCAATACATAACGTTAAGGAAGGAGGAACGTACCGTGATATCCAGGATTAGAAAATCGTCCCTGACATCAGCACTGGCCGCAGTCATTGTGATAGGCGCGTTCGGCGCCACGGCAGCGAACGCGGAAGATACACAATTCGTGCCGCTGCCAACCTATCGGGTGGGGCCATATGCCTCGTCCGGAGCCCCGTGGTTCGCTGGGGAACTCGACTATTTCAAGTACATCAATGAAGTCGAAGGCGGGGTAAACGGCGTCAAGCTGGACGTTCAGGAGTTCGAAACCGAATACAGCCCCGACCGTGCGGTGGAGGTTTACGAGCGTGTCAAGGATGGCGTGAACGGTTCGTCTCCAATGGCCTTCTTCATCACCCACTCGACACCGGCCACCTACGCTCTCGGGCCACGGGCACGCCAAGACAAAATTCCGTTGATCGACCCGGCGGGCGGGCGTCCGGAGTCACTGAACGGCTTGGTGTTTGAGTACGAATTCCCGCTACTGTTCACCTACTATTCCCAAGGGTCTGTGGCGATCAACTATATTGCCCAGCAAATGGGCGGATTCGAGAATCTCAAGGGCAAGAAGATCGTCACAGTTTATCACGACTCTGGCTATGGACGCTCGTCACAACCGGTGATGACGGTTCTGGCCGCGAAATACGGGTTTGAAGATATTCAGATTCCCGTAGCTCATCCGGGATCCGAACAATCCGCTATCTGGCGGCAAGTGCGGGGCATTCAGCCGGATTTCGTGGTCCTGCGCACTTGGGGCGTGGGGACGCCGGTTGCTATCAAGACGGCCAAGCGTTTCGGTATAGACATCAGCAAGATGATTGGCGACGTCTGGGCTAGCTCTGAGACGGACCTGATCCCCGCCGAGGACGCGGCGGTCGGCTATTGCGGCTTGGCACCATATCCGGCTGGGACAGATTTCGTCATCCATAAGCGCCTGCAGGAGAAGATCCTGGATACCGGTATGTCCGATCTGCAGGACAAAAGCACCTTCGGTACTGTCTATTACAATATCGGCATGGTGAATGCGGCTTTGTCCGTCGAGGGCATGCGTACCGCGATGCAGAAGTTCGGTAACCGCCCCCTGACCGGCGATGAAATGCGGTGGGGTCTGGAAAACATGAAGATCGACGGCAAGCGCCTGGAAGAGATGGGCATGACCGGTCTCTTGCAGGAGCTTCACGTCAGCGCCGCGGACCACGAAGGTGGCGGTGCCGCGCGCATCCAGTGCTGGGATGGCAAAAAGTTCAATCTGGTTACCGATTGGATCGCCGGCGACGCCGAAGTGATCAAGCCGCTGGTGGCTGAGGTTTCGGCCAAATTCGCTGCGGAAAATGGCATCACGCCGCGCGATCTCTCCAGCGAGTAACGACCGACACCAGATGTACGCGGGGGGGCGGGGAGCGCAATGCGCTTCGCCCTCTGACAACCGCACGCAGGTACTTGGAGACTGCTGTGAGCGATAGATCGAAAAATTCGCACCCCCTTCTCTCGATCGACGGTATCGAGGTGGTCTACGATCCATCCATTCTCGGTGTGGCCGACGTGTCGTTGCATGTCGACAGAGGTGAGATCATCGCCTTCATCGGGGCCAACGGAGCCGGCAAAAGCACGACGCTCAAGGCGATCTCGGGGATTGCCGGAACCGAACGCGCCCGGATCACTAAAGGCGACATTCTGCTGGATCAAGTCAGCATCGCCGGCATGGCCCCGCACCGGCTTACCAAAAGCAAAAAGGTCGTTCATGTGCTTGAGGGCCGTCATGTGTTCTCGCATCTGACCGTGGAGGAGAATCTGCGGAGCGGCGCTTTCCTGCGCAAGCCTAGCCGCCGGCAGATGGAGGCCGATATCGAGGAGATCTACTCTTGGTTGCCGCGCCTGAAGGACAAACGCAAAATCGCCGCCGGTTTGTGCTCGGGCGGAGAACAGCAGATGCTGGCGATCGGACGAGCCCTGCTGACCAAACCCGAACTGGTGCTGCTTGACGAGCCGTCGATGGGGCTGGCGCCGATCATCGTCGATGAAGTGTTTGAAATCATTTCGCGACTGAACCGCGAGCTTGGCATGTCATTTCTTGTTGCGGAACAAGACATGCGTGTTTCGCTTGCTCATGCTCATCGCGCCTATGTGGTCGCTAACGGGCATGTCGTCTTGCAAGGATCTGCTGAAGACCTGGCCGCGCGGGACGATCTTCACGACATTTATCTTGGAATTGCAGAGGCCGCCTGAGGTCCGAGAACTCAACAGGAAAGGAAAACGATATGGCGCGTGCTGATCAAGAGGCCGATGTTCTGATCATTGGGTCCGGGCCATCGGGCGCGGTGACGGCGAAACTGCTCACCGAGGCCGGAATGTCTGTTGTTACCCTTGAGCAGGGCACCTGGTTCGATCCCGGCGATTATCCTGGCGACAAGAAGGAATTCGAACTTGCCGCCGGAAAACAGTGGCATCCCGCTCCGAACGTGCGGGACCGGGAGCGGGACTACCCGATCAATACATCCGAAAGCGATGTCGAGCCGCTGATGCAGTCGGCCGTCGGTGGTAGTGCCACGATCTGGGCAGGGCACTGGGTTCCGTTCCTGCCCTCGGACTTCAAAGTGCGCTCACTCGATGGCGTCGCCGTGGACTGGCCGTTTGATTATTATGAGGTTCTGCCGCATCTGGAAGCAGTCGAAAAGCTTGTCAGTTCATCGGGAACGAGGGGAAACCCGGGTTATCCCGAACAGGCGGGCTATCCCACCCCGCAGATCCCGATCGGCAAGGCGGGCATGAAACTGGCCGAAGGGATGGACAAGCTTGGCTGGCATTGGTGGCCGGGCCTGAATGCCATGCCGTCCATTCCATGGCAGGGCCAGAACCCCTGCGCGCGGCGCGGCACCTGTATGTTTGGCTGCCCGGAGGCGGCAAAGTGGTCGCCCGATCTGGTGCTGTTCAAGGAGGCCAAGAAATACGGTCACCGTATGATCGCGGGCGCACGCGTCAGCGAAATTATCTATGACGACAATCTGAGCCGTGTCACAGGAGCCGTCTATATCGATCAGAACGGGCGCGAGCGTAAACAGATGGCTAAGATCGTCATCCTCTGTGCCAATGCCATCGGAACCCCCCGCATCCTGCTGAATTCAAAATCGAAACGCTTCCCCGACGGGTTGGCCAATTCCAGCGGCCTGGTCGGCAGGAATTTGATGATGCATCCGTTTGGCCTGGTCATGGGCCATTTCGAGGAGAATCTCGAAAGCTGGTATGGCCCGTCCGGTCAGTTGATCAACACGCTGCAGTTCTATGAAACCGACGAATCCCGCGGTTTCGTGCGCGGTGCCAAATGGGGTGGGATGTCAGGAGGCGGACCTCTGTCGTCCAAAGGCTTCGTGGGTTCTGAGGTCTTTTCGGATAACGGCAGGATCGAAGACCACTGGGGAGAAAACTGGCACAAGATGATCGAAAGCAAGTTCGGTCGCACAGCGCTCTGGGCTATTGTTGGAGAAGATCTTCCCGAGGAATCGAACCGAGTCGAAATCGACGCCGATCTTGTCGACAGCGATGGCATCCCCGCGCCGAAGATAATTTATAAGACGTCCGAGAACTCCAGACGGCTGCTCGACTTCCATGCCGAGCGCGCAAAGGAGTCGATGGAGGCGGCAGGCGCCAAATCGACATCGGTCGCGCCGCAGATGCGCGAAAGTGGATGGCATCTGCTCGGAACCACGCGGATGGGGAATGATCCAAAAGAGTCGGTGCTCAACCAATACGGTCAGAGCCACGATATTCCTAACCTGTTCATCTTCGATCTGAGCGCCTTTCCCACCGGTGCTGGTGCAAACCCGACGGCGACGCTGATGGCGGTTGCGCATCGGCAGGCTACTCATCTGGTCAATGAAGCCCGCAATGTGGAGGTGGCATGATGGCGAACTTTTCTGATGCAGAGCGAGAGATCTATGGAAAACTGGCGGATTACCTGATCCCATCGTGGAAAGACAGGCCCGCGGCGACATCGGTCGGAGTCCATCGGCATATGCTGGACGAGGTGCTGCGGATCCGCCCCGATCTGGAGGCGGCGTTCCAGCGCGCAATCGCCCGCTGTCCCGGCCAGGATATATCCAAGGAACTGAACGCGCTGGCGCGCGAGGATAATGCGGCCTGGACTGCGCTCACCACCGTGACGACCGGTGGTTACATGATGACTGACGAGGCTCGCGCCGCGGTCGGCTATCCGGGCCAGGTGGCGCCGCCCTATGACCCGAACGAGACGCCGGAATACGTCACCAACGGCATGTTGGACAGGGTCAAAGCCCGAGGTCCCATCTTCCGTGACACGCGTCATCTTTCCTAGTTGCAGGAGATCAGTCCTATGCATATTGCGGTAATTTTGCGGCTCAATCCGGTACTGACAGATGAACTGGAATTGACGGAGGGCGGCAAGGACATCGATCGGGAGTGGATCGGCTTCGAGCTGAACCCGATGGACGATCAGGCGCTTGAGCAGTCAGTCCTTCTAAAAGAGGCTCATGGCGCCAAAGTCACGGCAATCGCGGCGGAAGCGGAAGGTGGAGAGCGGTTGCTAAGAACCGCTCTCGCCCGGGGCGTGGACGACGTTCTGCTTATTTCCAACAAAAAGGATGATGACGCTCCGCCGCCGTCATCCCGGGCGCGCACGCCGCTTCTTGTCGAGGCTATCAAACAGGTGAAGCCGGATCTTGTGATTACGGGCATTCTATCGACTGACGATCTCTACGGTGAACTGGCACCTCAGCTTGCAGCCTGTCTGAACTGGCCCCAAGCCTCCGCGGTCTCGGACGTTCGTCTCGATGGCATGGTCCTGACCGTCCGGCAGGAATATGCCGGCGGAATGGCCGCGCTTATCGAGATGGACCTGCCGGCGGTGATCGGCCTGCAAACGGCTGCAAGCCCGCCGCGCTATGTCGCTGGCTCCAAGCTGCGAGATTTGCTGAATACCAAGGTTCCCGAAATGGAAGCATCCGCCGAATTCGCTGAAGATCTCTCAGAGGCCACTACTCTCAATCTCCCCGATACCAGCGGCGGCGCCGAGATGATCGAAGGTGACGCAAAGTCTGTTGCTGCAAGAATCCATGAGATTTTGATGGAAAGAGGGCTGGTGTGATGCGTGCTCTCATATTTGTCGAACATAGTAACGGCGTAGTTTCCGAAAACGCCTTCGAGATGTTGCTGCTGGCGAAATCTATCGGCGCGGAATGCCATGGTTTGATCTGCACAGGTGATGCAGGGGCCGCACAGGCGCTCGGGACACAGCTGACAGGCTTTGACGCTGTGTCAGCAGTCGCGGATCCGACTGTCGGGCACTATAACCCGGAAGCTGTTCTCATCGCCCTGAAAGCGGCCGTGGAGACGCAGGCTCCCGATGTGGTGATGACCAGTTACAGCACTGCCGGTGTCGATCTGGCGGCAGGGCTGGCGGTGCGCTCTGAACGTCCGATGCTGGGCTATGTGACTGATCTGGAACTCAATAGCGGCGGCCTATCTGCGACCTCACAAGTCTATGGCGGGAAATTGACCGCGAAAACAGACCTGCCCTTGCCGGCGGTAACCACCGTCATGCCCGGTGCGCGCAAGGCCGGCAGCCTGTCTGGCGCGGCGCCTGCGGTCACCATGCTGAAACCCGATCTATCGGGCGCACGCACCAGGGTGCGCGAGATTATTACGCCGGACAACTCGTCGGGAGTTAATCTGGGCAATGCCGACATGATCTTCTGCGTTGGCCGCGCACTTGGCGGAACTGAAAAGCTGCCGCTGGCCGAAGCACTTGCAGCAGCCCTCAAGGCCGAACTCGCGGGCTCTCGCCCGGTGATCGACGCGGGCTGGTTGCCCAAGATACGTCAGGTCGGCAAATCAGGTACCAAGGTTAAGCCAAAGCTTTACCTCATGGCAGGTGTTTCGGGCGCGCCGGAGCATCTGGAGGGTATGGAAAGCAGCGAATTGATCATCGCGATTAATTCCGATGAACAAGCTCCGATCTTCCGTAAGGCGCACTACGGAACGGCCTGCGACATGTTCCAACTCATACCGGCCCTGACCGAGCGTTTGAATTCAGGGAATTCGTGAGATGGGTGGAACGACGACACCCGTGCTCTGGGTGGTCACCCTGCTCGCCTTCGCAATCAGCGGTTGGCGTTTCTGGCTGCTGTTCAGACCTTTATTGAGCGCTCGCCCGGCGCATCGGACAGATCGGCTAGGCGAACGCCTCAGAGGCGTCATCGGCGACATTGGCCTGCACCGCCGCCTGTTGAGATTCACCTATTCCGGCGTTCTGCACGCTCTGATCTTCTCCGGCTTTCTAGTCCTCTTCACAGCTATCATCGAGGCTTTCGGCTCGGGACTGTTCCCGGGCTTCAGCCTGCACGTGATCGGTGGAGATACCTGGATCGCGTTGCTGCAGAATATCTTTTCCATCCTGATCATCGTCGGCCTCGTTATGGCGGCCTATCAGCGGTTCGTCGTCAAGCCCCTCCGGTTCCAAGGCTCGAACCAATACGATGCGACCGTCATCTACGTCCTTGTGTTGGCGATTGTCCTCACGATGCTTCTTGAGGCTGCCGCGCGCATGGCCATTCTGGCAGAGCCTTCGCCGTGGCGACCTTTGTCTAGTCTTGGCATGTATCTCTTGGTGGGACTGAACATCACCGGAGATAGAGCAATCGTCGCCGAGCACGTGTTCTACTGGGCCCATATCGCCGCCATCTTGGGCTTTCTGATCTATATTCCGGGGTCGAAACACCGGCATATGTTCACGGCGGCTCCGAATATTTTCTTCCGTCCGCTGACGCCCAAAGGCCAGTTGCCGCCCCCTCAGCAGACTGAGGAATCCGCGCCGGAAATCGTTACCGAGTATAGAGACTTCACTTGGAAAGATCTCCTGGACACGCTGTCCTGCACTGAATGTGGACGCTGCCAATCCGTCTGTCCGGCCTATGCCGGGGGCAAACCACTTAGCCCCAAAAAGCTGATCATGAATCTGCGTGACGGCATGCTGACTGATCAGGGCCTCTTGGACAGTCCCGATCATGCCATGCCGATTGTCGGAGGCGTCATTGCTCCCGAAACCTTGTGGTCCTGCACTACCTGTCGCGCTTGTATGGAAGTCTGTCCGGTCCATATCGAACATGTCCCGAAGATCGTGAAGCTGCGTCGCTCGATGATCGAGCAGGGCACGATCGAGCCTCTGCTGCAGAGCACGCTGACAAACTTCCAAAGTCAGGGGAATTCCTTTGGCAAACCACCCAAGCAGCGAGCTCGATGGACTAAGGATCTCTCCTACAAGATCAAGGACGCTCGCAAAGAACCCGTCGATATCCTCTGGTTTGTCGGCGACTTCGCGAGCTTCGATGAGCGCGCTCAGAAGCTGACGGTGCAAGTGGGCGAGCTACTCGCCCTGGCCGGTGTGGATGTCGGCATCCTCTACGACGGGGAGCGCAACAGCGGCAATGACATCCGCCGGGTGGGGGATGAAGGGCTATTTGAATTGCTGGCTACCCACAACATCGAACAACTCCGGGATTGTCAGTTTAACCGGATCATGACCACCGATCCGCATTCGCTGAATGCGCTCAAATCCGAATATCCGGCCTTTGGGGCCAAATATGAAGTTGTGCACTATTCGCAACTCTTTCTGGAACTGATCAAGGAAGGCAAATTGAAAGTGGAGCCTTCCGCCGGCGCAACTGTCACCTATCATGACCCGTGCTATCTCGGGCGTTACAATGGCGGGTTCGATGCGCCGCGCGAGCTGATAGAAACCATGGGTCATACCCTGAAGGAAATGCCGCGCAACCGCGAGAATTCCTTCTGCTGCGGTGCAGGCGGCGGGCGCATCTTCATGGAAGACAATCCGACGGGCGAACGGCCCAGCGAGAACCGTATCCATGAAGCGCTGGGCCTGGGCGGTGTCAGCTACTTCGTCGTGTCCTGTCCCAAAGATGTGGTGATGTACACGGCAGCCATCCAGGCAGTCGGCGCTGAGGACAAGATCGCGGTTCGCGATCTTGCAGAGTTGATATCTGAAAGCGTGGTCGTGCCAACCGAGGTGGCGACACACGACAATGCTTAACAAAAGTAGATTGGAACAACGATGAGGGACACCCCATACGACGATGTTCTCTGGACGCCGAGTGAAGCCCAGAAAAGGGCTGCGGCTCTGTGGCGCTTCGCGGAGCTCAACGGCTTTGATCCGTCAGACTATGACACCTTGCACCGCTGGTCCATCGACAAGAAGGGTGATTTTTGGTCGGCGGTTTGGGATTTCTGCGAGGTGATCGGCGACAAGGGCGAGATTTATTTCCAACCCGACGAAACCGCCTGGATGACTGGCGCAAGGTTCTTTCCGCAGGCGCGTCTGAATCTGGCCGAGAACCTGCTTCGCGGCGATGACGCGGCCCGTGCGATCTTTGCGATGGACGAACTGGGGCAGGTGCAAACCCTGACGCGCCGTGAATTGAAGGTCAGAGTGGCCAAAGTGGCGCAAGGTCTGCGTGCGGCCGGGGTCACGCCCGGGGATCGTGTCGCGGGCGTACAACCAAACGATATCGATGCGCTTGTCGCGTTGTTGGCGACAGTCTCGATCGGCGGGACTTGGACATCCTGCTCGCCCGATTTCGGCGAGGCCGCGATTATCGACCGGATCGGGCAGGTCGAGCCCAAGGTTCTCTTCGCCACGCCCCTCTACAGATATGGCGGAAAGCGACATGACGTATCGGACCGTATTCGCGCCATCATGGGCAAGCTGCCATCGGTAACTACACTGATAGTCAGCGGCGAGGGCGCGGTCGACCCGGCTTTAAAAGCTGTGCACCAAGACGATTTCGGCATGCAGGCCAATCTGGAATTCGAGCGGATGCCTTTCGACCATCCGGCCTATATCCTCTATACTTCTGGCACCACGGGCGCGCCCAAAGCCATCGTTCACCGCGCGGGCGGTGTGTTGTTGCAGCATCTCAAGGAACATGTGCTGCATGGCGATGTACGCCCAGGTGACACCGTCATGTGGTATTGTAACACCGCGTGGATGATGTATCACTGGCTGGTTTCCGCCTTGGCGGCCAACGCCACGATTATCCTCTATGATGGCGCGCCGATCCTGAAACCCGACGATGGGCTGGATTGCAGCCCTCTTTGGAAACTGGCCGAGTTGGCCGGAACGACGCATCTGGGGATCAGTCCCAAATATCTGGCGACGCTGGCCGCCGAGGGCTTCAGCCCGCGCGAAAACGCTGATCTGACAAACCTTCGCAACCTGCTGGTGTGCGGCGCGCCGACACTGCCGCACCAGTTCGACTGGGTCTATCAGGCGATCAAGCGCGACATGGCGTTCTCTTCTATTTCCGGCGGCACCGAAATCCTCGGCTCATTCCTGATCGGTTCGCCTTTACATCCGGTGAGGCGGGGGCAGTTGACGGTCAAGGCGCTCGGTCATGCGGTTAGCGTCTTCGACGATCGGGGTGCGCCTGTCATAGGCCAGCGTGGCGAACTGGTCTGCACGGAGCCTTTTCCCTCGATGCCGCTGACCTTTTGGGGAGAAGGCGGCGCGAAACGGTATCATGACACTTACTTCAGCGACCGTGCCGAAATCTGGACGCATGGGGACGTTGCGGAGCTTACCTGTACGGGCAGTGGTTATGTCCATGGCCGTTCGGACAATACCCTCAAACCCGGCGGCGTGCGGATTGGCACTTCGGAAATCTATGCGGTTTGCGAGAAGTACAGCCAGTTTGAAGACTTTGTCGTCTTCGGAGCTATTCATGAGGGCGACGAAGAGGTGGTCTTGTGCCTGAAGCCAGCCGAAGGGACGGTAATTTCGAAGGACATCTTGAACGCATTGCGGATGGATATCCGCACTCAAGCATCCCCCCGCCACGTCCCGGCGCGTATCCATCTGGTTCAGGACGTACCCTATACGATCAACGGCAAACGTGTTGAGAGCGCTGCCCGCACAACCGCGGCTGGGCTACCGGTCAAGAACGTCGGGTCGCTCGCCAACCCACAATGCCTGGAGGAATACAGAGCCCTGACCCGAGAGGCGGCTCTATGAGACATATGAGCCCGCGGGCCGCTCTGGCCGGCATCGGTGAATTGAAGCCGGAGAGAAACACTCACGGCGTAACGACAATGGAACTGCTGATGCGGGTGTCGGCAGAGGCTATTGCCGATGCCGGGGTGGCGCCTCAGGAAATTGACGGGTTGCTGGTGGGGCCGCAGGTTGGTGAAACGCCCCAGCATGTGCCTGCAACGGTTGCCGAGTATTTCGGCATGCAGCCGAGCATGTCGAACATGGTCGATCTGGGTGGTGCCTCTGGCCCGGGAATGATCTGGCGCGCGGCCGCCGCTATTGCCGCGGGGCAGTGCGAAACGGTTCTTTGCGTGATCGGAAATCACCGCAACATGCCGCCACCGCGGTCACCCAATCGCAATCCGGCCCGCGAATTCGACACGCCATTCGGCGCGTCGGGGGCAAATACGTCCTATGCCTTGCTGATGCAGGCGCACATGGCCGCTTATGGTTGCCGTGCCGAGGACTATGCGGCGATCGCCGCCGGATCGCGGTCCAATGCGCAGAACAACGATAAGGCGATCTTTCACGGCAAACCGGCTTCGGTCGAAGAGGTCTTGGCCTCGCCGCTGGTTGCATCTCCGTTGCACCTTTTCGAGATCGTGATGCCGGTAGCCGGCGCCGATGCGGTGATCGTGACCACTGCTGAGAAAGCAGCCAGGTTGCGCCACCCACCGGTGTTTCTGAACGGCGCCGGTGAGAAAATCACTCACCGGGCAGTCAGTCAGGCCCCAAGCCTGACGTCAGGTCCGCTCAAGCCGTCCATCAGCCGAGCTCTTGCGCAAGCCGGAATGCGCATACAGGATATCGACTTTCTATCCTTGTATGACTGCTACACGATCATGGTTGCCGCGACCATCGAGGATGCCGGGCTTTGCGCGCCAGGCAAGTTTGCGGAATGGCTGAAGGACAATGGGGGCATGTCGTGCGAGGCGCGCCAGCCCATCAACACGCATGGCGGTCAGTTAGGCTTCGGTCAGCCGGATCTTGCGGGAGGAATGACTCACGTGGTCGAGGCGGTGCGCCAAATCCGGGGCACCGCGCCCAACCGTCAGATCAAAAACTGCCGAAGCGCGCTGGTGACCGGCAACGGCGCGACGATGTCCGAGGCCGTGGTGCTCGTCCTGGGGGCAGATCTATGATTGATTACCGCACACTCGACGTTCCCGGTCCGACGATCACAGACCTCTCTCGTCCATTCTGGGAAGCTGCGGCCCGCGGCCGGTTGACGATCCAACATTGCACATCGTGCAACAGGGGGGTCTTCTACCCACGCCCCCTCTGTCCTCATTGCTGGGCGGACGCGCTGGAATGGCGCGACGCCAGCGGCAAGGGCACTCTCACTTCCTTTTCACAGATATGGAAACCAGGTCATCCCGGTTGGCTGCCTGCGGTGCCTTACTATGTCGGACTGGTCCAGCTCAGCGAAGGCCCTACGATGTTGAGCCACATTGTTGACGAACGACGCTCGATCCGCGTGGGCGATCAGCTTGTCTTCAAGTCTGTCCCGACAGGGTCCCGCATCTTGCCCTTTTTTCACAAAATCTAACCCACAAGAGGTCGCTGAATATGTCCGAAACCGACAAAAAGAACGGCTGGACCAACGTTACAAACGGGAAGCCAGCCTTGCATCAGTCGTCTGAGCGTAGCCGGGTCACCAAAATGGAAGACATCCATGCGTTCACTGAAATGACCGGTGACCGCAACCCCGTGCATTATGATGAGGAATTGGCCAGAAAGACGCCGTTCGGCAAACTGATTGTTCAGGGCGGGGTCACCACTGGCATCCTCAATGCCTGTGTGGCCGAAGACTTGCCCGGCCCTGGAACCGTCTTTCTGGGAACAAACCTTGTATTCAAGAAGGCAGTCGGCATCGGTGAAAAAATTACCGGCAGGGTCGAAGTAATCTCCGTGCGCGACGACAAACCCATCTGCCAGCTCAATGTCTCGGTACGTGACAGTGTGGGCGACATTTGCGTCGAAGGCACCGCCACAACCTACACGATGCCGTTGGAAGGACTATGAGATGCGAGCCATGCGACGGTGGCAGGCTTTGGCGATGACGAGTCTGGCGGTCGTGCTGACCTTGTCCACATGGTTCTCTGTCACCGCTGTCGCACCGGAAATCAGTCGTGCCCTGTCATTGAGCCTGGCTCAAATGTCGTGGCTGACAAATGCGGTCCAGGGCGGATTCGTTGTCGGTGCGCTTATTGCCAGCTTCTTCGCGCTTATGGACGTCTGGCCGATGAAGCGGCTTCTGGTCATCGGTACGCTTTGTGCCGGGTTGGCCAACGGAATAATCCTTTTCGACATTGGTCCAACGGGTGTGGCTTTCGCTAGATTTGCGACCGGCGCGTCATTGGCGTTGGTCTATCCCACCGCGATGAAATATATCGGCACCTGGTTCGTTACAGGGCGCGGCTTGGCGATGGGAGTGGTCGTCGGCGCATTGACGATGGGATCGGCCTTTCCCCATCTGGTCCGAGCGATCGGGGTCGGGTTCGACTGGCGTTTTGTTATTGGTGCGACGTCACTGATCTGTCTGGTTGCGGCCGCTATTTTTATGGCCCTCAAGGACGGGCCGAATCAATTCAAGTCCGCCAAGTTCGAACTTGGGCACCTGAAGCGGATAGTGCGAAACCGTGCAGTCATGCTCGCCAACTTCGGCTACTTCGGGCATATGTGGGAGCTTTACGCGCTGTGGGGGTGGCTTCTTGCCTATATCAGCGCCGCGCAAACTGCAGGACTGGGTGTAGGAAATGCATCGCTCCTGACCTTCGTAGCCATCGCCTCGGGGGCATTAGGATGCATATCTGGTGGCTGGATGGCGGACCGAGTGGGGCGATGCCTCACGTCGGCTCTGGCAATGGCGGTATCCGGCGGGTGCGCCGTACTGATCGGATTTCTCTATAGCGGTCCCGTCACACTGTTTGTGGTCGTGGCGTTGATCTGGGGTTTCTCCACCATCGCCGACAGCGCCCAGTTTTCCGCTGCCGTCACCGAAATATCGGATCCGACGCTGATCGGTGCAAACCTCGCGTTTCAGATGGGCATCGGCTTTGCCATCACTATCGTCGCGGTCTGGCTGATCCCGCAGATCGTCGAGTTTATCGGCGGTTGGCAGTGGGCCTTTTCGGTACTCGCCATCGGCCCCGCATTGGGTATCTGGTCGATGCTTGCCCTGCGCAGACATCCCGACGCCATCAAAATCGCCAACGGCAGGCGCTAACCGTTTCAGGAGATACTAAAATGAAAAATGTCGGAAGATTCTATATCGATGGTGGATGGATCGCGCCCCGATCGACTGAGACGTTCGAGCTGATCAACCCAGCGGATGAGACCCACACCGCGACCATTCCCATGGCTAATATCGACGATGTGAACGCAGCGGTCGCAGCGGCCGCCGCCGCCTTCGATGACTGGTCAATGACCAGCAAGCAAGAGCGGCTGGTGCTGCTTGAGCGATTGTTGGCCCTTTATAATGAAAACTATGACGAAATCGCCGAGTTGATGACCCGTGAAATGGGCACGACCCTCGCCTTCTCCAAGGCGGCCCAGGCTTGGGTCGGTGTGGCGCATCTGGAAAATGCCATCGCCGCTCTGAAAAACGAGACGTTCGAAGAACTGCGCGGCACAACGATGATTTCGAAAGAGCCGATCGGCGTATGCGCACTGATCACGCCGTGGAACTGGCCTATGAACCAGTTGGTCGTAAAGGTCGCCCCTGCGCTCGCGGCAGGCTGCACCATGGTGGCAAAGCCATCAGAATATTCTCCCTTATCTTCAATCCGTTTCGCGGAATTGGTTCATGAGGCAGGCTTTCCGCCGGGTGTCTACAATCACATTACGGGAGCTGGCGAGGTGGTCGGTGAGGCTCTGTCGCGTCATCCGGATGTCGCCATGGTTTCGGTAACGGGTTCGACCCGGGCGGGTGTGGCGGTGGCCAAGGCCGCGGCTGACACTGTAAAGCGGGTTGCGCAGGAACTGGGCGGCAAGTCCGCCAATATCGTTACCCATGATGCCGATATCGAGAAAGCGGTGCGCGATGGGGTGGATGCCTGCTTCGTGAACTGTGGCCAAGCATGTCGAGCACCCGCGCGGTTGTTAATCCCCGCCGCCGCCATGGAAGACGCCAAGAGATGGGCGAGGGAGGCCGCTGAAGCCCATTCGGTGGGCGATCCGCTGACGAATGTGGCGCTTGGCCCGGTCGTGAATAAGTTGCAATTCGATCGCATCAACAAGCTGATTCAGGCGGGCATTGATGAGGGGGCGACGTTGGTGACGGGGGGTGTCGGCCGGCCCGCCGGCCTCGACGTGGGTTACTACGTTCAGCCAACGGTCTTTGCCGATGTCACGAATGACATGGTGATCGCTCGTGAGGAAATCTTTGGGCCCGTCATCGCCCTGATCGGGTATGAAGATGAGGACGACGCGATCCGGATTGCCAATGACACGGTCTACGGCCTCTCCGGTTACGTTCAGTGTCCCGACCTGGAGCGCGCGCGCAAGATTGCCCGCCGTCTTCGGGTGGGATCCATCTGGATAAATGGGGCCGACTGGCAGGCCGAGGCACCCTTCGGCGGCTACAAGCAATCGGGCAACGGGCGTGAACATGGCGAATGGGGGCTACACGACTACCTCGAAATAAAATCCACCGCTGGCTATCTGTAGGAATGCAGAAGGGTATGATCAGGTCATGACTGAAGTCTTCATTGCCGCCGCGAAACGCACGCCCATCGGGAAACTGAGCGGCGCTCTAACCGGTGTGTCCGCGACCCGTCTAGGCGCAGCCGTCATCGAAGCGATTGTCAGGGAACTCAACATTGATCCCGGCTCCATTGATGACGTGATGATGGGACAGGTTCTGACGGGAGGGGCTGGGCAAAATCCGGCGCGTCAGTCCGCAATCTATGCGGGGTTGCCGACGACAATTCCCGCCATCACGCTCAACCAAGTCTGCGGGGCGGGGCAGCGATCGATCCACCTTGCGGCGCAGGCCATCAAATGCGGGGATGCCGGTCTGATCGTTGCTGGCGGGCAGGATTCCATGACTGAAGCGCCACAAGTCATCTACAACACCCGCAATGGCCAAACTGATGCGCCCCGCATGGCGGACACGATGATCGTTGACGGCCTGTGGGACGTTTTCAACGATATCCATATGGGGGAAACTGTCGAGCAAATCGCCCAACGGTTCCAGATCACCCGTCAAGAACAGGACGAGTTCGCCGCACAGTCACAGGCCAAGACCGCCAAGGCCCTGGCGGCCGGTCGCTTCAAGGACGAGATCGTCCCGATTATCATCAGCGACCGCAAGGGCGAAAGAATTGTCTCTGAGGATGAGCATCCTCGCCCCGGCGTGACGGTTGAGAAGCTCGCCGGGATGAAGCCCGTTTTTTCGAAAACCGGCACGATCACCGCCGGAAACTCATCCGGGCTGAACGACGGCGCAGCCGCTGTTTTGGTCGCGAACGAGGCGAAACTTAAAGAACTCAAGCTTGAGCCTGCTGCACGGGTTGCCTCCTACGCTTCCGTTGCGCTCGACCCGATAGATATGGGACTTGGACCGATTCACGCCTCGGAGTTGGCTCTGAAAAACGCAGGCTGGAGCGTTGGCGACGTCGATCTGTTCGAGATCAATGAAGCGTTCGCCGCGCAATCCATTGCGGTCATTAGAGCCCTCGGTGTCGATCCGCACAAAGTCAACCCCAGCGGCGGTGCAATTGCGCTCGGACATCCGTTGGCCGGATCGGGTTGCCGTATCGTCGTGACGTTGATCCATGAAATGATGCGCCGAACAGCTAAGCGCGGACTGGCGACCTTATGCATCGGTGGCGGTCAGGGCGTCGCGATTTGTCTGGAACGTTGCTGAAGTGTATCGGCACGATAGCGATCGGGGTGACAATGACAGGGGAATCGGGACCCGGCATTTCGTGTAGAACACAACTTCTATTCGGCGTGTTCAAGTCAAGCGCTTTTGTCCAACGATGCGGAGAACCCAAACCTGTGCGGGCACCTTTCGTGTGACGCTGTTATTGGAGCCGGGCCAGCGGACTTGCCACTAAGCCCGGCTGGTATCGAGCCACGTGAAGAGGTCGGAGGGATGACCGCAACCGACCGTCCAGTCAAACGAAGAAAAAAACTCTGTCTGGTAGGCATCAGTGAGATGCACAGGTGTGAATGAAACAAAAAGCGACGGATTGCGACGAAGCGTAACGCTTCGGTAAGCTAGGATTCGTTGCGGAGTGTTTCGGGCTGTTGCGGTCGTCTGGCCGACGTGACAGCCTCATTGCATGATCACGAAAAAGACAGCGCTGAAGGAAGCTGGCAAGTTCGCGGTTGCACTGGAAGGGCCGCTCGGGCGGCGTCCGTTGCAGCCTGTCATCCGCGAGTTCCTTCCGTTGTTCCGGGATTTGCGCTCCTCGGGCGCGAACTGGAGCCAGATCGCTGCCTTGTTCGCGGCCGCCGGCGTACGCTCCGGCTCGGGGCAGCCTCTCACCGACGGTGTCCTGCGCGCCATGGTGTCGCGCGCGGAACGCGCATCGTCACCAGCATCTGCCGGCGAAGGGAAGATGCCTGCGATGGAAGGACATCGTCCGGTACGTCATGCAGGGGCACCGGAAACCCCTTCGCCGCGCCCCGCAGCACGGCAGTCAAGCAGCGCCGATCATGCTGCTTTGACGGATGTCGCCGAGCGGATTCGGCGGGCATCTGCGCTGCGTAGTCAATCCTGATGTCAGGTCGCGGCATGAAGGCGGCTGGATCTGAGCCGCTTCGGGTGGACTATCTGCCAGAGCTTCGTGACCAGATCGCGCCGTGGCTCAACATTCTCGAGTTGTTCCCCGGAGACGTCGTCGATGAACTGGCTGTGGCCATGGTTGACTTCCTGCACGACCGGAAGCTCGACGAACAGTCCCGCACGGCCGGCTCTCTCAAGCGAGAACTGCTGGAGTTGGCGTCCGGCTCCAGAATCGACGGCAAGTTGACGATTATGGACGAGTTCGTGCTCGGTGTATTCTTCGGCAAGATGCCCGGCGCGGGCGTGGAACTGTCGATTGGCGGTGGCGAGCAACATCGGCGCGTTCTGCCGGATGACGACGCTCTCCTTGGGGCCGCGTTCAAGACTCTTTCCCGGCTGGGCGACGATGAGGTGGCGTCGACCGGCCTGGTTTACCGGCGTCGTGCCGAAACGATCGCCGACCAGATTCCGCCTGATGCGTCGATCGGGGAACTGGCCGGTTTCGTTACAGGTCTTGCGACCATCGTTCTGGAAGGCTTCGGCACGCAGGCGCGCAAAAGACGGCGGATCGGATTGATCGCCGGCCGCCTCGTAGCAGTGGGCAGCCTCGGGGATACATCCGTGTCCTCGGCGCTCGACACGCACTTTGCCGGGCTTGATCTCCATGGGCAGGCCAGTTTCATCGAGGAGATCGCTCGTCCATGCTTCGAGGACGCAGGTGTAGCCGGAGGCCTGTCACACGCCCTTGTGCGTCTTATCTTCGTGGAGTTCCTGGGTTCCCTCCCTCCGAGCGAACGACGTCCGGTTCTGAGGCTGTTCGCCCGCTGCTTTCCGGACGCGTTTGCAGGGTTTGCGAGGGTTCTGGCGGAGCAGATCGACTGCCAATATCGGCTGAAGAACGATGCGCGTTCGGCTCGGCGCGATGCCAGACGCTGGCACGAGGCGCATGCCGGATGGAAACTGATCGACGGCGTTCTTGAGGTCGTCTGGCCAGATGCAGGCAAGGAGATGGGTCCCCGGCAGCGTGATGCCGTCGTTGAAATCGGCCGGGCGATCATCGCGTTCTTCAATGGTGGTGATCAATCGGGGCCGGCCGGAAAGAATGCAGCGAAGCGCGGTTCCCGGACGCGCAGTCAAGTGACCGACGAAGGCCTGGAAAGCGTCGACGTCGCAAACGTTGCGAACATCTCTGTCAACGGTGAGCACGTCGCAGTGCTGGCCTCGCTGCGTTCGGCAATCCACAAGCTCGACATCGTGCTCGGTATTCTTGACCGCAGGGCACTGTTCGAACTCGAGCCGAATTCTCGTACCGACCCCGAAGCCCGACAGGAACTGGACGAGCTGCGGCGCACGATCGGCGCTGTCCAGCTCTGGCGGCGCGAGCTCACACACAAGCGGCAGCGGGGTGAGTATGAAAGAGACGCTCTATCGGAGTCGCGTGCGACCGGTGCCCGGATCGCCTTGCCGCGCATGCCGCAGGTGAAGGCCGAAGGGCTTGCCGACAACGAGCCGGCGATCCGGAAGATCGTGGCCGCAGCCCAGGTGCTGATTCCCTAGAATTCCTGAGCGGAACGACGACCTCGTCGATCCCCCATTCTTACATTCTGATGTCGTTACGGCGGTTTCGGCTGCGGCTCCGGTCACGCTGATCCTGTGTTCAACCACAGGAGTTCGGCAGTGACGTTTACAGGCAACACAACACCGGCAGCGATGGCCGGCGGTCCGCCGCCGCTTCGGGGATTGAGTTTCTGCACGGGAATGGCGGGCGACAAGGCGGCGTTTCAGCTAGCCGGCATCCCTTGCGAGATGGTCGCGGTGGCCGAGATCAATCCGCTCGCCTCGGCGCTTCTCGCACAGAAGTTTCCGATGGTGCCGAATCTCGGCGACATCACCAACCCCGACATCAACTGGAGCGCCTTCCATGGCAAGATCGACATCCTCACCGCAGGCCTTCCGTGCCAGCCTCACTCCATCGCCGGCAAGCGCAAGGGGACGGACGACGTCCGGGACCTCACGCGCCCGTTCTGCGACATCGTCGAGCAAGTCCATCCGGAATGGGTCCTCGTCGAGAACGTCGAAGGCTACAGAAGTTCGGAAGACGGCAAGGCCTGGCGTACTCTCCATCGCCGTCTGCGGGCCGGAGGCTATGTCGTTGCAGACCGGGTTATCGACGCCGCCGACTTCGTCCCGCAGCGGCGAAAGCGGTTGTGGATTCTCGCGCATCGCGGAAGCGCCGGCATCTCACCTGAAGCGGTACTGGCTCAAGCCGCAGCAGGCGCTGCGGGTTCTGGAGTCGGCGAGCCGGAACGGCAAGAAGCTGTCGCCGATCCTGCTGGAAGGTCTTCTGTCCTCTATCCGCCGCGGCTAGGCACGCTGGTTGCGAGCGGCTCCGGGCTTTGCAAACCGGGCATGACGGGCGCCGATCTTCACTTCCTCGTGGTGCAGGTCGATCCTGAATCCGGCCTCATCGTACGCCGCCCGACGCCGCTGGAGGCGCTGAGGGCGCAGGGGTTTCCGGACGACTGGCTCGACGGGATCACGTTCAAGGGCAAGGCGCTGAGCTATCCGCGCATCTGCCAGCTCGTCGGCAACGCCTGGCCGGTTCCGGTTGCAGCCGCAATCCTGACGGCAATCCAGAAGGCGAGGACCGGAGAGGTGGCGGCAGCCGCCTGACGGCAAACCGTCCTGTCCGCAATCACAAGGCCGGCGCGAGCAGCGCCGGCCTTCTGCGTTCGGGGCGCGGGAGTTTCCCCGGCCCGATCCGGCGGCAGGCGCGCCGGCATCTACCAGAACTCGATGTCGTTACGGCAGTCGGCGGCGAATGCTGCGGCTCAATGGGCATGCAATCAACACGAGGAGTTTTTTCCATGTCCAGAACCAGAACCAGCCGTTTGGCGGAAACGGCAGCCATTCCGGCAAGTCCACCATCCCTGATCTTCGTCGGCTCCGACAAGGGCGGCATCGGCAAGAGTTTTGTCACCGCGCTTGCCGCCGATCTGCTGGATGTCGCCGGCACTGCCCCGCGTATCGTCCAGATTGACGAGCAGGAGCGGCTGCCAGCGCTTTATCCCGACCGCGTGACGACGCTGTCGCTCGCCAGCATGGACGACGTGCGCCGCGATCCGGGCGCGATCGTCGCCGCCTTCGATCCGCTCTATGCCGCGATCGAGCGGACGATCGGCGATCGCGTTCCGACCATCGTCGATATCGGCGGGCCGCAGCAGACGGCGGTGGAGGAATATTGTGGTCTGGTCGATCTCGATGCCGATCTTGCAGAAGCGGGGTTGAGCGCCGTCTGGCTGGTGCCGGCGACCGCCGAGCCCGAAGCGATGCGGGGCGCGGTTCGCACGAGTACTGCGATAGCACGCGTGCTGCCGTCCGTGCGCCGTACGCTGGTTCTCAACGAGCGCGACGGGAGTTTCCGGTTTTATCCCGGCTCGCCGGCTGATCGCATCTGGAGCGCCGAGCTGCAGCCACTGGCGGGGACGCTCGCCAGCGCCAGGCTTCCGGCCATCGCGCCCGGTTCATGGGCTCCGTTCGAGGCGGCGGGAAAGCGCTTTGTCGACGTGGTAGCCGCCGAGATTCCCGAAATCCAGCGCTGGACCGGGCGCAGCCGCCCTGCGGCCAAGGTGCTGCGCGGCGATGTCGCCTTCTTTCTCTCGGCGGCGCAGGAGGCGCTCGGTGATCTGATCGGTCTCGATCGTGATGGCTCCGATGCAGAATAACACGGTTGCCACAGAGTTCGAGAGGAGGCTGGAGACCGCCAGGAGGGAAGGTGAGGCAGGTCGGGAAGAACTTCTTCACCGGCTGGCCCGCATGCCGATGGACAAGGTGATTGCGCTGCCGGCCAGCTCGCTCGCCATCCTCGGACCACATGGGCTGGCGCGACTGGCAGCGATGCGCGAAGGCCTCGCCGGAGTTGCGCGCCGGCCTGTTGCTGCGAGCTCAAGGTCGCAAGCGCAGGTCAGCGGCAAAGCTGGATCCGCCGCGAAGGTGCGCCCGATCCACTCGGCGCTGGTGATGGTGCTTTCGATCATTGCCATCGGCCTGGTGACGGACCTCGCGCGGCCGGTTTTGGTTTCCGCCTTCCTCGATCCCGGCATCCGCCCGCGCGAAACCTCGCGCTGGCCGGAATGCCCGCGTCTCGACGTCCATGTCGACGGCTGCGTCTACATCAGCGGCGGCGCAACCCTGTCGCTCCATCGGGTCGCATCGCTCACCGGGATTCCGGTCGATCAGGTGATCGGCGCCAATCGTCATCTTTCTGTCTCGCTGGAGACCGCGTTGCCGCGAAGCAGCCGGATCGTCATCTGGCGCGGCCGGCTCAATCTGTCGGGAGCCCCGCAATGAATCTCCATCCTCTCACACCGCGCAAACCGCAGCTGCCTGCGGCGCTCGCGTCCATTGTCACGTTTGCCGTCATCTTCCTGCTTGGCATCGCGATTCACTTCGTCGTGATACCGCCTGTGGCATGGCTGCCGGCTGCCGATGAGGCTCGCACTGCCGATCCTGCTTTCCTGTTCCTGATGCTCAGAACGCTCTTTGATGAAGCCGTCTTCCGGTCGGACCTGTACTCGCGGATCGACGGCGTTCTGACGCTGCCCTGGACGGTATTGGACACGCTGCGGTTCCTTGATCTGCATGTCTCACTTGCCATCCGGACGGCGGCAATCATCCTTGCGGCGATGGTGGCCGGAATGACCGCGCACAGGCTGGTCCTTCACCGGACGCTGGCGCAACCATCGGTGCGGCATATCAAGGGACCGCGCCTGCTCGACGGGCGGGCGGCAAGATCGGCGCTTCTGGCAGCCTGGCATCGCCGCTATGGCGTGGCCGAACAGGGCATCGAGTTAGCGAAGGGAATCCCGATGCCGCGCCAGCTGGAAACGGAACATTTTCTGATTGCCGGCGGCACCGGCGCCGGCAAGACGACCATCCTGCAGTCGATGATGCACGGCGTGATCGGGCGCGGCGACCGCATGCTCGCGCTCGACGTGAAAGGCGATGTCACTGCCCGGCTGCCGACCCGCAATGCGGCACTGCTGTCGCTGGACGATGCGCGCAGCCGGCGCTGGGATCTGGGGCTCGACGTCGTGAGCCGGGAAGATGCCGAGGAACTGGCGATCGAACTCATCCCGGAAACCAGCGACCCGTCATGGAGCGCGGGCGCGCGGCGGGTGCTTGCCTGCCTGGTCGGCTATCTGCAGGACGAATATGGCCCCTCGGCCCGGAACTGGTCCTGGGCTGAACTGGAGCGGCTGCTCATGAGCCCGATCGAGGTGCTCTATGGCGCGGTTCTGGAGCGCGATCCGGCGACCGCCATCTTCCTCGACACCAGCCAGGACGAGACCCGCAAGCAGGCGATGTCGTTCTATCTCGTCCTGATCGCCAACGCGCTGCCAGTGGTTTCAGCCTGTGCGAGAATGGGTTCATCGAGGGGGCCGGGGATATCGTTCCGGCAATGGGTCTCGGCCGGAAACGCGCCGCAGGTCCTCATCCTGCGCCAGTCGCAGCGTTATCCCGAACTTTCTGCGACCATTGCCAGACTTGGTCTCAAATTCGTGGCGGACGCAGCGGCAGATCGCACGGCGCAAGCCGCTCCGGCGCCGGTCTGGCTGATGCTCGATGAACTGCCGCAGATCGGCAAGACGCCGGCGGTTCCGCGACTGGCGGCGATCGGCCGTTCCGCCGGCATCCGTCTCGTCGTTACGGTCCAGAGCCCCGCCCAACTGCGGGAGATTTATGGAGCCGAGGGCTGCCAGCATCTCCTGGACAACCTGATCACGAAGATCGTCGGCAGAACCTCTTCGGGCAAGACGGCGTCGGAGATCTCCGAGCACTGGACCGGCAAGCGAACGGTCGAATATTGGGAGCGGGGCGCGCGTGACGGCAGTGGCGCAATCCGGAGCGAACGCCAGACGGACGAGGTTGCGGTCGTAGAGCCGGCGTTCCTGTCCGATGGGCTCGGGCTTGGCAGCGCCAGCGACGGGAGGCCGATCGTGCGCGCGCTCGTTCTTGGGCATGGTGATGTGTGCCTTCTGGAATGGCCGGTCGGGTTGTGGCGCGACCGGCGGCCCTCGACGATCGCCAGGTCCCGTCAGCCTGCGTCAACATCAGCGCGCGGCTGAGGCCAATCCGCTGCCACGGTGACCGTTCGCGCCGCTGATCTGCAAGGTCGTTACGGCAGCGGCCACGCCATCGGCCGCCACACTGGCTCCGGAGCAATGGTGGAGGCGGCGATGGTGGCGACCTGGAACCCGGCGGCGGCATCGGGCTATTATCTGCGGCAGTCGGATTACTATCTCGGCGGACAGGAACCAGCCGGCATCTGGTATGCGCCGGCAGAGGACTTCGGCCTTGCGGATGGCGCGTCGGTCGACCGCGATGAGTTCGAACGGCTGTTCCTCGGGCATGACGAGAATGGCAGTTCCCTGCTCTCAAAGGCCGGCAGGCGCCTCGACAGAACGCCTGCTTTCGATGTTACGCTGTCGGCGCCACGCTCGGTCTCGCTCGCCTGGGCTTTTGCCGATCCCGCAACACGGGCGCTGATCGAGGACGCGCAGGCAAAGGCCGCTCGCGTCACGCTCGGCCTGCTGGAGCGTGAGGCGGCGTTCGCCCGCCGTGGCAGGAACGGCGCCATTATCGAACATGTTGCGCTGTCTGCCGCATGCTTCCAGCACGGCGAAAGCAGGCCGGCGGCCCATGCCGACGAGCGAATCTTTGCCGATCCCAATCTGCATACCCATTGCGTCGTCCTCAACATGGCGACACGCACCGATGGCAGTGTCGGGGCGCTCCATTCCAAGATCCTGCGTGACTGGAAAATGGCGGCCGGCGCAACCTACCACGCAGCGCTTGCCGCAGAACTCCAGGCGATCGGTTTTGGCATCGATCGGATCGGCCGCAACGGTATCTTCGAGCTCCGCGGCGTCGGTGATGACGCAATCCGCTACTTCTCTGCCCGGCGCAACGAGATCGAGGCGGAACTGGGATTGGCCGGCACGACGAGCGCAGAGGCTGCAGCGCTCGCCGCCGCAGTGACCAGAGCAACCCGCAACGCCAAGAATGGAGGCTCAGCTTCGGCCCGGGAAGAGACCTGGCGGGAGGTTGCCGTCGGTATCGGCCTCGATGGGCAGCAGTTTACGCAAGGCCTGTTCGTCCATGGAAACACGCTTACGTCGGAGCAGGCCGAACTCCTGCTTCAGGAGAAGATGGCTGCACTGCCGCGAGATCTGACCGAGCATGAGAGCGTCATCGACCGGCGTGAGCTGTTGGGGTCAGTCGCTGCCTCACTTGTCGGCACCGGGCTTGCCGCCGAACGTGCCGATGCCGAAGTGGAGCGATTGCTTGCCGATGGCGCTGTCGTGGAGCTCGGCAAGGATGCGCTCGGCCTGCCGCGCTATTCCACGCCAGAAATGATCGCGATCGAGCGAGAGATCGTCCGCCTTGCTGCCGATCTTGCAACGCGGGCATGGCATCCTGCAGATCAGTCAGCGTTGTTCGACGAAAGCAATCGTCTGACGCTCAATGCAGAACAGAAGGAGGCTGCCCTGGCCGCGACCGGGTCTTCGGCGATTGTCATCGTGGAGGGCGCGCCGGGCTCCGGCAAGACCACGATGCTCGCTCCCATTGTCGCCGCCCATTCCGCTACCGGTCTGCGAGTGGTCGGCGCAGCGACTGCCTGGCGGGTCGCAAATGCGCTGCGCGACGAACTCGGCATAGAGTCGCGCGCAACGGCCTCCTGGATGGAACGCCTCAAGCAGGGCAGGCCGTTCCTCGATCGCAGCAGCGTTCTCGTCGTCGACGAAGCGGGACTTCTGTCCTCCCGCGAAATGCATGCTCTTCTGACAGAGGTCCATCGCACGGATGCCAAGCTGATCCTTGTCGGCGATCGGCGGCAGCTTCAGGCGATCGGCGCCGGTCCGGGTCTCGATCTGGTTACGCGCGCCATCAATGCGAACCGCATCGACACCATTGTCCGTCAGCGCGAGGAATGGGCGCGGGAGGCCGTCATGGCGTTCGGCCGCGGCGACGCCGAAAGCGCGCTGGCAGCCTTTGCCGATCGCGGGCAGCTGATTCAGACGGAGACGAACGCGGCAGCCCTCGATCGCATCGTGGCCCTGCGGCGGGAACATATGGCAGCGGCAGCGCAGGACCAGTTCCTGATCATTGCCCGAACCAACGCCCAGGTCGCCATCATCTCGCGCGCCATACGCAACGATCTGAGAGAGGCCGGCCAGATCTCGGGCCCGGATGCAGCCATTCGTACGGCAACGCCGTCAGGTCACGAAACGCAGATCGATCTGGCGGCCGGCGACCGCATCCGGTTCCTCGCGCGCAGTGACAGACTCGGCGTCGTGAACGGCACGACCGGCACCGTCACGAAAATCACCGACGCCGAACATGAAGCTGGTGGGCGAACAGCCTTGACTATCGAGGCGACCGTCGAAGGCCGGCGCATCTGCTTCACCCCCGACGATCTGGCCGACGAGAAGGGACGGGCGCGTCTGGGCTGGGCCTACGCCACGACGGTCTACGGCTCTCAGGGGATGACCGTCGATCGCGCCGTCGTCCTTCTCGATCCGGCATTCGACCGCCATGCCATCCACGTGGCGTCCAGCAGAGCGCGGGACGCCACAACGCTGATCATGGACCGATCGGCCATCGATATGCGGCTCGCCGCCGACCGCCCCCTCGACCGACAGGACGATCCGCTCGACTCTTCGGAAGAAGAGCGACGGAAGTGGCTGGCGGAGAGGCTTTCGAGAGCCCAGGCCAAGGCCTCCACCTTCGACACGTTTCTGCCAAACCGTGCGCATTCGGCCGTTGAAAGACGGCCGCACCTTGACACTGCATTCGTACGATCGGGCGTCGTGCTGGAGCACGGTAGCTGAACATTCGCACGTTCGCCCGTCATCAGTCGTTGCGCTTCAGCCCATAGACCGGATGCTCGTTCAAGCCTGCCAAACCAGGCTTTTTGATTTTCGGCTTGTGCCTGGCGACTGACTTGAGCAGCTCATAGGCCAGTTCCCGATCCTCGGGTTCGATCTTTTCGAGCAGCATCAGGATGCTCTCGGCGAATTCTGATCCCCGTTCGGATTCGACTTGTCGCGGATGCTTGTCGAGCAACATTCCTGGCGTTACCTCTAGCGCCTTCGCAATAGGCACCAGCGTCCGCTTCGAGTAGCTGGCCTTGCCAGCTTCAAGCATGCTCAAGGCAGCGGGCGACATGCCGGCCAGCTTGGCCAACTCGCCCTGCGACAGCTCAGCCTCCATCCGCCATTCCTTGATGAAATGTCCTACGTCCTCTTCCACGCGCGTCTCCTTTGGCTGCGTTGTAATTTCGATTATCGAACAATACATTCAGATAATTGAAAAAACACATTGACTCTGCTATTCAGATTATCTAAAGCTATATTTAGACAATCGAAAGGAAGGGCGCAATGAGAATTTGGGCGAACAACAATCTGGCTATGACGAAAGCGCTGGAACGGCAGTTCCACGCTTCTTTGCCTGTTCTCCCCGCACTCTTGCCCACCATCGAGAAACGTCCGACGACGGAAAAGTACACGTCTACTGCATTCATGAACATCGATGAGCTGTCAGCAAGGGCAGCTTGTCGATCTCAATGACGGGCTTGCCGCGATGGAGGCATTCGGGAGCGCTATTCGGGCGGAACCACAGTTGCATAGCGAGGACGAGTGGCCGCTCTACCGCTGCATTTTCTCCGCCTTCTCTCTGCGCGACATCCTCCACCGGTCCGGCCGCCCCGACGCCGTGGCGGTCAGGAGCGGACTCGATGTCAGGCGGCTGACCGGCGACTTTCCCCACATCCTTACCATTGGCGACCCCGCCTCACCCAGGATCAAGGGCAAGTGGCCCGCTCACCTTGCGGTTCAGCTTGGTGACATCCTCCTCGATCCCAGTTTCGGGCAGACGAAACGACCTTGGAACCACTCACCTCACTGTGCGGCCTTCCTGATCGGCGCGCCGGACGGCCATATGGTCGACATCAGCACTGACTGTGAAGCACCCTCGACCACGCTGCATCAGTACTCACAGAGCGGCCACGATTACCAGATCGCCTATTTCAAGCTCCCGCGTACCATCGACCTGCGCACCCGCAAATGGCGCAACGCTCCGGATGCTCGCCCGAAACGGCGTCAGGCGCTCGTCCGCAAGGCGATCGCGATCCGCCTTGCGCAGATCGCCGAAACTGAACGGGAGGCTGCCTGAGCCATGCCCGATTTCATCGACAACCATATCTTCGTCACCGGACCGGAAAAGGATCTCGGGACTTTCCGTCAGTCGCACTTCGCATGCAACAAGCGCACCGGCAGGGTCGAGTTCGATCTCGGTTCGATTGTTCCGATGCCCGATGTCCTGCGCGATATCGAGGGCGATTCCGAGTCGGACCTCGCTCTCCTCGCACTGGGCGCCGACCTCGACCAGACGGCAGATCCTTGGTCGCTCACGTTTGACCGCGTGCGGGAGTTCGACTGGGTGAAGGCTGCCGGCATCCGTTCGCGGCAGGAGCTTCTCGCCCATCTCAATGAGCGGACGCCGGCGGCCGTTTCGGCTGCACGGAAGCGCGTCGCAGCATTTCAGCAGACGGGCTACCACGACGGCCATGTCTGGCGCCTGGCGAACTGGGGCGTCAAATGGAGCCCGACATCCACCTTCATCGTTGCGCAGACGCCGGAGCTGCTGGAATTCGGGTTCGAGACGCCATGGTGCTTTCCGGAACCGGCGTTTCGCAGGCTTGGCCTGATCTATCCGACGCTCTGCTTCGACATCACAGCGGCCAATCCGGATCTGGGCATCGGTATCCAGGGCCATGTTCTCGGAGACGAGGTGCGCCTGGAGCGTATGAGCATGGCCGATATCTACGATGGCTGCGCCGGAACATCCCGTTTCGATGAGACGCATGAGGAGGAGGCGCCGCCGTGACCGTACCGCCCTTTGCCCAGCCACCTTCAGTTTTCTACCGATCAGTCAGGAGTTCATCATGATCGACACCACAGTGCCTGCCGCCAACAACCGCATCAGAAGGAAGGCGTTCCGTCTGTCCAAGATTGACGACATCTACCGCGATCTTGTCGCAGGCGAGATTTCCGTCAGGACCACGCTTGCCGACCTGTGCGCCCGCTATGGAAGCGATCCGTGGCGTGACTACAAGGAGGCGTTGCGCGACTATGGCTGCGACCATGGCTGCCTCGTCATGGCCGACGACGAAAACGGCGGACGCTACGTCTCCATGATGGAGCATTTCGGGGGCGATATTACGCCCGAGGAAGCCGGGGCCTATTTTTCCGCGCGGCTCGCAGAATACCGCGAGAGGGACAAGGCCGCTGAGATCGAAAGCCTGCCCGACAACGTCGTCCGTCTCCACCCGCCCAAGCGGACGCGGTTCTCGATCTACCGGCTCCCCATCGGCGACTACTCGAAGGATACGACAGCGTTCTTCGAAGAACGGGGCGAGTTCATCTGGCAGACCTACGCCTGACGCGCAGCGATCCTGGTGGCGGGTGACTGCTCGCCGCCAGGATTGAGAACATCGCCGCAATGGCCATGCAGCCGGCTGCGAATTTGCGATGCCGGAATCCTGGTCCACACAATCGAGAGGAAATACCGATGAATGCAAAAAGCTCAGACATCATCAGGCTGGCCGCCACCACGTCACTACGCATTTCGACATTGCCGACCGCCAAAGAACAGACGGCTGCGCTGAAGCGCCACATCGAAGTCTGCGACGTCTTTCTGGGAGTCGTCCTGGAAGGCGACGGAGAGCACCGGATCCTCGTGAAGGGCCGGGCTATCCTGGAGGACATCGTCGCAAGCGGCAGGCCGCGCCGCCTCATTCAAGGAGCAATCTCAGTGTCCTGCGCCGAAGAAGCTATCGCCATGCGGCACGTCTTCGGCGATGGCGAGGGCATGGCGAAAGCGCCGGGACTGGAGCGCGCCGGCTGACGCTCCCGGCGGCGTCGCTCGACCCGTAAGAAACCTCGACGCCGCATGGCAGATGTTTCCGCCCTGTTGGCCGCAGGTCTCGCCTGCTGGCCCGAGCGTTTCGATCCACAAGAATCCGAGGTTTGCATGAATGCGTTGCCAAATATGTCAACTTCCCACGGGCACCGGCTCACACGGTGGCCGTGTGTCGGCTGGCCGTTCCATTTCGCCCGACTTCGTACTGTCACTGCAGCCTCCATCTCCGCGCCATGGAGGCTGACATGATATTGGCCCGCCCGACGAGCAACCCCGTCCCGCGACCCTACTTCCTGCACGGCTGGGAATTCATGGCTTTCATCCAGGCCAATGATGACGAGGCAATTGCGATCAGGGCTTCGACGGGCCTGGAAGGCCCCGCCATCGTCTACAATGAGTTCGTCGTATCCGCAGCAGAACTCGAAGATCGCGACCTCGCAAAATGGTGGCTGCTGCCTTCGATGTTCCACATAGCCTACGTCGTTCTCCACGAGTGCCTGTCATCCCCTGACGGAGTCGGACGCTTCACGACGGTTGCATGGACGGCCTACAGGCAAGCCGTCTGTCGCCACTCGGCCATGGCGTGGGCACAGATTCTGAATGGAGCACTCAGGGAAGGGACCGAATTCATGGCTGATCATATGGCGAACTGCCTTTTTGTCGAAAGCGGCATGCGGGACCGAATTGATGCGGGAGGTCCCGTGCTGATGGGATGATACGCTTTCAGGTGATCGCGTCGCGCAGGCCGGTCATATGCGGCCATCGTGCGGGGTCATACCAGTCGCGCGATCGCAGAGGCCGCATCAGCCTGCGAAAGGGAAGGAACTGAAGACATGCCCAACTGGGTGGCCAACACTGTAGTCGTGAGGGGACCGGAGAACGAGATCGGCCGGTTCATCTCAAAATGCTTCCACGTCGAGCGATGTCACGACGATGAGGATAACAACGCGGATGAGCTTGAGCTCGACTTCGAAGCGGTGATCCCGATCGACGCCACGGTCCTCGATGCTGCGGCCGGCGCTGGCGACCGGGACACGCTATACAGGCGCCACTGGGGAACGAAACGGGATGCACTCGACACTGCGATTATCGTTCGCCGGCCCCGATATCTGCATTTTGAGTTCATCACGGCATCCGCCTTCCCTGAGCCGGTTTATCGTGAGCTTGGCCGACAGTTTCCTCAGCTCGAATTCAATATCGCCGCCATCGATCCGGGGGCGTGGTGGGCCGTTACGGGACGGATCGTCGGCGATGATGCCGTTTTCGACGAGAATGCCGACTGCAGGAAGGTCTTTGAGCGCGTCTACAAGCAGCCCTTCGAGAACGCGCTGCAGGCCGATACCTGAACACGCGCCTGTAGTGCGCCAGCCGATGCTGAGAGGGAAGCGGCACGGCCGGTCCCCTGCACGATGCTCGGGAGAAAGTGGCCGCTCACGCGGCCAGAATCCTGTTCGTGGCGCCCGAGACGCGGCGGGTTGCGGTGGCGTGATGGGCAACGTCCAGTTCGATGCCGATGAAGCGGCGGTCGAGCTCCTGTGCAGCCACCAGCGTGGAGCCGGACCCGCAGAATGGATCGAGGACGATCTCGCCGGGTTTGCTGAAGGCTTCGATCAGCGGCGTCAGGACCGATACCGGCTTCTGGGTCGGGTGGAGTCGGTTTCCCTCGTAGCGCCAGTCGATCACGTCCGGGATCGGAATAGCCGGAAGCTCCACGCGGCCCTTCGCCAAGAGATAGGCCTGTTCGTGATGATAGCGCAGGAAACAACCGGCTGAGGCGTATCGCTTGCGGAAGATGATGTGGCCGACCGGGCGGAACCCTGCGGCGCGCCAGGCGCCGAGGAACTTGTCGGCCTGGTTCCAGCCGTAGAAGCTGATGCAGAACCCGCCCGGCTGGAGGACGCGATGGGCCTCGGCAAAGGCCGGCGCGAGCCAGCGGTCGTTGTCGTCGTTCCGCACCGTCTGGCCATCCCGCGAGCGATAGTGGGTGATGTAGGGCGGGTCGGTCAGGATCATGTCGACCGACCCGGATTCCATCCGGCTCATGACGTCGATGCAGTCGCCATGGATGACGGTGTCGATCGGCTGCTGCATGCTTTGATTGCTGGTGATGGTCATTTTCTTTTCTCCTGTTTCTCGTTCGTCCCGTGGGACGCGCAGGAAAATGGCCGGACGCGAAAGCCGCCCTGTCACCGCAAGGGGAACGGCTCGCCCGTTGACGGGACGGCGCGTCAGGCAAAACCGACGAAGAGGCCAAGGGGCGAAACCGAAGACGGAGAGAAGCACCTCACAAGCGAACGGCACAGCAGCGTCCAGGCAAAAGGAATCCCTGCTTCGGCTGATTGCAAATCGACGCTTGCGCCGGGTGGAAATCGGCGTCAGCATTTTGATGTCCGCTTTCCCATCGCGCCCCTTGCGATCGGGCGAGCGGGCCGCTCGGGGAAGGTGAGGAAAATGTCCGCACCGGTCGGCGACCGACCCCGCTGTCGTAGGTCGTCGGCTGGTGCGGGCGGACCTCCGTCATGTCAAAACGAGTACCGGCCGCTGGCGATAGTCGCCGCGGCACGTCGAAGTCACGCGCGGTAGCCGGCGCAGCAGAAATCAGGATAGCCGGGGACGCCTCGGCAGACCCTACCGACGCCACAGCTCCATCCGCAGGGGCAGAACGGCTGTGGGGCCGCGCCCGCCGTTCGGCAGCCCAACACGCTCGACGTCGCAACGAGCATCATTGGGCTGTTGTCGACGACCTGCCGGAGCCGCTGCCGGTTATCCAGGCTGAGCTTGAGGTGATCGAGACATATTTCGGCGACCTGCTGAACGAACTCCTGAGTTTCCGACCAGCTGCATGATGAGCATCCGCTCGACATCGGCGCCCGCACTTGCAGATGGCGGGCTCCGGTCCCCCTCCAGCGATGCTATGGTTTCCCTTGAACAGCAAGGAATGAATGGCAATGAATGCGACCACTCGAATCGATTTCGGCATTACCGAACCTCTGGCCACCGGCGCGCTTCGCGTCTGCGCCTATCTGCGCGTCTCGACCGGAAGGCAGGCGGAAAGCGATTTGTCCATCCCTGACCAGAGGAAGCAGATTGCCGCCTTCTGCGCCGCACGGGGGTGGTCTCTTGTTTGCGAGTTCGTTGAGCCGGGCGCGTCCGCGACGGATGATAACCGGCCGGAGTTCCAGAAGATGATCGAGCGCGCGGCCGACGGGGACAAGCCTTTCGACGTGATCCTCGTCCACAGCTACAGCCGCTTCTTCCGTGATTCCTTCGGTCTGGAAATGTATATCCGCAAGCTCACCAAGGTGGGGGTGCGGCTGATCTCCATCACCCAGGAACTGGGCGATGATCCGGCCCAGATCATGATGCGGCAGGTGATCGCGCTCTTCGATGAGTATCAGAGCCGAGAGATCGCAAAACACGTGCTGCGCGCCATGAAGGAAAATGCTCGTCAGGGTTTCTGGAATGGCGCGCCCGTGCCGCTCGGCTACCGGGCAGAGGAGGTGGAGAAGCGGGGTGTCAGAATCAAGAAGCGGCTAGCCATCGATTTGGTCGAAGCTGAAATCATCAAGCGGATCTTCAGGCTTTATCTTCACGGCGATGGCAAGTCCGGCCCGATCGGCATGAAGGAGATCGTCAAGCGGCTGAACGAGCAGGGCTACAGGACGAAGCGCAACGCTCGTTTCGGCGTCGGCACGCTTCACAAGATCCTGACCAACACCGTCTATGTCGGTGAATGGGTTTTCAACCGCGCGGAGTCAAAGACGGGCCGTCAGAAGCCCGTATCCGAACACATTGCCATCGAAGTCCCGGCGATCATCGAGCGTACGGAATTTGATGCGGTGCAGGCGACGCTGAAATCGCGCAATCCGCGCGTCACGCCGCCGCGCGTCGTCAGTGGGCCGATTCTACTGACCGGCCTGGCGGTCTGCGCAAGTTGCAATGGCGGCATGACGCTGCGAACCGGCACGTCCAAGAGCGGGACCGTCCACCGCTACTACAGCTGCTCGACCTGCAACCGAAAGGGCAAGACCGCCTGCAAGGGCCGTTCGATCCCCATGGACAAGCTCGATACGCTGGTTGTCGACCATCTGTCGAAGCGGCTCTTCACTGCTGAGCGTCTGACCGAGATGCTCGCCTCGCTGACTGCGCGTCGCGCGGGTCGCGCTGCCGAAGTCGACGGGCGCATTGCCACGCTCCAGCGCGAGGTATCGGACGCCGAGGACAAGCTGAAGCGCCTTTACAAGATGGTAGAGGACGGCATCGCTGAAATGGACGACATCCTGAAGGAGCGGATCGGTAGTCTGAAGCTGGATCGGGAACGGGCGCAGGCGGCGCTGGACCGCATCAAAGCCAATGCCGCTCCTGCGACCGACATACCGCCGGAAACCATTGAGCGGTTCGGCCGCGCCATGCGGGAAAATATCGCAACCGGCGAAGTCCCGTTCCGGAAGGGTTACCTGCGTTCAGTCATCGACCGCATCGAAGTCGATGACGATGTGATCAGGATCGTCGGCGACAAGACCACGCTCGAACAAGCTGTCGCTGGCAAAGGCTTTGCCGGGTCCGGTGTTCGCAGTTTTGCACGGAAGTGGTACGCCCAAGGGGAATCGAACCCCTGTCTGCGCCGTGAAAGGGCGCTGTCCTGACCGCTAGACGATGGGCGCGTAGTGGTGGCGCTTATAGCAGCTTGTTTGTAGGGGGCAACCCGTCAAAGCGCTGCAGCACAAACTTTTTCACACTATTTGCGGCGGCGACAGCGCCAGTTCCAATCCCGCTCGGGGCCGACGTCGATATGGACCGAATTGGTGTGGCAATAAGTTCCCACGCCACCACGCCCCGGCATGGAGCGGACATAGTTGGCCAGTTCCCATTTGCTGACGCCTGGAACCTGCACGTCGGCGGCCGCACAATACATGTGCAGTGAATTCTTGGCTCCCCGCGCGCGGCGGTTGCGCGACGCATTGCGGTAACCGGAGGTCACGACGATCTTCTGGCCGTAGTGCTGCTCCACGCTTTTCAGGACGCGCACCAGTGACGGCTTCAGGCACCCAACGTCAACCCGGTCGGTCTGCTTCAGCAGGCCGTTGGGCGCCAGCCGTGCCAGGCCCGCGGCCGAGGCAACCTCGTAGGAGCCGTCATCTTCTTCATGAAGGTCGACATCGCTGTCGTCATCGATGCCGGATTTGCGCTTTATCTCGAAAAGGGCGCTCTGGCGCACGCCGGGCAGCGCGTTTTCGCTACCAAATTCGCCTCCGAGCGAGGCCATGACGACAGGTTTTTCGGAAGGGGTAGCCGAGGCGAGATTCACGATCGGCTTGGCTTTCTGTTCGCGCACCGGAGAGGGCGCAGCCGGGGCAGGGGAGGAGCCGAAGAAGGCGGAAAGGAAGCCTTTTTTCTTCGGCGCCAGCGTCTCGGTTTTGGGCGGTTCGCCCGCGGTGGCGTAAACCGGATTGTCCATTCCGGCAGGGGTATCTGCGGCTTCGGCCGGTTTTGCGTCACCCGCCTGGGTCGCCTCCGGTTCGGATGCCGGCACCGGCGCCTGCGTGGCTGCCGCTTGTTGCTGTGTTGCGCCGTCTTCGGCAACAACTGGCTGGACAGCGGCAGCCGTTTGCGTTGCAGCTACGCCTTCGGCGCCCGGCTTGGCAGAGGGGACAGACGCCACCTGCGCCGGCAACTCGGCATCACCTTCATCCATCACCGTCTCGGTGGCCGAGACCGGCGTTTGCGCGTCGGCGTCCTGCGAATCTCCGGTGCTGGCGGTCTGGATTTGCTCGATATCAGCGGCGGCGTCCGTCGAGATGGAGGGGCCGGCCTGCGCAAAGCCCGGCGTGCCGATGTCGAGATTGGGGTCGGTTGTGGAGGAGCAGGACGCCAGGAACGCCGAAACGAGTGCCGCCATGATGGCGCCGCCCCCTCGTTTCGCAAAGCGCGAGCCTCCTGGAATCAAACCGTCCCCCTTCACGTCTTTTTCACGTCACCGCGATTTGGTTCGCAGCAATCAAAATCCAAACTGAAAAGATTGTGCTTCCGCGTGCGAAAACAGAACCTGTGAGCGCCACCGCCGAATCGTCAGAATGATCGAATCCAGATAAGAGTCAGCCACGGGGCCACTATTTCGCCCCGTTTTCACTCATGGTCAACTCACCACACATTACAATATGTTACACACGAACCTTGACGTAGCTTCCCGGTGCTTCGCCAAGTGTTTTCATCCGCTCGCCTGGAATTCTGGCTTCTACCCAAGTCTGCGACTTCTCCAGAATCCAATCGTGCCAGTGCGGCCACCAGGAACCCGGGTTTTCCTTGGCTTTGGCGATCCATTCGTCGAAATCGCCGGTGGGCTTGCCGCCGGTCCAGTACTGATACTTCCCGGCTGAAGGCGGGTTGACGACGCCAGCGATATGGCCGGATCCGGCCATCACGTAATCGACCTTGCCGCTGAAATAGGCGCAGCCGAGAAACACCGACCTTGCCGGCGCGATATGGTCTTCGCGGGCCGCTAGATTGTAGACTGGAATGGTGATGTCCCTAAGCGAGATGGTCCGTCCGGCAAGCTCCATGCGCCCTTGCGAGAGGTTGTTTTCCAGGTAGCAGTTGCGCAGGTAGAAGGAATGGTTGGCGGCGGCCATGCGCGTCGAATCGGCATTCCAGTAGAGCAGGTCGAAGGGCGTCGGCTCCTTGCCACGCATGTAGTTGTTGACGACATAGGGCCAGATCAGGTCGCCCGAGCGCAGCATATTGAAGGCTGTGGCCATCTTGGTGCCTTCCAAATAGCCCTTGCCGCGCATCGACCGCTCCAGCGCAGCGATCTGCTCTTCGTCGACGAAAACCTTCAGATCTCCGGCATAGGTAAAATCGACCTGGGTGGTGAAGAAGGTCACCGATTTCACCCGCTCGTCACCCTCCTGCGCCAGGAGTGCCAGGGCAGCGGCCAGCAGCGTTCCGCCGACGCAATAGCCGATGGCGTTGACTTCCTTCTCACCGGTTGCGGCCTCCACCGTGTCGAGCCCATATTGCAGCCCTTCGCGGATATAGGCTTCCCAATCCTTCAGCCCGTGGCGTTCGTCGGGATTGATCCAGGAGATGACGAAAACGGTGTGGCCCTGCTCGACAGCCCAGCGAATGAAGGACTTCTTCGGATTGAGGTCGAGGATGTAGAATTTGTTGATCCAGGGCGGGCAGATCAGCAGTGGGCGCTTGAGAACCTTGTCGGTTGCGGGCTCATATTGGATGATTTCGGCGACATCGCTGCGGCCGACGACCTTGCCGGGGGTCGTTGCCAGGTTGCGGCCGACCTCGAATTGCGAATAGTCGGCCTGCCGCAGTTTCAGGTCGCCCTTGCCGGCCTGGATGTCCTCCGCCAGCATCTTCATGCCGCGCACGAGGTTTTCGCCGCTGCTGGCCACCGTCTCGCGAAACAGTTCGGGATTGGTCAGGATGAAATTCGACGGCGAGATCGCGTTGGAGATCTGCTTGACATAAAACCCCGCCTTGTGGCGCGTGTGCTCGTCCAGCCCTTCGGCGTGCTCGACAAGTTCGCCTGCCCAGCGCGAGGTGACGAGATAGGTCTGTTTCAGGAAGTCGAAGAAGGCATTACGGCCCCAGTCGGGGTCCTCGAAGCGCTTATCGCCGCGCTCCGGTTGCGAGGCCCGGTCAGCATCTGCGCCGTTTTCGACCCGGTGGATCGCATTCGCCCAGATGTTCATATAGCCTGCAAACAGCCGCGTTTGCGCTTCCAGGGCGCGCGCGGGATCGGAAAGCCAGTATTCGGTCAGCTTGGAGAAGGTCTTGACCATGTCGGCCATCGGCTCACCGACGTGATCGCGCACTTCCCCCTTTTCGCGTGGCTCGGCCCAGGCGGCAGCGGCCTTGCCGGCCTGCTCGATCATGCGGGCAAGGTTGAGCGCGAAGCGTTCAGGGTCTTTTACGAGATATTGTTCGACGGGGGAGGGTGCATCCGCGTCCATCTTGCCCGAATCGGGTGCCTTCGACATGTTCGCGCGCGTCCTCCCGGCAGCATATTCTTGACATCCTAGCATGGGACGTCAAAACGGGTCCAACATAGTCAGGCCATGCTTAGTAGCGCGTCAGGGGAAATTTTATGACAGAGCGAATTGGCGCAGGCATTTTTTCCCGTTTGCGGCTGGCGGCAGGTTTGGGCCTGGCGGCTGCTGCCTTCATTCAGCTTCCGGCCTGTTCCACCGTGCCCGAGGTCGCGTCAGCACCCCCTTCGGGATTGTCGTCCGGCCAGCCGACCGATACCGGCACCTTTCCCAATCTGAACATTCCGCCGCAAACGGCTGCAGCCCAGATCACGCCGGAGGAAAAGGCGGAGAAATTCTCCGAACTAGAAGCGGCGAAAGCCACGCAATCAGCTCCGCCCGGTGGTGGCGCCACGGCCGATCAGAGCCGGCTGAAGAAAATCGCGGCCACCCATGCCGCCGAAACTCTTGCTAAAATTGAGGGTCAGTGACGCCTCGACCGGGCCTGCGAATGCGTATATAGCGCGTGAGGATTTCACACGCCATTTGCTGGGTTTGACATGGAAGAGTTTCACAAGGTCCGCCGCCTTCCGCCCTATGTATTCGAGCAGGTCAACCGCCTGAAGGCCAGCGCGCGAGCCCGTGGCGCCGACATCATCGACCTTGGCATGGGTAACCCGGACCTGCCGACACCAAAGGCCATCGTCGACAAGCTGTGCGAAGTGGTGCGCGATCCGCGCACCCACCGCTATTCCTCCTCGCGCGGCATCCCCGGCCTGCGGCGCGCTCAGGCCAATTACTATGCCCGCCGCTTCGGCGTGAAGCTCAATCCGGATACGCAGATTGTTGCGACGCTGGGCTCCAAGGAAGGCTTTGCCAATATGGCCCAGGCCATCACCGCCCCCGGCGACGTGGTGCTGTGCCCCAATCCGACCTATCCGATCCATGCCTTCGGCTTCATCATGTCGGGCGGGGTCATCCGCTCGCTGCAGGTCGAGCCGGACGACGGCTTCATCCCCGCGCTGGAGCGTGGTGTGCGCCACTCCATCCCCAAGCCGCTGGCGCTGATCCTGAACTATCCGTCGAACCCGACGGCCTATGTCGCGACGCTCGATTTCTACAAGGAAGTCGTTGCCTTCGCCAAAAAGAACGAGATCATCATCCTGTCCGATCTCGCCTATGCGGAAATCTATTTCGACGGCAATCCGCCGCCCTCCATCCTTCAGGTGCCGGGCGCCATCGATATTGCGGTGGAGTTCACCTCGATGTCGAAGTCCTTCTCCATGCCCGGCTGGCGCATGGGCTTTGCGGTCGGCAACGAACGGCTGATCGCGGCGTTGACGCGGGTGAAATCCTATCTCGACTATGGCGCCTTCACGCCCATCCAAGTTGCCGCCACCGCGGCGCTGAACGGCGATGGCAGCGATATTGCCGAGGTGCGCGAGGTCTATCACAAGCGCCGTGACGTCATGGTGGATGCGTTCGGCCGTGCGGGCTGGGCGGTTCCGGCTCCCGCGGCGACGATGTTTGCCTGGGCGCCGATACCCGAGCCGTTCCGGGCACTCGGCTCGCTTGAATTCTCCAAGCTCCTGATCGAGAAGGCTGACGTCGCCGTCGCGCCGGGCATAGGTTTCGGCGAGCATGGTGACGACTATGTGCGTATCGCGCTGGTGGAGAACGAGCACCGGATCAGGCAGGCGGCACGCAACATCAAGCGTTTCCTGGGCTCTGCCGGCGGCAAGTCCGACAATGTGGTGCCGCTGGCGGCGCATCGCTGACGCGGCAACCAATCATCGAGAATTCTAGGGACAGCGGAACATGGCCGAAGCGTTGCGTATTGGGATTGCCGGGCTGGGAACGGTCGGCGCATCGGCGATGCGTGTGCTCGCCGGCAAGGCTGCCGAGCTCACTCGCCAATGCGGGCGCGATCTCGTCGTAACTGCCGTTTCGGCGCGTGATCGCTCGCGCGACCGCGGCATCGAGCTTGGCGCGGCCGAATGGTTTGACGATCCGGTCGACATGGCCCGAACCGCTGATATCGACGTTTTTGTCGAACTGATCGGTGGCGATGAGGGGCCAGCCCATGCCTGCGTCAAGGCTGCGCTCGAGGCAGGCCGTCACGTGGTCACCGCCAACAAGGCGCTGCTGGCCAAGCATGGCGTAGCGCTTGCCGAAATCGCCGAGAGCAAGGGTGTTCTGCTCAATTACGAGGCGGCGGTCGCAGGCGGCATCCCGATCATCAAGACGATGCGCGAGGCGATGGCCGGCAACACCGTCTCGCGGGTGTTCGGCATCCTCAATGGCACGTGTAACTATATTTTGACCCGCATGGAGGCCGAAGGACTTTCCTTCGACGAGTGCCTGAAGGACGCGCAGCGGCTCGGCTATGCGGAAGCCGATCCGACCTTCGACATCGAGGGGCATGACACCGCGCACAAGCTGGCGATCCTGACCAGCCTTGCCTTTGGCTGCCGAATCTCAGCCGACGACATCTATATGGAAGGCATCAGCAACATTTCGCAGGCCGATATCCAGGCCGCCGGCGAACTCGGCTACCGCATCAAGCTGTTGGGCGTTGCCCAGCAGACCGAAAGCGGCATCGAGCAGCGTGTCCACCCGACCATGGTGCCGACCGCCTCGGTGATCGCGCAGGTGCACGGCGTCACCAATGCGGTGGCGGTGGAGACCGACATTCTGGGCGAACTGCTCCTTTCCGGCCCCGGTGCCGGCGGCAACGCCACGGCCTCTGCCGTGGTCGGAGACATCGCCGATATCGCCAAGAGCCGCCCCGGCTTCCAGCACGGGCCGGTGTTCGGGCGTCCGGCGCGCGAGCTCAATCCCTATCGGAAGGCGCGCATGCGCTCGCATGAGGGCGGCTATTTCATCCGCCTGACCGTGCATGACCGTGTCGGCGTGTTCGCTGCCGTCGCCAAGCGCATGGCCGACAACGAGATTTCCCTGGAATCGATCGTCCAGCGTGCACCAAAATCCATGAACGGCACGAAAAAGACCGTCATCCTGGTCACTCACGCCACCACCGAGGCAGCGGTGCGCAAGGCGGTGGAGGGCGTCACCAAGGACGGCCATCTGGTGGACAAGCCGCAGGTTATCCGCATCGAACGGGCGGACTAATCGATTCATCTTTTGCCAATCGACAAGAACTGCGCTTGCGGGTCTTGCCGTTGTCACCGCCGTTTGACACAAGAAGCCAGTCGCCGCGCTTGATGGTGCGGCACGTCCAATTTGTACGGGAATACTCGATATGGCGAAGAAAATTGCGGGTGGTCTGGATCGCATCCTCACCATGGAACTGGTTCGCGTCACCGAACGCGCTGCGGTGGCTGCGGCAAGGCTGCGGGGCAGGGGTGACGAGAAGGCGGCCGACCAGGTCGCGGTCGACGCCATGCGCGCCGAACTGAACCGCTTGGCGATCAAGGGCACCGTCGTCATTGGCGAGGGCGAGCGCGACGAGGCGCCGATGCTCTATATCGGCGAGGAGGTCGGCACCGGCGAAGGACCGGAAGTGGATATCGCGCTCGATCCGCTTGAAGGCACAACCATTTGCGCCAAGAACCTGCCCAACGCGCTTGCCGTCATCGCAATCGCGGAAAAGGGCAGCCTGCTGTTTGCCCCCGACGTCTATATGGACAAGATCGCGGTCGGCCCGGGCTATCCCGCCGGCATCATCGACATCGATGCCGCCCCGGAAGAAAACATCCGCAAGGTCGCCGAAGCCAAGGGCGTGCCGGTCGGTGAACTTACCGCCTGCATCCTCGACAGGCCGCGTCACGCCAAACTGATCGAAGCCGTGCGCGGCACCGGTGCGGCCATTCGCCTGATCGGAGACGGTGATGTCGCAGGCGTCATCCACACCACTGATCCGGACGAAACCGGCATCGACATCTATCTTGGCACCGGTGGCGCGCCAGAAGGCGTGCTGGCTGCTGCCGCGCTGCGCTGCATTGGCGGCCAGATGCAGGGGCGTCTCCTGCTCGATACGCCCGAGAAGGTGGCGCGTGCCGCCAAGATGGGCATTTCGGACCCGAGCAAGGTCTACACAATCGAGGAAATGGCGCGCGGTGACGTGTTGTTTGCTGCAACCGGCGTCACCGACGGCAACATGCTGGCGGGCGTGAAGTTCGGCCGCAACTTCATCACCACCGACACCATCGTGCTGCGGTCGTCCTCGCGTACGGTGCGCTCGATCAAGGCTCGCCACCAGGACCTTGAAAAATTCGACGCGTGACGCGCGATTTTTCACCACAGGCCCCATCCGTGGCCGCTTTTGCCGCGGTCACGGGTGAGGCGGCCAGATCGGGATGAGTTCGGACAAGCGCATCTTCCTTGACGTGCGCCGCTCGGCAACCGGCCTTGTCTGGGAGCATCGCCTGAACGAGCGCCAGGAGATGGCGGCGCTGGCAATTGCGCAAGGGCAGGGCATCAGCGACATCGTTGCCCGCATCCTCGCGGGCCGTGGCGTGCTTGCCGAAGATGCCGCCCGCTTTCTTGACCCGACCATCCGCGACCTGCTGCCCGACCCCGCTACCCTGACCGATATGGAAGCGGCGGCCAGCCGTATCGCCACGGCCATCATCAAGCGCGAGAAAGTCGCGATCTTCGGCGATTACGATGTCGACGGGGCGGCTTCATCGGCTTTGTTGAAGCGGTTTCTTGGCCATTACGGCCTCGACGCCGAAATCTATATTCCCGATCGCATTTTCGAAGGCTATGGCCCCAATCCGGATGCGATGCGTGAGCTGGTGGCACGCGGCGCGCGCCTGATCGTCACGGTCGATTGCGGCACCAACAGCGCTGCGGCCATCGATGCGGCATTGCGTGCCGGGGCGGAAGTCGTGGTGCTCGATCATCATCAGGTTGGCGGATTACTTCCGGTGGCGACCGCGATCGTCAATCCCAACCGCGAGGACGACCTGTCGGGGCAGGGGCATCTCTGTGCTGCCGGCGTTGTTTTCCTGGCACTGGTGCAGACCGTGCGCGTGCTGCGCGAAAGGTTGCCGGATCGGCCGCCGCCGGACCTTCTCGCGCTGCTCGATCTCGTGGCGCTCGCCACCGTCTGCGATGTCGTTCCGCTCACCGGTGTCAACCGCGCCTTCGTGGTCAAGGGACTGCTTGCGATCAGGCGACAGGAGAATGCCGGGCTGGCCGCCCTTGCCCGGGTATCGCGCATTGGCGAGCCGGTAAATGCCTTTCACCTCGCCTTCCTCATCGGTCCGCGCATCAATGCCGGCGGTCGCATCGGCGATGCGGCGCTGGGCAGCCGGTTGCTTGCCACGGATGACCCGGTCGAGGCCGGAAAGATTGCCGAGACGCTCGATCGCCTTAACCAGGAGCGTCAGGCGATGGAAAACGAGATGCTGGCTGAAGCCCGGGCCGAGGCGGATATGGAACTGGCCGGCGGCTCAGGCCCGGCGGTGATTGTGACTGCCAGCCGCAAATGGCACCCCGGCATTGTCGGCCTTCTCGCTTCGCGCCTGAAGGACCATGCGCGTCGACCCGCCTTCGCCATCGCCTTCAATGCAAATGGCGTTGGCTCCGGCTCCGGTCGGTCGGTGTCGGGCTTCGACCTCGGGCGTCTGGTGCGCGAGGCGGTTGAACGTGGCCTGATCGTCAAGGGCGGCGGCCATGCCATGGCCGCCGGCATCACCGTCGAACAAGACAAGCTCGGTGCGCTGCGCGCCTTCTTCGAAGAGCGCGCCGCCGAAGACGTGTTCCGGCTGCGCAACGAGGAAAGCCTGCGCATCGATGCGGCACTTGCCGCCGACGGCGCCACCAGCGATCTGCTCGACGCGCTCGAAAAAGCCGGCCCCTTCGGCATGGGCCACGTCTCGCCGGTCTTCGTGTTGCCACGGCATCGGCTGGTTGATGCAAGGCTGGTCGGCACCTCGCATGTCAGGGCCGATCTGCGCTCGGATGGTGGCGGCCGCATTCAGGCGATTGCCTTTCGCGCGGCTGACAGTGTGCTTGGGGATTTCCTGTTCAAGAATCGGGGCGCCACGGTGCATGTTGCCGGTTCGCTCTCGGCCAATCACTGGAATGGCAACAGGACCGTGCAGTTCCGCATCATCGATGCCGCGCCGGCGCAGCCCTGAAAGGCTCTACACCAACACCGTTTGCAGGCGCTCCAGCTCGGCAATCCGCGCCTTGGTCGCGTCATAGCCAAGCTGGATCGCCTCGTCGGCGCGATGGAACTCCGAAAGGCCGATATGGCCGAGCTTCGGTTGTACCGAAAGGTCCGGCGGATCGCCTGCAAGCCTTGCCCGCGAGATGCGGTCCTGGATGATGTTGAACGCCTCGACCATCACGCCGGTTATGCCGAGCCGGCTTTCCCTGGTGCGCGCATGCGGATCATGCTTGTCGGCCGGTTTGGCATCCTTCTCGATCAGCAATTCGCCCGCGCTGTGCTTGATCACCGCCGCGCGTCCGTAAAGGTCGTAGTGCAGGTTGACGGCGACCACCAGCGGCTGCTCATAGGCGCGGCAGACGGAAACCGGAACCGGATTCACCAGCGCGCCATCGATCAGCACCCGCTTGTTGGCCACCACCGGCTCGAACACGCCAGGCAGGGCATAAGAGGCGCGCATGGCGGTGATCAGCGAGCCTTTCGACAGCCAGATTTCATGACCGGTATTGATTTCTGCGGCCACGCAGACGAACGGCTTTTCCAGGTCCTCGAAGCGCAACCCGGCCATATGTTCCTGCATGCGCGCGGTCAGCTTCATGCCGCCGAACAGCCCGCTGCCGCCGAAATGCAAATCGAGCAGGCCGAACAGCCGGCGCTTGGTCAGGCTGCGGGCGAACTCTTCCAGTTCGTCGAGCTTGCCGGCCAGGTAACAACCGCCGACCAGCGCGCCGATCGAGGTGCCTGCGATCATGTCGATTTCGATGCCGGCTTCATCCAATGCACGCAGCACCCCGATATGGGCCCATCCGCGTGCGGCACCGCCGCCAAGCGCAAGCGAGATGCCGGACTTCTTTTCAGGCTGCACGTCCTTTACGCCGCCTGAGGATGCAGGACCGTTCGCCTCGTGCACATCGGGCCGGCTACGCAGTGACGCCCATTCGAGCATCTGAAATATCTCCCACTGTCCCACACCGGACGATAGGCACTTGGCGTATCGAAATGGTGAATAGATACTATCCTACAAACAGAGCCGGCTCATTTCGCCTGCCGATATGTCTTTTTCGCGTCAAACATTAGCGTGCTGCCATCATCTGATAGTATGGCAGTTGCCTCTTTTGCCTCTACGGTACGATAAAAGCATGAACGCCGGCCGGTGTGACAGGTTGCATCATGGCCGGAAACATTTACCCGCAACCACACCGCATCCTGATCGCAATCGGTACGCAGTTCGACCAGATGTTGCAGGTTGCCCGAGGTCTCACCTTTCTTCCACAGCGCCTGGCGCGAGCGCGACCAGTAATGGGCGATGCCCGTTTCCAGCGTGAGCGCAAGAGCCTCTTCATTCATATGCGCCACCATCAGAAGCATATTGTCGCGGGCATCCGTCACCACGGCGGTGATCAGGCCGTTGGCGTCGAAGCGCGGTGTGAAAGCCGCGCCTTCCTCGAGGGCTGCCTTGTCGGAAGCGGGTTGCTGAAACGCGATCGTGACCATTGCCGATCCTTTGCCGAGGCGGGGCAGCCGAGCCGTGCCGGCGCGCCCACACGATTTTTTTAAAGGCGCATGTTCTACCTGCCAAGGCCTTCAGCCCTGGAGATGCATGCGCCTGAAGCATCAGCGCTAGAAGCCGTGCGCGCTGCCGCTTCGCACCATTGTCAGGAACCGGATCTGTTCTTCAGGGCTGTCCTTGAAGGCGCCGGTGAAGGTCGAGGTCAATGTGGTGGAGCCCTGCTTGCGGATGCCGCGCATGGCCATGCACATATGTTCGGCCTCGATCATCACGGCAACGCCGCGCGGATTGAGCACGTCCTGGATCACATTTGCGATCTGCGCCGTCATCGCCTCCTGCGTCTGCAGGCGGTGGGCGAAGATGTCGACCACGCGCGCGATCTTGGACAGGCCCACCACCTTGCCGTCCGGCAGATAGCCGACATGCGCCTTGCCGATGATCGGCACCATGTGGTGCTCGCAATGGGAATGGAAGTTGATGTCCTTGATCAGGACGAGATCGTCATAGCCGGCCACTTCCTCGAAGGTGCGGCCAAGCTCTTCGGACGGACACATGTCGTAGCCCGAAAACATTTCGCGAAAGGCCTTGGCCACGCGCTTGGGCGTGTCGACCAGTCCCTCGCGGTCAGGATTGTCCCCGGTCCAGCGCAGCAATGTGCGCACGGCGGCTTCGACCTCGGCCTGGCTGGGTCGGTCGGTTGCCGGCTTTTCCATATAGTCGGCTTTGGGCATCAGTTTCTTGATCACGGCGTCCATGAAAGGTGTCTCCCGTAGTTCCCCTCAAAGGAGGAACGAGTTGAACGGACCACAGCCTTTTTGCGGGATCGTCGGAAAGTCCGGCCCGAAAGCGGCGTGACGTGGTTCCGGGAAGTTAGATGCATCAGTTGCCTTGCCGTTCCCGAAACGTGAGCATTATATAAGCCTTGGCGCCGCAATTGAAAGATGTACCAATGGGCAAAGGGGCGGATCGGAGAAAAATTGCAGGCATTTCATGCCTGTATTTCGGTCGATCCATCCTCGAAACGCGGCGGGCTGGGAAATCATGATCGACGACGTCTACAATGCGAAGATTCTGGGTTTTGCAGGAAATATCGCACGGATCGGCCGGCTCGATGGGCCCGACGCCTCAGCCACGGCCCATTCCAAACTGTGCGGGTCGACAGTCACCGTCTATCTTAAGATGGAAGGCGACACCGTCACCGATTTTTCCCATGACGTGAAGGCCTGCGCGCTCGGCCAGGCCTCGTCCTCAATCATGGCCGCCAATGTGATCGGCGCGAATGCCGGCGAGCTGCGTGAGGTACGCGAGACCATGCGCAAGATGCTCAAGGAAAACGGTCCGCCGCCGCGGGGGCGCTTCGCCGACCTCAAATATCTGGAGCCGGTGCGCGACTACAAGGCGCGCCACGCCTCAACCATGCTGACCTTCGACGCGGTGGTCGACGCGATCGGCCAGATCGAGAAGAAGCGCGCCGGCGAGGCGGCGTGATTTCCACGGACGTGGGCAAAAATCATTCCAGCCAGCACATGGCGACACGGTCCCGCAACTGGAGCGGCCCGTGGCGCAAGACGCCCGGACGTATTTTCGGAACGTCCTTCGTCCGTCTCTACCAGTTGACCCTCTCTGGCTTCGTGGGCAATTCCTGCCGCCATCTGCCGACCTGCTCGGAATATGCCTATGAGGCGATTGCCCGTCATGGTCTGTGGGCCGGCGGCTGGATGGGCCTGTTCCGCGTGCTGCGCTGCGGCCCCGGCGGCACGCACGGCATCGACAATGTGCCGGAGGCCCTTGAGCCACGCTACCGCTGGTTCACGCCCTGGCGCTACTGGCTCGTCGGCAAACGGCGCAAGGCCGGGCAGCCCTGAACTGCCAAGGCTTTACGGCACGGCAAACTGATCCTAAAAGACCGCTCGCCGGCATTGGCCGGCCGATGCATGCTTGCTGCTCAGGCAGTTGGATCATGCGTCGATCAACAATCCCACCTGCGCTCGTATGCAGGACTGGATAGGAGAAGTATCTTGTCGAATTCCGTTTCCCTTGCATTTCCTGATGGTTCCGTCCGCGAATATGACGCGGCGATGACCGGTGCAGCCCTTGCCGAATCCATTTCTAGGTCGCTTGCCAAGAAGGCCGTCGCCTACGCGCTGGACGGCACCTTGCGCGACCTGTCCGACCCGATCGGCACGTCCGGCAAGGTCGAAATCGTCACCCGCGACGATCCGCGTGCGCTGGAACTCATCCGCCATGATGCAGCTCACGTGCTGGCAGAAGCCGTGCAGGAATTGTGGCCGGGAACGCAGGTGACCATCGGCCCGGTGATCGAAAACGGCTTCTATTACGATTTCGCCCGCAATGAGCCTTTCACGCCCGATGACTTCGCGGCGATCGAAAAGAAGATGCGCGAGATCATCACCCGCAACAAGCCGTTCACCAAGGAAGTCTGGAGCCGCGAGAAGGCGAGGGCGGTCTTTGCCGAGAAGGGCGAGGCCTACAAGGTCGAACTCGTCAATGCCATTCCAGAGGATCAGGACCTCAAGATCTATGCGCAGGGCGACTGGTTTGATCTCTGCCGCGGCCCGCACATGGCCTCCACCGGCCAGATCGGCAACGCCTTCAAGCTGATGAAGGTGGCCGGTGCCTATTGGCGCGGTGACAGCAACAATCCCATGCTGACGCGCATCTATGGCACCGCCTGGGCAGACCAGGCCCAGCTCGACCAGTATCTCCACATGCTGGAGGAAGCGGAGAAGCGCGACCATCGCCGACTCGGCCGCGAGATGGACCTGTTCCACTTCCAGGAGGAGGGGCCAGGCGTCGTCTTCTGGCATGCCAAGGGCTGGAAGATGTTCCAGAACCTGATTTCCTATATGCGCCGCCGCCTCGGCGACGACTATCAGGAGGTCAATGCCCCGCAAATCCTCGACAAGTCGCTGTGGGAAACCTCCGGCCACTGGGGCTGGTATCAGGAGAACATGTTTGCGGTGAAGTCGGCTCACGCCTTCACTCATCCTGATGATCCCGAAGCCGACCAGCGCATCTTTGCGCTGAAGCCGATGAACTGCCCCGGCCACGTCCAGATATTCAAGCACGGCTTGAAGTCCTACCGCGATCTGCCTATCCGGCTTGCGGAATTCGGCAATGTGCATCGCTACGAGGCATCGGGCGCGCTGCATGGGCTGATGCGCGTGCGCGCCTTCACGCAGGACGATGCGCATGTCTTCTGCACCGAGGACCAGCTTGAGGCGGAAATCCTCAAGATCAACGATTTGATGATGTCGGTCTACAAGGATTTCGGCTTCGAGGAGGTGGTGGTGAAGCTTGCCACCCGCCCGGAAAAGCGTGTCGGCACCGATGCCATGTGGGACCATGCCGAAGAGATTCTTCGGCGCTCGCTCGCCCGTATGGCGCGCGAGGACAACCGCATCAAGACCGGCATCAACGAAGGCGAGGGCACGTTCTACGGGCCCAAGTTCGAATACACGCTGAAGGACGCCATCGGCCGCGAATGGCAATGCGGCACCACGCAGGTGGATTTCAACCTGCCGGAGCGCTTCGGCGCCTTCTATATCGGCGCCGATTCGGAAAAGAAGCAGCCGGTCATGATCCATCGCGCTATCTGCGGCTCGCTGGAGCGCTTCCTTGGCATCCTCATCGAGAGCCATGCCGGCCAGATGCCGCTGTGGTTCGCGCCGGTGCAGGCGGTGGTCGCGACCATCACCTCCGATGCCGACGACTATGCGCGCAAGGTGGCGGCGCGGCTCAAGGCCGCCGGCTTGTCTGCGGAAGTCGACCTGCGCAACGAGAAGATCAACTACAAGGTCCGCGAGCACAGCCTTGCCAAGGTTCCGGTCATTCTCGTCTGCGGCAAGCGCGAGGCGGAAGAAGATACCGTCAATATCCGCCGGCTCGGCTCGCGCGACCAGCATTCCATGACGCTGGATGAAGCAGTGGCGGTGCTGAGCGGCGAGGCAGTCCCGCCGGATCTGCGGCGCGCGTGACCTTTTGAGATGGCACCGGCATTCAGTTCGCTCCGGCCTGAATGCCGGGTGCAGAGCATGATCCCGAAAAGTTGCAGACTTTTGGGATAAGATCATGCTCCAAAAACAAAGACTTAGAGTGAAATGGCGATTCAAGGCGAAGTCATCTCGCCAGTGGCGGATCAGTCCGCCCCTTCATTGGCATCGGTCGAGTTGGCCTCGTTGGCGAGCACTTCGACTTCCTGGTTGCGCCCGGCGACGACGGTGAATTCGCGCTGGTAGATGCGGTCGCGATTCTTGGCGACGATGGTGTAGTCGCCTTCGGCCAGCACCATGGAGGCGAATGCACCGACGCTTTCGCGCACCGGGTCGCCGGAATTGGTCAGCACCGACCACGAGGTATCGGCGATGGCTTCGCCACCTTCCTCGCGCACCAGCTTCAGGGTGAGTTCGGCCGCGCGATGTTCGACCGTCGCCTCGGTCAGCTTACCGGCTTCCACGCGGATGTCGGAGCGGATGACGGCATTGACCGAGCCATAGGTGGAGACGATGTGGTAGACGCCCGAATTGAGCCGCACCACCACATTGGGCCGCACATCAGGAATGATCAGCGCGCGGTCGCCATCGGCTTCCGGCTGGGCTTCGTAGATTGAAAAGCGTAGCTTCTTGGGCGGAATCTTCAGGCCGCCCTCCAGCACCGCATCGAGCTTCAGGCCACCGGCATCGAGGACCACGCTTTCCTGCTTTGGGTCGCGGGTGACGGTAATGCGCTTGGTTGCTCCGGCGCGGCCAAAGGAGGCATGGACGAGATAGCTGCCGGGTTCCAGATGAAACAGGCTGGTACCGCCCTGCGCGGAGGCGACCAGCGGCAGCTTGCCGTCCGGTCCGGGTTCGGGCCGGAACACGCGCCACATCAGGCCGCGGCCTATATCCTCGCCGTCGTCGGTCAGCTTTGCCGCCAGCGTCAATTCACCGCCGCCGCGCTGCGCCAGCGGTGTGTCGTCCTTGGGCTCCGCAAAGCCTGAAATGTCAGGCAGTTTGAGGTCGGGCAGCGCATCGGTGCCTTCCTGTGCCGATGCGGCAGCGGCCGGCAGCATCAGGGCCAGGACGGCTAGGGAGATGAAATGTCGGCGGAATCCGGCGCGCATGGCTTGCTTTGAAACCCAATGCGGTGGCAATTTCAAGGCTCAATTTGCGCAGGCTCTGCGCCTCCTCCCTCCCAAGCAATCCATCCATCAGGAGAATAGCTTTCATGACGTCGCCTATCATTGATTTCCTGCTGAGCAGAAGCTCGGCGCCGATTGCGGAATTGCGCGCGCCGGCGCCGAACGATGCGGAGATCGAAACCATGATCCGCATCGCATCGCGCGTTCCCGATCATGGCCGCCTGGCGCCGTGGCGCTTCATCCTCTATCGCGGGGAAGCACGTGAACAGATCGGCGAGAAACTGGCCGCGCTTGCCGAAAAGCGCGAAGGGCCTCTCAGCGAAAATCGCCGCGTCCAGGAGTTGACGCGGTTTTCGCGTGCGCCGCTCGTTATCGGCGTCGTTTCCAGCCCGCGCGAGAGCATCAAAATTCCTCACTGGGAAATGCTCCTGTCGGGCGGAGCGGCGGCCATGAACCTTGTCCTCGCCGCCAATGCGCTTGGCTACCGCACCAACTGGATCACCAACTGGTATTCCGATCTTGAGGAAGGCCGCGCGCTTCTCGGCCTTGCCCCGCATGAGCGCGTCGTCGGCTTCGTCCATATCGGCTCGTTCGAGGGCGAGGTCCAGCAGCGGCCGCGCCCGGATGTCACCGGGCTTTACGGCGATTACACCGGCCCTTGGGAAGGCTAGACTAAGTCTTCCGTACCGCCTGTGCCCGCGCCAGCAGCCGCTCGGCGCGGCGCAGATGCGGGCGGTCATACATCTGGCCGTCCAGCGCCACCACGCCCGGATTGCCGGCCGCCTCGAACGCCGCCACCACGGCTTGTGCATGAGCGACAGTGTCGGGCGAGGGCGTGAAGGCCTCGTTGATCACCGGCACCTGCGCCGGATGGATCGCCATCTTGCCGGTGAAGCCGTCGCGCTCGGCCTCGATGCATTCGAGGCGAAAGCCATCCATGTCGCGGAAATTCGGAAATACCGTGTCGATTGCCGCGACATCGGCATGTGACGCCGCCAGGATGGTCATGGCGCGGGCGAGGCGGAAGACGTCGGTGTAGCGGCCATTGTCGTCGCGCGTGACCCGTGCGCCGATTGCTGCCGAAAGGTCTTCGGCCCCCCAGGTAATGCCGGAAAGCCGCGGGCCGACATCGCCATAGCTGCCTGCGGCAAGAACGCCGCTGGCCGTTTCGGTGATGATCGGCACGATCCTGATGCCGCCATCCGCCAAGCCATTTTCAGCCTCTTGCACGCGCAGCTTGACCGCCAGATGCTGCACATCGGCGCCGCTATTCGACTTCGGCAGCATGATACCGTCCGGGCGTACCGGAACCAGTGCTGCGAGGTCGTCGTCGGTCAGGCCGGTGGAAAGATCGTTGACGCGGATATAGACGGCGGGGCCGCCTTCCCGGCGTCCGCTCAGGAAGGCGGCTGCGGTGGCGCGCGCGGCCGGTTTGTTTTCAAGCGAAACCGAATCTTCCAGATCGACGATCACCACATCGGCGTCGGAGGCAAAGCCCTTCTCCAGCTTCTTTTCCGAATCGGCTGGGACAAACAACATCGAACGCATGGTCAGGCTGGCCTCTTCATCATCATGGCTTGGCGCGTGCATTTCGCCACCAGCACGCCGTCCTGGTTGAAGGCGCGGTGCTGGAATTCGACGATGCCGCGGTCGGGTCTGGATTTGGATTCGCGCACCGAAACGACTTCGGTTTCGACCCGGATCGTGTCGCCATGAAACACCGGATGCGGGAACACCGTCTCGCTCATGCCGAGATTGCCGATCGTGGTGCCGAGCGTGGTGTCGTGAACCGATATGCCGATCATCAGCCCGAGCGTGAACAGCGAATTCACCAGCGGCTTGCCCCATTCGCTCTTGGCGGCAAAGTCGAAATCGATATGGAGCGGCTGTGGATTGAGGGTCATGACCGAAAACAGCATGTTGTCGCTTTCGGTGACCGATTTGGTCAGCGGGTGGCGTATCACATTGCCGACGACAAATTCTTCAAGATACAGCCCGGCCATACTCTCTCCCTCGATTTTGCCTTCGCTTGATAGTCGCTGCCTATTGCCACGGCAAGGCACCAAACATGGTGAACGCTTCGTAAACCATTTCGCCTTAGCGTCTTTCCATGGGGGTTGGGGTCCATCCCCGGCGGGAAGGCGGGCGTCGATGGTTGTGGGGCATTTCCTGAAATGGATCGACACTGCGCGTGTCGCCGAACGGGCTGCAGCAGCCGGCGCGCTGGCGCGAGCCTATGTGCTGAAGGAACTGCCTTTCGATGAGCGCTGTGCCGCAGAAGCTGCACTGACGCTGCTGCTTGACGATCCGTCCTGGAAGGTACGCCAGGCTATGGCCGAGGCGCTTTCCATGAGCCGTCACGCGCCTTTGCAGGTTATCAGCGCGCTTGCAGGTGATCAGCCGGAAGTGGCTGGGCTTGTGCTTGCCCGCTCACCGCTTCTCACCGATACCGATCTGGTCGATCGCGTGGCTGCCGGGCAGCAGGCCGTGCAGGTGCTTATTGCCCGCCGTCCGGCGCTTTCCATGCTGGTATCGGCCGCAATTGCCGAGACGGGCGAGCCGGAGGCGTGCATTGCCTTGCTTGCCAATAGCGGTGCTGAAATCGCTTCCCTGAGCTTCCGGCGCATGGCCGAGCGCCATGGCGACATTGCGCTGGTGCGCGAAGCCCTCATCGGCGATCCGCGTTTGCCTTCGGATTGCCGCCACACCCTGCTGGTGAAGGTCGGCGAAGCGCTGGCGCGCTCGCCCTTGGTCGCTGCCCTTATCGGCCGCAACCGTGTGGAGCGGGTGACGCGCGATGCCTGCATAAAGGCGTCACTCACGCTGATCGAAGCAACCAATGCCGAAGAACATGTGGCGCTGGTCGAGCATCTGCGCTTGCGGGGAGATCTCACAACAGGCTTCCTGGTCCGCACGGTTGCGCATGGCAAGGTCGATTTCTTCGGCGCCGCCCTTGTCGTGCTGACGGGTCAGGCCGCCACGCGGGTGAGGGCGCTTCTGGCCGGCGGCCAGGACGTAGCGCTGGTAGCGCTGTTCGGCAAGGCCGGCCTTGCCGTCGCCACCCATAAGGTCCTTTTGCGGGCGCTGAAGGTCTGGCGCGAGGTCGCCAATGGCAAGCGCATGGCCGGTGTTCAGGAAGTGAGCTGGCTGATGCTGAAGGAATTGGGCGGAGCTTCTGCCCCCGGCGACCTTGCCGGCCTGGTCAAGGCGATCCACCTCGACGCGCTGCGCGAAAACGCGCGTGGTCATGCGCTCGCCATTGCATCCGAGGCTGCTTAGGCGCAGGCCAAGTGTGGCCTGCTGTCAGAGTACGAAATTCTTCGCCTGCCGTCCCCTCGACCGGTGATCAAGCGCCGTTGATGAATTTCAGATATCGAGTTCCTGCGCATATTCGGCCCGCTCCTGGATGAAGCGGAAGCGCAGTTCCGGCTTGGTGCCCATCAGCGCGTCGACGGTCGATTTCGTGGCCGCTTCCTCGTCCGATACGTCGACTCGCAGAAGCGTGCGCTTCTTGGGGTCCATCGTCGTTTCCTTGAGCTGGCCGGCCATCATCTCGCCAAGGCCCTTGAACCGCCCGATCTCGATCTTGCCGCGGCCGGTGAATTCGGTCTTCAGCAACTCGTCCTTATGCGCATCGTCGCGCGCATACATCACCTTGCCGCCCTGGCTGATGCGATAGAGCGGCGGCACGGCCATATAGAGATGGCCGCCTTTAACGAGTTGCGGCATCTCTTGGTAGAAGAAGGTGATCAGCAACGAGGCGATATGCGCACCGTCGACATCGGCGTCGGTCATGATGATCACGCGGTCGTAGCGCAGGTCCTCCTGACGATATTTCGAACGCGTACCGCAGCCAAGCGCCTGGATCAGGTCGGAGATCTGCTGGTTGGCGGTCAGCTTGTCATGGCCGGCGCTGGCGACGTTGAGGATCTTGCCGCGCAGCGGCAGGATCGCCTGCATGGCGCGGTCGCGCGCCTGCTTGGCCGAACCGCCGGCCGAATCGCCTTCGACGATGAAAAGTTCGGCGCCGGCGGCCGCATTTTGCGTGCAGTCGGCCAGCTTGCCGGGCAGGCGCAGCTTGCGCACGGCGCTCTTGCGCGACACTTCGCGTTCCTGGCGCCGGCGCACGCGCTCATCGGCCCGCGCCACTACCCATTCCAGCAACTTGGAGGCTTCCTGCGGGTTGGCGGCAAGCCACAGGTCGAACGGATCGCGGATCGCCGCCTCGACCAGCCGCTGCGCCTCGATCGTGGCCAGCCGGTCCTTGGTCTGGCCGACGAACTCCGGTTCGCGGATGAAGACGGAAAGCATGCCCGCTGCCGAGATCATCACGTCTTCGCTGGTGATCGCCGCTGCGCGCTTGTTGCCGGTCAGTTCGCCATAGGCGCGCAAGCCCCGCGTCAGCACATTGCGGAAGCCGGTTTCATGCGTGCCGCCTTCGCCGGTCGGAATGGTATTGCAATATGAATTCAGGAAGCCGTCGCCGCCATACCAGGTGACCGCCCATTCCATGGAGCCGTGGCCGCCGGGGCGTTCGCTCCTGCCGGCGAATATTTCGCGCGTGACCTGGAAATCGCTGCCCAGCGATTCGGCAAGATAGTCCTTCAGTCCGCCGGGAAAATGCAGCACCGCCTTGGCCGGCGTATCGTCCTTGCCGTCGAGCAGCAGCGGGTCGCACGACCAGCGTATTTCCACCCCGCCGAACAGATAGGCTTTCGAGCGCGTCATGCGAAACAGCCGCGCCGGCTCGAAATGTGCCGTCTTGCCGAAAATCTCCGCGTCGGGGTGGAAACGGATTTTCGTGCCGCGGCGGTTGTGGATCTCGCCAAGCTTTTCCAGTTCGCCCTGCGCCTTGCCGCGCGAGAAGCGCTGGCGATAAAGCTGGCGCCCGCGCGCCACCTCGACCTCGAGCGAATCCGACAGCGCGTTGACGACCGAGACGCCGACGCCATGCAGGCCGCCGGAGGTCTCATAGACCTTGGAATCGAACTTTCCGCCTGAATGCAGCGTAGTCATGATGACTTCCAGCGCCGGCTTCTTGAACTTCGGGTGCGGATCGATGGGGATGCCGCGGCCATTGTCGGTCACGGTCACATAGCCGTCGGCTCCAAGCTCCACCTCGATGAAGGTGGCGTGGCCGGCCACCGCCTCGTCCATCGAATTGTCGATGACTTCGGCGAACAGATGGTGCAGCGCCTTCTGGTCGGTGCCGCCAATATACATGCCCGGCCGCCGGCGCACCGGCTCCAGTCCTTCCAGCACTTCGATGTCGGCAGCGCTGTAGCTCTCGCTGCCGTCCTTCGCCTGCGGCGCGCTCGCACGCCGTGCCGCCTGCACCAGCGGATCGGCAGGCCGCGACGTCTTCAGCGATACAGGTTTGTCGAGATTGGCGAAGAGGTCGTGGTTGTCATCCATATTGGCCGCGAGGTTCCAGTGATTCGGTTCGTCGTGATACTGCCATGCTTTGCGGTGCGGGCGACAGGGTTCCCGTTCCGTTCGGGGCAGTCACCTGTTCCTATAGGCGTTTGGTGACCAAACCTTCAAGGCATCACGGCGTGTACACGCAAATCCGATGTGAAATGCCCGGCCGCATGCGGATGCGGCCGGGCTGTTTAGCTATTCCGCTGCGCCGAGATATTCCGTCAGCGGCGGGCAGGAGCAGACCAGGTTGCGGTCGCCGCCGACATTGTCTACGCGCGAGACCGGCGGCCAGTATTTCGCCGCCGTGTCGGCGTTGCCGCCCGGATAGGCCGCGACCAGCCGCGAATAGGGATGCTCCCATTTGTCGGCCAGTACCTCGGCAGCCGTGTGAGGCGCGTTGGCGAGCGGATTGTCGTCCTGCGGCCACTCGCCCTTTTCGATGCGCGCGGCTTCCCCGGCAATCGAGATCATCGCCTCGCAGAAGCGGTCGATCTCGTGCTTGGGCTCGGATTCGGTCGGCTCGACCATTAGCGTGCCCGCCACCGGCCATGACATGGTCGGTGCATGGAAGCCATAGTCGATCAGCCGCTTGGCGACATCCTCGACGCTGACCCCGGCACGATCCTTCAGCACCCTGGTGTCGAGGATGCATTCATGCGCGACGCGGTCGTTGCGGCCCTGATAGAGCACCGGATAATGCGCCTTCAGCCGGGTGGCGATGTAGTTGGCGTTGAGGATCGCCATCTCGGTCGCCTGCTTCAGGCCGCTTGCGCCCATCATCCGGATATACATCCAGGTGATCGGCAGGATCGAAGCGCTGCCGAACGGGGCGGCCGACACTGCGTGCTTGCTGCCCTCGGTGACATGGCCGGGCAGATAAGGCTTCAGATGCGCCTTGACGCCGATCGGTCCGATGCCCGGCCCGCCGCCGCCATGCGGAATGCAGAAGGTCTTGTGCAGGTTCATGTGGCAGACATCGGCGCCGATATCGGCGGGCCGCGCCAGCCCGACCAGCGCGTTGAGGTTGGCGCCGTCGAAATAGACCTGTCCACCATGCTCATGGATCGCCGCACAGATGTCGCGGATGCCTTCCTCGAACACGCCATGCGTCGATGGGTAGGTGATCATCAGCGCTGCCAGCCGGTCGGCGTGCTCCGCCGCCTTGGCCTTGAGATCGTCGATGTCGACATTGCCGTCATCGGTGCAGCGCACGACGACGACGTTCATGCCCGCCATGCTGGCGCTGGCCGGGTTGGTGCCATGCGCCGAGGATGGAATCAGACAGATGTCGCGGTGCTTGTCGCCACGCGTCTGGTGATAGTGGCGGATGGCCAGAAGCCCGGCATATTCGCCCTGGCTGCCGGCATTGGGCTGCAGCGACACCGCGTCGAAACCGGTGATCTCGGAAAGCCACTTATCAAGATCGTCGATCATGGCGCGATAGCCGCTGGAATGCGCGGCCGGCGCGAAGGGATGCAGATTGGCAACCGATGGCCAGCTCACCGGCATCATTTCGGCAGCCGCATTGAGCTTCATGGTGCAGGAGCCGAGCGGGATCATTGCCCGGTCGAGCGCCAGGTCCTTGTCGGCGAGCCGGCGCAGGAAGCGCATCATCTCCGTTTCCGACCGGTTTTCATGGAACACCGGCTGGGTCAGGAACCCCTTGCCGCGCGGATCGGCTGGCTGCGCCATTTTGTCGGCAGGTGCCGGCTTTGCGCCGAACAGGGCGGCAATGGCTTCCAGATCAGCCTCGGTCGAGGTTTCATCGAAGGCGATGCTGATGCGGTTCTTGTCGATGACGCGAACCAGCCGCCCGCTTTTTTCGGCAGCTGCCGCGATTTCCTCGGCCTTGTCCGATGTCGTCACCGTCACGGTGTCGAAGCGGCGCTTACCCGCCACCTTCACTCCGGCATCTATCAGCCCCTTGGCCAGCCGTTCCGCCAGCGCCTGCACCTGCGAGGCGATCGTCTGCAGCCCCTGCGGGCCGTGCCAGATCGCATAGGCCGCTGCCATATTGGCCAGCAGCGCCTGCGCGGTGCAGATATTGGAGGTCGCCTTGTCGCGGCGGATATGCTGCTCGCGCGTCTGCAGCGCCAGCCTGTAGCCGGGGCGGCCATGCGCATCGACCGACTGGCCGACCAGACGGCCCGGCATCAGCCGCGTCAGCCTGTCGGAGACGGCGCAATAGGCGGCATGCGGGCCGCCGAAGCCCATCGGCACGCCGAAGCGCTGCATGGAGCCGACCGCGATATCGGCGCCAAGCTTGGCCGGCGGTTCCGAAATGGTCAGCGCCAGCGGGTCGGCAACGAAAATCACGATGGCCCCGACCGAACGCGCCCTGGAGATGGAAGCTGCGTGGTCGCCATAGACGCCCAGCGTATCTGGCCAGGAGACGACGAGCGCTGCGGTGTTGTCGCCGATCTCTCCGGCGCCGATGGTCAAGCCGAGCGGCTCGGCCCGCGTCTTCAGCACGTCGAGCGTCTGCGGGTGCAACTCGCCGGCCAGCGCGACCTCGCTGCGCTTGTCGCGGTGATGGCGCGCGGCGATGCCGACCGCCTCGGCAACAGCAGTCGCCTCATCCAGCAGCGAAGCCGACGCCACCGGTAGGCCGGTCAGTTCCGTCACTAGCGTCTGGAAATGGAACAGCAGTTCCAGCCGGCCTTGGCTGATCTCGGACTGGTAGGGCGTATAGGCCGTGTACCAGGCCGGATTCTCGAACAGATTGCGCTGGATCACCGGCGGCACGCGGCAGCCATGGTAGCCGGCGCCGATGAAGCTTTTCAGCACGATGTTGCGGGCCATCTTCTCGCCAAGCTCGGCAAGCGCGTCAGCCTCGCTTGCCGGCGCGGGCAGCTTGAGCTCGCCGTCCAGCCTAATCGACTTCGGCACTGCCTGCGTGATCAGCGTCTCGATGGAGGGTACGCCGAGCACCGCGAGCATCGCGCGCATATCGGCCGTGCCCGGTCCGATATGGCGTCTTGAGAACGGGTAGGGAGCGGTTGTCATCGAGGCAACTCCTGTCTTCAGCCGATCAGGGCCTTGTAGCCGGCTTCGTCGAGAAGCCCGGAAAGCTGGCCCTCATCGGCAAGCTTCATCTTCCACAGCCAGCCATCGGTAGTGGCGGCGGAATTGACCAGCGCTGGCTCGGAACCGAGGGCCTGGTTGGCCTCGATGATCTCGCCGTCGACCGGAGCGTAGACATCGGATGCGGCCTTGACCGATTCGACCACCACGGCGACATCGCCCTTCTTGAGCGCGCGGCCGGCTTCAGGCAGATCGACGAAAACCAGGTCGCCAAGCTGTTCCTGCGCATAGTCGGTGATGCCGACGGTGGCGACGCCGTTCTCGACGCTCAGCCATTCGTGGTCATCGGTAAAATAGAGCTTTGCCATGAAAAATTTATCCTTTGCGGTAGCGATGCTGCGTGAAGGGTAGGGGGTGAATGTCGACGGGAATCCTGGTCCCGCGCACATCGGCAAAAAGTCTGGTTTCCGGCTTGGCAAGCGGCGTGGCCACATAGCCCATCGCGACGGGGCCACCGACGGAAGGGCCGAAGCCGCCCGAGGTAACATGGCCGGCCTCGTTGCCGGCCTCGTCGAAAAGCCTGGTTCCGGCGCGCACCGGCTGGCGGCCCTGCGGCTTCAGCCCGACGCGTTTTTGCGATGGGCCCTGCGCCACGATGGCCGCAAGCGCCTCCGCGCCGATGAACCGGCCCGCCGCGCGCACGTCCTTTGAGACCGCCCACATTAGGCCGGCCGTCGCAGGATCGATTTCAGGGGTGATGTCCTGCCCATGCAGGCACAGGCCGGCCTCCAGCCGCAGGCTGTCGCGTGCGGCAAGGCCGACCCATTTCACCCGTTCGTCGGCGAGCAGCTTGTCCAGCAGTTCGCGCGCATCCTTCTCCGGCAGGCCGATCTCGAAACCGTCCTCGCCGGTATAGCCGGAGCGGGTCATGAACCAGTTTTCGTGGGGCTCTATGCCGTGCATGAACACCAGCGTGCCGGTTTCCACGCCCGCCCGCGACAGTGCCGCCCAGGCGTCCGGCCCCTGTATGGCCAGGAGCACGCGTTCCAGCGGCTTGACCGTGCAATCCAGCCCTTTGGCCAGCGCATTCAGATGCGCCAGGTCGGCCTCGGCATTTCCTGCATTGGCCACCACCATGAAACGCTGCGGCCCGAGGCGCGTGACGATCAGATCGTCGAGAATGCCGGCCTTGTCATTGAGCAGGAAAGTATATTTGGACTGGCTCTGCGCCAGTGCCTCGGCATCGAGCGGACAGGCCTCGGCCAGCAGGTCGGCAGCCTGCTTTCCATCCAGTTCGATCAGCTTCATATGCGAGATGTCGAACAGGCCGACATGCTCTCGCGTGTGGGTATGTTCGGCCATCACCCCGGCCGGATAGGTCAGCGGCATCGACCAGCCCGCGAACGGGCCGAAGCGCGCACCGGCTTCGATATGCAGATTTTCAAGGGGAAGTCGCTTTAATGCATCGCCCGTCATGTCTTCTCCAGAGTCGCACGTACACTGCCGCTTTCGCAGCCATTCCGTGCCCCTCTGTCTGAAGCCTGAGAGACTCGCGCAACCGGAACTCTGTCGGCTGCGCTTACACCTTCGGCGCGGGGGATCGGCCCCGACTTTCCAGAGTTGTCTGTCCTGCCTACGGTTCTTTTGCCTGAGAGATTTCGGGCGATTTCCCCTTCGGCGGCAGCTCGCGCTGCTCTCTCCCGCAAACAGGTAGAATCCAAATGGATCCTCGACGGGTGTATAGCTAGCCTAGGCGCAACGCTTTGTCACTCCCCCGCGACACAAGATGTCGCAGGGAGGAAATTTTCACCGGTTCCCGCAAATCTGTCGCGTGCGGGGCGGATTTCCGTCTGTTGCGCAGGCGCCGGATGCACGGAATATCGCGCAAACCGGCTGCTGGGACGGAGTTGTCTACAGATTTATCAACCGGCGCGGCGCGCCATGCCGTCTTCGAGACGGTCGATAAGATTACCTGTTTCGGCATGGAGCCGCTTCAGCCGGATGATCTGCGCTCCGACCGCTTCCAGCGTCTCGCCGTCGCTATCGTCGAATTCATGTTCGGTCGGCGCTATCCCCACGCCGTGCAGGATCCAGGACAGGCTGACATTGAGCATGCCTGCCATCATGTTCATGCGATGGGCGCCCGGTTGCGAGCGGTCGCTCTCCCAGGCCTGGATGGTCGATATCTTCACGCCAAGGCGCCAGGCCAGTTGCTTGACGCTGATCCCGCTTGCCTCGCGAGCGCGCGAAAGCCGCCCGCCCATCGTGTCCATATCCGGAATTTCTTCGTAAATGTTCGTGGTGTTGGGCACCCGATCGGCCTCCTGTGGTTCAAAAAATGCGCCGCCGCCCGGATGGCGGCAGCTGGTCCAAGGATGACGAAGGGGTGGCTCAATGGCAAGGCTTTGGCGGCAAGTTTCGCCTAACCATTTGTAGTTGCAGTCAGATTTTTACCGGTGCGTCGAGGGTGTTCGCCCAGGCCGTCCCGGCTACAGGACGACCCGTTCGGCATGCCAGCGCAGATGATCTTCCATGAAGGTGGAGATGAAGAAATAGGAGTGGTCGTAGCCGTCGCGCATGCGCAGGGTCAGCGGAATGCCTGCGTCCTTGCAGGCCGCTTCCAACAGCCAGGGGCGCAGGCCGTCATCGAGAAATCCATCCGCCTTGCCCTGATCCACCAGAAATTCGGTGAAGCGATGGCCGTCCTCGATCAGCGCGCAGGCATCATATTCGCGCCAGGACGATTCGTCGGCGCCGAGATATTTCTCGAAAGCGGGCTTCGACCAGCCTGCCGTCATCGGATTGGCGATCGGCGCGAAGGCCGAGCAGCTCTTGAACCGTTCCGGATGCTTGAGCGCGATGGTGAGTGCGCCGTGGCCGCCCATCGAATGGCCGAAAATCGCCTGTCGGTCCATGTCGGTGGGAAAATTTTCCTTAATCAGTGCCGGAAGTTCCTCGGTGATATAGGAATACATGCGGTAGTTCTTCGCAAACGGCTCCTGCGTGGCGTCGAGGTAGAAGCCGGCGCCCGAGCCGAACTGCCAATTGTCCTTTTCATCCGGAATGCCTTCGCCGCGCGGGCTGGTGTCGGGGCACACGACGATCAGGCCTGCCTCGGCCGCCACGCGCCGATATTCGCCCTTGTCCATGACGTTCTGATGCGTGCAGGTCAGGCCCGACAGATACCAGACGACCGGGCAGGGGGCTTTCTTGGCCTGCGGCGGCACGAAGACCGCAAAGGTCATGTCGCAGTCGCAGGCCTCGGATCGATGCGAATAGACGCCCTGGACGCCGCCATGGGACTTTGCGGTGGAGATGGTTTTCATGGCGAGGAATTCTCCTGATTAGTCGCCGAACGAAACGGCCACATTCACGGCGGCCGCCACGATCACGGTGTTGAAGAAAAAAGAGACGATGGCGTGGATGAGGTTGATACGCCGCATCTGCGCGCTGGTGATAGCCACGTCCGAGGTCTGGGCGGTCATGCCGACCACATAGGAAAAATAGAGGAAGTCGGCCGCATCGGGTTCGCCGCCGCCGGGAAATTCCAGCCCCCTGCCGGGCTTGCCTGAAGCGCGGCCGTCGCTGCTGGTTGCCGGTCGCCAGTAGAGCCGCGCATAGTGAAGTGCGGCCATCATGTGGATGGTCAGCCAGCCGAGCGGAACCGCGATGCCGGCGATCACCAGCGACAGCACGCCTACCGCCGGCTTTCCGTTGAGGATGATGAACAGCGAGGCGGTGGCCACGCAGATGGTGAGGAGCGTGACCGCAAAGATGATGCCGATCGGCTCGTCAGCGCTTTCGGCATGTTTTTTCAGATAGCTCGCCGTCAAATCAGGCACCCTGATCAGCGTCAGGATCAGATAGGCGGCAAAGAACAGATCGGCTGCGATCACCACAGCAAGGCGCGGCACGGCCAGGAAAGCCGGCACGAATGCCGCAAGCCCCAGCACCGCGCCGGCGGCAAAGGGGAAGTGCCGGTGCTGGACGAGCTTTTTCATGGCTTGCCGCCGGCAGAAGCCAGCGCCTTGCGTGCCATCTGGTCCAATGCCCCCAGAAAGCGCGAGCGGTCGGCCGGCGTGAAGCCGGCATTGTAGCCCTTGCTCTCGCCGGTTTCGCGCAGATGCTGTTTCAGGTCGCGCATCGCCACCGCCATCCCGATCGACTCGCTGGTGAAGGGCTTGCCGGTCACCCCCAGTACATGCGCTCCCAATGTCACCGCCCTTGCCGCCAACGGAATGTCGGCGGTCACCACGATGTCGTTTTCGCGCGCATTTTCCACGATCCAGTCGTCGGCGGCGTCCGCGCTTTTGGTGACAACCACATGGCGCACCATCGGGTTGCGCGAAGGGCGCAAGCCGCCATTGGAAACGAAGACCACCACAAGGCCGAGCCGGTCGGCGACCTTCTCGGCCTCTGCCTTCACCGGGCAGGCGTCGGCATCGACATAGAGGATCGGGGCCGGCACCGTCACCCCATCAGTACACCACGACGGATCGGATGGACTTGCCCTGGTTCATGAGGTCGAAGCCCTTGTTGATGTCTTCGAGCGGCATGGTGTGGGTGATCATCGGGTCGATCTCGATCTTGCCCTCCATGTACCAGTCGACGATCTGCGGCACGTCGGTGCGGCCGCGCGCGCCGCCGAAGGCGGTGCCCTTCCAGGTGCGGCCGGTGACGAGCTGAAACGGCCGCGTCGAGATTTCCTGGCCGGCGCCCGCCACGCCGATGACGATCGACTCGCCCCAGCCGCGATGCGCGCATTCCAGCGCCTGGCGCATCACCTTGACATTGCCGGTGCAGTCGAAGGTGTAATCGGCACCGCCGATCGTGTCGGCGCCGCGCTTGGTCATGTTGACGATGTGGGCAACGACGTCATCGACCTCGGTCGGGTTGACGAAATGGGTCATGCCGAACTTTTCGCCCCATGCCTTCTTGTCGTTGTTCAAATCGACGCCGATGATCATGTCGGCGCCGGCAAGCCGCAGTCCCTGGATGACGTTGAGGCCGATGCCGCCCAACCCGAAGACGGCCGCGGTCGAACCGATCTCGACCTTGGCGGTGTTAATGACGGCACCGATGCCGGTGGTGACGCCGCAGCCGATGTAGCAGATCTTGTCGAAAGGTGCGTCCGGATTGACCTTGGCCAGCGCGATCTCGGGCAGCACGGTGAAGTTGGAGAAGGTCGAGCAGCCCATATAGTGGAAAATCTTGTCCTTGCCGATCGAGAAGCGCGACGTGCCATCGGGCATCAGGCCCTGGCCCTGGGTCGAGCGGATGGCGGTGCACAGATTGGTCTTGCGCGACAGGCAGGACGGGCAGGAGCGGCATTCGGGCGTATAGAGCGGAATGACGTGATCGCCCTTCTTCAGGGAAGTCACCCCCTTGCCGACATCGACCACTACGCCGGCGCCCTCATGGCCGAGGATGGCGGGGAAGATGCCTTCCGGATCGGCGCCCGACAGCGTGAACTCGTCGGTGTGGCAGATGCCGGTCGCCTTGATCTCGACAAGAACCTCGCCCTCGCGCGGCCCTTCGAGGTCAACCTCCATGATCTCCAGCGGCTTTCCAGCTCCGACGGCTACGGCTGCACGTGTCTTCATTGCTAACTCCTGGCAGAAAAATCGGCGCCAAACTTTCAGGTTTGCACCACGCTATCAAGCCCGGACCAAAGTAGGGAGGATAAGGGTGCATATTCTACTTGCGCAGCGGTGCCGCGGAACCCGTCCAACACATTGCTTGAGCCGGGGCGTTGAACTCCATAAAAGAGACCATTGCCGGAGGGAAGTCGCTTTCATGTTCAAGAAGATACTGATCGCCAACCGTGGCGAGATAGCGTGCCGCGTCATCAAGACCGCGCGCCGCATGGGTATTTCGACCGTGGCGGTCTATTCCGATGCCGACCGCAACGCCATGCATGTCGAAATGGCTGACGAGGCCGTCCATATCGGCCCCTCCGCCGCTGCGCAAAGCTATCTGGTCGCTGAAAAGATCATCGAGGCGTGCAGGCAGACCGGTGCCGAGGCTGTCCATCCGGGCTATGGCTTCCTCTCCGAGCGCGCCAGCTTCTGCGAGGACCTTGAAAAACAGGGCATCATCTTCATCGGACCCAAGCCCAAGGCGATCCGCGCCATGGGTGACAAGATCGAATCGAAGAAATTCGCCAATGCCGCCAAGGTCAGCACCGTTCCCGGCTTTCTCGGCGAAATCGAAAATGCCGAGCATGCCGAAAAGATCGCCGGCGAGATCGGCTATCCGGTCATGATCAAGGCATCTGCCGGCGGTGGCGGCAAGGGCATGCGCATAGCCTGGTCGCGTGATGAAGTGCGAGACGGTTTCGAGCGCGCCCGCTCCGAGGCGAAGAGCTCCTTCGGCGATGACCGTGTCTTCATCGAGAAATTCGTCGTCAATCCGCGCCATATCGAAATCCAGGTTCTGGCCGATGCGCATGGCAATTGCATCTATCTGGGCGAACGCGAATGTTCGATCCAGCGCCGTAATCAGAAGGTGGTCGAGGAGGCGCCGTCGCCTTTCCTCGATGAGAAGACGCGCCGCGCCATGGGCGAGCAGGCGGTGGCGCTCGCCAAGGCGGTGGAATATCAAAGTGCCGGCACCGTCGAGTTCATCGTCGACGCGAATAAGAACTTCTATTTCCTTGAAATGAATACGCGTTTGCAGGTCGAGCATCCGGTAACCGAATTGATCACCGGCGTCGATCTGGTCGAGCAGATGATCCATATAGCCGCTGGCGAGAAGCTCACCCTCAAGCAGGGTGATGTCAAGCTGAACGGCTGGGCGGTGGAAAGCCGGCTCTACGCCGAGGACCCCTATCGCAATTTCCTGCCCTCCATCGGCCGGCTCACCCGCTATCGCCCTCCGGCGGAGGGGAGGCACGGCGACATCATCATCCGTAACGACACCGGCGTGAGCGAAGGCTCTGAAATCTCGATGTTTTACGATCCGATGATCGCCAAGCTTTGCACCTGGGCGCCCTCGCGCAAGGAAGCGATCGATGCGATGTCGGATGCGCTCGACAATTTCGTGGTCGATGGCATCGAGCACAATATCCCTTTCCTCGCCTCGCTGATGCAGCATCCGCGCTGGCGCGATGGTCGGCTTTCCACCGGCTTCATTGCCGAGGAGTATCCTGACGGTTTCGCCACGATCGAGCCGTCTGCGCGTGACCGCAAGGTCTTTGCCGCTATCGCCACCGTGGTCGAATTGTTGCGGCGTGACCGGCTCGACCGTTTGACGGGGCGGCTGGCGCCGCATTCCGGCGTGCTCAAACCGGACTGGGTGGTGAAGCTGGGCGACGCCTATATTCCCGTTTCCATTGGCGAGGGCATGGTTTCCATCCCAATGGAGATCGACCTCTCCATCGACGGCGACGCGGCCCTGACCGTGGCTTCCGACTGGCGTCCGGGCGAACCCGTCTGGCGCGGCAGCGTCGGCGACCATGAAGTCTCAGCCCAGATCAGGCCGATGGATAATGTTGTCCGCATCGCCTGGAAGGGCATGTCGGTTACCGCCAGCACCATGCTCCCACGCACGGCCGAGCTCGACCGCCTTATGCCGGCGAAAGTGGCGCCGGATACGTCGAAGCTGCTTTTGTGCCCGATGCCCGGACTGGTGGTGTCCATTGCTGTCATCGTAGGCCAGGAAGTCAAGGCCGGCGAAACGCTCGCCGTGGTCGAGGCGATGAAGATGGAAAACGTGCTGCGCGCCGACCGAGACCTTGTTGTCGAAACCATCAACGCCAAGCCGGGCGACAGCCTCGCCGTTGATGCGGTGATCATGGAATTCGCCTGAGGGGAAGGGTGGCGGTCGCCAGTTGCTGATATGGAGTGGAATGGGTCCCGGATACGCTGCTTGCTGCGCTGTGCAGCGGAAGCCGGAGCGTAGCGGAGGCTATCCGGGACTCATTCCGTAACATTTCAGACAAAATTCAATGGAAACGCCGCTAGCGAGCAAATAGCTGAAGACAAGCTCGCTGCGCACTGGACGCGACCTGTCCATTTCCGGAAAATGGATCGGGCAGCGGCGAGTCTCGAAACCATTTTGGCGAGGCTTCCGCAAATATCTGCCGAGCGAAAGGTCTTGCGATCATGAACAGGCTTGCGCCGACAGATGGCGCTGTGATTGGCGAAGGAAGCTCCCCGCGCAATTTCATCCATTTGCGTGTTCACTCGGCCTATTCGCTGCTCGAAGGCGCGCTGCCGGTCGTCAAGATCATCGCCCATGCCGCCAAGGACGGCGCGCCGGCGATTGCCATCACCGACAGCAACAACCTGTTTGGCGCTCTCGAATTTTCCCAAAAGACCACCAAGGAAGGCATCCAGCCGCTGATCGGCTGCCAGGCCAGCCTGTGCTTCAGCGGCGAAGTGAACGATTCCTCGCGCGGCAACGGGCATCGCCGGCAGGGGCCGGAGCTTCATCCCGTGGTGCTGATTGCTGCCACGCAGGAAGGCTATGCCAATCTCGTGCGCCTCGTCAGCCGCAGCTATCTGGAGACGCCGCCCGGCGAGCCGGTGCATATGACTACTGAAGGCTTGCAGCCTATGTCGCAGGGGCTGATCTGTCTGACCGGCGGTCCGCACGGGCCGATCGGTGCGGCCTTGAAGACGGGCCATGCGGAACTGGCCGAAAGCCGGCTTCTGACGCTTCGTGACCTGTTCGGTGACCGTCTTTATGTCGAACTGGAGCGGCTTGGCGGCTATGACCGCGCAGTCGAGGCTGCGAGCATCGATCTGGCCTATCGCCATGGCCTGCCGCTGGTGGCCACAAATGAGGCCTTTTTCCCCTCCCGCGACGATTACGAGGCCCATGACGCGCTGATCGCCATTGCCGACGGCTCGGTGATTGCCTCCGACGAGCGCCGCCGCCTGTCACCCGACAATTACCTGAAGAGCCAGGCCGAAATGGTCGCGCTTTTCGCCGATATTCCCGAAGCGCTCGACAACACGGTCGAGATCGCCATGCGCTGCTCCTATTATCCGCAGAAGCGCAAGCCGATCCTGCCGCATTTCACCGGCGACGCCGCCGATCCCGAAGCCGCACAGAAGGCGGAGGCCGAGGAATTGCGCCGGCAGGCACGCGAGGGGCTCCAGCACCGCTTCGACACTGCCGGCCTCGCCGAAAGCTTCACCGAGGAGCAATATCGCGAGCGGCTGGAATATGAGCTCGGCATCATCGAGCGCATGAAGTTTCCCGGCTACTTTCTCATCGTCTCGGATTTCATCAAATGGGCCAAGGCGCATGACATTCCCGTCGGGCCGGGGCGCGGCTCCGGCGCAGGCTCGCTGGTCGCCTATGCGCTGACCATCACCGACATCGACCCGCTGCGCTTCTCGCTCTTGTTCGAGCGCTTCCTCAATCCCGACCGCGTGTCGATGCCGGACTTCGACATCGACTTCTGCCAGGACCGGCGCGAGGAGGTCATCCGCTACGTCCAGGGTCGCTATGGGCGCGATCAGGTCGGCCAGATCATCACCTTCGGAACGCTGCAGGCGCGCGCGGTGCTGCGCGATGTCGGGCGCGTGCTGCAGATGCCCTATGGCCAGGTTGACCGGCTGTGCAAGATGGTGCCGCAGAATCCGGCGCATCCGGTGTCGCTGGCCCAGGCGATCGAAGGCGAGCCGCGCTTTGCCGAGGAGGTGGAAAAAGAGCCGGCGGTCCAGACCCTTCTCGACATGGCCCAGAAGCTGGAAGGGCTTTATCGCCACGCTTCCACCCACGCCGCCGGCATCGTGATCGGCGACCGGCCGCTGTCGGAACTGGTGCCGATGTATCGCGATCCGCGCTCCGACATGCCGGTCACCCAGTTCAACATGAAGATGGTGGAGGAGGCCGGGCTGGTGAAGTTCGACTTCCTCGGCCTGAAGACGCTGACGGTGCTGGACAAGGCCGTGCGCCTCATCCGCCGGCGTGGCATCGACATCGACCTGGCGCATATCCCGCTCGCCGACGAAAAGACCTACGCCATGCTGTCGCGCGGCGAGACGGTGGGCATCTTCCAGGTTGAAAGTGCCGGCATGCGCAAGGCGCTGGTCGGCATGAAGCCCGACCGCATCGAGGACGTGATTGCGCTGGTGGCGCTCTACCGGCCCGGCCCGATGGAGAACATCCCCACCTACAATGCGCGCAAGCATGGCGAGGAGGAGATCGCCTCCATCCATCCCAAGATCGACCATCTGGTGAAGGAGACGCAGGGCGTCATCGTTTACCAGGAACAGGTCATGCAGATCGCGCAGGAGCTTGCCGGCTATTCGCTCGGCGAAGCCGACCTTCTGCGCCGCGCCATGGGCAAGAAGATCCGCGCCGAGATGGACAAGCAGCGGGAGCGCTTCGTCTCCGGTGCGGTGGAGCGCGGCGTCTCCAAGCCGCAGGCCGATTTCATCTTCGATCTTCTGGCCAAATTCGCGGACTACGGCTTCAACAAGTCGCACGCTGCCGCCTATGCGGTCGTGTCCTACCAGACCGCCTATCTCAAGGCGCATTACCCGGTCGAATTCCTCGCCGCCTCAATGACGCTCGACATGGGCAATACCGACAAGCTCGCTGATTTCCGCCAGGATGCGCTGCGGCTCGGCATCGATGTCGTCGCCCCTTCGGTGATGACCTCGTTTCGCGATTTCGAGGTCGGCGAAAACCGCATCTTCTATTCGCTGGCGGCGCTGAAAGGCGTGGGCGATGCGGCGGTCGAGCACATCGTGGCCAAGCGCGCCGAAAAGCCCTTTGCCAGCCTTGCCGATTTCTGCGAGCGCATCGATCCGCGCGTCGTCGGCAAGCGCGTCTTCGAAAGCCTGATCATGGCCGGCGCCTTCGATTGTTTCGGCCAGGATCGTGCCGCGCTGATGGCTGGCGTGGAGCGCATGATGGGCATGGCTGCCCGCGCGCAGGAAAACGCCGCCTCCGGCCAGGTCGATATTTTTGGCAGCGCCTTCAGCGGGCAGGCGCAGACCCTGCATCTGCCGGTTACAGATCCCTGGCTGCCGGCCGAGCGGCTGCATCGCGAGTTTCAGGTGGTCGGCTTCTACCTCTCGGCTCATCCGCTCGACGAATATAAATCGGCGCTGGAAAAGATGCGCGTGCAGAGCTGGACGGAGTTCTCCGCGGCGGTCAAGCGCGGGGCCACCGCCGGAAGGCTTGCCGGCACCGTCACCTCCAAGCAGGAGCGCAAGACCCGCACCGGCAACAAGATGGGCGTGGTCATGCTGTCCGACACCACCGGCCAGTTCGAAGCCGTGATGTTTTCCGAGACGTTGGCGCAATATCGCGACCTGTTGGAGGCCGGCAAATCGGTGGTCATCGAGGTCGCGGCCGAGGATCGGCCCGAAGGCATCAATTTGCGTATCCAGACCGTGAAGTCGCTGGACGATGCCGCCAGCCAGGTCCAGAAGCACCTGCGTATCTTCGTGCGCAACGACGCGCCCGTCGCTGCACTGCAATCTCAGCTTGGCCAGCGCGGCGAAGGTCAGGTCAGCATCGTCGTCATCAAGGACGGCGCCCAGGGCGAGGTGGAGATCGGACTGCCTGACCGCTACCGCATCTCACAACAGATCGCGTCGGCGATGCAGGCAGTGCCCGGCGTGGTCGAGGTCGAGCTAGTTTAGAGCATGATCCCGAAAAGTTGCAGACTTTTCGGATAAGATCATGCTCTAAAAACAAAAACTTGGAGTGAGATGGCGATTCAGGGAGAAGTCATCTTGCTTCAGAGTAATTGGCTGATTTCACAGCCATCGCACTGCGGCCTTTAAGCCCGCCGCAAGCGCCGGATTTGCCATTTTGGCCACGTCGCCTATAAGGCCCGTTCCCGACCTTTTGACGACGCCGAGCCCATGACCGCACTTGCGACCCCTTATTACCTGATCGACAAGGCCAAACTCCTGCAAAACATGGAGAAGATCGCCTATCTGCGCGAGAAATCCGGCGCCAAGGCACTGCTGGCGCTGAAATGCTTCGCCACATGGTCGGCCTTCGAGACCATGCGTGACTATATGGACGGCACCACCTCGTCCTCGCTCTACGAGGTTCGCCTTGGTCGCGAGAAGTTCGGCGGCGAGACCCATGCCTATAGCGTTGCCTATGCCGACAACGAGATCGAAGAAGTCATCTCGCACGCCGACAAGATCATATTCAATTCCATCGGTCAGTTGGAGCGCTTCGCCGACAAGGCCTCCGGCATCGTGCGCGGGCTTCGGCTCAACCCGCAGGTAAGTTCCTCCACCTTCGATCTTGCCGACCCGGCCCGCCCGTTCAGCCGTCTGGGTGAATGGGACGTGGCGCGCGTCGAGGCCGTCATGGACCGCATCAGCGGTTTCATGATCCACAACAATTGCGAGAACGCCGATTTTTCCCTGTTCGATCGCATGCTGTCGCAGATCGAGGAGAAGTTCGGCGCGCTGCTCAAGCGGGCCGAATGGGTGAGCCTTGGCGGCGGCATCCATTTCACCGGCGATGATTATCCTCTGGATGCATTCGCCGAGCGGCTCAAGGCGTTTGCCGGGCGCTACGGCGTTCAGGTCTATCTGGAGCCGGGCGAAGCCTCGATCACCAAAAGCACCACGCTTGAGGTCTCGGTCCTGGATACCCTGTTCAACGGCAAGCATCTGGCCATCGTCGATTCCTCGATCGAGGCGCATATGCTCGACCTGCTCATCTATCGTGAAAACGCCCGCATCGAGCCGGATACCGGACCGCATGAGGTCATGGTGTGCGGCAAGTCCTGCCTGGCCGGCGATATTTTCGGCACGTTCCGCTTCGAGCGGGAACTGAAGGTCGGCGACCGCATTTCGATTCAGGATGCCGCCGGTTATACTATGGTCAAGAAGAACTGGTTCAATGGCGTGAAAATGCCAGCCATCGCGATCCGCGAACTCGACGGATCGGTCAATCTCGTCCGCGAATTCACCTATGCGGATTACGAGCAGAACCTTTCGTAAGGCGCTGCAATCTCTCACCCTTCAAGACAAGGATGTTTGACAACGAATGAAGAAGAACGTGCTCATTATCGGCGCCGGCGGTGTGGCGCAGGTCGTGGCGCATAAGTGCGCGCAAAACAACGATGTCCTCGGCGATATCCATGTCGCCTCACGCACGGTCGAAAAATGCCGTGAGATCGTCGCTTCAGTGCAGGAAAAGAAGAGCCTGAAGGTTAAGGGCGTCATCGAGGCTCATGCACTCGACGCGATGGATGTGGCTGCAACCAAGGCGCTGATCGGCCGCACGGATGCACGCATCGTCATCAATGTCGGTTCTCCTTTCGTGAACATGTCGGTGCTTTCGGCCTGTATCGAGACCGGGGCTGCCTATATCGACACCGCCATCCACGAGGACCCGCTGAAGATCTGCGAGAACGCCCCGTGGTATGCCAATTATGAGTGGAAGCGGCAGGAAGACTGCAAGAAGGCTGGCGTCACCGCCATTCTCGGCGCGGGCTTTGATCCCGGCGTCGTCAATGCCTATGCCAAGCTTGCGGTGGACGATTATTTCGACCGGGTCGATTCCATCGACATCATCGATGTCAATGCTGGCAGCCATGGCCGCTATTTCGCGACCAATTTTGATCCGGAGATCAATTTCCGCGAATTCACCGGCCGCGTCATGACCTGGCAGGACCGCGAGTGGAAGACCAACAAGATGTTCGAGGTCCGTCAGGACTGGGACCTGCCGGTCGTCGGCAAGAGCCCGACCTATCTGACCGGACATGACGAGATCCATTCGCTTTCGCGCCACCTCGATGTGCCCACCATCCGCTTCTGGATGGGTTTTGGCGACCACTATATCAACGTCTTCACGGTGCTGAAGAATCTCGGCCTTCTGTCCGAACAGCCGATCAAGACGGCCGAGGGGCAGGAAGTCGTGCCGCTCAAGGTGGTCAAGGCGGTCCTGCCCGACCCGTCCTCGCTGGCGCCCGACTATACCGGCAAGACCTGCATCGGCGATCTGGTCAAGGGCGTGAAGGACGGCAAGCAGCGCGAAATCTTCATCTACAACATTGCCGACCACAAGCAGGCCTACGAGGAAGTCGGCAGCCAGGGCATCTCCTATACGGCGGGTGTGCCAGCAGTGGCGGCCGCTATGCTGATTGCTTCGGGCGAATGGGACGTCAAGACCATGGCCAATGTCGAGGAGCTGCCGCCGCGCCCGTTCCTCGACCTGCTCGGCAGGATCGGCCTTCCCACCCGCATCCGCGAAGGCGAGAACGACCAACCTCTGGCCTGAGCCTGACAGAAACTGGAGCTCCTCTCCCCTGTGGGGGGAGGAGTTGCCGACGCAGCCGATCAATCGTCGCTTGAAGCGACGAACGCCCGGAGCCATAGCAAAGGGCAGGGTTTCTGCCCCGAAAGCGTGGACAGAATCCATCCACCTTGGCCCACAAGCCCTTGCTTTGCCTGCTTTCCGGCATTGCAGCCGCACTTTCTCATCCCCACCTTGCGCCTGCGCCCCCATGCTCCTGGCATCGCCCTCGCGGGAACACGGGTCATGAACCGGATGAGCGTGGAGGGGACGGTGCCGGATCGGTGACGCGATGGTGGCGTTGCTGGGTGATGAGCCCTCAGGTCCGGGCCTTGGAGGGCGGCTTTGCCGGCAGGAGCCGGCATCCCGGACTCAAGGCAAGAACACCGGCGGGGCGCGAAGGTCGCGCCACATAACATAACTTAGGACGGCAAGGCCCTCGCGCCCCGCTTCCCATGTTCTTTGACAATGGCCAGACGCGAAAGCGGGCGTGGCAACGGAAAACCGCACCCTTGGCCTGCGTCTGGCCATTCGGGCCCCCGCCAGCGACGAGCGCAGCGAGGCAGCTAAGGGCGGGGCAAAGGCCACCAGACGCATTTGCGGGCAACGGAAAACTGTGGGCCTCGCAGGACGTGGGTTGCTAATTCCGCTCCCAGGGATGCTGCACCTCCGGGCCCTCATCCTCGTCGGGGCGGGCAGGGCGGCCGCGATGTCCCTTGCCGAATGTATAGCCGGTCTCGACCGCCTTGCGGCCGAACTTGTCGCGCAGTGCGTCGATGGCACCTTCGGCCAGCGCACGCTTGCGCGCCTGCACGTCGATCAGGTCGGGCGGATCGGCCTTGTCGACGCTCGACAAGTCGCTGACGCCGATGCCCAGCAGCCGGTATTTGGTGCCATCGGTCTCCTTCTCCAGAAGCTGCAGCCCGGTAAGGAAAATGCGGTCGGCCAGCCGCGTCGGATCGGCAAGCTGGCGGTTGCGGGTGCGGATCTTGAAGTCCTGCGTCTTCAGCTTCAGCACCACGGTGCGCCCGGCAATGCCGGATTTCTTCAGTCGCGCCGAGACCTTTTCGGCCAGCGCCCGCAACACCGGCACAAGATCGGCGGGCGAGGCGAGGTCGGTATCGAAAGTAGTTTCGGCCGACACGCTCTTGGCGTCGTGATCAGAATGCACACTGCGGTCGTCCTGGCCGCGCGACAGGCGGTAGAGCCGGTTGCCCATCGTGCCGTAGCGCCGCATCAGCTCGTCCCGCTCCATGCGCTGCAACTGGCCGATCATGCGGATGCCGTCATTGGCAAGGGTTGCCGCAAAGGCCTTGCCCACGCCCCAGATCAGCGTCACCGGTTGCTCGGCAAGAAACCCCACCGCTTCGGCTTCCCCGATCACCGAAAAGCCGCGCGGCTTGCGGAAGTCCGACGCCACCTTGGCGAGGAACTTGCAATAGGAGAGACCGACCGAGACGGTAATGCCGATTTCGCGTTCGACCGCGGCGGCGAAGTTCGCCAGCACCAGCGCCGGCGGCTTTCCATGCAGGCGCTCGGTTCCGCCAAGGTCGAGAAAGGCTTCGTCGATGGAGATCGGCTCGACCAGCGGCGTCAGCGCCTGCATCATGGCGCGGATTTCGCGGCCGACGCGGACATATTTTTCCATGTCGGGCTTGATGACGGTTGCTTCCGGGCAGGCCTCGAGTGCCTTGAACATCGGCATGGCAGAGCGCACGCCCTTGATGCGGGCAATGTAGCAGGCAGTCGAAACCACGCCGCGTTTTCCCCCGCCGATGATGACCGGCTTGTCGCGCAATTCCGGGTTGTCGCGCTTTTCGACGGCCGCATAGAAAGCGTCGCAATCGATATGTGCCAGATGCAGCCGGTAAAGCTCGGCATGACGCGCCAGCCTGGGGCTGCCGCATTGCGTGCAACGTGGCTGGCTATCGCGCTGCAATGCCAGGCAGTCGCGGCAAAAACCTTGGCTGGGATCGTTGACAGAAGCGGCCATGACTGCGAACATAATGAGAACATCGCAATTTTAGGCTACCCGTTCGACGCCCACAAGGCAGGATGCGCAGAGGTGAGCCATGACATCGAAAATCGTGCCGCTGACGGCTGACCTATGGCCGAAATTCGAGGATTTGTTCGGCAAGCAGGGTGCCTGCTATGGCTGCTGGTGTACGCATTTCCGGCTGCCGCCGGCAAAGCGGCGCGAGAACGACCGCGAAAGCAACAAGCAGTTCATCCGCACCCGTATCGAATCAGGACCGCCGCCGGGCCTGCTCGCCTTCGAGGACGATCGGGCGGTGGGCTGGATGCAGATCGGGCCGCGCGCCGATGTGCCGGAGTGGAACAATGCGGGCAGGGGCTCCGCACCCCTGTTGGCTGAAGAAGCCGCCGATCCGGCCGTCTGGGCGATCTCGTGCTTTTTCATTCGCAGCAAGGCGCGTGGGCATGGCCTTACCCACCGTCTCGTCGCCGCGGGCATCGATTTTGCCCGGCAGAACGGCGCGCTTACTCTCGATGCCTGCCCGATGGATTTGTCGAAGGATTCGCGTTCGATCGGCCTGTTCGTCGGCTCGACCAGGGTGTTCGAAAAGGCCGGCTTCAAGCGGGTGGTCGAGCGCAAGCCAGGGCGGCCGCTGATGCGCCTTGCGATCTGACCGGGCCGTCTCAGATGCCGAGCGAGGCGGCGATCCGCGGACCGGCTTCGCGCCAATTCTTCACGGGTTCGATCCCATCCGGCAGCGGCGGCATCAGGGCGCGGAAGCCGGTATGCGCCATCAGGTGGAACAGATGCGCATCCGCCACCGAGGTGCGTACCGAGACGAGATTGTTGGCAAGATCGTCGACAAAGGCGACCGGGCGCAAATGGTGGCCGCGCAATTGGCGGATGGCCGGGCCCTTGGCGCGTTCGGTCGTCACCAGCGGGTAGGGGAAGCCGAGTTGGTCGAGCAATGCCCGGCGTCGTGCCCGGTGCCGGTGCGGCATGGCGGTCAGCATCACGATCTCCGCCTTTTCGGCCAGTGGCGCCAGCGCGTCGGCGGCACCTTCGGCGGCTGTCTGCCATTCGTCCTGCACCAGGAAGAACTGCTCCATCATGGCCGACACGCGCTCGTCCTCCACCGCTTCACCGCTCTGGCGATCGAAGACATTGCCGTGCAGATGGAAGGATTTGACCCTGAGTTCGAGGTCTTGCGCGTCAAGGAAGCCGGTGAGCGGCCGCAGGAATTCGAGCACGACTTCATCGACGTCCAGCGCCAGCAGCGGGCGGTCATCGCGTGCAAGCTCGGCGATCTGCCGGGCGGTTTCGGGATCGTCGCTCATATCGATGTCTGGTGGTGGTCGTCGCCCAAAGGCAGGTGTCGCAGGGCACCGGAAATGATCGCGGGCGCGATGCCGGATTCTTCGGAAAAGCGCATCAGCGTCGGCTCATGCGCGAGGACGAATTGCAGCACGCCGGCAAGAAAGCCCGGCTCCATTGCCGCCTGCCTTATTGCCGAAGCTTCGATGCCGGTGAGGGCCAGGAACCGCGGCAGCAGTTCCGGATCGGCAGCGATGAAGCCGAGTGCCTGTATCGCGATGGCCTCGGCGCCCTCGCGGCCCGATGTCGCGGTTGCCTTCATCGGATGCTCGCCAGGATCGACGTTTCGAGCACACCGGTCGAGAAGCACGCTACAGTGAAGGTCTGGTTGTCGAACATGCGAATCACCTTGAACTCGGAATTGACGGTGACCTCTGTCTGCCCGCCTTTCGGTCGGACGAAAACATTGAGCGTCCCCGTCCGGGCTATTTCGGCCATCAGCGGCGCTTCCCCGCAATCGGCCATGCTGGCGTCGATCGTCGATCTCTCGGCATAGATGACGCCGCTGTCCTTTTCGATCGTCTTGATCTGTACATGGTTGCTGGTGAAGTACGACAGCAGCCTCTCCCAGGTTTCGTCCTTGCCCAGATTGTATGTCTCCGAATTCTTGAAGGAAACCTGCTTTGGCGGCGTTGCGCACGCGGCCAATGCAAATGTCAGCGCGACCATGGCGCAAGCGGCTTTGATTTTCATAACTGCCCATCCCCTGATATACCCCGCTGACACCGTATCTATCGGGAGGACGGAGTCCAGTGGCACCATCGCAGCATGGCACGGGGCAGATTTCGGACAGTTGAAACATTGCGCCTGGCGGATTGGCGGTTTGCGTTTCGTCAATCATCTTGGGTTAGTCTCGCGACGGGTTTGGTGCCATCGGCAGGCACGTCGATAGATTTGCAGTCGGCGCGATCGGCAGTTGGGACGGGATATCTATGGCTAAGAAGGTGATGATCGTCGAGGATAATGAGCTCAATATGAAGCTCTTCCGCGACCTGATCGAAGCAAGCGGCTATGAGACGGTGCGCACGCGCAATGGTCTCGAGGCGCTGGATTTGGCGCGCGCCGAGCGGCCGGACCTCATCCTCATGGATATTCAACTCCCGGAAGTGTCGGGCCTGGAGGTGACGAAGTGGCTGAAGGAGGATGACGACCTCCATGTTATACCGGTCATCGCGGTTACGGCATTCGCCATGAAGGGCGATGAGGAGCGTATCCGCCAGGGCGGTTGCGAGGCCTATATTTCGAAGCCGATCTCGGTGCCGCGCTTCATCGAAACGATCAAATCCTATCTGGGCGATGCGTGATGCCTCTCCGCCCGCATTCTCAGAGCAGGTAGTGCCATGACTGCGCGCATTCTCGTCGTCGACGATGTTCCCGCCAATGTAAAACTGCTCGAAGTGCGGCTTCTTGCCGAATATTTCGAGGTGCTGACAGCCGGTAATGGCGCGGACGCCATCGAAACCTGCGAGAACGGCAAGGTCGACGTCGTGCTGCTCGACGTGATGATGCCGGACATGGACGGCTTCGAGGTCTGCCGGCGGCTGAAGAGCGATCCGGCCACCTCACATATTCCCGTCGTCATGATCACGGCACTCGACCAGGCGTCTGACCGCATCCGCGGGTTGGAAGCCGGCGCAGATGATTTCCTGACCAAGCCGGTCAACGACCTGCAACTCATGACGCGGGTCAGGAGCCTGGTGCGGCTGAAGATGCTGACTGACGAATTGCGCCTGCGCGCCTCCACCACCCGCAATATCGGCATTGAGGAGCTGTTGAGCCGTCGGCTACCGGCAGGTGACGCCATGCCCAAGGTGCTGTTGGTGGACGAGCGGCCTTCATCCTATGAGCGCATCCAGAAGATGCTCCGTCCCGTTGCCGAAGTGGAGCTAGCCACCGATCCGCATCAGGGCTTTTTCCAGGCCGCCGAGCAGTCCTATGAATGCATCATCGTCTCTACGAGTTTTGCCGATTTCGATCCGCTGCGCCTGTGCTCGCAACTGCGCTCTATGGACCGCACGCGATTCCTTCCCATCATCCTGGTTGCCGACGAGGGCGAGGAAGAGCGCATCATCCGTGGGCTCGATCTTGGCGTAAACGACTATCTGGTCCGGCCCATCGACCAGCAGGAACTGACCGCGCGCCTGCGCACCCAGGTCAGGCGCAAGCGCTATAACGACCATCTGCGCGCCAGCGTTACGCAGACAATCGAGATGGCCGTGACGGACGGGCTGACCGGCCTGCACAACCGCCGCTATCTCGACAGCCATCTTCACACCTTGTTTGACCGTGCCGTTGCCCGCCGCCGCGCGCTGTCGGTCATGATCACCGATCTGGATCGCTTCAAGGCCGTCAACGACACTTACGGGCATGATGGCGGCGACGACGTGCTGCGCGAATTTGCACGCCGCCTGCGCAAGAATGTGCGCGGAATCGACCTGGCCTGCCGCTATGGTGGCGAGGAGTTCGTGATCGTCATGCCCGATACCGAAGCCGGCATCGCCGAAAAGGTCGCCGAGCGCATCCGGGCCGAGATCGCTCAGACGCCGTTTGTGATCGGAAAGGACGGACGCTCGCTGGACATCACCATCAGCATCGGGGTGTCGTCGCTGCGCCGTGGCGCCGATACGGTCGAGGATCTGATGAAGCGGGCGGACCTTGCGCTTTACGAAGCAAAAACAGGCGGCCGAAACCGCGTGGTCGCCAAAGCGGCCTGATCCGGCGATCCACTGCCGGCCGGCGTCAAGGCGGCATGGTTAGCCATTTACCTTAATCCAACCGATTCGGCAGATTTGGTTAAGAAACTATTGATTTTGAAGTGGTCTTGCGCGACTGTTAGAGGCAGTACACATGGACGTCCGCGCGAGGAGAATTAGCGGATAGTTCCGGTTGAAACCCCATGATGCTCAGGTCCGCCGCATCTCCTGGGTCCATGGGGTCGGCCGGCCGGCACTGGCACATAGTGGCCTCCTCGTACCGCTGCCAGAACGCCGACCGGCCCCCTTTTCCTGACATCGACGATTCAACGGCATCGCACGCCGTTGCCGGAAACGAAAACGCCGCCCGAGGGCGGCGCTTCATGCATCGAGAAGGTCCGAAGATTACTTGATCTTCGTTTCCTTGAACTCGACGTGCTTGCGGGCAATCGGATCATACTTGCGGAACGACAGCTTGTCGGTCTTGGTGCGGCTGTTCTTGCTCGTCACATAGAAGAAACCGGTATCGGCGGTCGACAGAAGCTTGATCTTGATATTAGCGGCTTTGGCCATGATTTTCGTCCGTTAAATTTCTGATGAGTTCGGACCGCCTGACCACGGCAAAACAGCCCGGACGCGGGAAACTTGCCGCGACACATAAAGAACGCGCACGGAAAGTCAACCCTGCTTGCCGCCGACGAACAGCCTGCTGCCGCCCAGAACGATATAGATCGCGAAAAACAGGGCGAGCGACCAGCCGAATCCGTCGGTGCCGAACAGGTCCATTCCAAGGCCTATAGCCTGCGGCCCAAGCACCATGCCGAGGCCATAGCAAAGCACGAAGGCGGCGTTGGCATTTGCCAGTTCGTGGCCGGAGAGGCGTGAACCCAGATGAGCCAGGCCAACCGTATAGAGAGCGGCCACCACACCGCCCCAGATGAAAAGAACGCCGGCCATCACATGCCAGTTGAGATGTATATGAGGCAGCAGAATCATGCCGGCCAGGCCAACGCCGGCGCATAGGAGCAGCAGATGGCGCCGGTCGCGCACCCGATCGGAAATCATGCCAAGGGGGATTTGCATGATGACATTGCCCAGCCCCACCATGGTCAGCAGCAGCGCCGCATCGCCCTCGGAGTAGCCGATGCGATTTCCGTAGACAGGAAACAGCGCGAAGCCTCCGGTTTCAACCGCCCCGAAGACCAGCACGGCGGCGGTTGCGGTGGGCACCGCCCAGATATAGCGAATGAAGCCCGTTGATCCGCCTTCAGGAACGATCTGTGGACTCTCGCGCCAAGCCGCCAGCACCGGGATCGCAGCCAGCATGACCAGGGCAAAAACCACACCGAAGGGGAGGAAGCCCGAACTTCCCATTTGCGCGAACAGCCAGGGTCCCGCGGCAAAGCCCAGCGAAAGTACGGTCGCATAGATACCGAGCACCAGCCCGCGCTTATGCGGCGGAGCCGAGGTGCTGATCCAGAACTCGGACAGGATGAACAGAACCGTCAGCGACAGGTGCAGCGTGACCCGCAGCGGAAACCACATCCAGAATGACGGCGCGAAATAGAAGCCGACAAAGGAAGCCGCGCCGAGCAATATCATCGCCAGCATCGTCCAGACCACTCCGAAGCGCACCGCAAGCGGGGTTGCCAACGGAGCGGCTGCGATGGAGGCAATCCCGGCAACGGCTGTGTTAAGGCCGATCATGCTGGCCGAATAGCCGCGTGTTTCCAGGATGATGCTGAGCAGCGGCATGCCCAGGCCGATTGCGATGCCGACAACGCTGATCGAGGAGATGGCGGCTGCGATCGGCAGCCAGAGCATTGGCGTATCGTCGTCCGTCGGTTGGGAAAGGCCTGTCATCTTCGGTCCGGCGCTTGAAGAAAGATCAGAGGAGATCGCGCACGAATCGATTGCGGATCATGCGATAGAAGGGCACCGCCCCACCCGGTCGGAGGTGAGGGTCTTGTGCCAGCCTCTGTTGGAGTTCTTCAAGCACAGTGCGGGTGATGGCAGGCACGTCTGCCTGTTTTGCTTCCTCAAGCGGCAGCCATACCAGCTCTTCCAACTCATTGGTCGGCCCGCCATCCGGCAGTTCGACGGCGACGCTTTCCCGCCAGGCCGACAGAAAGCGCGTGTCGAAACGTCGAACCCGTCCTGGCGGCGTTATGGCTCGTGCGATGAAGCGCAGCGGCGCCAACATCGGCTGGACTTCGTGGTCGACAAAGCCCTGCCAGTCCGGTTTGGTGGTGGCAAACGGCGTCCGGCGACCAATCAGAAGGCCTGCTTCCTCATAGGTTTCACGGATTGCCGAAAGCGCTATCGCGCGGGCTCGGGCGGCACTCGCGCGGGAAGTCGTGGCGATTAGCCGGGCTTCGTCAGGGGCAGGAAGCCTGTCGGCGACAGCGATCCGGCTATCGGCCGGATCAGTCCGGCCGCCCGGGAAAACCAGCTTCCCCGGCATGAAAGCATGGCTGGAATGACGCCGCCCCATCAGCACGAGCACATCATTGCCCTTGCGGTCGAGCAGCATCAGTGTGGCGGCATCGCGTGGCCGCTTCGGACCTTGGCCAAGCGCAAAGTCACGTGACTCCGCCTTGTCCACCTGTGATCTGGTCATCCCTTCCATGCGAACCTCTATAGGCCAACCGACGGCCGGGCGAAAAGGGTGGTTGTGATGACAGTCACAGCAACCTGCAGGTCAGGATTCGATCACATCCTCTTCGCCGCCAAAGCCATGCATATAGAGCGCCCATTGCAGGCCGACGACAGCGCCCTTGATGGGGCGCAACAGGGCGAGCGCGAGGATGACCGTCATCGGCGCCCAGATGGCCAGATGCTGCCAGGTCTCGAGCATGTAGTTTGCTTCCACACCCATGAATGCGCCAACCACGATATGGCCAACTATCACCACAACCAGATAGGCTGGCAGGTCGTCGGCACGATGGTGGAACATTTCCTCGCCGCAATGGTCGCATTTTTCAGCGATTTTCAGAAAGGACGCGAAAAGCTTGCCTTCGCCGCAATGCGGGCAGCGGCCGAGAAAGCCGCGCTTCATCGCCGTCCACAAGGGACGTGCGGGCCGGCCCGTTTGGTATTCGCCGCCGAAAACCTGTTGTTCCATCATCGTCTCCTGGTGCGGGCGGTTTGGCGCAATTGCGATGCGCGAGCCCGGGATCTCTGCGTCTTGCCCTTGTGGAAGGATCGTTTCGATCCCGACAGAGGCTTTGGGTCGGTCAGCATTTCAAAACGCATGGCGCCGGCAAGCGGAGCGACCTCGACAAGGCGTACCTCGACGCGATCAGCGAGTTGATAGCCTTTTCCTGTACGTTCTCCGAAAAGCGAGCGGGCAGTTTCATCGTAGATATAGTAGTCGCCATCGAGAGATGACACCGGAATAAAGCCATCTGCGCCGAACTGCGGCAATTGGACAAATAGTCCTGCCTTGGTGACACCGGAAATGCGTGCGTCGAACGTGTCGTTGATGTGGCCGGCCAGATAACCGGCAATCAGCCGGTCGACGGTGTCGCGCTCAGCAGCCATGGCGCGCCGCTCGCTTGCCGATATCAGCTCGGAAATATCTTCGAGCCGCTCTTCCTCGGAGCGGGAAATCCCGCCTGCGCCAAGCTGCAGTGCCCCGATCAGCGCGCGGTGGACGATCAGGTCGGCGTAGCGGCGGATAGGCGAGGTAAAATGCGCATAACGACGCAGGTTGAGGCCGAAATGGCCAAGATTCTCCGGCGAATACAAAGCTTGGCTCTGGGCCCTCAGCACGACCTCGTTGACCAGTGCCTCATGCTCGGCGCCCTTGACTTGGCTCAGGATCTGGTTGAACTGCGACGGTTTCATCTGCGCGCCGCGTGCCAGCGACAGCCCGAGCGTCGCCAGGAACTCGCGCAGGGATTCCTGCTTGGCGAGCGACGGCGCATCATGGGTGCGGTAGACCAGGCTCTGCTTCTTGGCCTCAAGCGTCTCGGCGGCGGCCACATTGGCCTGGATCATGAATTCTTCGATCAGCTTGTGGGCGTCGAGCCGGTCGGGAACGATCACGCGGTCGACCTGCCCATCCTCGTTGAGGAGGATCTTGCGCTCCGGAAGTTCGAGTTCCAGCGGCTGGCGTGAGTCGCGGTCGCGCTTCAGCACGCCATAGGCCGTCCAGAGCGGCTTCAGGATCGATTCGAGGATCGGACCGGTCGCATCGTCCGGCGCTCCATCGATTGCCGCCTGCGCCTGCGAATAGGCAAGGCGCGCCGCCGACCGCATCATGATGCGGTGAAAGGAGTGGCGGATTTTCCGGCCTTGAGCCGAAAACACCATTCGAACCGCGAGTGCGGGCCGGTCGACGCCTTCCTTCAGCGAGCAGAGATCGTTGGAGATACGCTCGGGCAGCATCGGCACGACGCGGTCGGGAAAATAGACGGAATTGCCGCGGTTCAAGGCCTCGCGGTCGAGCGCGCTGCCATAGGTGACATAGGCGGCGACATCGGCGATTGCGACGATGGCAACCACTCCGCCGGGGTTCTTCTCGTCCGTGTCCGGCTCGGCAAAGACGGCGTCGTCATGGTCCTTGGCGTCGGCTGGGTCGATGGTGACCAGCGGCACGTTACGCCAGTCCTCGCGGCCGGCAAGCGTGGCAGGTTTCATCGCCTCTGCCTCGGCAATCACCTCTGCGGGAAAAATATGCGGAATGTCATGCGCGTGGATGGCGATCATGGAGACCGCCTTTTCGCTGGTCAGCGAACCGATGACGGTCACAACCCTGGCACGTGGCAGGCCGTAGCGGGAAGCGCGTTGCGGTTCGACCTCGACGAGGTCGCCGTTCTTCGCACCGTTCTGATGCTCCTTCTCCACGACCAGTTCAGGCTGCCGCCGCTCAACCGGCTCGATGCGGAAAGTTCCATCCTTGAGCATGCGAAAGACGCCAAGCACGGCATCGTTGCGCTTTTCGAAAACCTTCATCACCCGCCCGGTATAGGCGGGGCCTGCCTCGGCGTGTGTCGGGAACGTCTTTGCCAGCACCCGATCGCCTATGCCGGCGCTCGGCCCGTTGCGCGAAGACTTGATCGCAACCACCACCGGCACGGCGCCTTCAGGTTGCTCCACCGGGCGGGCGAGCAGGCCACCGTCCACGTCGCGCGAGAAGATGTCGAGCACGGTGACGTGGGGCAGGGCGCCCGCGCGCACCAGCCGCTTGCGGTCCTTCTCCAAAAGGCCCTCGTCCTGGAGATCGCGCAGCAGGTCCTTCAACCAGATTCTGGCGTCGCCTTTCAGGGAAAAGGCCTTGGCGATCTCGCGCTTGCCGCTCTTGTCGGGATTGTCGGCGATGTAGCGCAATATGTCGTCGCGCGAAGGCCGAAAGTCAGCCTTCACGCCTCCGGCGGCGGACATGCGGGACGGGCGGCTCTTGCCGCTACCATTGCCGCGCCCGGAGTTGCTTTTTGCCAAGTTACGCTAGTCCTCTGTCTTGGCTGCGGTTTTCTTCGCCGCGGCTTTCTTGGCGGCGGGCTTTTTGGCGGTGGCTGCCTTGGCTCTTGCCGGCTTCTTGCCGCCGCCTTTGGCTTCCTTTTCGGCAATCAGCGCAACGGCGTCCTCGACGGTCACCGCCATCGGATCCTTGCCTTTCGGCAAGGTGGCGTTGATCTTGCCGAAATTGACATAGGGTCCGTATCTGCCGTCGCGAACCGTGATGTTGCCGCCGCCATCGGGATGCTCGCCAAGGTCCTTCAGCGCCGCCGGCGTGCCGCCGTTTCGGTTCTTGCTCTTGGATTGCTTTTCGGCAAGCACGGATACGGCGCGATTGAGGCCGATCGAGAACACATCCTCGATGCTTTCCAGATTGGCATAGGTGCCTTCGTGCAGCACGAAGGGTCCGTATCGGCCGAGGCCGGCCGAAATCATCTTTCCGCTTTCCGGATGCTTGCCGACATCGCGCGGCAATGCCAGCAGCGCCAGCGCTTTTTCGTGATCGATGCTTGCCGGTGTCCAGCCCTTCGGCAGGCTTGAGCGCTTGGCTTCCTTGCCTTCGCCGCGCTGGATATAGGGGCCGAACCGACCGCTGCGCAGCGTTATCTCTTCGGACGTATAGGGGTCGGAGCCCAGCACCTTGACGCCGTCCTCTCCGCCGCCTGCCTCGCCATTGCCGTTGGCAGCATCACCGAGCTGGCGGGTATAGCCGCATTCGGGATAGTTGGAGCAGCCGACGAAAGCGCCGTATTTGCCGAGCTTCAGCGAGAGATTACCACTGCCGCATTTGGGGCAGATGCGCGGGTTGGAGCCATCTTCTCGGGCCGGGAAGACGAGTGGCGCGAGTTCTTCATTCAGCGCATCGAGCACATCGGTGACGCGAAGTTCCTTTATCTCGCCGACCGCCGCCGAAAAGTCCTTCCAGAAATCACGCAGCACATCGCGCCAGGCCAGCCTGCCGTCGGAAATATCATCGAGCTTTTCTTCGAGCGCTGCCGTGAAGTCGTATTCGACATATTTGCGGAAGAAGCTTTCAAGGAAGGCGGTGACCAGCCGGCCCTTGGCCTGCGGAACCAGTCTGCGCTTGTCGATCGTCACATAGTCGCGGTCTTCCAGCGTCTTCAGCGTCGATGCATAGGTCGAGGGGCGGCCGATGCCGAGCTCTTCCATCTTCTTGATAAGCGAAGCTTCCGAATAGCGCGGGGGCGGTTCGGTGGTGTGCTGGGTGGCGACGACCTTGTCGCGGGAAAGCTGCTCGCCCTGGCGGATTTCGGGCAGGCGGCGGTTTTCCTCGTCCTCTGAATCCTCGTCCTTGTGGTCGGTGTAAGCTGCGATAAAGCCGTCGAAGCGGATCACCGAGCCAACGGCGCGAAGCCCTGCGGTCCGGGCCGCGTTGGTCGCCTCGATCTCGACCGTGGTGCGCTCGATTTCTGCCGGCTGCATCTGGCTGGCAATGGCGCGCTTCCAGATCATCTCATAGAGCCTGGCCTGATCGGCATCGAGATATTTGCGTACCGAATCCGGCGTGCGGAAAAAGTCGGTTGGGCGGATCGCCTCGTGCGCCTCCTGAGCGTTCTTGGCCTTGGTGGTGTAGTAGCGCGGCTTTTCAGGCAGGTATTTTGCACCGAATTCCTTGTCGATCGCGCTACGGGCGGCCGAAATCGCTTCCGGCGCCATCTGCACGCCATCGGTACGCATATAGGTGATGAGACCGGCCGTCTCGCCGCCTATATCCATGCCTTCGTAGAGGCGCTGCGCCACCTGCATTGTGCGGCTCGCCGAAAAGCCCAGGCGTGAGGATGCCGCCTGCTGCAGCGTCGAGGTGGTGAAGGGTGGCGCGGGGTTGCGCTTGGTCGGCTTGGCTTCAACCGACAGCGCCTTGAAGGTCGCCCCATCAAGCATCGCCTTGATGTCGTCTGCCTGCGCCTGCGAGGAAATATCGAGCTTCTGCAGCTTCTTGCCATCGAAGGCCGTCAGCCGGGCTTCGAATTTATCGTCGCGCGGCGTACCGAGAACGGCGGCTATCTGCCAGTAGTCCTCGCGGATGAAACGCTCGATCTCCAGTTCCCGGTCGTTGACCAGGCGCAGCGCCACCGACTGCACGCGACCGGCCGAGCGCGCGCCCGGCAGTTTTCGCCACAACACCGGCGACAGTGTGAACCCGACCAGATAGTCGAGCGCGCGGCGCGCCAGATAGGCATCGACCAGCGGCGCGTCGATCTGGCGCGGATTGGCCATCGCATCAAGAACGGATTGCTTGGTGATGGCATTGAAGACGACGCGGCTTACCGGCTTGTCCTTGAGCGCGCGTTTCTGGCGCAGAACCTCCAGCACGTGCCATGAAATGGCCTCGCCCTCGCGATCAGGGTCGGTGGCGAGGATAAGGCCGTCAGCGTCCTTGACCGCCTTGGCGATCTCCGTCAGGCGCTTGGAGGAGGGGCCGTCGACGCTCCAGGACATGGCGAAATCCTCATCGGGCTTCACCGATCCGTCTTTTGCCGGCAGGTCGCGGACATGGCCGTAGGAGGCCAGAACCTTATAGTTCCGTCCCAGATATTTGTTGATTGTTTTCGCTTTAGCCGGCGATTCGACGACGACGACGTCCATATGCGTATGATTTTCCATTGTGGCGCCAGAGGAAGTCTGTGACGCGCCGGTTCCTTGCAGTCGGTTCGTCACATGGCTTTCGTTTTCCGTCCGGTCAAGGGGAGAGAGGGGAATTCACCTCCAATACAACTTATGCGTTAGATATAAAACTGATTGCAATTTGTAATGGACGAAGTATGATTCACCTAACGTAACTTTTGCAAATTTCTATCTATTAGGAACCCCTCGGTTTCGCCCAACCGTTCGGCGTGGCGCGGAACATGACGGAGTATTGCCCATGCGTCAGGTCTTTACAACGCGACGTACCGACTCGCTCGATTACATGCAGTCCATGCTGGGGCAGTTGCGTACGATGGCAGAGGCAGAACGCTGTGACATGCTGGCCTACCTCATCGAGATGGCATATGTCGAAGCAAGCGACATCGTGCGCGGTGAGCGGCCGTCACGACTCGGGCAGCACAAGAGAAACAGCTCCGCCTGAATGGCGTTCCAGACGTCCCGCGAGGTCGAGTTCCAGCAGGATCATGAAGACCTGGGCCGGATGAAGGCCGGTGTGGCGGATGATCTCGTCCACGCCAACCGGAACCGGCCCCAGTGCCTCGATCAGCCGTGAGCGTTCATCGTCAGCCGGTGGCGGTGTGGCGGAAAAGTCGGGTGGCTCGTCAAGGGAGGTGGGTGCGGTGGGCAGGCTGGTCAAAGGCGCTAGCGCTCCGGTCACGTCGGCAGCGTCCGTAACCAGAATGGCACCGTCCTTCAGAAGCCCATTGGTGCCCGCTGCTCGTGGATCGAGCGGCGAACCGGGCACCGCAAACACCAGCCGACCCATTTCTCCCGCCAGCCTGGCGCTGATCAACGAACCGGAACGCATGGCTGCCTCGACCACAACGAGCCCAAGCGATAGGCCGGCGACAATACGATTGCGCCTCGGGAAATCCTGCGCTCGAGGCTCCCAGCCGAAAGGCATTTCGGAGACGATCACGCCGCCGGACTGCGCAATCTCGTTGCACAGGCCGACATTTTCCGGCGGGTAGGGGCGGTCGATGCCGCCTGCCAGCACACCGATCGTGCCGCTGGAAAGGCTGCCCTGGTGCGCGGCAGTGTCGATGCCGCGCGCCAGCCCCGACACGATGCAATAGCCTTCGCGGCCGAGATCGGCGGCCAGCCCGCGCGCCATCTTCATGCCGGCAAGCGAGGCATTGCGTGCGCCGACGATGGCTACAGGCGGCAAGCCAAAAATGGCACTCGTGCCCCTGACCGCAAGCACCGGTGGCGGGTTGTCGATTTTGCGCAATGTCGGCGGGTATTCCGGCTCGCCGATGCAGATGAAGCGCGCACCGAGGCTTTGCGCCGTCTCCATCTCCGCTTCCGCCTCGGCGAGGGAAGGAATGCGTGCCATGCGTCGCGCCCCGCCCGCCCGCATCAGTTCGGGTAGCATCTCGATGGCGGTTTCTGCAGAGCCGAAACGGTTGATCAGATCGCGGAAACTGGCCGGGCCGATATTCGGCGTGCGGATGAGTCGAAGCCAGTTCAGCCGCTGCCGGTCACTGAGGCGAGGACCGGCGGGGGCGTTCATCCCTTCGCTCCGATCCGCGATTCGGTGCCAGCAAGCAGGCGGGAAATATTGCTGCGGTGCTTTGCGATCACGATGATGCTCATCACCGTGAACAGGGCTGCAATGGCGCTGATGCCCCACAGATAAAGCGCGACCGGGACGGCAACCGCAGCCACCAGCGCGGCCAATGACGAATAGCGCGTGGTGAAGGCAACTCCGAGCCAGACGATGGCAAAGACCAGCGCCCCCTGCCATGCCAGGCCGGTCAGCACGCCGAGATAGGTGGCAACGCCCTTGCCGCCCTTGAAACCGAGCCAGACCGGAAACAGGTGTCCGAAAAACGCACCGAAGCCGGCGGCTAGCGCTGCTTCGGGTGTAAAGAAGCCGGCAATGAGCACCGCTGCCGTGCCTTTCAGCGCGTCGAGCAGAAGGGTCAGCGCCGCAAGCCCCTTGTTGCCGGTGCGCAGCACATTGGTGGCGCCGATATTGCCCGAGCCGATGTTGCGCACGTCGCCCAGTCCTGCCGCGCGCGTGATCAGCAGGCCGAACGGAATGGAGCCGAGCAGATAGCCGAAGATCAGCGCAAGCAGCAGCGTGAAAAACCCAGCCATTCAGTCCCCCAACTCAGGCCGAAAAGACTGTGCGGCCTGCAACCAGCGTTTGCAAGACCTTGCCTTGCAGCCGGGCGCCTTCGAAGCAGGTGTTCTTGGAGCGTGAGCGGATGGCATCCTCGCGCACGATCCACGGTTCATCGAGATCGACCAGCACAAAATCAGCGGACGCGCCGGGTTTCAGCGTGCCTCCGGGCAGGCCGAAAAGCCTGGCCGGGGCGGTCGAAAGCGTCTCTATCAGCCGCAACAGCGGCACGTCGCCATTGTGATGGAGCCGAAGTGCTACCCCCAGCAGTGTCTCCAGGCCGATCGCGCCGTCGGCGGCGTCGGCGAAAGGCAGTCGCTTGGTGTCGACGTCCTGCGGATCGTGCGAGGAGACGATGATATCGATCGTGCCGTCTCTCAAGGCTTCCACCATCGCCAGCCGGTCATCCTCGGCACGCAATGGCGGCGACAGCTTGAAGAAGGTGCGGTATTCGCCGATGTCGTTCTCGTTGAGCGCCAGATGATTGATCGAGACGCCTGCGCTGACCTTCGCCCCATCCGCCTTGGCGCGGGCAACGGCATTTGCCGACATGGCGGTCGAGATCTTGGCCGCATGATAGTTGCCGCGGGTCAGCCGCGCCAGCATCAGGTCGCGCTCCAGTGGAATGGCCTCCGCCTCGCGCGGAATGCCCGAAAGGCCGAGCCAGCTTGCATAGAGCCCTTCATTCATGACACCGGCGCCGGCAAGGTCGCGGTCCTGCGTTTCATGCATGACGGTCGCGCCGAAGTCGCGCGCATAGGTCAAGGCCCGCCGCATCACCAGCGCATTGTCGATGGTGCGGCGACCGTCGGTGAAGGCAACCGCGCCGGCTTCGCGCAGCAGGCCGAATTCGGTCATCTCGCGGCCCTCAAGGCCTTTGGTGATGCCGGCGGCCGGATGGACATTGACGATCGCGGTATCGCGCGCCGTTCGCAACACAAATTCCACCAGTGCGACATCGTCGATTACCGGGTGGGTATCGGGCATCATGACGATCGAGGTGACGCCGCCGGCTGCGGCGGCAATGCTGGCCGAGGCGATGGTTTCGCGGTGCTCGGCTCCCGGTTCGCCGATGAAGACACGGGCATCGACCAATCCGGGGATGACGACCTTGCCGCTGCAGTCGATGATTTCGGCGCCGGCCGGCGTGCCCTGGTTCAGTGCAGCGGCCCCAGCAGCGACGATCTTCTTGCCATCGACGATGACGGTTCCAATCTCATCGAGGCCGCGCGACGGGTCGATGATGCGGGCATGGCTGAAAACCGTGGCGCTCATGCATAGTCCTCGCTGGGTCGGCGGCGAGGGTCGAGCAGCGCCTCCATCACCGCCATGCGCACGGCAACCCCCATCTCGACCTGTTCCTGAATGACGCTTTGCGGCCCATCGGCGATTTCAGACGCGATCTCCACGCCGCGATTCATCGGGCCTGGATGCATGACCAGCGCGTCGTCCTTCGCTGCCTTCAGTTTCTCGGCGTCGAGACCGAAATAGCGGAAATATTCGCGGATCGAGGGCACGAATGCGCCCTGCATGCGCTCGCGCTGCAGGCGCAGCATCATCACCACATCCGCTCCCTTCAGGCCCTCGGCCATGGTCGGGCAGACGGTGACGCCCATCTGCGCGATGCCGGAAGGCAGAAGCGTCGAGGGGGCAACCACCCGCACGCCGGCGCCAAGCGCGTTGAGCAGCAATATGTTCGAGCGAGCCACGCGCGAATGCAGGATATCGCCGCAGATGGCGACCGAAAGACCGGCGATCCGGCCCTTGGCGCGGCGGATCGTCAGTGCGTCGAGCAGCGCCTGGGTCGGATGCTCATGCGCGCCGTCGCCGGCGTTGACCACCGAGCAGCCGACCTTCTGCGCCAGCAATGCGGCGGCACCGGCCGAGGCGTGGCGGATGATCAATATGTCAGGCCGCATCGCGTTCAGCGTCATGGCCGTGTCGATCAGCGTTTCGCCCTTCTTCACCGAGGAACTGGCCACCGACATGTTCATGACGTCGGCGCCCAGCCGCTTGCCGGCAAGCTCGAAGGAGGATTGGGTGCGCGTGGAGGCCTCGTAGAAGAGGTTGATCTGCGTGCGCCCGCGCAATGTCGAGGTCTTCTTCTCGTGCCGGCGCGAAATCGCGACGGCCGCGTCCGCACGGTCGAGCAGAAGCTCGATGTCGACGGGAGATAGCTCCCTGATGCCAAGCAAGTGGCGGTGTGGATAGACGGGGAGGGACGAGGTGTCTGTCATCGCAAGGCCGTGCTATAGGCGTGCGCGAATGTCACCGCAAGCGCTCGCTCCGACTCACATCGATTTCCCCCGGGATTTTCATCGTGCGGCGGCCGAAGCTTGCGCTATAAAGCCGGCGAGGCCGCATCGGATTCGCGAGGGGCGATCCAAACAAAGTAAGGAATCCGCGTGACCGACGAGGTAACGAACCAGTCTCCGCCGCTGACCGGAAGCAATGCCTGGCGGGGCGATCCGTTGCTGGTGCAGCTTGCGGAGGATTTTTCCGACTCCGTGCGCAAGGAACTCGACGGCCTCGGCCGTTTCGTCCTGACAACGGAAGCGCAGGATCTCGCGCGGCTTGCCAATACCGAGACACCGAAGCTGAAGACGCATGACCGGCAGGGGCGGCGGATCGACCTTGTCGAGTTCCACCCCGCCTATCACGCGCTCTTGCGGCGTTCGGTTGCCCTGGGCCTGCACTCTTCGGTCTGGGAAAACGGTGCCTCTGAAACCGGCAAGCGCCATCAGGTCCGCGCTGCCCGTTTTTACCTGACGGCGCAGCTGGAATCAGGTCATCTGTGCCCGGTCACAATGACCAGTGCCTCGCTGGCGGCATTGATGGCGAGCCCGAAACTGTTTCGCGAATGGGCGCCGCGTGTCACCACCCGCAAATACGACCAGGCGCAAAAGCCGCCGGTGGAAAAGACCGGGTTGACGCTCGGCATGGGCATGACCGAAAAGCAGGGCGGCACCGATGTGCGCGCCAATGTCACCAGGGGCGAGCGTGTCTCGGGCGGCTTCTATAAGCTCACCGGCCACAAATGGTTCATGTCCGCGCCGATGTCAGATGCGTTTCTGGTGCTTGCGCAGGTGCGCGAGGGCATTTCCTGCTTTCTTGTGCCGCGTATTCTTGGCGACGGCAGCAGCAACGGCTTGCACTTTCAGCGTCTCAAGGACAAGCTCGGCAATCGCTCCAATGCGTCCTCGGAAGTTGAGCTGGTCAGTTCCATCGGCGAAATGGTCGGGGAGCCGGGCGCCGGCGTCAAGACGATCATGGATATGGTGACGCTGACCCGGCTCGACTGCGCGGTCGCCTCGTCCGGAATCATGCGCGCGGGGCTAGCGGAAGCCGTGCATCATACCCGCCACCGCCAGGTGTTCGGGGCCAATCTGGTCGATCAGCCGTTGATGCAGCGGGTGCTGGCCGACATGGCGCTCGATGTCGCCGGCGCGACCGCACTTTCGCTCAGGCTAGCCCGCTCCTTCGACGAGGCGGCAAGCGATCGCGGCGAGGCGGCCTTTGCCCGCGCGATGACGCCGGTGGTCAAATATTGGGTCTGCAAGATCGCGCCGGCGCTGCTCTATGAGGCGATGGAATGCCTGGGCGGCAATGGCTATGTCGAGGAAACCTCGCTTGCCCGCTATTATAGGGAAGCGCCGGTCAATGCGATCTGGGAAGGGTCGGGCAATGTCATGGCGCTCGACGTATTGCGCGTGCTCGGCCGGGCACCGTCGCTGTTCGACGATGTGCTTGCCGGCATCGAGCGCGATCTCGGGGCAGGAGGGCCGGGCACGATCGGCGTGCTTCGTGCCGCTATGCAGGTGGCGACATCCGATGAGGGTTCTGCGCGCATATTGACCGAGCAGCTTGCGCTTTCGGCCGCCGCCGCCGAACTCAAGCGGCTCGGGGCAGGGCGCATTGCCGACGCCTTCATCGAAACACGGCTTGCCGGACAGTGGCGCGGCACCTATGGCATGCTCGATGCGCGCCATGATGCGCGCATGATCATCGACACCCTCTTTCCTGCCGTTTGAGCGCAAGGTGGCGTGGCTCTGCCATGCCCTGCTGCGCCGGATTTGTTAACAGGCCGCGCCGTCGCGTTAACCTTAACAAAGGGTTTCCATTGCAGCGCGGGCGTGCTGGTTCCACTGTCGAAAGAAATCGGCAGAGATTCCATGCGCCACGACCCGCTCATAGATTTCAAATCCCAGCCCACGCCTCGGTGGGGTGCGCTGCGCTGTGCTCTCGCAGCCCGTGAGGTGCTGTGATGCGTTATCTCATTGCGCTGTGGCTGGCGCCGCTGGTGCTCTTCTGGGGCTGGTTCAGCCTGTCTTACTTCAACATGAATTTCGGCTATGTGCTGCTGACGCGCCAGGCGCATGACCTCATCTTCGAGCTCTACGGCGAGATGCTGGGCATCGACCCCGCCATCATTCCGTCCATGCTCATCAAGGCATGCATATTCGACAGTTTCCTACTTGCTGGCATCCTCGCATTTCGCCGGCGCCGCCGCATAAGCGAGTGGCTGAAAGCACAAAGGGCGCGCTATTCGGGGGAGGCGTCTTCTCCCAGGGCATGAATGCGGTCCAGCACGCCCTGAAGAATGAAGGCGGCGGCGGCCGAATCGATCTTCGTCTTGCGCTTGGCGCGCGAGAAATCCATTTCGATCAGGCTGCGCTCGGCCGCCACCGTCGATAGGCGCTCGTCCCAGAAGGCGAAGGGCAGGTCGGTCATTCGTGAAATGTTGCGCACGAAAGCCCGCGTTGCCTGCGCGCGCGGCCCCTCGCTACCATCCATGTTGACCGGTAGGCCGATGACGACGGCGGCGCAGTTTTCCCTGGCCAGCAGGTCGAGGAGGGCTGCCGCATCAAGTGAAAACTTCCGCCGCATGATGACAGGGCGCGGATGCGCGAATGAGAGCCCTGGATCGGAGACGGCGACACCGATCGTCTTTTCGCCGAGATCCAGACCGGCAAGCGTCTTTGCCTTTTGCAGTAGCGGCGGCAGATCTTGGATGGCAACGATGTTCAAGCTCGGTCCAGCTTTCCTTTGACATGGATGTGCCGCCTTCTATCCTTCAACGATGAAGAAATCGAGGAGACGACAGCGATGAAAGTGACATGGTACGGCCAATCCGCCTTTCGCATCGAGACGGGCGATGCCAGAATCCTGATCGATCCGTTCCTCAGCCAGAATCCGCTATGGGGCAAAAGCTGGGAGGGGCCGGCCGAAGGCCTCACGCATCTGCTCCTCACACATGGCCACAATGACCATGTCGGCGATGCCGCCGCCATATTGAAGAAGACGGGCGCCATGCTCGTCTCCAATTTCGAAGTCTGCATGTATCTTGTCGGGCAGGGCGTGTCCGACAGCCAGATCAATCCGGGCAACACCGGCGGCACGGTCGATTGCGGCTCCTTCACCACGACATTCGTGCAGGCGCTGCATTCTTCCTCGTTCGGGGCGGGCGGCGGCTCGAACACCTATCTCGGCAACCCGAACGGGCTTGTGCTGCATTTCGGCAATGACCCCACGCTCTACCACATGGGCGACACGGACATCTTCTCCGATATGGCGCTGATCAACGAGTTGCATGAACCGAAGATCGGGCTGGTGCCGGTCGGCGACCGCTTCACCATGGGCGGTGCGGTTGCAGCCCTTGCCTGCCGGCGCTTCTTCAAGTTCGAGACGGTATTCCCCTGCCACTATGCGACCTTCCCCCTGCTTGATCAGACAGCGGAGAAATTCGTCGCCGGCATGGAAGGGTCCGGCGTGAATGTCGTGGTGCCGAAGGTCGGCGAGACGAAGGAGGTTTAGCGGGCCTGGAGCATCGGACCGAAAAGTAGAATCGATTTTCGGATTATTCCGATGTTCAATCAAAGTGTTAGAGCGTCTTTTGTGCGTCTGATTAGACGCACGACGCTCTAAAAAGGCGCTCAGCCTATGTGTATTTCTTCCAATATGTCGAGATAGACATCCAGTAGCGTTTCCAGTTCATCGACCTCACAAGATTCGTCCGGTCCTCCCAGATTGTGTGGTGTCAGGCCGATCACCACGCAGGGGTAGCCTGCACGGCGCCACAATCGGGCGTCCGAGCCGCCAATCCGATTGTCGAACCAGGCTTCGTGCCCAATCGCTCTGCTGGCACCCTTGAGACAGGCTTTGGCCAAATCCGAACTGGACGACGTCCAACTCGGCTCATAGCGTCGAACCACGGTCCACGAAATCGCTTCGCGGTGATCAAGCTGCCTGGCCACTGCCTCTTCAACCTGGGCGGTGGTCAGGCCGAGTGGAATTCGAATGTCCACCCCGGCAAAGGCGGTGGCAGGAATAAGATTTGACGACGTGCCGGCGCTGACGAGACCGACATTGGCCGTCACACGCCCCATCGTGTCGCGTACCTCCTGGTTTTCCCCGCTGATCCTGCCTGCCGCCTGCATGACCTGCACGGCGTCGTCAGGAGGTGTCGGGATCAGGTCTTCAACCGCCCGCAAGGCGGTCAGGGCATCGATGAGCTGGTCTGCCGCATTGGTGCCGGCGTGGACATGCGCGCTATGCGCCTGGCGTCCCTCGGCATGAATATCGAGCCAGAGCATGCCCTTTTCACCCAGGCGGATGGTGGAGGCTCCGCCGACATCGGCTACCAGCACCGCGTCACCATGGATTTCGTCGGCATGGTCGATCAGCCATTGGGTGCCCAGTTCGCCCATCCGCTCTTCATCGCCGGCGAGCGCTAGAACAATGCTGCCGGGGAAGGGGCCTCGCTGCGCAAACCGGGCCAGGGCGGCGACCAGGACCGCCACGCCACCCTTCATGTCTGCGGCACCGCGGCCGTGGATGCGCCCGTTTTCCAGCGCGCCACCAAGCGGCTCGTGCGTCCAGGACGAAACATCGCCGATCGGATAGGTGTCGAGATGGCCGTTGAGGATCGTGCGGGGGCCGGGCGTCCCGCCATCCAGTTCAATCACAAGATTTTCGACCGGCGCTTCGCTGACATAGTGCCTGAAGGTCAGACCAGGTACGCCGGCGAGAAACGCCTGGACAGCCTCGATCGTGGCGCCGGTGGCGCTTGGCGGCGTCTGGCTGTCGATCCGCACCAGCGCTTGCGTCATTGCCACCAGTGCTTTCCTGTCCCAACTGGTGATCATGTGGCGCCGCCATCACGTTGAGCACGCCAGATCAAAAGTAGAATCTCGTAAGTCACTGCGGCCGCAAGGAAAGCCGTCATCTCGCCCACATCGTGCGGCGGGCTCACCGTGTTGATGTCGGCGCCGACGATATTCAGACCTTCGAGCATACGGATCAGGTCAAGGCCTTCGCGCGCCGACAGGCCGCCCCAGACCGGCGTGCAGACGCCCGGAGCGCATGACGGGTCGAAGACGTCCATGTCCCAGGACAAATATACAGGCCGACCCTCAAGCGATTGCCGTAGCGCGCCGACGGCTTCCTCGATGCCCATTTTCTGGAGCTCGGTCATCGACATGATGTTGTAGCCGAGTTCCTTGGTGTGGCCGTAGACGCCGGCTCGCGTGGTCGAACCACGCAACCCGACGTGCCAGGAAGCGGTAGCCAGCACGCGTTGTTCCAAGGCAGCATGGGTAAACTGCGTGGAAGCGTCGTAGCGATGTACCGGGTCGATCGGATAGGCGTCGGTATGACTGTCGACATGGAGTACCGCGACACCTGGATGAACCCGTGCGACAGCACGTATCAGAGGCAGGGAAACGCTTCCGTCGCCGCCAAATCCGACAGGGACCGCACCGGCCGCGGCTATCCTGTAGGCAGCTTCCTCGATGAGCGGGAAGGCTTCCTCGGCTCTCGATGGCGTCAGGACGACGTCTCCCGCATCGATGACGCCGAGCTCTGCAATGGCATCGCAGTCGGCGATTTCGGATTGATAGCGCCGCACCAGGCCCGACTGGGCGCGTATCGCGGCCGGCCCCTGCCTTGCGCCAATGCGGAACTTGTGTGTCCCGCAATCGAAGGGGCATCCAAGGATCGCCGCCTTGGCCCCGGTCGCGTCGGTGCTAAAGGGCACTCCCATGAATGTGGGCGGGCTGCCGTACAACTCGTCGGCAGGGATATGACTGCTCGATGTCATGCTATGCTCTGTTCAGGAAGGAGAAGCGGATCAGCGGCGCGACAGGCGGCGTTCCCAAAGCCGGATACCCATGGCGAGGGGCCAGCAGATCAGGAAGTAGATCACCGCGATGAAGGTGAAGACCTCGAGCGGACGGAAGATGGAGGACGACAACTCCATGCCGCGCCGGGTGATCTCGCCAACAGAAATGACTGCGCCGAGCGAGGAGTATTTGATCAACTGCACGAAATTCGCGGCCAGCGGCGGCAGAGTCAGGCGGATGGCCTGAGGCAGTACGATCCGTGCGAAGCTTTGCAGGGGAGACAGGCCGAGCACCTGGGCGGCCTCGCGATGGCCTTTCGGTACCGCCTGAATGCCTGCGCGATATGCTTCGGCAATGAAGGCGGACGAATAGATGCTCAGGCCGATCACCAGAGCCCACCACGCGTCGAGATTGATGCCCATCACGACCGGCAGGACGTAGTAGATCCACAGCAACTGCACCAGGATCGGCGTGTTGCGGATGATCTCGCCCGACGCCAGCCCGAGGAAGCGCAGCGCTGCAAAGCGCGACATGTCCAGGACTGCGATCAGCAATCCGCCAAGCATGGCCAGGCACAGTGTGATCGCAGAAATGGTCAGCGTCTGCTGCAGTCCGGCCAGCAGGAAATCAAGGTTCTGGGGAATGACATCCCAACGAAAACGATATCCACCCATCGTAAATTCCTCGTCCTGTTAAGACATGCCGATCAACGGACTGCGCACACCAATTGCCGGTTATGGGGCCACGATGGGGCCAAGCTTGTTCTTCTCGGCAAATTGCTTCAGCCGGCCATCACGCTTGATCGTGTCGATGAACAGGTTGATGTGGTTCAGCCAGATCTGGTCACCGTGCGGAACGACATAGGAATAGGGCGTCAGCAACAGTTTCTCATCGGGTTCGATGGAGGCTGCCCAGTCGAACTCGTCGGTGACCTTAACTGCGGTTGGAAAGTCGGTCATGATGACATCGGCGCGGTTGGCCACCAGCTCCGCTTCGCGCGTTGCAGGAGGCGCGACGACCACCAGTTCCGCCTGCTTGAGGTAGTCGCGCATGAACGGCTCGATGTAGCTGCCGAGCATCACGGCGACCCGACGGCCAGGCTGATCGATATCGGCCCAGTTCTTGATCTCGCCTTCCGAGCGCGTCACGGCATAGAGGCCGGAGATCAGGTAAGGCTGGGTGAAGGCGACGGCTTCACCACGCTTCATGGTCGCGCCAATGCCGAACATGCCGATGTCGCATTTGTCGGCCTGGAGATCGGCGATGAAGGTGCCGAAGCTGGACTCCACGATTTCCAGTTCCGCGTTCAGTTCCTTTGCCAGTTCCTTCGCCAGGTCTGCATCGATGCCTTCGATTTCGCCGGTCGCCGGATTGCGGAAGGAAATCGAGTAATAGAGCGGATACTGGCAGACGCGCAATTTGCCGCTGCTCGTGACCTTGTAGAGACGAGAATCGACCTGCTGGGCGGCTGCAGGCACTGCAGCGGCCCACGAGACGGCCAAGGTTGCGGTTATTGCAGCAAAAAGTTGAAGGGGCTTATTCATCGTTGGACTCCCGGCTCAATGATCAATCTTGCAACTGACGCAGGAACCGCTGCGCTCGGTCGGTTTTCGGTGCACTGAAGAAGGACGTTGGGCTGCTGTCTTCGACGATGTCGCCCTGGTCCATGAATATGACGCGCGAGCCGACATTGCGGGCAAACCCCATCTCGTGAGTGACCACGAGCATCGTCATTCCTTCTGCCGCGAGGTCACGCATGACCAGCAGGACTTCGTGTTTGAGTTCAGGGTCGAGCGCGGAGGTTGCCTCGTCAAAGAGCATGACGCTCGGCCGCATGGCCAAGGCGCGCGCGATGGCGACACGCTGCTGCTGTCCACCGGACAAGCGGGATGGGTACTCGTTGCGTTTATCCGCAAGCCCGACCTTTTCCAGCAGTTTCACAGCGTCTGCCTCGGCTTCCGCGCGGCCTATTCCTTTTACGCGTCGCGGCGCCTCGATGATGTTTTGCAGGACGGTGAAATGCGGCCACAGGTTAAAATGCTGGAACACCATCCCGATGTCGCTGCGAACACGCTTTGCGGCTTGACGGACTTCGGTCGACGCACCCGACGCGGCAATGGTTTTGCCGCGCATTATCACAGCGCCGCCGGTCGGTTGTTCGAGCAGGGCAAAGCAGCGCAAGAGCGTGGTTTTGCCCGATCCGGACGGGCCGACGACACAGACGACCTCTCCTTCATCGATCGACACGCTGACGTTCTTCAGCACGTCGATTGCCCCGAAGCTCTTGCTCAGGTTTTTTGCGGCAATCAGGCTCTTGCCGGGCTGCGCCGGAATGGCGGGTTCGGCCATGTATCCTCCCTATGCAGAGCTATAAGATATTATGATGGGTTTTATCTTTTTCTCTTGCTTAGAAAAAAATTACCTGCAAAACAAAAGGAAAGTCAATAAAGAAATTTTATGGTTATGGACGTAAAACTCCTTGAAACGTTCCGGGCTGTAATCGAGACCCAGTCGATGACGGGCGCCGCACGGCTGCTGGAGGTGACCCAGCCTGCGATCAGTTCCCAGATCGCGCGGCTGGAATCGCAGGTTGGATTCGCCTTGTTCGAGCGGGTGAACGGCCGGCTAAAGGCCAGCCACCAGGGGCGGCTTTTTTACGCCGAGGTTCGCAATGCGCTGGGGATGATCGAGCAGCTGGCGCAGGAAGCTGACAATATCCGGGCGGGCGTTGCAGAGTCGGTCACCATAGCAAGCCACCCCAGTGGTTCGATCTCGATCCTGCCGGGCGTGATAGCCGAACTGATGCGAACGCGCCCCTTGGCGCGCATTCGCATGATCAACCGCACCTCCGAGGAGGTGCGCGCGATTTTCGAAGCGGGGGCTGCAGATATCGCGATTGCGGAGTGGCCGATCCATATCCCGGACATTCACTTGCAGCGCTATATGGTTCCGTGCGTCGCAATCGTGCCCGAAAAACATGAGCTGGCTGAGAAAACGGTGATCAATCCCGGCGATCTGTCGGGCGTGCCGCTCGTCGGAATGCCTGTTGCCAGGTTGATCGGGCACCAGATACGCAACGCCTTCGTCGAGCATCACATCGACTATCTGCCCGTGGCGGAAAGCGAATATTTCAGCACCATCTGCGGCATGGTCGCGGCCGGTTGCGGGGTGGCGATCGTGGATCGCTGGTCGGCTGAGACGTTCCGTCCGCTGGGGCTCGCGGTCCGCCCTTTCCAACCGCATATCAGCTACGAAATCGGGGTGTTCCGAAGGGCCAATCCTGCGCCCACGCCGCTGATGGATGAACTGGCGGCCCTTCTTCATCAAAGACTTAACCTACGCGACGAACGCATTCATGGGGAAAGCAGTTGATCCTGGACAGAGAGCGACTTTGGGCAGACTTCGCAGCCATCTGTGATTGCGGGGGGCGTCAGACCGGCACCGAATCGGAAGCGGCCGCCACCTTGCTGCTGGCGAAAATGGGTGAGGAGGCCACTGGAGTGGCGCCGCGCACCGAAAGCTTCCCCTATAGCGGGTGGTCTGCCGTCTCTGGCGAGGTTGTGCTGGCGTCCGGGGAGCGGCTGCCGGCCAATCCTCTGCTGCGCTCTGCCTCCACGCCAAGTGGCGGATTGGAAGCCGAGGTCATAGACCTGGGAAGGGGTACTTCCGACGAGTTTGAGGCGCATCGCCATGAAATCGCCGGTCGCATCGTCCTCGTGCGCCATGAACTGATGTTTGCAGCGGGCACCGTGCACCGCCGGTTGAAATACGAGGCCGCCGTCAAGGCAGGCGCCGCCGGTTTTCTTATCGCGGGTCCTTTGGCCGGCGAATTGGTCGCCGGGTCGTCGGGGCGAGGGGAGGAGCCAGGTATTCCTGCTGCAGGTATCTCGCCGGAGACGGCTTTGGCCCTCGCCCGCACCGCAGCCGGGTATACCCGGGTGAGACTGTTTGTGGAGGGACGCGAGCACGTCGAGAGTGCCGACAATCTGATCTTTGACCTGCCGGGGCGCGCCGACGAATGGGTCGTCCTTTCGGCGCATATCGATGGTCATGCATTGGGGGAAAGTGCGCTCGACAATGCCTCCGGTCTTGCGGCGGCGCTTGCGGTTGCGCGAGCGTTGCGTTTGTCAGGCCAGGAGAGGAGGCGTGGAATTCGCCTGGCTTTCTTCAATGCCGAGGAGTGGGCGCTGACCGGATCGGCCTTTCATGTCGAATCGATGACGGCAGAGGAACGTGATTCCGTCATGCTGAACGTCAATCTGGACTCTGTTGCCGGGGGTAGAAGGCTGACCGCTTTGACCTCCGGTTTCGATGCCATCGAACCCTTCCTGCTCGGATGTGCCGCGCAAGTCAGCATTCCGCTCGGGTTGTTCCGGCCTTTGCAGATGAATTCGGATCACGGCAATTTCGCGCGGGCTGGAATTCCAGCCTTCCGGCTGGTGGATGGCTTCAACGACCATGAGGCCGATGCCAGATATGTACTGACACCGCGTGACCGGCGTGATCTGGCAACTGAAGATCAGTTGCTCCGCACTGCCCGCCTGTCCGCGGAAATCGTCTCGCAAGCAACCAGCATTGAAAGCGGCCGGGCACGAGCGTGGCGCCAGAGGTCCAGCTAACAACGTCTGCGACCTGCGGATGACGGCACTACTGTAGGGCGTTGTCATGCGCCTGCCGCGTGATGGCATGCCTTGTTTCAGCAAAAGCGTTTGTCGGACCTGCTCTCCGCGCTTCGGGTGACTCAAAGAATTCATGGCGGGTGCCTGAAAGTCGGAGTCAGACGCGGGCAGGGCGTTTGATGCGGGTGGATTGTGCCGCGACAACTGCCAGCCGTCCCCATCACCTTCAGTCAGGTCTGAAAAAGTAAAGGGGTTTGCCCTGTGTCGTGTCTTGCAAAGGATCCGAGGTTGTGCATAATTCACTTAACCAAACAATCGTTCGTTTTTGTTTATGGATATCCGGGCCGATGCAAGATCATGATGAGCGACGAATTTCTATCCGGTTTGGGCGTGGGTTCCCCGGCTGTGTCCGCCCGATGGAGATGGCTTGCTACGCGACAATCGGGGTCACGGCATGAGTGACGGTGTCACTGTAAAGAAGGCTGTGCGTAGCAAGGCGGACTCAGCCGGCCGCAGCAAGGAAACGGCCTCGCGTCGTGCACACAACCGGTTGCCCCAACTGCTCGACCAGGCTGCCCAGGTGTTTGCCAAGCATGGCTACGCCGCGGCGTCTGTGCGCGACATCGTGCGCCCGATAGGGATGCTGCCGGGCTCGCTGTACTACCACTTCCAGACCAAGGAAGACTTGTTGGCGGCAGTCTACCGCGAGGGTGTGCAGCGCATTTCCGCCAATGTCGATGCCGCCATCGAAGCCGCGGACGGGCCGTGGCAGCGTCTTGAGGCCGCCTGCGTGGCGCATCTGTCGTCCGTGCTCGATCGAACGGATTATTCCAGTGTCGTGATCCGGATACGGCCCAGCGATGCGCCGGACGCCGCCGCGGAGCTTTCAGTTCTGCGAAATGCCTATGAGGCGCGGTTTGACAAGCTTGTCGCCGAGCTTCCGCTGGATGCTTCGGTAAATCGCCGCGACCTGCGCCTGCTGTTGATGGGCGCCATGAACTGGAGCCAGACCTGGTATCGCGAGGGCGGCGAGTTGGAGCCCGAAGAAATCGCGCGTCGGTTTGTTGGCCTGCTCAAACTCAATTCTATCGAAAATAAGGGTGGCTCATGACCGCAAAGGATTTTCGCCCTCGCGTGCTGGTGACAAAGATCGGGCTGGACGGCCATGATCGCGGCAGCCGCATTGTCGCGGCGGCCTGTCGGGATGCCGGCATGGAAGTGGTGTATACCCCGCCATGGCAGAGCATTCCGGCAGTGGTGAAGCTTGCGCTGGAGGAGGACGTCGATGTCATCGGCATCTCGTCTCTTGCGACTGACCACCTGATCGTCCCCAAACTCATGGCAGCGCTGCGCGAGGCTGGTCTCGACCGGGTTCGCGTGGTGGTGGGGGGCATCGTGCCCGACAACGAGCAGCCGCAACTGTTTCAAAGCGGCGTACGCCAGATATTCCATCCCGGCACGACCCTCGACGAAATCACCACACAGATTTCCACCTATGCGAGCGAGGCGCGGCTTGCAGCCGCCGAGACAGGAGTTTGACATGAACAAATCCCTTTCATCCTCGATCGAGCAGGATGCTGTCGAACTCACCCCTTATCTCGCCTGGGAGCAGGAATATCGCGAGTCGATCGGCGAAGATCGCCCGGTCGAGAATGTCTCCGGCATTCCTATCAAACCTCTCTATGGGCCGCAGGATTGGCAGCGCTACGGTCACGACAATCCGCTCAGCTATCCCGGGCAGAGCGATTATACGCGCGGAATCTACGCGACCATGCATCGTGGGCGCACCTGGACGCAGCGGCAGTTGATCGGGCTTGGCACGCCCGCCGACTATAATGCCCGGCTGCGCTCGCTGATGGATGATGGCGCCACGGCCGTTTCGCTCATTCCCTGCAACTCGGTTTTCCGCGGCTACGACATGGATACAGTCGATGCCGAACTGCTGGGCACATGCGGCGTTGTTCTCAACAATGTCGACCATATGGAGCGCAGCCTTGAGGGGGTCGATGTCGGCAAGATCTCCTGTGCGCTGAACGATCCTTCACCATTCACCTTGCTGGCGTTCCTGCTGGTCGCTGCCGAGCGGCGCGGAACGGACTGGCGCTCGATCACAGGCACGTCGAACCAGAGCGACTACATTTCCCACTTCGTCGCAAACCACATGTTCTATCGGCTGTCGCTGCCGGGCGCGCGCCGCGTCCTGCTCGACCACATCGCCTATTGCAAGCAATATGTGCCGCGCTGGAACCCGATGTCGGTGGTCGGCCAGCATATGCAGCAGGCCGGCGCTACTCCTGCGGAAGCCATGGCCTTCACCCTGTCCACGGCCATTCAGAACGCCGAGGATTGCATCGCGCGGGGAATGCAGCCTGATGATTTCCTGCCGCGCTTCACCTTCTTCTTCGATATTTCGCTCAACTTCTTCGAGGAAATCGCCAAGTTCCGTGCTGGACGCCGCATCTGGTCGCGCATCACCAAGGAGCGTCTGGGCGCCAAGGACCCGCGTTCGCGCCGGTTCAAGTTCCACGGGCAGACCTCCGGCGTCGACCTGACCCGGCAGCAGCCGCTCAACAACATTTCCCGCGTCACCGTGCAGGCAATGGCCGGCATCTTTGGCGGCCTGCAATCGCTGCACACCGATGCCTATGATGAGGCCCTGGCCTGCCCGAGTGAGTTCGGCGCCCGCATCGCAGTGGCAACCCAGAATATCCTGCGCGAAGAATCGCATCTGACCGACGTGATCGACCCGCTCGGCGGCTCCTTCTATGTCGAGGCGCTTACCGATCAGATGGAAGAGAAGATCTTGTCCATCATGAAGATCGTCGATGAGGCCGGCGGCATGTACAAGGCCGTCGAGAGCGGCCTGGTGCAGCGCATGCTTGGCGCGTCCGCCCAGCGCTTCCAGAACCGGGTCGATTCCGGCGAGCAGGTTGTGGTCGGCGTCAATGCCTACCGGGTGGACGAAGACGCCAGCGCACATACAATTGTCGAGCGCCCTGATCCTGCTTCCATGCAAGCGCATCTGGACGGTTTTGCTGCGTGGAAGCGCGAGCGTTCTGCGGTCGAGGTCGAAAAGGCCCTCGATCACCTGACCCGTACGGCCGAAGACCCGTCCGGAAATCTGTTCGGCGCCATTGTCGATGGCGCGCGGGCCAATCTGACGCATGGGGAGATTTGCGAGCGGTTGCGCCGCGATCTCGGCTTCGGCCAGCCGCTGACGATTGTCTGATGGAGGTGCTGGATTTGGACCACGCAGGCCTGGTCGCAGGCGTGCTCGATGGCGACCGTCGCGCCATCGCGCGGATGCTGACATTGTTCGACGATGCCAGCCCCGGCAGTCGTGAGGCAGCCGGCAGTTTGGCTGCCCACGCCGGGCGTGCCCTGGTGGTGGGTATTACCGGGGTGCCTGGCGCGGGCAAGTCCACATTGGTCAACGCTCTGCTGGGGGCCTGGCTGGAGCGTGGGCACAAGGTTGCAATACTTGCGATCGACCCATCGAGCCCGATCAGCGGTGGCGCTGTTCTGGGCGACCGCATTCGCATGGGGGAACATGGTTCGCATCCCAATGCGTTCATCCGCTCGTTTTCCGCGCGTGGTGAATTGGGCGGCCTGTCTCGTGCCACGCGCGCGGCCGTCGATTGCTTCGATGCGGCCGGCTTCGACCGCGTGATCGTTGAAACCGTCGGAGCCGGGCAATCCGAGACGGCGATTACTGCCATGGCCGATACGCGTGTGGTCCTGTGTCCTCCGGGTCTGGGCGACGGCATCCAGGCGATCAAGGCGGGCATCCTGGAGATTGCCGACGTCCTTGCGGTCAGCAAGGCGGATTTGCCTCGGGCTGGGGAGACGGCGCACGAGTTGCGCGAAATGTTGACGCTGCGGCGCGCCAATCCTGATCAGGCCTGGAAAACCAGGGTCATGCTGGTCAGTGCGCCGGAAATGAAGGGCATTGCCGAACTTATCGAGGCCGTGGAAGAGCACGGCAGGGTCAACGGGCATGGCCGTCGGCTGAAGAGCCCCGCGCTCGATATTCGGCAGGGGCATGGCACACTGGAAAACAGTGGCGATGCCGATGTCTGGCGCGAGCGCCTGTCGGCGCTGACGGAGCGTGACGGTCTGTGCGCGACGCTGGGGATTTCTGTCGTCGCGGGTGGTCCGGGGCGGGCGGAAGTGGCCATGACGGTCGATGCCCGCCACATGAACTTCAACGGCGGCTGTCACGGCGGAACGATTTTCGCGCTCGCGGATGCCGCATTCGGCCTCGCTTCGAACTCCCATGGCGCGTTGGCGTCCGGGATCGATGCGCACATCACCTTTCAGGTTGGCGTTCGACCCGGCGACAGGTTGATCGCTCGCGCCTATGAATACAGCAGAAGTAAGCGTATCGGTGTTTATCGTACCGAAGTTTTACGTATAGAAAAAGAGAATAAAGAAACGCCAGTTTCTGCTTTTACCGGCACAGTCTATATAAAACAGTAGTTTTACATAGAGATTATTATTCGAGGGTTAACTGAGTAGCGCATTGGAATATTCGTAACAGCTCTAGGGACACTGAAACGGGAGGTAAAATGCAGTCCACGTTCCCGCGCCTTTTGCTCGAACATGCAGCCAAGCGTCCTGGTGCGCCGGCAATGCGCGAGAAGGCCTACGGCATCTGGCAGACGACCACATGGGCCGACATGGCTCGAATGGTGGAGCATCTTGCTCACGGACTGCATGAGGCGGGCCTCAGGCGTGGCGAGCATGTCGTCATTATCGGCGACAACCGGCCTCGGCTCTATGCCGCCATGTTGGCGGCCCAGGCACTCAGAGCCATTCCCGTCCCGCTCTATCAGGATGCGGTGGCAGAGGAGTGGGTCTTTCCCATCAATAATGCCGACGTCCGTTTCGCGATCGTAGAAGACCAGGAGCAGGTCGACAAGATTTTCGAGATTTCCGATCGCTGTCCGCAGCTTCGAAATCTGTACTATGATGAGCCGCGCGGCCTGCGCAATTATTCCAGCCCGGGGCTCGCCTCACTGACCAGTCTGATCGAAGCCGGGCGGTCTCACGCGCGTACCCATCCTGACCTTTTCCTCTCCGAGGTGGAAAAGGGACAGCCTTCCGACGTCGCGGCGATGTTTTTTACCTCCGGCACCACTGGCGTGCCGAAAGGCGTGGTGCACACCTATCATGCGCTGATCGACCGTGCCGCGGTGGTGACGAAGTTCGACAAGCTCAACGAAACCGACGAGGTTCTCGCTTATCTGCCGCCTGCCTGGATCGGCCAGAACATCTTTTCATATGCGCAGTGGCTCGTCGCGGGTTACGTCGTTAATTGTCCGGAAGATGCATCGACAATTGGCATCGACTTCAAGGAAGTCGGCACCACCTATTATTTTGCGCCGCCGCGCGTGTTTGAAGGCATGCTGACCAGCGTCATGATCCGCATGGAGGACGCCGGCCTTATCAAGCGCAGTCTTTTCAGCTACTTCATGGGTGTAGCGAGCCGGGTTGGCCCACGGAAATTTGACGACAAACCGGTCGGTACCATTGATCGCCTGCTTTACGGTATTGGCAATGTGCTGGTCTATGGCCCGCTGCGCAACATGCTCGGCATGTCGCGTATCCGCGTCGCCTATACCGCCGGTGAGGCCATAGGACCGGACCTGTTCAGCTTCTACCGTTCGATCGGCATCAATCTCAAGCAGATCTACGGATCGACCGAGACGGCGGTTTTTGTCTGCTTGCAGCCGGATCACGAAGTGAAGATGGATACGGTCGGGGTGCCTTGCGAAGGGGTCTCGATCAGGCTGGCCGACAATGGCGAGGTACTGGTCAGGTCGCCCGGCATGTTCAAGGAATACTATAAGAATCCCGAGGCGACGGCCGAGGTCCTGACCGCCGATGGTTGGTATCACACCAACGATGCAGGGCTTCTGGATGCTGCGGGCCATCTCAAGATCATCGATCGGGTCAAGGATGTCGGTCGGCTGAAGGGCGGCCCATATGATGGCACGATGTTCGCGCCCAAATATGTAGAGAACAAGCTCAAGTTCTTCTCCTACATCAAGGAGGCCGTGGCCTTCGGTGATCAGCGCGAGAAGGTATGTGTGATGTTGAATATTGACCTCGAAGCTGTCGGCAACTGGGCCGAGAGACGCAATATCCCTTACACCGGTTACTCCGACCTCGCCCAAAAGCCGGAAGTCTATGCCCTGGTTCGGGAGTGCATCGAAAAGGTCAATCTGGACCTGAGCCGGGACGAATTGCTCGCCGGCAACCAGATCAACCGCTTTCTGGTGTTGACCAAGGAGTTGGACGCCGACGACGGCGAACTTACGCGCACCAACAAGGTGCGCCGCGGCTTTATCGGGGAGCGCTATCACGAACTCGTGGATGCGCTCTATACCGGAAAGCCGGAGCAGTTCATTTCGATGCAGATCAAGTTCGAAGATGGCCGCACCGGCACCATCAGCGCAAATATCAGGATTGACGACGTTCGTACCTATACCCCCGCAAAGGTAGCCGCATGAGCTACATCAACCCAGTCAATTGCGCTGATCGGCCCGCCGGCGCCTTCCTGGCACCACAGGAAGCCGGCCAGACCAAGAAAATCGGCGACGTCATTCTGGACGTCAGGAACATCAGCCTACGGTTCGGCGGCGTGAAGGCCTTGACCGATATCTCCTTTGACGTGCGCGAGCATGAGGTGCGCTCCATTATCGGGCCGAACGGCGCCGGCAAAAGTTCCATGCTCAATTGCATCAATGGCGTTTATGCCCAGCAGGAGGGGTCGATTACCTTTCGGGGGCGGACCTTCAAGCACATGAACAGCCGCGCGGTGGCCGAGATGGGCATCGCACGGACCTTTCAGAATCTCGCTCTGTTCAAGGGAATGAGCGTGATCGAAAACATCATGACGGGCCGCAATCTCTTCATGAAAAGCAATCTGCTTCTCCAGGCGCTGCGCCTGGGGCCGGCAGGGCGGGAAGAGGTTCGCCACCGCGAATTCGTCGAACACATCGTCGACTTCCTGGAGATCCAGCAACATCGCAGCACACCGGTCGGGCAATTGCCTTACGGCCTGCAAAAGCGGGTCGATCTCGGCCGGGCCCTGGCCATGGAACCCAAGATGCTGCTGCTGGACGAGCCGATGGCCGGCATGAATGTCGAGGAAAAGCAGGACATGTGCCGCTTCATCCTCGACATCAATGACGAGTTCGGAACCACCGTGGTGCTGATCGAGCACGACATGGGCGTGGTGATGGACATTTCCGACCGTGTCGTCGTGCTCGATTACGGCAAGAAAATCGGTGACGGAACCCCCGACGAGGTCCGCAACAATGAAGATGTGATCAACGCCTACCTGGGAAACAGCCATTGACGGTGGGGGAGTAGACGTGGGTTTTTTTCTTGAAGCGCTGTTTGCCGGTCTGATGTCGGGCGTCCTCTATTCACTGGTTGCCCTTGGCTTTGTGCTGATTTTCAAGACGTCGGGCGTTTTCAACTTCGCACAGGGCGCTATGGTGTTGTTTGCAGCACTTGCGATGGCGCGCTTTGCTGAGTGGCTGCCGCAGTGGCTCGGCTTCGAAAGCGCGCTTCTGGCCAACATCGTCGCTTTCTTGATCGCCGGCGCGATAATGTGCGTGGTGGCATGGCTGGTGGAACTGCTCGTGCTTCGGCATCTGGTCAATCAGAGCGATGCCACGCTGCTGATGGCCACGCTGGGCGTCGCCTATTTCCTCGACGGTTTGGGACAGAGCGGGTTTGGCAGCGGCATCTACACGATTGATGTCGGCATGCCCAAGGACCCGATCTTCGTGCTGGAATCGGTCTTTCCGGGCGGAATCCTGCTCAACAAGGAAGACCTGATCGCTACTGTCATCGCGACCGCATTGGTCGGGCTGCTCACCTTGTTTTTCATGAAAACGACGACCGGACGGGCGTTGCGCGCCGTTGCCGACGACCACCAGGCTGCGCAATCTATCGGCATCCCGCTCAACCGCATCTGGGTCATCGTCTGGTGCGTGGCCGGGGGTGTCGCCCTGGTCGCAGGCGTGATCTGGGGCTCGAAACTTGGCGTGCAATTTTCCCTGTCGACGGTTGCGCTGCGCGCTCTGCCGGTGATCATCCTTGGCGGCCTGACCTCCATTCCCGGCGCCATCGTCGGTGGATTGATCATCGGCGTGGGTGAAAAGCTTTCCGAACTCTATCTCGGCCCGCTGATCGGCGGCGGCATCGAGATCTGGTTTGCCTATGTGCTGGCGCTGGTCTTCCTGCTGTTTCGTCCGCAGGGCCTGTTTGGTGAGAAAATAATCGACCGCGTCTGAAACCCGGCGGCTGCATCTGTGTGGCGGGTCCATGCCTGCCAGAAGGACAGGGAAAACGAATGTTCTACAGAGAAAACGGTCAGCTCAAGACCTCCTACCAGGCGGATCAGCAGATTTTTCCGATTGCGCAGGACCGCTGGGCGATCATCGGCCTGGTGCTGTTTGCGATAGTCGCAGTGCCGCTGCTGGCCAATGAATATACGTTCAGCGCAATTCTCATCCCGTTCCTGATCCTCTCGCTGGCAGCGCTCGGCGTGAACATATTGGTCGGCTATTGTGGGCAGATCTCCATGGGTTCGGGCGCTTTCATGGCCGTCGGCGCCTATGCGGCCTACAACACGCTGGTGCGAATAGACGGCATGCCTCTGCTGCTGGCGCTGCTTTCGGGTGGCTTCTTTGCAACGGTCGTCGGAATGTTCTTCGGCATTCCCAGCCTGCGGGTCAAAGGTCTTTATCTGGCCGTGGCGACGCTGGCTGCCCAGTTCCTCTCCGACTGGGCCTTCCTGCGCGTGCCCTGGTTCACCAACAACTCGACCTCCGGCTCGGTGATGGTGTCGGAACTGCAAATGTTCAGCTGGCGCATCGACACCGCCGTGGAAAAATATCTCTTCTGCCTCGGCTTTCTCATCGTGTTTGCCGTCCTTGCCAAGAACCTCGTGCGCAGTGCGATCGGGCGTGAGTGGATGGCTGTGCGCGACATGGATGTCGCAGCCGCCGTTATCGGCATTCGCATCACCTATGCAAAGCTCAGCGCGTTCGCCGTCAGTTCCTTTATCATCGGCGTGGCCGGAGCGCTGTGGGGCTTCGTGCATCTGGGCGCCTGGGAACCAGCAGCGTTTGGCCTGGATCGCTCGTTCCAGCTGCTTTTCATCGTCATCATCGGCGGCATGGGCTCCATCATGGGGAGCTTTTTCGGCGCTGCCTTCATCGTGATCTTGCCAATCGTCTTGAGCCAGACGCTTCCGGCATTGGGCAACCTGGTCGGTTTCGAGGTGTCGACAGCCGCCATATCGCATGCCGAGTTCATGATCTTCGGCGCCCTTATCGTGTGGTTCCTGATCGTGGAGCCGCACGGCCTGGCCAAGCTCTGGAGCACAGGCAAGCAGAAACTGCGGCTATGGCCGTTCCCACACTGATTTCAGGTCGGCCGACCTGAGCTGCGAATTCATGACGCGTGACGCTTCGCAATCACCGGATGGATAGAGACCGGACAAATTTCTAACGGGAGGAAAATTCATGAGAGTTCGAAATGCTCTACTTGCCGCAGTCGTGATGACAGCGGGCTTTTCGTCATCTTTGACGACTCCGGTATTCGCTCAGGAGCAAGAGCAGTTCTTTCCGCTGCTGGTGTTTCGCACCGGCCCCTACGCACCGAGCGGCGTGCCATGGGCAAACGGCTTCGTGGACTACTACAAGCTCGTGAATGCCAGGGGCGGCATTAACGGTGTCAAAGCGGTCTGGGAGGAGTGCGAAACCAGCTACGCGACGGATCGCGGTGTGGAATGCTATGAGCGCCTGAAGGGCAAGAACGGCGGCGCGACGCTCTTTCAGACGATGTCCACGGGCATCACCTTTGCGCTGACCGAAAAAGCTCCCGGCGACAAGATTCCGATCCTGACGCCCGGCTATGGCCGTAGCGACAGCGCCGATGGTGGCGTCTTCGAGTGGAACTTCCCGCTGACGGGAACCCATGCAGCTTCGGCCGATACGCAACTCCAATATGTCGCCAGCCTGGTCGGCGGCCTCGACAAGCTCCAGGGCAAGAAGATCACCCTTCTCTATCACGACAGCCCCTATGGAAAGGAAGCGATTCCGATCCTGCAGAAGCGTGCGGAAATGCACGGCTTTGACCTGTCGATGATCCCGGTCACCCATCCGGGAGTGGAGCAGAAATCGGCTTGGCTGCAAATCCGCCAGAACCGCCCCGACTTTGTGCTGCTCTGGGGCTGGGGTGTCATGAACAGCACCGCACTCAAGGAGGCGCAGGCGACGGGCTTCCCGCGTGACAAGATCGTCGGCGTGTGGCCGTCAGGCTCGGAATCCGATGTCAAGGGTATCAGCGGCGCCGAAGGCTACAGCGCTGTGCTGCTGCAGCCCGGTTCGGGACCGGATTCTCAGGTGGTCAAGGACATCCTTGAACTCGTCCATGCCAAGGGCGAGGGCACCGGGCCGAAGGAAGAGGTTGGCGAGGCCGTCTATATGCGCGGTGTGGTCAATGCCATGCTGTCGGTTGAGGGGGTGCGCGCGGCACAGGAAAAATTCGGTGTCGGCAAGACCGTGACCGGTGAACAGGCGCGCTGGGGCTATGAGCATCTCGATCTCACCCAGGAGAAGCTCGATGCGCTGGGTTTCCATGATGTGATGCGCGAGGTCAAAACTTCCTGCGCCGACCATATGGGCTCTTCCTGGGCGCGAGCCTATGTCTGGGATGGCACCAGATGGAAGCTCGCTTCCGACACCTGGTTCCAGGCGGATATGAGCATTCTGGACCCGCTCGTGAAAACGTCGGCCGACGCTTATGCGGCCGAGAAAAAGCTGGAGCGGCGCAGAGCGGACGACTGCCAATCGTAAGCAGGCCGCGGCCGATATCTCCCCGAGGCACTTGTCTCTAGGGCGATCCGGTTGCCGAGGCGGCATGCTAGCCGCCTCGGCTGGAATGGTTCGTTGCATCCAGCCGCCGACGCCGTAGCGAGTTGAGAGAAGATATGAGCAATCAAGACATCGTCCTCGACGTTAATGGGATCGAGGTGATCTACAACCACGTGATTCTCGTGCTCAAGGGCGTGTCGCTGACCGTGCCGGCCGGCAGGGTTGTGGCGCTGCTCGGCGGCAATGGCGCCGGCAAGACAACGACGTTGCGTGCGGTTTCTAGCCTTCTCAAAGGCGAACGTGGCGCCGTGACCAAGGGCAGTATTGAACTGCGGGGCGAGCGCATCGAGAATATGACGCCTTCCGACCTGGTGCAGCGCGGTGTGGTGCAGGTCATGGAAGGCCGGCATTGTTTCGCTCATCTTACGATTGAAGAAAACCTCCTGGCGGGCGCTTACACCCGAAGGGACAGGGGAGAAATCTCAGCCAATCTGGAGAAGGTCTACAACTATTTCCCACGCTTGAAGGCACGCCGCACGTCTCAGGCCGCCTATACGTCGGGCGGGGAGCAGCAAATGTGCGCCATCGGGCGTGCCTTGATGACCAATCCCAGTGTCGTGTTGCTCGACGAGCCGTCCATGGGTCTTGCACCGCAGATCGTGGAGGAGGTGTTCGAGATCGTCCGCGACCTCAACGCGAAGGAAAACGTCACCTTCCTGCTGGCAGAGCAGAACACCAATATGGCGCTCAGATATGCCGATTACGGCTACATCATGGAATCGGGGCGTATCGTCATGGACGGTGCGGCTGACGAGCTTCGCAACAATGAGGACGTCAAGGAATTCTATCTCGGCATGTATGGCGAGGAACGCAAGTCCTACCGGAACTTCAAGAGCTACAAGCGCCGCAAGCGCTGGCTGACTTGAGGTGCGGCGGGTCGCGCATCCGCGCATCCGGGCGGGACAGGGACGTCCTCTTCAACCGACATCGCTGTTGCACGCCGCGTGCTGCGCCGCTATAGCCCGGACATGACAACCAGCCCGGTTCTCCGGAGAGTTTTTGATGTCCGTTGATACAGCCACCGTCAAGCGCGTCGCGCATCTTGCCCGCATCGCCGTGACCGATGAGGACGCCGAGCGGATGACCGGCGAACTGAATGCCATTCTCGGTTTTGTCGAACAACTGAACGAGGTGGACGTTGCCGGCGTCGAACCGATGACCTCGGTCACGCCGATGGCGATGCGGCAGCGCACCGATCTCGTGACGGATGGCGGCAAGGCTGACGACATCGTCGCCAATGCGCCGGCCAGCGAGGAGAATTTTTTCCTGGTGCCGAAGGTCGTGGAATAGCACCACAACCTCATACCGCGACTGATGATGCAGGCCGAACGGAACCAAGATGACTGAACTCACTAAACTGACCATTTCTGCGGCCCGCGACCGGCTTCGCGCCAGGGAATTTTCCGCGCTCGAACTGACCGACGCCTATCTCGGCGCCATCGACGCCGCCAACCCGACATTCAATGCCTATGTCGCCGTGACCCACGACAAGGCACGCGCAATGGCTGCCGCGTCAGATGAGCGCTTGGGCAAGGGCGAGGCAGGCGCGCTTGAAGGCATTCCGCTCGGCATCAAGGACCTGTTCGCGACCGAGGGCGTTCACACCCAGGCCGCCAGCCACATACTGGACGGCTTCAAGCCGCGCTACGAGTCGACCGTGACCGCCAATCTGTGGGCGGATGGCGCGGTGATGCTCGGCAAGCTCAACATGGACGAGTTCGCCATGGGCTCGTCCAACGAGACATCGTATTACGGCGCAGTCACCAATCCGTGGCGTGCCAACGGGTCGAACAAGAAGCTGGTGCCCGGCGGCTCCTCCGGTGGCTCGGCCGCGGCGGTTTCGGCATGGCTTTGTGCTGGCGCGACCGCGACGGATACAGGCGGCTCGATCCGCCAGCCAGCGGCCTTTACCGGTACCGTCGGCATCAAGCCGACCTATGGCCGCGTCTCGCGCTGGGGCGTGGTCGCATTCGCCTCCTCGCTCGACCAGGCTGGCCCGATCGCGCGTGACGTGCGCGATGCCGCAATCCTGCTCAAGTCGATGGCCTCGGTCGACCAGAAGGACACGACCTCGGTCGATTTGGCCATTCCGGATTACGAGGCAGCGATCGGCAAGTCGGTGAAGGGCATGAAAGTCGGCATTCCGCGCGAATACCGCGTGGACGGCATGCCGCAGGAGATCGAGACGCTCTGGCAGAAAGGCATCGCCTGGCTGAAGGAAGCCGGTGCGGAGATCGTCGAAATCTCGCTGCCGCACACCAAGTATGCCTTGCCGGCCTATTATATCGTTGCGCCGGCGGAAGCTTCCTCGAACCTCGCCCGCTATGACGGCGTGCGCTACGGCCTGCGCGTTCCGGGCAAGGACATTGCCGATATGTATGAGCAGACCCGCGCTGCCGGCTTCGGCCGCGAGGTCAAGCGGCGCATCATGATCGGCACCTATGTTCTCTCGGCCGGCTATTATGACGCCTATTATCTGCAGGCGCAGAAAGTACGCACGCTGATCAAGAAGGATTTCGAGGATGTCTTTGCCGCCGGTGTCGATGTCATCCTGACGCCTGCAACGCCCTCGGCTGCCTTTGGCGTCGCCGATGAGGAAATGGCGGCCGACCCGGTCAAGATGTATTTGAACGACATCTTCACAGTCACCGTGAACATGGCCGGACTGCCGGGCATCTCCGTGCCGGCTGGTCTCGACGAGCGCGGCCTGCCGCTTGGGCTTCAGCTAATCGGCCGGCCCTTCGACGAGGAAACGCTGTTCCAGACGGCCCATGTCATCGAACAGGCGGCGGGGCGGTTCGAGCCTGCGAAATGGTGGTAGGAGGCATCCCCCGCCAAATGATTGGATGACGGGATGTTCTTCTATCTTTCCAAGATCTTCGGGTTCTTTATTCAACCGTTGAATCTTGCTCTGTTCCTGCTGCTGTTCGGCATTGTCGCCCTGTTTTTGGGCCGAAAGCGCGTGTCGTTGGCGGTATCTTGCAGCGCCTTTCTTATCCTTGCTCTCGGCGTGTGGACGTCACTCGGCGCGCTGATGCTCAATCCGCTTGAAGAGCGCTTTCAGCGTCCGGCATTGCCTGAGCGGATCGACGGCATTGTCCTGCTTGGAGGTGGTCTGGAAGGTGGCATCAATCTCGTCCGGGGCGGCTACGAACTGAACGCGGGCGGCGACCGGCTGGTCGAGACGGCGGTGCTGGCGCGCCGCTTTCCTGATGCCCGCATTGTTGTCTCTGGCGGCACCGGCACGCTGATCCTTGACGGGGAGGGCGATGCCGATACCGCGCCGCGTCTTCTGTCTGCACTGGGTGTGGCGCCGGAACGGCTGGTTCTGGAGAACAAATCGCGGAACACTTACGAAAACGCCCAATTCACCAAGGCGATGGTGTCGCCCAAGCCGGGTGAAACCTGGCTGCTGGTGACTTCCGCCTTCCATATGCCGCGCTCGATGGCACTATTTCGCAAGGCGGATTTCGCGGTCCTGCCCTGGCCGGCAGACTACCGCACGTCCGGTGCCGAAGGGATCGGCTTTGCCCGAGACAATCCGCTGGATTCGCTGCGCAATCTGACTACGGCGATTCGAGAATGGGTCGGACTTCTCGCCTATTGGATATCCGGACGGATCGAGACGCCTTTTCCGGGTCCGGCATGAGTGTGACACAGTCCCGTCACATGCGTTACTCCAATATTAATGCCGGTTCTCGCATAAATATCTGATTTTATTAAAATTCTGCCATTAGCTGCATGGCAGCTATGCGAAATCTGCCTTGCTTTCGCCTTTTTCGCAGTTGCGAAAAGATGCGCAAAAGCGTATCCAGCAGGCCCTCTGCGAATAAGAAAGAAGCAGCGCCAAGCTGCTCTCGCATGACGACGGGATTTGATGGAAATCATGGACGATAGCGTTCAGAAATCCTGCTGGAGCCTAACAGCAAAGGCAGTGATTGGGATTGCAGGCCTTATCCTTCTGGTTTGGCTGGTTGGCGGTTCCGAGACCTCGGCGATGCTGGCCGCAAACTGAATTCAGGATATTTCTAATTCTGCAAAAGACACGGAGTTCACGCTCCGTGTCTTTTGCTTTATGAGGCATCCGGCAAATGTCGGGGGGAAGGCATTGGAGGTCGGCAAGGGTCGAGAGGTTTGCCCGCCAAACACCCATAATCTCTCCTGGAATATGCGGTAGGATTCGCATCGCGTGTGGAGGCCAGCTAGTCGTGTTTCTGTCGGTATTCGATCTTTTCAAGATTGGCATCGGTCCGTCGAGTTCCCACACTATGGGGCCGATGACGGCGGCCGCCCGTTTCCTGAAGGAAATCCTTGAGGACGATTGGCCGCGACCTGTCGGCGCCAAGGTGGATCGCCTTGCTGCCAGCCTGCATGGCTCGCTTGCCTATACCGGCGTCGGCCACGGCACCGACCGGGCCGTGATTCTCGGCCTTGCCGGATTGATTCCAACGACTGTCGATCCCGATCGCTCGGATGCGATCATCGAACGAATCACTGCGGACAAGCGCACCCTGCCGCCGGGCCACCCGTCCTATCGCTTCGACCCGGCGATCGATCTCGTGCTCGACAAGAAGACGCCCTTGCTGGGGCACGCCAATGGCATGGCGTTCTATGCCTATGATGCCGACGACAGGCTGCTGTTGAAGCGGATCTATTATTCCATCGGCGGCGGCTTCGTCGTCTCCGAGGAGGAGTTGCAGCGGCTGAAGACGCGCGGCAACGAAGAAGCATCGGGCAACGCCGTGCCTTACCCGTTCAAGAGCGCCGACGAGATGTTGTCGATGGCCGCCAGCAGCGGCTTGTCGATCGCCGAGATGAAGCGCGCCAATGAAGAGACGCGGCAATCACGCGAGGAACTCGACGCCGGCCTCGACGGAATCTGGGAGGCGATGAAAAGCTGCATCGATCGCGGCCTGTCGCAGGAAGGCATCATGCCCGGGGGGTTGAAGGTGCGCCGTCGCGCGCGCCAGCTCCATGAGAAATTGCAGGAAGACTGGCGCAAAAACCGGCCCAACCCGCTGCTGGCGAATGACTGGCTGTCAATCTACGCAATGGCGGTGAACGAGGAGAATGCCGCCGGCGGACGGGTTGTAACCGCCCCGACCAATGGCGCGGCCGGCACCTTGCCGGCGGTGCTGCGCTACTGGCTGCATTTCCATGACGAGGCCGATCAGGCTAGCATCCGTGATTTCCTGCTGACGGCGGCCGCAATCGGCGGCATCATCAAGACCAACGCGTCGATCTCGGGCGCGGAAGTCGGCTGCCAGGGCGAGGTTGGCTCGGCTTCGGCAATGGCGGCAGCCGGTTTATGCGCCGTGATGGGCGGCACGCCCGAGCAGGTGGAAAATGCCGCCGAAATCGCGCTGGAACATCACCTGGGCATGACCTGCGACCCGGTTGCCGGACTGGTACAGGTGCCGTGCATCGAACGCAATGCGCTTGGGGCCGTCAAGGCGGTGACGGCGGCCTCGCTGGCGATCAAGGGCGATGGCAAGCATTTCGTGCCGCTCGATGCGGCAATTGAGACGATGCGCCAGACCGGCATGGATATGAATGAGCGCTACAAGGAGACGAGCCTTGGCGGCCTTGCCGTCAATGTCGTGGAGTGCTGATCCCGCCAACGGCGCGGCTGGATGATCCCTGCGCCGGTGGACAATAAAAATTGACCGTTGACCGGCGTGCTGCCGGCGCTAAACCTTTGGCCATGGCCCTCAACCTCATAAAGCTCTGCGTCGGCTGCGACAGCGTCGAAGACCTGGAGGCCTGGATCGCATCCGATCTGGAGGAAAGCCGCCGGCTGGGCAAGCCGGTGGAGGACTATCACACGACCCGGATGACGCCGACGCGAGACGCCGAACTGCTCGATGGCGGATCGCTCTATTGGGTCGTCAAGGGCAATGTCCAGTGCCGCCAGCGGTTGCTGGAGATCAGGCCCTTCGTGGATGGCGAGGGGATATCGCGCTGCCGTCTCATTCTTGATCCCGTTGTCATTCGCACGCAATGGCAGCCAAGGCGTGCATTCCAGGGCTGGCGTTACCTGAAGGCGGCCGACGCTCCGGCCGATCTCGGGGCCGGCGGGTCGGCACTGATGGAGATGCCGCCAAAACTGCGGCGCGAACTTGCCGAGCTTGGTCTTCTCTGAAAGCGCAACAGCACTTGCAAGCTTGATCGGCAGGCCACATGTTCTCGGTAGATGAGTAACGAGAAGCCACCGGTCCGGGTCGAGAAGAAGGCTCCTCCGTCTTCGCCACGGTCGAGCACGCAGGACATTGATGCGTTTGTCCGGCAGGCGCGTTCGGTGGGTGCGGCCAGACAGGGCGGGGCCGGGCGGCTGATCCTTGCCCTTGACGCTACGATGAGCCGTCAGCCGACCTGGGATTTGGCCTGCAGTCTGCAGGCGGAAATGTTCGACGCGGTGCGAAGTGCCTCTTCGCTCAATGTGCAACTGGTCTATTTTCGCGGGCTAGGCGAATGCCGGGCCTCGAAATTCGTCGCCGACACGGCTTCTTTGAAAGCGTTGATGACGCGCATTGAATGCCATGGCGGCTATACGCAGATCGGCAAGGTCCTGTCGCATGCGCTGAAGGAAGTCGAGCGCGGCAAGATTGGAGCGCTGGTCTATATCGGCGACGCCATGGAGGAAGACGTCGACGAGCTTGCCGCCAAGGCAGGAAATCTCGGATTGCGTGGCGTGCCGATCTTCGTTTTTCAGGAAGGTCGCGATCCTGTCGCCGAAGCCGCCTTCAAGGAACTGGCGCGTCTTTCCAGGGGCGCGTGGTTCCGGTTCGACCGCAACGCTGCCACGACCCTGGCAAAACTCCTGTCTGCGGTTGCCGTTTTCGCCACCGGCGGCCTCAAGGCGCTCAGCGCGCGAGGCCGTGCCGAAGACCTCCTGATGATCGAGCATTTGCGAGGGGGTGGAAACCGATGACAGTCCTCCTCGGTGGCCTGGGTGTGCTCATCCTGCTCGTGCTGGCGGCGATGGTGCTGCTGAGAGCAGACCCGGCCAGGCTTGCTAGCAATGCGCGCCTGATAGGTCCCGTGCTGGTTGGCTTGCTCGGTGTCGGGCTTCTGCTTCTCGGGCGGGCAGGGATCGGCGGCATGCTGATCTCGGCGGCACTGGCCTGGTACACGTCCGCACGAGTGCGCAGATCAAGACGGGGCAAGACACCCGGAAAGCATTCGACCGTACGCACGGCAGCGCTGGAGATGGAACTAGACCACGACAGCGGCAAGTTGGAAGGGCTGGTCCTTGCCGGACGCCACGTTCAAAAGACGCTTGGAAATATGACGCTGCCTGAATTGCGGGAACTCTATATCGATCTTTCCGGCGATCCGGAAAGCCGGCAGCTGCTAGAGACGTATCTTGATGGCCGGTTTCCCGTCTGGCGCGAAGACTTTGATGCGCAACGTAGCGACAGGCAGGGAGTTTCGCCAGGTTCTGGCGCCATGACTGAGGAGGAGGCTTACAAGATCCTTGGTCTTGAAGCGGGGGCCTCCGCGGCGGATATCCGCAAGGCGCACCGCCGCCTGATGCAACGCCTGCACCCCGATCTCGGAGGCACGTCTTTCCTTGCGGCGCGTATCAACGAAGCCAAGGACGTCCTGCTCACCAATCACGACTAGTCTCCTTCGACGCAAAACAAACCGGGGAGATTTCTGACACCGCCTAGTTCTGGACGGCGTAACAGGAGATTTTCTGCTTCTTCAGCGCCGCGCAGGCATCCCAGGCAGCGGATTTGGATTCAAAGCCACCGAACCGTGCCCGGTGATAGGTGACGCCGCCTTTCTCGAACTGCACGGTGAATCCGGATGCATTCGCCAGGACCGCCGGCGCCTGCTTGGAAGCCGTCTCCAGAAAGGCCTGCGCTTCCGCGCGGCTGGGCGAGGAGGCGACCTGGACGACCCAGCCGGACTTGTTCAGAGAAGCGGTGCTGACAGGATCGACCTTCTCCTGAGGGGCGATCTTCTGCTCGATGTTGATTTGTGGCCGCGGCGTCGGGTTGGCATAGGCCTGCACGGATGCTTCAGAAACGAAGACGGAGTCTTCGACTTCGGCAACCGCCGCGTCGGTATCAGGCCGCTGATCCGGGGTGGGAGCGTCTTTCTTGGGCAGCAACAGCTTATTGAGGACGTTGAACGACGTGCCCCCTGCGCTGGCGACCAAAGGTTCGCTCTTGCCCCTGGTGGAGGCCTTGGGAAGGTATTTCTTGATCAGCTCCACCATGTGGTTATCGCGGCTGGCACCGCTGGTTCCACCCATCACCACCGCGACGATACGGCGATTGCCGTCCGAGACGGAGGACGCGAGGTTGAAACCGGAAGCGCGGGTGTAGCCGGTCTTGATGCCGTCAACGCCCTTCACGCGCCCGAGCAGCCGGTTGTGATTGGGCATGCGGGTACGGCCGAAGGTAAAGGAGCGGGTAGAGAAATAACCGTAATATTGCGGGTAGTGTTCCTTGAGCGCGATGCCCAGCGTGGCCATGTCGCGAGCGGTGGTGAACTGGCCGGTATTGGGCAGGCCGTGCGCGTTGCGGAATACGGTGCCGTTCATGCCCAGGCTGCGCGCCTTGGCCGTCATCATGCGGGCAAACTGGTCCTGCGACCCGCCAAGCATTTCGCCCAGGGCGGTGGCCGCATCATTCGCAGACTTGGTCACCAGACCATAGATTGCCGTCTCGACGGTGATCGACCCGCCGGCCTTGACACCCAGCTTGGTCGGCGGCTCCGCGGCCGCCTGCGCGGAAATGGGTACGCGAGTTTCCTTGGTGATCTTGCCACGCGACAGCGCTTCGAACGTCAGGTAGAGCGTCATCATCTTGGTCAGCGAGGCCGGATAGCGCCGCGAGTCCGCGTTTGCGGAAAACAGCGTCTTGCCGGTGTTGGCATCGATTACGATCGCTGCATATTTCGAGTTCGCAGCCGACGATCCCGTAGCGGCAATACTCATCGCCACGGCAATGATGCCGGCGACCACCGTTTTTGCGCAAAATATTTTGCCAAGGAAAATGCCTGCTAACGCCTGACGCACCGCCACACCCTTTGAGATTTTTGTTCCGTTCGAGGCGGCAAAGGCACCAGCCTCACATTCCCCGACACTAGGCGTGCCGCGTTACCAATCCGTTTATGGTAACCAGGACGTTCACTTTTTTATTCGACCTTTAGAATGAATTTAGATTTGCGACGGCGGCCTGCGGCTTCCGCAAGGGCATTTCCGAATTGACTTTTTGTGCGTCGCACAATAGATAGATGCATCGCACAAATCCGTACCGCGACCGTCAATACGTCGAAAGGGAAACGCGCATATGCTGCAATCATTCGAGAATGCGAGCAAATTCAACAAGGAATTCGTCGACACCAGCCTGAAGAGCTTTGCTTCAGTGTCGAAGAGCGCCCAGGCCATTGCGGTGGAAACCACCGAATACACCAAGAAGTCGTTCGAAGCCGGCACTGCCGCGCTGGAGAAGGTTTTGTCGGCCGGCTCGCTTGAGAAGGCGCTTGAAATCCAAACCGATTATGCCCGCAAGTCCTATGAGGGTTTCGTGGCCGAGGCGACCAAGCTCGGCGAGCTCTATGCCGATCTTGCCAAGGAAGCCTATACCCCGTTCGAATCGGTCATCGCCAAGTCGAAGTAACTTCCTGAACCAATCGAGCCCCCTGCGGCTTATTTGAAACCCGGTTGCCCTGCGCAGCCGGGTTTTTCGTATGCAGCCGGACCATGGCCGCGTTCACGATTAACGGAAATCATCCGGCACTCGCCGCGGTGCGTATTGTCACCGTGCGAGAAGGGCTTAAAATCCAATATCGACTACCTACATTCGAGCTTCGGGTGAGGATCCGACGAAAGGCATGGTGTTTGTGACGAAAGGCGGGGAAGCCACGGAAATGCGAGTGGCACGCATGCAGAACGGCGCAGGTCGGGACAATGGTCCGGGCCGGGGCACGGCCGTCATTACACGAACCAAGACGAGGACGAAGAAGCCAAGTCTTTATCGGGTCCTGATCCTCAATGACGACTACACGCCGATGGAATTCGTCATCCATATCCTGGAGCGGTTTTTCCAGAAGGATCGGGAATCGGCGACTCGCATCATGCTGCACGTTCACAATCACGGCGTCGGTGAATGCGGGGTCTATACATTTGAGGTGGCCGAGACCAAAGTGTCTCAGGTCATGGATTTCGCCCGCCAGAATCAACATCCGCTGCAATGCGTGATGGAGAAGAAATGAGGTATTGAATGCCGGCTTTCTCCCAGGGCCTGGAAAAAGCGCTTCATCAGGCGTTGACCTTCGCCAATGAGCGCCATCATGAATATGCGACGCTGGAACATCTCCTGCTCGCATTGATCGACGATGCGGAAGCCGCCGCCGTCATGCGGGCATGCAATGTCGATCTCGATGACCTGAAGCACACGGTCCTCACTTATATCGACACCGAACTCGATAATCTGGTCACCGGCTATGACGAGGATTCCAAGCCGACGGCCGGTTTCCAGCGGGTCATCCAGCGCGCGGTCATTCATGTCCAGTCTTCCGGGCGCGATGAGGTTTCGGGCGCAAATGTGCTCGTCGCTATCTTTGCCGAGCGCGAGAGCCATGCCGCCTATTTCCTGCAGGAACAGCAGATGACCCGTTACGACGCGGTCAACTATATCTCGCACGGCATCGCCAAGCGGCCGGGTGCCGGCGAATCGAGGACGCCGCGCGGCGCCGAGGACGACCAGTCCGGCGCTCAGGGCGGCAGCGATTCTTCGGAGGATAACGGCAAGAAAAAGCAGCAGGATGCGCTGACGGCCTATTGCGTCGATCTCAACAAGAAGGCGCGGGCGGGCAAGATCGATCCGCTGATCGGGCGCGAGTCCGAGATCAATCGGACCATTCAGGTGCTGTGCCGCCGTTCCAAGAACAACCCGCTTTATGTCGGCGATCCCGGCGTCGGCAAGACCGCCATCGCGGAGGGCTTGGCCAAGCGCATCGTCGAGGGCGATGTGCCGGACGTGCTGGCTGACGCGACCATCTTTGCGCTCGACATGGGCACGCTTTTGGCGGGCACCCGCTATCGCGGCGATTTCGAGGAGCGTTTGAAGCAGGTCGTCAAGGAACTGGAAGAATATCCGGGCGCGGTGCTGTTCATCGACGAGATTCACACGGTGATCGGTGCCGGCGCCACCTCTGGCGGCGCCATGGATGCGTCGAACCTGCTCAAGCCGGCGCTTTCTTCCGGCTCGATCCGCTGCATCGGCTCGACCACCTACAAGGAATTCCGCCAGTTCTTCGAAAAGGATCGCGCGCTGGTGCGCCGGTTCCAGAAGATCGACGTCAACGAGCCGACGGTCGATGACGCCATCGAGATCATGAAAGGCCTCAAGCCTTACTATGAGCAGTTCCACAAGGTGAAATACACCAACGACGCCATCAAGGCGGCGGTGGAGCTGTCGGCGCGCTACATCAGCGACCGCAAGCTGCCGGACAAGGCGATCGATGTTATCGACGAGACCGGCGCCTCGCAGATGCTGTTGCCCGAAACAAGGCGCAAGAAGACGATCGGCATCAAGGAGATCGAGGCGACCATCGCCACCATGGCGCGCATTCCGCCCAAGACGGTTTCTGCCGATGATGAGCAGGTTCTGGCTGGTCTGGAAACGGAACTGCGCCGAGTGGTCTATGGACAGGATACGGCCATCACCGCATTGTCCTCGGCGATCAAGCTGGCGCGGGCGGGCCTGCGCGAGCCTGAAAAGCCGATCGGTTCCTACCTGTTCTCTGGCCCGACCGGCGTCGGCAAGACAGAGGTGGCAAAGCAACTTGCCGCTTCGCTCGGTGTCGAACTGCTGCGCTTCGACATGTCCGAATATATGGAACGCCACACGGTCAGCCGTCTGATCGGCGCGCCTCCGGGCTATGTTGGCTTCGACCAGGGCGGCCTGCTGACCGACGGTGTCGACCAGCATCCGCATTGCGTGCTCTTGCTCGACGAGGTCGAGAAGGCGCATCCGGACCTGTTCAATATCCTGTTGCAGGTCATGGACCACGGCAAGCTGACCGACCACAACGGCAAGCAGATCGACTTCCGCAACGTCATCCTGATCATGACGACGAATGCGGGCGCTTCCGACATGGCCAGGGCGGCCATCGGCTTCGGCTCGTCCAAGCGCGAAGGCGACGACATGGAGGCGATCAACCGGCTGTTCTCGCCTGAGTTCCGCAACCGTCTCGATGCGATCATTCCGTTCGGCTCGCTGCCGGTGCCGGTGGTGCATCAGGTGGTGCAGAAATTCGTCATGCAGCTGGAGGCCCAGCTTTCGGAGCGTGGCGTCACCTTCGACCTGTCGCCGGAAGCGATCGCCTGGCTTGCCGAGAAAGGCTATGACGAGCGCATGGGCGCGCGGCCGCTTGGCCGGGTGATCCAGGAGCACATCAAGAAGCCGCTGGCTGAAGAGGTGCTGTTCGGCAAACTCAAGAAGGGCGGCACCGTGCGCGTGACGCTGGAGACGAACGAGGCGGGCGAAAGCGGCCTGAAGCTTGAGGCCCTGGCCGACGAGGTGCCGGTCAAGCCGAAAAAGGAAGAGGCCAGAAAGCCCGCGGCCAAGAAGCCGGCTGCACGCAAAGCCGCTGCAAAGAAGCCCGCGGCGCAGAAGCCTAAGGGCAAGGATGGAGCCAAGCGCAGCCTCGTGCCGCAACTGCCGCGCAAGGGCTGATCAGTCCCGAACGATTGCAAGATTAAGAAACCGCCGGCCATCTGGCCGGCGGTTTTTCTTAGAGCATTTCCAGCAAAAGTGTGAAACGGTTTTGCGTCCGGAAATGCGGCTAAACAAATAGATAGAGCAACGGTTGTGCATCCGTCAGGATGCCCGTTGCTCTATGTGCCGAATGTCACAAAACCTTCAGGGCTTATGGTCCAGGCCGGGTTCCAGGCGATTTCCCAGGCGTGGCCATCTGGGTCGGCAATATAGCCGTTATAGCCGCCATGAGGCGGCGCGACCGGCGCCCTGAGCAGGCTGCCACCGGCCGCGACGAGCTGGTCCATCGCCGGTTTAACGTCGTCACGGGTGGGCACGTTGTGGGCGAGGGCGAACGCTCCCGGCCTCGCCAGCTTGCGTCCCATATCCGCCGACAGGGCGCTCTCCAGCCAGGTCCCCAGCATCAGGCCGTTCATCTGGTAGAAGACGACTTCCTCATTCTCGAATACGGGTGCCCAGCCAAAGCCCTCCACATAAAAGCGCCGTGACCGGGGAAGGTCGGCGATGCCCAGCGTGATAACCGAGATTTGCTGCTGCATTGCGTCACTCCCTGCGTTTCGCACCCGTTCAATTTAGGGGGCGTTCATTCGCCGGCCAGCGCTGCGCGGATCTTTTCGGCATTGGCGGCAAGCACCTCCGGCTTTTCTATAGCGCCCGTGTGCGGTTTGAGCGCCACGCCTTCAAAGCGCGGCAACACATGCACATGCAGGTGAAACACCACCTGGCCTCCTGCCTGCTCGTTGAATTGCTGGATCGTAACGCCGTCGGCCTGGAAGGCCTTCATTACCGCGCGCGACAGTTTCTGCACCGTGCGCATGACGGCTGCGAGGCTTTCTTGTTCGACATCGAATATGTTGCGGGATGGCTTTTTGGGGATGACCAGGCAGTGGCCGTCGCCGCGCGGCATGATGTCCATCATGACGAATGTATCGTCATCCTCATAGAGCTTGTGGGCGGGCAATTCGCCGCGCAGGATCTTCGCAAACACATTGGTATCGTCATAAGCCATAATCTGCCTCTCGCCATTTTCACGCTTACCCCATAGTCCTCGAAGGGTCGGTGCCGAATCAAGAGCCGAGGGGTTTATATGTATTGGAACTATGTTTATCTGCTTGTCGCCATTCTGTTCGAGGTCGTCGCTACCACCGCGCTCAAGGAAACATATGGCTTCACCCGGCTGATCCCTTCGCTGGTCGCGATTGTGGGTTATGCCCTGGCTTTCTATTTCCTCTCTCTGACGCTGCGCACCATGCCGGTGGGCGTGGTCTATGCCATCTGGTGCGGCGCGGGCATCATATTCATCACCATGATCGGTTGGGTCTGGTTCCGCCAGGCGCTCGACCTGCCTGCGCTGATCGGCATGGGGTTCATCATGGCGGGGGTGATGATCATAAACCTGTTTTCAAAAACGCTCATTCATTGAGCCCGGAGCCTTTGCGGAACGGGGTGCGCTCGTCGAGATATTCGCCGATCTGCGCGACCTCGCTCCGCTCGCGCGCAAGATAGTCGGCGACGGCATTCCTCAGGCCCGGATGCGCAATGTAGTGGGCGGAATGCGTCGTCACCGGCCGGTATCCGCGCGCGAGCTTGTGTTCGCCCTGTGCGCCGGCCTCCACCACCTTCAGGCCCTTGTGGATCGCAAAATCGATTGCCTGGTGGTAGCAGACCTCGAAATGCAGGAAGGGGTGGTCCTCGATGCAGCCCCAGTTACGGCCGAACAGCGTTTGCGAGCCGATGAAATTGATGGCGCCGGCGATGTAGCGACCGCCGCGCCTGGCCATGACCAGCAGGATGTCGCCGGCCATGCGCTCGCCGATTAGCGAGAAGAAGGTCCGGTCGAGATAGGGTCGGCCCCATTTGCGGCTGCCGGTGTCCATGTAGAAGGCGAAGAAATCGTCCCAGACACGCTCGGTGAGGTCAGAGCCCGTCAGCCAGTCGATAGAGATGCCGGCAGCGAGTGCTTCGCGCCGCTCCTTCTTCAGCGCCTTGCGCTTGCGAGAGGCGAGCGTGGCGAGAAAATCGTCATAGGTGGAATAGCCCTCGTTGAAGAAATGGAATTGCTGGTCGGTCCGATGCAGGAAGCCGGCCTGCTGCAATGCCGACATGTCTGCATGCTCGGCGAAGGTGACGTGAGCCGAGGAAACGCCAAGCTGGTCGGTCGCCATTTTTAATCCGGAGGCGAGGGCGGTTTTGACCGCTTCCTCATTGGCCGAGCGATTGACCAGAAGCCGCGGCCCGGTCGCCGGAGTGAACGGCACGGAAACCTGCAGCTTTGGATAATAGCGTCCGCCAGCGCGCTCGAAGGCATCGGCCCAGCCATGGTCGAAGACATATTCGCCCTGGCTGTGCGATTTGACATAGCAGGGCACGGCGCCAAGCACTGTTCCGTCGGATGCATCCAACCGCAGATGATGTGCCTGCCAGCCGGTGCGCCTGACAGCGCAGCCGGACTCTTCAAGGATGCTCAAAAAGTCAAATGAGATAAACGGGTTATATGGAGAAGCCGAACTATCGCGCGATGTGCCTGAGAAACTGCTCCACTCGGCTTTGGTGAAGCCGCCAAGGGTCGGCACGATACGGATGGCGTATTCGCCATCCGTCTGTTTCCCGCCGCCATCGCTTCTGCTGTCCATGACGTCTTAGATACGCCGCTGGTTGTGGCGCGCAAGAGGCGGCGGCCTACGCGGTCAAGCGCGCCTGTGGCTCGAAGCCCTCGAAAGTCATCTGATCGGCATGGGCAAAAGTCGCCTTCACGGAGGCCTGGTCCCGAACCGTCCAGGTGATCACCGGCATGTTCAAATTTTCGCGAACGAAGCCGACAAAGCGGTTGGGAAGGTCCGCAACATGGTAGGAGACGAAGGAAATGCCATGCGCCAGCATCGAGAAATGCGCCTCGATGTCCTGATCCCTGGTGCCATAGGCGGTCAGTCCGGTTGGAATGTCGCCGGCATGGGCAGGAAATTGCCGGATCAGCCAGTGGTCGAAGGACATGATTGCGGCCTTGCCAGGATAGGCGCGCAACGTTTCGCACACCCGCTCCACCAGGCCCTCATCCCGTCCGGGAGTGCCCTTCAGCTCGATCACCAGCGGTACGCGCCCGCCCACGAGGTCGAGCAATTCTCGCAGCGAAGGCGCATGGTCGGCCGTGCCGCCGATGCTGAGCGCAGCAAGCTCGGCAGCGGTTCGCTGCCAGATATAGCCATCCTGCCCGGCCAGCCGCTCGAGCGAGTGGTCATGAAATACAATGGGTACGCCATCGGACGAAAGATGCACATCGCATTCGATGGCATAGCCTCGCTCGACAGCGAGGCTAAAGGCCGACAGCGTGTTTTCCCACACCGTCTTGTTGAGATCGTGGTAACCGCGATGCGCGATCGGCTGCGCGGTCAGCCAGGAAAGGTCGGCCATGGCGTGCCTCAGGCAACCTCGATGATCGCTTCGACCTCGACGGCGGCATTGAGCGGCAGTGCTGCCATGCCAACGGCGACGCGCGCATGTTTGCCGCGCTCGCCCAACACGTCGGCAAAGAAATCGGAGGCGCCGTTGCCGACCAGATGCTGTTCCGTGAAATCCGGTGCGGAGGCGACATAAATGGTGATCTTCACCAGACGGGCGATTTTTTCCAGATCACCCAACGCTGCCTTTGCCTGTGCCAACACATTGATCGCACACAGCTTTGCGGCTTCCTTGCCGGTGGCGGTGTCGATGTCGCGGCCGAGCAAGCCTGTAATGTGCAGCTTGCCGTCCTTCATAGGCAATTGGCCGGAGGGGTAGAGCAGATTTCCGGTGCGCACGAAAGGCACGTAGTTGGCCGCTGGCGCTGCCGCTTCCGGCAGATTGATGCCCATGCTCTGGAGCCGCTTTTCGATTGTGTCGCCCATCTTGTTTTCCTATGTCTTCATGTGAGGTGGTCGGTTGTTCGAGCGCAAACTGCTATTTTTGCCTCGCTTCCGCCATGACTTTTTTTAAAGTGGCCCACTTTAATGTGAATGTGGCAAAACGTGGCCACGCCGACTGGAGCGTCTCATGCGCGTATCGCGCCTTGCCCTGCTTGCCCTTCTCGCATCACCGGCCTTCGCTGCTGTCCCGGCTTTTGCCGTGACGCCGCTTGCGCCACATCGGGCCGTGTATGATCTGGTTCTCGACAAGGCATCGGACAATTCGGGAATCACCGGCATCGCCGGTCGCATGGTCTATGAGTTCAACGGCTCGGCCTGTGAGGGCTATACGGTCAAGTTCCGCTTCGTGACGCAGATCGATACGGGCGAGAACTCGCGCGTGACCGACCAGCAGACCACCACTTTCGAGGATGCCGAAGGCAAGACGTTCAGCTTCGTGACGAAATCCTTTGTCGACCAGACGCTGGATCGCGAAGTCAAGGGCACGGCGACCCGTGAAAAGGATGGGCTGAGGGTCGAGATCGACAAGCCGGAAAAGAACAGCCTGGAGCTTCCGGCGACGCAATTTCCGACCCAGCACCTGGTCGAACTGATCAACAAGGCCAATAGCGGCGAGACTTTCTACGAAACCAATCTGTTTGACGGTTCCGAGGATGCCGACAAGGTGATGACGACGACCGTCGTCGTTGGCAAGAAGTCCGACGCACAAAAGAGCGATCCGGAATTGTCAGCGCTGAAGGACCTTGCCACCCAAAAATACTGGCCGGTGGACATCGCCTATTTCGATGAAAACACCGATGGCGGCGAAGAGGTGCCGGAATACCGGATTGCCTTCAAGCTGCACGAAAATGGCCTGACGCGCGACCTGGTCATGGACTATGGCGATTTTTCGATGACCGGAAAGCTCGTCAATCTGGCGCTGTTTCCCGCGCCGAAGGAAAAATGCGAGCGGTAGAGCAGGCTGTCTTGTCGCGCCCATGGCGGGCGCGCTTGCCAAAAGCCGGTATAGCCTTTATATGCGCCGGCATTCCACACACGGACTTTGGTGTCTGCCCGGGAGAAATCCGGCTGAAACCTCCGGTGGCGGTCAGATAAAACCCCGAGAAGCGCAAGCCTTTCGTTCCGGTTTTCTCAAAGCCGTCAAGTGTCCGTGGAGGTTAACCGGAAAGGAAATAGAGAATGGCTCTGCCTGATTTCAGCATGCGCCAGCTTTTGGAAGCTGGTATTCACTTCGGCCACCAGACCCATCGCTGGAACCCGAAGATGGCGCCCTACATCTATGGCGCGCGCAACAACATCCACATCATCGACCTCAGCCAGACGGTGCCGCTTCTGCATCAGGCGTTGAAGCAGGTGTCCGACACCGTTGCCCGTGGTGGCCGCGTGCTGTTCGTCGGCACCAAGCGTCAGGCTTCCGAAATCGTTGCCGATGCCGCGCAGCGTTCGGCGCAGTACTACGTCAATTCGCGCTGGTTGGGCGGCATGCTGACCAATTGGAAGACGATCTCCAATTCGATCCAGCGTCTGCGCAAGCTCGATGAGCTGCTGGCGGGCGAGGCCCTCGGCTTCACCAAGAAGGAGCGTCTGAACCTTGAGCGCGAGCGCGAAAAGCTCGACAAGGCGCTCGGCGGTATCAAGGACATGGGCTCGACGCCTGACCTGATGTTCGTCATCGACACCAACAAGGAAGCGATTGCCATCCTCGAGGCGAAGCGTCTGGGTATTCCGGTCGTGGCGATCGTCGATTCCAACTGCGATCCGGACAAGGTCGACTTCCCGATTCCGGGTAACGACGATGCCGCACGCGCGATCCAGCTTTATTGCGATCTGATCGCCAAGGCCGCCATTGACGGCATTGCGCGCCAGCAGGGTGCTCTGGGTGTGGACATCGGTGCTGCGGAAGAAGCGCCCTTCGAGCCGGTGATCCTGGAAGCGCCGGCCGAGACCGCTCCAGAAGCCTGATAGCGCGAAGGCCGCAAATGCGGCTTTCATTTTCTTTTGATTTGGCACGCCATGTCGTGCCGGCGTCAGGCGCATCACCGATAATCGGGGTGGTGCGCCAACGCATTTGATACAAAGAGGCCAAGATGAGCATTTCAGCAGCACAGGTAAAACAGCTCCGCGACATGACCGGCGCGGGCATGATGGATTGCAAGGCAGCGCTTGCCGAAACCAATGGCGACATGGAAGCCGCCGTTGACTGGCTGCGTGCCAAGGGCATTGCCAAGGCCGACAAGAAGGCCGGACGTACGGCGGCCGAAGGTCTGGTCGGCGCAGCCGGTGACGCAACCAGCGCTGTCCTTGTCGAAGTGAATTCGGAAACGGACTTCGTGGCCCGTGCCGAAGGGTTCCAGGAAATCGTCCGCAACGTTGCCAAGGTCGCGCTTGAGAGCGACGGTTCCACCGAGGCCGTTGCTGCAGCAAACTATCCCGGCACCGACAAGACCGTTGTCGACGCCATCAAGGATGCCGTCGGCACGATCGGCGAAAACCTCGCTTTCCGTCGCTCGGCCAAGCTGTCGGTGTCGTCCGGTGCGGTTGCGACCTATGTTCATAATGCGGTTGCCGACAATCTCGGCAAGCTTGGTGTGCTGGTCGCCATCGAGACGACAGGCAACGCCGATGCTGCCCGTGCCTTTGCCCGGCAGGTCGCCATGCATGTTGCTGCCACCAATCCGCTGGCACTGACCGCAGAGCAGGTCGATCCGACCGCTGTCGCTCGTGAAAAGGCTATCTTCTCCGAGCAAGCCCGGGAATCGGGCAAGCCTGAAAATATCATCGAAAAGATGGTCGAAGGCCGGATGCGCAAGTTCTACGAGGAGGTCGTCCTTCTCAAGCAGGCTTTCGTCATCAATCCGGACGTGACGGTCGAGGCTGCCCTCAAGGAAGCGGAGAAGGAAATCGGCGCTCCGGCGAAGATCACCGCCTTCCTGCGTTATGCGCTCGGCGAGGGTATCGAAAAGGAAGAGACCGATTTTGCGGCAGAGGTTGCCGCGGCGGCTAAAAAGTAACGCAGCATCAAGCTGTTCTTCGCGTTTTATGAACAGGGCATCGCGTGACAACGCGGTGCCCTTCGTGTATCGCAATCCCGCTGGGGCGTGGTCCCGAAAAGCGGGAGCCGGTTTTCGGAAAAAAAGACCATGCCCAGGAAATAGCGCGGGCGGCATACTGTAGCGCAATCCCGGCATACGCTCGGCTGGAACAGTGCGGGCAAGACCAGACGAGGAAAATATGACGGCCAAACCCCTCTATCGGCGTGTTCTGCTGAAGGCATCGGGCGAGGCGTTGATGGGCGAGCAGCATTTCGGCATCGATGTCTCGGTCGTCGACCGCATCGCCTCCGACATTGCCGAGGCAAGGGCGCTCGGCGTCGAGGTGGCCGTTGTCATCGGTGGCGGCAATATCTTCCGCGGGGTGGCGGTTGCATCCAAGGGTGGCGACCGGGTGACCGGCGACCATATGGGCATGCTGGCGACCGTCATCAACTCGCTCGCGCTGCGCACCTCGCTGGTGAAGCTCGGCGTCGATGCCGTGGTTCTGTCGGCCATCGCAATGCCCGAACTGTGCGAAAGCTTCTCGCAGCGCCAGGCCACTGCCTACATGAATGCGGGCAAGGTGGTGATCTTTGCCGGGGGCACCGGAAATCCATTCTTCACCACGGATTCGGCAGCGGCGTTGCGGGCGGCCGAGATTGGCGCCGACGCGCTTTTCAAGGGCACCCAGGTCGATGGCGTCTATTCGGCCGATCCGAAGAAGGACCCGACGGCGACGAGATATGACCGCATCAGCCATGACGAGGTCATTGCGCAAGGGCTGACGATCATGGATACCGCTGCAATTGCCCTTGCACGCGAAAACAACATTCCGATAATCGTCTATTCGATCCATGAGCAGGGCGGTTTCGGGGATATTCTCAAAGGCGGCGGCCGCTGCACGATCGTCGCAGACGCATGATCGGCATGAACGGCCTTGAACGTCCACGAGCCAAGGAGACAAAATTATGAACAACGGGGCAGATTTCAACGACATTCAGCGGCGCATGGATGGTGCCGTCAGCGCCTTCAAGCACGACCTTGCATCGCTCCGGACCGGTCGCGCGTCGAGCAACCTGCTCGATCCGATCCAGGTCCAGGCCTATGGTACGGCTATGCCGATCACGCAGGTCGCGACCGTGTCCGTGCCTGAGCCCCGGATGATTTCGGTTTCCGTTTGGGACAAGTCGATGGTTGGTGCCGTCGACCGGGCTATTCGCGAATCCAATCTGGGCTTCAACCCGATCATGGATGGCACGACGCTGCGCATTCCGCTGCCTGAGCTTACTGAGGAGCGCCGCAAGGAACTGGTCAAGATTGCGCATGGCTATGCCGAAAACGCGCGCGTTGCCGTGCGCCATGTCCGCCGCGACGGCATGGATACGCTGAAGAAGGCGCAGAAGGATGGCGACATCAGCGAGGACGACCAGCGCGTCCAGTCCGACAAGCTGCAGAAGCTCACCGACGATACGATCAGCACGATCGATAGCCTGTTGAACGGAAAAGAAACCGAAATCATGCAGGTTTGACACCTTGTCGGTAAGCCGGCGGCCCGAAAGCGAAGCGATGACAACGCCTGCGCATGTCGCGATCATCATGGACGGAAATGGCCGCTGGGCGAAGGCGCGCGGCCTGCCGCGCGTTGCCGGCCATCGCGCCGGGGTCGAGGCTTTGCGCCAGACGGTCAGGGCGGCCGGCGAGTTCGGTATTTCCTGGCTCACTGTCTACGCCTTTTCGTCCGAGAATTGGTCGCGCCCCAAATCCGAAGTCAGCGATCTGATGGGTCTGCTCAAGATATTCATCAGGCGCGATCTGGCCGAGCTTCACCAGAACGGCGTGCGCGTGCGCATCATCGGTGAGCGTTCCGGCCTTGAGCCTGACATCGCCGCGCTGCTCGAGGAGGCGGAAGCACTTACCATCAACAATCGCGAGACCAACCTCGTCATCGCCTTCAATTACGGCGGGCGTGACGAGATCGCGCGTGCCGCCCGCCGGATCGCGGCCGACGCCGTCTCCGGAAAGATCGATGTCGACGAGATCAGCGTCGACCATGTCACGGCCGCTCTCGACACCAGTGAAATCCCCGATCCCGACCTGGTCATCCGCACCAGCGGCGAGGTGCGGCTGTCGAATTTCCTGCTCTGGCAGGCTGCCTATAGCGAGCTTGTGTTCCTTCCTTGCTACTGGCCGGACTTCACCAAGGAACATTTTGCCGATGCACTTCGGCAGTTTTCGGCGCGAGACCGCAGGTTTGGCGGGCTGACCGCGCAAGGCGTCGCATCTTGAGCAACCTCCAGCTTCGGGTCATTTCCGCATTGGTGCTGGCGGTGGTCGTGCTTGGCCTGACATGGCTTGGCGGCCTGCCGTTCCGTATCCTGTCTGCGGCCATCGCGGCAGCGGTTTTCTTCGAATGGTGCGCCATGGCGCGCACGGCAGCCAACGCGTCCTTTCAATGGCTCATAGCCGCTTTTCTCGCGGTGGTCCTGGTTGCGCTCGTTGCGGGCTATTCGGCGCCGGCGGTCCTTGCCGTCTTCGGCCTGGCCTTGATCGTATCAGTCGTCTCCGGCCTGGTTCGCGGGCAGGGCGCATGGACGAGCGCCGGCCTTGCCTATGCCGGGCTCTCGGCCCTCTCAGTGGCCTTTCTGCGCGATAGCGACAGTTCCGGCCTGGTTGCCATCCTGTTTCTTTTTGCTGTTGTCTGGGCAACCGATATCCTCGCCTATTTCGTGGGTAAGGCTGTTGGCGGGCCGAAGCTGGCGCCATCCATTTCGCCGGGCAAGACCTGGAGCGGAGCGATCGGCGGTACGGTCGGCGGCATGGTTGCGGGGCTTGCGGTCGCGGCCGCGTCAGGCAGCACCGGCCTGCCATTGATGGTTGGCGTGGCGCTTTTCCTGTCCATCGTCTCGCAGATCGGCGATCTCTTCGAATCCTGGGTCAAGCGTCGGCATGGCGTGAAGGATTCCGGCAACCTCATCCCCGGTCACGGTGGCGTGATGGACCGTGTCGACGGACTTGTCGCGGCAGCCCTTGCCCTTTACGTGATTTGCATGACCCTTGGCGGGATGGATCACCCGGCGCATGGGCTGTTTCCGGCATGATCCGGGCGCATAGTAACCGCGGCGTGCCGGGGTCCGGCGGCTTGGATGTCTTGGATTTGTCGAGGTTGAAGCAGTATTGTCGGCGCGCTCTTCGCTGAGCACGTGGACAGGTTGAGGGCTTGATTTGAGCGAGATTCTTTCCGCGATGTTCGGCATGGACAGCCTGCTCATAGGCACCATCATACCGTTCCTGTTTGTCCTGACCGTCGTCGTGTTTGTCCACGAGATGGGGCATTACCTGGTCGGCCGCTGGTGCGGCATCGGCGTGCAGGCCTTCTCGGTCGGTTTCGGCCCCGAAATTTTCGGCTTCAACGATCGCCATGGCACGCGCTGGAAGCTCTCGGCCATCCCGCTGGGGGGCTACGTCAAATTCCTCGGCGACATGAGCGTCACCAGTTCTCCTGATTCGGAGGCGACGCAAAAGCTGACCGAAGCCGAGCGCAAGCATGCCTTCCACACCCAGCCGGTCTGGAAGCGCGCGGCGACCGTCTTTGCCGGGCCGCTGTTCAACTTTCTTTTGACCATCGCGGTCTTTGCCGTGATGTTTTCGGTCTATGGCCGCTTCGTTTCCGACCCGATGGTCGCGGAGGTGCGCGCCGAAAGCCCCGCCGCCCTTGCCGGATTCGAGCCGGGCGACCGTTTTATCAGCGTCGATGGAACGCCGGTCGAAACCTTCTCGGATGTGCAGCGCCTTGTCTCCGGCCGTGCAGGCGATCCGATCACCTTCGTCATGGAGCGCAATGGCGCCGAGATCATCCTCAACGCCACGCCTGAAATCATGGAGCAGCAGGATGCGCTGGGAAACACCGTCAAGGTCGGTGTGATCGGGGTCATCAACAATGAAGCGCTCGGCCAGCCGCGCCAGGTTACCTACAGCCCGGCAGGTGCGCTTGTAGAGGCCGTGAGCGAGACCGGCCATATCATCATGCGTACCGGTGAATTCCTGCAGCGCTTTGTCGTCGGGCGCGAAGACAAGTGCCAGTTGGGAGGCCCGGTCAAGATTGCCGACATGGCCGGTAAGGCCGCAAAGCTCGGTTTCGAGTGGGTGGTGCAGCTTGTGGCGCTGCTGTCGGTCGGAATCGGCTTCCTCAATCTGCTGCCGATTCCGCCGCTGGATGGCGGGCACCTGGTCTTCTATGGGGTGGAGGCGGTGATGCGCCGGCCGCTGTCGGAACGGATGATGGATATTGCCTATCGGGCTGGTATGTTCCTCGTGCTTGCCTTTATGGGATTCGTTTTCTGGAACGATCTATTTGGGTGCTGAAATCATTAAGAAAATCACCGCAACGCTGTGAGGATTGAGACTGCGTTTACCATCAGCCGCGATATGCGTGACGCTAATGCCACGCGATTGGTCTAAGTAAATGCAAATTAACCAGAAGCCTTGCGTGTAAGGAAAATCCGGTTAATACGGTATGGGAAATTAGCCGCACGTCCGGTTTTCTCGCCGTGGGGACTTCGAGAAAAGGTTACATAGCCCTATGAAGGCAGCATCGAGTTTTCTGAGCGCCGCGTCCGCGGTGGCCCTTTCCGCTTCCTTGGCTGTGCCGGGCGCGCTTGCTATTCAGCTTGCAGGCGTGTCGGCCGCGTCGGCGGCAACCGTCAGCAGCATCGATGTGCGGGGCAACCAGCGTGTCGAGGCATCCACGATTCGCGAGCATGTCGGAATAAGCCCCGGCAGGTCTTTTTCGAGTGCTGATGTCGATGAGGCCGTGAAGCGGCTTTTTGCCACCGGTCTGTTTTCCGACGTTCGCATCAATCAGGTCGGCTCGACGCTCGTCGTGCAGGTCTCAGAGTTGCAGGTCGTCAACCAGGTCCTGTTCCAGGGCAATAAGAAGATCAAGGACGCGGCGCTGTCGAGCGCAGTGCAGTTGAAGCCGCGCGGTGCATTCTCGACCGCGACGATGGAAGCCGACGCCGAAGCAATTCGCGAGGCTTATCGGCGCATCGGCCGCAACGACGCCACGGTCAACGCCCGCACGATGGATCTGGGCGAAAACCGCGTCAATGTCGTGTTCGAGGTCAATGAAGGCGAGCGCACCAAGATCGCCGATGTCAATTTCGTCGGCAACAACGCGTTCGGCGACCGGCGCCTTTCGGATGTGATCACGACCAAGAAGTCGACGATCCTGTCCCTGCTGACGCGTGACGACATCTATGACGAGCAGCGTCTGCGCGCTGACGAGGAGGCGCTTCGCCGCTTCTATTACAATCGCGGCTATGCGGATTTCCGCGTCGTTTCCGCCTTTGGTGAACTGGATGAGGCGTCCAATTCCTACACCGTGACGATCACGGTCGAGGAGGGCGACAAATATACTTTCGGCGATGTCTCGATCGAGACTTCGATCCCCGAGGTCAACACCACGGAACTCCAGTCGCTGGTCGAGACCAAGACGGGCGCGGCCTATAGCGCCAAGGATGTCGAGGATTCCATCATCGCCTTGACGGAAGAAGTGGCCGGCAAGGGCTATGCTTTCGCCCAGGTCACGCCGCGCGGCGACCGCAACTTCGAAAGCCACACCATCTCGGTGGTTTACACCATCGACCAGGGCGCCAAGACCTATGTCCAGCGCATCGAGATCCGTGGCAATGCGCGCACGCGCGACTATGTCATCCGCCGCGAATTCGATGTCAGCGAAGGCGATGCCTTCAACCAGGTTCTGATCCAGCGCGCCAAGAAGCGGCTTGAGAATCTTGGCTTCTTCGATCGCGTCGAGATTGCGACGGCTCCCGGCTCGGAGCCGGATCAGGTTGTCCTTGTGGTCGATGTCGTCGAAAAGTCGACCGGCGAGTTCTCAATCGGTGCCGGCTATACCAGCGGCGGCCAAACCCCTGGACCCTCGGTGGAAGCTTCGATTACCGAGCGCAACTTCCTTGGCCGTGGCCAGTTCATCCGCGTGTCTGCCGGCGGCGGTAAGGACTCGCGCGACTTCATGGTGTCGTTCACGGAGCCTTACTTCCTCGGGCGGCGTATCTCGGCCGGTTTCGATATCTACCGCCAGACACGCACGCTGGATAAATATGAGAGCGAACTGAACGGTGCTACGGTCCGTTTCGGTCTGCCGATCACTGAATCCGTATCGACGCAGCTTGCGTATAACTACACGCAGGAGAAGTACAGTTTGCGCGAGCATTGCGATGCGGACGGCAATGGACTGGTTGATGAATCAGGCACGCCTCCAACTCCGGTCTGCGACGTGTCACAGGCGATTCAAGAGGGTGTTAGAGAGAGTCCTTGGGTTAAGTCATCGGTGTCGGGGACGGTTCTCTACAATACCATTGACGACATGAAGAATCCGCATGCCGGCATCTATGCGACTTTCACTACGGAAGTTGCAGGCTTGGGTGGCGATGCGGAATTCGTCAAGCTCACCGGGCGGAGCAGCTACTATCATACACTGTCCGATGAATTGGATGTTGTCGGGCTGGTCAGTATCGGTGGCGGTCACATTGCCGGTTTCGGCGATAATAATCTGCGCATCTTCGATCACTTCAAGAACAATGAGCGCATAATCCGCGGCTTCGAATATGATGGCATCGGCCCCTTTGATCCGGCTACTGGCGATCATCTCGGCGGCACCACCTATTTCAATGCCTCGGTGGAAGCCCAGTTCCCGTTCCCGGTCGTTCCGGAAAGCTTCGGCCTGAAGGGTGCGGTGTTCGCGGATGCGGCAACCTTGTACGGAAACAAGATCGAAAGAACTGGCACCCTCACGGTTGCCGGAACCGACATGGAATGGCGTGCGTCGGTCGGTGCAGGCCTGATCTGGCAGTCGCCGTTCGGTCCGCTGCGCGTCGACTATGCCGTGCCTGTGGTCAAGGAAGATTCCGACGTCGAGCAGAATTTCAACTTCGGCATTTCGACCCGCTTCTGATTTGAGCGGGTGAGACTTCCGGGCCATGCGGGCCCGGAAGAAAAGGTTCACATGTCCGACCCGGTCTTTTTCGTGCCGTCGCGCCGCTATACGGCGCTAGAGATCGCGAATCTCACCGGCGCCGAATTCGTTGATCCCAGCTATGCGCAAACCGAGATCTCGACCATCGCTCCAGTGGGCGAGGGGGGAGACGAAGCGCTCGTCTTCGTTGAGGGCAAGCGCAATGCCGGTGGCTTGAAGGCACTGCGCGCGGCGATTCTTCTATGCACGCCCGATGTCGCCGATCTTGCTCCTTCAGGCATGGCCGTTCTGGTAACGCCGCGACCGCAGGCGGCATTTGCCCAGATCGGGCGCTTGCTCTTTCCGGCCGCTGCCATGCCCGAGCCGATGACCGGGGAAACCGGTGTGTCCAGGCTCGCCCATGTCGAGGAAAGCGTTCGCCTGGAAGACAATGTCATTGTCGAAGCAGGTGCCGTCATCGGTGCGAATGTCGCCATCGGCAGTGGCACCATCGTTGCTCCCAACGCAGTGATCGGACCGTCATCGCAGATCGGCCGCAATTGCTATGTCGGCCCCAGCGTCACCCTTCAATATGCGCTTGTCGGTAATGGCGTCATCATCCATGGCGGCGCGAGGATCGGCCAGGATGGTTTCGGCTTTGTTTCCGGTGCGTTCGGGCCCGAGCGCATGCCGCAGATCGGCCGCGTCGTTATCCAGGACAATGTCGAGATCGGCGCGAACACCACTGTCGACCGTGGCGCCATGGCCGACACTGTTATCGGCGAGAACACCAAGATCGATAACCTCGTGCAGATCGCGCATAATGTGCGCATCGGGCGCGGTTGCGTGATTGCAGCCCATTGCGGGATTTCGGGCTCGGTAACCGTCGGTGACTATGTGATGATGGGCGGCCGCGTCGGTCTCGCCGATCACCTGACGATCGGCAGCGGAGCAAGGCTGGCGGCGGCAAGCGGTTTCATGAATGACGTGCCGGCCGGCGAAGTATGGGGCGGGCTGCCCGCGCGGCCGATGATGGAGTTCATGCGCGACGTTGCCGCCATCCGCAAGCTGTCTTCCAGAACAAAACCGAAAGAGTGAGATCAATGGCTGAAGAAGCGCTGTCCACGCTTGAGGCAGTGGATATCCTTGGTTTAATGAAACTGCTGCCCCACCGCTATCCGTTTCTTCTGGTGGATCGGATCATCGATATCGATGCCGACAATTCCGCGGTCGGCATCAAGAATGTCACGATCAATGAACCCCATTTCCAGGGGCACTTTCCCGAACAGCCGGTCATGCCGGGCGTGCTGATCGTGGAGGCGATGGCACAGACCGCCGGCGCCATCTGCATCAAGAGCCAGAACACGGACAAGCCGTCGCTTGTCTATTTCATGACCATCGACAATGCGAAATTCCGGCGTCCGGTCGTGCCTGGCGACCGCCTTCACATCCATGTGAATAAAGTCAAGAAGCGCGGAAATATCTGGCGTTTTGCTTGCGAAGCGCTCGTCGATGGCGCAAAGGCGGCTGAAGCAGAAATTTCGGCGATGATGTCGCCCCCCACGGCCTGATGCAAAAGCAAACATTCATCCACTCCTCCGCTGTCATCGAAACCGGCGCCAGCATCGGTTCCGGTGTTCATATTGGCCCTCTCTGCCATATCGGCCCTGATGCGGTCATCGATGACGGCGTGAAGCTTGTCGGCCACGTCACGGTCATCGGAGCCACGACCCTTGGCGCGAACACAATTGTCTATCCGCAGGCCGTGCTTGGCGGCCCGCCGCAAAATCAGAGCCACAAGGGCGGGCGCACGACATTGACGGTTGGCGCCAATTGCATCATCCGCGAGTTCGTGACGATGCATATCGGCACCGACAATGCTCGCGGCGCCACCACAATCGGCGACAATTGCAATTTCCTCGCCTATTCGCATGTCGCGCATGATTGCATCGTCGGCAACAATGTCACCCTGACCAACGGCGCTACGCTTGGCGGCCATTGCGAGGTTGGCGACAATGTCGGCATAGGCGGCTTGAGCGCGGTCCATCAATTCGTGCGTATCGGCCAGGGGGCGTTCCTTGCCGGCGGTTCCATGCTTGTGGGCGATCTGATCCCTTACGCGATTGCCATGGGCAACCGTGCGAAGCTTCGTGGCCTGAATGTTGTCGGGCTGCGGCGGTCGGGAATGTCGAAAGCCGAGATCATGACATTGCGGCGCGCCTACAAGACGATCTTCGATCCGGCCCAACCGGTCAGCGAGAATATCGAGATCGCGCGCGCCGAATTCGCCGATTCGCCCGGTGCCATGAAGATTGTCGATTTCATCGCCGTGCGAGGAAAGCGCCACTATGCCGTGCCGCCGCTGAAGGGTGCCGTCGATGACGACGCCGACGATCAGGACTGACGCGGCGGGACTGCGGATAAAGCTTGCCGCCGGCGACAGGGTCGGCATCGTCGCCGGCCATGGCCGATTGCCGGTCAATGTCGCCCAGGGCCTGGCCGCTGCCGGCCACTCTCCCTTTATCGTCCATATCGAGGGTGAAACCGAACCCCATACCGGACTGGCTGATTATGACCATGAGACCCTGCCGCTGGAGGATTTCGGTGGCCTGGTGCCCTTGCTGAAGCGCCACCGCATCACCCATGTCGTCCTTGCCGGCGGCATCGAGCGACGTCCGAACTGGCGCGCCGTCCGTCCCAGGCTGTCCCTGCTGTCGCTGCTTCCCAGGGCGATTGCCGCGCTTGCCAAGGGCGATGACGGACTTCTGCGGGCGCTCGTACGCGGACTTGAGGGTTACGGGTTCAAGGTTGTCGGTGCCCATGAGATAGTGCCTGATCTTCTTGCCGAAGAGGGGCCGATGACGCGCACGCAGCCACGCAAGGCCGATTGGGCCGATCTGGAGGCCGGGCTGGTTGCTGCCCGCGCGATCGGCGCGCTGGACATTGGCCAGGGCGCGGTTGCGATCGGCGGGCGCGCCATCGCGCTCGAAGGCATCGAGGGCACCGACCAGTTGCTGGCGCGAGTGGCCGGCATGCGCGGCCATGGCCGGCTGGCCGGAAAGACACGTGGCGTTCTCGTCAAATGCGCCAAGCCGGGCCAGGAAATGCGCGCCGACCTGCCGGCGATCGGGCCAGCTACCGTGGAGGGGGCGCATGCCGCCGGCCTGGCCGGCATCGGCGTGGAAGCTGGTGGCTCGCTGGTTCTCGACTTTGGCCGCATGGTCGAACGGGCGGATGAACTCGGCCTGTTTGTTGTCGGCCTTGCACCCGGCGGCACCGAATGACGGCGGCTGCCCCCTTGAAGGTCGCAATCGTGGCGGGCGAGGAGTCAGGCGATCTGCTCGGCGCCGATGTGGTTCGCGCGCTCGGGCAGATGACGGGGCGCGACATCCAGCTTGTCGGCATCGGTGGAAGGCATCTGCAGGAGCTCGGGCTTGAACCGTTGTTCGACGGCGGCGAAATTGCCTTGATGGGCGTGGCCGCAATCGTGCGGGATCTCCCGCGCCTCATGCGCAGGATCGGCCAGACAGCAAGGGCGATTGTCGAAGTGCAGCCCGATTGCCTCATCACCATCGACAGCCCGGATTTCGCGTTGCGCGTGGCCCGCAAGGTCCGCGCTGCCGCTCCCGCCATTCCCATCGTCCACTATGTATGCCCCAGTGTCTGGGCATGGCGGCCGGGCAGGGCACGCGCGATGCGCCCTTATGTCAATCATGTGCTGTGCATATTGCCGTTCGAAGTTGCCGAGCTGGAGCGTCTGGGCGGCCCGCCCGGCACCTATGTCGGCCATCGCCTCAGCCATGATGCTGGCGTGCTGGCGGCCCGCCAGGCGCAGGCGCTGCCACGCGACCTGTCGGATGACCGCGTCAAGACCTTGCTCGTGCTGCCCGGCTCTCGCCGTGGCGAAGTGCGGAAATTGATCGAACCGTTTGCCGAGACGGTTTCCATCCTGCGCGCGCGCGGTCACAGATTGCGGCTGGTCCTGCCCACGGTTCCGCATGTTGCCGATCTCGTTGCCCAGTCCGTTGCGAACTGGGAAGACAAGCCGGAAATCGAGACGGATGCCGCGCGCAAATGGCAGGTATTCGGGCAAGCCGATGCGGCGTTGATCGCGTCCGGAACTGTTTCACTGGAACTGGCGCTCGCCGGCGTGCCCATGGTCTCCGCCTACAGGCTCGATCCGATCGCCAGGCTCCTGCAGGGTATGATCACGGTCTGGTCGGCACTGTTGCCAAACCTCATCGCCGATCGGCCGATCGTGCCGGAATTCTATGACCGCTATGTCCGGCCCCAGAATCTTGCGCGTCACCTGGAAGCCTTGTTTGCCGATACAGCCTTCCGAAGCTGGCAGAAAGACGGATTTTCTGAAGTGGCGCGGCGAATGGCGACGGACAAGCCTGCAGGCGAGATAGCTGCCAAGGTGATCCTTGCCAAGATAGAAGGCCATAAGGCTGGCTCTTGATGCAAAAAAGCGCCCAAGGGCGCCTTTTCAAATGCATATGCCGATTTCAGCGCTTGGCGATCGGTACGTAGTCGCGTTCCGTCGCGCCGGTATAAAGCTGGCGTGGCCGGCCGATCCGCTGGTGCGGGTCCTCGATCATTTCCTTCCACTGCGAAATCCAGCCGACGGTACGGGCGACCGCAAACAGCACCGTGAACATGGCGGTGGGGAAGCCGAGTGCCTTGAGCGTGATGCCGGAATAGAAGTCGATATTCGGATAAAGCTTCTTTTCGATGAAATATTCATCGGTCAGTGCGATCCGTTCGAGTTCGATCGCCACGTCCAGCATCGGGTCGTCCTTGATGCCGAGTTCGCCCAGAACCTCATGCGTGGTCTTCTGCATGATCTTGGCGCGCGGATCATAGTTCTTGTAGACGCGATGACCGAAGCCCATCAGCCGGAACGGATCGTTCTTGTCCTTGGCGCGGGCGATGAATTCCGGGATGCGATCGACATGGCCGATTTCCGACAGCATGGTGAGGGCAGCCTCGTTGGCGCCGCCATGGGCCGGGCCCCACAGGCAGGCAATGCCGGCGGCGATACAGGCAAACGGATTGGCGCCCGACGAGCCGGCGAGGCGCACGGTCGATGTCGAGGCGTTCTGCTCGTGATCGGCATGCAGGATGAAGATGCGTTCCATCGCGCGGGCGAGAACCGGGTTGACCTTGTAGTCCTCGCAGGGAACCGCGAAGCACATATGGAGGAAGTTCGCCGCGAAATTCAGCTCGTTCTTCGGGTAAACGAAAGGTTGGCCGATATAGTATTTGTAGGCCATGGCAGCGATGGTCGGCATCTTGGCGATCAAACGGATCGAGGCCACCATGCGCTGATGCGGATCTGAAATATCGGTCGAGTCGTGATAGAAGGCCGACAGCGCGCCTACGACGCCGCACATGACCGCCATGGGGTGGGCATCGCGACGGAAGCCGCTGAAGAACTTCGTCATCTGCTCATGCACCATGGTGTGGCGCGTGACACGCAGGTCGAAATCGTCCTTCTGCGCCTTGGTCGGCAATTCGCCGTAGAGCAGCAGGTAGCAGACTTCCAGGAAATCACCATGTTCGGCCAACTGGTCGATCGGGTAGCCGCGATGCAGCAATATACCCTGGTCGCCGTCGATGAAGGTGATTCCCGATTCGCAGGAGGCCGTCGAAGTGAAGCCCGGATCGTAGGTGAAAGCGCCGGTATCCTTGTAAAGCGAGGCGATGTCGATGACATCGGGGCCCACCGATCCGCTTCGAACCTTCAACTCGTGGGTTTTGCCGCCAAATTCCAGTTTTGCTGTAGATTCGGTCATCGCAACTCCCTTCGTGCCCGTCCACTGTTCTTGCGGCCCGGTATAGAGCCGCTTCAAAAATATGCGCTTCTGCTATCGCATTTCCCAAGCCGTGCCAAGTTTGGCGGCGGCAATGTTGCACTGCAGCAGTGCGGTTTCAATGGGAAATTATAAGGTCAAAACGCGTTAATCGATTTGATCGGCAATGCGTCCAAGACTTTCGTCACGGCCGAGCACCGCCAGCACATCAAATACACCCGGAGAGGTGGTTTTTCCGGTCAGTGCTACCCGCAGGGGCTGCGCGACCGCCCCGAGCTTGAGTCCATTTTCATTGGCAAATTCACGAATTGCAGCTTCCACCGCAGCCGCGTTCCACTCGCCGGTAAGTGCTGCAAGAGCGGTATGCGCACCCTTCAACACAGTGCGCGGCCGTTCGCCCAGAACGGGTGCAGCTTTTTCGTCCACGGCAAGCGGCCGCTGCGCAAACAGGAAGGCTGAACCGTCTGCCAGTTCCACCAGCGTCTTGGCGCGCTCTTTCAGCCCCGGCATGGCTGCCAGAAGCTGCGCCCGCCGCTCGTCATCCAGCCCGCCCGCAATCGGCGCCCCGTTCTCCAGATAGGGCAGGGTGGCGACAAATATCTCAAGCAGTTCGGCGTCGTCCATCCTACGCATATGGACACCGTTCAGCGCCTCCAGCTTCTGGAAGTCGAACCGTGCCGCCCCTTTGTTGACGTCCTCGATCTCGAACCAGCTGATCATGTCTTCAAGCGACATCACTTCGTCGTCGCCGTGGCTCCAGCCTAGGCGCGCGAGATAGTTGCGCAACGCGGCAGGCAGATAGCCCATGGCCCGATAGGCTTCGACGCCGAGTGCGCCATGGCGCTTGGAAAGCTTGGCCCCGTCGGCACCATGGATCAGCGGTATATGTGCCATGACCGGCACGTCCCATCCCAGTGCGTTGTAAATCACGGTCTGGCGTGCCGCATTGGTCAGGTGGTCGTCGCCGCGGATGATGTGGGTGACGCCCATGTCATGGTCGTCCACCACCACCGCATGCATATAGGTCGGGTTGCCGTCCGACCGCAAAATGATGAAATCGTCCAGATCCTTGTTGGGAAAGCGGACCTCGCCCTGCACGCGGTCGTGGACAATGGTTTCGCCCTCGGTCGGCGCCTTGATGCGGATTGCGCCTTTGACCCCCGCCGGCGCCTCGGACGGGTCGCGGTCGCGCCAGCGGCCATCATAGCGCGGCGGGCGGCCTTCGGCCCGCGCCTTTTCGCGCATTTCATTGAGTTCTTCGGGCGAGGCGTAGCAATAGTAAGCCTTACCCATCCGCACCAGTTCTTCCGCCACTTCGCGGTGGCGCGGTGCGCGCTCGAATTGCGATACCGGATCGCCGTCCCAGGTCAGGCCCAGCCAGGACAGGCCATCGAGAATGGCGCTTGTGGCAGCTTCGGTCGAGCGCTCGCGATCGGTGTCTTCGATGCGAAGCAGCATCTTGCCGCCGGTGTGGCGCGAATAAAGCCAGTTGAATAGTGCCGTTCGCGCGCCGCCAATATGCAGAAAGCCGGTGGGCGAGGGGGCGAAGCGGGTGACGACTTTGTTGGACATGATGCTTCCGAGGAAAAGAGGCCGCAGCAACGGCATGCGCCGTGCATGGCAATTTGGTGGGCTTCATGTAGCATAGAGGGTCAGTGGTGCAAGGGGGAGGGGCGTGGCTGAGCGGTGCCTGCAAGGGCGCGGTCGGCCGTGTCCCGGTCGGGACGCCGGATGGCACAGGAAACATCCGCTAGCGAGGTAAGCGAGAGAGCGTTACTCGGCTATTCGGCAAATGACCTGCCTGCTGAGGCCACCACCCGCTTGCCGCCGGTATCCACCCGCACTGGCGATCTGATCCGATCTCCTGTTTCCGGCAGCCGCTATATACTGACGGCGACCGGCGCCGCTCATGCGTTGCGTCTTGCCGTCACCGTCGAGCAGGAGCGTGGCACAGCCTTCCTGCTCATTCCTGTTTTCCTGGCGCTTGGGGCAATAGTCTATTTCAACCTTGCGGCGGAACCCGCGTGGGTTCCGTTGTCGGGCTGCGGGGGCATTATTGCAGCGATTTGGCACTTCCTCCCTGCCGAGCGGCAGGCCGTGCGCTTTGTCCTTGCGGGCATGTTGCGTTGCCTGATCGGCGCCCTGTTCGCCAAGGCCGAAACTTGGCGTGCAGGCACCAATATGCTTGGAAGCGAAATCTCCACGCAATTGACCGGACGTGTTCTGAGCCTCGACTATATGGCCAATGGACGCGTGCGGCTGACGATGGACGTGACGGGGACGGCACGCCCGGTGCTGCGTTACGCGCCGGAGCGGGTGCGGGTGTCGGCGCGTAAGATCCCGCCGGATCTGCGTGCCGGGTCGGAAGTTACCGGGCTGGTCCGGCTGTTGCCGCCCTCCGGTCCCGTCCGCCCAGGGAGTTATGATTTTTCGTTCGAAAGCTATTTCGACGGTATCGGCGCCAGCGGGTTTTTCCTGCGCGGTCCGGAACTCATTTCTCAAACGGCGCCGGTTCCGGCCGTGGCGCGATTCTCGATCTGGGTCGAAGATATCCGCAATCGTATCGCCGGGCGCATCCGCGGCCATATTGGCGGGCCGGAAGGCGAGATTGCCGCAGCGCTCGTGGTCGGCGTCAGGGCCGGTATTCCCGAAGACATCAACGAAGCCATGCGGCGCTCGGGCATATACCACATCATCTCGATTTCGGGCCTGCATATGGCGCTGGTTGCCGGGACCGTCATGGGCACACTGCGTGCAATATTCGCATGCTTTCCGGGATTTGCCTCGCGCCATCCAATCAAGAAATATGCTGCGGCTATCGCGCTGGTCGGGCTTGCTTTCTATCTTTTCATTTCGGGCGCGGAAGTCGCGGCCCAGCGCAGTTTCATCATGCTGGCGATCATGCTGATTGCGCTTTTGTTCGATCGCGCGGCACTGACCATGCGCAATCTGGCGATCTCGGCTATCATCGTGATTGCAATTGCTCCGCATGAAGTCGTTGGCCCCAGTTTCCAGATGTCCTTTGCCGCCACCGCCGCCCTTGTCGGCGCCTATGCGCTGTGGTCGGAGCGCCGATCCGGAAAATCCCGCTCTGCGGCGGACCATCAATCGAAGGCTGGCGTGGTTGTGCGAAAGCTCGGCGGTGTCGTCATCGGACTTGCAGTGACCTCCGTCGTCGCCGGCCTGGCAACGACCGCGTTCGGCGCCTATCATTTCCAGCGCGTGTCGCCATTGAGCCTTGTTGCCAATCTTGCGGTCATGCCGGTGGTCTCGATTGTCGTCATGCCGTTCGGCGTTGCCGGTTCCATCGCCATGACGCTTGGGCTCGATCAGCCGTTCTTTGCGGTGATGGGCCAGGGCCTCAAAGTCATGATCGCCTTGTCGAAGTGGTTTTCCGAGCGCACGCCCATCGATGCCGTCGGTCTCGTCTCGGTCTATGCGCTGGTGTTCCTGACGATTGCCCTGATCCTTGCGACGATGGCGACCACTTGGCTGCGGCTGGTAGCCCTGCCTTTCGTGCTGATCGGCTTGTTGATGCTTGGCGCAGTTCGAACGCCGGATGCCTTCATTTCGGAAGATGGCCGGCTGATCGCCTTGGCAACCGGCAGCGGCCAACTTGCGATCAATCGCCCAAGGCCAGGCGAGTTCACGATCGAGAATTGGCAACGCGCTTTGCGCGCGGAAACAATCATCAAGCCTGTCAAGGCCACGGCTACCGAATTGCCGCCGGCCACAATCCCGGAGATGCCGCCGGGCATAGGGTTCGTTTGCGACGAGGCATTATGTGCCGCACGCCACCCCTCCGGTTCGCTCATCGCCCATGCGGCTACGATTGAGGCGGCGCGCAGCCTATGCGATCAAGCCACCCTGATCGTGGTGGCCGATGCCACCGCCCGGAAAATGTGCCGCAACAGCATCGCCGAGGTGGTCACGTTGCGTGATCTGGCGCAGTTCGGCAGCGCTGCCATCTATCTTTCGTCCGATTCGGAAAAAGGCGTGAAAGTCCGCTTCGCGCTCGCCAAGCCCTACCGGCCTTGGCACACACAGCGCCGTTTCTCGCGTGCCGCGCGTGGCTTGCCACCTTACCAGCGAAAACAGCCTGTCGCAGCGACGACACCAAAACAACCCATGTCGACCGCCAACAGACCAGCAGAAATCATGCCGCCAGCGACCAGCACCGTGCCTTAGAGAGCAATTCCACGATAAGTGGAGGGCGTTTCCTGTCCGGAATTTGCGTAAATCGGCCGGAGCGGTTCAAGGACTCCGTCAGGTGAACCACCCTATCTGTTTAATTTTGCAGGATTTGTGCAACGCCAAGTGATTTCACTTGGCTGCAAAATGCCCTAGTAGCGGCGGATCAGACCGACCAGCTTGCCCTGCACCTTGACGCGATCGGGGCCGAAAATACGGGTTTCATAGGCTGGATTGGCCGCCTCCAGCGCAATCGAAGCTCCCTTGCGGCGAAACCGCTTCAGCGTTGCTTCCTCCTCATCGACAAGGGCCACGACGATCTCGCCCGGATTGGCTGTGCTGGCATTGCGGATGATTACCGTGTCGCCGTCGAAGATACCGGCCTCGATCATCGAGTCACCCTTGACCTCGAGCGCATAATGCTCGCCCCCGGAAATCATTTCAGGCGGCACTGAGATGGAATGGGTCTTGTGCTGGATGGCGTCGATAGGCACGCCGGCGGCGATCCGGCCCATCACCGGAACCGATATGGATGCGCCGGCATCGTCGTTTCCGGCCGAATGCAGGCGTGAGGGCTCGGCTTCGCGGCGGCCAAGGCTGCCCTCGATGACGCTGGGTGAAAACTTGGCGCGCTGCGGCGCAAGACCCGGAGCTATGGATTCGGGCATCCGCAGGACTTCCAGGGCGCGTGCCCTGTTGGGCAGCCGGCGAATGAAGCCGCGCTCCTCCAGCGCGGTGATGAGCCGGTGGATTCCCGATTTGGAGGCAAGGTCGAGCGCTTCCTTCATCTCATCGAAGGAAGGGGGGATTCCGGTTTCCTTCATCCGCTGATGGATGAACAGTAGAAGCTCATGTTGTTTGCGCGTCAGCATTGCAGCCCCACGGAATCAAATACAAAACAAAACCAGAACAAACACTATCTGTTCCATTTGTGTTCCGCAACTGTTTAAATTTTAATGAATCCGTTAAGGGTACGGAAACCAAAAACATTTGCCGGCTGCTATTCGCAAGACATTGGAGCGGTCAGCGCAGCCTGATCACGGTGCAGGAATCTCCGGCGTTTGCGGCCGGAGAATGCGGTTCGCGCACGATCAAGGCATTTGCGTTGGCAAACACTTTCAGCATGGAGGAATCCTGGACGATAAAGGGCGTCGCCAGCAGACCTTCCGGACCGTCCTGCAGGGTGGCGCGGATATAGTCCTGCCGCCGGTCGTTGGCGGGCAGGGGAGCGCCAAGCTTGGCTCGGAGCGTGTCAGGAGCGTAGTGCCGCCCGCCCAGCCGCGCCAGCAGCGGTTTCAGGAACAGATAGGAGCAGACCAGGCTCGCCACCGGATTGCCGGGTAGACCGATGAAGCGGGTGCGTCCAAGCCGGCCGAACATCAGCGGCTTTCCGGGGCGCATGGCGATCTTCCAGAAGTCCAGTTCCATGCCCTGTTCGGTCAGCACGGCATGGGTCAGGTCGTGATCGCCGACCGAGGCGCCGCCAAGCGTGACCAGCACGTCGGCTCCCTCATCGACGGCGCGTCGCACCAGCGCGGCGATTGCCTGCCTGCGGTCCGGTGCAATGCCGAGGTCGAGCACTCGCGCGCCGGCCGCCTCGGCAATGGCGGCGACGCCGTAGGCGTTGGAGGCGATGATCTGGTCCGGGCCGGTGTCGCTGCCGGGCGGCATCAGCTCGTCGCCGGTGGCGATGATCGCCAGCAAGGGCCGCTTCACCACTGGAAGGGCAGGATAGTTGGCGGCGGCTGCAAGCGACAGCGCGGCCGCGTCAAGCAGCCGGCCCTTGTCCAGCAGGGCATCGCCCTCGCGAAAGTCCAGCCCGCGCCGCCTGATATGGCGGCCTTTGGCCGGCGCCTCGACAATTTCGACCGTGTTTTCGTCGAGCTTTCTGGTGTCTTCCTGGATAACGACCGTATCGGCTCCTTCGGGAACCGGCGCACCGGTGAAGATGCGCACCGCTTCACCGGGGCCAACCACCCCTGCGAATCGTTTCCCCGCCGGGGCAATGCCGATCACCCGCAACGTGACAGGCAGGCGAGCCACATCTTGCGCCCGCACCGCGTAGCCGTCCATGGCCGATGCATCGAAAGGCGGCTGGGTGCGCCGGGCCGTCAGCGGCTCGGCAAGCACGCGTCCGGCAGCCTCGGCAATCGCGACGGTTTCGGATTCGCTCGGCTCTGCCCCATCCAGAAGCCGCTCCAGCGCTTCGTTGACGGCAAGCAGCGCCATTCTAATCCCCGGCCCGGAAGTCGCCGGATTTGCCGCCGGTCTTCTCGATCAGCCTGATCCCGGAAATGACCATGCCGCGATCCACCGCCTTGGCCATGTCGTAGATGGTCAGGCAGGCAACCGATGCCGCCGTCAGCGCCTCCATCTCAACGCCGGTCTTGCCGCTCACGCGCGCCAGCGCCCTGATCCGCAGGCCGGGCAGTGCCTCGTCCATCTCGATATCGACCGAAACCTTGGTCAGAAGCAGTGGGTGGCAAAGCGGGATCAATTCATGGGTCCGCTTGGCTGCCATGATGCCGGCAAGCCGCGCGGTGCCCAGCACGTCGCCTTTCTTGGCGTCGCCATTGCGGATCATTCGCAGCGTTTCCGGCTGCATGGTGACGGTGCCTTCGGCAATTGCGGTGCGCTGCGTTTCGGCCTTTTCGCCGACATCGACCATGTTGGCCTGGCCGTCGGCGCCAAGGTGGGTGAGGGCGGGTTTGTCAGCCATGCCCGTTTGCTCCGGTCAGCAGCGTGCGGGTGGCAGCAGCGACGTCCTCCTGCCGCATCAGGCTTTCGCCGACCAGGAAGGTGCCGATGCCGGCGTGCTCGAGCTGCCGGCAATCCGCATGGGTGAAGATACCGCTTTCGCCAACCAGCAGGCGGTCATCGGGCACCAGCGTCGCCAGGCGCTCGGAGGTTTCCAGGCTGACCTCGAATGTGCGCAGGTTGCGGTTGTTGATGCCGATCAGCCGCGAGGAAAGCTTCAGCGCGCGTTCGGTTTCGGCTTCGTCATGGACCTCGACCAGCACATCCATTCCCAGTTCGAAAGCGGTGTCTTCGAGCCTTCTGGCGTCGTCGTCTTCCAGGCTCGCCATGATGACGAGGATCGCATCGGCGCCCCAGGCGCGGGCCTCATAGACCTGATAGGGCTCGAACATGAAGTCCTTGCGCAGCGCCGGCAGCGAACAGGCATCCCGGGCGGCGGTAAGGAATTCCGGCGCGCCCTGGAATGAAGGAGCATCGGTCAGCACCGACAGGCAGGCAGCGCCGCCCAACTCATAGGCTTGCGCCAACGATGGTGGGTCGAAATCGGCGCGGATCAGCCCTTTCGAGGGGCTGGCCTTCTTGATTTCGGCGATCAGCGCGAATTTGCCTGCCTCCCGTCTGGCCTGCAATGCGGCCAGAAAGCCGCGTGGCGGCGCGAGGTCGCGTGCGCGTGCGCTCAGCTCGGCCAGCGGCAACCGTGCCTTGGCTGCGGCGATCTCGTCGCGTTTGTAGGCTTCAATCTTGCGCAGAATGTCGGTCACGCAGCTACCTGTTCGAAACCTGGACCAATGCGTCGAGAACGCCAAGCGCGCGGCCATTGTCGATTGCGGCGGCCGCAGCGGCAATGCCTTCGGCCAGCGTGGCCACATGGCCGCCGACGACCAGGCCGGCGCCGGCATTCATCAGCACCGTGTCACGATAGGCGCCTTGTGCCCCCGACAACATGTTGCGCAGCGCCTGCGCATTGAAGGCCGCATCGCCGCCGCGCAGGTCCTCGCGCGAATAGCGCTTGAGGCCGACCTGTTCCGGAGTGAGGACAAAGCTCTTCAATGTACCGCCGACAAGTTCGGCCACATGCGTTTCGCCGGTGGTGGTGATTTCGTCAAAGCCGTCGCCATGCACAACCCAGGCGCGGTCGGCCTTCAGCGCCTTCAGCGTCTCGGCCACCGGCCGCACCCATTCGGGCGAAAACACCCCGACCATCTGGCGGGTAACGCCGGCCGGGTTGGAGAGGGGGCCGAGCAGGTTGAAGATGGTGCGCGTGCCAAGTTCGGCGCGCGTGGGGCCGACATGGCGCATGGCCGGATGGTGCGCGGGCGCGAACATGAAGCCGACGCCCGCTTCGCGCACGCAAGCGCCGATCAGGTCGGGTTCGAGGTCGATCTTCACGCCGAGCGCGGTCAGCACATCGGAAGCACCGGTCTGCGAGGACAGGCCGCGATTGCCGTGCTTGGCGACCGGTACACCGCAGCCGGCGATGACGAAAGCCGAAGCGGTGGAGATATTGACGCTGTGCGAGCCGTCGCCGCCGGTACCGACAATATCGACGGCACCTTCCGGCACCTCCACGCGCAGCATCTTGTCGCGCATGGTGGCAACCGCGCCCATGATCTCGCTGACGGTTTCGCCGCGCACGCGCAGCGCCATCAGGAAGGCACCGATCTGGCCGGGCGTGGCATCGCCCGACATGATGATGTCGAACGCCTCGCGCGCTTCCTCGTAGGAGAGGGCGGTACCGGTGGCGACTTTGGCCAAATGTGGTTTGAGCGTGCTCATCGTGGTCAGAAAGCCAATGCCTGGTTGATCGCGTTGCGGTCAATCGTGACTTTGTACTGAGCCTGAAGCTGCGCGACGAGCTGGTCGAGAAGATCGTCGGACATGCCGGCGGCAAACTGCTGGCGGGCATCCTCAGGCACCGAGTCCGGACCGGCACCTGCAGGCTCGAAGGATTCCACTACCTTGAATAGGATCTGCGCATCGCCGGTGGGCGCCGAAACCAGCCCCTCGCTGCCTTCGCCGACGCTGAATGCCGCCGCAACGCCGGCCTCACCGAAATCGGCATCATCGGTTCCACGCTTCAATCCGCGTTTGGTCTGCTTTTCCAGCGACAATTCTCCGGCCAGCACGTCAAGCGAAGCGCCATCCTTCACCCGCTTGCGCAGTTCCTCGCCCTTGGCGGCAAGCCGCGTTGCTGTTTCGGCCTTGGTCCAGTCGGCGACAACCTTTTCGCGGACCTCGTCCAGCGCGCGGTCGCGGGCGGCTGTGACGCCTTCCACTTCATAGAAGACGTAACCGTTCGAGCCGATATTCACGGGAGGGTTTTCGACCCCCGTCTCGGCTTCGAAGGCGGCCTGAAGCAGGTCACGCGACTGCGGCAATGTGTTGATCACGGTTCCGTCGGGCGCCTGTGCCGAGCGGCTGATGGCGTCGATGGTGACGACTTTCAGCTTGAGGCGGTCGGCTGCTTCCTTCATCGATTCGCCGGCGGCACGCGCGTCCTCATAGGCGTCGTGCACTTCCAGAAGGACGCGGCTTGCCTCGGCCAGCGCCAGTTCCTTGCGGATTTCGGCCGAAGCGTCGGCAAGCGACTTCACCGTCTGCGGCTTGATCTCGGTGACGCGCAGCAAAAGCGGGCCGAACGCGCCTTGCACCACCGGGCTAACTTCGTTTTCGGCAAGTGCGAAGGCTGCTTCGGCCACCGCCTTGTCGGCGATCCTGTCCTTGGTCAGCGTTCCCAGGCTGGTGTCGGCCATGGTCTTGCCCTCGGCCGTAACGATCTTTTCGAAGGTCGCGCCGCCGGCGATGGAATCGCGTGCCGCCTGCGCCGCTTCGGGCGTCTTGAACACGATCTGCTCGATGGTGCGGGATTCAGGCGTCGTGAAACGATCCTTGTTCTTTTCGTAATCCTCGCGCACCTGCTCGTCGCTGACCGAGGATTCATCGACTATGTCTTCCGGTTCCAGCTTGATATAGGAAATCTTGCGATATTCCGGCGCGGCGTAGTCCTGCTTGTTTTCTTCGAACCAGGCCGAAAGCACGTCATTGGCGGGTGCTTTGATCGGCTCCACCAGTGCCTTCGGCAACACCAGATAATCGACTGTCCGGTCTTCGCCATTATAAAGCGCGACGGCGCGCAGGAAGGTGTCGGGGGCCTTCAGCCCATCTGACACCGCCTCGATAATCTGCTGGCGCACGGCCATCTGGGCTCGACTGTTGAAATAGTCGTCGGGACGCATGCCGACCTGGCGCAGCACGTAATCGAACTGCTGCCGGTTGAAGCGCCCGTCCGGTCCCTGGAATGCCGGGTCTTCCGCCGTCAGCGAAGCCAGCTTGTCCTTGGAGAGCCCGAGCCCGAGGTCGCGCGCCTGCTCGTCGAGCACCGCGCCGGCGACAAGCTGGGCCAGCACCTGGTTGTCGATGCCCAGGGCGGTGAGCTGGTCGCGCGTCAGGCGGCGCCCGAACTGTTGCGACAGCACATTGACCTGGCGGTCGTAAGCCAGCCGGTATTCCGTCGTGGAAACCGAGCTGTCGCCGACCGTCACCACCTTGTTGCTGCCACCGCCGCTGATGATCTGATCTGAAATGCCCCAGACCGCGAAGCTTGCCACCAAAAGCATCAGCAGCAGCTTTGCGACCCAGGTTCCAGCGGCTTTGCGCAAGCTATCAAGCATAATCAGGTCCGGTTGTTGATTGTCTTTGTGTAGAGTGTCCGAACCATCGGCAATAGCCCCCTCGGTTTCAAAACTCAATGCGCATATGCACGCCGAGCCTGCCGATTTCCCGCCCGCTGCGTCGCTTTGCGCGCCTTCGACAATTGCTTTGCGCCTCGTTTTTGATAGGGAGACAGGAGATCATCGCCACCATCACAGGAGACAGTGAACCATGACGCCAGGAATTCGCCCGTTGGTCGCCGGTAACTGGAAGATGAACGGGACGAGCGCCTCGCTTGGCGAACTGCGCGAGATCGGGCACGGCTTCATGCGTGGCCTCGACGCCGATACCGAAGCGCTGTTGTGCGTGCCGGCGACGCTGTTGACGCGCGCCGCCGAAATCCTTGCCAGCACGCCCGTTCGCCTCGGCGGAGAGGATTGCCACGCCAAGGCAAGCGGCGCCCACACTGGGGACATCTCGGCCGAGATGCTGAAGGATGCCGGCGCCTCGCATGTCATCGTCGGACACTCCGAGCGCAGGACGGACCATGGCGAGGACGATGCGACGGTGAGGGCCAAGGCCGAAGCCGCTTGGCGGGCAGGGCTGGTCGCAATCATCTGCGTGGGCGAAACCCAGGCCGAGCGCGAAAGCGGCGCGACCCTGTCGGTCCTTTCGCGCCAGATCGAAGGCTCGGTGCCGGCCAGCGCCACCGCCGCCAATATGATCGTTGCCTATGAGCCGGTCTGGGCGATCGGCACCGGCTTGACGCCGACCGTGGACGATGTTGCCAAAGCCCATGCGCATATCCGCGCCCGGCTTGCCGAAAAGCTCGGTTCAGAAGCAGGCAAGGTCCGCGTTCTTTATGGCGGTTCGGTCAAGCCATCGAACGCGGTCGAGTTGCTGTCGGTGGAAAATGTCGATGGAGCCCTGGTGGGCGGCGCCAGCCTGAAGGCCGCCGATTTCCTCGGCATCGCGGAAGCCTATCAAGCGATGTGATCCGCTTTTTCGTTGCAATGCAGGTCGCTGATCCCATATTCGGGCACGGGCTTGGAAATGCCATGAAAGCATTGTATTGAGCCGCCTCCACATCAAGCGACGCGCCTTGCGCCCGCAAATCCGCCAAATCCAGGTGAAGTCATGGAAACCGTAGTCATCGTCATTCATCTGATGGTCGTTCTGGCGCTCGTCGGCCTCATCCTGATGCAGCGTTCGGAAGGCGGCGGTCTGGGCATCGGCGGCGGTTCGGGCTTCATGACGGCGCGTGGTGCTGCCAATGCGCTGACGCGTGCAACCGCTATTCTTGCGGCGGTTTTCTTCGTCACCTCGCTGACGCTGTCGCTGATTGCGCGTTATGGCGAGCGGCCGACCGACATTCTCGACCGCGTGCCGACCACGCAGGAGGGCACTGTCCCCAGCCAGGGCACAGGCGGTGGCGTTCTCGACCAGCTCGGCGGCGCACCGGCCACGCCTCCCGCGGGCGAGGAGGGTTCCGCACCTGCCGCCACGCCGCCGGCAACTGCGCCGGCCGAGCCTGCCGCACCGCAGGTTCCGAACCAGTAAGGCGCCATGCCGATACTGTGCCTGTTGTGTAATAGGCACAGTAAATGCAAATACGATTCTGCGAGCCGAAAACCGGCCTTGGCACATCACGGCTCGCTTGAGATTTTCAACGTTAATTGCTTATAAATCCCGCAGCGGCAGTGTCGGCACATCGCACCGCATGAATTTGCGTTGCCGCGCAATATCGAAATATCGGGATAGTCATAATGCACATTCGCGGTCTCATTCTCTTGGGCCTCTGCGCTGCCATCGGCATGTCGATTCCAGCCCACGCCGACACCACGCCGACGAAAACCTATCTGTTCCCGTCCAACGCCAAGACAGACGATGCCGAGGCCAAGGATAAGACGGTCAAGAAGAAGCTGACGGCCAAGGAACAGGTCAGGCAGAAAAGGGCGGCCGAGGCCAAGGCAGGCAACGACCAGAAGAAGTTGGCAAAGGCCACAAGCAGCAAGCCCAAGGCTGGCGCGGCTGCGGCTGCTGCAATCGTCCTGGATGATCCCGCAACCATCGCGCAGACCGGCAATAATGGCGAATTGCGCAGCGAGGGATCGGACCGGCCGCAGGGCGGCTTCCTCTCGGTGCTTTTCGGCGGCGATCCGGCTTCGCCGCGCATGCTGCCGCAGACCCGCGCGCTCGACGCCGCGCTCGAACAGAAGCAAGCCAGGAAGAATTTCAAGGTCAAGTCCGACTTCGAGCCCCAATCGGTGGCGTTTTCCGGCTATCCGCGCGGCACCATCGTCATCGATACCTCGGCGCGTTATCTCTATCTGGTCGAATCCTCTTCTACCGCGCGCCGCTATGCCATCGCGGTCGGGCGCGAAGGGTTGCAGTTCAAGGGAACGACGACGGTTGGTGACAAGCAGGAATGGCCGCGTTGGATTCCCACGCTCGACATGCAGAAGCGCGAGCCGAAGAAATACGGCCAGTATAAGGACGGCATGCCCGGCGGCCCCGAAAATCCGCTTGGCGCCCGCGCGATCTACCTTTATCAGGGCAAGAAGGATACCTATTTGCGTATCCATGGAACCAATCAGCCGCAAACCATCGGCACCAGTGCCTCCAATGGCTGCTTCCGCATGGTCAATGACCATGTCATGGATCTCTATCGGCGCGTCAAAATGGGCACGAACGTCGTCGTAATGTGATGCAGGCCGACATTTCTCAGGGGCCGGTTTTGCCGGCCCTTTTTATTTGGGCTAATGAGCCCGATGAAAATCATGCCGGGAAAAGACGCAACGGGGCGTTTTTCCACTGGCGGAATCAATCCCGGGGCGATAAGCGATAATTCCCATGGCGCGATATGTATTCATCACCGGCGGCGTGGTTTCCTCGCTTGGAAAAGGCATCGCCGCAGCAGCCCTTGGGGCCCTCCTGCAGGCACGCGGCTATCGCGTGCGCATCCGCAAGCTCGATCCTTATCTGAATGTCGATCCCGGCACGATGTCGCCTTATCAGCATGGCGAGGTGTTCGTGACCGATGATGGCGCGGAGACCGACCTGGACCTTGGCCACTATGAGCGCTTCACCGGGCGTTCGGCCAACCAGCAGGACAACATCACCACCGGGCGTATCTACAAGAACATCATCGAGCGCGAGCGCCGCGGCGACTATCTGGGCGCCACCGTGCAGGTGATCCCGCACGTCACCGATGAGATCAAGAATTTCGTGCTCGGCGGCAATGACGATTTCGATTTCGTGCTTTGCGAGATTGGCGGCACGGTCGGCGACATCGAGGCGATGCCGTTCCTGGAAGCCATCCGCCAGATCGGCAACGACCTGCCGCGCAACAATGCCGTCTATGTGCATCTGACCCTGATGCCCTACATCCCGACGGCCGGCGAGTTGAAGACCAAGCCTACGCAACACTCGGTCAAGGAACTGCGCTCGATCGGCATTGCGCCTGACGTGCTGTTGGTGCGGGCCGACCGGCCGATCCCGGCCGAGGAGCGCCGCAAGCTGTCGCTGTTTTGCAATGTGCGCCAATCCGCCGTCATCCAGGCGCTGGATGTCGGCCACATCTATGACGTGCCGGCCGCCTATCACAAGGAAGGGCTGGATTCGGAAGTGCTCGCCGCTTTCGGCATCGACCCGGCGCCGAAGCCGCGGCTGGATGCGTGGAAAGACGTGGCGGCGCGCATCCACAATCCGGAAGGTGAAGTCACCATCGCCATCGTCGGCAAATATACTGGCCTCAAGGATGCCTATAAGTCGCTGATCGAGGCGCTGTCGCATGGCGGCCTGGCCAACAGGGTGCGCGTCAAGCTCGACTGGATCGAATCGGAGATCTTCGAGAAAGAAGACCCGGCGCCGTGGCTGGAGAAGGTGCATGGCATATTGGTGCCGGGCGGCTTCGGCGAGCGCGGTGCCGAAGGCAAGATCCTTGCGGCAAAATTCGCGCGAGAGCGCAAGGTGCCGTATTTCGGCATCTGTTTCGGCATGCAGATGGCCTGCATCGAGGCGGCCCGGTCGCTTGCCGGCATCGAGAATGCCTCATCGACCGAATTCGGCGCGACCAAGGAGCCGGTCGTCGGCCTGATGACGGAATGGCTCAAGGGCAACATGCTCGAAAAGCGACGCGAAGCCGGCGATCTTGGTGGCACCATGCGGCTCGGCGCTTATGAGGCCCGGCTCAGCGAAGGCTCCAAGATCGCCGAAATCTACGGCGGCACCGAGATTTCCGAGCGTCACCGCCACCGCTACGAGGTCAATATCGACTATAAGGACCGGCTGGAGGCGTGCGGCCTGCGGTTTGCCGGCATGTCGCCGGACGGCGTGCTGCCGGAAACGGTCGAATATGCCGACCATCCCTGGTTCATCGGCGTGCAGTATCATCCCGAATTGAAGAGCCGCCCGCTCGATCCGCACCCGCTATTCGCCAGCTTCATTGAAGCAGCAGTGGAACAGAGCCGGCTGGTCTAGGTCGTGGACTCATAAATATGATCGAAATGGCGCCTGAAACGGCGATGAGATGCCAGGAGAAGCCCGCCGGTCGATGTGATTCATCGGCCAAGGGCTTCGACGCCGCAGCTCGAAGCCGTTTCGGCGTCCTTCGGATGTGGTCCCTCTGGCCGGCTACAGCGTCGCGAAGGACTTTAAAATGATCGACATTTCCTGCGCCTTCGCTCCTCGTATCCTGCCAGATGGCCTCACACCATTTCGACCAGATTTATGAGTTCACGACCTAGGCATCCCGCGGGTTCCCGCCGCTTTTTCCAGAAGCCGCTGCCCTGTCTTTTAGAGCCAGTGGCTTGTGCAGAAGGCCGGGTGAGGGGGACCTTTCCCCTTTCCCTTCCTCATCCTCGAGGCCGGTGGTGAGCGCAGCGAACCGCTGGAACTCGGGGATCCATTCCATGACCGCGACGACAGTCGCCGCCGCGCAGAAGGCATGCGCCCCGAAAGCGTGGACAGAATCCATCCACCCCGGCCCGCAACCCCTTGCCACACCTGCCTTTGCCCACCCACGCGGCACTTTCTCATCCCCGCCTTGCGCTTGTGCCCTCATAATCCCCGCATCGCCCTCGCGGGAACACGGGTCATGAACCGGATGAGCGTGGAGGGGACGGTGCCGGATCGGTGACGCGATGGTGGCGTTGCTGGGTGATGAGCCCTCAGGTCCGGGCCTTGGAGGGCGGCTTTGCCGGCATGATGGAATGCTGTCTCCCGCGCTCAAGGCAAGAACACCGGACGGGCGGCCGAAGGACCGCACGAAATTACAATAAGATGAGCGTGTCCCGTGCCGCCCGTCTTCCCATGTTCTTTGACAATGGCCAGACGCGAAAGCGGGCGTGGCAATGGAAAACTGTGGCTAAGACCTTTCAAGACCTGGGTTCCTCGCCCCTCTGGGGAGAGGTGTCGAGGCGAAGCCGAGACGGAGAGGGGCGGAGCAAGGTGGAGAGGGCGGGGCAAGGACCACCAGACGCATTTTGCGGGCGTGGCGATGGAAAGCCGCACCCTTGGCCTGCGCCTGGCCATTCGGGCCCCCGCCAGCGACGAGCGCAGCGAGGCAGCTTAAGGGCGGGGCAAATTGTGAGTGGGAGTCGGTGTGGATGCACAATGCGCGGATGGGTGGCTTGCCAGGCTTTGCAGCTTCACCGGACAGGGCGTGATCGAGCACCGGATAACCATAGCAAAAGGGCGGCAGACCGGAGCCTGCCACCCTTTTTTGTTGAACTAGCCGTAAAGCTTAGTTGCTGCCGCCCAGAACACGCGGGCTGACCAGAAGCGGCTCGTTGGCGCCGATGGCGGCGGACGACGAGTAATCGACAGCGGCCGGAGCATTGACGACGACCGAAGCCGGAGCGGCATCGCCGGAACGGGCGGAGGCAGGCAGCGCGGTGGTGGCAATCGTGGCCGTGGCCGGGTTTTCGATCAGCGAGGCGGGCGCGGCATCGTCATAGGCGAAAGCCGAGCCGGCGACGGTGGAAAGGGCAACCGCGAGAGCGAGTGCGATCTTGTTCATGATAAATCTCCTGTTTTCCTGTTTGGTTCAAAAATCTTGCCGGTGACGTTTGCGTCATCCGATGCAGCGTAAATATGTGAACGGGATGCAGCTTGCAGCGTGCGTTTTGTGAACAGTGTGTCGGCTAACGAAGTCCTCAAATTGGCGTGTGGCCGGACGCGCGCGGTTCAACCGATCGTGAGCGCAATGGAGGGCTCGCGGCTGATGCAAGATGGGGGCGCTTGAACCACTGGCCGTTTTGAGGCACATGCCAATCCAATGACCATGCCCCGCTCCCTCGATCATCTTGTGCTGCCGACAGCATCGCTGCACACGGCACGCGATCGATTGATGCAACTCGGCTTTACGGTGGCCCCGGCAGGGCGCCATCCTTTCGGCACCGAGAATACTTGCGTCTATTTCGCGGACGGCACCTTCATCGAACCGCTGGCCACCGGCGACGAGACACAGGCACGGCTGGCCGCCGATGAAGGAAATGTCTTCGTCGCTCGTGACCGGCAGTTTCGTGCGCGCAATGGCGATGAGGGGTTTTCGGCACTGGTACTGGCCACGGGCGATGCCGATGGCGACCATGCCGGCTTTGTCCGCGCCGGCATATCGGCGGGCAAACGGCTTGATTTTTCGCGACCCTTCACGGATGCATCAGGCAACACCGATATGGCGTCGTTCCGGCTGGCCTTTGCCGCCGGGAAGAATGCCCCGGATAGTTTTTTCTTCACCTGCCAGCGCGTCAACGCCCCCAAGGTGGGCCGCAGCGCGTTACAGGCGCACGAAAACGGGGTCAGGCGCATTGCGGGCGTGATCGCAGTGAGCGAGGAGCCCCAGGCATCCGGCGAATTTCTGTCCGCTGTCGCTGGCACGCAGACACCGGTTGCCTCGGGCGGGCAGATCGAATTGCAACTGGCCAATGCGACCGTGCAATGCGTTACGCCAGCAACTTTCGAACAGATTTCGGGGCAGGCCGCGCCTCAATCGACCGGGCTTCGGCTTGCCGCCATCATCTTCGGGGTGCAAGCTCTTGCCGCGATCGAGACTGTGTTGCGAAACAACGCCGTCGGCCATGAGCGTATCGGCAGGCGCGTGATCGTACCGGCTGTTGCTGGCCAAGGGACCGTTTTCATTTTCGAGGAAATTGCATGACCGCGCCCAATCCCCATGTGACCGTCGGTAATGTGGTTTTCGGCAATGCAGCGCCGCTTGCGCTGATTGCCGGCCCTTGCCAGCTTGAATCGAGCCAGCATGCATTCGATATGGCTGGCGCCCTGAAGGAGTTGACGGAAAATCTCGGAATCGGCTTCGTCTACAAGAGCAGCTATGACAAGGCCAACCGCACCTCGCTTTCAGGAACACGCGGGGCAGGGCTGGAAGCGGCGCTGCCGGTGTTCGAGGCCTTGCGCAAGGAACTTGACGTTCCGGTGCTGACCGATGTGCACACCGAGGAGCAATGCGGGCTTGTCGCCCCGGTGGTGGATATCTTGCAGATTCCGGCCTTCCTTTCGCGCCAGACCGACCTGCTTGTCGCCGCCGCCCGTACCGGCAAGGTGGTGAATGTAAAGAAAGGCCAGTTTCTGGCGCCGTGGGACATGAAGAATGTTGTCGCCAAGGTGACCGGATCGGGCAATGCCAATGTGCTGGTGACTGAACGGGGCGCGTCCTTCGGCTACAACACGCTGGTTTCCGACATGCGCTCTCTGCCGATCATGGCCGAGATGGGTGCGCCGGTGATCTTCGATGCCACCCATTCGGTGCAGCAGCCGGGCGGGCAGGGTGGTTCGTCCGGCGGCGAAAGGCGCTTCGTGGAAACGCTGGCGCGTGCGGCCGTGGCGGTCGGCGTGGCTGGCGTGTTCATTGAGACGCATCAGGACCCGGACAATGCGCCTTCCGACGGGCCGAACATGGTGCCGCTGAAGGATTTGCCGGAACTGCTGGAAAGGCTGATGGCCTTTGACCGCATCGCCAAGACCGCCGGTTGAGGTCGCCGCCCAGCGGGATTAGGCTGTTCGGGCGAGGGGCGTGCCAAGGAGGACGCCATGTCAGTCGCCCGGGTAACCGAAATCACATCGTCATCGACAAGCAGCTTCGAGGACGCCATCGAGCAGGGGGTCGCGCGAGCGGTAAAGACGCTCAAGAATATCGAGGGAGCGTGGATCCAGGAGCAGAAGGTCGTGGTCGAGGGCGGTCAGATCACCGCTTATCGCGTGAACATGAAGGTGACATTCGTCCTGGAGGACTAGGTCGTCGTCGTCGCGATCACATTCAGGAACTTTCCGCAGGGCTCCCCATTGACGTTCGTGTCAACGAACAATGAGGAGAATGAAGATGCCGACAGTTTCCAGGCATACCGACGCAATTGCCGCTTCGCGCGTGATCGGCACCAATGTCTACAACACCGCCGGCGAAAGTATCGGCTCGATCGAGGATGTGATGCTCGATAAGACGTCGAACGGCATCATGTTCGCGGTGATCGGTTTCGGCGGTTTTCTGGGAATAGGTGAGAAATATCACGCCATCCCATGGTCGCTGCTCGACTATGAGGTCGACAAGGGCGGCTATGTGGTGCCTTTCACCAAGGAGCAACTCGAAGCAGCGCCCGTCTATTCGATCAATGAACTGACTGGCGCAGATGGGACAAGGGCGCGCGATGCGTCCTATGACTATTACAAGGTCGATCCCTATTGGTGATGCTTCCCCGTCGGTTGTGCACAAAAGGCCCCGCTATGTCTGGCGGGGCTTTTTTCATTACGCAGCAGTTTGCGTTTTCGGCCGCTTCCGCTAAGAGAAGCCACGATTTTTACCGTCACCATCGAGGGCTCTGAATGACCACCATCATCGACATTATCGGCCGCGAAATCCTGGACAGCCGCGGCAACCCCACCGTGGAAGTGGATGTGGTGCTGGAGGACGGCTCCATGGGGCGCGCTGCGGTACCATCGGGCGCTTCGACCGGCGCGCATGAGGCGGTCGAGCTGCGCGACGGTGGTACGCGCTATCTGGGTAAAGGCGTCGAACGGGCGGTGGAAGCCGTCAATGGCGAGATTTGCGAGGCGATCGGCGGTCTTGAAGCCGAACATCAGGCCGAGGTCGACCAGGTCATGATCGACCTCGATGGCACCCCCAACAAGAACCGGCTCGGCGCCAACGCCATCCTTGGCGTGTCACTTGCCGTGGCGAAGGCTGCCGCCGAAGCTTCCGGCCTACCCCTCTATCGCTATCTGGGCGGCCCGAATGCCCGCGTTCTGCCGGTGCCGATGATGAACATCATCAATGGCGGCGCGCATGCCGATAATCCGATCGATTTCCAGGAATTCATGATCATGCCGGTCGGCGCCGGCTCGATCCGCGAGGCGGTACGCTGGGGCTCGGAAATTTTCCATACGCTGAAGAAAGGCCTGAAGGACGCGGGCCACAACACCAATGTCGGCGACGAAGGGGGCTTTGCCCCGAACCTGAAAAGCGCCCAGGCGGCCCTTGATTTCATCATGGGCTCGATCGAAAAGGCCGGCTACAAGCCGGGCGAGGAGGTCTTCATCGGACTGGACTGCGCGGCGACTGAATTCTTCAAGGACGGCAATTACGTCTATGAGGGCGAGAAGAAGACGCGTGACGCCAAGGCGCAGGCCAAATATCTGGCCAAGCTGGTTGCGGACTATCCGATCATCTCGATCGAGGACGGCATGGCCGAGGACGATTGGGACGGCTGGAAATATCTGACCGATCTGGTGGGCGATAAGGCGCAACTCGTTGGCGACGACCTGTTTGTGACCAACACGGCGCGCCTGCGCGATGGCATCCGCATGGGCGTCGCCAATTCGATCCTGGTCAAGGTCAACCAGATCGGCTCGCTGACCGAAACGCTCGACGCGGTCGAAACCGCGCATAAGGCAAGCTACACGGCAGTGATGTCGCATCGCTCGGGCGAGACGGAGGATTCCACCATCGCCGATCTCGCCGTGGCCACCAATTGCGGGCAGATCAAGACCGGCTCGCTGGCGCGCTCCGACCGGTTGGCGAAATACAACCAGCTTATCCGCATTGAGGAGGAACTGGGCAGCCAGGCGCGCTATGCCGGCCGCTCGATCCTCAAGGGATAAAACCTGCAATACCTGGCTATGCCAGCCTGCAGTGAGATTGAAGGGCGGGGGAGACCTCGCCCTTTTTGCGTGTCATGGGCTGAAATCGGTGCCTTCGTAACCGTCCATTAAGCAAGAATGCGCGAGATGGGGCGAGAGGGAAATGCTTATGTGGACTCGCCAGCACAAGGACAGAAAAACGGGTCGGCTGATCGTGCCGGCGCTGACCGTGCTGTTCCTGTCCTATTTCGGCTTTCATGCCTATCACGGCGAATTCGGCATCTACTCCAAATACCAGTTGCATGCGCGCACTGCCGAATTGCAGGGCAAGCTTGATGCCATCCGGGCCCAGCGGATCGATCTGGAGCGCCGGGTGCAGCTGTTGCATGACGGGACGCTTGAAAAGGACATGCTTGACGAGCAAGCCCGCAAGGCGCTTAATTTGTCACACGCCGACGAGATAACCATCATGCGGCCGGTCAATCACGCGAATTAACCCGATAGCGGTTAATCGATAATATCTTCAATGATTATAGGCATTTAAGCGCATGTCAGCCATGCATTTTTCCGCATGGCAGAACATGAGATTGCATGCTAGGTTCCTGCCAATTCGAGGGGGTGGAGGCATCCTCTCAGTGTCCGTAAGAGACAGTATCAGGGAGTGATGCATGGCTGCTGCCGCCAAAAGGGCGCCCGCGAAATCGAAAGCGGATGCCAAATCCGGTTCCAACCCCGTAACGCCCAAGCCAGTTGAATTCACCAAGGAGCAGGAGCTTTCGGCCTATCGCCACATGCTTCTGATCCGGCGCTTCGAGGAGAAGGCCGGCCAACTCTACGGCATGGGTTTCATCGGCGGCTTCTGCCACCTCTATATCGGCCAGGAAGCGGTGGTGACCGGTATGCAGATGGCGCTGATCGAAGGCGACCAGATGATCACCGCCTATCGCGATCACGGCCATATGCTGGCGATGGACATGTCGCCGCGCGGGGTGATGGCGGAGCTGACTGGACGGCAGGGTGGCTACTCCAAGGGCAAGGGTGGCTCCATGCACATGTTCTCCAAGGAGAAGCAGTTTTATGGCGGCCACGGCATCGTCGGTGCGCAGGTGCCGCTCGGCACCGGACTTGCCTTCGCCAACCGCTATCGCGGCAACAAGAACGTGTCGCTGACCTATTTTGGCGATGGTGCGGCCAACCAGGGCCAAGTCTATGAAAGCTTCAACATGGCCTCGCTGTGGAGGCTGCCGGTGATCTATATCATCGAGAACAACCGCTATGCGATGGGCACTTCGGTGACGCGCTCGTCTGCCGAAACTGACTTCTCGCAGCGTGGTACGTCCTTCCGCATTCCCGGCATACAGGTGGATGGCATGGATGTGCGCGCGGTGAAGGCGGCGGGCGACATGGCGACCGAATGGTGTCGCGCAGGCAAGGGCCCGATCATCCTTGAGATGCAGACCTACCGCTATCGCGGCCACTCCATGTCCGACCCCGCGAAATACCGGACCAAGGAGGAGGTGCAGAAGATGCGCTCCGAGCACGACCCGATCGAGCAGGTCAAGGCGCGTCTGTTCGACAAGAAGTGGGCGAGCGAGGACGACCTGAAGGCGATCGACAAGGAGGTGCGCGACATTGTGGCCGATGCTGCCGAATTCGCGCAGGCCGACCCGGAGCCGGATGCGTCCGAGCTCTGGACCGACATCGTACATTAAGGGGAGGGCAGGGATATGCCGATCGAAATTCTCATGCCCGCGCTCTCGCCGACGATGGAAGAGGGCAACCTAGCAAAGTGGCTGAAGAATGAGGGCGACAAGGTTGTCGCCGGCGACGTTATTGCCGAGATCGAGACCGACAAGGCGACGATGGAAGTTGAGGCTGTCGACGAGGGTACTCTGGGCAAGATCCTGATTGCGGCCGGCACCGAAGGGGTGAAGGTCAATACACCGATCGCCGTGCTTCTGGCCGACGGCGAAAGCGCCGATGCGATGAAAGCGCCGGCGACTGCGAAAAGCGAGGCTCCTGCCAAAGCACCCGAAGCGCCGGTCGAAGCCTCAGCGGCATCAAAGCCGGCGGCGCAGCCTGTCGCCGCTGCGCCCAAGGCGGAAGTTGCGGCCGATCCGGATATTCCGGCGGGCACGGAGATGGTTTCGACCACGGTGCGTGAAGCATTGCGCGATGCGATGGCCGAGGAAATGCGCCGTGATGAAGACGTGTTCGTGATGGGCGAGGAGGTCGCCGAATATCAGGGCGCCTACAAGATCACGCAAGGGTTGCTGCAGGAGTTCGGCAACCGGCGAGTGGTCGATACGCCGATCACCGAGCACGGTTTTGCCGGCGTCGGCGTTGGTGCTGCCTTTGCCGGGTTGAAGCCGATCGTGGAATTCATGACCTTCAATTTCGCCATGCAGGCGATCGATCAGATCGTCAACTCGGCGGCCAAGACGCTCTATATGTCGGGCGGCCAGATGGGTGCGCCTATCGTCTTCCGCGGTCCGAATGGGGCTGCCGCCCGCGTCGCCGCCCAGCACTCGCAGTGCTATGCCGCCTGGTACAGCCATATTCCGGGGCTGAAAGTGGTGATGCCCTATACGGCGGCCGATGCCAAGGGCCTACTGAAGGCTGCGATCCGCGATCCCAATCCGGTGATCTTCCTCGAGAACGAGATCCTCTACGGCCAGCATTTCGACGTGCCCAAGCTGGATGATTTCGTGCTACCGATCGGCAAGGCACGCATCCACAAGCAGGGCAAGGACGTGACCATCGTCTCCTTCGGCATCGGTATGACCTATGCGGTGAAGGCTGAAGCCGAGCTGCGCGAGATGGGCATCGATGTCGAGATCATCGATCTTCGTACCATCAGGCCGCTCGATTTCGATACGGTGATTGCTTCTGTCAAGAAAACCAATCGCCTCGTCGTGGTGGAGGAAGGTTTCCCGCAGAGTTCGGTCGGCGACCATATTGCCAGCCAGGTGATGCAGCGCGCATTCGATTTCCTCGACGCGCCCGTGATCACCATTGCCGGAAAGGACGTGCCGATGCCCTATGCGGCCAATCTCGAAAAGCTGGCGCTGCCCAATGTCGGCGAGGTCGTCGAGGCGGTGAAAGCCGTCACTTATCGCTGAGGGGGGACGCTCATGCCGATCAACATCACCATGCCTGCCCTCTCGCCGACAATGGAAGAGGGCAATCTTGCCAAGTGGCTGGTCAAGGAAGGCGACAAGGTTTCGCCCGGCGACGTGATCGCCGAGATCGAGACCGATAAGGCGACGATGGAAGTCGAGGCCGTGGATGAAGGCACGGTGGCAAAGCTCGTCGTGCCTGCCGGCACCGAAGGCGTCAAGGTCAATGCGCTGATCGCCGTTCTGGCGGCCGACGGTGAGGATGTGGGTGCTGCGGCCAAGGCCGGCGGCGATGGTGCTGCACCTGCCAAGGCAGAGGCTAAGCAGGAGAAGGCTCTTACCTCCCCCTCGGATGGGGGAGGTCGCGCCGAAGGCGCGGGTGGGGGTGAGAAGGCTGTTGCAACGCAAGCGGCCCCCACCCCGGTGCTGCGCACCGACCCTTCCCACAAGGGGGAGGGTAATGGGGCAGATCGCGCCTTCGCCTCGCCGCTTGCCCGCCGCATTGCCAAGGATGCGGGCATCGATGTCGCCGCAATTGCAGGCAGCGGACCGCGCGGCCGCGTGGTGAAGGCCGATGTCGAGGCAGCGATTGCCGGTGGCGGCGCCAAGGCAACGCCTGCTGCGAAGGCACCGGCAGACGCACCGGCCAGCGCGCCCAAGCCGATGTCGGATGATGCCGTACTCAAGCTTTTCGAGGAAGGCTCCTACGAACTGGTGCCGCACGACAATATGCGCAAGGTCATTGCGCGGCGGCTGGTGGAAGCCAAGAGCACGATCCCGCATTTCTATCTGACGCTGGATTGCGAGCTCGACGCCCTGCTTGCGCTGCGCAAGCAGCTCAATGATGCCGCACCGATGCGCAAGACCGACAAGGGCGATGTTCCCGCCTACAAGCTGTCGGTCAACGACCTGGTCATCAAGGCGATGGCACTGGCGCTGCGCGACGTTCCGGCGGCAAATGTCTCATGGACCGACAGTGCGATGGTGCAGCACAAGCATGCCGATGTCGGCGTTGCCGTGTCGATCCCCGGCGGGCTGATCACGCCGATCGTGCGCAAGGCCGATGAGAAGACGCTGTCCGTAATCTCCAACGAGATGAAGGATATGGCCGCGCGCGCCAGGAGCCGCAAGCTGAAGCCTGAGGAATATCAGGGCGGGACGACTGCGGTTTCCAATCTCGGCATGTTCGGCATCAAGGACTTTTCTGCCGTCATCAACCCGCCGCACGCCACCATTCTGGCGGTTGGCGCCGGCGAGGAGCGGGCGGTGGTCAAGAATGGCGAGATCAAGATCGCCACCATTATGTCGGTGACGCTTTCGACCGACCATCGAGCCGTCGATGGTGCATTGGGTGCCGAACTGCTTGCCGCTTTCAAGCGCCACATCGAAAATCCGATGGGAATGCTGGTGTGATTTCCTGACCGCCGCCGGCCGGCGGCGGTTGCCCCGAAAGACCGGAAATTGGAACCGAGGAGAAAATCCGTGGCCGAAAACTACGACGTCATCATCATCGGTTCGGGTCCGGGCGGCTATGTGACGGCGGTGCGGTCGGCACAGCTCGGCTTCAAGACGGCGATCGTCGAGCGCGAGCATCTGGGCGGTATTTGCCTCAATTGGGGTTGCATTCCCACCAAGGCGCTGCTGCGTTCGGCCGAGATCAAGCACTATGCCGAACATGCCAAGAATTACGGCCTGAAGATCGACGGAACGGTGTCGGCCGATGTGAAGGCCGTGGTGGAGCGTTCGCGCGGGGTCTCGGCCCGCCTCAATGGCGGCGTCGGCTTCCTGATGAAGAAGAACAAGGTCGATGTGATCTGGGGTGAGGCCAAGCTCAGCAAGCCGGGTGAGATCGTGGTGACAAAAACGGCCAAGAAGCCGATGGAACCTCAGCACCCGGCGCCGAAGAACACCAAGGGTGAGGGCACCTATACGGCAAAGCACATCATCCTTGCGACCGGCGCTCGGCCACGCGTGCTGCCCGGCATCGAGCCGGACGGCAAGTTGATCTGGACTTATTTTGAGGCGATGGTGCCGCAGGAGATGCCGAAATCGCTGCTGGTGATGGGCTCCGGCGCAATCGGCATCGAATTCGCCTCCTTCTATCGCACCATGGGGGCGGAGGTGACGGTGGTGGAACTGTTGCCGGCGGTGATGCCGGTGGAGGATGCCGAGGTTTCGGCATTCGCCAAGAAGCAGTTCGAAAAGCAGGGCATGAAGATTCTGCTCGATGCCAAGGTGGCCAAGGTCGAGAAGGGCGCGAACTCGGTGACCGCCCATGTCGAGCTGAAGGACGGCAAGATAGAGAAGATCACCGCCGACCGGATGATCTCTGCCGTCGGCGTGCAGGGCAATATCGAAAATCTCGGGCTGGAGCAGCTTGGCGTGAAGACGGATCGCGGTTGCGTGGTGGTGGATGGCTATGGCCGCACCAATGTGCCCGGCATCTATGCCATCGGCGACGTCGCCGGCCCGCCGATGCTGGCGCACAAGGCCGAGCATGAGGGCGTGGTCTGCGTGGAAAAGATCGCCAATGTTCCGGGCGTGCATGCCATGGACAAGCTCAAGATTCCCGGCTGCACCTATTGCCATCCGCAGGTCGCCTCGGTCGGGCTGACGGAGGCCAAGGCCAAGGAAGCCGGCCACGACATCCGTGTGGGCCGCTTTCAGTTCGGCGCCAATGGCAAGGCGATCGCGCTTGGCGAGGACCAGGGCTTCATCAAGACCATTTTCGACAAGAAAACCGGGCAACTGCTCGGCGCGCATATGATCGGTGCTGAAGTGACTGAACTCATCCAGGGCTTTGTCGTGGCGATGAACCTGGAGACGACCGAGGAAGAACTGATGCACACGATCTTCCCGCACCCGACGCTGTCGGAAATGATGAAGGAAAGCGTGCTCGACGCTTACGGTCGCGCGCTGAATGCATGACGGCGGATGCGCGCCTGTTGCGGCGCGCGGCGGCGACTTATATGCAGGGCTGGCGGACAGTTTGCGAGGAGAGGACCGATGGACCCTCAATACGGAATTCTGAGCATGCCGGGCACCGGCTTTTTCGGGATGCTGGTGATCGGCTTCCTGGCCGGCTATGTCGCTGAAAAGACCATGAACCGCGACCATGGCTTCATCACCAACATATTGGTGGGCATCGCCGGGTCTTTCGTCGGCGGCACGCTGGCCGGGCTGCTTGAAATCAACTATTACGGCTTCCTCGGCAATCTGGTTGTCGCCATTGCCGGCGCACTTCTCATCCTGTGGATTTTCGGCCGCTCGCAGGCGGCTCGCTAGGAAAAATCATGGTCACAGTGCTTGATCTCGTCTCCAAGGCGCCCCGGGTTCGGCATCCGGAAAAGGCGCACCGGCCGGACCAGGAGGTGCTGCGCAAGCCGGACTGGATTCGTGTCAAGGCGCCGGTATCGAAGGGCTATGCCGAAACGCGCGACATCGTTCGCTCGCACAAGCTGGTGACGGTGTGCGAGGAGGCGGGCTGCCCCAATATCGGCGAGTGCTGGGAAAAGAAGCACGCGACCTTCATGATCATGGGCGAGATCTGTACCCGCGCCTGCGCCTTCTGCAATGTGGCGACCGGACGGCCGCTGCCGCTCGACCCCAACGAGCCGGAGAGCGTCGCCAAGGCTGTCCTGCAGATGGGGCTGTCGCATGTGGTCATCACCTCGGTCGATCGCGATGATCTCGATGATGGCGGCGCGCAGCATTTTGCTGAGGTGATCCGCGCCATCCGTGAGATGACGCCGGCAACCACCATCGAAATCCTGACGCCGGACTTCCTGCGCAAGGAGGGGGCGCTGGAGATAGTCGTTGCGGCCAAGCCGGACGTCTTCAACCACAACCTCGAAACGGTGCCGTCGAATTATCTGACGGTGCGGCCCGGCGCCCGCTATTTCCATTCGGTGCGGCTGTTGCAGCGGGTGAAGGAACTCGATCCGTCGATCTTCACCAAGTCGGGAATCATGGTCGGGCTCGGCGAGGAGCGTAACGAAATCCTGCAACTGATGGACGATCTGCGCAGTGCGGACGTCGACTTCATGACCATCGGGCAATATCTTCAGCCGACGAAGAAGCACCATCCGGTGAAGGCGTTCGTGACGCCGGACGAGTTCAAGTCCTACGAGACCATCGCTTATACCAAGGGCTTCCTGATGGTATCGTCCAGTCCGCTTACTCGCTCCTCCCACCATGCCGGCGAGGACTTCGCAAGGTTGCGGGCAGCGCGCGAGGAAAAGCTGAAGAAGCGCGCCGACGCACTGGTCTGATGCCCAAATTCGAAACGATCCGCCGGGTTTCCCATACGCCGGACCAGATGTTCGCGCTTGTCGCGGATGTGGAGACATATCCGCAATTCCTGCCGCTTTGCGAAGCGCTTACGGTGCGCTCGCGCCGGGAGCGTGACGGGCAGACGGTACTGGTGGCCGATATGACCGCGGGCTACAAGGCGATCCGCGAAACCTTCACCAGCCAGGTGCATTTGAAGCCGGACGACTACACGATCGATGTCAAATATCTTGATGGGCCATTCCGCTATCTGAGCAATCTTTGGCGCTTCGATGCAACGGATGATGGCACCTGCGACATCCACTTCTTCATCGACTATGAATTCAAGAGCCGCATTCTCGGCGCGCTGATGGGCGCGATGTTCGACCGCGCCTTCCGCATGTTCGTGGAGGCGTTCGAGAAAAGAGCGGTCGAGATCTACGGACCCGGGAAGGTGGCGTAGCTACTCAAGCGCCTTCAGGCCCATTTCGAGTGCAGTTCGCACCGTCTGGCGGCGGATGAAATCGCGGCCATTATTCTCGAATATGCGCTTTTCGGCGATCAGTGCCTCGCCGCGTCTTGCCAGGCCAAACCAGACCAGGCCGACCGGCTTTTCGGGCGAACCGCCATCGGGCCCGGCAATGCCTGTAACGGCAAGGGCAATGCCTGCGTGCGAGCGCGCCAACGCGCCGGCGGCCATCTCCACGGCGGTTTCACGCGACACGGCTCCATGCGCATCGAGCGTGGCGGCGGATACACCAAGCATCTCCATCTTGGCCTCGTTGGAATAGGTGATAAAGCCGCGATCGACCATGGAGGAGGAGCCCGGAATATCGGTCAGCGCGGCGATGATGAGGCCACCGGTGCAGGATTCGGCCGTTGCCGACAGAATCTTGTGGCGGGCGCAGGCTTTGAGGAAAGCATCCGCCAATTCGCCGAGCTCATTCATTCGGGCACCTCTCCGGGATAGACCACGCTCACCGTGGCGATTGCGGCAATGCCCTCCTCGCGGCCGACAAAGCCAAGCTTCTCATTCGTCGTCGCCTTCACCGAAATGCGCTGCGGCGTGATGTTCAGCATCTTTCCAAGTGCCTCGGTCATCGCTTCACGGTGCGGACCGATGCGCGGCGCCTCGCAGATCAGCGTAATGTCGGCATTGGCGATCCGGCCGCCATGCGAACGCACGACACTCACTGCATGTTCCACGAAGATGTGCGAGGCAGCACCCTTCCATTGCGGATCGGAGGGCGGGAAATGCGTGCCGATGTCTCCGGCGCCGCAGGTGGCGAGCAGCGCATCCGTCAGCGCATGCAGGCCGACATCGGCATCGGAATGACCGGAAAGCTGCTTGTCGTGCGGGATGGCCACGCCACAGAGCGTGACATGGTCGCCGGGGCCGAAGCAATGCACATCATAGCCGTTGCCGGTGCGCACGTCGGGGAAGTTCACGGAAGCGGCGAGGCGCTGATCGGCCATTTCAATATCCCTTGCCCAGGTCAGTTTGATGTTTTCGGGCGAGCCCGCAACGATGCGCACCTTAATGCCCGCCCATTCGGCAATGGCCGCGTCGTCGGTGAAATCATTGCGGCCCTGGTCGAAAGCCCGCTGGTGCGCGCGCAGGATCAATTCATAAGGAAAGCCCTGCGGCGTCTGTGCCGCGTGAAGGCCGGCGCGTGGCACGGTCTCCAGGATGGTGCCACCTTCTGCCTCTCGTTTCAGCGTGTCGGAAACAGGCAAGGCGGGCAGGGCGCCGTGGCTTGTATCGATGGCGGCAGCAACGCGGTCTATGAGCGTCTTGTCGATGAAGGGACGCACGCCATCATGAATCAGAACAGCGCGAGGGCTATCCTCTTCCACGGCAAGCAGGCCGAGGCGGGTGGAGTCCTGTCGGGTTGCGCCGCCATGGACGATGCGCACATGCGCAGGCAGGTCGCAGATGGCTGCGCGCAGCAAATCCCCATCTTCGGGATGAATTACCACTGCGATGGCGGTGATGTCAGGATGCGAGGCAAAAGCATTCAGGGTGTGAGCAAGCACGGCACGAGTGCCGATGCGGCGATATTGCTTAGGGCCTTCTGCCTGTCCGGCGCGTTCACCACGGCCGGCTGCAACGATGACGGCTGCGATGCCGCGCGTTCCGGTTATTTTTGTCTTCATGCCGAACGCATAGTCGCAGACGTCGGCCAAGGCCAGCGCTTTAACGACGCTGCCGGATGTGGCTGTTACTTGCGGGCGATCGCGCCGACAGCGGCGCCGTCGACACGCTTGAGATTCATGCCGATGACCGGCACCATCTGCTTGTCGACCTTCACCGACACCGTCACAATCATCGTGTCCTCGCCGGCTACACGCGCTTGCATCACGCCCTTCAATTGCTTGCGATTGAGCGAGAGCACGACCTTGCGCCCGTCTACGACGCTGCCGGAGACGATATCGAGGCCTTTGCCCTCGGCGCCGTCGAGGAAGGAGCCCTGGTAGCCCTTGGCGCCTTTCTGTTCGATGGTCGCCGACATCTTCTGGGTGAAGATGCCAACGCGGCAGCCGCCGTCCAGCGTCATGCCGACTTTGCCGTCGGGCGTCGAGCCGGAAAGATTGCAGTTGAACTTGGTGCCCTTGTATTTGCCGGCGACGATCTCGCCGGGGCCGACCCATTCGCCCTGCACTGATTCGAAGAATTTCTTGTCCCGCTCGGACGCCTGAGCGGCGCTGGTGCCGGCAATGGCGAGCGTCATGATCGGCAGCACGCAAGACAGGATTGCACGTTTCATGAAGGGATACCCGGCAACAAAGGAAGCTCGTTTACGAATTGTCTGAAAGATGAACAAGATTGGTTAACGCTTTATCACCTGCGCTGCCAAATGAAGAAATATCACCAGCCGATATCAGGGCTTGGAAGGCGGCTTTTCTTCCTGCTTGCGGGAGGCAAAGGTGGCGAGGGCCGACAGGAAATCGCTCATTCCGGGCCGGGCTTTGGCTATAAAGGGCAGAGGCCGGGCGGTTTCCATGGCTGCGAGGCCAATGCGGGCCGTCATCATGCCGTTGACCACACCTTCACCGAGCTTGGCCGAAAGCCGCGCTGCCAGGCCGTGGCCGACGATCTGATGGACAAAACTGTCGCCGACCGCGATCGACCCGGTCACCGCCAGATGTGCCAGCACGCTGCGGGCGAGGCGAAAGAAGCCGAGTGTGCCCGGACGTCCGCCATAAAGCTCGGACAAGCGGCGAATCAGGCGCCCGGCCTCAAAGACGACATAGGCAATGTCGACCAGTGCACGCGGGCTGACTGCGGTGACGAGCGAGACGCGCTTGGCGGCATCAAGAATCAGCGTTTTGGCGCGATTGTCGAGCGGGCTCAATATCTCTGTCTCGGCAAGACGAACGAGATTCGCACCGTCGATGATGTCGCCACGCAAGGCATCGAGTGAGCGACGTCCGGCCGCCGTTTCTGGCTTGTCGGAAACGAAAGCCGAAAGCGCGTCCACCACTTCGCGGGCGGCTTTGGGGTCGTCGCGGGCAATGGCGTCGAGCGCCTTTTGTTGCAGATGTTCAACCGAAGCCAGCCGGCGCAACGCCAGCATCTCTCGCAACAGAATGACCACTAGTGCAATTGCGGCAATGGCAGCCATGCCGGCCGCCAACCAGCCAAGCCATTGCGCGCGCTGGAACAGGTCGCGGATCAACTGGTCCGTCCACAGGCCAATGGCCAGCGATACAAGAATGCCGAACGCACCGAGGAAAACTGTTCCAAGCCAAGAGCGGCGCCGTTGTGCGACCGCCGGCGGCGGCTCGCCTATGTTTATGTCCGGTTCCTCGAAGACGTCGATTTCAGCCGGAGTGACGATGGCGGCTTCGGATTTCACCGCTCTCGGCTTGCGCGGCGCGGCAGGCGTCGGCGCCCGTTCCTGTTCCGATTCGGGCTCGATGCGAAAAGCAGCAGGCTTGCGCGGTGCGGTCATGCGAGGCGGTCTCCGATCAGGAACTGCAACGCGCGATCGAGCCTTATATGAGGCAATGACAGCGTGACACCCTCCGCGGTTTTCTCAAGGTGCGGCGGGCGGAACCGCACGAAACGGATCTCCGGGTCGGCCTGGTCATTTAATCCGCTGCCGTTCTGTTGAAAAACCGAGCCAGCTTTTTCCGGCAAATCGCCGGGAAATATGGCGGTTTCGGTTTTGCCGTCGAATATCTCATCGCCTATCGTCTCGCCTTCCAGCGGCGTGCCGATGATCACCGGCAGCGTTTCGCGGCCCTGCTTGACGGTGCCTTCGCGAGTGGCCCTGACGGCGGCCATAGCCAGCACATCGACTTCAGCGCCAGACAGGTTGGCGCGGGCGGCCGAGCGTTCGGTCAGGCGCCGCACAATCGCCTGCAGGCGGTCATGGCTCTCATGATGCAGGTGATCGGCCTTGGTTGCGGCGACCAGGATGCGATCGATGCGGCGTGAGAACAGGTCGGTTAGCAGGCTGCCACGTCCGGGGCGAAAGCAGGCGAGGATTTCGGTAACGGCGCGCTCCAGATCTGCGATCGCGCCCGGCCCGGCATTCAGTGCCTGCATGGCGTCGATCAGCACGATCTGGCGATCGAGCCGGGCAATGTGCTCGCGGAAGAAGGGTTTCACGACATGCGTCTTGTAGGCCTCGTAGCGGCGCTCCATCATCGCATGCAGCGAGCCGGGGCGCGGGCGAGCATCGCCAAGTCCCGGAAGCGGCGCAAAGGTGAGGGCGGGCGAACCCTCCAGGTCGCCCGGCATCAGGAAGCGACCGGGCGGCAGCGTTGACAATGCTCGCTCGTCCAGCTTGCAGGCCTTCAGATAAGCGGCAAAGCTTTCGAACAGCCGCCGTGCCGTCATCTCGTCGGCATCCATGTTCGGATCGACGCCCGCTGCAAGCTTTCTCCATTCTTTCGAAAGCTCGGCACGGACCGGCAGCAGCGCGAGTTCGACGGCATCATGCGAGAATTCGCGATAGTTTTTGCCAAGTAGCGGCAAATCGAGCAGCCATTCGCCGGGATAATCGACGATATCCACCGACAGCCGACCGCTGGAAAACATGCGATTCCAGCCGGAAGCCGACTCATATTCGATGGTCAGGCGCAGTTCGGAGATGGCGCGAGTCGAGTCGGGCCATGTCCGCGCATTCACCAGGGCATCGATATGGTCCTCATACTGGAACCGTGGCACCGCATCGTCAGGCTGTTCTTCCAGCAAGGCGCGGGCGATGCGGCCCGATTTCTGCGCCTCGAACAAGGGCAGGCGGCCGCCATGGATAAGATTGTGGACGAAGGCGGAGATGAACACCGTCTTGCCGGCGCGTGACAGGCCGGTGACGCCGACACGGATCGAAGGAGAGAAAAGACCCGTCGCCCGCTCTGAAAGCGCATCCAGCGCAATCCGCGCCTCGTCGGTGAAAGTCGTCAGAGACGCCAAACGCTACACCCCGGCCTGTTAAGTCTCCCGATATAGGTTATGGAAGTCGGATTTAAAACGCCTGAAGAGTTTTCAGGTCAAGGCAGCCGGTAGTGGCTGGCATTTCTCTACAGTTCACCGGGTATCAGAAAAGCTTCGAGAAAACCTTGCCCGAGAGCTGCGGTGGCCAGAGGATTTGCAAACCGGATGACAGCGAGGCCTGATGTCGGGAATCCGGCATGGAGGTTGGCCCGCGCATGGTTTTCGCCCTCGGTTGCGATAGCCATGGCGAGATCTTCCAGCATCGGATTGTGGCCGATGACCAGCAGTGAACCTGTGGCACCAGACTGCTGGATGATTTTCAGATAACCGGCCGCATCTTCGCTATAGAGGCTGTCGAGGAACACTGTCCGCCCGGTATCGGCATGGGCGGCGATGCCCTCCAGCGTTTGCCGCGCCCGGGCGGCGCTGGAACAAAGCGTAAGATCGGGAACGAAATTGCAGGCCTGCATGGCGATGCCGGTGGCGGCGGCGTCGGCAATGCCGGACGGGTCGAGCGGCCGATCGAAGTCGCGCATCCCGGGCAGCGCCCAGCCGGCTTTTGCGTGCCTGAGGAGAAAAAGCCTGCTTGCCATGCGCACCCCCGATTTCGTCACGCTCGTTTAGCCATGGCGCAGCGATTGCGCAACTCGCCATGCCGCGAAACGCGAACCGGGTCGGCCGATACAGCTAACAATTGCGTGAGTCTTAAACCGATTGATCTTGTGCGGTCGTTGAGCGACGAATATATAGGCCCCAAAAACGGGTAAATGGGGTGAGTCGAAATGAACGAACTCGTTGATACCGCTTATGTTCCTACGGAAGACGAACCGTTCATGAATGAGCGGCAGAAGTCCTACTTCCGTCAGAAGCTCGTCAGATGGAAGAGCGACATCCTGCGTGAAGCACGCGAAACGCTCGAAATTCTCCAGCAGGAAAACGCCAACCATCCGGACCTCGCAGACCGGGCTTCCTCCGAAACAGATCGGGCAATCGAGCTCAGGGCACGCGACAGGCAACGCAAATTGATCTCGAAAATCGATTCGGCACTCCAGCGGCTCGACGAGGGAACTTACGGTTTCTGCGAAGAAACCGGCGAGCCGATCGCCCTGAAGCGACTGGACGCCCGTCCGATCGCAACACTGTCGATCGAAGCGCAGGAACGCCATGAGCGGCGCGAGAAGGTCTATCGCGACGACTGACAGCGCGGATAGTCATTTTAAATGAAGAACGGGCGGCTTCGGCCGCCTGTTTTGTTTGCTGATCGCGTTCGGCTATCTCTTGTGGCTGGAAAGCTCGCCGAGCAGCCTGGTCATTTCGTCATCGAGGGAGCCTTCGGCAGCCTTGGAAGCGGCCGCCTGAGGGCTTTCCCGCAAGGAAAATTCCAGCTCTTTCATCAGTTCGTCGTCAATCTTGTCGCGCTCGGCGGTTGGCTGAGGCGCGGCCGGGGACGGGTTGGTGTGCGCCAAGACCGGTGAGGGACCGCGATGCGGAACAGGGGCGGGGGTCGCTTGAGGCGCGACCGGAGGCTCTGCCCTTGGCGCAGGCGCCGGTCGCGGTGCGAATGCAGGGGCAGGGCGTACGGCAGCGGGGGCCGGCCGTGGTGTCGGGGCTGGCGCACGCAGAGGCGGTGCTGGCCTCTGTGCCGGTTGTTCAGGCGCATGAGTTCTAGTGGGCACATCATGGCTGTCACTGGCAGACAGGACTGGCCGACGGTGCTGGGTAAGGCGGATATCGCGCTCTACCACGATATCGCTTGCCCCGCCGATCAGCAGCAGGTGCTCGATGTCGTCACGGCGCACGAGAACCAGACGCCGGTTGCTGTCGACTGCAGTCGCGTCCATCACCGCCAGACGCGCCTTGCGGTTGCGGCCGCCGGCGACAAAAGTGCCGAATGTCAGGCTGCGCACCAGCTTGATGATGACCAGGACGACAAGCAGGAGAATGAGGGCGGCAAAAGTCCACAAAATTGCTGCCGAATATCCGGGCCCGGCAATGCCATCCAACCAGTCCATCATCTGCGCCCTCGCTTCAATTCGCTTCGCCCGCGCGAGACACTAAACCGTTGGCTCCATCGTCCGCAAGCTGCGTTTCACGGTTGATGAACGCCGGAAACATGTCGGGCTGGCTGCCGGGTTGCCGGGCACGATTTTTGATTTGGCGGGACCTTGCGGCCGAATTGGCCGGAGGGCATTGGGGCAGCACATGGCTGCCCCAGCAAGAGCTACATAGCCGCAGCTACGAAGGGCGCCACTTCCACCATGCCACGATAGATCATGTCGAGTGCGACATAGAGGATGATGGCCAGGCCGATATAGGCAATCCAAGGATAGCGATGCAGCAGCTTAGCGATGAAGCTGGCGGCCAGACCCATCAGGGCGATAGAGAGGATCAGCCCGATGACAAGCACTGTCAGATGGTCGCGCGCGGCACCGGCAACGGCCAGGACATTGTCCAGCGACATCGACACGTCGGCAACGACGATCTGGATTGCCGCCTGTCTCAACGTCTTGCGCGGGGCGCCGCTGGCAACGGAACCGTCAGCGTTGATGTCCATCTCAGATAGGGCTTCATGGGCAGCTTCATGTTCGGCTTTCGAAGTGCGCAGTTCGCGCCACATTTTCCAGCATACCCACAAAAGCAGAATACCGCCGACCAGCAACAGACCGAGGACCTGCAAGAGCTGGACGGTAAGCATCGCAAAGATGATACGCAGGACTGTTGCCGCCAGAACACCAACCAGAATAGCTTTTTTTCGCTGATCGGCAGGCAGGCCGGCCGCAGCCAGGCCGATGACTATGGCATTGTCACCGGCAAGCACGAGATCGATTGCAATGACCTGCAGCAACGCCGCAAATCCGGCGGCGGTGAAAATTTCCATGTTACGAAGACCTTCTTGAGTGCCTGTGGCCAGGCTGTGGTGACGCACGGCCTAACGCGCGGGCTTGCCTTGCGTCAAGTAATCTAAAGTCGGCCGGTGTCTATAAGGTGATTCCGTCCACTGCCCTTAGATTCGCTCACCGGCCTGACCAGATCGGGCGAATTGGCCCCTGGAGAGCGGAGGGAAGCCGTTCGGCTGCGTCATTTTTGATTTCGCATTTGCAAAACAACGCAATATAATTGCGCTGCGCCGCACACGTACCGTCAAACGCCGGTTTTGTTAAGATAATCTGTGTTGCAGGCTTGACGGTTTCGGGTCTTGCGAGTATGACCCGCCTCGTCTGAACCGATGTGAGGTTTGGCTTTCCGGCAGCGTCGCGCTCTGGAGTTTGCCTCAAACAAGGTTCGTTTTACGAGCGAATACACATTTCCGGCGTGCATGAGGCGGAGTTCCGCTTCCTCTGCTTTTTGTTCGGGCTCACCGCGAGATGCGGCTTGTGGCCCGAATTTGCGTATGGAAACGCCGCTTGAAGCCGCCCGTGAATGGGCTCGAGACACGGAATTATTTGGACAAGAGGGTTTAATGCCTACCGTCAACCAGTTGATCCGCAAGCCGCGCATTGCGCCGGTGAAGCGCAATAAGGTTCCGGCCATGCAGGCCAATCCGCAGAAGCGGGGCGTCTGCACGCGCGTTTACACGACGACGCCGAAGAAGCCGAACTCCGCGCTCCGCAAGGTCGCGAAGATCCGTCTGACCAATGGCTTCGAGGTGATCGGCTATATTCCTGGCGAAGGTCATAACCTTCAGGAGCACTCGGTCGTCATGATCCGCGGCGGCCGCGTCAAGGATCTTCCCGGCGTGCGCTACCACATCATCCGCGGCGTGCTCGACACGCAGGGCGTCAAGAACCGCAAGCAGCGCCGTTCCAAATATGGCGCCAAGCGTCCGAAGTAAGTTTTTCGGTTCCGGTGCCTGATTGTTGCGCCGAACCTCGAAGTTGAGAGACGAAAACCATGTCCCGACGTCACAGTGCAGATAAGCGTGAAATCAACCCGGATCCGAAGTTCGGCGATCTGGTTATCACGAAATTCATGAACGCAGTCATGTATGACGGCAAGAAGTCGGTTGCCGAGACGATTGTCTATGGCGCGCTCGATCAGGTGCAGTCCAAGACCAAGCAGGAGCCGGTGACGGTCTTCCATCAGGCGCTGGACAATGTCGCGCCGCATGTCGAAGTGCGTTCGCGTCGCGTCGGTGGTGCTACCTATCAGGTGCCGGTCGATGTTCGTCCGGAGCGCCGGCAGGCTCTGGCCATTCGCTGGCTGATCACGGCTGCGCGCAACCGCAACGAAACGACGATGGTTGACCGTCTGTCTGGCGAACTGATGGACGCCGCCAATAATCGTGGCACTGCCGTCAAGAAGCGTGAAGACACCCACAAGATGGCGGAAGCCAACCGCGCCTTCGCGCATTATCGCTGGTAAAGCGCGAACTAGAGTTAGAGGCACCCTCCCATGGCCCGCGAATTCCATATCCACGAATACCGTAACTTCGGCATCATGGCGCATATCGACGCCGGCAAGACGACGACTACGGAACGCATCCTTTACTACACCGGTAAGAACCATAAGATGGGCGAGACGCATGATGGCGCCTCGACCATGGACTGGATGGAGCAGGAGCAGGAGCGCGGCATCACCATCACGTCCGCTGCGACCACGACTTCTTGGAAGGGCCGCAACGGCAAGCAGTATCGCTACAACATCATCGACACGCCGGGTCACGTCGACTTTACCATCGAAGTCGAGCGCTCGCTGCGCGTTCTCGATGGTGCGATCACGCTGCTGGATTCGAATGCCGGCGTGGAGCCGCAGACCGAGACCGTCTGGCGTCAGGCCGAGAAGTATCATGTCCCGCGCATGATCTTCTGTAACAAGATGGACAAGATCGGGGCCGACTTCTATCGCTGCCTCGACATGATCAAATCACGCCTCGGTGCGGTTCCTATTGCTCTGCAGCTGCCGATCGGCGCTGAGAGCGAGTTCAAGGGCGTTGTCGACCTCATCGAGATGAAGGGTCTTGTCTGGCACGAGGAGCATCTCGGTGCCGACTGGGATGTCATCGAGATTCCGGACGATCTGAAGGCTCGCGCGGAAGAATATCGCGAGAAGATGATCGAAACCGCTGTCGAAATGGACGAGACGGCGCTTGAAAATTACCTGGAAGGCAAGATGCCGACCAATGATGAGCTGCGCGAGTTGATCCGCAAGGGCACCATCGAGGTCAAGTTCCATCCGGTTCTCTGTGGCACGGCGTTCAAGAACAAGGGCGTGCAGCCGCTGCTCGACGCCGTCGTAGACTACCTGCCGGCGCCGGATGAAATCCCAGCCATCAAGGGCATCGACCCGAAGACGGAGGCTGAAGTTCTTCGTCATTCGACCGATGACGAGCCGCTGTCGATGCTGGCATTCAAGATCATGAATGATCCGTTCGTGGGCTCGCTGACCTTCTGCCGCATTTATTCGGGCAAGGTCACCAAGGGCATGTCGCTCGACAACACGGTCAAGAACAAGAAGGAGCGCATCGGCCGCATGCTGCAGATGCATGCGAACTCGCGCGCCGACATCGAAGAAGCCTTCGCTGGCGACATCGTTGCTCTTGCCGGCCTGAAGGACACCACCACTGGCGACACGCTTTGCGATCCGCTGAAGCCGGTGATTTTGGAGCGTATGGAATTCCCCGAGCCGGTCATCCAGATCGCCATCGAGCCGAAGACCAAGAACGACCAGGAGAAGATGGGCCTGGCGCTCAACCGTCTGGCTGCTGAAGATCCTTCGTTCCGCGTCAAGACCGACGAAGAGTCGGGTCAGACCATCATCGCCGGCATGGGCGAACTTCATCTCGACATTCTGGTCGACCGCATGCGCCGTGAATTCAAGGTGGAAGCCAATGTCGGTGCGCCGCAGGTGGCTTATCGTGAAACCATCACGCGCACCCATGAGCAGGACTACACCCATAAGAAGCAGACCGGCGGTACCGGCCAGTTTGCGCGCGTCAAGATCATCTTCGAGCCGGATGCCGAGGGCGACGACTTCCAGTTCGAGTCGAAGATTGTCGGCGGTGCCGTTCCGAAGGAATACATTCCGGGCGTGGAAAAGGGCATCACCAGCGTCTTGTCGGCTGGGCCTTTCGCCGGCTTCCCGATGATCGGTGTCAAGGCAACGCTCATTGACGGTGCCTTCCACGATGTCGACTCCTCGGTCCTCGCCTTCGAAATCGCCGGCCGGGCGTGCTTCCGCGAGGCTGCACCCAAGCTTGGCGTTCAGTTGCTCGAGCCGATCATGAAGGTCGAGGTGGTGACGCCGGAAGACTATGTCGGCAACGTCATCGGTGACCTGACGAGCCGCCGTGGCCAGATTCAGGGCCAGGAGGCGCGCGGGGTGGCTGTTGTCATCAACGCAATGGTGCCGCTCGCCAACATGTTCAAATATGTCGATACGCTGCGCTCGATGTCACAGGGCCGCGCCCAGTACACGATGCAGTTCGACCACTATGATCCGGTGCCGACCGCAGTGGCGGCAGAAGTTCAGAAGAAATTCGCGTAGTTCCAAGAACCTACGACCGCACCTTAATTTGTCGCCTTAATCGGCTTCTAGGAATGGAGACCTCACATGGCCAAGAGTAAATTCGAGCGCACCAAGCCGCATGTGAACATTGGCACGATTGGTCACGTTGACCATGGCAAGACGTCGCTGACGGCAGCGATCACGAAGTATTTCGGCGATTTCCG